>NZ_JACVWU010000021.1 GCF_014596915.1 Streptomyces sp. TRM68416
CGAGCTCAGCTTCGACCTGCCGACCGATGGCGCGCAACTCCCTGCGGAGTTCGGTGCGGATCGCCCGATCACCGAACCCTCGGGCGACCCGGTCCTGGACGAGCGCGTCCAGGTGCTGGTTGACCCGCTGGAGGAACGGCTGACGGTGGGTGAAGTTGTGCGGGCTCGGGTGCCCGAGCGGGATACCGTTGGCCGCGTCGTTGATGTCGACGTTGTAGCGGTCCAGCAGCTGACGGCTGCGCGACCCCGGCGCCCAGTGCCCGGTCGTCCCGCCGGACGGCACGATGTGCGCCGCGGCCTGGCCCGGCCCGACCGGGCGCCCTTCCAGCCGCATGTTCCTGCGCAGCCGCCGGGCGTTCTGCCGACAGGTGAGCAGGCCGAGGTAATCGATCCAGTGCAGCGGATTGAGCACGTACAGGCGGTCGTGGGGGCCCGCGGCCAGGCCGAGGGGGTCCGGGGAGATGTAGGCCGCGGTCAGCGGGTCGTAGTAGCGGAACAGGTTGTAGTGCAGGCCCGTCTCGGGGTCGTCGTACTGCCCTGGGAAGCGCAACGGCGTCCGAGCATCCGCGCCGGGGTCCCCTGCGGTCAGCCCCCACAGCGTGGCGTCGGCGCGCCAGGCGATCTCGCCCGACTCCGTGACCAGCTCGGTCGGGGTGCCGACGAGATCCGTGACGATGGCGAAGAAGCGCTCGTCGATCACCGTCTGCGGGGCGTCCGCCAAGGTCGTGCGCTCGGTCTGGGTGACCGGGTGCACGCCGTCCCGCTCCCAGGTGAGCGTGGTCTCCTCCGGCTCCCCGGGGCGTCCGGTGGTCTGCTCGACCAGGTCGGAGCCGTCCCACGAGAAGCGGGTCTCCTCCACGACCGTCTCGCTGTCCGCGGCCAGCCGCTGCTTGGCGATGCGGCGGCCCAGCGGGTCGTAGAGATAGCGCCAGCGGGTGCCGTCGGGTGTGGCGACCGAGGTCAGGCGGTCCTCGGCGTCCCAGGTGTAGCGCCAGACGTCCGGCTTGCGCGACAGCCGCGTCCTGCGCCGCTCGACCAACCGGCCCGCGGCGTCGTAGGTGTAGCGGACCGCTCCCGCCCGGGTCACCCGGTGGCCCGCGTACGTGCGTTCCCCGCGCGCCTCCGGATCGGGGTGGCCGTCCGGCCAGGTCGCGCGGGTCTGGTTGCCCGCCGGGTCGTGGGCGTACGACTCGGTGCGACCGGGCGCGTGGACGGCCGTGACCCGGCCCATGGGGTCCAGGTCGAACGTGCGGCGGCCGGTGGCCGGGTCGTCTACGCGGGCCAGATTGCCGTCGGGCCGGTAGGTGTAGACCTGGCGCTTGAGGATGTCCCGGGCGCCGGGGCCGGTGAGGGTCTGGGCGGTCAGGCGCCCCGCGCCGTCCCAGGCGTGGGTCAGGGCAGGCCCGGCCGCGCCGAGTCGGCGGGTGGTCTCACGGCCGAGCGGGTCGTGGGCGGAGGTGAGCGTCCGCCCGGCGGCGGCGAGGGCGGTGCGGTTGCCCGAGGCGTCGTACGCGTAGGTGGTGACGACTCCGGACGGGGTGACCCGGCGGAGGGGCCGGCCGACGGAGTCGTAGTCCGTGAGCAGGGCCCGGGTGTCGATCACCTCCGCGGTGACCCGGCCTGCCCGGTCGTAGGTGTACGTGAGCGTGGCGTCGGGGCCCTCGGCCCGCAGAAGGCGTCCCGCGTGGTCGTGGACGTAGGTGGTGGTCCGGCCGTCGACGGTCTTGACCGTCTGGTTGCCCACGGCGTCGTAGGTGAACGCCACGGTCTGGCCCAACGGATTGGTTCGGCTGAGCAGTTGACCCGCGGCATCGTGGGTGTACGCGACGGTCCGGCCGTCGAAGTCCGTCTCCGAGACGAGGTTGCCGACCGGGTCGTAGGTGTACTCCCAGGTCAGCCCCTGCGGGCCGGTGACGGTCAGCGGGCGCAGTTCGGTGTCGTACGTGTAGGTGTGGCGCGCTCCGTCCGGCGTCGTCCGGGAGGCCAAGAGGTCGAAGCCGCCGTAGGTAAGCCGGTGCTCGCGGCCCAGGGGGTCGGTGTGGCGGACGCAGTTACCCTCGGGGTCGTACGACCAGGTCTCCGTGCCACCGTCCGGGGCGGTGCGCGAGGCGAGGAGGCCCTCCGGGGTCCAGGACATGACGGTCGTCGCGCCCAGCGGGTCGACCACCGTGACGGCGCGGCCGAAGGGGTCGTAGGTGTACCGAGTCGTGGCGGCGAGCGGATCGGTCGCCGTCGTCGGCTGTCCGGCGGCGTTGTTGTCCCAGCGGTGCACGGCCCCGGAGGCATCGGTCAACGAGGTCAGGGCGCCCGTGCTGTCATGGGTGAATACGGTGACGGCGCCGTCCGGGGCGGTCACGGAGACGCAGTTGCCCCGCTCGTCCCAGTCCTGGCGTCGTACGGAACCGTCGTAGTCGACCAGTTCCACCAGGAGGCCCGCGTCGTTGTGGCGGGCGGTGGAGTGGGTTCCGTCGGGCAGGGTCGCTGCGGTCAGGTTGCCGCGAGCGTCCCATTCCAGACGCAGGCTGCGGCCGAGGGCGTCGGTGCGGCTGAGCAGCCGGTCGCGATGATCCCATTCCTGGCGGACGGTGTGGCCCAGCGGGTCGGTCTCGGCCACCAGTTGGTAGGCATCGTTGAATTGAAGCGTGGTCGTGTTGCCGAGCGAGTCGACGGCGAGGGTCCGGTGTGCCTCCTCGTCGTAGACGAAACGGCAGGCGAGGCGGCCGTCCGCGCCCCGGCCGCCGACGCAGCGGTCGGCGTCGTCGTAGTCGAAGGTGTACCAGTAGCCGTTGCGGTCCTCCCAGCGGGTCAGGCGGTGCCGGTCGTCGTAGGTGAACAGCAGCGGGCGGCCCGAGGAGTTGCGGATCCGCGCCAGACGGCCGTGCTCGTCGTAGCCGTAGCGGATCAGAGTAGGGCTCTCGGGGTGGCTGTCCAGAGTCAGGGCCGTCATGCGGCCGTCCTCGCAGTGCACTCCGAGGCGGTAGCCGCCGTGGTGGAGTACGGCGGAAGGGGTGCCGTCGGCCCGGTGCTCGACGGTGATCCTGTTGCCGTGGCGGTCGGTGATCGCGGATAGCGGCAGCTCCGCCGCGGAGCGGCCGGGCAGGCGGCGGAAATGGAGGATCCGGCCGGTGTCCGCACGGTGGACCGTGATCTCGCCGTCAGGACTGCCGTCCCACCGCATCGGCCATTCCGGGCCCTCCACCGGCAGCAGCGAGATGTCCGGTTCCGGGACCGGATAGTGCAGGACCATGCCGTCCTCCACCACCAGCCGTACTCCGCCGGCGTAGGGGAGGAGCCGCTGGTCGAGGGTGCAGGTCCAGTTGCGGCCCAGCAGGCGGCCGCTGCGGACACCCGTGCGGTGGTGGCGTTCGAGAACCAGCGGGAGTATGCCGTCCAGCGAGACGTCGGTGGCCGACATGACCAGTTCGCCCGTGGCCATGTCGACCGGGTCACCGCGGGTGATGAGGTTCTTCATCTGCCGACCGAGCGAGCGGGCGCTCCTGCCGAGCCCTTTGACGCCGAGGGCCATGCCCTTGAGGCCCGTCTTGCCCAGCGCCTTGAGCCCCTTGGCGAGTCCGCCGAGGGTGGTCAGCCCCTTCATGCCGGGTATGCAGTCCAGCGCCGCGAACGCCACATCCCACAAAGACGCCCGTCCCTGTGAGTATTTATAGAGCGTGTCGGCAAGCACCACGAGCGCCGCCACCAGCACGATCGCCGCCAGGATCGGCCCCCCGATGATCATCGCGACGATGCCGACCACCGCCACGACCACCTTGCACACGGCGACGATCGTGTCCCAGTTGTCGACGAACCAGTCCCCGATCTCCTCCCACCACGACCGGTTCTGGATGCCCGCGTCCGAGGCTTCGTCGATCTTCGACTTCGCCGTCCGGGCCGCCTCCTCGCGCATCTTGCGCGCGTCCTCGGCCATCTTCTTCGCCGCGTCCAGCGCGCTCTGGGCGCTGGAGACGTCCGCCTTCGCGTTCGCCTGCGCGGTCTCCGCCTGCTGCGCGTCCCGCGTCGCGGCCCGGACCTTCGCCTCGTCCGGCTTCTCGGTGGACTTGCTGCCCGTGGGGTCGTCCTTGTACTTGTCGGCCTCCTTCGAGGCCCGCGTCACCCACGAATCGGCCTTGGACAGACGGGACTTGGCCGCGGTCAGGTCCGACCGCGCCTCCCGCCCCTTGGCCAGCGCCCGGTCCGCCAACGACTGCGCCCGCTCCAGCTTCGGCCAGTAATCGGCCAGCGCGTCGCCGCACAGCTCGTACGACGTCTTCAGCTTGCGCAGGTTCTTCGGGACGTCGGCGAAGTCCTCCTTGAAGACCTCGGCCGACTTGCCCGCCCACTCCGCAAGCGTCGACTCCCCCGCCATGCCCTTGACCAGACGCAAAGCGCCCGACACGTCGTCGGCGAAGTCGTGGAGTTTCTTGGCGAGTTGGCGGACCTGCTGCGGATCGCCCGGTACCGGGTCCTTGTCCAGGTCCAGGACATGCCAGTCCGTGGGCCGATAGCCCGCCATACCGCAACCCCCGTCACGTGCGCATCACCAACAACCGTATGCACGCGTGAACATACAGGGCACGGACGTTCGACGCGAAGGTCATCCCCTCGTCGCGGCCGACCGGCTACTCCGCGAAGCGGAACGTCGAGGTGATCGCGTCGAAGATGTCGAAGAAGGAGTCGGCGAGGTCCAGCACCTGGCTGCTGCCCGCCACCAGCGCGACCTTTCCCTCCTGCCCCGGCACCGGGATGAAGGTCTGCATCAGCACGGCGCGGATCGTGCGCTTGAGGGCGTCGTCGGGTACGGCGATGTCCTCGATGCCGTACGTGCGGGCCGCCGGGCCCACGCCCGGGATGTCGACCGTCGTCACCTTGCGCCAGGAGTCGCCCTCCTTCTTGGCCTCCTTGACGGCGAGTTGGCCCGCCATGACCGCGGGGTCCGTCGAGAGGGGCTCGCCGGAGGCCGAGCGGCCACCGACCAGGGACACCGTCACCGAGCCGGTGATCGGGGTGTCGCCGCCGAAGCTCTCGGCCATGCAGCCGCAGTACAGGGCGCCGGACTTCCAGGCGTCGGCGGCGGCCTTGCGGAGGAAGTCCGTGTAGACGTCGCGGTGCTTGGCCAGTTCGGGGTGGCCCGCGACCCGCTCGTTCACCATCCGGCGGATCGAGTCGTCCCGGGACTCCGGCCGGACGTCGAACTCCCACCACGACTCCGGCACCTTGATCCGGAACCCTCCGCGCTCGACGGCGAGCGCCTCCATGTAGCGGGCCATGACGTCGACCTTCCCCCTGCGTGCGATGTACCGTGCCGATCAGCCTACGAGTACCGGTCGGGGGACGAGCACATGGGCAAGGGCAAGAGCGACCTCTCGCTGCCGCTGACCGAGCTGGAGGACTTCGGGCGGCGACTGCGTTCCATCAAGGAGCGCATGAACCACACCAAGAAGATGTTCCAGTCCTACGAGGACGACATCGGCGACGGCACCGTCAACAACGCCCTCGACGACTTCGAGTCCAACTGGGAGGACGGCCGCGAGGACATCGGCCAGCAGCTCGACGCCCTAGCGAGCATGTCCGACGCCGTGGTCCGCGAGTTCAAGAAGCTCGACGACGAACTGACCAAGCAGGTCAACGACGCGATGAAGACCGAGGACAAGCGGGGTGGGAAGGGAGACAAGGGGGACAAGGGTGGCGGTGGCAAGTAGCGGCAGCCCCGCCCTGCACCTCGCCGACTACCGGCAACGCATGCGGCTGCTGCACCCGAACCGGAAGACCCCGCGCGCCCCGCACCGGCTCAGCGCCCGCCTCACGCGCCGCGTCCCCGCCCTCCCACTGCCCGCCGTCGTGTCGACGGCGGTGGCGCTCAGCGTGCTGGTCTGGCTGCCCCCGATGAGCGTGCTGTGGCTGCCCGGCGAGCAGGGGCAGAGGCTGTTCTGGCCGCTCATGGCCCTGGCGGGCCTGATGCTGCTGGTCGTCCTGCTCCCCGAGCTCGCCCACTACGGCAGCAGGCGCGGCGCCCTCGTCCTCGTCCTGCTCGGCGGCATGTACCTGCCCTTCGGCGTGGCCGTGACCCTCGACACCGCCACCCTCCTCGAACGCGGGTACTGGGTGGACACCGTCGTCGTGTCCAGGACCGAGCCCTCCGGGCGCGGCACCCCGAACTGCACGCTGCGGGAGCTGGGAGGCGACTCCCTGACCACGACCCTGAGCAACTGCGATCACCGGCCCGGCGACCACCTCCTCGTCTTCGCCGACCCGACGGGCGAGACCGGGGCCCGGCTCAGCCGCCCCTCGGGCCTGAGCCCGGAGCGCGAACTGGCCGTCCTCTCCGCGGCCGCGATCACGGTCGGCGCGTGGAAGGGCACGGTCACCGGATACCGGCGACGCAAAGCCCTCGGCCTCCTCGGGGCGGAGGCGGGCGAGGCGGAACTCAGCTACGGCCGGGTCCCGCGGGATCCTGGGACGCCGTAGCGGACCCCCGGGATCCTGGGACGCCGTAGCGGACCGTCGGGATCCTGTTACGCCGTAGCGGACCGTCGGCATCCGAGGCCCGGCAGCGGAGCCGCGGGTCAGGCCCCCGCAGCCGTCACACCGTCAGCGTCTTCGCGATGCCGTCCGCCATCTGCTCCAGCGGCTCGTCCAGCACCGCCTCCGTCC
This sequence comes from Streptomyces sp. TRM68416, assembly GCF_014596915.1. Taxonomy (GTDB): domain Bacteria; phylum Actinomycetota; class Actinomycetes; order Streptomycetales; family Streptomycetaceae; genus Streptomyces. The sequence goes on from NZ_JACVWU010000021.1 coordinate 6,652, forward strand.
ACGACACCATCATCGTGATCGCCGTACTCATGTGCTGCGGCCGGACGCCGTAGAACAGGGTGTGGATCACCTGGCGTTCGCCGAAGAGGCGCTTCTTCTCCTCCAGGAGGTTCTGGCGGATGCGGACCGCCTCGCCCAGGGGCAGGCGGACCTCGCGGACGTCCGGTTCGCCGAAGTCCCTCGCCGTCATGTGCTCGGCCAGCCACCCCAGCGTGACCTCGGGGAAGGTGTCGTCCGGGTGGATGGCGTCGAGTTCGAGGACCGCCGCCGCGGTGTTGTGGCCGCTGAGGTACAGGCCGAAGGCGCCCAAGGGGTCCCGCTTCTGGCAGTCGGCCGCGGCCCGCTTGAGGTCACGGGTCAGGCGTCGGGCATCCCCACGCTGACCGTCCCGCTCATACCGCTCCACCAGCTCCTGCGCCTGGGACCCGGCCCAGTAGTCCAGGTCCACGCTGCCCGGGACCGGGAACGGCACCCAGTCCTCGGAGCACTCCAGGCCGAGGTCAGAGAGGTCGTCCGTCATGTCCATAGCCACTCCATCAGCCACTCCGTCGCTGGAACAGGTTCTGCTCGTACGCACCGCACCGGGCGGCGCGCCCCCGGGGTCCTCCACGCCTCAGCCCTCACTCCTGCCATGTGAGTGACCCGGCGATCGCGTCGAAGAGTTCCGCCATCGCGTCCGCGATGGGCTCCAGCGGGGTGGAGAAGGTGAGCAGCAGGAACGCCGTCGTGCCGGGGACGGGGAGGTGGTACTCCACGGTGACCGAGTTGTGCGGGGCGCTCGCCGGGCCTTCTTGGCCGCTGCCCTGCGGGACCAGTTTCCGTACCCGGACCGCGGGCCCGGCCGGCAGGTTCTCGATGCCGACCGTCCCCGCGCCGTCCTCCGCCAGCGCCCGTACCAGGGCCTCCAACGGCAGGGGCTCGGGGCGTTGCAGGGGGGCGAGCGTGACCAGCAGCGAGGCGGGGATGGTGAAGGGTCCCACCTCCTGCAGGCTGAGGTAGAGCTCGATGCCACCGCTGCGGTGGGCCTTGGCCGCGCGGCGCCGCAGGTCCTCGCGGAACTCGTCCTTCAGATGGGGGGCGTTGTCGATGCCGTGGAACTGGCGCTCCACGAGCGCGTTGATCGACCGGTCACGCCGGTCGGGGTCGAGGTCGACACGGAACCAGCCCTCGGGGAGCAGGAGGCGGTAGTCGCCGGGGACGTCGGTTTCCTGGGCGCTGGTCATACGGCGTGCTCCGTGGCGTTCTGTTCCGGGGCCGGACGGTCGAGGTGGAGGCGGCTGCGCAGCTGGTGGACCGCGTACGGGGTCGCCTGAAGGAATCCGCCGAGGGCGCCCAGGGTGATCGCGGTCGTCCCGGCGGCCGGGTGGGCGTCCTCGATGCTCAGCCCGAGGGACACCGAGAAGAACGCGCCCAGGGCCATGACCGCCGTGGACGACAGTCCGGCGATCGTGGACGGGAAGCGCGCCGTACGACGGGCGGCCCGGCCCGACTCCGGCAGCGGCTGGGCTCCCAGCACCTGCTGCTTGGGCCAGGGCGTACGCCCGCTCAGGCGCCGCTCGGACACCGTGAGCCCGGTCGCGCCGCGCAGCCGGGACCATCCCTCCGCGCCCCCCGGGCCGCCGAACCACAGGGGCCAGGGCAGCACCGCGCGTACGTGCCCGCCGGGACCGCAGATCTCGACACCGGTCGCCGCCCCGGCCCGATCGCGGACCAGGACCAGGGAGGTGAGGGCATGCGGGCCGGCCAGCGGGAACCAGCACTCCTGCCCGCCCACGAAGCACAGGACGAGATCGCGGTCCTGCACCCGGATCCCGGTGTCCCGGCAGAACCGCACGGTCGCACCCGACCCGGGCGCGGGAGCGGCCTCGATCCGCGCGCGCACCACGGGGTCGTGGCGCCGCAGGCGCGTCCGGGTACGGGCGCGCAGGACCAGCCGTGCCACGGGCCCGACGAAGGCCGCGATCGCGGCCAGGAGGATGAGCCAAGGGGACCGGGAACCGGACAGGATGACCACCGAGATCGCGGCGAACCAGACACCCCCGGCCACAAGCCGCGTCCACCAGTACCAGGAGGGGAAGTCCCCGCCCGGCCCGAGGGACCTGCCCGACCCAAGAGACCCGCCCGGCCTGAAGGAGCCTCCCCCTGCCGTACGGCTCCCCGCCGCGACCAGCGGATCATCCCTGTCCTGCACGCGATGCAGCGGAATCCCCGCCGCTTTCAGCAGATCCGTGATGCCGGTGACGCGCAGCAGTTCCTCGCCCCGCACCGCCCTCTTGGGCAGAACAGGCGACTCAGGCAGCCAGTCCTCGACGTCGAACGACCCGATCAGCGCCCCGTCCCGGTCCTGGAACTGGATCTGCCCCCAGGAGCCGGGAATCGTCGGTCCCATGCGCTCCGCGTCCTCGCCGGCGGCGTCGACGAAGACGGCACGCGCGATCCCCGCCGCGCCCACCGGATGGCGGACCGTCCGGCCGCGGGTACGCAGGACGAGATCACCGCCGTCGACGAAGAGCCGGGCGGTGTGGCACAGCTCGACTCCGGGACCGCGGGCGCCGCGCGGCCTGAGCGCGGGCTCGGGGATCACCGGGTGACCTGGTCGTACGTCGAGGTCACGGCACTGTACGCGCCTTCCGCGCCCGCCACGACACCCGTGGCCGTCAGGCCCGTCCAGACCTGGCTCTGGCCGGTGAAGCTGTTGATGGCGGTGCTGACCTCGGGGGCCGTCCTCGCCGCCGCCGGGAGGGCGTTGAGCTCGGCGGCCGCGCGGGCCAGGTCGGGGTCGAGGGCGGACCCGGAGCTCGGGGGCGCCATGCTCTTGAGGCCGTCCCGCCATCCCTGCTTGGAGAAGGCGTTGCCGATCGTTTTCACGCCGTCGACGGTATCCCGGTACATGGAGACCGGGCTGAAGCCCTCCTTGAGGTTGCTCCAGGTGAAGACCTTCCCCTTGGGCATGCCCGCCACCGCCTGCGCCGCGCCCTTGCCGCGGGCCGCGCCCGGAACGGCACGGTTGGCGATCTTCCACGCCTTGTTGGCCTTGGCCCCCGCCGCCACCGCCTGCTTGTACAGGTTGCTGCGGGCCAGCGCCTTGGCACCGGCGGCGGCTCCCTTGGCGCCCGCCATGGCCGCCCGCCCGAGGCCGAAGGTGGCGACACCGACGGCGTCCAGGAACACCGACTTCCAGCTGCCCTCGCCGCCGATCGCGAGGACCAGGTCGACGGCGAGCGCGACGATGCCGGCCGCCAGCGCGATCGCGTTGGCGACCACCGCGATGACCTGCCCGATGACGGGAATCCAGCCGAGGGCGAGGGCCGCGACACCGGCCCACAGGGCGATACGCCCCGCCCATTTGGAGATCTCCTTGAGCCAACCGGAGTTCTCGTGGACCCAGTTGTCGAACTTGTCCTTCCAGCCGTCCTTGAGCCCGTCGCCCTCGATGACGTCGTGGATGGCGTCCGCGGCCAGCTTCGCGGCGCGGTCCCGGATGCCCTTGGCGGCCTGCACCGCCTCCTTCGCCGCCGACAGGGCGGAGGCCGCCTGCTCCTTCTGCCGCTTGTACTTCTTGCTGTCCGGGTCGTCCTTCGGAGTGTCGTCGGGCTGCCCGTCGAGCGAGCGCTGGGCAGCGCCGCGGTTCTCCTCGGCCTGCTCGGCGTCGCGCAGCGCCTGGTCGGCCATCTGCTGGGCGCGGTGCAGCTCCGAGGCGTACTCGTTGCTGCACACCCCCTCCCGCACCTGCGTGCCCAGGGCGTTGGCCGCCTCGTCGTACCGCTTGAACGCCCTGCGCAGCTTGTCGCCCGCGCCTTCGGCGGCCTCGCGGAACTCCGTGGCGGTCTTGCTCTTCCAGTTCTCGACGGAGGCCAGCTCCTTGATCTCGCGGGCCTCCTTCTCGATGGCCTCGGCGGTCTTGCGCAACTGGCGTCCGAGCCGGGCCACCTGCTCCGGGTCACCCGGGACCGGGTCGGAGGACTCGTCGACAACGGCCCAGCGGTGGCCGGCGGGACGGGATGTCACTTCTTGCCTCCGGCTTCCTTGTCCGCGCGGCGCAGCGCCTCGGCCAGTTCGTGGTCGAGGGTCTCGTACGAGTCCGCCGCGGTCTTCGTGATCGTGTGGAGCTTCTCCAGCTCCTCCGTGAGTTTCTTGCGATGGATCTTCCAGTTGCTGCCGAACTCGTCGAAGGCGTCCAGGATCTTCTGCGAGCCGATGTCCTCGACGCCGTAGCCCTCGGCCGGGTTGGCGCGCTCCGCGAAGGTGTCCTTGATCCGCTTCAGCGCCCTGGCACACTCCTTGATACGGGTTATGTCCGCCTCTTGGTCACCCATGGGTCCCCTCCGTGCGCATGGCCTCAGCCCACCTCGTTCTCCGCCACCGCCTGGCCGCGGACGATGACGTCACCGCCGTAGAACATGCCGGTGAAGACCGGGGAGTACGTCAGTTGCACCTCGACCTGCACCTGGTCGACGGCGGCGACGACGCAGTGGGTGGCGGCGATGTCCGCGCCGGACATGTCCATCTCGGCGGCGAAGGCCTTCACGCGGGCGTCGCAGTTCTCGTAGTTGATCGGGGCGGGGCCGCCCTCGTTGTCGTAGAGGGCCTCGCGGTCGATGTCCTGGGCGGCGTAGCGGGCGGCCTGTTCGGCGATGTCGGCGGCCCGTTCGCGCTGGGAGATGGACAGGCCGCCGTCGATGACGAAGGCCGCGAGGGAGAGGAAGACCAGCGCGAAGATGATCACGGCGCCGGCGCCCGAGCCGCGGTCGTCCATACGGGCGCGCAGGCCCGCGAGCCACAGTCTCACGCCGACCTCCGGAAGGGGTCCAGGGGTGAGCTGAAGGAGGCGTCCATCGTGGGGTCGATGTCCAGGCCGAGCGTCGCCAGGCCGCGTACCCGGCAGCTGACCTGCACGGAGAACAGGGGGTCGACCTCCGGGTCGAAGCCGGTGCTGGTCTGGGTCACCGTCACCGGGCCCGCGCACACGCCCACCAGGTTCGCGGCGGCCGCCTTGCGGGCCTCGGCCATCGCCGTGGCGTGGTCCTTCTGGATGGAGCCCGCGCGCGCCGCGTCACGTGCGGCGCCGTCCAACGCGCCGCGTCCGTCGACGAGTTGGCCGAAGGCCACCAGCACCAGGATGAACAGCATCATCACCGGGGCGAGGATGACCACTTCCACGGTGGACAGGCCCCGATCGTCGGTCATGGCGGACAAGCCGCGATCATCGGCCGTGGCGGACAGACCACGGTCACCGTCCACGGCGGACAAGCCGCGACCGTCGCCGCGAAGCGAACGCATCTAGTTCTCCCCCTCCGGCACAAACCGCTCCACCGGCCCCGCCGACTGCGCGTGCACCGTGAGGTTCAGGCCCGGGAAGACCGACGGCACCTTGGCCGTGATCTCCACGCCGACCGTGTTCTGCTCCGGCTGGAGCATCGTCACGTTCGGCGAGAGCACCAGCGCCGGGCCCAGTTGGTCGATGTAACTGTTGACGACCGTACGGGCCTCGCCCCGCCACCCGCCCGGCTGGGCGTCCGCCGTGGCGCGGGCCTTGCGGGCGCCGGCCTGGGCGGCCGCCTGGGCCACGTGGTCGGCGAAGAAGTACAGCGCGAACTGCACGGTGGCGAAGATCATGAAGAAGAGGACGGGGGTGAGCAGCACGAACTCGATCGCGGTCATGCCGGAGTCACCGCGCGCCGAGACCGCCTCCCGCCGACGGCGTACCCATGCCTCCATACGTCGCTGCACCCCCGTGACCGTGCTCAGCAGGTGCCGGACGCGCTGGCGCCCTCAATGCAGTTCTTGACGTTGTCCGCGCCCTTCTCCAGCGCCGCGTTGATGATCGCGGCCACCACGCCCACGATCGCCACGACGACCGCGGAGATGATGACCCACTCGACGGCGGAGGCACCGCGGTCCAGCTCGCCGGAGCGGGCGCGCTGCACGCGCGCCTGAAGGAAGGTGACCAGGAAGTCCACTGCCGGGATACCGGTGTTGAAGTTCCGCTGGTTCATGGCCAGTTGTCCTCTCGAAGAAATGGGATGGTCATCAGACCTGGAACACGCGCATGGCCGCCGGATAGATCAGGAACACCAGGAAGCCGGCGCACAGCAGCAGCTGCGCGACGAGCATCGACTGGGACTTCTCGCCCGCGCTGCCCTCGATCTCGGCGAGTTCGCGGTGCCGCATGGTCTCGGCGCGGGAGGCGAGCGACTCGCGGACCTTGGCGCCGTCGTCGGCGACCAGGGCGAGGGAGGCCGACAGGTCCTTCAACTCCTCCACGCCCAGCTCCTCGCCGAGCGACCCCAGCGCCTGCCACTGGCTGATGCCGGTGATGCGGGCGTCGGCGAGGGCGCTGCGGATGCGCTGGTTGGCCCAGCCGTCGGAGACCTCCGCCGCCGCCATCAGCGCCTCGGGCAGACCGCGTCCGCCGGCCAGGCTCATCGACACCAGGTCCAGGTAGGCGCCGATCACGCGCCGCAGGTCGCGCCGCTTCTCGGCCGCGTCCCGCCGTACCTCCACATCGGGGAGGAAGAAGAAGAGGACCGCGAACAGCAGCGCCAGCCAGACCGGGATGATCGGGCTGCTGCCGAAGCCGAGGGTCCAGACGACGGCGAAGAGGAACGGCCCGAAGAACAGACCGGCGACGCCCAGCAGCACCTTCGTCGCCAGGAAGTTCTCCCAGCTGCGCTCCAGCACGGCGAGGTCGGCGCGCAGCGAGCGCTGCTCCCACCCCTGCTGAAGGTAGAACTCGGCGACACGGCGGCCGACTTCGGCGCGCGTGGAGGAGAACCGGCCGTCCGAGTTCTGCGTGGTGCGCGCCGACTCGTAGGCCGCACCGCGGGCCCGCATCGCGTCGATCCGCGCGACCTGCGCGACGGCGCTGCGCTTGGTCGGCATCAGGGCGCGGACCAGGGCGTAGATGCCGAGTCCGAAGACCGCCCCGACGACGATCGGCATGGTCACTTCGCTCATCGTCGTGTCCCCTCCTCCGGCTGGAACGGCGACTGCTGCGGATGCGCCTGCTGCCCTTGCTGTCCGCCCGCTGCCGCCGACGACGTACGAGGACGCACGAACTGGACGGAGGCCTCGTCGCGGACCAGGAAGCGTTCGGGCGTCTCGATGGTGGACAGCTTGCGCAGCCACAGGAAGCCGAGCGCGAACAGGCCGCACACGCAGGCGAGGACGAGCTGGCCGACCGGGTCGCCGTAGGGTTCGACGAACTCGCGGTTGAAGATGGACAGTCCGAGGACGAAGGCGACGGACACCGCGACGACGATCTGCACCGAGCGCCGGGTGGACGCCCGTTGGGCCATCACGCGCTGCCGCATGTCGACCTCTTCGCGCGCCGACTTGGCGAGCGCGCCGAGCACCTGCCGCAGACCGGGGCCGCGCAGGCGGGCGTTGAGGATGAGGGCGGCGACGATGATGTCGGCGGAGGCGTCGTCGATCTCGTCGGCGAGCTGCTGGAGCGCTTCGGGCAGCGGGGTACGGGCGCGCAGCCGGTCGACGAGCGCGTCCAGGTGCGGCCGCAGCACCGGGGCCGCGGCGCGCGCGGACGCCGGGATGGCCTGCTCCAGGCCGACCGCGCCGGCGATGGTGTCGCGCAGCGACTCCGTCCAGGAGGCGAGGGCCTCGACGCGCTTCATGGCGGCCCGTTCCTCGGCGGCACCGCCGAACAACCGGTCCCAGAAGAACACGAGGATCCCGGCCGCGATGCCGAGCACCACCCAGCGGGTGAGCAGCAGGACGACCAGTCCCACGCCCGCGGCGAGCGATCCGCGCTGACCGGCGAACCGGACCAGCTCGTTCATCCGCTCGCTGGACTTCTGCTTCTCGTGCTCGGGCTTGGCGGGCAGTCCGCGTACGGCGATCAGGAGCAGCGCGAGTCCGCCGCCGACGGCGACACCGCAGGCGAGCGCGTACAGGACGGTGGTGGAGAAGAGACCACCCAGGGAGCCGAGTTCACTCATGTGCTCACCCCCACGTTCCGGCGGGCCGGTATCCGTGCGCCATCAGGTCCTCCAGGCAGGCGAGCGGGGCGTGCGGCACGACGCGGCCGTCGGGTGCCTCGGCGAACACCTCGCTGGACAGCACCCGGCCGTCGACGCCGTTGACCTCGCGGATGGAGGTGACCATGCGCTGGAGGCGGCCGCCGCTCTGGTAGTTGTTGCGCCGCTGGATGAAGACGACGAAGTTCACCGCGCCCGCGATCAGCATCTGGCTGGCCTCGATGGGCAGTCGCTCGCTCGCCTGCAGCGCGTAGGTGGAAATACGGTTGAAGACCTCGCTGGAGCTGTTGGCGTGGATCGTGGACAGCGAGCCGTCGTTGCCCTGCGACATCGCGTTGAGCATGGTCACGATCTCGTCGCCGAGCACCTCACCGACGATGACGCGGGAGGGGTTCATACGCAGCGACCGGCGCACCAGCTCCGCCATGGAGATCATGCCCTGGCCCTCGGAGTTGGGCAGCCGCTCCTCGAACGCCACGACGTTGGGGTGGAGTTCGGGGAACTGGTCGAGCCCGAGCTCCAGGGCACGCTCGACGGTGATGAGCCGCTCGTGCCCGGGGATCTCGTTGGCGAGCGCCCTGAGCAGCGTCGTCTTACCGGCGTTGGTGGCGCCCGCGATCATGATGTTCTTGCGGGCGCGGACCGCGCAGGCGAGGAAGTGGCCGACCTCCGGGGTCAGCGTGCCGTTGCCCACGAGGTCGGAGATGAAGACCTTGCCCATGCGCGCGCGACGGATGGACAGGGCGGGCCGCCGGGCGACGTCCATGACGGCCGACAGCCGCGAACCGTCCGGCAGCCGCAGGTCGAGCTGCGGGTTGGCGGAGTCGAAGGGCCGGGAGGACAGACCGGAATACGCGCCGAGGACCTGAATGAGCTCGATCAGCTCTTCGTCGGTCTCGGCGACGGGATCACCCTTGACCTCCCGCCCGTCGGAGTACCCGACGAAGACCTGGTCGCACCCGTTGATGTCGATGTTCTCGACCTCGGGGTCGTCGAGGAGCGGCTGAAGGCGCCCGACGCCGAACAGCGCGGCGTGCACGGCGGCCGCGTACTGCTCCTCGGTCTCGGCGTCCAGCGGAGTACGCCCGGCGTTGATCTCGGTGCGGGCGTACTCCTCCAGTATCTGCGCGATGACGGCACGGGCGTACTGCCGCTCGTCCTCGCTGGACATCGGAGTGACACCGCTGACCTGGTCCAGGCGGCGCTGCTCGGCGATGCGGTCGCCGGCGTCCTGCCGGAACCGCTTGACCAGCTGGTGATCGACCGTGCTCATCCGGGCTGGCCGTTCATCTGGGCCTGGTGGGCCCAGGCCGCGCCGTACTGCTGGTAGACGTCGGCCGCGACCTTGCGGGCCGAGCGGATCAGCAGCGACTTGTCGAGGCGTCCGCGCTTGCGGCCCGCGAGCTGGTCGGCGCCGGCCGGGTCGTCGGCGATGGTGCCCACGACCCGGGCGCCGGTCTGCGCGTGCACGAGCATGTCGTTGACCTGGCCCGCGATCTTGCCGGCGTTGTTCGGGTCGGCGACGAGGACGACACCGATCAGCGGGGTGGCGAGGCTCGCGGCGCCGCGCGGGCCGCCGTGCAGCTTGGTGGCCAGGGCGGCGGCCCGGTCCCGTACGCGGGCGATGGCCTCCGGCTCGGTACGGCTGACCAGCAGCACCAGCGCGGCGTGCGGGAACAGCTCCACCGCCGGGGTGTCCCCGCTGATGCGGCCGCAGTCGGCGATGACGTCGGCGGGCGCGTGGGGCGAGTCGGCGAGCGCGGAGAAGGCGTGCCCGAGCGTGGGCCACAGCCCCGCGAGCCCGGCCGCCTGCTCGGCGACACCGAGCCCGACGAGCACTTCGAGCCCACCGCTCAACGGCTGGACGTGGTCCCACAGTTGATCCGGGACGAGGCCGCGCCGGGCGGTGGCGGCTATGGACAGCATGCCGGTGTTCGGGTTCAGCGGCCCGCCGTGCGCCGCGGCACTGCGGTAGACGAGGTCGCCGCCCGCCGGGTCCGTCTCGGCGAGCAGGACGCGGCGCGGCCAGACCGCCGAGAGCGCGACGGCCGCGGTGGTGACGCCGGGGGAACCCTTGTCGGCGGCGAGAGCGATGAGCGCCATGGGTTTGGGTTCGCCTTCTAGTTGCTGCGGGGGACGGCCACGAGGGCCACTTCACCGACGGCCGCGGCCTGGGCGAGGGCGGCGGCCGCGTCGGCGTCGACGGTCAGGGTGACAGCCAGGTTGCTACTGCCGACGAGTTCGCCGCCGTTGCCGTCCGGTACGTAGGCGACGGTGGCCTGGTCGACGATGGCGCCGCCACCGGAGGAGGAGCCGTCGCTGTCGGTCTTGGAGCCGTTGGCCCCGACGCGGTAGGCGGCGACGGTGTCGCCCGCCTTGAGCCCGGTCGGGTACTGGCCGGCCTTGAGGGAGAGGCCCACGGTGGCCTTGCCCTCGGTGACACCCACCTTGTCGGCGAACATGTCACCGATGACGACGGTGCCCGCGTAGATCGTGGACTTGGCCTTGAGGGTCTTGAGCGTGGCCAGCTGGCTCCACTTGACGTAGTTGATGCTGTCGTCCTCGGCCACCAGCACGGACGCGACGTTGTTGCCGACCGGCTCACCGGCCTGGATGTCCTTTGTCACCTGGACGACCTCAACACGGTCCCCGGCCTGAAGCACGAGCATCGTCGCGCCCAGCGCGCCGACCAGGATGAGCAGCACGGCCAGCGCGGCCAGGGCGGGTTTGCGCTCGCGAGGAGGGGTGGGAAGCCGGTCGCCGACCGACGGCTGAGCCGGAGCGGCCGCACGTCCCGAGCCCGCCCCCGTACGCTCTTGGATCTTCACGCAACCGCTCCCCGTACACCCAAGAAGTTATCTGCCAAATACTCTGCATGCTCTGCAATTCCGGACACTTCGCCCGCCTTCGCGGCCTCCCCTTCGCGTCTTCGGCGGGTAGCCAGCGCCGGGGCGAGTGTCAAGCCATGGCACCGTATCAGCCGCCCATAAGCCCCTCAAGGCACGTCCGGCCCCATGCGAATCAGGGACGGGACTGTTACCCGTCCGCAACGAGAAGCGCTGGTCACCCGGCTGAACACACCCCCTTCTGTGCGCGCGCGAACCCCTCCCACTACGGCGCCCCGCTCGCCGTCCGACGCCCTCACACGCCGACCACGCCCCCTGCACGATTCGCCCACAGAGGCAGAGTGACCCAGAACACCAAGCCGAGCCGATCCCCCTTCACGCCAACGAGTGAACCAACGGCATATGCCAGCCCACCTTGCGATGCCCCACCCAGCGTCACCCCGCACGCCAAGAATCCGACGACCCCTGCCCTGGTGCAGCCCTGGCCGCCGAGACCTGGAGGCAACTGATGTCCGTGGACCTCTCCTTCTTCCGCTCCGAGACGTCCCAGCGCCTGCGCGCGGAGGGCCGCGCCGAGGGCCGCGCCGAGGACGTCCTCCTGATCCTCGACACGCGCGGCATCGAGGTGCCGGACGCCGCGCGCGAGCGGATCGCCTCCTGCACCGACCTGGACGAGCTGCGCACCTGGCTCACCCGGGCCGTGACGGCGACCACCGCCGACGACCTGTTCACGGAGCCCGAGGCCTGATCTTCTCCCCCCGTCAGTACAGTTCCGCGGGTGACGGCAGTCGACGGGGTGCAGGGAATGACGACACGGGACGCATACGGCAGGCAAGGCGCGGACAAGGCACTGCACCCTCCTGCCGCCGCACGCATACTCCTCGCCCTCTGCGCCCTGACCGCCCTCTTCACAGCCGTCGCCGCCGCGCTCACCCCGGCCCATGCGACCACCCAGGCCGCCTACCTCGCCGACCAACTGCGCGTCAGCCCGGTCTACGTCACCGACCAACTCCCGCGCGAGGTCCCGAAGTCCACGGCGCGCGACTTCGCCCGCCTGGCCAGGGGCACGGGCACGGGCGTACCGACGTACGTCCTCGTCCTGCCCAGCCAGGCCGCGGCCGGCGAGGGCCTGCTCGGCGCGGTGCACGACCGGCTCGGCCGGGACGGCCTGTACGTACTGATCGACGAGTCGACGGTCGAGGCCGCCACGGCCTACGGCGTAACCGCACCGGCCGACGACGCGGTCACCGTCTCCCGCTACGAACTCCCCTACGACGCAGGCCCGTTGCGCAGCTTCGAGCGCTTCGTCGAAGCCGTGGCCGAGGGCCCGGAAGCAGCCGCCGCGAGGGCGGCCGCGGCGCGCGAGAGGTACGCCGACGACGAACCACCCGACCTGTACATCGGCCCGAGCGACCGCCAGAACCAGTCGCTCCTCACAGGCATGCTCCTCACCGGCGTACCGCTGTCGATCCTGCTGACAGCCCCATATGTACGACGATGGCGGCGCCGCCTGCCGGGCGCACCGCGCAAACCTGCGAAGCCGAGCCCGCGTTGGCGGCTCCCGGCGATCGCAGCGGCCGCCGCCGCCCTGGTGGCCCTGACCGCGAGCGCCGCCTTCGACCAGACGACGTCGAGCGCGTCCCCGCCACCCCGGGCGATCGACCTCAACGCCCGTCTCGACCGGGTCGCGGAGGGCCTGTCCAAGGACCCGGTATATACGGACCCGGAGAGCCCTCAGACCCTGGACGCGGCTCAACTCAAGCAACTGCACAGCCGTATCCGCGCGTTCGAGGCGTCCGAGGGCGGCGGCCCGGTGTTCGTGGCCGTCGTACCGCAGTTGTGGTCGGACGAGTCGAAGGGCGACGAGGAGAACTTCGCGTACGCGCTCCACGACAAGGTGGGCAAGGACGGGCTGTACATCGTCGCGGACCCCCTGGACGGCTACATCGACGCCTTCAACTACGGCCTGCACCTCGACACTTACAGCCTCCTCTACGACCTCCCCGAGTCGATCGAGTACGGCGACGAGATGTCCCGCGCAGCACAGGACCACCTCCTGGGCGAACGACTCGACGCCCTGATGACGATCGTCGACGACACCGACCGCACGGACGAACCGACGACGCCCGGTGCCCCGTACCCGGTGGACAACCCCGTCACCGAGGACGACCTGACACCGCTGTTCGCCGCGGACGACTTCTGGCCGGGGCTGTTCATGGGCACCCTGGCGGCAGGCCTGCTGCTCGGGGTGGTGGCGGGCGCGCTGGAGATCACCCGCAGGGTGCTGCGGCGCCGCCGCCCGGAGCCCCCCGCCACGGAGACGCTGCCGGAGATCTCCCCGACGGAGCCGTCCACGCCGTACCTGCGTACCGCGGCCCGTACCGAACTCCGCGCGCTACTGGCCGACTTCGACCCCGAGAAGCCCGGCGACAGACGCCCCGGCGACTGCCTGGACGCGGCGATGCTGCTCCTCGACGGCGACGCCGACGGCATCGACGACGCCGCCCCGTACGCCCTGCTCGCGGTCACCCTCCTCGCCCGCGCGGGCCGTGCCGCCGCCGCGGGCAAGGCGTACAACCGCTGCTGCGCGGTCAACCCGCTGCACGGCCCCGCGGTCGGCCGCCACCACGTGCGCCTGACCGCCGGGGACGGGCACAGGCGCCAGCTCCACATCTGCGCCCGCTGCCGCGACACGGCGACCACGGCACCGCGCACCGTCCACACGCTGGTACTGACCCTGCCCGCCTCCGCCTCCGCCTCCGCCTCCGGCGCACGCGTGCCGTACGAGGAGGCGGACGAACTACTGACCGCCGTCCCCGAAGGCATCCGCCGGCTGATCGAGAAGGTGAAGGAGAGGACGTATGTCCCGTAGCCGCCACCTGCTCGCCGCCGTGGTGACGGCCCTGCTGCTCCCCGTGTCGACGGCGGCAGCCGCCACCCCCAGCCCCGGCGAGCACATCGCGCAGGCCCTGGCCACGACACCGGTCTACGTCGACGACGCCTACGCCTCCGCCGTCCCCCCGGCCGAACGGCGGCGCCTGGTACGGCAGATCGAGAAGACCGACCTCCCCATCAAGGTGGTGCTGACGCCGCTGACGAAGGGCGACGCCTTCGACGGCGAGGCGGACACCCTCGCCGCGGTCCTCCGCGACCGCCTCCCCCAACGCGAACTGATCCTCATCACCACCGACGGCAGCTACACCGCCTCCCTCAACGGCTACGAATGGCCCGCCGACACCCACCAGACCCGCGACGCGGTGGCAGCGGTCGGCTTCATGGACGAACTCCGCCACGCGGGCCTGGCCGCCCGCACCGCGAAGGCCGTTGAACTGGTGGCCGAGGGCGACGGCACGGCGGCGTACGAGGAGGCGACCAGCGACCTGCGGGAGCCGGCCACGGACAGCGACGCGCCGGGGGACAAGGCGGGAACCCCTTGGCAGCAACGGGGATGGGGATGGGGATGGGCCATAGCGGCATCGGCGCTGGGCACCCTGCTTGTCCTCGTCGTACGCCGTCGCCGCCGCAAGGCCCCGCCGCCCCGCTCCCCCTTCGCCCACCCCCAAGCGGTCTTCGCCGCGGCCCGCGCCGCGGACGAGGCGGCCCTGCGCCGCCGGGCGGAAGCGGAGGTGCTGGCCCTGGGCGAGGCGGCCCGGTCGGCAGACACCGCAACCACCCCCGGCCTCCAACGGGCCCTGGACGCCTACGCGGCAGCGTCCGCGGTCCTGGACACGGCCGGAACCCTCCCGGACCTGGCCGGAGTCCTCGCCCTGGTAACGGAAGGCCGAGACGCCCTAACCGCCACCACCCCGTCCCCCCTCCCCCTCTGCTTCTTCAACCCCCTGCACGGCCGCGCAACCCACCGCACCACCTGGCGCCCCCTCGGCCGCCGCGACAAAACCCCCATCGCCTCCTGCACCCCCTGCACCCACGCCCTCCGCACCCACCGCGCCCCAGAAGTCCTGACCACCACCTCCCCGTCCGGCACCCCGATCCCCTACTTCGAACTCCCGGCGGACCAGAGCGTGTGGGCCGCCACGGGCTACGGCTCCCTCCTACGGGGCGGGGACAGCTTGGCGGCGCGGGTGGGGCGGCGGGGACTTCTCGCGGAGTGGGCGGGGGGGGAGGCTGGGCATCGTCGTTCCTGAATCGGCTGGGCGTCAATGCGGCGCGATAATTGGCAGATTTGGGCGGCTTGGGGCGGTGATATGTGGGGGTTTGGTGGCCCGGATCTGCCAATTGCGAGCCGTCTGGGCGCAGGGGGCATCAGGGCCGGCGTAGGCGCGAGACCGGCAAGGTGACAAAGACGCCGCAGTCACCACGCCCCGCGGCGGGTGTCAGTGAACCGTGCCGTGTTCGATAGGACTCGATCGTTTGAGAGGATCGAGTTATGGCACGTCCTTCCCAGCACCCGGCAGTCGCCCAGAGGCTGGGCGCCGGCACAACCGGGACGCTGCGCAAGTGGGTGCGGCAGAACCAGATCGGCGCCGGTACCCGTCCGGGCATGACGAGCGGGGAGTCGGCGGCCGAGCCGAAGCGGGCCAACGACGACTTCAAGGCCGCGGCGCCTTTCTTCGCGACCGAGCTCAACCGGCCACACACGCGCTCGTGGCGTTCATCGACGAGCACGCCGTGGCCTTCAAGACCCCGGGCTGGCTGGCCCAGATCGAGCGAAGGACCGCCCCAAAGAAGTTCTATGCCACCATGGCGGCATTCGCCTTCGTTGTCGGCTTGATGACATCCGCGATTATCAGCCGCTGGCTCTTCCTGCCGGGCCTACTGCTGACTGCAGCCCTCCTGTGGTTCATTGCGATAAATGCGCAACACAGTAGATGGATTCCGACATTCTTCATTCTTTCGGTCATGGCGTTTGCGACCCTCGCTCTATTCCTGACACAGGAGATGTGCGTCGTGAGCGCGGCGGCCCGTGGTGTGCGCAGGCAGCGGGAGCAGCAGGCCATGGAACTTCTGATGTCGTCGCCGCCATCCACTCCGCCTCCGCCCCCGCCCCCGGCGGCCCCACCGCGGTTGCGCCCATGGAAGTGAAGCGGCGACGGGGCCTCGACACCACGCGCCCACCTGCCTGGCTGTCACGGCTGGAGCTGGGCATGCCTCCTCGCAGGCTCTATGCCCTGAGCGGTGCATTCGCCGTCCTGACGGGAGCCATGATCTCCACTGTGATCAGTCAGTGGCTGGTCTTGCCGGGCATCCTGCTCGCGCTCGGTCTGCTCTGGTTTATCGCGGTGAATACGGACCAGCGGCTCTGGCTGATGGCTCCGTTTCTCTTCGCCACCTTCGCGCTTATCGTGTTCGGGATGTTCATCGATCAGGACCGGGCCCTGGCCGAGCGTGGCCGCCCCGTCGACCTGGTGGTTGTCGAGAGGTCCCAGACCAGAAGCGAATCGACGTGCAAGGTGCGCTTCCCCGACGGCAGCGTGAGCGAAGGGCCGATCGGCGGCTGCCGCGGCGCCGACGTCGGCGAGTCCATTCGCCTCTTCGTGGACCCCGAGGGCGAGGTGCAGCCCAGCAACACCACCCCCAACGTCGCTCTATGGACCTGGCTGGCAGCAGGAACGAACCTCATCTTCACTGCCTGCGTGGTCCGATCCGCCGTCCGTGGTGTACGCAGGCTTCGAGAATTGCAGACTGCGGAACAGTTCGCGCCCCTGCGTGGTCTCGTGCCGCCGCCCCCACCTCCGTCGTCACCACCGCCGTTGCATGGGTGACAGCAGAACTGTGATCAGCGATGAAGCGCCCATGGCGGCGCACACTCTGAGCAGCAGGCTCACACAGCGCGAGCGCATGGCGTCCCCTATCGCCATGGCGTTGACCGGCCTCGTTCTGGGGCTGCTGGCCTGCGCGCTTCCCTTCGCGTTGCGGTTGGCGCTGTTGGTCGTACGTGCGGACAGCTGGCCGGCGTACGTCCTGCTGGGGGTGGTGGTGCTGGGCCTGCTGGTCGTGCTCACCGAAGTCAACTACTTCGGCAGAGCCTGGTACCTCACGCTCCTCTACGCAGTGGCGGCCGGCCTGCTCACCGCCACGGGGTGGTGGTGGGGCCACACCGCCGACGTACTGGACGCACGGGGTCGCTGGACCGAGGTGACGGTGGTCAAGGTCACGGAGCGGACCAAACGACAGGCTCTGTGCACCCTGCAGCGCGCGGGAGACGGGAGTAGGGTTTCCCGGCCGCTGGACGACTGCGCGGACCTCACTCTGGGAGACCGCCTCGCCGTCCTCGAAGACCCAGAAGGCGAGGTCCGGCCTCAGCGCTCAGCGCCAAGCGTCTTCAACACGTACGTCTCCTCCGGAGTCGAAGCTACGCTCCTCCTCGCCACCACGACGGGCGCGTTCTGGGTGGGAAGCCGCCGACGCCGCCTCCCCGCACCACCGCCGTACCCGCCGTCAACGGTGCCTCAGACATCGACGTGAGCAGTCAGTGGCCGACCGGCACGACGGCCGTGATCGCCGGTGGGTCAACATTGCTCGACGAAGTCGATGTTGCCGAGGGAGGGGCGTAGTCATGAAGCCCGGAAGGAGGCCGGATCTTCCGCCGGCCCCGGAGAACCTGACCTGGTTCGACCGTGCCAGGCTCCTGGCCGACCGAGCCGCGGCGATCAAGGTTCTCGAACGGCACAGTTTCGCGCTGCGCGACCTGCTGTGGACCGGCCTGGCCACAGCAGGGATCGCCGGCGGCTGGCTCATGGCGTTGGCCGTGATCGGCTGGTATCTGAGCCTCAATGAACCCGAGGGGATGGAACTGGGGGTGGCCGTCGCTCTGATGGTCGCCCTATTGCTCGCCGAGGCCGCAGCTGTCCTGGTGTTCGTGCGTGTGACGCGTCGAGGCCGAGTTGCCCAGCGGCTGCTTGAGGAGTGGACGGCACTCGACCGGCAGCCGACGGCTCGATCACTTCCCTCACAGATTCTCCCGGGTCCGCCAGCAGCCTCCACCTGGGACCTGATGCGCGCCGGACAGCCCTGGCAGGAGACCGTTCCCGTGAACGGGCGCCGCTATCTGGTCTTCATGTCCGCGGGAGCGATGACCTGGATGCTCGCTTCCATCGCTCCGCTCATGTTCGGCACAGTCATGATGCTCGCTACCTTCACGGGAGACGTGAGCACTACCGCCCGGGTGGGGGCGGTAGGCGGAGGTGCAGTGCTTGCAACCGTCGGCCTGTGGGTCATGGGCAAGGGGTGGCGGCACTATGCATGGGCGCTGAAGGAAGCCCGCATCAGGGTCTTGGAGGAGAAGACCTGGCCAGTCGCTTCCGCCCGGCGGTAGACCTCCCTCAACCGAGGAACAGCGGCAGGGCAGGGCACGCCGAGCAGCAGGCTCCGCCAGCGACCGGACGGAACAGATTCCGGTGTGCAGCCACGCTTGAACTGCCCGCATTCGACGAACTCTTCAGCGCTTGACCTTGACGCAACGGCAGGGCGTCTACTGACGGCATGCGAATCGGAGAGATCGCCGCGCTCGTGGGGCTCACTACCCGGGCGATCCGGCACTACCACCATGTCGGCCTGCTTCCAGAGCCGGAGCGGCTCCCCAACGGCTACCGGGCCTACAGCGTCCGCGACGCCGTCCTGCTCGCCCGGGTGCGCCGGCTCACCGAACTCGGCCTCAGCCTCGATGAAGTGCGCGACGCCCTCGCCGACGATGCCGGACGCGAACTGACCGAGATACTGAAAGAACTCGACGCCGACCTGGCCCGCCAGGAGGCCGACATCAGGGAGCGCCGCTGCCGACTCGGCGCCCTGCTCGCGGAGCCGCCCGGCGCTACCGGGCCCGTCTCACCCGCCCTCGCCGCACTGCTGGCACAGGCCCCCGAACTGACTCACGGAGCGCGGCCGCGCGCCATCGCCTCTCTGGGGCGATGAGTCCGGCGCCGCACGCACGGGGTGCGCCCCGGGGACCTCGCTGCCGCGTACACCGGGCCCCAGACCGCGATGATGTACGGACTGCTCTTCGTGACGGTCATCGAGACGGTGGGCCTGGCCTTCCTCATCCCATGGCCGGCGGTCCACCGGGCGATCCTGATACTCGACCTGTACGGCGTTGTCCTCGTACTGGCCCTGCATGCCGCCTGCGTCACCCGACCGCACGTCGTACGCCCTGACGGTTCTCTGCGGATCCGCTACGGAGCCCTCTTCGATCTCGCCGTACCGCCGGACGCGGTCGCCTCGGTCCGGGTCGACCGGCGATATCCCGTGGGCGGCCTGATCACGCTCTCCGAGGACGGGGTCCTCGACCTGATCGTGGGCAGCCAGAACTCGGTGACCCTGGAGCTGAACCGGTCACTTCCGTTCGCCCGCCCGCTCGGCGCAACGGAAGAGGCCCACACCATCCGCTTACACGCCGACGACCCACGCACACTGGTCAGCGCACTCCGCCAGCCCACCTGAGCACACAGGTCGGCCCTCGCCGCGACGTGGCGCCTGGCATGGGGCTCGCAAAAGTGCTCTCGCAACCGGCGTGTTGTACGAGGCACTTCCGAGAGGTGCCACCACGGAACTCGCCCCCCGGCTAGGCCGCATTGGCGGTAGACCGTCACAACTGCCCGACCTGTGACGACCCCGCCATGGCCAACGCCTGTACCGATCGACACGAAAGCCAGGACCTACCGCACGTCACGCGGCAAGACCCACCCCGAGTGCAAGATCGACCACATGCGGAACAACCACCCACAAACGCTGCCTCGTTATGGCAAGGCAAGCGCCCCCTCTACGTCACCGGGGTGCGGCGCATGAGCCAGTGCCACCACATCACGAAGTGAGTTCGCTCATGACCGAGCAGCAGACAGGGACCGCCCCGGACCAGGCGAGGGAGACACGGCGACGGCAGGCCGGGATCGCCGCCTTCCTGGTGGGCCTTGTCGCGACTCTCACCTTCTTCGCCTTCTTCCCAGGGCTGCCGCACGTCATCGACTGGGGCGCCATCCTCGTGTCCCTTGCCGTGGGCGCACTGGCCCGATGGGCCTACCGGTCCTGGACGACCAGAACGGCGAAGAAGGCCGAGCGCATGTGAGTCCTTGACGAGTACGGCGGGACTCTTGAGCCAGCCGGGACCCCATGCCCGCCCGCGCAGGAGCAAAGTCAGGGACCGAGGTCCATCACCCCCACGCCAAGCCCCTTGTATGCCTCTCGCGCGACCGTTGCCATCAACGCTCCGTCGGGCCCCGGCGTCAACGTCTATGCGTGCCCGGAGTGCGCCGTGCACTACCTGCCCATGACGGACGTACTCGAAATCCTGGAATCAGCTCGGCGTCGATGTCGAACCGCGCCGGAGGACCAGGGCTAGCAGTAGCGAAAGGGAACCGCGCGACAACGGCGGCCCGGACGCGGAGCCAGGGCGTCCGGGCCGCCTCCCGTAAGAGCAGGATCCGGACACATCACACCACCACAAAGGCCATACTCATCCGGAATTGCCCCGATTCTCGGGATAGTTCGCGGTGGCGAAACCGGGAACCTCACCGATAGCGTCGTTGCCCTTGACTGAACTTCTGTCTCACGGGGAGCCCCACTGTGAAGCGCCGTACTCTGCCCGCCGCTGCCGCGCTGGCCGCGACCGCCGCCCTGCTATTGACGGCCTGCGGCAGCGAGGACGACAAGTCCAGCGACAACGACAAGATCGCCGGAGCCGAACAGGCATCGGAGACGCCGAAGGAGTCGGCCACGGCCTCCGGAGCACCGGCAGAGGACAAGCCGGACGGCGTGGACCTGTCCCTGCCCAAGGACATGAACCTGGTCTTCGACTGGAACAAGCCGGCGGACAAGAACGAGGCGGCGGCGATGACCGACGCAGCCAATTTCTTCCGCGCCATCTACCACGGCGTCGACAAGCGCACGGCCAAGGACGCGGCCGTCACCGCGTACTCCACCGGCGAGGGGCTCAACTACGCGAAGACCCAGATCAACGCCTGGATCGATGGCGGTTGGACCGCTACCGGAACACTGCGTCACTACGACGCCACCACACGGTCCGCCCCGAACGGCACGTCGGTGGAGGTGGCGTTCTGTGCAGACGCGGGTGAGTTCTACGGCAAGGAAATCAAGTCCGGTAAGGTCCTCGAGACGGAGCCCAGCATCGAGGACTTCGATTACTACAAGATCATCATGGTCAAGCATCCCACGGGTACGGACCTGTGGCAGGCGTCCAAGGTCTTCGTCGAGACGAAGGCGGCGAAGTGCCAGTGAACGCATCCCGCCGCGCATTCCTCAGCACCGCAGCGCTCACGTTCACCCTCAGCGCCCTCCTGTTCGCAGGAACCGCCTATGCGGGTAAGCCGGTCGGTTCAGACGAGGGAGCCAGTGCGGAAGAAAAGGGCGGAAGCGACAGCACCGGCATCTACGCCGCCGCACAAATCACGTACTCCGGCTCCGTCACCAAGGACGGCAGCACCGGAAACGTGACGTCCTCCGATGTCAACTGGACACCCCCGCCCTGCTGGTACGCCCCGTACCTCGGTGCCGAGGACTTCAAGAAGAAGATGTCCAAGGACATCGAGAGCCAGATGAACGCGCCGGGCATGGGAGGCCATGCGGGCGCGGCGCTCAGTGAGTTGCAGCGGCACTACGAGGACGAGTACGGCTGGACCGACACCCCGGGCTACAAGGACTACAACGTCGACAAGGACGGCGAGGGGATGTTCTGGGCCGCCGTCGAGAACCCGAACGAGCCCGACATCCTGAAGCGGAGTTCGTGCAACGACCTCCCCTTCTGGGTCGAGAACGGCGAGGCCCCGCCGCCCCAGTACGAACAGGCCATCAGGCCGGAGATGCTCGCCGCCCTCGCCTACCAGCACATGCAACTGCCCGACACCAAGGTCACCCTCGCCCCCGAGGCCGTCACCAAGGTGAACCTGCCGACCTGGGCCTGGCTCGACAAGGCGGTGTTCGACGAGGTCCAGGCCACGGCGGCCATCAACGCCCCCGGCTTCAATCTCCAGGCCACGACGACCGCCAAGCCGGTGGCCCTCAAGCTGGTGCCGGGCACCAAGGACGCCGAGACCTACCCCGCCTCCGGCGAGTGCGCCATCAACGCCGACGGCTCCATCGGCGAGCCCTACGCCAAGGGCAAGGCCGACCGGACCCCGCCCTGCGGCCTCAAATACCTCCGCTCCTCCGGCGACGGCACCTTCAGTCTCCAGGCCACCGTCACCTGGGAAATCACCTGGACCGGCACCGGCGGCGCCGGCGGCGACCTCCCGAACGGCACCTTCGGCAACGAACAGGCCGTCACCGTCCAGGAGATCCAGGCCATAAACCGCTGAGCCCATCGGATACGGGAGCCTACTTGTCATTTCTTAGATTCTTCAGCGATGACGTAAAACAAATGGCCCGCACCCTGGAGACCAGCGGCGGCCGCATGAAGGACGCATCAAAGGAGATGTCGAATGCGGATTCGACCCAGCTCGGACACACCGACCTGAAGTCCGCATGCGACGACTTCGCCAGCTCCTGGGACTATGGATTCGGCCAGCTTTCGAAGATGACGAAAGGAATTTCAAAATTCGCCAACAAGGCGGCTGAAGAGTTCCTCAAGTTGGACCAGAAGCTGTACCAAGAATTGCAGGAGAAGTCCGACAGGAAACCCGAGAGAAACCAGTAGCCCTAACCATCCCGCCCGGGAAGGAGATAGGGATTTCCATCTTTATTGGGAGGCCACTCCACACCCGCCCCAGCAAGACGCTTCATGTGCTTCTCTCGCCTACGGCGGCCCACAGCACGGCCAGTAATATAGAAAACGAGAAGCGCAAGCCAGATAACAAAGGCAATCAGCACTCGCTTCATTGTATAACCAGGGAAGGCGAGAGCGATCGCCATGACGAACGGGATTCCTATAACACTCTTCAGGACACGGGGGCCAAATCTATCGCTCGCATCGACCATCATTCGAGAATAGAGCAGGTCGACTTCAGCCTGCGCTTCCGGAGTGGGATGCAGACCGCGCCCGGGGCGCATACCAGGGAGTGACCCGCCATGATACGCCCCATTCTGGCCGGCCAGGATGGAATTGGCCCGCTCGCGGGCGTCCGGCGTGCGCTGGAAAAGGTAGTACGGGTTATTCATGGACGCAGTGCCAGGCACATGCCCCATGTAGCGATAGCCAAATCGTTCGGCGACGTAGGCGAACGCAGCAAACTTCTCCATGCCGGGGAAGTATGGACGGGTGGTAAATTCAGCCTTTTCTTCAGCAACGGCCTTCATCAGGTCGTGCAACAAGTGCTGTTCATCCATATTCTCTCCTCCCTCGGGCGCTACGAAGCGGGATCCCGCAGCAGCATGTGCACGACCTTGTCAACCTACCCGCCCGAGACGGGACTACGGAACAGGAGGAAAGAGACATGTCACACATTGGCAGATCAGGAGAGTGGAAGGAAGCCGGATGAGCTCCGACGCCTATCCGAACCTGGGGTTCGATCCGGCCCCGGGGGATCTTCAGTCTGTACGGGATCTAGCAGCGGCAGTCGGCCGCGTCATCGAAGGAAGTAACACAGCCCGTACGGAACTTGTCAGGATGGGCTCTTCTGACGGTGTATGGGCAGGCAAATCCGCCGACGCATTCCAGGCCACCTTTTCCGCAGTTCCTCCTTACCTGAAGAAGTCCTTGGACTCACTGACCGCGGCGCGCCGAGCCATCAGCTCCTGGGAAACCCAGCTGGAGGCGTTCCAAGCAAGGGCAAGGAAGCTGGAATCGGAGGCGGCCGAAGCGGCACGCCGAGTCAGCTCAGCGCAGACCGCAGTGGAGGCTCTGCCCGCATCTACATCCGGAATGTCCGACAAGGAGAAGGAACGACACGAGAAGGACAGCAAGGAAAAAAGGGGAACTCTGGATTCAGCCAACAGTGATCTTTCTGCGATCCGAAGTCGAGCCTTCACACTCCAGTCCGAGCACGAGACTGCCGCGAAGAGCGTCTCACGTGCGCTCAAGGGGGCAGCGGACGATGCTCCCCCTGAGCCCGGCTGGTTCGAGGAGGCATTGGACTTTGCCACCGACTTGATTGCCGACGCATGGGACACCGTCACGGATCCGAACTTCTGGAAGATGATCGGCGACATCATGGCAGACTTGGCAATGATTGTCGGTATTGCCGCGATACTGTTCAGCGGTCTCGCCGTCGCCGCGTTCATCCTTGCGGGTCTCGCTATCGCCTTCCACCTTGCTGCCAAGGCCGGCGGCGCCGATGTCACGTGGGAAACAATAGCCTGGGACGCGGCCGGACTGATCGCCGGCGGTGTGGGATTGGCCGGCTCGCGTCTCGCACAGTCCGGCCGAGCATTGATCGAATCCGGCCGTGCTCTTCGCCTGTCCGAGGGCTTCATGGCTACCGTCAGCAAGGTCGGGCCGGGCAGTTGGGGTGCGCTCAAGGCCATCCCCAGCGGAGTTGCCAACTCCGCACGAGGTCTATCCACTGCTGGAAAGGGCTGGG
This sequence comes from Streptomyces sp. TRM68416, assembly GCF_014596915.1. Taxonomy (GTDB): domain Bacteria; phylum Actinomycetota; class Actinomycetes; order Streptomycetales; family Streptomycetaceae; genus Streptomyces. The sequence continues at coordinate 30,916 of NZ_JACVWU010000021.1, forward strand.
CTTTTAGCGCAGCGGGCACCGCGATCGATACCACCGCCGCTTGGACCGGAGGAACTTTGGCGATCCTCTCCAACATGCATAACGGCACCTGGGATCAGGGACGTTGGACCGACGGCGAGGAAGAGGTAGCAGACCTACCGGTAGTCGGTCCCTTCATCGACTACTTCGCGGGCGAAGAACAAGTGGTGGCCCCTGGGCCCTCATACCCTACTTTTGATACGTCAACCGTCCTGACTTCCTCCGGTAGTTCCTTCACCAAACACCTCGACCCATCACAGGTGGGTGCAGCTGCATGAACACTGCCGATCACGCCATGTACAGCAACATCGAGCACAGCAACGCAACACCGGTCCGATACTCCTTTCACCACGAAGTGCCCGAGGAGTTCGTTCGGCTTCCCGATCCGACAGCCTCGGACGGCTGGCGTCAGGCCGTGGTTGAGCTGATACCCGGTTCCGATGAGGAGCAGCTAGAGGCCTTCAGCGCAGGCCTACGCCGCCAGCTGCCGTTGCTGAGCGCGAAAGAGAACGTCGTTCTTACCGCCATGTGCATCGGCACTGAAGAGGTGGATGGAGATGAACGACTGTCCATGGGGCTGCTCGCCGTAACCGTCCGTCCTAGCGAGCACACCCCTGCCACCCGACTCTTCACCGCCGAGGGGATCTATCAGGCGACTGTGAAGAAGTTCTTTTCGGGGATCGACGAAGAGAAGCTGGCCTCGCTCAGCCTCCCGCTTGGCGAGGGCCTCCAGGGTGTGCAGGACATGGTGCTCGCAACCAAACTCCCATGCGGCCCGGGAGTGATGTCCACCTCCTTGCGCAGCCTGCAGCTTCCACCGCTCGAAGCTGGCCTATCCCTGCCCCCACTAGCCACGGCTGCAATCCAACTGGTCGTGCCCGCGCCCCACAGCTACTGCGTATACGTGACGATCTCCACGCCGTCCGTCTTCCTCCTCGATTCATACAGTGCACGATTGGCGCATATCGGACGAACGCTCAAATTCGACGATCTCCCCATTACGGCGGAGCCCCGGTGATCTGATCCATCGGCAAGTTGAGAGCTGGTGGCTCGGCCCGCAGCTCACGATTCGCCCCTCCCCCTCCGCAGCATGGCGAGCTTCGGCAACCCCCACTGTGTAAGCGGCGCCGCCAGCGGAATCAGTACGTAGAGGAGTGAGTCCGTGACCAGGCCGATCAGGCAGTTCGACAGGGAGCCGCCGAAGATCACCAAGGGGATGTGGAAGTCCCGCTGAGGCGATCGCCGGTATTTCAGGATCAGTCCGATCATGGCGGCCGTGGCGACGACCCCGGCGGGCCCCAGGACATACCGAAGGACGGCCATGGCGATGTCGTCCGAGGCGGCGCCCACGATCATGGCCGCGCAGAACAGCAGAGGTGGCACCACCGAGATCACGCGCACCACGGCAACGTCCTTGGAGTAGGCGCGCTCTGCCGCCTCCCGTTCGCGCTCCTTCTCCTGCCTGCTGCGTTCCACCTCGAAGTAGTGCTCGCCCGGCTCGCGGCGGGTCACCAGTGGGACCACCCGGCGTCGGCGGTGTACTCGTTCTGCGGCGGGTCCACCAACCTCTCGAAGCCTCTCTCCGGGGATGGAAGGAGCGCTCACTTCCCCTCAGTCCAGCGGCACTTCCTCCACCACCGTCTCCCCGAACCGCCACACTCGTCGGTCCCCCGCCGCCTCCGCCTTCAGGCCCGTCTCCCAGGCGATGCGGGCCGCGCGGGCGTGGGTGAGGGCGGGGTAGTCCTCGGGGGTCACGTCGATGTAGGCACCCCTGACCGGCGGGCGGGTGCGCAGCGCCTCGCGGAGCCTGTTCTCCTGGTTCTGCCGGGCGGCGGCCTGCGTCGCTTCCTCGTCCCGGCGGAGCTTGGCCATGGCCCCCCGCCGCACGGCCCAGGGGACCGCACCCAGTGCGGCGAGGGCGGCGGCGGCCGCGGTGAGGGCGTCGCCCGTGGCGTCGGCCTCGCCCAGGGTTTGGGGGCGGAGTTCGCCGGTCGGGTCCTCGATGACCGTGATCTTCTGGCCGACGGCGTAGAGGTCGGTCTCGGCGTTCAGGGCGGGGCCGGGCACCCGGGTGCCGTCCTCGTGCTCCAGCTCGTAGTCGGACATGCGCGATCCGCGCCCGTGGACCGGGATCGGCCGCTCCTCGACGACCGTGACGGTGACCTTCTCGCCACGCCGCTGAAGGGTGAGGTCGTCGCGCGCCACGTCCATGACGTAGACGGAAGCCGCCGACGTGAGCACGATGAACAGCGCCGCGCCCAGGCCGGATTCCGGGGTTCCCGACTTCCCGATCAGTACGACCAGCAGAACTCCGTGTGCGATCCAGAGAGGGATCCCGACGAGGGGGCCGACCTCGTCGGCCAGTACCGACATCCCCGCGATCACTGCGAGCACGTAGCCCGCAATACCTGACGCCAAAACAGCGAGATGGCGAGTTCGTCTCCTGCCGATTTCACCCTCTGGCTGTACAGCGCCACTCATGCTCGCCCTCCGCCGTCCCGACCTCCCAGCCCTGCCTGTTGAACCTGGCACAAGCGTCAGATCACCCATCTCAAAGACCCCGCAATGGCATCCGACAACCGCTCCATCGGCCCGGACATCCCTGTCAGCAACGCCGAGAAGGAAAGCGTCAGGTAGCCCACCCCTCCAGGCATGCAAACGTGGATGTCCAGTGTCGTGTCGCTGAGAACTCTCACGGCTGTGCCCGCGGCAAGATCCATCACCGACACCTGCCGCCGCTCACGGCCTTCAGGTTCTTGCATTTCGAGCCACGCCGCGTACTTCTGCGGATCGGCCGGCGTCTTTCCCATGGGCTCCAAGGACACAAGGAGCGAGACGGGCATGCTGCCGTCCCGGGAAGTGGCCAGAAGGTAGAACTCCATGGCGCCGTGCGCTCGGCCCGCTTCCGCAGTATTGCGAAGCGTGGCCCATACGCTCCGTGTGATCTCCGCAGAGACATGCCTGCCTGCCGTCTGCTTGTCGACGAATGTCTTGAGCTGCGAGCGCCAGCGCTCCTGTGTGAGATCGATGCGGAACCACTCCCGTGGCACCAACAGGCTGTAGTCCCTGGGAATGGCCACCTGTGGTGAAGCATCCTCCTCTGTTGGCTCCCTCACCCCGGCATCACCAACGGGGCTCCCTGGTCGTCGAAGAAACGGATGCTCTTCACGACGCCGGCGAACATGGCGGAAAAGACGTCCCACCCTTCAATCGTCGGCGTTCCCATCTCCAGCACCAGCAAAGTACCGTTGTTCAGCGGAATCTGAACCTGAATGAACGACGTCCATATCGACTCATCCTGCCCGGACTGCGTCAGGCTGCCGTCGATGCTGGACGGCCGGTTACCGACGCATGTCACCGCCGGGCCGCAGGGCAGACGCGTTTCGCCAATCTGTCCGAGCTCCAGGTGCCGCATGGTGGCCGCGATGAAGCCCGCCGGATTGTCACCGGCTCGCTCGTCAAGGTCCATGAGGCTGACGTTCACCGTGGCCGTGCAGCGGATGCCCTCGACCTCCGTGGTCACGAAGCCCGCGTACTGCACGCCTGCCTCGATGAACTCGTCGTAATGTGCCGCGCACATGGCGGCGTACTGCAACTGCACTTCCTCATCGGCACCAGGCAGCGCCCGTTTGGCCAACTCGATGAGTTTCTCTGCCATTTCATCGAGATCATCCGCCTCGAAGGGTAGTTCAAGGAAGCCTTCTGGCATGATCCAGCGGATCTCTATGCCACCGCTTCCCGTAAGGCTGCGCTGGGCTTCTTCAACGAAGTCCGTTGTCATCTGCGCCCTTGTTCTCAGACCGTTCGCGGCCGTCCACTTCAGGACGGAATTTCGCGGCGAACGGGTACGGTCCGTAGTGTGGATAGTGAGCGGGGATATCGGCTCCTCCCCGTCGAGCGAGGTGCGCAATCTCCCGGTACTTTGCCGCCCGGGCCCGCAGGTTCTGCTGAACCGGGTCACCCCAGTGCGACATCGCGCTTCGTACGAAGAGGAAGACCTGAACCACCACGACGGCCACAGCAACCGCCAGATAGGCGTTACGGGAGGCTGCCGATTCCCAGTACTGGGCCACGCCACCCCAGTAGACCGCGGCTCCGAAACCCACGAGCGCCAGCGGCACCCCGTGCTTGAAGCCTGCGTTGAACATTGCCTCTTCGTCGAGATGCCGTTGGCGTAGCAGTTCGAGCACTGCCCTGTCGTCCAGGAAGTCGAACCGAAGCTCTCGCCGAGCCTCCTCCGCGACGCGCTTCGCCTCATGTACGGCAGCGATCACCGAGCCACCGACCAAGGTAACCGTGTCACCCCCTCGGCGGCCGACGTACTGCCAGGACTCAAGGTCGTGATCGTCTTGGCTCATCGCACACGCCTTCCGTAACGGTCTACCGGTCCTATGCCGCCAGCGCCGCGTTGAATGCCTTCGGCGAGACATTCGGAGCAGGTCGGGGGCTGGGGCGAGGTGAGGGTGCTGGAGTGGGGGCGACCGTGCTTGTCCTGTTCGCCTCCTGGTAACCGGTCCTCTCGCCGTTCTCACCACTGAGCATCCTGTTCAGTGCACTTGCGAGACCCGTGCCCTTGATCACAGCCGTGATCTTTCTACCCTCGATCATTGCGCTACGTGCCGACCTGCCCAGAACCTTATTGACCAGCGTAACGGCGACACCGTTCAAGAATTTGTGCCCAATACCGTCAAGCGCCGCCAATCCACTGAACCTGAACTTCCCCAGACCCTTTACGCCCTTGAGAGCCTTGAACCCTTTTATTACGCCAAGCCCAGGCAGCACCCCCAATACATCGCCACCCAGCTTTAGCCAGTCGACCTTTCCACCGCGCACCGCCATGTCGTATGCGTGACCGGCGAGGGCAGCTGCACTGGTTAGCACAGCAAGGGCCGCAAATATGGGGACCAGGAACTGAAGCGGCGGAACGAAGGCGCAGATCACCGCAAGCACGGACAGGACTGCCGAGATGTTCGACAACATATCGGCCCAGTCCGCAAGGAAGTTCATGAAACCGCCAGGATCTCGGACCGCATCATGATGCACGATGTTCTTGATATGGCGGGCAGCCTTGTCCCCGGCGTCGTCATAAATGCCCCTGGCTTCTTTCACTGCCTTGCGTGCGTCACCAAAGCGCTTTAGGGCATCGTCTCGCTTCTTGACCCAGCGCTCGTACTCCTCCTTCTCCGCGGCAGGAATATCGCTCATAGGGTACTTGTCAGTGAACTTCTTCACCTCGCCATCGGCAAGGTCATGGTCGGCCTTGGCCTCACGATAATCAGCTAGCGCCTTGTCGGCCTTCCGCTGCGCGCGGCGCATTTCGCTGGCAAACTGGTCGGAGCTGCCTTCGCGTACTTCCTCGCCGATGGCCTTGGCTGCCTCGTCATAACGCTCGAAGGATTTCTTCAGCTTGTCTGCCGTACCGTCTGCGATCTCATGAAATGCTTTCCCGGCCTCACTGTCCCAACCTTCCACCGAGGCAAGCGCTTTGATGACCCGGGACTGCTCATCGATCATATCGGCCATCTTGCGCAACTTACGCCCCAGTTCGGCCACTTCATCAGGGTCACCCGGGGTCGGGTCGTCGTGCCACAGAGGCGGCCAGTCAGCGTCAGACCTGCTCACTTCTTCCCCTTGCTCTGCGCCTTGGCTTCCCGGATGGCCTTGGCCAGCTCCTGGTCGATCTCGTCGTACGCCTTGGCAGCAGTCCGCGTAAACTCAGCCAGCTGCTCAAGCTCCTTCATCAGTTTCTTCCGCGTCTTCTTCCAAGTGTCCCCGAAGTCCGAGAAAGCATCCTTTAGACCACCATGACCAACCGCCTGGCCGTACTCATCCGCGGGATTTCCGTGCCGCTCGAACTCGCCATGGATCTTGGTCAGATCACGAGAGCACTGCTTGATGGCAGCGAGATCCGCCTTGATATGGTCCCCCATGAGTAATACCTCTCTCTAACTCTGCGATCGCCCTCATGGAGCCCGGTACGAGATACGCTCTCGACGCACCGATCCTGTTTCCGCATCGGCAAGGAGAGTCTTGACGTGACACGTAGAGGCAAGCAGCGCGTGGCAACGGACCGTCTTGGCATCCACGCTGAAGCTAGCGAATGGTGCTGGATCGACAAGATCCCGCAGCCTCCGGCGGAAGTACTCCAAGCCGCGGGCAACCCGCGTCTCCGCCCTGCCGCCCTGCCGCCACTGGCCATGATCGGTACGGTGCTCGGTGCGCCATTCATGCCCCTCATCATGCTGCTGAGCCTTTTGTCCGATGCAGAAGAAGCCGTTAAGCGCTCCCTTGGCACAAAGGAAGAAAAGGAACAGTGGCGAGCCAAGAAGAAGGATGCCAGGCGCCGCGACGCTTCCATCACCCAGCAAGGCCTCAACAAGGTATTCGACGGAAATTGGCACGGTAGCGCCGGACAGTTCCTGCTGCATTGGTACAGCCACTCCACCCACCACCAGCGACTGCTGCTCGCCACCCAGGAAGGGATCGTCCTGGCAGCCCCACCGCGGCGCGTCAGCGCGGGAAGGGAGAAGCACATGCAGATCGTCGCCCGTCTTCCCGCCACCGAAGCAACCCTCGTCGACCCGTTCTCCGGCGAGTTCGAGACGAGGATGCTGCTGATCCGCTTCCGTGATGGATCCTGGCTACGAGTCGATACTGAAGAACTTCGCAGCGACCTCCATATGTACGCACTCCGGCGTCCTCCCACCGACATCTGACGCGATCCGGCCGGTGCGGCGGCCCACCCCGGACCGCCGCACCACCGCAAAGCGTCCGTCAGCTGACGGACGTCACTTGCTGCGAGCCTGCTTCGCCAGCTCGTCGTCGATCTGCTCGAACTTGTCGGCCGCCATGGTGAGGTAGTCGCCCATGCCGTCGAGGCCGTCGAGGGTTTCCTTCGAGCCGTTGACGAACTCGGTGAAGTTCTCGTCGAAGGCCTTGGAGGAGCTCTTGGTGACGTAGCCGCCCTCGACGAGGTTGTTGATGTACTTCTTCAGGCCGTCGAGCTTCTCCTGGAGCCGTTCCTTCTCCTTCACGACATGCTTGGCAGCGTCCCGCATGTCCTGGTATGTGATGTCAAGGTCCTTGGCCATGAAGCCGCTCCCTATCCACAACGCCGCAGGGCCAACCCCCGTGGCTCCCTGTTTGCGGTCCGACAGTGACCGGCCCGCCTCCACTCGCGTGTGGCAGCCGGTGTGATCGTCCGCTCTTGAGGCAGCAGCTTACGGGGGCGGCCAGAGGTGTCACATCCCGGCTTTGTGAACAAGCCGTCATGACCCCGTCACAGGACCGTGCGCATCTCGTTGCCATCGGGAAGACGGGCGGCCGAAGACGGGAGGCGGCAGGAGCGGCGGCTCCCCGCTGTCGCCGCTCGGCGCCCAGCGGATATCGTCGCTTCCAACTGTGGCCAGCGTTGCGGAAGCGGTCGCAGGGGCAGCGGGGAGGACAAGAGACGTGCGCCTGACTCTGACCGTCGTCGACCCGTTCGGCGGGGGCACCGCCGACGTCGTGCTCGATGCCGATCCTGAGTCCACGATGGGGGACATCGCCGCCGAGCTCGCCAAGCAGGTCGGGCACAGCGGGGCTCAGGTCATTCCGCTCGGGCAGCAGGCCCCGGCCAACAACGCCCCTCTCCTCTACGTCGACGGTTACCCCGTCGACCCCTCCGCCACCGTCCTCGGCTCGCCCCTCCGCGAGGGCGCCGTCGTCAGTCTCCAGGATCCCTCCGGCTGTCTGCCCGGCGAGCCGACCGGGCTCGTCGAGCTGCGGGTCGTGGGCGGGCCGACGGCCGGGTACGTGCACCGGCTCGGCGTCGGCCGGTACGACATCGGCAGCGGGCCGGCCAGTTACGTCCGTATCGACGACCCCGAACTCGACGCCCGCGCCCTCACCCTCTCCGTCGCCACCGACGGCACCTGCCGTTTCGTCGTCCACGGTGACAAGAAGGAGGCCACCCTCGACGGCACCTCCATCGAGGACGTCCTCCATCCCAAGGACGACAAGGACACCAATAAGAAGGGGAAGAAGGGGAAGAAGGGCAAGAAGGGCAAGCGGAAGAAGAAGGGGACGGAGGAGGGCGGCGGTGACAGCACCCCCGTCGACCGTGACATCTGGCCCTTCGGCGGGCAGATCGCCATCGGTAACTCCCTCGTCGAGCTTGCCCGTTACTCCCCGCCCAACGCCGCCCTGAAGTGGTCCGAGGACGGTATCGGCCTCGACTACAACCGGCCGCCGCGGCTGCGGCCGCCGGAGCGGCAGACGCGGTTCCGGCTGCCGTCGCCGCCGCGTGAGTACGAGGCCCGGCCGCTGCCGTGGCTGATGGCGCTGACGCCGCTCGTCGGGGCCGTGGTGTCCGTGCTGATCTTCCAGCGCTGGTACTACCTGATCATGGCGGCGCTCAGCCCGTTCCTCCTCTTCGCGAACTACTACAACGACAAGAAGCACGGCCGGAAGTCGCACGCGAAGCAGGTCAAGGAGTACGAGGAGCAGAAGGCGCGGATCGAGCAGGACGCGCAGGACGCCCTGGTCACCGAGCGCAACGACCGTCGGCAGGCCATTCCCGATCCGGCGACCGTGCTGTCGATGGCGACGGGGCCGCGTACCCGGCTGTGGGAGCGGCGGCGGACCGACCGTGACCATCTCCTGCTGCGCGTGGGCACCGGGAAGCTGCCCTCCGAGGTCGTGCTCGACGACCCCGAGCAGGACGAGCACAAGCGCGAGGTCACCTGGACGATCGAGGACGCGCCCGTCGCGCTGAACCTGCGCGGGCTGGGGGTCATCGGCATGGCCGGGCCCGGGGACTCGGCGCGGGCCATGGGGCGTTGGGCGGTGGCACAGTTCGCCGCCCTGCACAGCCCCATGGACGTGCAGTTCTACGTCCTGTCCGAGCACTCCGCACAGGACGGCTGGGACTGGGTGCGCTGGCTGCCGCACGCCAGGCCGTCGAGCGGGCAGGACGTCAACGTCCTGATCGGCACCGATGCCGAGACCGTCGGCGCCCGTATCGGGGAGCTGACGCAGATCCTGGACGCGCGCAAGAAGGCCGCCGAGCAGAACCGCAGCCAGGGCACCTCCTTCACCGACCCGGACATCGTCGTCGTATGGGACGGGTCGCGGCGGCTGCGGTCGTTGCCGGGCGTGGTACGGCTGCTGCGCGAGGGGCCGTCCGTGTCCATGTACGCGCTCTGCCTCGACGCCGAGGAACGGTTCCTGCCGGGCGAGTGCCAGGCCTTCGTCGTAGCGGAGCCGAAGGCCGAGGAGTATCGGCAGCAGCAACAGGGGGTGTCGCAGCAGCAGGTGCCGGCCGCCGGGGGGTTTCCGTCCTTCCAGGCCTGGCATCAGAGTGCGCCCGAGTCCGGTGGGGCTGGGGCTCAGCGGGTCGACAAGTTGCGGCTGCGGGTGGAGGAGGCGGGTGCCGAGCGGCGCAAGGACGTGCGGCCGGACTTCGTGTCCGCGGCCTGGTGCCTGCGGCTCGCCCGGTCCCTGTCGTCCCTGCGTGACATCAGCGGGGAGACCGAGGACTCGGCGCTGCCGGGCGCCAGTCGGCTGCTCGACGTGCTGCAGCTGGAGCCGCCGACCAGTGACGCCATCGTCGCCCGGTGGCGGATGGGCGGGCAGTCGACGCTCGCCGTGATCGGTGAGTCGTACGACGGGCCCTTCGGGATCGACATCCGCAAGGACGGGCCGCACGGACTCATCGCCGGTACGACCGGTTCCGGTAAGTCGGAGCTGCTGCAGACGATCGTCGCCGCGCTCGCCGTCGCCAACACGCCCGAGAACATGACCTTCGTGCTGGTCGACTACAAGGGCGGCGCGGCCTTCAAGGACTGTGTCCATCTGCCGCACACCGTCGGCATGGTGACCGACCTGGACGCCCATCTCGTGGAGCGGGCGCTGGAATCGCTCGGCGCCGAGTTGCACCGGCGTGAGCACATCCTGGCGGCGGCGGACGCGAAGGACATCGAGGACTACCAGGATCTGGTCCGGCGGGATCCGTCCCACAAGCCGGTGCCCCGACTCCTCATCGTCATCGACGAGTTCGCGTCGATGGTGCGCGATCTGCCCGACTTCGTCACGGGACTCGTCAATATCGCTCAGCGAGGGCGGTCCCTCGGTATTCATCTGCTCCTCGCCACCCAGCGGCCCTCCGGTGTGGTGTCGCCCGAGATCCGCGCCAACACCAACCTCCGTATCGCGCTGCGCGTGACCGACGGCGGCGAGTCGACGGACGTCATCGACTCCCCCGAGGCCGGGCACATCTCCAAGAGCACGCCGGGCCGGGCGTACGTGCGGCTCGGACACGCCTCGCTGGTGCCGTTCCAGTCGGGGCGCGTGGGTGGCCGGCGGCCGGGTGCCGCCGATCCGACGGTCCTCATGCCGTGGGTGTCGCCGCTGACCTGGGAGGACCTGGGCCGGGCCGCGCTGACCAAGCCCAAGGCCGAGTCGCGCGAGGACGAGGAGATCACCGACCTCAAGGTGCTCGTCGACGAGATCCGCGCCGCCAACCAGTCGCTGGGCATCCCCCCGCAGCACAGCCCCTGGCTGCCCGCCCTCGACGAGACGCTGCTGCTCGACGACGTCCCCGCCCCGGCCTTCACCCCGGGACCCGGCAAGCTGCCGCCCGCGGTCTACGGCATCGAGGACCTGCCCGCGCTGCAGGCCCGCCGCCCGGTCGCCGTCGACTTCGAGTCCTTCGGGCACCTGATGATCGGCGGTGCTCCGCGCAGCGGACGCTCGCAGGTGCTGCGGACCATCGCCGGCTCGCTCGCCCGCACCCACTCGGTGGCCGACGTGCACCTGTACGGCATCGACTGCGGCAACGGCGCGCTCAACGCGCTGACCCGGCTGCCGCACTGCGGCGCGGTCGTCAGCCGTAACCAGACCGAGCGGGTGGTCCGGCTCGTGAACCGGCTCAAGGGTGAAATGGACCGCCGCCAGGGCGTGTTGGCGGACAAGGGCTTCGCCGACATCGGCGAGCAGCGGGCCGCGGTCGCGGAGGACGAGCGGCTGCCGCACATCGTCGTCCTGCTGGACCGCTGGGAGGGCTGGGTGCCCACCCTCGGCGAGGTGGACCACGGCGCGCTCACCGACGACCTGCAGACGATGATGCGGGAGGGCGCCTCCGTCGGCATCCACCTCGTCCTCACCGGTGACCGCACGCTGCTGGTGGGCCGTATCGCCACGCTGACGGAGGACAAGTACGGTCTGCGCCTGTCCGACCGCAGCGACTTCTCCTCGCTCGGCATCCCGACCCGCAAGGTGCCCGAGGAGATCCCGCCGGGCCGCGCCTTCAAGAACGAGGCCGGTACGGAGACGCAGTTCGCGCTGCTCGCCGAGGACACCACCGGCCAGGGCCAGGCGGCGGCGCTGACGGCGATCGGCGAGGCGGCGACCGCGCGCGACGCCGAAGTGCCGCGCGCCAAGCGGCCGTTCCGGGTGGACAGCCTGCCCAGCCGGATCTCCTTCCCCGAGGCGTGGGAGCTGCGCGACCCGGACGTCTCCGGCTCCAAGCTGTACGCGCTGGCCGGCATCGGCGGCGACGAGATCGTCGGCTTCGGCCCCGACCTCGCGCAGGGCGTGCCGTCGTTCGTCATCGCGGGCCCGGCGAAGTCGGGCCGCTCGACGGTGCTGATGAACTTCGCGCAGTCGTTCCTGAAGCAGGGCGCGCGTCTTGTCGTGGCCGCCCCGCGCCAGTCGCCGGTGCGCCAACTCGACGGTGTGGAGGGCGTGCTGAAGGTCTTCACCGGCGACGACATCGACGAGGACGAGTTCGAGGAGCTCATCGACGACGCCGAGCCGTCGCCCGAGAACCCGGTCGTGGTCCTCGTCGACGACGGCGAGATCCTGGAGGACTGCGACGCCGAGAGCCAGATGAAGAAGATCGTCTCCCGTGGCGCCGAACGCGGGCTCGCGCTCGTCATCGCCGGTGACGAGGAGGACGTGTGCAGCGGCTTCTCCGGCTGGCAGGTCGACGCCAAGAAGGCCCGCCGCGGCATCCTGCTCTCCCCGCAGGAGACCTCCAGCGGCGACCTGATCGGCTACCGCATCAACCGCGGCATGGTCGGCGGCCCGGCGGTGCCGGGCAAGGGCATGCTGCACCTCGGTGACGGCGAGCTGCGGACCGTGGTCATCCCCGGGTGACGGCTACTTCTACTCGATCTTCGACAGGCGGGAGGTCGGGTACCCCGACTCCTCGCTGTCGGAGGCGTAGTCGAGGTCGTCACCGACGGGGGTGAGGGTGACCGTCGTGGTCGCCGGGTTGCAGCCCTTGTGGTTCGACTCGGCGCCGACGGACGTCGCCACGAGCCGCTTCGCGGAGACGCTCTTCAGGGTGAGTACGTCGTTGCAGACCCCGCCGAGCACGTCTGTCTGGCGGAGTCTGCCCAACTCCTCGCCCGGCTGCGCCCGGTGGACGGTGAGCCGGAAGGTGCCGATGGGGAGCTTGCCGTCGAGGGCGACGCCCTGGCCCTCCCAGGTGCCGAGGTAGGCGGTGAGCGCGTCGGGCGCCGCGGTGGCGGAGGCGGGGGCGGAGGCGGCGTTGCTGGGCGTCTGGGAGTAGGCCGGGGCGGCGTCCGAACCGCCCCGGTCCCCTTCGGAGTCGTCCCGCAGCACGCCGAACACGAACACCGACCCGACCGTCACGGCGGCCAGCGACCCCGCGACCGCCAACGCGACGGAACAGCTCATACGGCGCCCCCGGCCGCCCTCCCCCGGCACCGAGGTCGCCGCCACGGAGACCGAGACCCTGCCGGGGCGGCGGGTGGAGGGCTCTTCGCCACCCCGTGGCTCGCCGCTGTCCCGAGGCTCGGCGACACCCCGTGGCCCGCCGCCGTCCCGAGGCCCGCCGCCGTCCCGAGGCTCGGGGACGGCGGCGGAGGGCGTCGATTCGGCGGGCGTGGAAGCGGGCGTAGAAGCGGGTGTAGAAGCGGGCGGCATCGTGGGCGGTGGTCCGAATTGTCCTGCAGCGGGACTTCCGGACTCCTCTACGAGACTTCCCGCCTCCCCCACCGCGGCCCTGCTGAAGCCCACCGGCCCCGAGAGTCCGCCCCCGTCCGTCGCCTCCAGGTTCAGTACCTGTACCGCGCTGCGGCTGACCCGCTCGACCAGCACGCCCGGCAGCCAGCCGTCCGCCACCAGCCGTGCCGTCCCCTGGGGTGCCAGGCGTCGGGCCAGTTCGGCGGGTGCGGGGCGAGCGGCCGGGTCCTTGGCCAGGCATGCCTCCGCCACCTCCCGCAACTCACCGTCCAGCGAGCCGAGTCGGGGTTCCTCGTGGACGACCTTGTAGAGCAGTGCCGCCGAGGAGTCGCCGGGGAAGGGCTGCTGTCCCGTCGCCGCGTACGCCACCACCGCGCCCAGGGAGAAGACGTCCGCCGCGCCGGTCACCCCCTCGCCGAGGATCTGCTCGGGGGACATGTAGCCGGGCGAGCCGATCGAGACGCCGGTGGAGGTCAGGGAGGCCGTGCCGTCGGTGGCGCGGGCGATGCCGAAGTCGATCAGGAGCGGGCCGTCGACGGTCAGCAGGATGTTGGAGGGCTTGACGTCCCGGTGCACCAGGCCGAGTTCGTGCACCGCCGTCAGCGCCTCCGCGAGCCCCGCCGCCAGTACTCGTACCGTGTGGGCGGGCAGCGGGCCGAGGTCGGCGACCGCCGCCGTCAGGGAGGGGCCCGCCGCGTACGCGGTGGCGACCCAGGGGACCGGCGCCTCCGGGTCGGCGTCCAGGACGGGGGCCGTCCAGGCGGCGCCGACCCGGCGCGCGGCCTCGATCTCGCGGCGGAAGCGGGCGCGGAACTCCTCGTCGAGCGCGAAGTGGGGGTGCACGATCTTGACCGCGACGGTCCGGCCGCCGGCGCTGCGCCCCAGGTAGACCCGGCCCATGCCGCCGGAGCCGAGCCGGCCGAGCAGCCGGTAGGGCCCCACGACGGTGGGTTCGTCGACTCCGAGCGGCTGCATGGGCCCTCCCCCGTAGGACTCCGGTCCCGACTCCGGTTCCGGCTTCGGTCCCGACTCCGGTTCTACGGGGGAACGCCTCGGTCTCCCGCGGAACTCCCCAGCAGGTTACGGCCTCATCAGGGGCGCAGCAGATCCACCTGCACATCGGCCGGGAATCCGGTCGTCGGGCCCACCCTGCGCGCGAACTCCGCGACCGCCTTCAACTGGGCCGGTCCGAAGCGGAAGTCGAGGGTGGTGAAGTACTGCTCCAGGACCCGCTCGTCGAAGGCCTCCCAGCGGGCCGCCTGTTCGGCGACCTTGCCGACCTCCTCCAGGGAGAGGTTGCGGGAGGCGAGGAAGGCCTCGTGGACCTTGCGGGTGATGTCCGGCTCGCGTTCCAGGTAGTCCCGGCGGGCGGCCCACACCGCGAAGACGAAGGGCAGGCCGGTCCACTCCTTCCAGAGCGCGCCGAGGTCGTGCACTTCGAGGCCGTAACGCGGTCCGTCGAGCAGGTTGGCGCGCAGGGCCGCGTCCCCGATGAGCACGGCCGCGTCCGCCTCCCGCATCATCAGGCTGAGGTCGGGCGGGCACGCGTAGTAGTCGGGCGTCACGCCGTAGCGCTCGGCGAGCAGCAGTTGGGCAAGGCGTACGGAGGTGCGCGAGGTGGAGCCGAGGGCGACCCGGGCTCCGTCGAGCCGCTCCAGGGGGACCTGCGAGACGATCACGCAGGACATCACCGGTCCGTCGCAGCCGACGGCGATGTCGGGGAAGGCGACCAGGTCGTCCGCGTTCTTGAGGAACTCGACGAGGGTGATGGGCCCGATGTCGAGGTCTCCCTGCACCAGCTTCTCGCTCAGCTTCTCCGGGGTGTCCTTCGTCAGCTCGAAGTCGAGGAGCGTGCCCGTTCTCGCGAGCCCCCAGTACAGGGGCAGGCAGTTCAGGAACTGGATGTGGCCGACGCGCGGCCGGGTGCGAGAATTGTCCACATCGCGAGGCTAGACCCTTTGAGGTACGCTCCAGACTCCGGCCCCAAGGTCAACCCATTTTCTCGATCTTCAAACGTCCGAGTGACGTGATCTTGACCTCTATTGCTTTCGGCTGCCCCCGTGCTAGGCTCGCCGCAAGTTGCAGTTTGGTTTCCCTTGCAGTACAGAGCCTGCGGAGCATGTGACCGCGGGCTCTAGTCGTTTTCAGACGTATGCAGTGCGGTGCGGTAGTTCTCACACTTGCAGGTTCTGGAGCAGGGCAACCCTTTGGGCCCAAGGAGGGCTTATGGCTACCGGAACCGTGAAGTGGTTCAACGCCGAAAAGGGCTTTGGCTTCATCGCCCAGGAGGGCGGCGGCCCCGACGTCTTCGTCCACTACTCCGCGATCAACGCGAACGGCTTCCGTTCGCTGGAGGAGAACCAGTCGGTCTCCTTCGACGTGACCCAGGGCCCGAAGGGCCCGCAGGCGGAGAACGTCACGCCGCTCTAAGCCACCGGCTCGACGAGCCAAGGCTTTGATCCGGACCTGAGAGAAGTACCCAAGGAGCCCCGCGCCGCAAGGCGTCGGGGCTCCTGCCTTTGTGCAGCCTTTATGCGTGCTGCATGACCAGCACGAACGTCGCGCCGGGCACCAGCGCCTCGTAGGAGTGGCGGACGTCCCCGCGGTACGACATGTAGTCGCCGGGCCCCAGCTCGACCTCCTCGCCCGCCGGTCCGGCCTTCATCCGGCCCGTGCTCACGATCAGATGCTCGACCGTGCCCGGAATGTGCGGCTCCGAATCGCGGGCCGCGCCGGGTTCCACCCGTACGTGGTAGACGTCCCGGCGGACGCCGGGCGGGCTGGCCGACAGCAGCGTGGCCGCGTACTCCGCCATCTCGGAGGCGACGGTCGGGCCCTGTCCCGCCCGGATGACCTGGACCGACGGAACCGGGGGTTCCACCAGGGCGCTGAACGGCACGCCGAGCGCCACGCCGAGTGCCCACAGCGTCTCCACGCTCGGGTTCCCGCTCGCCGCCTCCAGCTGGGACAGCGTGGACTTGGCGATTCCGGCCCGTTTGGCCAGCTCGGACAGGGACAGGCCGGCTCGGGTGCGTTCCCGGCGCAGGGCGGCGGCGATCCAGTCGAGGGGCAGGCGGGGCGGGGGATCGGGCCTGGGCTTGGGGTCGCGCTTGGGCTCAGACTCGGACTCGGGCATGCCGTTCGCTCCATCGGTACGATCGTTCGGCTTGACGAACATAGCTTCTTCTGTCCATTGTAGAGAACATGCGTACGGCAGAGCGAACACCTCGGCTTCTTCGGGACGCCTCACTGGTCTGGCTGGCCAGCGGGGTCGTCGGCGTCTCCTTCGGCGCGATCTCCGTGGCGGGCGGGCTGCCGGTGTGGGTGCCGGTCGTGATGTCGCTGGTCGTGTACGCGGGATCGGCGCAGTTCAGCGCGGTCGGCGTGCTGCTGGCCGGGGGCGGGCCGCTGGCCGCGGTGGCCACCGGTCTGATGCTCAACACCCGTACCGCCGCCTTCAGTCTCGCGGTCGCGGACGTCCTCGGCGGCGGCAGCCGGTTCTCCCGCCTGGCCGGAGCCCACCTCGTCACCGACGAGACCGTGGCCTTCGCGCTCGCCCAGGCCGACCCCGCCCGGCGCCGGGCCGCGTTCTGGATCTCCGGGATCGGTCTGTTCGCCGTGTGGAACGTCGGCGTCCTGGCCGGGGCGCTCGCCGGTACCGCCCTCGGCGACACGGCGACCTACGGGCTGGACGCGGCCTTCCCCGCGGTCCTGGTCGCCCTGGTCCTGCCCACCCTCCGCGCGGACCGGTCGGTACGCCGCTGCGCCCTGGCCGGAGCCGCACTGGCCCTGGCGGTGACCCCGGCGGTACCGGCGGGCGTACCGGTGCTGCTGGCCCTGACCGGGCTCGTCCTGCACGGCCTGGCCCCGCACGGCCGCAAGGGCGGTGCCGCATGAGCGCGACGGTCGCCGTGATCCTCGCGCTGGCGGTGGGGACGTACGCCTTCCGGCTGGTGGGGCCCGTGCTGCACGGGCGCGTCGAACTGCCGGATCGTATGCAGGAGTTGCTGTCCGCCGGGGCTGTGGTGCTGCTCGTGGCGCTGCTGGCCACGGGCGCGCTGACGGAGGGCGGGGGCTTCGCCGGGTGGGCCCGGCCCGCCGGGGTGCTGGCCGGCGTTGTCCTGGCGTGGTGGCGGGCGCCGTTCGTGGTGGTGGTGCTGGGGGCGGCGGGGGTCGCGGGGGTGCTGCGGGCGGTGGGGGTGGCCTGACCAGCAGCGGGACCGGCCTCGCCGTAGCGGAGAGCCGTAGCGGAGAATCGTCGTATGCAGAAGGAAGACGAAGAACGCGCCGACGCACCGCCCGCCAACTGGATCGCGCTGGGGCTGTCCGTCGGGCTGTCGTTCGGAGTGGCCATCGGTGTCGTGCTCGGTACGGTCGTCTTCGACGACCTCGGGCTGGGGATGTCCCTGGGAATCGGGCTCGGCCTGGCGAGCGGGGCGGGGGCCGGGGTGGGGATCAGCGTGGCGAAGCAGCGGGAGCGGGAGGGCGGGCAGTAAGGCGGGCGGTGTCAGTGGGAGGGGCGGTGTCAGTGGGGGGCGGTACGGTCGCCTGCCATGAGTGATGCCGACTTTCTGACCGACACCCGACGCTTCTACGACGCCGTTGCCGAGGACTACGCCGAGCGCTTCCGTGACCCGCATGCCGAACGGCCGCTGGACCGGGCGGTCCTCGGCGCCTACGCCGAACTCGTGGGCGGCACCGGGCAGGTGGCCGATCTGGGGTGCGGGCCGGGGCGGGTGACGGCGTACCTGGCCGCGCTGGGGCTGCGGGTGTACGGCCTCGATCTGTCGGAGTCGATGCTCGCCGTCGCCCGGCGGGAGAACCCCGGCCTGCGGTTCGAGCAGGGGTCGATGCTCGACCTGGACCTCGCCGACGGGGCCCTCGCGGGGGTGGTCTCGTGGTACTCGACCGTCCACTTCCCCGAGGACCGGCTGCCGGAGCTGTTCGCCGAGTTCCGGCGGGTCCTGGCGCCGGGCGGACACCTGCTGCTCGGCTTCCCGGTCGGTGACCGACCCCGGCGCTATGAGCAGCCGTTCGGCTACGACGGGGTCGTGGAGTTCCAGCGGCGCCGGCCGGACCGGATCGCGGACCTGCTGGCGGCCGCCGGACTCTCCGTGCGTGCGCGTACGGTACGGGAGACGGAGGGCACGGAAGCCAGTCCGCAGGCCTTCCTGATCGCCCGTAGGCCCTAGAGGACCCCGGCGATGTCCCGTGCCGCGATGTAGCCGAACGTCATCGCCGGGCCGATCGTCGAGCCCGCGCCCGCGTAGCTGTGGCCCATCACGGCGGCGCTGGCGTTCCCCGCCGCGTACAGGCCGGGGATCACCGAGCCGTCGTCGCGCAGGACGCGGGCGCGGGCGTCCGTCACCAGGCCGCCCTTGGTGCCCAGGTCGCCGGGGACGATGCGGAAGGCGTAGTACGGGGGCAGCCAGAGGGGGGCGAGGCAGGAGTTGGGGAGGACGGCGGGGTCCGTGTAGTAGTGGTCGTACGCGCTGTCGCCGCGGTGGAAGTCGGGGTCCTTGCCTCTGCGGGCCAGGGAGTTGAAGCGGTCGACCGTGGTGCGCAGGGACGCCGCGGGAACGCCGATCGAGGCCGCCAGTGCGTCCAGCGTCCAGGCCTTGTGGGCGGCGCCCGAGCCGTACCAGGCCGCGGGGAGGGGCAGGGTCGGCAGGACGTCCTTGAAGAGGTAGCGGTTGCGGTAGTTCTGGTCGGTGATCAGCCAGGCCGGGATCGCGGGGTCGGTGTCGTTGACGTCGTACATGGTGTGGACGACGTCGCTGTAGGGGGCGGCCTCGTTGACGAAGCGGGCGCCGGACGCGTTGACCAACAGGCCGCCGGGGAGCGTGCGTTCGGCGAGGCAGAAGTAGGGCTGGTCGGGGAGCGGGATCGTCGGGCCCCACCAGGCGTCGTCCATCAGGCCGAGGGCGGCGCCCGCGCGCTCCCCCGCCCGGATGCCGTCGCCGGTGTTCTCCTTCGCGCCTACGGTCCACTCCGTGCCGATGGGCTGGCGCTGGTAGCGGGCGCGCATGGCGGCGTTGTGCTCGAAGCCGCCGGAGCCGACGATCACGCCGCGGCGGGCGCGGACCAGGCCGCCGGGCACGACCGCTCCGGTGACGGCGCCGCCCTCGATGTGCAGGTCGGTGAGCGGGGTGTTCAGCAGCACCGGCACACCGGCGTCCAGCAGCCCCTTGCGCAGCCCGGCCGCGAGGGACTGGCCCATGGTCAGCGGCTTCTCGCCGCGCAGCGCCGCCGCCGTGCCGCGCGCCAGGCACTGGGCGGCCACGGCGGCGCCCCTGGCGTTCACCGTGGCCAGTGCCAGCCATTTGTAGTCGGCGCTGAAGACGACCATGCCGGTGGGGGTCTGCATGTAGGGCGGGTTCAGGCGGGCGAGTTCGGAGCCGAGGAGGTTGCCGTCGAGCTGGTCGGGTTCGATGGAGCGGCCGTTGGGCAGGCCGCCGGGCAGCTCGGGGTAGTAGTCGCTGTAGCCCTCCATCCAGCGGAACCGCAGCGGGCTGCGGGCCATCACGTAGGTGAGCATCGCCGGGCCGTGTCGGAGGAAGGCGCGTTGGCGGTCGGCGGGGACGTCCGGGCCGACGACGGCGGCGAGGTAGGCGGCCGCCTTGGCGGGAGTGTCGGGGACGCCGGCCGCGAGGATCACGGAGTTGTTGGGGATCCAGATGCCGGCGCCGGAGCGGGCGGCCGAGCCGCCGAAGGTGCCCGCCTTCTCCAGGACCACGCAGGTGAGCCCCTGTCCGGCGGCGGTCAGCGCGGCGGTCATGCCGGCCGCGCCGGAGCCGATGACCACTACGTCGTAGGTGCCGAGGAGGGGTAAGTCTGCTGAGTGGGCGGTTTGTTGGACTGCGGCGGCTACGGACAGGCCGGCTCCTGCGGCCAGCAGATGTCTTCGGGACACGCTCATGGTCAGCCCCCTGGGCACGTTTGGACGAGGGGACCGGAATGTGGCGCGGGGGTCTTGGGAAGTCAAGAGCCGTGCCGGTCGGGGGTGCCTGCGGCGGCCTGTTGCGGTGGTGTGGGGTGCGCGTAGCACCTTTGGTGTGGATGTGGGTCGGGGCCGCGCCGGGGGGTGTCCGTCCTCGGTCCGCCGGGGCGGGGGTTTGTGGGGTGCCGATTCTTTGCGGCGGCCGCTGCGGGCGGACACCCCCCGGCACGTCCCCTTGCCGCCGTGCGCGGGTGCCGCGCCGCACTGCCTCCGTCGCATGGTGGGTCGGCACCCGTCCCCTCTCCCCCGCCCTGTCCGGACTTCGGCGGAGGGGGTGGGACGGGTTGCCGCCCGGGGCCCTGGGGAGATCGTCGTACAGGGGGCGAGTGCAGTCAATCCTTGGGAATTCTCGTCAAGTGCAAGTGTTAGCTTGGGGGTTGTGACTCTGGATGACCTGCGTGTCTTTGTGGCCGTGTGCCGGGCGGGCAGTCTCAGTGCGGTGGCCCGTGATCTGTCCTGTACGCAGTCGGCGGTGAGTCAGCATGTGAAGCGGCTGGAGCGGGAGACGGGTGTCGCGCTGCTGGAGCGGCAGTCCCGCGGGGTGGTGCCGACGGAGGCCGGGCGGGTGCTGGAGGCGGCCGCGGCCGCGGGGCTCGGCGGGCTCGACCTGGCGCTGCGCCGCCTGCGGGACCTGGCTGATGGTGAGAGCGGTACCGTGCGGGTCGCGACCGGCGGTACGACGGTACGGCACTTCATGGCGGACGCGGTGGTCGCGTTCCGGCGCCGGTATCCGCGGGTCAGCCTGGAGTTCCGTACCGAGAGCTCCAGCCGGGGCTGTTTCGACGCGCTGGCGGGCAGTGACCTCGACCTCGCCTGGGTCACCCTCGGTCCGCCGGTGCGGGGTATCGAGCAGCGGGCGGTCGTTGACCTGCCGTGGGTGCTCGCCGTACGGGACGACGACCCCCTCGCCTCCCGGTCGTGTGCGGGGCCTGCCGAGCTTCAGGGGCTGCGGCTGATCCGGCTGCCCCCGGACTCCACCTCCGCCGCCCGTCTGGACGCCGCCTGCGCGGAGGTGGGGGTGCGGTTCGCCTCCGACACGAGCGTTGCCGACTGGGACACGGCCCTGCTGCTCACGGAACTGGGGTTGGGGCGGGCGGTGGTGCCGGCGTTCCCGGGCATCGCGGAGTCCGGACGGGGTCTGAGGCTCGTCCGGATTCCCGTTCTGCGTCCGCTGTCCGTGGGGTGGGCCGTACGGAGTTGGGACGCGCTCGGGCCGCAGGCGCGGGCGTTCGCGGAGACGGTGGCGCAGGCGTGCGGGGGCGGCGGACGCTGAGGGTGCCCGTGACTCCTGATGCCGTTCCCGGCAGCAGTACGGCGGTGGCCGTGGCGAGCGCCGGACGAAGGGTGGTGCGCGTGGGCATGTGTCTCCTGCGTGTTCGGAGCCTCTGGCAGGAATCCGTGCGGATCGGAGGCGGGACGCGGAGGGGGCGGTTGTGCGGCACAGCGGCGCCCGCCTCGCCTAGCGCTCGTACAGCCCCTCGACCTCCGTCGCGAAGTCCCGCATGACGGCTTCGCGGCGCAGCTTCATGGAGGGGGTGAGGTGGCCGGCCGTCTCGGTGAACTCGGTGGGGAGGATCGCGAAGCGGCGGATGGATTCCGGGCGGGAGACCAGTTTGTTGGCCTCGTCCACCGCGCGCTGCAGGAGGGTCCGCAACTCGGGGTCGTCGACGAGGAGTTCGGCGGGAACCGGGTGGCGGCCGTTCATCCGGCGCCAGTGGGTGACGCCGTTCATGTCCAGGGTGATCAGGGCGGCGATGTAGGGGCGGCGGTCGCCGACGACCATGACCTGCGAGATCAGCGGATGGGCGCGGAGCCAGTTCTCCAGGGGCGCGGGGGCGACGCTCTTGCCGCCCGCGGTGATCAGCATCTCCTTCTTGCGGCCGGTGATGGTCAGATAGCCCTCGTCGTCCAGTTCACCGAGGTCGCCCGTGGCGAGCCAGCCGTCCGTGGCCGCCGGGACGACGCCGCCGGCGGCCGGGTCCCAGTAGCCGCGCAGCACCTGCTCGCCGGCGATCAGGATCTCGCCGTCCGCCGCGATCCGGACCCGGGTGCCGGGCAACGGCCAGCCCACGGTGCCCAGTCGGGGCTTGAGCGGCGGTGTCACGGTGGCCGCGGCGGTCGTCTCGGTCAGGCCGTACCCCTCGTAGATCTCGATGCCGGCCCCGGCGTAGAACGCGGCGAGGCGGCGGCCGAGCGGGGAGCCTCCGCAGATGGCGTGGCGGACCCTGCCGCCCATGGCGTTGCGGATACGGCGGTAGACGAGCGGGTCGTAGAAGGTGCGGGCGAGGCTGAGGGCGCGGCTGGGTCCCGGGCCCGTGCCGTGCTGTTTGGCCTCGACGGCCTCGCCGTAGCGGCCGGCCACGGAGGCGGCGCGGTCGAAGGACGACAGTCGGCCGCCGGCCTCGGCCTTGGCGCGGGCGGCGTTGAAGACCTTCTCCAGCATGTACGGGATGGCCAGCAGGCAGGTCGGGCGGAAGCCCGCGAGGTCGGCCAGCAGGTCCTCGGCCAGCAGGCTGGGCGCGTGCCCGAGCCGTACCCGGGCGCGGACGCAGGCCACCGCCACCATCCGGCCGAAGACATGGGACATGGGCAGGAAGAGGAGGACCGAAACCTCTTCGCTGGAGCGGGACTTGAAGATGGGGTAGAGGAGTTCGATGGCATTGTCGACCTCGGCGAAGAAGTTGCCGTGCGACAGGACGCAGCCCTTGGGCCGGCCGGTGGTGCCGGAGGTGTAGACGAGGGTGGCGAGCGTGCTCGGGCCGAGCATGCCGCGGCGCACCTCGACCTCCTGGTCGGACAGTGGCGCGCCGATCTCCGCGAGCCGGTCCACGTGGCCCTTCTCCATGATCCACAGGTGCTGGAGGTCGGGGATGTGCTCCAGTTCCGGGCCGAGGGCGGCGGCCTGCGCGCTCTCCTCGGTGACCAGGGCGACCGCTCCGGAGTCCTGGAGGATCCAGCGGGTCTGGTAGACGGAGGAGGTCGGGTAGACGGGGACGGTGACCAGGCCGGCGGCCCAGGCGGCGAAGTCGAGCAGGGTCCACTCGTACGTGGTGCGCGCCATGACGGCGATCCGGTCGCCCGGCATCAGGCCCTCGGCGATCAGCCCCTTGGCCACCGCGAGCACCTGTGCGGCGAACTCGGCCGCCGTCACGTCCGCCCAACTGCCGTCCTCCGCCTTGCGGCTGAGGACCACTGTGTCCGGCACGGCGGCGGCGTTGTCGAAGGGCAGGTCGCCGAGCGAGCCGTGCGAGACGGGCGGCGCGAAGGGCGGTACGTACGCCTCCCGGACGACGCCGTCCAGCCGCCGCGTCTCGGGCTCCACGAGGGCGGGCGCGGGGGCGTCGTCGAAGGCGGCGGAGGCGGCGAAGGAAGGGAGTGGGGTGGACACGGGCGGCTCCTGGAACGACGTTCACCGACGGCCCCCGCAGGGGGAGTTACCGCCGGTTAGGCAGGCGATCGTACGGCGCGGACGTGTGAGACATGTGCCCGTTCGGGGATGGTACGGAGGGGATTCGCCACGGGCCGGTGGGGGTTCTCGCGCTGTCCGCCACACCACTATTACCTCCGGTAACCTTACTGCGGAGTCAGCAACCGGACCTCGTAGGGGAAGACCATGGCCGACCGCAATCTGCTGCCCCTTCTCATACGCGGCGCCCTCCGCTCCCCGTTCAAACGGCCGCGCCCGGACGCCGACTTCCCGCGCGACCCGCTCGTCGTGCCCGGCCTCCGCGTCGACCTCGCACGGCTCGCCGCGTACGAGCGGGTGTGCGGGTTCGCCACCGGGGAGGACGCGCTGCCCGTCACCTATCCCCATGTCCTCGGCTTCCCGTCCGCCATGCGGCTGATGAGCGGACGGGACTTCCCGCTGCCGCTGCTCGGCCTCGTCCACACGTCGGTCGAGATCACCCGGCACCGGCTGCTCCCGGCCACCGGCACGTACGAACTGACCGTGTACGCCGCCGGGTTGGCGCCGCACCGGCGGGGCACCGAGGCCACGGTCGTCACGGAGCTCCGGGAGCACGGGGAGGTCGTCTGGGAGTCACGGAGTACGTATCTGGCGCGGCACCGCACCCGGGCGGCAGCGGCGGCCAGGGAGGTGCGCGAACCGCTCCCGGCCGTCGCCGAGTGGCAGCTCGGCGGGGACATCGGCAGGCGGTACGCGGCCGTCTCCGGCGACCGCAACCCCATCCACCTGCACCCGCTCACCGCCCGGCTGTTCGGCTTCCCGCGCGCCATCGCCCACGGCATGTGGACGGTGGCCCGCTGCCTGGCGGCGTACGGCGTGCCGCCGGCCGCGCGGATCCGGGCGGAGTTCCGGGCGCCGGTACTGCTGCCGGGGACGGTGGTGTACGGGGCGGGGGACGGGTTGTTCGAGCTGCGGGGCGGCTCGGACCGCGTGCATGTGGTGGGGCGGGTCTGTCCCGTCGTCTAGCCCGTCGTCTGGCCCGTCGTCTAGCCCGTCGTCTGGCCCGTCGCCTGTCCCGTCGGCTGCTCCGTCACCGGGTGATCCGCTTCCTGCGGGGGCGCCCAGGGCCGTCCCTCCATGAGGTCGCCCAGGCCCGCCCAGGCGAAGTTCATCAGGGTCGTGGCCGCCTGGCGGGCGGTGACCCCGGGGGTGGCGTTGGCCCAGGCGGCGAGCGACTCGGCGGCGCCGACCAGGGCCTCGGCGAGCCCGGCGACCTCGTGCTCGGGCAGGTTGGGGTCCCGGTGCGCGGCACGTGCGGCGGCGAGGATCAGCTGGGTGACGAACGCGACGATCTCCTCGCGCATCGCGCCGGCCTCGGCGGCGAACGCCTCGCCGTGGGTACGGGCCTGGAGGTGCAGGATCGCCCAGCCGTCCGGGTTCTGCGCGGTGTGCGTGAAGAACGCCCGCAGCCCCGACCAGAGTTGGCGGTCGGCGGGCGCGTCGGTGCGCACCCCGGCCCGCACCGCTTCGGTCAGCGCCCGCGCCTCGCGGCGGATGCAGGCGGTGAACAGGTCGTCCTTGGAGTTCAGGTACAGATAGACCAACGGCTTGGAGACACCGGCGAGTTCGGCGATCTCGTCCATCGAGGCGGCCATGTACCCGCG
Organism: Streptomyces sp. TRM68416; assembly: GCF_014596915.1. Taxonomy (GTDB): domain Bacteria; phylum Actinomycetota; class Actinomycetes; order Streptomycetales; family Streptomycetaceae; genus Streptomyces. Next base: position 55,976 of record NZ_JACVWU010000021.1, read on the forward strand.
TCGGCCGAAGGTCCGCACGGCGGCGTCCAGCATCTGCTGTTCGCGGACCGCACGCGGCATCCGCTTGGTCTTCACGGCACCCATGAGGGCAAGGTTAGGACGTCTGCCCCTGTGCGCGGGCCGCGTCGTCGGCAACGTCCTCCTGGCTGCGGTTCGCCTCCAGGTTGGCCTTCACGCGGTCGACCTTCTCGACGATCTGCACGGAGGCGCGGTCACGCTCCTTGCGCAGCGCGACGAAGCTGATCGGGGCGGAGATCACCAGGGCGAGCAGGACGATCCACATGCCGTTGGAGTCGCCGAGGCCGCGCGGGGCGAGACCGGAGTAGACGAGGCCCCAGACGACCACGAGGCAGCCCACGAAGATCCCGAGGCGCATCAGCGTGTAGCGGAGCATCTCAATCCAGTCTTCCGATTCCAAAAGGGGCGTCATCCAGTGAAGCATGCCCGGCACCGGATCTTGCAGGTGGGGTTCACCGCAAGGCTCACCACCGGGTTCGCCGCGAGGCTCACCGCAAGGACAGCAGCATGATCACGTCGTCGCGGTCGTCGCCGGGTGCCACGCGGATCGCGCCCGGTATCCGGCCGACCTCCTTGTAGCCGCAGGAGCCGTAGAAGCGCTCCAGGCCGAGGCCGCCTCGGCAGGTGAGCCGGATGGCGTCGATGCCGTCCAGGGTCCGTACGGCGGCCTCGGCGGCGGCCAGCAGGTCGCGGCCGTAGCCCCGGCCCTGGTGCCGCGGGTGCACCATCACCGTGTACAGCCACACCCAGTGGGTCATCAGCCGGTGCGAGTTCAGCGACACGAAGGCGGTGGCGGCCACACGCCCCTCCTCGTCGTGCCCGACGAGCAGCCGCATCCGCCCCTCGGCCATTGCCACGAGGTGTCGCACCAGCTCGGGGCGGATCTCCTCCCGCGTCACCGGCGCCACGAAACCGACGGCTCCGCCGGCCTCGGTGACGTCCGCCCACAGGTCGAGGATGCCGTCACGGAGGGCGGGGGTGAGGGCGGGATCGAAGGTGAAGGTAAGCGTCACGCGGACAGTTTAACCATTACGCCAAAGTCCGTGCCGCGACCTCCAGGTCCGCGACCAGCCCGCGGTAGGCCGCCTGACGGTCGTCCGAGCGCAGCACGGACGACGGGTGGACCGTCGGCACCAGCCGCTCCGGCCTGCCGTGGATCTCCTCCTCCAGCACCGTCCCCCGCACCCGCGTCACCCGGAACGAGGACCCGAGCAGCGCCTTCCCCGCGGTGGCCCCCAGCACGACGATCAGCTCCGGCTCCACGACCGCCAGCTCGGCGGCCAGCCACGGCCCGCAGGCCGTCATCTCGCGCAGGGTGGGCGCCTTGTGGATACGGCGCTTGCGGGGCTCGGCCCGCGTGAACTTGAAGTGCTTGACCGCGTTGGTCACATAGGTGTCGTCGGGATCGATACCGGCCTCGGCGAGAGCCCGGTCGAGCAGCTTCCCGGCGGGACCGACGAAGGGCTTGCCCTGCCGGTCCTCCTGGTCCCCGGGCTGCTCACCGACGAGCATCACCGAGGCATGCGCGTTCCCCGTCCCGAACACCGTCTGCGTGGCGTCCCGGTGCAGGGGGCAGCCCCGGCAGCCGGCGGCGGCGCGACGCAGGGCGGGGAGACCGCCGCGGTCGGGGAGGAAGGGCTCGGCGGTATAGGCGTCCTCATGAGCACGGCTGCTCACCATGCCGGCCGAGTACCCCACCCAGGGGCGCGGGACCCTGTCGATCGGCGGCTCCGCCGCGCGGGCGCGACCAGCCCCCGCACACCCGCAGCCGACTCACACCCGCATCGGCTGCGGCGACTCCCTGCGCTCCGGGTCCGGGCCGTCGTACTCACGGATGATCTCGTACCGGGTATTCCGCTCCACCGGCCGGAACCCGGCGTCACGGATCAGGTCCAGCAGATCCTCACGCGTCAGCTTGTTCGGCGTGCCGTAGTTGTCCGCGTCGTGGGTGATCTTGTACTCGACGACCGAGCCGTCCATGTCGTCGGCGCCGTGCTGGAGGGCCAGCTGGGCGGTCTGGACGCCGTGCATGACCCAGAAGACCTTGACGTGCGGGACGTTGTCGAAGAGCAGGCGGGAGACCGCGAACGTCTTCAGCGCCTCGGCGCCGGTGGCCATCTGGGTGCGCGCCTGGAGCCGGTTGCGGACCTTGCCGTCCTTCATGTCCACGAAGTCGTGCTGGTAGCGCAGCGGGATGAAGACCTGGAAGCCGCCGGTCTCGTCCTGGAGCTCGCGCAGGCGCAGCACGTGGTCGACGCGGTGGCGCGGCTCCTCGATGTGGCCGTAGAGCATGGTGCTCGGGGTCTTCAGACCCTTCTCGTGGGCCAGGCGGTGGATCCGCGACCAGTCCTCCCAGTGGGTGCGGTGGTCGACGATGTGCTGCCGGACCTCCCAGTCGAAGATCTCCGCGCCGCCGCCGGTGAGGGACTCCAGGCCCGCGTCGATCAGCTCGTCGAGGATCTCGGACGCGGACAGTCCGCTGATCGTCTCGAAGTGGTGGATCTCGGTGGCCGTGAAGGCCTTGAGCGAGACGTTCGGAAGAGCCGCCTTCAGCTCCCGCAGCGACCGCGGGTAGTAGCGCCACGGCAGGTTGGGGTGCAGCCCGTTGACGATGTGCAGTTCGGTGAGGTTCTCCGACTCCATCGCCTTGGCGAGCTTGACGGCCTCCTCGATGCGCATCGTGTACGCGTCCTTCTCCCCCGGCTTGCGCTGGAAGGAGCAGTACGCGCAGGAGGCCGTACAGACGTTCGTCATGTTGAGGTGGCGGTTGACGTTGAAGTGGACGACGTCGCCGTTCTTCCGCGTCCGCACCTCGTGGGCGAGCCCGCCCAGCCAGGCGAGGTCGTCCGACTCGTACAGCGCGATGCCGTCCTCGCGGGTCAGCCGCTCGCCGGCCATGACCTTCTGCTCCAGCTCGCGCTTGAGCCCGACGTCCATACCCTCAACCTCTTTCTACGACAGCACGACCAACCGTACGCCTGCCCGCTCAGACCTCTTCGGGCAGCTCTCCGACCCGGTTCTCCCACTTGGTGGAGAGCACGATCGTGGTACGGGTCCGGGAGACGCCCTTGATCCCGCTGAGCCGCCGGATGATCTTCTCCAGGCCGTCCACGTCGTTCGCCCGCACCTTGAGCATGTACGAGTCGTCGCCCGCGATGAACCAGCAGTCCTCGATCTCGCCGAGGTCCTTCATCCGGCGGGCCACGTCCTCGTGGTCGGTCGCGTCGGAGAGCGAGATGCCGATCAGGGCGGTCACGCCGAGGCCGAGGGAGGCCGCGTCGACGGTCGCACGGTAGCCGGTGATGACACCGGCCGCCTCCAGCCGGTTGATGCGGTCGGTGACGCTGGGTCCCGACAGGCCGACGAGGCGCCCCAGCTCCGCGTAGGAGGCCCGGCCGTTCTCTCTCAGGGCCTGGATGAGCTGCCTGTCCACCGCGTCCATGCGATTCGAAGCCTTCCGCTGAAGAGGTCGGTTGAAAAGGTTGAGAAGTTCGAGGAGTTCGATGGGTTCGATGAGTCCTGAAATGCTGAGTACTGCTGGTCCCGCGTGCTGCTCAGGTCGAGCGCGCGCCGCCGAGTTCGCCCTTCCAGCGGCGGTAGAGCCCGTGCTCCACGCCCGCCGCGTCGAGGACGCGTCCGGCGACGAAGTCCACCAGGTCCTGGATGTGGGTGGCCCCCGCGTAGAAGGCGGGCGAGGCGGGTACGACGGCCGCGCCCGCGTCGTCGAGAGCGACCAGGTGCCGCAGCGTCTGCCCGTTCAAGGGGGTCTCCCGAACGGCGACGACCAGCTTGCGGCCCTCCTTCAGGGTCACGCTCGCCGACCGCTGCAGCAGGTCCTTGGACAGCCCGAGCGCGACGCCCGCGACACAGGCGGTGGACGCCGGAACGATGAGCATGCCCTTGGCGGGATACGACCCCGAGGACGGCCCGGCGGCAAGGTCACCCGCCGCCCAGTGCCGTACCCCGGAGAGGTCCACGGCGAAGGTGTCCGGCTTTCCGTCGGCCCCGCGGGACAGCCATTCCCGCAGGTCGTCCTGCCAGTGCGCGTCCCGGAAGGAGATCCCGGTCTCGTCGAGCAGGGTGAGCCGGGAGGCCCGGCTGACCACCAGATCGACGCTCTCCCCCGCCTGGAGCAGCGCACGCAGCACCGCGGCCGCGTACGGGGTACCGGATGCTCCGGACACCCCCACGATCCAAGGCGCGCGCTGCGTTTCTCCTGCGTTCACACCCCGAGCCTACCGGCGGGTCACGGGTACCTTCAGGACGGGCGGCCGACTTTCGGGTCGACGGGGAGGTGTGCGGTGGGGATCGTCAGCTTGCCGAGCGGGGAGTCGACGGTCAGATCGGGGCCGTAGGGGATGGTGTCGCGGCCCCGGTAGCCGTCGGGGCCGGGGTTCCACATCGTGACGCAGTGGCCCTTCAGCGGGTCGAGGACCAGGTAGTTGGCGATGCCTCGGGAGGCGTAGAAGCGGGGCTTGATCTCGTAGTCGCGGCGGATGCTCTCGGGCGAGACCACCTCGGCCACGAACTCCAGCACGTCGGCAGGGTAGGAACTGAGGTTCTCGGCCTCCGCCTCCGCCGGGATGACCGCGATGTCCGGGCAGAACTCGTGGGCTTCGTCGAAGGGGAAGGCACGTCGCTCACCAGCGCCCACTCCGGCGCGAGCTGCCCCTCCAGGTTCGTGGCGACCCTGAGAATCGTCTTCCCGTGGAACGGCCTGACCGGGTTCGTCACGATGCTGCCCTCGACGATCTCCGTCAGACAGCCGGGGAACATGTCCTCCAGCTTGCTGAGCTGCGAGTGCAGGCGATCGAAGCCCGAGACGGTCATGGCGGCTCCCTGGGGTCCTGCCCTCGATGGCAGGCCGCACCGTAGTTACACGGTCAGGCCTCGAACCAAGAGATCCAGCAAGGCGCACACGAAAAGGGCGATGCCGATGAAGCCGTTGACGCTGAAGAACGCCCTGTTCAGGCGGGAGAGGTCGTGCGGGGTGACGATCCGGTGCTCGTAGACGAACGCGCCCGCCACGATCATCAGGCCCAGCCAGAAGAACGCGCCCGCGTCCGTGGCCACCGCGTACCAGGCGAGGAGCAGCGTGGTGACGGCGTGGCAGACGCGGGCGCCCCACACCGCGGCGGGGATGCCGAAGCGGGCGGGGACGGACCGGACGCCGGTCTCCCGGTCGGTCTCGACGTCCTGGCAGGCGTAGATCAGGTCGAAGCCGCCGATCCAGATGCCGACGGCGAGGCCGAGGACGACCGCGTCCCAGGACCAGGAACCGGTGATCGCCAGCCAGCCGCCGACCGGGCCCATCGCCTGGGCGATGCCGAGGATGGCCTGCGGGAAGTTCGTGAACCGCTTGCCGTAGGGGTAGACCACCATCGGGATCACCGCGACGGGGGCGAGGGCCAGGCAGAGCGGGTTGAGCAGCGCCGCCGAGCCCAGGAAGATCACGAGCGCGATCAGCGCGCCCGTCCAGGCGTGCTTCACCGACATCGCGCCGGTCACCAGCTCGCGCTGGGCGGTGCGCGGGTTACGGGCGTCGATCTCGCGGTCGATGATCCTGTTGACCGCCATCGCGAACGTGCGCAGGCCCACCATGCAGATGGTGACCAGGAGCAGCCGGCCCCAGTGGATGTTCCGGTCCAGCTGGAACATCGCGGTGAGGGAGGCGATGTAGGCGAAGGGCAGCGCGAAGACCGAGTGCTCGATCATCACCAGGCGCAGGAAGGCTCTGGTGCGGCCCGGCTGGGGAAGTGCGGCAGACGCGGAACTCACAGTCCGTATTCCTTCCACCGGCGGTCGACCTTCGCCGCCGTCTCCGGGTCGGACAACACCATGTCGGGCCAGCCGCCGTCACGCGTATAGCCCTCTTCCGGCCACTTCTTCGTCGCGTCGATGCCCGCCTTGCCGCCCCAGAACTGCTGGTAGGAGGCGTGGTCGAGGTGGTCGACCGGCCCTTCTACGACCGACAGGTCGCGGGCGTAGTCCGTGTTGCCCAGCGCCCGCCAGGCGACCTCGTGCAGGTCGTGGACGTCGCAGTCGGAGTCGACGACGACGATCAGCTTCGTCAGGGACATCATGTGGGCGCCCCAGATCGCGTGCATGACCTTCTGGGCGTGCTTGGGGTACTTCTTGTCGATCGAGACGATCGCGCAGTTGTGGAAGCCGCCCGCCTCGGGGAGGTGGTAGTCCACGATGTCCGGGACGATGATCTTCAGCAGCGGCAGGAAGAAGCGCTCGGTGGCACGGCCCAGCGGTCCGTCCTCCGTCGGGGGCCGGCCGACCACGATCGACTGGAGCAGCGGGCGCTTCCGCATGGTCACGCAGTCGATCTTCAGCGCGGGGAACGGCTCCTGCGGGGTGTAGAAGCCGGTGTGGTCGCCGAAGGGCCCCTCCGGCAGCATCTCGCCCGGCTCCAGCCAGCCCTCGATCACCACCTCCGCCTGCGCCGGCACCTGGAGCGGCACGGTCTTGCAGTCGACCATCTCGATCCGCTTGCCCGCGAGGAACCCGGCGAACAGGTACTCGTCGATGCCACCGGGGAGCGGCGCGGTGGAGGCGTAGGAGACGGCCGGCGGGCAGCCGAAGGCGATGGCGACCGGGAGGCGCTCGCCGCGCCGGGCGGCGACCTGGTAGTGGTTGCGGCTGTCCTTGTGGATCTGCCAGTGCATGCCGATGGTGCGCTTGTCGTGGCGCTGCAGGCGGTACAGGCCGAGGTTGCGGACGCCCGACTCGGGGTCCTTGGTGTGGGTCAGCCCCAGGTTGAAGAAGGAGCCGCCGTCCTTGGGCCAGGTGAAAAGGGCCGGGAGCTGCTCCAGGTCGACGTCGTCCCCGTGCAGGACGACCTCCTGAACCGGCGCGTCCTTCACCTTCTTCGGCGGTACGTGGGTCATCGCGCCGAGCTTGCCGAAGGCCTCGCGGACGCCGACGAACCCGTGCGGCAGCTCGGGCTTGAGCAGTCCGCCGATCTTCTCGCTGATCTCGCCGTACGACTTCAGCCCCAGCGCCTTCAGCAGCCGCCGGTCGGTGCCGAAGACGTTCATCGCGAGGGGCATCGCGGAGCCCTTCACGTTCTCGAAGAGCAGCGCCGGGCCGCCCGCCTTCTGCACCCGGTCGACGATCTCCCCGACCTCCAGGTACGGATCGACCTCGGCTTTCACGCGCTTGAGGTCGCCTTCGCGTTCCAGTGCCCTGAGCAGAGAACGAAGATCGTCGTAAGCCATGGGGTCAAGTATCCCCGAGCGGCTACCCTGGCCCTGTACCTGGGGGCTGTACTCGCGGCCCCGACGACCCACTCGCGGGAGGCCCCATGCTCCGGGTGCTGATGTTCCTCGTACCACTTGCGCTGAGCATTTACGCGTTCATCGACTGCATCAGCACGAAGGACGAGGACATCCGTCACATGCCCAAGCCCCTCTGGGCGATCCTCGTGCTGCTGTTCCCGCTCGTCGGCTCGATCTCCTGGATGATCGCGGGCAAGAAGCGCAGCCTGGCCGCCGAGGGCTGGTCCGGCGCGCGCACGAACCGCTCCCAGCAGTGGGTGGCGCCCGACGACAACCCCGACTTCCTGAAGTCCCTGGACGAGGACGGCGACCAGGACAAGAAGAAGCGGGACGAGTCCTGACGTAGAACTCCGCGTGCTGTTGGACGTTCAGGCGCTGTCGTCGTTCCGCAGGACGAGGTCCAGCAGGCCGGGGAAGCGGGCGTCGAACTCCTCGCGGCGCAGCCGGTTGACGCGCTTGGCGCCCCGGTCCCGCTGCTCGACGAGCCCGGCGCCGCGCAGCACGGCGAAGTGATGGCTGAGGGCGGCCTTGCCGACGGGCACGTCGAAGCTGCCGCATGCCCGTGACCACTCGTCGGAGGCCGCCAGTTCCCTGACGAGGGTGAGGCGTACGGGGTCGGCGAGGGCGGCGAGCGCGGTGAGGACGGGGACGTCGTCGGGGTGGGTGTGCTCGGGGGCGCTGCGGTGGCTGGTGGCGGCGGCCATGGGCGCCCCTCTCTCTGTTTTCCGCTTGCCGACTCGGTTGCCGAGTGTTCGATGAGAACCATACACTCCACGGGTGTTCGCCTCCCGTCGAACACTTCCCACCCACGGCGAGGGGCTGATTTGTCATGCGCGCAGTCGAGTTCCAGGAGTACGGCGGCCCCGAGGTCCTCAAGGCCGTGGAGACGCGGGTCCCCGCACCGGGCGCCGGACAGGTGAGCATCGACGTCGCGTACGCCGGGGTGAACTTCGCCGACCTGAAGGCGCGGGCGGAGGGCTACCGGGTCACCGCCCTGCCCTACGTCCCCGGCCTGGAGGTCTCCGGCCGGGTGCGGGCGGTCGGCGCGGGCGTGACGGGCCTGTCCGTGGGCCAGGAGGTGACGGCGCTGACGGACGCGGGCGGGTACGCGGAGGTGGCCGTCGCCGACGCCACGACCGTCTTCCCGCTCCCGGCGGGCACGGACCTCCGTACGGCGGCCACCCTGCCCACGGTGCTGCCGACCGCGTACGCCCTGGTCCGTACCGTGGGCCGGCTCCAGCCCGGCGAGACGGTGCTGGTGCAGGGCGCGGCGGGCGGAATCGGCACGGCGGTGGGGCAGTTGGCGCGGGCGGCGGGCGCCGGGGCGGTGTACGGGGTGGTGTCGAGCGAGGCGAAGGCCGCGTACGCGCGTGAGCACGGGTACGACGAGGTCTTCGTCGGGGAATTCGAGGCGGCGGTGCGGGCGGCGACGTCCGGCCGGGGCGTCGACCTCGCCCTGGACCCCGTGGGCGGCGAGACCCTCCGCGCGGGCCTGCGCTCACTGGCTCCCTTCGGCCGCCTGGTGTCGTTCGGCAACGCGAGCGGGGCGGAGCCGTGGCAGGCGGGTCAGCCGGAGCTCTACCCCCTGGGCCACTCGGTCGCCGGTTTCTCCGTCCTGATGCTGGCGAAGCAGGCCCCGGCCGAACTCCGCGCGATTGCGGAGCGGGCCTTCGCCGCCGTGGCCGAGGGGACCGTGTCCCTTCCGATCACCGCGGAGTTCGGCCTGGAGGAGGCGGCGGAGGCGCACCGGCTGATGGGCGGGCGCGGCAGCACGGGGAAGCTGGTGCTGCGGGTGGCGGCCTGACGGTTCTCCGCCGCCGCTCCTACTGCCGTGACCAGCGCTGGGACGCCTCGCCCGCGCAGGTCGACGTGGCCGCGTCGTTGGTCATGCTCAGGTCCAGGCAGCCGCCGTTGGAGACGCTGATCAGGGTGTTGCCGGAGCCCGCGCGCCAGGTCTGGGAGCCGGAGCCGTCGCAGGTCTTCACGAAGACGGCCTGGCCCAGCATGTTCGCCGAAAGGCAGCCGCCGCTCTCCTTGTTGACCAGCTTGAAGCCGCCGGACGTGCTCTGCATGACCCAGGTGGTGGTGGAGGCGGAGCAGCCCGCGGTGCTTGCCGCGCCGTAGACCTGGCTCAGGCAGGCGCCGGTGTCGCCGTTGCGGTAGCGGTTGGAGGTGGAGGAGGGGGCTGTGGTGGAGGGTTGTTGGGTGGCGGTGGGGGCGGGGCCTCCGCCGGATGAGCCGGAGGAACCCGATGAACCCGATGAACCCGATGAGCCCGACGAGCCCGAGGAACTCGAAGAGCCTGAAGAGCCCGACGAACCCGGTGCGTCGGCGGAGCCGCCCGAACTTCCGGAGCCCGAAGCCCCGTTGGACCCCGTAGCTCCCGACGCCCCGCTCGATTCACCGTCTTCGCCGTCTTCGCCGTTCTCGCCCTTCTCGCCCTTGTCGCCCCTCTTCCCCTTCTCCTTCCCGTCTGTCGGTGACGCCGACGCGCTCCCCTCCGCCGCGGGATCCTCGGAGGCGACGGCCGGTGCCGAGGTGGTGAACGACGGGGCCGCCTGGGCCTCGTCGTCGGCGTCCGGGTTGAACGCGTACGGCAGGAGTTGGAAGGCGACCGTCGCACCGGCCGTGACGACCACGGGGACGACGGCGAAGAGCACGCGGGTGCGGCGGCTCCGCTCCCGTACCTGCGGCTCGGGAGCGGGGGCAGGGTCGGGCTCGGGGTCGGGCTCGGGCTCTGGTGCCTGTTCCGGGATCTCCGGTGCCGCCGTCGCCGCGAACGCCGCGCGTGCCGCCAGCGCCTCCGCGACGACCGGCGGCCAGGCGGGGGCGTCGCCGGACGGGGCGTGCGGTGCGGCGAGTTCGAGAAGTTCGGCGGCTGTGGGGCGGCCCTCGTGGTCCTTGTCCAGGCAGGAGGCCACGACGTCGGCGAGGGCGGGGTCGAGGGCTCGCAGCGGCGCCAGGTCCGGCTGCTCGTGCACGATGCGGTACAGCACCCCGTGGCCCGACTCGTCCCCGAAGGGCGGACGGCCGCACGCCGCGTACGCGATCACCGAGCCGAGTGCGAAGAGGTCGGCAGCGCCGGTCAACTGCCTTGCGCCCGAGGCCTGTTCGGGCGACATGTAGGCGGGCGTGCCCACCACCATGCCGGTCCGCGTCAACTGGCTCTGGTCGGCCGCGCGGGCGACACCGAAGTCGATGAGGGTGAGGCCGTCGGCGGTCAGCATGACGTTCGTCGGCTTGATGTCCCGGTGGACCATGTCCAGCGCGTGTACGGCGGCCAGGCCCGCGGCGGCCTCCTTCAGCAGGAACCACAGCGACGGGACCGGGAGCGGTCCGCCGTTCAGGTCCACCGCCTCGCGCAGGGTGATCCCGGGGACGTACGCCGTCGCGAACCACGGCGGCCGGGCCTCCCGGTCACTCGCGAGCAGCGGTGCGGTGGCCCCGGCGGGCAGCCGTGAGAGGTTGTCCAGCTCCTGGCCGAAACGGCGTACGAAGTCCTTGTCCTCGCCGACGACGGAGGGCAGCAGTTGCTTGACGGCCGCGTACCGGCCTTCGTGGACGCCGAGATAGACCCGGCCCATGCCACCGGCGCCGAGTCGGCCGATCAGCGGTATCGCTCCGATCCGCCGTGGATCCTCCGCCTCCAGCGGTTCGGCGCCGCTGCCGGTGAGGTCGAGACCGTATTCCCCGTTCATGACAGACAGTGTGTCGCAAGGAGAGGTTGATCTAGAACAGCTTTCTAGAAAAATGCTCTAGAAAACTGTGCTCTACGCTGGCCGGATGAGCCCCAAGCAACAACGTGGCCAGGCCACCGCCGACCTCCTCCTGGACGCCGCGTTGCGGGTGTACGCCGAGTCGGGCGAGCAGGGTCTGACCGTGGGGGCCGTCACCAGGGCCAGCGGGGTCAGTCTCGGCAGCCTCTACCACCACTTCGGCAGCATCGACGGGCTCGTCAACGCCCTGCTCGTACGCTGGCTGGGTCGCCTGCTGGAGGAGATGGGCACGGCCGTCAGCCGCTCCCGCACGGCCCGCACCGGCATCAACGCCATCGTGCGGACCTACCTCACTTTCATCCGGGAACACCCCGATGCGGGCCGGCTCGTCCACTCCTCCCACGCGGACCGCGTCGGCATGGCCCAGGCCAAGCAGCTCCGCGACGCACAGGAGGCCCGCCTGTCACCCCTGGCCGCCTGGATCACCTTCCACGTCGAGAAGGGCGAGATCGCGCCCCTGCCGCCCGAGCTGATCGAGACGCTCGTACTCGGCCCCGTCATCGGCCTCGCCCGCCGCTGGCTCACCCTCGGCGACGTGGATCTGGACGAGGCGGCGCGAGTCCTGCCGGAGCGGATCTGGCGGTCGATCAGCGCAGAGCCGCGGTGAACGCGGACCAGGCGGGGCGGGAGACGAGGAGGACGGGGCTGTCAGGAAGCTTGCTGTCACGGACGGGGACGGCGGTGGGGAAACCGGGGGCGATTTCCACGCAGTTGCCGCCGTTGTCTCCGCTGTAGGAGCTCTTGATCCAGGTCGCCGCGCCGATCTCGTGCGTCTTCATGGTGCTCGTACGCCTCCATCGCGTCACGGATCAGAGCGGCGGACTCCCCGGCTGACGGAGCGTCCGCCCTGAGCACATCATAGGCCTGGAAGTGAAGCCGGTAGACGGCCGGATCGTCGTTGAAATGGCCACGGTCCAGCGACTCGGAGTACACCCACCGATGCCCGTCGGGCAGCTCGATCAGGGACACGGAGGCATTGGGGCGGACGAGTTCGGCAAGGCCGGACGGGGCCACCTGGATGCGGACGTTGGGGCGTCTCCCAGCGCTCAGCAAGTGCGCGAGTTGATCACGCATGACGCGTCCGCTGCCCACAACGTTGCGCAGACAACTCTCGTCCAGGACGGCGACGTAGAGGGGACCATCCTCCGCGAGGAAGCGCTGCTGTCGGCTCAGCCGAGCCCGTACCCGCTCCTCGACCTCCTCGGCATTACGGAGGCGGCGTCCGAACAGGGCCCGCATGTAGTCCTCGGTCTGCAACAGGCCCGGCATCACACCGTCCTGGTACTCCCTCAACGCGACTACTTCCGCGTCCATTTCGGCCCTGCGCCTGAACCAATCCGGATGCTCCACCTGCGGATACCAGTCGACCCTCCCCCACAGTCGCGCCAACACCCCACCCGTGCCCAGTACTTCGTCGCACTTCTTGGCGAACGTGTCCGAGGGGACCCGGGTCCCCGCCTCCACCCTCGCCACGTAGGACCGGTCACAGGGGATTTCGCGGGCGAGGGCCTCCTGCGTGAGGAAGGCGACCTCGCGGAAGTGCCGTAGAAGCTCTCCGAAGAACTCGGCGTTTGTCGTCACACCCCGCCCCCTCCGTGACAACGCCCCGCTGTCACGCGGGATGCATTGCTACGGACCGTTCCCGTGAGCCACGCTCGCTACACACAGAGTTACGAAAGGTGAGCCGATGAAGCCGGGAACGCTCGTCTACGACCCTCATACGCGCAAGGTCGGTGTGTATCAGGCACGGATCGGTCCGGCCGCGCTGCTGCGGCCGGTCGGCGGGGGCCGGGAGTGGGACGCGGACCCGGCGCGGATCAGGCCCGCGACGCCGGAGGAACGGCTGAGCGCGGAGCTGCGGGCGGCCAACGACCGCTCGCTGGGCGCGCTGCCCACGCCGGACCCGGTGCCGGGCTGCCTGACGTGCGGGGAGTTGGGCGTGCGGCGGGAGGAGGCGCGGACGGCGTGCGACGGCAGCGCGGAGACGGACGCCAATGTGCTGCTGCGCCAGCACCAGGCGCGGGAACACGGGGGCGTCACGGCAGGGCGCCGCCGCCTCTTCCGGTACGTGCCGTACTCGATCGTGCAGGACGCGTCGGCGCAGCCGGAGTACCAGGCGTACTGCGTCTCGGGGGACGAGCACGACTGCGGCGCCACGTCCGGCCCGTGCACCGACCCGACGGACGTCGAGGAGTGGCAGCGCCGGCATACGCAGGAGACCCGGCACACGCGGTACCGGCGCAGCTTCGCGGACTACGCGGTGCTGGAGGGACAGGCCTGAGAGGGCAGCCGCTCGCACACCTCGGCGGGCAACTCCCCGTGCGCGTCAACGGCGACGAAGAGGACGTCGTCCGGTGTGTCGCCGACCGCGATGGCCACCTCGGGGTCGAGCCCTTCCACCTCGTACGCGCCGGTCGTCCAGTCCTCCGGCATGCCGTGGCCGTCGGCGCACGACTTGTGCGTGGCGGTGCCGAGCCGGTCCCCCGGAGTGAAGTCGACGTTCGCGACATTCCCGTATCTGCGGTTCTCGTACTCGATCACCACCGCGCAGGCCGCGTCCGCCTGCCCCCCGCCGCTCGTCCGCGTGCAGCCGACCACACCCATCACGACAGCCGTCAGCGCCACCAGCGTCGCCATGCTCGCTCTCATCGATGTGCCCCCTTCGCTCAGTACACCGACGCCGCGACCGCCCCGTTCGTTCGGTCCCCCGCGCCTTCTTCGATTGCCCCGGCCCTTCCGCGCCAGCAGAGTGGACGCATGGATCAGGTACAGGCACGTACGTGGCTCGCCGTCGCCGTGGCGGAGGCGCGCGCCGGGCTGGCCGAGGGCGGGATTCCGATCGGCGCCGCGCTGTACGGGGGCGACGGCACGCTGCTCGGCCGTGGGCACAACCGGCGCGTCCAGGACGGCGACCCGTCGACGCACGCGGAGACGGCGGCGTTCCGGAATGCGGGGCGGCAGCGGTCGTATCGCGGGACGACGATGGTGACCACCCTCTCGCCCTGCTGGTACTGCTCCGGCCTGGTACGGCAGTTCGGCATCTCGCGGGTCGTGATCGGCGAGGCGGTCACCTTCCACGGCGGGCACGACTGGCTGGCGGAGCACGGCGTGGAGGTCGTACTGCTGGACGATCCCGAGTGTGTCGGGATGATGCGCGACTTCATCGAGAAGAACCCGGCTCTGTGGAATGAGGACATCGGTGAGTGAGACCCCAGGCCCCGGGCACCCCGGCCGCCCCGGCCCCCGTATCCCCACGATCGATCTGCGGCCCTGGCTGGACGGTGACTCCGAAGCCCGCGCCGCCATCGCCCGTACCGTCGACGAGGCCCTCCAGACCGCCGGGTTCCTGCTGGTGACCGGGCACGGGGTGGATCCGGGGCTGCGGGCGCGGATCCGGGCGACGGCGCGGAGCTTCTTCACGCTGCCCGTCGACGTCAAGCAGCCGTACGCGGCGAAGGTGGGCGGGCGGGGCTGGCTCGGGCCGGGGGCGGAGGCCAACGGCTACGCCGAGGGGACCGAGACCCCGCCGGACCTGAAAGAGTCGCTGACCTTCGCCACGCACGAGCCGTTCGACGATCCGGTCGTCAAAGCGGAGTGGTACGCGCCCAACGTCTGGCCGGACGAGGTGCCCGAGCTGCGGACGCTGTGCGAGGAGTACCTGGCGCGGATGGCCGGGCTGGAGAAGGAGCTGCTCTCGCTGCTCGGCGAGGCGCTCGGGCTCGAACCCGACTTCTTCTCCCGGCACATGGACCATCCCACCTACGGCTTCAACATCAACTGGTACCCGGGTACCGAGGTGGTCGGCGAGCCGCGGCCGGGTCAGTTCCGGATCGGGCCGCACACCGACTTCGGGACGGTGACGATCCTCGACCGGCAGGCGGGGAAGGGCGGGTTGCAGGTCTGGACGGAGGACGGCGGCTGGGAGGACGCGCCCTTCGATCCGGACGCCTTCACCATCAACATCGGTGACCTGATGGCCCGTTGGACCGGCGACCGGTGGCGTTCGGGACGGCATCGCGTACTGCCGCCGCCCGCGGACGCCCCGGCCGAGGAGCTGATGTCCCTGGTCTACTTCGGCGAGTGCACGCCCGGCACCCGCGTGGAGTCGGTGCCCGCGCCGGTGGGGCGGGTGGCGTACGAGCCCGTCGACTCGCACGTGTACCTGCGGGAGAAGCTGGACTCGATCACTGTCGGCTGACGGAGGCCTACGCCTCCAGGGAGGCGATCAATCGTTCGAATCTCATCCTCCAGCGGTCCTCCGACTCCACCCCGCCCCGGAATTCATGGGTGAACCGCAGCGCGCTGCCGTCCTCCCCGTCCCGTTCGAGGTGGAAGCGGATCCGGCCGCCGCCTTCCACCGTGTACTCGGCGATCCGGTCCACGTCCCAGGCCGTGACCTGCCCCGATCCCAGCCCGCGCAGGGAGACCTCCCCGCCGAGCCGGGGTTCGAGCAGGTCCGCCTCGGTGAACCAGCCGGCCAGCCCCTCCGGGGTGGAGAGCACCGGCCAGACCGCCTCCATGGGCCTCGGCAGCCGCACCAGGAAGTGCAGGATGTGCGTGCTCCCGCGGGTCTGACTGGCGCCCTGTTCGATGGATCCGGTCATGACACCAGCGTGGCCCTTGGGAGCGGGATCCGCACGTGTTCAGAAGCCCACGGCCTGGAGGGCGCCGAGGCCCACGTCGGCGTAGGAGTGCTTGCCGGAGACGAAGATGTTGACGCCGTAGTAGTTGAACAGCCAGCAGCCGAAGGCGAGCAGGGCCAGGTAGGCGGCCTTGCGGCCCTTCCAGCCGGCCGTGGCGCGGGCGTGCAGGTAGCAGGCGTAGGCGACCCAGGTGATGAAGGACCAGGTCTCCTTGGGGTCCCAGCCCCAGTAGCGGCCCCAGGCGTCGCCCGCCCAGATCGCGCCCGCGATGATCGTGAACGTCCACAGCGGGAAGACGGCGGCGTTGACGCGGTAGGAGAACTTGTCCAGGGAGGCCGCGGCGGGCAGCCGCTCCAGGACCGAGGAGGCGAACCGGCCCGGCCTTCCGCCGCCCGCCAGCTTGTTCTCGTAGGAGTCGCGGAAGAGGTAGAGCAGCGTGGAGACGGCACCGACGTAGAAGACCGCGCCGCACAGGATCGCCGTGGAGACGTGGATGTACAGCCAGTACGAGTGGAGGGCGGGAACCAATTGGTCACTGGCGGTGTACAAGACAGTGACGGCGAGACCGAGGTCGAGGAGGACCGTGGTGGTCAGGAACAGCCCCAGCCAGCGCACGTTCTTCTTCAGCGCGAGCAGCGTCAGGTACACCCCGACGGCGACGGTGGAGAAGGTGATGTTGAACTCGTACATGTTGCCCCACGGCGCCCGCTGCACCGACAGGGCCCGGGAGAGCACCCCGCCGAAGGCGATGAGGAACGCGAGCACGGTGAGGGACACGGCGATACGGCCGTAGAGGTCGCCCTGCTCGTCCCCGCCGTGCGCGCCGGGGCCGTCGGGCACGTCACGGCTGCCGCTCGTGGCCCGTACGACCACCTGCGGCCGCTCCAGGACGGCGGTGCCGCCCGCCTTCCGCACCGTGACGGCGGGGGCGGCGGCTCCCTTCGTTCTCGTCGCGGTGAGCGCGGCGGCGGTGCGGCCGACCTTGCTGCGGCTGCCGAAGAGCCATTCGGCGATATACGCGAAGAAGGCCAGGGTGTACACGGCCATCGCGGAGTAGATCAGCGTGTTGCTGAGGTTCGCGAGGCTTTCGTTGGTCGCGGCGGCGAGAGTCACTTCTCTGCCCCTTCGGCAGGTGCTGCGGGGTCGGTTGGGTCGGGGTCTTCAGCGGGGTCGGGCGCGCCCGGCGCCCCTTCCTCGTACAGGGTCCCGGCGAGGTCGCCGAGTTCCTCGGGCACCTTGGCGGACTCGCTGCGGCCGAGGCCGGCCATCTCCACGACCGTGACACCGTCGGCGCCCTGCACCGCCCGCACCCACACCCGTCGGCGCTGGATGAACAGGGAACCGGCGAGACCGAGGATCGCGGCGACGGAACCGGCCAGCGCCCAGCCGCTGGCGGGCTGCCGGGTGATCTGGAAGTTCGCCCACTCCTTGGTGTCCTCGTAGGTGACGGAGCCGGCGCCGTTGGGGAGCTGCATGGTCTCGCCGGGGCGCAGGTTCTCCCGCATCTGCTTGCCCTTGGAGTCCTTGAACCCCTTCATGTGCTTCTTGTTGAGCTGGTACACGTTCTGCGGGATGCCGGCGTTGACGCCGAGGTCGCCGTGGTAGGGCTCCAGGTTCAGCACCGGGTTGATCAGTGCGGGGAAGCTGGAGGAGACCTCGTTTCCGGCCGCGTAGGTCGGCAGGAAGGCGGCCTGGAAGGCGAGCTGCTCGCTGACGCCCTTGGCGTTCTTGTAGCCGTCGTAGACCTTGATCACGCCGGAGGAGGTGACGTTGGAGTCGAGCGGCAGCAGCGGTACGGCGTCGGAGAAGACGACCTTGCCCTTGCCGTCCCGGACGGTGATGACGGGGGCGTAGCCGTGGGCGGTCAGGTAGACCTTCGTGCCGTCGATCTCCAGCGGCTTGTTGACCTTGACCACCGTCCGCCTGTCCTCGCCGTAGGCGCCCTCGGAGTAGGTGAGGTCGGCCTGGTAGGTGCGCGGGGTGCCCTTGTTGGGGCCGGAGGTCTCGTAGGTGCCGGTGAACTCCTTCAGGTTGAAGCTGAAGGGCGTCAGGTCGTCGGTGCCGAAGAGGGTGCCGGGCTTGAAGTCGTCGTACTGGGTGAGGGTGTTGGAGAACCCGCCGCCCTCGACGATCAGCTTGTTGCCCTCCATCTTGAACAACTGGCCCCAGGCGAAGGCGACCAGCATCACGATCAGCGCGATGTGGAAGGCGAGGTTGCCGACCTCGCGCAGATAGCCCTTCTCGGCGGCGACCGCGTCACCGGCGACGTGGGCGCGGAAGCGGCGCTTCTTCAGCAGGGCGAGCGCGGCCTCGCGGACCTGCTCGGGCTCGGCCTCGGTGCGCCAGGTGGTGTAGGCGGGCAGCCGGTTCAGCCGCTTGGGGGCGCCCGGCGGGCGGCCGCGCAGTTGGCCGACGAACTGCCAGGTGCGGGGCACGATGCAGCCGATGAGGGAGACGAACAGCAGGATGTAGACCGCGGAGAACCACACCGAGCTGTAGACGTTGAAGAGGCCGAGCTTGTCGTAGATCGGCGCGAGGACCTCGTGCCGGTCGCGGAAGTCGGCGACCTTGGTCTCGTCCGTGCCGGACTGCGGGATCAGCGAGCCGGGGATCGCGCCGAGTGCGAGGAGGAGCAGCAGGAGCAGGGCGACCCGCATGGAGGTCAGCTGGCGCCAGAACCAGCGGGCCCAGCCGACGACGCCCATGGCGGGGACGTTCGCCAGCTCTTCCTTGGGGGTGGTGGAGAGCTGGGATCCGGCGGCGCCGAGGTCCTGCTCCTCGACCTGTTCGGCGTGGTCGGTGGTCGTGTTGCTCATCGATCAGATCCCCACAGTGAAGCCGTCGGACCAGTTCTGCATCTCCGACACCAGGCTGTCCCAGGCTCCGGTCAGCAGCAGCAGACCGGTCGCGATCATCATGGTGCCGCCGATCCGCATCACCCAGACATAGTGGCGCTTAACCCAGCCGAAGGCGCCGAGCGCCTTGCGGAAGGCGACCGCGGCGAGCACGAACGGCACGCCGAGGCCGAGGCAGTAGGCGACGGTCAGTATGGCACCGCGGCCCGCGCTCGCCTCGTTGTAGGACAGGGCGATCACGGAGGTCAGGGTGGGGCCGATGCAGGGCGCCCAGCCGATGCCGAAGAGCGCGCCGAGGAAGGGGGCGCCGATCAGTCCGGCCGCGGGCCGCTTGTGGAAGCGGAACTCGCGCTGGGTCATCCACGGCATCAGACCCATGAAGAAGACACCCATGGCGATCATGAGCACGCCGAGCACCTTGGACAGGACGGCCTTGTGCTCCTGGAGGGTGTCTCCGAAGTAGCCGAACAGGGCGCCGGTGGAGACGAACACGGCGGTGAAGCCGAGGACGAACAGGGAGGCGCCGACGACCATCCGCCCGCGGCGGGCCTCGGCCAGGTCGGTTCCGGCGACGCCGGTGACGTAGGAGAGGTAGCCGGGGACGAGCGGCAGGACGCACGGGGAGAAGAAGGAGACCAGGCCGCCGAGCATCGCGATGGGCAGGGCGATGAGGAGGGCGCCGCTCATCACCGTCTGGTTCGGGTCGGTGGCCGCGGCGAGCGTCATGCTTGCGCTCACGTCACTTCTCCGCGAGGACCGGGTCGATCATCTTGCGCAGCTTGTCCTCGCTGAGCGCGGCCAGCGAGCGGGCGGCGATCTTCCCTTCCCGGTCGAGGACGAGCGTGGAGGGGATCGCCTGCGGGTTGAGCGTGCCCTTCTCGAAGCGGAGCATCAGCTTGCCCGTGGGGTCGTACAGGCTCGGGTAGGTGACGCCCTGCTCCTTCTCGAAGGCGAGGGCGTTGGCGGTGCTGGTGTCGCGGGTGTTGATGCCGACGAACTGCACGCCGTCCGACTTGAGGTCCTTGTAGACCTTCTGGAAGTGGGGTGCCTCGGCGCGGCAGGGGGCGCACCAGGAGCCCCATACGTTCAGGACGACGACCTTGCCCTTGTAGGAGGCGACGTCGAGCTGCTTGCCCTCGATGGTCTTTCCGGACAGGTCGGGAGCCGCGTCCCGCTCACCCCGCTGCACCGTCGAGATGCCGTCCTCGCCCATGACGAAGCCGGTGCCCGAGCCCGAGGACGTGCCGCCGGAGCCGCATGCGGACAGCAGCAACGCGGCGGCGAAGGCACCTGCGAGGGTCAGGGGGGCGCGACGGGCGGCACTCATGTGAAAAGTTTCGCATGTCCGTTCCGGGGATCTTGCGCACCCCCCTTGCGGGTGAGAACCCGCATTTCAGAGGCGCTTCCAGCCCTCCGCCGGGGCCTGTCCCACGTCGAGGGTGCGCAGCTTGTCCAGCACCTCCGGACGCTGTACGTCCAGCCAGTCCACGAACTGCCGGAAGGAGACCAGGCGCACGTCCTCGCCCTTCTCCTTCTCCCGTGCCATGTGCTTCAGCGCCTCCTCGACGGCGTCCATGTAGATGCCGCCGTTCCACTGCTCGAAGTGGTTGCCGACGAAGAAGGGTGCACGGTTTGTCTCGTATGCCCGCTTGAAGCCGGATATGTAGGCCTGCGTCGCCTGCTCGCGCCAGGCGGGGTAGTTGTGGGCGGGCGCGTTCGTGGAGTTGATCGACTGGTTGGCGAGCATGTTGTAGTCCATCGACAGGACCTCGAAGCTGCGGCCGGGGAAAGGTATCTGCTGAAGTGGCAGATCCCACAGCCCCTGCTTCTTCACGGGCCAGACCTGGCGGCCGCCGGGCGAGGAGGCGTCGTAACGCCAGCCGAGTTCGCGGGCGGTGGGCAGCAGGTTGTCCTGGCCGAGCAGACAGGGCGTACGGCCGCCGACGAGTTCCTTGTCGTAGTCGAAGGGCAGCGACTCCAGGTCGGTCCAGCCGCTGTTCGTCCGCCACTCCTTCACGAAGGACTTGGCCTGGTCGATCTCGCTGCGCCACTGCTGCGGGGTCCAGTTGCCGACCGAGCCGGAACCGGCGCAGAAGTGGCCGTTGAAGTGGGTGCCGATCTCGTGGCCGTCGAGCCAGGCGCGGCGGACGTTCTTCAGCGTGTCCTTGATGTGCTCGTCGGTGAGGTAGCCGATGTCGGAGGCGCCGCGCAGGTTGTTCGGGGGGTCGTAGAGACGCTTCTTGGACTCGGGCAGGAGGTAGAGCCCGGAGAGGAAGAAGGTCATGTGGGCGCCGTGTTCCTCGGCGAGGTCGAGGAAGCGCGGGAAGAGGCCGTTGCCGACCTCGCCCGCCCCGTCCCAGGAGAAGACGACGAACTGCGGCGGGGTCTGGCCGGGCTCCAGCGGTACGGGCTTCTCGGGCTGCTTCGGCTGCTTGCCGGTGTAGGAGGTGGAGCCGTCGCCGATGGGACGGGCCGTGGGCTTGGAGTCGGCCGGACGGCGGTCCGGGGAACCGCCGCCCTGCTTCGGCCCGTCTGACGGCTTGTGGGCGCCGCACCCCGCGAGTCCGACGGCAGCGGCACCGGCGACGCCGAGTCCCAGTGCTCCCCTTCGGGTGAGAGTGCGCATGGCATCCCCGTTCGTCACGTGCTTCGGTGGTCACCCATTCAGAGGACGCGACGGACGGGGAGGTTCCTGTTGATCACAGGCATTTAGCAACAAATGTCACGAAGGCGTCACTTGGTGGGCCTGGCGGACGTGGTGTGCCTGGGGCCAGGGCCTGGTGGGCCTACGCCCCGAATGCCTTGTCCTTGCCCTTCACCGGCTTGGCACCCGCCCGCAGATGCGCCGGGACCAGATCGATGGCCGGCTCGGCGTACCCCACGGAGACGATCTTGTCGCCCTGGTACGTGAAGGTCGTCAGGGACGCGAGCGTGCACTGGCGTCGGCGCGGGTCGTGCCACAGCCGCCGCCGCTCGACGTAACTGCGCACGATCCAGATCGGCAGCTGGTGGCTGACCAGCACCGCCTCGTGCCCGCGCGCCCGGTCCTTGGCGGCGTCCAGCGCCCCCATCATCCGGACGACCTGGTCGACGTAGGGCTCGCCCCACGACGGCTTGAACGGGTTGACCAGGTGCTTCCAGTTGCCGGGCTTGCGCAGGGCGCCGTCGCCGACGCCGAAGGTCTTGCCCTGGAAGACGTTGCCCGCCTCGAGGAGCCGCTCGTCGGTGGCGAGGTCGAGGCCGTGCGCCTTGGCGATCGGAGTGGCCGTCTCCTGCGCCCGCTCCAGCGGGGAGGAGCAGACGTAGGTGACGTCCCGGGGGGCGAGGTGCTCGGCGACCCGGTCGGCCATCCGCAGGCCCAGTTCGGAGAGGTGGTAGCCGGGCAGGCGGCCGTAGAGGATGCCGTCCGGGTTGGCGACCTCGCCGTGCCGCATGAGGTGGACGACGGTGATGTCCTGGTTGTCGCTCATGCCTGCGTGGCCTCCGCCGCGGCTCGGGCCGCCGCCGGGAGGGCGTCGGCGATCTTCTGGACGGCCCGCTCGTCGTGGGCCGTGGACACGAACCAGGACTCGAAGGACGACGGCGGCAGGTAGACGCCGTTCGCCAGCATCGCGTGGAAGAACGCGGTGAAGCGGAAGGACTCCTGCTTCTTGGCGTCCTCGTAGTCGCGCACCTCGCGGTCGGTGAAGAACACGGAGAACATGTTGGAGGCGGTCTGCAGCCGGTGCGCGACGCCCTCCTTGGTGAGCGCCTCGGTGACGAGGGCCTGGATCTGCGCGGACACGGCGTCGACCGTGTCGTAGGCCGCGTCGTCGAGGAGGCGCAGCTGGGCGAGGCCGGCGGCCGTCGCGACCGGGTTCCCGGAGAGGGTGCCGGCCTGGTAGACGGGCCCGGCGGGCGCGAGGTGGGCCATGACGTCGGCCCGGCCGCCGAAGGCCGCGGCGGGGAAGCCGCCGCCCATGACCTTGCCGAAGGTCATCAGGTCGGGCACGACACCGTCGACACCGAACCAGCCCGCGCGGCTCGTGCGGAAGCCGGTCATGACCTCGTCGGAGATGAAGAGGGCGCCGTTCTTGTGGCAGGCGTCCTTCAGACCCTGGTTGAAGCCGGGCCGCGGCGGTACGACGCCCATGTTGCCCGGGGAGGCCTCGGTGATCACGCAGGCGATCTCGCCGGGGTGCCGGTGGAAGGCCTCCTGTACGGCCTCCAGGTCGTTGTACGGCAGCACGATCGTGTCGCCGGCCTGGGCGCCGGTGACGCCCGGGGTGTCGGGCAGCGCGAAGGTGGCGACGCCGGAGCCGGCCGAGGCCAGCAGCGAGTCGACGTGGCCGTGGTAGCAGCCGGCGAACTTGATCACCTTGGAGCGGCGGGTGAACCCGCGGGCCAGCCGGATCGCCGACATGGTGGCCTCGGTGCCGCTGGACACCAGCCGTACCTGCTCGACCGGCCCGACCCGGTCGACGATCTCCTCGGCGAGCGCGACCTCGCCCTCACCGGGCGTACCGAAGGAGGTGCCGCGCGCGACGGCCTCCTGCACGGCGGCGATCACCTCGGGGTGGGAGTGTCCGAGGATCATGGGGCCCCAGGAGCACACGAGGTCGACGTAGCTGCGCCCGTCGGCGTCGGTCAGGTACGGACCGGTGCCGGACACCATGAACCGGGGCGTTCCGCCCACGGCACGGAAGGCGCGCACCGGGGAGTTCACGCCGCCGGGCGTGACGGCGGCCGCACGGTCGAATAGAGCCTGCGACACAGGCGCTTCGTATGAATAAGGCAGTTCGCTCATGACCTGCGACTTCCCCGACTTCTCGGACTCCGGTTGCCAGTGACCTCCTCAGAGTAGGGCAGGGGGCGCCGGGGACCGTGGGGCCGCCGCCCGGCCACCGCGTCGATCGCCCGCCCGCTCCCCGCTGACCGGACAACCAGCCCCTGCCCGCCCGCGATCTGCGAAACTGGGGGCAGATACAAGATCCCGCGGACAGGTGTTTCAAACGCACGTTTCGGCGAGCGGCCGTGGGGGAGGTCACTGACACGATGATCGGGTTGCGCGGCGGGGGCCACGCGTCCTAGAAAAGCAGTCGGGTGGAGATATGCATCGCGGTGGCGGACTGGGCGAGGGGACTGACGGCCTGGGTCCTCGACGTGCCCGGCGGGGAAGGCACCGACGCGACGCGGAGGAATCGAACGAACCACGCCAGGGACACGTAGTACCGGGTGAGGAGCCCGAGCGGATCGAACGACGGGACGACCGGCTCCGGGCGTCGAGCAGGAATGGTGGTCGGGTGGGGGTGACGTACAAGTACTTCGGCGCGCCGGACGGCGCGACCGCGGCCCGCGTCCCGATCTCGATGCGTCCCGAGGAACTCGGCGGCGACGAGCTCGGCATGAACGGCATGTTCACCAAGATCAAGCCGGAGACGATGGCCGCGATGGTCCTCACCGGCATCGAGGGCGTCCCGCTCCACAAGGTCCCGCCCCTGGAACTCGTCGTCCTCCACCCCGACTACGCCGTGGTCAAACTCCCCATGACCGTCGTCGACCCCCTGCGCGGCATAGGCGAGGAGGCCGTCGGCGCGGCGGCCTTCATCTGGTCCACGGTCCCGGACCGGGGTGGCCCCCGGGACGCCTTCAACGTCTACCAACTGCTGCACGAGTGGCAGGACTTCAGCCATCGGTTGCATGAGGCGGGGCATCAGCCGTACTGCCTTGTGTGGCCCTGAGCCGGGGTTTCGCTGGGATCGGGCGGGGTTTCGGACCCCGCCCTCGCTGTGCCGGGGCGGCCCGCCTCCACGCTCCGCCCCGGTCTCGGCCGTCCGGTCTCATCTGATGTGCTTCGCCGGCTTGGTGGCGACGTGGAGCAGGTACTCCAGGGGGCCGCGGCGGAAGAAGCGGGACCAGAGCGCGGCGAACACGATCGCGCCGAGGACGAACATGAGCAGCGGGCCCCAGGACTGCTGGGTGCTGGTCCCGGCGGGCAGGGACAGCGCGGACTGTGCGAGGAAGTGGCCGACGTAGGCGGTCAGGGACATGGTGCCCACGGCGATGACCGGTTTGGCCAGGCGGCGCAGTCGTGGCAGGCGGTCCATCGCCACCGTCGCCCCGACGATCACGAGGATCGCGACTCCGACGCTGCCGATGATGTCGAACGTCGTGCCGCTGTGCGGCCCGGCCGTCAGGAGCGTCGACGCCGGCAGGTCGGGGAACGACCCTCCGTCGAAGGGTGCCGACCCGCTGCCGAAGGACACCGACCCGGACCCGCCCGACGACGACCCGTCTTCCGCCATGCTCCGCAACGCGTCCTTTCCGGCGAGGAGCAGGGACATGCCGTACGCGGTCACGGTGAGGGTGGCGCCGAGCGCGGCCAGGCGCCGCTGGACGGTGCCGGAGGACAGGTCGAGGCGGCCCAGCGCCATGCCCGCGATCACGAACGACATCCAGGTGAGCGCCGGGTAGAAGCCGGTGAGCAGCAGATCGAGCACGCCCACCTCGCTGAGGCGGCGCAGTGGATCGTAGGCGTTGATGCTCTGCTGGACCGACTCGCTCAGCCGCGAGGTCAGGAGGAACGCCAACTGCGGTGCTACGACGGCGAATCCGGCGGCGATGAGTGCGAGCGTTCTGGCGCGCAGCCGTACCAGGGGCAGGGCGAGCAGGAAGTAGACGCCGTAGAAGCCGAGGATGATGACTCCGCCGTACTCCATCGCCATCACGGTGCCCAGCGCCAGCAGGATCACGGCGCGGATCGCGATGCGGGCCTTCGCCTGTCGGCCGGCCAGGCCGGTCTTGGGCTCGCTGCGGCCGGCGAGCAGCATCAGCGAGAACCCGGCGAGGGTGGCGAACAGGACCGACGAGTGACCGTCGGCCAGGTACCGGATCCAGCGGGCGACGCCGTCCGTGGCCGACAGCGGGGGGCCGATGTGCACGATGTACATGCCGAACACCGCCAGCGCGCGGGCCAGGTCCACCCCGACCAGGCGGCCCATCGAGGCACCGGGCGAGGCGGGCGCGGCGGACTCGGGCGAGGTGCGGGGCCGCGGAGCTGACGCCTCCTGCGGCGGCTGTGTCTGTGTCATACGAAAAATCTCGCGTGGGCGCCGCGGGGCGGACCATCCGGCAGTGCGCGGCAAGGCCCCCGCCGGTCGGCGGGGGCACCCCTGCCGACCGGCGGAATCGCGTCCCGGCCGGCCTCCAGAGCGACCGAACCAGCCACTCGGCGGGGGTGGACCCGACGGTTGCCGGATGGGCGCGGGGCGGCTCGGCTCCGAGGCTGGAGGCGTGACACACCGGGCGCGAGACGACGAGCGCGAGGACCCCCTCACGTCATCACCCTCCGGCAGAAGGCACAGGGGCGAGTTCGTGGAGCTCCTCGGCCTGACGCTCGCGGCGGGCGCCTTCGTCCTGTACGTCGTGCGCCCCGAGGCCTCCGAAGCGCTGGTGCGCCTCGCCGAGAGGACAGCCGCATTCGCTCCCTGAGAGCCGGCACCGCGGATGACCGGCGCCGACCGGATCGTCGTCATGGAATCCGGAGTCCGGCCGGGTCCGCTCGGTGGGCACCTATGGGGAACTGGTGGCCCGGGAACGGCTGTACGCGCGGCCGGCAGCCGCCCGGCCGCCGGCAGGCGCGCGATGACGGCAGGGAGTTCCGGTCGGCGCCCGATGACGGCAGGGAGTTCCGGTCGGTCAGTCCGCCCGGAGCGGGATCCGCAGCCGTACCCGGTAGCCGCCTTCGGCCGTCGGGCCCGACTCCAGGGTCCCGTGCAGGATGTCGGCCCGTTCCCGCAGGCCGATCAGGCCCTGCTGCGCACCGGGCAGGGCCAGGGAGGGGCGGGTGGGCGCGGTGTTGGTGACGGTCACTCCGACGTCGTCGCCGTCCTGCCACAGTTCGACGCGGGCCGCGGCGCCCGGCGCGTGCTTGCGTACGTTGGTCAGGGCCTCCTGGACCGTGCGGTAGACGGCTCGTTGGGCGGGGGTGCCGACGGCGGGCGGGAGCTCACCGGTCAGCTCCGCCTGAGTGCCGCTTGATTCCACCAGTTGGTGCAGGTCGGCGAGGGTGGGCTGAGGCGTCAGCTCGGTGGCGCGACCGCCGGAGGCGCGCAACAGCGTGACCATGGTGCGCAGTTCGTCGAGCGTGGTGACGCTCAGCGAACGGATCGTGCGGGCGGCCTCCTTGGCGTCCGCGTCCCTGGTGGCGACCTGGAGGGCTCCGGCCCGTACGGCGATCAGACTGACCTGGTGGGAGACCACGTCGTGCATCTCCCGGGCCAGCTGGGCGCGTTCACGGGCGAGCACGGCCTGGGCGTGCAGGGCCCGCTCGTGCTCCCTGGCCTCCTCGATCTCGTCCAGCCGCCGCGCCAGGTCCCGTTGCGCCTGGAGCAGTTGGCCGAAGAGGACCGGGGCGGCGGAGGTGGCCAGGCCGTACACGAAGAAGACCAGCGTCATGGTCCGGTCGGCCTCGGCCAGGGGCCACGGGGTACTGCCCGCGACGGCTGCCAGGACGACGCACACCGCGAGGAGACGGCGGTCGCGGGAGCGCTCGGCCAGGGTGAACAGCGCCACGAGCACAGCGACGGCGACATCCTGCATCAGCGCGACGGGCAGGGTGAGCAGGAACACGGCGAGCGGGAACCGGCGCCGGAACGCCAACGCGGCGCAGCCGACCGCGGCCAGCGAGACCCCGAGGCCCGTGTGCTCCCACATGTTCAGCCATACGTCCACGGCAGCCGCCGCCACCAGAAGGGCGTCGACGACCGGAGGGGGAACCCGCTGCCAAGCAGTGGCGGCGCGGCTCATCGTCCGGCCTGCGACCGCGGGCGCTCGTCGAGCAGCCCGGCCCGCTGCGCCAGCAGGGCGGCCTGCACCCGGCTCGTCACCCGCAGCTTCGTGAGGATGGCACTGACGTGGTCCTTGACCGTACCGGCGCTCAGGTGGATGCGCGCCCCGATGTCCGCGTTCGACAGGCCCTCCGCCACCAGGACAAGGACATCGCGTTCCCGGGCGGTGAGCAGCCGGACGCGGGCCGCCTCCTCGTCGACGGCCGCCCCGCTGCCGGGGTGGTTGCGCAGCAGTGTCCGCGAGGCTTTGGGGGACAGCACGATGCCGCCCGCGGCCAGGGTGCGCACCAGGTGGGCGAGCTGTTCCGGCTCGGTGTCCTTGAGGAGGAAACCGGCAGCGCCGGAGTGCAGCGCGGTCAGGATGTACTCGTCGGCGTCGAACGTCGTCAGCATCGCCACCACCGGCGGATCCGGCATCGCGCGCAGCTCGCTCAGGACGGTGAGCCCGTCGACGTCCGGCATCCGGATGTCCAGCAGCACCACGTCGGGCCGCTCCCGGCGCACGGTCTCCACGGCACCGCCCCCGCCGGCGGTCGCTACGACCTCGATGTCCTCGGCCGCCCCCAGGATGAGTTCGAAGCCGGAACGGACCAGCGCCTCGTCGTCCACCACCACTACCCGGATCACGCGCTCCGCCTCGCCTTCGTCCCTGCCGCCCGGCCCATGCCGACTCGACCCTAGAGCCCCGGCACAGGTCAGGCGGCCAGACAAACGCCGACTCCAGCCACACGGCGGGGCTGCTCCCACCGATCGGCAGGGCTGCGCAGCCTCCTGCCGGCTCATCAGGACCCCTGGGCGCAGGAACCGATCCTGATTTGCGAGGTCGGCCTTGCCGGCACCGCCGCCCCGCCACACGCACTGAGGAGCACGGCACAGGGCGTTACTGAGTCGTACGCAGCCCGTCGGTGAGCCGTCGTAGCTCCGCGACATGGGCGTCGAGCGCTCGGCGTCCCTCACGGGTGAGGCTGACCCAGGTGCGTACCCGTCCGCCCCGGCCGGTCGGTTTGGTGAGGGTCACGTACCCGGCCTCCTGCAAGGTCCGCAGATGCTTGCTGACCACGGAGTCGGCCACCCCGAGCACCTCGCGCAGGACGGCGAACTCGACCTCCGTGGCCGCCGCGAGCGCGACGCAGATCCGCAGCCGGTGCGGCGCGTGGATGACGTCGTCGAACCGGGGCCCCGGCACAGCACCGCTCACCCGGCACCGCCCCGCTCTCCGGCCTCGGCGATGTCGCGCCGCACCCCGGCGTCGTACGCGAATCCGAGCAGCACCGTCGCGGCGCACGCGACGACGGCGATCAGCACCGCGAGCCCGGCGCTCCCGATGAGCGCCGCGCCCCAGATGCTCACCAGCGCGACCATGGCGCGCGCCGCCATGAGCGTGTTCCCGCGCGGACCACGCGGCCACGCGACGGTGACCCCCGTCGCCCGCCGGTCGAACGCCACGAGCACCGCCGCACCGACCACGAGGACCCCGAACGAAAGGGCCGTCCACAGGCCCCTGCTCACCCCGTTCACCAGAACCTGCTGGGCGACCAGCAGGCCGAGCCCGCCGTGGAACCACCACGGCGACCCGACCCGCTCGCTCAGCCTTCCCCGGGCCCGGCGCACCTCGTCGAGCGCCGCCCGGGGGTCGACCGCGTCACTTTCCATACTGGAAAGCTACTGCTGACTTTCCGTCTCGGCAAGTGATGAGGGCGAGGGAAGCCCTACGACGATGCTGCCGACCTTGCGGCTGACCCGCACAAGGACCTCGCCGGCCCGCGCCACAGGCCGCGCCACCTCGACGACCCGCACCACCTCGGGCCCGCCGTACCCGCTCGAACACCGCGGCCCGCATGCCCTTCCCAGGTAGGGGCGCCGGGCCCTGTGGTGCAGGGTGTGGGGCGGGGGTCAGGTGGTGACCAGGTCCGCCAGGGTCTCCCGCGCGCGTGCCACACGCGAGCGGACCGTGCCGACCGGGCAGCGGCTGACCTCGGCGGCCTCGGCGTAGGGGAGGCCTAGTAGTTGGGTGAGGATGAAGGCTTCCCGGCGTTCTGTGGGGAGGGCGGAGAGGAGGTCCAGGAGGGCGATGCCGTCGTCGAAGCCGGGCAGACAACGCGGCTGGGCGTTCTCGACGGCCAGCTGCCAGTCGGGGACGTCGCACAGTCTGGGGCGGGCGGAGGCGTGCCGGTAGCTGTCGATCACCGCGCGGCGGGCGATGGACAGCAGCCAGGAGCGGGCGGATGAACGGCCCTCGAAGCGGTGCAGGCTGCCCAGTGCCCGTAGGAATGTGTCCTGGGCGAGGTCGTCCACAGCCTGGGGATCGGCGCACAGGTGGGCGACGTAGCGCAGGACGTCTCGGTGCAGGGCGCGGACCACTTGCTCGACCGCGTCCGTGTCGCCGGCTCGGGCGGCGAGCGCCCATGCCGTTGTCGACTCGTCGAGGGCTGCCCGTCTTGCGGAGTTCTCGGTGTTCTCGGCGTTCTCGGCGTTCTCGGCGTTCTCGCTTCGCTCGCGGGAGGTGAGCGGGGCAGAAGTGATCACGTGGTGTCCTTCTCGTCATCCGTGATCCGGACCGCCGGCACACACACGCACACGCACGCGTACGCGGGCGGTCCGGTAAATGGGGAGACGGCCGTACGGCACCTGCGGGGGCGTACGACCGGGGCCCGGGGCGTGTCCGTGTCCGTGCACGGCCCCGGGAATCCGGCTGTCGTCAGGCGACAGCAGGCCCCACGGGCGGACCCCGAGAAGTGATCGCGTGGACGAGGAGGAGGCGCGGGGCGCGTTCCGAGCGGCGTCGGCGTGCGCGGATGCGCAGGCGCCGCGGGGGAACGACGAGCCGGGCGAGCGACAGGCGCAGTGGCGCCGCCAGCCATCCGGCCACGGCCCGCAGGATGCGGAAGGCGGCCCTCTCGCCGTGGGCCAGCCACAGTCCGGTGAGGAGCGCGGCCAGCAGGTGGGCGGCGAGCATGCCGAACGACGACGAGCCGTCGGAGGCGGACTCCATATGGGCATGCGCATGGCCCATGTCCATGACGTCCACCGGCATGGCGTGCCCGGCGTGCAGGTGCGGCGCCGGTCCCATGTCCCCGGCGGGGCGGCCCTGCGACTGTGCGGAGGAGAAACCCGCGTGCAGCCCGGTCTGCGCCGCCACCACGACCGCCAGGATCAGCGGCAGGCCCCGCTCACGCCCCGCCAGGGCCCAGCCCACGCCGCCGGTGACGGCCGCGCCTGCCAGCAGCGTCCGGCCCGGTACATGACTGCCGGACATCAGGACGTGGCCCAGGGCGGCGAGCAGCACGCACACGGCCGCGAACACCGCGGCCCGTATCGTGCGCGTACACCACCCTGCTGTCATGGCGCCCCATCCTCGCATCCGGGCACGGTCCGTCAGGTGGGGGTACGGATCCACCCCCGTGCCGCGCTCAACCGGCGGGGCCCCCACTTCGTCCCCACCGTCCGCGGCACCACTGCCCGGCGGCGACCATCAGGCACGGACCGTCATCACCGTCGCCTCCGCCATCGCCGTCGCCTCCGCCGTCGCCTCCGCCGTCGCCTGCGCCTGCGCCTGCGTCGAACTCAGCGCTCGCAGAACTCGGTCTCGACGGCCGCGTCCTCCAGCCGCTGCTCGCCCCAGTCGCCATTGCGGTTCATGGTCATGACGCGTCGGCCGTCCGCCGAGGCGAGCGCCCGGGTCGCGGAGCCGGGGATCATGCCGCCGTGGCCCCACGCCCAGCAGCCCTCCTTGAGCTTGAAGTGCCGTATGCCGAGGCCGTAGCGGTCCTGTGGACCACCGTGCCCCTTGTCGCCGTCGACGTGGACGGCGTCGAGCAGTTGCCGCTGCTGGGCGGGCGGCAGCAGCTCACCGGCCAGCAGCTTGGACAGGAACGTGTTCACGTCTCCGACGGTCGAGATCATCTGTCCGGCGGAGAAGGCGACGGTGGGGCTGAACTCGGTGACATCGCGCACCTTCGCCTCCGGCCCGTCCTGGAAGAGCGTGGAGTAGTGCCTCGCGTGCGGTGCGGGCAGTTGGGGCGCGGTGCCCGGCACGCTCGTGCCACGCAGGCCGAGCGGCCGGATGACGAGACGCTCCACCGCCTGCGCGTAGGTGCCGCCGGTGGCCTTCTCGATGATCATGCCGGCGACGACGTAATTGGTGTCGGAGTAGTCCCACCTGCCTGGCCTGCCGGGCCGACTTCCCTGCTCCGGCTGGAAGTTGGGCGGGTGGGCGAGCGCGATGTCCACCAGCTGTTGCGGGGACCACTTGGTGTGGCGGTTCCGGTCGAACTCGTCCCCCGCGTACAGGGCGCGGAAGCCCTCGTCCATGTTGTAGTCGAAGATGCCGCTCGTGTGGTTGAGCAGGTGCCGCACGGTGATGTTCCCGGGCCGGTAGCCCTTGCCGCGCACGACCCCCGGCAGCCATTCCTCCACGCTGTCGTCCAGCGAAATCCTGCCCTCGGCTTCGAGGCCGAGCAGCACCGTGGCGGTGAAGGTCTTGGTCACGCTGGCGATACGGAACTTCTCGTCGGTGTTCCTCGGCCGCTCGGTGACCAGGTCACCGACACCGGCCCGGCCGTCCCACACGCCGCGCGCGTCCTGTACCCGGGCGATGACGCCGGGGGTGCCTTGCGCGACGATCTCGTTCAGTACGGCCTGGGTCCTCGCGTGCGCGGCCGGTCCGCCCGCGTCTAATCGGGGCGGAGTTTGATGGGCCGACCGAGCCGGTGTGCCGGTGAGCGCTCCCAGCGCGACGGCTGCGACGGCAAGGGCGGCAAGAGTGGCAAGGGCGACGAGGAGTCCACGGGAGGACAGTTGACGGTTCATGAGAACAGCAGACCAAGTGCTCCCATACCCACACCATCGGGGACATCCCGGAAAGGGGTCGGTGACCCTACCTAGGGGGTGCCGCCCGCACGAGGGCCGCGAGCAGACGAAGGTGCCCGAGCAGACGAAGAAGGCCGAGCAGACGAAGAAGGCCGCAAGCAAACGCAGGCACGCCACCGACAAGTGCCCGACCAGCCCCTACCGACAACCGCCCGCCCCCCACCGCGAACCCGATCCCAGGCTCTACCGACAACCGCCCGCCCCCACCGCGAACCCGATCCCAAGCTCTACCGATAACCACCCGCCCCCACCGTGAACCCAATAACCGTCCCGCCCCCGGCCCGCCGCGCGGCGAACGTCGCGCCGCCGTGTGCCAGAGCGACCTCCCGCACGATCGACAACCCCAGCCCCGACCCCGGCAGGGACCGGGCATCCGCGGCCCGGTAGAAGCGGTCGAACACATGGGTCAGATCGGCCTTGGTGATCCCGGGCCCCCTGTCCAGCACCTCGACCCGCACCGTGCCCGGCACCGCAGGACCCGCCACGTTGATCTCGATCGGCGCCACTGCGTCGCGATCGAACTTCGCCGCGTTCTCCACGAGGTTGGACAACGCCCGCTGCAGCATCCCGGCCCGCCCGTCGACGACCGTGCACCCGCCGGCCCGCACCACGACGCTCCGCCCGGTACGCCGCCGGGCCAGCCCCGCGACATCCTCGGCGAGCTCCGCGAGATCGACCCGCTGCGGCGGCTCGGAGTCGGACTGCCCGGCCGCCAGGTCGACCAACTCGTTGACGAGATCGGTCAGTTCACGCGCCTCCTGGGCGAGGTCGGCGACGAGTTCCTCACGCGTGGCGGGCGGAAACTCGTCGATGCGCCGCAGCAGCGAGATGTTCGTACGCAGCGACGTCAGCGGCGTACGCAGCTCGTGCCCCGCGTCCTGCACCAGCCGCCGCTGGTCCTCCTCCGACTGGGCGAGCCGCCCCAGCATGCGGTCGAAGGCGCGGCCGAGGCGCCCCACCTCGTCGTAGCCGGCGACCGGCACCTGGACGCCGAGGTGCCGGGTGCGGGCGACGTCCTCCGCCGCCGCGGTCAGGACGATCAGCCGCCGGGTGATGCGCCAGGCCAGCCACCAGCCGAACAGTCCCGCGCCGACGACCACCGCGGACATCAGGACCAGCGTCCGCTGCTGAAGGGCCCGCAGCAGGTCCTCCGTGTTGCTGAACTCCTGCGCGACCTGCACCGCCCCGCGGCCGCCGCCCAGCGAGACGGTCGCCACCCGGTAGACGTCGTTGCCGACGTCGACGTCCGCGTGCACGACGGTGCGCCCGGACACCTGCCGGCCCGCGATCCGCCGGTCGGCGTCGGTGACCGGCAGCCCGGGATCGCCGGGGTCGACGACCGAGCCGTCCGGGCCCAGCACCTGCACATCGGTGCGGGCGGGCCGTACCAGGTCGTGGCCGGGCGCGGTGGAGGAGAAGTCCTCGG
Organism: Streptomyces sp. TRM68416; assembly: GCF_014596915.1. Classification (GTDB taxonomy): domain Bacteria; phylum Actinomycetota; class Actinomycetes; order Streptomycetales; family Streptomycetaceae; genus Streptomyces. The sequence continues at coordinate 89,677 of NZ_JACVWU010000021.1, forward strand.
GGTCCATACGGCGCTCGCGCACCTCGTCGCGCAGGTCCTGCACGACCTCGTCGAACACGGACTGCTGGTCGACGCGGACCAGCCGGGCGGCGGCGCTGTAGGAGAGGATGCCGACGACGACGGTGACGGCGGCGGCCACCGCGGCGAAGGACACCGCGAAGGTGGTGCGCAGTGAGACCAGCCGCGGACGCCGGCCCTTGAGCAGCCGCAGCCGCAGCCGCCCGACGCGGCCCACTCAGTTCTCCCGCAGCACGTAACCCACACCGCGCACCGTGTGGATCAGCGCGGGCGCGCCCGGCTCGTCGAGCTTGCGGCGCAGATAACCGACGTAGACGGCGAGGTTCTTGGAGCCGGGCCCGAAGTCGTAGCCCCAGATGCGGTCGTAGATGGTGGAGTGGTCGAGCACGATTCCCGCATTCCGTACGAGCAGCTCCAGCAGCTCGAACTCGGTGCGGGTCAGCTCCAGCTCGCGCCCGCCGCGCCAGGCCCGGCGCGCCTGCGGATCCATGCGCAGCCCGGCGGCCTCCACCAACCGCTGCTCGGGCGCCGGGGCCGGTACGTCCACGACCACCGGCGGCTCCTGTCCGGTGCGGCGCAGCAGGGCGCGCAGCCGGGCGAAGACCTCCTCCACGTCGAACGGCTTGACCACGTAGTCGTCGGCGCCCGCGTCCAGTCCTGCGATGCGGTCCTGGGTCTCCACGAGCGCCGTCAGCATCAGGATCGGCGTGCGGTCGCCCTCGGCACGCAGCACCCGGCAGACCTGGAGGCCGTCGATGCCCGGCATCATCACGTCCAGGACGAGCACGTCCGGCGGCGCGGTGTGGGCCTGCGCCAGCGCCTCCACACCGTCGGCGACCGCGGTGACCCGGTAGCCCTCCAGGGTCAGGGCGCGCTCCAGGGCGTGCCGGATGGCGCGGTCGTCTTCGGCGAGCAGAACGGTGTGGGGCACGCGGCCAGTGTGCCAAGGCGGCCGGTCGTCCGGCGTGACGAGCAGCTCACCGGCCTGCCTTCTTACTGGCCTCTCACCCGGCGGGGCGAAGCGCGGCGAGCTGTTCCTCGAAGGGCACGAACCGCTCCTCGGCGGGCTTCTTCGCGGACAGCCCGCTCATCAGCCCCGCCAGCTCCCCCGCGGCCCGCTCGATCCGCCCGTCCAGCCCCTGCGCACCCCAGTCCTCCGAGGCCGCGTACACCCCGGTGGGTACGACGACGGCACGCAGGTAGGCGAAGAGCGGGCGCAGGGCATGCTCCAGCACCAGCGAGTGCCGGGCGGTGCCGCCGGTGGCCGCGACCAGCACCGGCTTGCCCGCCAGCGCGTCCTTGTCGAGCACGTCGAAGAACGACTTGAACAGCCCGCTGTACGACGCCGAGAACACCGGCGTCACCACGATCAGCCCGTCCGCGCCCGTCACCGCCTCCTGCGCGGCCGCGAGCCCTCGCCCGGGGAACCCGTTGGTGAAGTTGTGCGCGATCTCCACGGCGAGGTCGCGCAGCTCCACGACCTCGACCTCGACGTCGGCCGGGGCCGCCCCGGCGACGGCGGCGGCCAGCCGGTCGCCGAGGAGCCGGGTGGAGGACGGGACGCTCAGTCCCGCGGAGACGACGACGAGCTTCATTTGGTGGTCACCTTCCCGGTGAGCAGGGACGAGTGGGTGGGGGCGTCGGGCACGTCCGTCGGACGCCCGGCCGCGAACTCCTTGCGCAGCACCGGCACGACCTCCTCGCCGAGCATGTCGAGCTGCTCCAGCACGGTCTTCAGCGGCAGTCCGGCGTGGTCCACCAGGAACAGCTGGCGCTGGTAGTCGCCCGCGTACTCGCGGAAGGACAGCGTCTTCTCGATGACCTGCTGCGGGGAGCCGACGGTCAGCGGGGTCTGCTCGGTGAAGTCCTCCAGGGAGGGGCCGTGGCCGTAGACCGGGGCGTTGTCGAAGTACGGACGGAACTCGCGCACCGCGTCCTGGGAGTTCTTCCGCATGAACACCTGCCCGCCGAGCCCGACGATCGCCTGCTCGGCGGTGCCATGCCCGTAGTGGGCGTAGCGGCTGCGGTACAGCTCGACCATCCGCTTGGTGTGGTCGGCCGGCCAGAAGATGTTGTTGTGGAAGAAGCCGTCGCCGTAGTACGCGGCCTGCTCGGCGATCTCCGGGGAGCGGATGGAGCCGTGCCAGACGAAGGGCGGCACGCCGTCCAGCGGGCGCGGGGTGGCGGTGAACCCCTGGAGCGGGCTGCGGAACTTGCCCTCCCAGTTCACCACGTCCTCGCGCCAGAGCCGGTGCAGGAGGGCGTAGTTCTCGATGGCGAGGTTGATGCCCTGCCGGATGTCCTGCCCGAACCAGGGGTAGACGGGGCCGGTGTTGCCACGGCCCATCATCAGGTCCACCCGGCCGTCGGCCAGGTGCTGGAGCATCGCGAAGTCCTCGGCGATCTTCACCGGGTCGTTGGTGGTGATCAGCGTGGTGGCCGTCGACAGGACGATCCGCTCGGTCCGCGCCGCGATGTAGCCGAGCATGGTGGTCGGCGACGAGGGCACGAACGGCGGGTTGTGGTGCTCGCCGGTCGCGAAGACGTCGAGCCCGACCTCCTCGGCCTTCAGGGCGATGGCGACCATGGCCTTGATGCGCTCACGCTCGGTCGGCGTCCGGCCGGTGGTGGGGTCCGGCGTGACATCGCCGACGCTGAAGATCCCGAACTGCATGGTCGCTCACCCTCCAGGTTGTTGACCGTTCAACTATACCGCTGAACGATCCACCCGGCCCCCTTATTCCACCCATCGATTCCCGGAGCCACCACCCACCGCCCCCGAAGCCCCCGAAGTCCCCGCCCCCTCACCCCCTACGGCACCAGCACCAGCCGCCCCCGAAGCCCGCCCTCCGCAAGCCGGGCATGCGCCTTGGCGGCCTCGTCCAGCGCGAACGTCTCCGCCACCCGCAGGGTCAGCACCCCCGACTCCACCAGCCGCACCAGCTCACCGAGCCACCCCCCGTCCGCACTCACCTCGACGGCGGCCACCCGCACCCCGCGCACGGCCCCCGGCACGGCCTGCGGAATGACACCGGCGTATGCGCCACCGTCCCGCACCCACGCGAGCGCCGTCTCCCCGAGCACCGCCGCGTCCAGCACCGCGTCGAACCCGCCCCGCCCCTCGGCAAGGAACTCCGCGGCCCCCAGCTCCCGTACGAGCCCCTCGTCCGCCTCCCGGGCCAGCGCCGTCACCGCGATCCCCCGCCGCGCGGCGAGCTGCACCGCAAACCCGCCGACCGCCCCCGCGGCACCCGTGACCAGCAGCGACTGCCCGGACTCCAGCCCCAGCAGATCCAGCGCCTGCACGGCGGTCAGGGCGTTCAGCGGCAGCGTCGCGGCCGTCACCGCGTCCACACCCTTCGGAGCGGCCGCCACCGCGTCCGCGTCCACGACGACATAGTCGGCGTGCGTGCCGAGCGGCACCACCGCACCGTAGGCGAGCGCGACGACCTCGCCCCCCACCGCCCACGCGCCCGCCTCGGCGCCGACCGCGTCCACCGTCCCGGCGACATCCCAGCCGAGCCCGATCCGCTCGCCCGCACCACCGAAGACGCCCTGACGCACCGCCGCGTCCACCGGGTTCAGCGTGGCCGCCGCCACCTTGATCCGCACCTGCCGCGCGGCCGGCTCGGGCACCTCGGTCTCCACGACCTCGACGACCTCGGGCCCACCGAACGCGTTCACCACAGCAGCACGCATGACAGTCAACTCCCCTTGAATCAAAGCCTGTTGGCCGAGGCCCAATCCCTCGACCCGCCAACAACCCTAGGAAGAGCTACTATCCATTGGTAAGTAGTTACCTGAGAGTGCCTACCTACCCCGAAGGTGAGCCATGCCGACCATGACCGCGGCCCAACGCCGCGACCAGGCCCGTGCCGAATACGACGCGTTCATCCGGGGCTGCCCCACCAACCAGCTCCTGGACCGCCTCAGCGACAAATGGGTCAGCCTCGTCGTCGCCGCCCTGTCCTCCGGCCCGATGCGCTACAGCGACCTCACCCGCAAGATCGCCGGCGTCAGCCCCAAGATGCTCACCCAGACCCTGCGCGCCCTGGAACGCGACGGCATCCTCAGCCGCGCGGTCACCCCGTCCGTCCCCGTCCGCGTCGACTACGAACTCACCCCCCTCGGCCACAGCCTCTCCCTCCTCCTCACCGCGGTGAAGGACTGGGCCGAAACCCACATCGAGGAGGTCCACCGGGCACGCGAACGCTACGACGCGGACAACTAGTGTCCGGCGGATCATGCCGCAGACGCGGGGCTCACCGGCATCGATGAGTCACCGCCGCTTTCCTGCGACCTGATCCGCCGGACAGGCCCCAGAACCCACCACGCACCGACGGCTCAGAAGTAGTACGCGTCCCCCGTATCCAGCACCAGCACCCGCTGCCGGTCGTTCGCCCGATTACGGTCCACCACACCACCGCTCCACACCGTGTCGATCTCCAGCAGCACCTCCGACGGCACCCCCCGCAACCGCACCCGCAACTCGACCGCCTCCCCCACCTCGTCCGCCGCCAGCCCACCCACCCGGCACAGCAGCGCACGCGCCCCCGCACGCGCACACCCCGCCGGCAGCACCTGCCGGTTCGCCAACGGCTCCGACCAGCGCAACCGCACCGAGGCGTCCGGCACCGCCGACGGCCCGTGATTGCGCGGGGTGAACCGGACATCGACCCGGCCCTCGGACATGGCAGCGGCCCCGTGATACGCCAGATCGGCCTCGGGCACCTCGACGGCCCCCGCCGCCGGAGCCACCCCGCCCACCCAAATCGCGGCCGCGACGCACCCAGCAAGAACCCGCATACCGCCACTCCTCACATTCATACGGTCATACGGATGTATCCCACGAGGAGCGCCCGACAGGCGCCGTCCATCAGGTGAAGCACAGCGCGTATGCGACGCTGCCCGCATGCTTGTCCTGCGCTCCGCCGCCCTCTTCGCCGTCGCCGCCCTCTTCGAGATCGGCGGCGCCTGGCTGATCTGGCAGGGCGTACGCGAACACCGCGGCTGGACCTGGATCGGCACCGGCGTCCTCGCCCTCGGCGCCTACGGCTTCGTCGCCACCCTCCAGCCCGACGCCCACTTCGGCCGCATCCTCGCCGCCTACGGCGGAGTCTTCGTCGCCGGCTCCCTGGCCTGGGGCATGGCAGCGGACGGCTACCGCCCCGACCGCTGGGACGTGACAGGCGCACTGATCTGCCTCGCGGGCATGGCGCTCATCATGTACGCCCCCCGAGGCGACTGAGACCCCACCCCGTTCCACCAGCCAAAATCACAAACCACCCGCGCCCCCGCCCGCCTATCCTGCTGACCAGAGCCGGTCATAAGAAATACGCACTCCCGAGGAGCCCCATGGCCACCGCAGCCCCGTCCCCCGCCTCTCGCATCGCCGTCGTCACCGGTGCGAGCAGCGGAATCGGCGCCGCCACGGCCCGGCAACTCGCCGCGGCCGGCTACCGAGTCGTCCTCACCGCCCGCCGCAAGGACCGCATCGAGGCGCTCGCGGAGGAGATCAACGCGGCAGGCCACCGGGCCACCGCCTATCAGCTCGACGTCACCGACCGCACCGCGGTCGACGAGTTCGCCACGGCCTTCAAGACGATCGGCGTCCTGGTCAACAACGCCGGAGGCGCGCTCGGCGCCGACCCCGTCGCCACCGGCGACCCGGCCGACTGGCGCGCGATGTACGAGACGAACGTCCTCGGCACCCTCAACCTCACCCAGGCCCTGCTCCCCAAGCTGGACGCCAGCGGCGACGGCACGGTGGTCGTCGTGTCCTCCACCGCGGGCCACGCCACCTACGAGGGCGGCGCGGGCTACGTCGCCGCCAAGCACGGCGCCCACGTCCTCGCCGAGACCCTCCGCCTGGAGATCGTCGGCCGCCCCGTCCGCGTCATCGAGATCGCCCCCGGCATGGTGAAGACCGACGAGTTCGCCCTCACCCGCTTCGGCGGCGACCAGGACAAGGCGGAAAAGGTCTACGCGGGCGTCGCCGACCCCCTCACCGCCGACGACGTCGCCGACACCATCACCTGGGCCGTCACCCGCCCCAGCCACGTCAACATCGACCTCCTTGTCGTCCGCCCCCGTGCCCAGGCCTCCAACACAAAGGTGCACAGGGACCTGTGATGCCCCCCGAGAACCCCAAGGACAAGGGCGACAACACCCCCCACGAACACCACGACGAACGCCACATGTGGTGGTGGCTCGCCTACTTCCTCTTCGGCATCCACATCGTCGCGTTCGTCATGATCTACGCGGTGACGCACGCACCGAAGTAACCCACAGCTCGGCCTGCCCTACGGCCGCAGGTCTCGAGCTGCCGCAAGCGCCCTCGGCCACTGGTCGAGGGCGCCCGTGTCAGCCCTTCACGCAGATGACCTGCTTCAGCTTCGCCACGACCTCCACGAGGTCCCGCTGCTGGTCGATGACCTGCTCGATCGGCTTGTACGCGCCCGGGATCTCGTCCACGACACCGGAGTCCTTGCGGCACTCCACGCCCCGCGTCTGCTCCTCCAGGTCCTTCGTGGAGAAGCGCCGCTTCGCCGCGTTACGGCTCATGCGACGACCGGCGCCGTGCGAGGCCGAGTTGAAGGACTTCTCGTTGCCGAGGCCCTTCACGATGTAGGACCCCGTGCCCATCGAGCCGGGGATGATCCCGTACTCCCCGGAGCCGGCCCGGATCGCGCCCTTACGGGTAACCAGCAGGTCCATGCCGTCGTAGCGCTCGCGGCTCACGTAGTTGTGGTGGCAGCTCACCTCGGGCTCGAAGGTCACTTTGGCCTTCTTGAACTCCTTGCGGACCACGTCCTTGAGGAGCGCCATCATGAGCGTGCGGTTGTACTTCGCGTACTCCTGCGCCCAGTACAGGTCGTGCTCGTACGCCCGCATCTGCGGGGTGTCCGCGACGAAAACGGCGAGGTCACGATCGACCAGACCCTGATTGTGCGGGAGCTTCTGAGCCACGCCGATGTGGAACTCCGCCAGTTCCTTGCCGATATTCCGTGAACCGGAATGGAGCATAAGCCATACCGAACCGGATACATCTACACAGACCTCGCAAAAGTGATTCCCTTGGCCAAGGGTTCCCATTTGCGTAGCCGCCCGCCCCCTGCGGAACCGTACCGCTTCGGCGACTTGGTCGAACCGCCCCCAGAAGTCGTCCCAGCCCGCGGTCACCAGACCATGAAAGTCCCCCGGCTCGATGGGGTCCTGGTGCATCCCCCGCCCCACCGGAATCGCCTGCTCGATCTTCGACCGCAGTCGGGACAGATCCCCCGGAAGGTCGTTCGCCGTCAGGGACGTCTTGACGGCCGACATCCCGCACCCGATGTCCACACCCACCGCCGCGGGACACACGGCCCCCTGCATGGCGATGACGGAGCCGACCGTCGCGCCCTTGCCGTAGTGCACGTCCGGCATGACGGCCAGGCCCTTGATCCACGGCAGGGTGGCGACGTTGCGCAGTTGCTGGAGAGCCACGTCCTCGACCGTCGCGGGGTCGGTCCACATGCGGATCGGGACCTTCGCGCCCGGCATCTCCACGTACGACATAACGTCCTCATTCCCCCGAAAGCCAACAGAAGTACTAGAAGTCTCAAATCGCAAAACCGGCGCCAAGGTCAACGAAAGGGACGACGGACCGGCGTTCACGGCAGTGCGTGCGATACACATTGTCTGCCGGGGGCACCCCGGCCCGGCAAGCGATTAACGAGCACCGAGAGGAGCCGACCGTGCAGCGGAAGGCGTATGTATCCGGCGTGGCCGCCCTCCTCGCGGCGCTGCTGGCCGGCTGCACCGGCAGTTCCGCGGACGGCGGCTCGACGGACGACTCCAACCCGGGCGACTCGGGTACGACGCAGGCGACGGCCGAGCCGGGCCGGTACCGCACGCTCCCGGAGGCGTGCGGCGCGGTGAGCCAGGACACGCTCGATCTGCTTCTCCCCGGCATCCGGGAGATGGCGGACGAGGCCCAGCAGGAGAAGGCGTACGAGGGTTCGGCGACGCTGACCTACGACACCGACCGCAAGGTGGGCTGCCGTTGGAAGGTGGAGTCGTCGGACGCCACGGACCACCTCTTCGTGAACTTCGACCGGGTGGTGTCCTACGACAACGCCGTGAGCGACGACAGCGAGGCGGAGCAGGTCTTCGCGACGAAGCAGGCGGCCGCGAACCTCCCCGCACCGGCGACCAGCGGCCCCGACACCGAGGAGAGCCCCAGCCCCTCGGCCACGCCGAGCGATTCCGCGTCGGCGTCGGTGTCGGCCTCGGCCTCGACGTCCCCTTCCGGCTCGTCGTCCGAGTCCGGATCCGCCTCCCCCTCCGGCCCTCCCGCCGACCTCCAGCCGCGCACGCTCGACGACCTGGGTGACGAGGCGTTCCTCAACGACGTCCTGGGCAGCGCCGGTTCCACGGCCCGGCAGCGCACGGTGACTGTGGCCTTCCGCACGTCCAATGTCATCGTGACCATTCAGTACGAGGAGCAGCCGACGACGATCGGCGTCGTCCCGGACAGCAAGGAAATGCAGGACAGGGCGCGGAAACTGGCTGCCGAGCTGGCGGGTTCGCTGGGCGGCTGAGGCCTTCCGGTGGCCGTTCGTGAAGACGGCGAATCAGAAACGTGCGGCGTGCTCACCGCGTACCGTGGCCCCTCGGACCCGATCCGACCGCAGGAGCACGAGCAGCGTGATGAGTGAAGGAACCATGCGATCAGCACAGCGAGACCTCTGTGACCAGCGAGTGAGGCGGTTCGGCCGCGTTCTTCTCGGTGCGGCCGCCGTCCCCGTGGTGCTGCTCGCGGCGGGCTGCTCGTCGGACTCCGGCTCGGACGAGGCGAGCAAGAACTCGACGGCCGAGACGTCGGCGTCGGCGAGCCCGTCGCCGACGGTGCAGGCGGCCGCGTACGGCACGCTGCCGGAGGCGTGTTCGGTGCTGACGAAGGACACTCTGGGTGATCTCGTTCCGGAAGGCGCCAAGTCCGGCAAGGAGGGCAAGTCCGACGATACGGCGTCGCGGGCGAGTTGCTCCTGGAGCAGCCTGGACAACAACGGTGTGAAGGGCTCGCAGTTCCGCTGGCTGAATGTCTCCATGCTGCGCTTCGACTCCGACCTGGCGCGCGGTGAGGGCGACAAGCTGGCGCGGCAGTACTACGAGAAGCAGCTCAACGACGTCCAGTCGGTGGAGGGCGCGAAGAACGTGAAGTCGGAGCCGGTCGCCGGGACGGGCGACGAGGCGACGGCCGTGCGTTACGACCTGAAGAAGAAGGAGGGCGCCTTCAAGCAGCAGACGGTCGTGACCCGGGTCGAGAACGTCGTCATCACCCTCGACTACAACGGCGCCGGCCTGGCCGGTGAGAAGACGCCAAACGCGGACACCCTCACCAAGCTGGCGAAGAAGGCGGCGAAGGAGGCGGTGGCCGCGGTGGCGAAGGCCAACGACAAGGCCGGTGACAAGGCCGACGGCGGCAGCTCGGCGAGCGCGGCCCCGTCGAAGTCGGCGGTCGGCAAGAGCTGACGCGGGGCCGGGGCCGCGTACCCGCGTGGCTCGAACTGATCGGAACGCTCCGGCGGGCCGCCGCGGCGAATATAGGGTCGCCACATGAGTCTGACGCCACGGTTGATCGTCCCGGATCCGGACACGGCAGCGGCCTACTACCAGAAGGCCATGGGCGCCAAGGAGGTCTTCCGCGCCCAGGACGACAGCGGTCGCGTGATGGTCGTCGTCCTGGACATCGGCGGCTCTTCGCTCTCCCTGTCCCCGGCCGTGCGGGAGTGGGGCTGGCTCTCGCCCGATGACGTCGGCGGCTCCCCGGTCCTGATGGAGGCGGAGTTCACCGACCAGGACGCCGTTGCCGAGCGGATGGTCGCCGGCGGCGGCACCGTGGTCGTACCGGTGGAGAACCGCCCGTACGGCAAACGGGAAGGGCGCCTGCGCGACCCGTTCGGTCACCTGTGGATCGTCACCGGCGCGCTGCGCTGAGGCACCGCCCGGCGGGCCGTCCGTGCCTTGCTCAGTCGGCCCGCACGGGCCACGGCGAGGGCCGGTAGGAATAGGCCTCGGTGCCCTTGCGCACCCCGTGCTTGATGGCCGTCGGCAGCATCAGGTCGCGTATCACCCGGGTGATCCACCGGTCGGGGGTCATCACGGCCCCCGTCTGCCGGGCCTGCTTGGCCATCGCGGCGACGCGGGCCCGCCGGGACTCCTCGAACGCGGTGAACGCCTGTGGCGCGGCGGGGTGCCGGTGCAGTGCCAGGGCGAGTTCGTAGGCGTCCTCCATGCCTAGTGCGGCGCCCGCCCCCAGGTGCGGGGCCACCGCGTGCGCGGCGTCCCCCAGCACCGCGGCGCTCCCCCGGTGCCAGGTGTCCAGGGGCGGTACCTCGTGGACCGGCCATCGGCCGACCGGTCCGGTGGAGGCGTTCAGGATGCGCCGGACCACGGCGGGGTCGGGGCGGTGCCGGCGTGCCAGTGCGGCCAGCCACCACGCGTCGTCGGTCTCGGCGAGTTCGGCGAAGCTGCGTTCGTGGGTCTCCTGGTGGTTCTCGAACCACCACACGACACCGGGTGAGACCACCTGGTACCCGAAGAAGCCGCGCAGACCGAAGACCATGTGGAACCGGCCGTCCACGGGGAGTTCCGCGGCGCCGGTCTCCGACCTGCCGCCGGAGCCGACCACCTGGGTGTAGGTGGGGCGTGGCGCGTGGGGAAGCAGCAGGTGGCGCGTGGTGGAGTTCACGCCGTCGCAGCCGAGGACGATGTCGGCCTCGGCCCGCGTGCCGTCCTCGAAGCCGAGGCGCCAGCCGTGCTCGCCGCTCTTGTCCAAGGTGACGAGGCGCTTGGCGGTGTGGAGTTTCACCCCGCCGTCGGTCGCCGCCTCGCGCAGGGCGGCGCTGAGCTCGCCGCGCATGATGTTGGTGGTGCGCTCCGGGTTCCGCGCGAGTTGCCGGCCCTTGTGGTTGGCGAAGGTGATGGAGTGCGCCACGGTGCCCCGTTCGAGGATCCGGTCGGCCAGACCCAGGCGTTCCAGTACGGCCCGCCCGTTCGGGGCGAGGTTGAGGAACGAGCCGACGTCCTGCGCCCGGCGCAGGTAGGCCTCGTACAGGTCCACCTCGAAGCCCAGCCTTGCCAGGCAGAGGGACAGCAGGGGTCCGGTGATGCCGGCGCCGACGACGGCGACGCGGCGGTTCGGTGTGCTGTTCTCGTTGGTCATTGCGTGCTCCTGATCGTGACCGCGGTCTAGAGGTCGGGGCGGTCGTTCCCCCGACGGGATCCTGGCGGTCACCGGATGGGCGCACTCCACCATGTCGTGGTTCTTTCGCCGCTTCCGCAGCCCCCGTCGCGCCCCCGCCGCGCCGCCACCTCCACCACGTCCGCCACGCTCGTCGCAACCGTCACGGGGGACGCTCGGCGCGCCTCGAAGCGGAATCGAGCCCCCGGCAAAGCGGAATCCAGCCGGAATTGACCTGGAATCGAGACCCGGCAGGATCGGGATCACGGGGGCCGGTGACGAAGTCACGCGGGAACCGGCGTCGCAGGCAGACAGCAGAACCAGTCGTGCACGTCCGGACCAGCTCCGGCGGCACCGTCGGCCGACACTCCGACGGTGCCGGAGGGACGCGCGCATGCCCAAGGGCGCCGATGGTCCTCGACCACCAGCTGTCACTTGTCACGGGAAACGGGGTCACGACCATGGCCACGCTCGTTCACACACAAGAAGTCACGTTCCTACGCTGGCCGGTGCAGAGCCGGGAACGGGACCAGCTGCGCAAGGCGGGACTGCCGTGCCTGCTGGTTCTGGAGGGCCAGGCGGCACCGCCGAACGACATCTCCCCCACCGAGGACTGGGTGCGCCCGCCAGTGGCCCGCCTCGACCTGGCGGCGCGCGTGCACACCCTGCAGCAGCGCACCGGAACCGACTTCATTCCCGCGCTGGATCCGACGGGGGTTCTCTACTACGGCGGTCAGTCGGTGCCCATGTCCGAGGCGCAGAGCGAGATGATGCGCTGTTTCCTGGCCGACTTCGGCCACCTCGTCCGCCGGGACACGCTGAAGGAGGCCCTGGGCCGCATCAACAACGAGGCGGTCACCAGCAACGCGGTGGACCTGCACATCATGCGGCTGCGCCAGCGGCTGGACGGTGTCCGGCTGAGCCTGCGCACCGTGTGGGGCCGGGGCTACATCCTGGAGGCCGCCCCCTGATCCGGCCGGCCCCGGAACGCGCCCGCGGGCGCGTTCCGGGGCGGTGCGCCCGCCGCGGTCAGCCTGCCTGCCGCCGACGGCGTTCGTGCGCCTTGCCGCGCAGTTCGTGGAGTTCGGTGAACGGCATCGTGGCGCGGCCCATGAGGTGCGCGACCCCCGAGGTGCCGGCGGTGCCCGACTGCTCCCCGATCATCTTCATCACCAGGCCCACGTGTCCGATCTTCCACTGGAAGTAGCCGTTGCCGACCCTGAGCATCGCCTCGATGACCCGGTGGAACGAACCCGCCCCGACACCCGCCGCGACGATCTCCTCCAGGTCGGCGCCGATCCGCTCCAGCCCGGAGCGGAAGGCGAGGAACAGTGATCCGGAACGGCTGGCGCTGCCGAGGACCCGCTCCAGTTCGTGGGACTGGCTGGACTGGGCGCCGCTGGCCGTGCCGAGGTACTGGCGGAACTGGACGAAGTCCTCCAGCGGCAGCCGTTCGAGCGCCATGAGCTGCTCGTGCAGCAGGCGCAGCAGTTCACTGCACCGATAGAGCAGGTCCACGGACCGCTCCAGGCCCGCGGTGGTCATCGTCAGGAAGTCGTCCTCGACGGCGGCGAGGTCGCCCAGGATCTGCTTCAGCCACAGTTCGCAGGTCTGGTGGCTGACGATGAAGAACTGTTCGGAGAGCACCGTGGCGGGGTCTTCGTCGCCCTTGGAGGCGCGCGGCTGCTGAAGGGTGAGCAGTTCGTCGAGTTTCAGGTAGGAGGCGTAGGTCACCTCGGTGGGTATCAACGCTGCCTCTTCTCACGGACCAGCGCGACCAGCCGTTCCACCCCGGTGACGAGTTGTTCGCGGTCCACGCAGAACGCGATCCGGACCAGACCGGACGCGACCCCGCCGGGCTCCAGCGGTTGCAGTGTGCCGTCGGGGGCGAAGGCGGGCCGTGCGGAGAAGCCGCTGCCGGGAACGACCACGACGTCGTGCCGGCGCATGAGTTCGGCGCTGAACTCCTCGCCGGTCAGGCCGGTGCAGGAGATGTCGGCCATGGCGTACCAGCCGCCGCCGGGCAGTGCGGGCAGCAGCCCTTCGTCGACCAGCGGGGAGAGCGCGGCATCCCGGTTTCCCCGGACGAAGTCGTGGTTGGCGGCGAGGGCTCCCGACGCGTCCAGGGCGGCCAGTCCGGCGTACTGGACGGGCGCGTTGGGCGCGATGATGCAGGACTCCTGGACCGTGCGCATGGCGGCGGCCGTCCGCGGCCGCGACACCGCGACGTAGCCGAGCCGGTAGCCGGTCATCGCCGGTCCCTTGGAGAAGGTGAAGACGCTGTTGACGAGGCGCTGTGCCGCGGGGCGGTCGCGTTCCAGGGCGCCGATGGACAGGTGGGGGCCCTGGAACGCGAAGTCCTCGTAGGCCTCGTCGCTGATGATCTGCCAGCCCCGCTCGTCGGCGATCTCGTACAGGGCCTGTTGCAGCGGGAGGCCGGCGACCGCGCCGGTGGGGTTGGAGGGGGTGTTGAGCAGCAGGACCCGTGTCGCGGGGGTGGCGACCTGCCGGATCGACTCGGGGTCGGGCGCGAAGCGGTCGTCGAGCCGGTAGAACACCGGGCGGAATCCGGCGAGCAGGGCCTGTTGCAGGTGCACGGGCCAGTGGATCTCCGGCATCAGGATCTCCGCTCCCGGGCCGGCGAGCGCGCGCATCAGGGCGCTGAGCCCCTGGCACGATCCCGGGGTGACGAAGAGCCGGGCGGGCTCGGTGTCGATGCGGTTGACGGTGTCGAGCTTGTCCGCGAGGCGCTCGCGGAGTTCCGGGAGGCCCTGTACGTCGATGTAGCGGGCCCGGCCCTCCAGGACGGCGGCGGCGAACTCCTTGGCGACGGAGTCCGGCGGGCCGAAGGCGGGTTCACCCACGTGCAGTTTGATCTGGCCGGGGTGTTCCCGCTCCCGCTCGTTGGCGATCCGGAAGGACTCGTACAGCCAGGAGGAGGGGATCGCCGAGGCCGGGGCGAACCAGGGTGGGGCTGTCTGCGTCATCTGATTCTTGCCTTTCCGCTGGTGGCAGGGCCGGCCGGAACGGGCCGGCCGGGTGGTGCTCCTGGGGTGTGGGTCAGGCCGTACGTCCGCCGTCCACGGACACCAGGGATCCGGTGACCCAGGACGAGGTCTCGGGGTCGACGAGGTGACACACCCAGGCCGCCACCTCCGGGGCGAGGCCGAACCGCCCCAGGGGGGTGCCGGCCACGATTCCCGCGCGCAGGGCGTCCGCGCCCTCGCCCGCCGCCAGGTCCCACAGGCCTGTGTCGACAGGGCCGGGCAGTACGGCGTTCACCCGGACCTCGGGCGCGAGTTCCACGGCGAGCGACCTGGTCAGGGAGTTCAGGGCGGCCTTGCTCGCCCCGTAGAACGACCGGTTGGGCATCGCCAGGACGCCGCCGACGGAGGACACGTTGACCACGCAGCCCCGGCTGGCGCGCAGCAGGGGCAGCAGCGCCCGGGTCAGCAGGGCGGGCGCCACCAGGTTGGTGTCGAGCATCTCCCGCAGGTCCGTCTCGGCGGCGTCCTCCAGGCGGTCGAAGACCGCGTGCCCGGCGTTGTTGACCAGGGCGTCGACGCCGCCGAGCACCTCCCCGGCACGCTCCGCGATCCGCGTGGCGGCGCCGGGGGCGGTGACGTCCGCGGTGTACGGCACCGCGGTGCCCGCTCCTTCGGCCCGCGCCTTCGCCGTCACCTCCGCCAGCCGGTCGGCTCGCCGGCCGACCACCAGGACGTCGGCGCCGAGTCCGGCCGCGCGGGCGACCACGGCGGCCCCGATGCCCGATCCGCCGCCGGTGACGACCAGCCGCAGGCCTGCCCAAGGACTACTGCTCATGCGCCGAAGCGCCTCCTTTCGTACGGGTGAAAACCCGCCGCGCCAGGTCCGCCAGCAGCGGCGCGGGGTCGTCGAAGACGTGGAAGTGGGCTCCGGGTCTGATGTCGGTGCTCGCGTTCCCGGTGGTGAGACGGCCCCAGTGGCGGCCGGCCAGGACCGGTACGAGGGGGTCTTTGCGGGCCATGCAGGCGTGCACGTCGCAGTGGAGCGTCACTGAGTCGGGGCAGCCGAGGTAGCGCTCGTGCGCGGCGATGTCGGCGCGCATCGCGGGCAGCAGCAGGTCACGCAGCTCTATGTGCGCGGCGATGACGGGGTCGAGGCCGCCGAGAGCGACCAGGCGTTCCCACAACTCCTCGTCGGACAGCAGGTGTTCGTCCCGAGGGGGCCGGGCGGGGTCCCCCGGCGCCCAGGCGCTGGACGCGACGAGCAGGACGACGTCGAGGCCCGCCTTGGGGCATCTGCGGGCCACCTCGCAGGCGACGGCCGAGCCGAAGCTGTGGCCGAAGAGCACCAGGTCCGCCGGTGGCAGCCGGGTCAGGTCGGCGACGATCTCCTCGGCGATGGCGCCGACCTCCTCCAGCGGCGGCTCCGCCAGCCGGTCGCCGTGCCCGGGGTACTGCGCGGCGCACAGGTCCACCGCGGTCCGGGGGAACGCGGCGGGCAGCGCGTCGCGCCAGCCGATGAAGCTCTCCGCGCGGCCGCCGGAGTGCGGCAGCGCGAGCAGCCGGAGCGCGGGGTGTCCGGTGTCCGGCCTGCCCGACACCGTGCGTACGGATCCGCGCTGTTCGCCCATGGCCGGTCTCCCCTCCGCCGCCTCGGATGTGAGAATCGCACGCACGCCCGGGGCCGCCGCCGAAACCTTCAGCATTCATTCAGCGCCGCCTCGGAGGCGGGCGCGGAGGGTGAGGATCGGGGCCGGAAACGAGCACCTCCGTACCGGCCCGGGTGTCCGGGCCGAGCCCCCGTAAGGCCCGGTGTCCGGGCCGAAAGGAGTCTCCCGGTGGCCTCCTCCCGCAACGCCGCCGTCTTCGGCGGCCCGTACGACGACGCCTCCGGTGCGGCTCTCGACCTCGCCGACCCGGCCGCGTTCGTCGAGCACGACCCGTACACGTACTGGGACCGGATGCGGCGCAGTGATCCGGTGCGCTGGCATCCCCCCGTGGACGGCCGTCCCGGCTTCTGGGCCGTGGCCCGGCACCGGGACGTCGAGGCCTGCTACAAGGACGCGGCCCGGCTGAGCTCGGCGCGCGGAACGGTGCTGGACGTCCTGCTGGGCGGCGGCGACTCGGCCGGCGGGCGGATGCTGGCGGTGATGGACCGGCCCCGCCACCGCGAGCTGCGCCAGGTGATGCTGCGGGCCTTCTCGCCACGGGTGCTGCGGCACGTGGAGGAGTCGGTACGGCAGCGGGCCGACGCCCTGGTGGCCGCCGTGGTCGGTGCGGGTGAGGCCGACGCCGCGCGGGACATCGCCGAGCACCTGCCGCTGAACACGGTGTGCGATCTGCTGGAACTGCCCGTCTCCGACCGGCCGTTGCTGCTGGGCTGGAACAAGCGCGCGCTGTCGTCGGAGAGCGCCGAGGACGATCCCTTCGACGCGCTGGAGGCCCGCAACGAGATCCTGTCGTACTTCGTGGACGTGGTCCGCGAGCGCCGGCGCCGGCCCGGCGAGGACGTGATCAGCATGATCGCGGGCGCCCGGGTGGAGGGCGAGCCGATGACGGAGGACGATCTCGCCCTGAACTGCTACAGCCTGATCCTGGGGGGCGACGAGTCCACCCGGGTGACCACGACCGGGGCCCTGCACGCGCTGGGCACCCACGAGGAGCAGTGGCGGCGGCTGCGCGGCGGCGAGGCGGCGGTGCGCACGGCGGTGGAGGAGGTGCTGCGCTGGGTGACCCCGGCCATGCACTTCGCCCGTACGGCCGCCGTCGACCTGCGGATCGGGGGTGCCGAGGTGTCGGCGGGCGACATCGTCACGCTGTGGAACATCTCGGCCAACAACGACCCCGAGGTCTTCGCGCGGCCCCGCAGCTTCGACGTCGGCCGACAGCGCAATCCGCACCTCGCGCTCGGGCACGGCCCGCACTTCTGCCTGGGGGCCTTCCTCGGCCGGCTGGAGCTGTCCGCCGTGCTGGACTCACTGGTCCGCCGGGTGGACCGGATCGAGATCCTGGCGGAACCGCCGCGCGTGTACTCCAACTTCCTGTTCGGACACAGCGCTCTGCGCCTGCGGCTGGACTGAGCCGCGTCCCCCTCCCCGGGGCCCGGCGAGGGGGCCTCGGATGCCCGGCCCGCGTCTCGCGTGTCGTCCACCGGCGAGACCGCCCCGGCCGGCCCCACGGCCCCCCGCCGACCGGGGCCGTGGGTGTGACCCGGCCCGGACCGGTCCCTGCGAAGAAGGTGTGGCGTGGCACGAGCCTGGCCGTGGGCGTGCCCGGCACCGAACCCTGGGCCGCCCTCGGCCCGGACCGAAGCCCGAGCCGCTACGGACCGTAACTCGCCCGCGGAAGGGGACTGTGGTCCCGACACGGGCCGAACCCGCCACACACCGAGCGAACCCCGCCGGTCCGGAGCACATCCGCTGGTGCAGAGCAACGCCCGCCGGTAGGCGGCGACACCCGCCGGCACGCAGCAACACCTGCCGGTCCGAGCCCGGCCCCCGTTCAGTCCGCGGTCAGCGAGTCGGCCAGCTCCGCCATGGTGGACCGCTCGAAGACGGCCCGTACCGGCAGCTTCATCCCCCATTCGTCCCGTACGGCCTTGGCGAGCCGCACCGCAAGGACCGAATGGCCGCCCCGGTCGAAGAAGTTGTCGTCCGGGGCGATCGCGGGCACCTCCAGCACCCTGGCGGCCAGGGCGCACAGCGCGGCCACCGGGTCGGACGGGCCGGTGTCGGTGGCCGGCCCGCCGGACGGCGTCGGGGCGGGGGCCGCGGCCCGTTCCCCCAGGGCGCGCCGGTCGATCTTGCCGTTGCTGGTCATCGGCAGGGAGGCCACCACCTCGACGCGGGAGGGCACCATGTGCGCGGGCAGCCGAGCGGCGAGCCGCCCGCGCAGGTCCCGTGCGAGACCGTCGGCCGGGTCCGTGCCGGGCACCACAAAGGCGACCAGGCGCGCCGAGTCCACCTCGCCGGTCACCACCACCGCCCCGAGCCGGACTCCGTCGCACGCCTCCAACGCCGCCTCCACCTCACCGAGTTCGACCCGGAAGCCACGGAGTTTGACCTGGCGGTCGGCGCGGCCCGTGAAGTAGAGGGTGCCGTCCTTGTCGCGGTGGCCGAGGTCGCCGGAGCGGTACATCCGGCCGCCGGGTCCGCCGTAGGGGTCCGCGACGAAGCGTTCCGCGGTCAGGGCGGGCCGGTTGAGGTAGCCGAGGGCCTCGCCCTCGCCGACCAGGTACAGCTCGCCCTCCTCGCCGGGTGGGCAGGGCCGGAGGTCGGCGTCGAGCACCCGGACCTCGTTGCCGGGCCACGGCTCCCCGATGCTGACCGGCTCGCCGGGCCGGACCGGGCCCGCCATGGTGACTCCGACGGTCATCTCGGTGGGCCCGTACCCGTTGAACATGCGCCGGCCGGGCGCCCACCTGGCCACCAGGGCGGGGGTGCAGGAGTCGCCGGTGGAGAGCACCACCCCGCCGGGCAGGACGCCGTCCGGTTCGGTGGCGGTGAGGGCGACCGGGGGCAGCACCGCGTGGCTGACGCGTCGGTCGATCAGGGTGCGGCGCAGTTCCTCGCCGGGCAGTACCGCGCGGTCGTCGGTGAGCACCAGGGTGGCCCCTGACAGCAGGGCCAGCGTCAGGTCCCAGAAGCCGGCGTCGAAGTTGAACGAGGCCCACTGCAGCACCCGGTCGCCGGGGCCCGGGTCGATCCAGCGCCGCTGCGCCTCGGCGAGCGCCGCCATGCCGGCGTGCGGGATCACCACGCCCTTGGGCGTTCCGGTGGAGCCCGAGGTGTAGATGACGTATGCGGTGTCCTCGGCGTGCAGCGGGCTCCGTCGCTCCTCGTCGGCGACGGGGCCGGCCGGACGGCGGGCGGGGTCGGGGGCGGCGAGGTCGATGGTCTCCAGGCCGGTGACGTCCACCGGCGGGGGGCCGGTGTGCAGGAGGGTGCGCAGGCCCGAGTCGGCCGCCATGTGGCGCAGCAGCGCGGTGGGGTACCCGGGGTCGAGGGGGACGTAGCCCGCTCCGGCGGTGGTCACGGCGAGTGCCGCCACCACCTGGCCGGTGCCGCGGGGTACGCAGATCCCGGCGAGGTCGCCGGGGCCGAGCCCGGCCGCGATCAGCCGCCGGGCCAGCCGGTTGACCCGGTCCGCCAGTTCACCGTAGGTCAGGGTGGTGCTGTCGCTCTCCACCGCGGGCAGTTCCCGGAACTTGGCCACCACCCGTTCGAAGAGCACGGGGAGGGTTTCGGCGGTGGCCGGGGACGCTGTGGGCACGCGGACGTCCGGCCAGACGCGTTCGACGTGGGCGAGGGCGCGGGCGCGGGAGGTCGCGGGCAGTTCCGCCGGCCATCCGGCGGGAACCGGCAGCCGGGCGGGCCACAGCGACCGCTGGCCGCGCTCGTTGCACAGGACCAGGTAGCTCTCGTCCGGGTCTTCGAAAGGGTTGGCGGGCATCGGGCGACCTCCCGTGGGACGGTGCCGCTGGACGGGTCCGGCGCCCTGCGGGGGCGCCGCGCGCGACACAGGTGTCCTCACCCTGACCCCGGCGGGGGGCCGGACCCGCACGGCCGGAAAGGAACCTGAAGGTCCTCTCAGCTTTCTTTCAGCGGCGGCTGCGCGGGCGGCGGCCGTCGTTACGTTGCCGGACGTGACAGTCACCGAGATCCGCCCGTCCGTGGGCCAGACGCTGCTGTGGTTCCTCGACCGCTACCGGGGCGAGGAGGGCGCGCTCAACTGCCCGGTGCTGTGCAGGCTGCGCGGCCCGCTCGACCGCGAGCGGCTGCGGGAGGCGATCGACCGGGTGACGAACCGCCACGAGGCGTTGCGTACCACGTTCACCGGCGGTGGCCGCCGCCTCAAGGCGCTGGTGCACCCGGCCGTGTCACCGCCGGTCCGCGAAGTGGACCTGAGCGGCGAGCCGGACCCCGGGGCGTGTGCCGACCGGGAGGTGGCCAGGGAACTGGGCACCCGGATCGACGCCACCGGCAGCGCCGTACGCATCACGCTGTGGCGGCTCGCCGAGGACCATCACGTCCTCTGTTTCAACATGCACCACATGGTGACCGACTCGTGGTCCTGCAACGTGATCTTCGAGGATCTGTGCGCCGCTCTGGACGGCAGGCCCTGCGCCGGCACCGCCCCGTACTCGCGGTTCGCCGAGGAGCAACGCGCGGCCCTCGCCGGCCCGTCGGGGAAGCGGCTGAGCGCCTTCTGGGGTGAGCGTCTGAAGGACGTGACGCTGCCCCCGCTGCCGATCCGGCCGGCCACCGCGGGCGCGCCGCGCGACACCAGGCTCGTGCGGCACGTCCTGGACGCGCCGACGGTGGCCGCGCTGGACGCCCTGGCCAAGCGGGAGCGGTCGACGATGTTCGTGGCGCTGCTCACCGCCTACTACCGGGCCCTGAAGGCGGTCAGCGGCGCCGAGGACCTGGCGGTGGCGACCCTGTTCGCCAACCGCGGCGCGGAGCACCGGCGCACGGTGGGGTTCCTGGCCAACATGGTGCTGCTGCGGACCCGGCTGGCCGGCGACGACTTCGCCGCGCACCTGCGGGCCACGCACGGCACGGTGATGGAGGCGTTCGTCCACCAGGCGCTGCCGTTCCAGATGCTGCCCATCAACCTGGGCCGCACCGACCGCCGGCTCGACGACGTGGTGTTCCAGATGATGGCGGACCCGGTGTACTCGACCCGGGCCGGCGGGCTGGACATCGAGGTCCTGGTGCCCGACGACGTCGCCACCCGCTTCGAGCTGGAGCTGGTCGCGGTGCCCGACCGGGACACGGTGCGGGTGCTGCTGTTCTACAACCCCGACCGTTTCGAACCGGAGTTCGCCGAGTCGCTGCTCGCCGCGTACGTCGACATCTGCACGAGCGCCGCCCGCAGCGCGGCGCCCCACACCGACCAGGCCGGGGCGCGTCCCCGGCTGCGCACGGGAGGCCACGATGACCAGTGAGGTGACGGCGGGACGCGCGCTGTCCGCCGAGGAGATCCGCGAGGCCGTCGCCGCGCGGCTGGAACTCCCGGCCGCGGAGATCGGCCTGGACGAGGACCTGGTCACGCTGGGCCTGGACTCGCTCGGGATGATGAACCTGGCGGCCTCCTGGCAGGAGGCCGGTGTGCAGGTCACCTTCGGCGACCTGGTGGAGGAGCCCACCGTGCGCGCGTGGGCGGCCCTGCTGTCCGGGAGCGACGACGGCGCGGGCCCGCGCCCGGAGGCGGAAGCGGACCCGGCCGCCGGTACGGGCGTGTTCCCGCTGGCCCCGATGCAGCACGCCTACTGGTCGGGCCGTCAGCCGGGCATGCCGCTGAACACCGGCTCGCACTTCTACTTCGAGTTCGACGTGACCGCCGACGTCGCGCGCTGGGACGGCGCGGTGGCCGCGGTGCGCCGCCGGCACCCCATGCTGCGGGCGGCCGTCGGCGAGGACGGCCAGCGGGTCCTGCCGGAGTGCCGGGGGCTGGACGAGGTCGTCGACCTGCGTGGCCTGGAGGGTGCGGAGCGCGAGCGGCGGCTGGCGCGGCTGCGCGAGTCGCTGTCCCACCAGACGCTGCCGGTGGCCGAGGGGGGCGGGCTGGACGTGCGGCTGGCGCTGCTGCCGGCCGGAAAGGGACGGCTCTTCCTCGACATCGACATGATCGTCTGCGACGCGTCGAGCTTCCGGATCGTCGTCGCGGACCTGGCCCGGCTCTACGAGGACCCGGCCGACGCGCCCGCGCAGCCCGCCCTGACCTTCCCCGAGTACCGCCGGCTGGTCGCCGAGGGCGGCCGGGAGCCCCGCCCGGCCGACGTCTCCTACTGGCGCGACCGGGCCGAGGACCTGCCCGAGGCGCCCCGGCTGCCGCTGGCCGTGCCGCCGGAGCGGATCGAGCGGGTGCACACGGTCCGCCGGCACGCCTGGCTGGCCCCGGAGTCGTACGAGCGGTTCACCCAGCACGCCCGCAGCAACGGTCTGACGGTGTCGATGGCCGTCGCCGCCGCCTACGCGGACGTCCTGGCGGCCTGGAGCGAGGAAGCGGATTTCCTGCTCAACCTGCCGGTGCTGAACCGGCTTCCGGTCCACCCGGACGTCGGCCGGGTCGTCGGGGACTTCACCGATCTGCTGCTGCTGCGGGTGGCGCCCGACGCGCGCCGCACCTTCGCCGAGCGCGCCCACGCGGTGCAGGAGCAGTACCGGCGGGACGCGGCGCACGCGGCGTACGGCGGCACGTCGGTCCTGCGCGACCTGGCCAGGACGGCGGCCGGGGCGAACCGGCGGGCGGGTGTGGTGTTCACCAGCGCGCTCAGCCTGGGTGAGCTGTTCGACGGGCCGACCCGTGCGGTGCTGGGCACGCCGCTGTGGATGAGTTCGCAGACCTCGGGCGTGTGGATCGACCTGCAACTGGTCGAGCAGGACAACGGCATGCTGATCAACTGGGAGACCACCGAGAACCTCTTCGCCGCCGGTGTCCCCGAGGCGATGTTCGAGGCGTTCGTCAACCGGGTGCGGCTGCTCGCCTCACAGCCCAGCGCCTGGTGGGAGAGCCTGCCGGTGCGGCCGCCCGCGGCGCAGCTCCAGGCCCGCCGCGGCGCCAACGACACCGCAGCGGACCTGCCCCGCCGGGCACTGCACGAGGAGTTCTTCCGGCAGGCGGCCGAGCGCGGCGGGGCGCCGGCGGCGCTGTGGGGCGAGGGCCGGGTGCTGACGTACGGCGAACTCGCCGAGCGGGCCCTGCGGCTGGCCCACGTCCTGCGCACCGCCGGGGTCACCGCGGGCGACCGGGTCGTGATCACCCTGCCCAAGGGCGTCGAGCAGGTGGTCGCGGTGCTGGCGGTGCACGCGCTGGGGGCCGCGTACGTGCCGGTGGGGACGGAGCATCCGCAGGCGCGGCGGCGGACCGTGGAGGCAGTGTCCGGCGCCCGGTGCGCGGTGACCGCGGGCCCGGCCCGGGACGCGGCCGCCGGCCGGATCGCGGAGGTCGACGTGGGGTGCGCGACCGACCGCACGCTGCCCACGCTGGAGCGTGCGGTGGACGTCCCGCCGGACGCCCCCGCCTACGTGATCTTCACCTCGGGCTCGACCGGGGAGCCCAAGGGCGTGGAGCTGACCCATGCGGCGGCCCACAACACCGTGGCGGCGCTGAACGAGCGCTATGCGATGGGCCCCGCCGACCGCACGCTGTGTCTGTCGGCGCTCGACTTCGACCTCTCCGTCTACGACATCTTCGGCCCCCTCACCTGCGGCGGCGCGCTGGTCCTGGTCGACGACGAGGAGCGGCGCTCGCCGGGGACCTGGCTGCGCCGGGCGGCCGGGCACCGGGCCACCGTCCTCAACTGCGTGCCCGCGCTGCTGGACATGGCGCTGACCACGGCGTCGACGCGGCCGGAACCGGACGCCTGGCCGTTCCGGCTGCACCTGCTCGGCGGGGACTGGGCGGGGCTGGACCTGCCGGGGCGGGTGCACGCGCTGCGCCCGGACAGCGTGTTCGTGGTCCTGGGCGGCACCACGGAGACCGCGATCCACTCGACCGTCCAGGAGGTCACGGAGGTGGATCCCTCCTGGCCATCGATCCCGTACAACGTGCCGCTGCCCAACCAGTGCTGCCGGATCGTCGACGAGCACGGCGGCGACCGCCCCGACTGGGTGCCCGGGGAGCTGTGGATCGGCGGGGCCGGGGTGGCCCGCGGGTACGTGGGCCGGCCGGAGCTGACCGCCGCGAAGTTCGTGGAGGCGGACGGCGTGCGCTGGTACCGCACCGGCGACCGGGCCCGCTACCGGCCGGGTGCGGTGATCGAGTTCCTCGGCCGCGCCGACCTCCAGGTCAAGGTGAACGGCTACCGGATCGAACTCGGCGAGGTGGAGCGCGCGCTGGAGCTGCACCCCGGGGTGCGCGAGGCGGTGGTGACGCCGGTCGCCGGGCCCGGCGGCGCCCTGTACGCCCTGCTCGCCCCGGGCACGGCCGACACCGAGGAGGCGCTGGCCACCGCCGCCCGGCAGGTGCCCCCGTACATGGTTCCCGCCCTGGCGGTGGCCGTCGACGAGCTGCCGCTGAGCCGCAACGGCAAGACCGACCGCGCGGCGGCGGGACGGCTGCTGGCCGCGCTGCTGGACGAGCGGACGTCCGGCGACGCCTCGGCCGCCCCGCGCGGTGCGGCGGAGGAGACGGTCGCCGCGCTGTGGGCGGGCCTCCTCGGGTGCGGGCCCCTCGGCCGGGACACCAACTTCTTCCACGTCGGCGGCGACAGCCTGCAGGCCACCCGCCTGCTGGCCGCCCTGCGCCGGCACGGGTACGAGGCCAGGCTCGGCGACCTGTTCACCCGCCCCACGGTGAGCGGTTTCGCCGGGACGCTGACGCGCACCGAGGCGCAGGAGCCCGGCACGGTCCCGGCCGACCCGGTCCACCGGCACGAGCCCTTCCCGCTCACCGACGTGCAGCGCG
The DNA here is from genome assembly GCF_014596915.1 of Streptomyces sp. TRM68416. GTDB lineage: Bacteria > Actinomycetota > Actinomycetes > Streptomycetales > Streptomycetaceae > Streptomyces. The sequence goes on from NZ_JACVWU010000021.1 coordinate 114,319, forward strand.
CCTACTGGCTCGGCCGCGACCCCGACTTCGTCCTCGGCGGTGTCGCCTCGTACTGGTACTGGGAGTTCGAGAGCGACCACGTCGACCTGGAGCGGCTGGAGGCCGCCTGGAACACGCTGGTGCGGCGGCACGAGATGATGCGGGCCGTGCTGGACGGCGAGGGCGGCCAGCGCATCCTGCCCGAGGTGCCGAACTACCGGTTCGCCGTCACGCGCACCACGGCCGCCGATCACGAGGCGGCGGTCGCCGCACTCGGGGAGATGGCGCAGCAGGTCCTCGACGTCACCTCCTGGCCGCTGTTCGACGTGCGCGCCGTGCGGCGGGACGACGGACGCACGGTGTTCGGAGTGGGCTTCGACTACGTGGTGCTCGACGCGCTGTCGATCATGACCATCTTCACCGAGCTGAACGCCCTGTACGCCGACCCCGGCCGGGAACTCCCGGCGCTGGAGCTGTCCTTCCGGGACTACCTGCTCGCGCAGCGCACCGATCCCGCGGCGAGGGCAAGGGACGAGGAGTACTGGCTGCGGGCGATCGAGGAGCTGCCCGCGGCTCCGGCGCTGCCCATGGCGACGGACCCGGAGCGCGTCGACCGGCCGCGGTTCGTGCGGGAGGAATTCCGCATCGACCCGGCGACCTGGGCGAAGCTGCGCCGCCGCACCACCGACGCGGGGCTGACCGCCTCGACGGTGGTGGCAGCGGCCTTCGCCGAGGTGCTGGCGGCGTGGAGCGCGGAGACCTCGCTGACGCTGAACCTGACGGTCTTCGACCGGCAGGACGTGCACCCCCAGGTGAACCAGGTGGTCGGCGACTTCACCTCGCTGCTGCTGCTCGGCCACCACAGCCGCCCCGAAGGGTCCTGGGCCGACACCGTGCGCCGGTTGCAGGGGCAGGTGTGGGAGGGCATGGAGCACCGCGACGTCTCCACCACCTGGGTGCTCCAGCAACTGGCCCGCCGCTCCGGAGGCGGACAGACGCTGATGCCGGTGGTGTTCACCTCCACGCTCGGGGTGGACGCGGACTTCAAGGACCTCTCCTTCGGCTTCGGAGAGCTGCGCCGGGGGCTGTCCCAGAGCCCGCAGGTGGCCCTGGACTGCCAGGTGGTGGAGCGCGGCGGCGCACTCGCCGTCAACTGGGACCACGTAGAGGGCCTCTACAGTCCCGGGGTGGTCCCGGCCGCCCTGGAGGCGATGCGCCGTCTGCTGGAAGCCCTCGCCGACCACGACTGGTCCCGCCCGGCGCCGCCGGTCGCCCTCCCCGAGGCGCAGGCGAAGGTCCGCGCCGAGGTGAACGACACCGCCGTGGTCCGCCCCGCCCGCACCCTGCACGGGCCGGTCCTCGACGTCGCCCGCCGCACCCCCGGGGCCGTCGCGGTGCGCACCCCGTCCGGCGAGGCACTGACCTACGCCGAGCTGGCCGGCCGGGCCCTCGCGGTCGCCGGGCACCTGGTGTCGCTCGGGGCGCGGCCGGGCGAGACGGTGGTCGTCTCACTACCGAAGGGGCCCGACCAGGTGGCCGCGGTGCTCGGCGTGCTGGCGGCGGGCTGCGCGTACGTACCGGTGGGCGTGGGCCAGCCGGCCGCGCGCCGCAACCGGATCGTGCGGTCCGCCGGGGCGCGCCTGGCCCTGGTCGCGGACGGCCCGGACTCCGGCACAGGCTGGGACGAGGCGGTACGGCTGGTGCCGGTGGCCGAGGCGTCGGCGGCCGAGCCGCTCGCCGGGCCGGTGCCGGTCGAGCCCGGGCAGCTCGCCTACGTCATCTACACCTCGGGCTCCACCGGCGAGCCCAAGGGGGTGGAGATCACCCACGCGGCCGCCGCCAACACCATCGACGACGTCAACGCCCGGTACGGCGTGGGCCCCGCCGACGTGGTCCTGCAGGTGTCGGCGCTCGACTTCGACCTGTCCGTCTACGACCTGTTCGGGCTGCTCGCGGTGGGCGGCACCGTGGTGACCCTCACCGAGGACGTCCGGCGGGAGGCGCCCGTCTGGGCCCGGCTGGCCGCCGAGCACGGGGTGACCGTCTGGAACACGGTGCCCACCCTGCTCGACATGCTGCTGGTGGCCTGCGAGTCGGGTCCGGGCCTGCCGGGGCTGCGCGTGGCGATCGTCTCCGGCGACTGGGTCGGGCTGGACCTGTGCGACCGGCTGCGGGCGTGCGCCCCGGACGCCCTGCTCGTCGCGATGGGCGGGGCCACCGAGGCCTCGATCTGGTCCAACGCCCACGAGGTGCCCGCCGTCGATCCCGCGTGGGTGTCGGTCCCGTACGGGCGTCCGCTGGCCAACCAGCGCTTCCGCGTGGTGGACGCGCACGGGCGGGACCGGCCCGACTTCGTGCCGGGCGAGCTGTGGATCGGCGGCGCGGGTGTGGCGCTCGGCTACCGCGGCGACCCGGAGCGCACCTCGGCCTCCTTCGTCACGGACGGCGGCGAGCGGTGGTACCGCACCGGCGACCTGGGCCGCTACCACCCGTCGGGAACCCTGGAGTTCCTGGGGCGGCGCGACCACCAGGTGAAGGTGCGCGGGCACCGGATCGAACTCGGCGAGATCGAGACCAGGCTGCGCGACCTGCCCGCAGTCGCCCACGCGGTGGTCTGGGTCGACACCGGCGCCGGAGCGCGCCGTCTGGCGGCGGTCGTCACCCCGGACCAGGGCGCGGATCGCGCACCGGCCGCGGGAGAGGTGCTGACGGCACTGTCCGCGCATCTGCCCGCCCACATGCTCCCCGAGCACCTCACCGTCGTCGAGCGGCTGCCGCTGAACGCGAACGGCAAGGTCGACCGCGCCGCCGTCGCGCGGACGTACGGGCCGCGGCACGCGGCCCAGGAGCCCGCGGCGGACGACCGTCCGCGCGGGGAGACCGAGCGCGCGGTGGCCGAGGTGTGGGCCGAGCTGCTGGAGGCCCCCGGGGTGGGCCGCGACGCCGACTTCTTCGGCCTCGGCGGGGACAGCCTCGTCGCCACCCGGGTCGTCCAGCAGTTCGCCAAGCGGTTCGGCGTGGAGCTCTCGCTGCGCCAGCTCTTCAACCACCCGACCGTGGCCGGGATCGCCGCCGTCCTCGACGCCGAGATCTCCGCCGGCCACCCGCACCAAGCGTCCGTCAGACTGGAAGAAGGTGTCCTGTGACCGCAGCCGACCTCATCAGCGAACTCGAACAGGCCGGACTGCACTTGTGGGAGGACGAGGGCCGACTCCGGTTCCGGGGCCCGGAGGGGATCATGACCCCCGAGCGCCGCGCCCAGCTCTCCGGCTGCCGGGAGGACGTGCTGCGGGTGCTGCGCGAGCGCGGCCCGCAGCAGGTGCGGCCCGACCCCGACGCCGCCCACGAGCCGTTCCCGCTCACCGAGGTCCAGTCGGCCTACCTGCTGGGCCGCCGGGGCGCCTTCGAGTACGGCTCGGTGCCCTGCCACGCCTACGGCGAGCTGGAGTTCCCCGCGCTGGACCGGGAGCGGCTGCTGCGGGCCTGGCAGCGGGTGGTCGACCGGCACGAGATGCTGCGCGTGGTCATCGACTACGACGGCTATCAGCGGGTGCTGAAGGACCCGCCCGCCCCCGTCATCGGCCGGCACGACGTGAGCGCGCTGTCCGCGGCGGCGGGCGAGGAGCGGCTGCGCGAGGTCCGCGGCCGGCTCTCCGCCGAGTCCAAGGACGTCACCTCCTGTCCGCTGTACTCGCTGGAGGTCACCGAGTTCGCCGACCGGGCCGTCCTGCACTTCTCCATCGACTTCCTGATCGCGGACTACGTCAGCATCTACCGGCTGCTGGACGAGTTCGGCACGTTCTACGAGGACCCCGGCGCCGACCTCCCGGCCCCCGGGATCTCCTTCCGCGACTATCTGCGGGCGGAACGGGCGGTGCGCCAGGGGCCCGCGTACGAGCGTGACCGCGACTACTGGACGGCGCGCCTGGACAGCCTGCCGCCGGCCCCCGAGCTGCCGCTGGTCGACCGGCCCAGCCGGCACGGTGCGGCCGGTTTCACCCGGCGCGAGCTGCGGCTCGAACCGGAGCTGTGGTCGGCGCTGAAGACCCGGGCCGGCAAGCGCCAGGTCTCCGCCTCGACGGCCGTGATGGCCGCGTACGCGGAGGTGATCGGCCGCTGGAGCCGCAGCCCCCGGTTCACGCTCGACGTGACGGTGCTCAGCCGGCTGCCGCTCCACCCCGACGTGGGCGACATCGTCGGCGACTTCACCTCCGTGGAGTTGCTGGCCGTCGACGGCGGCTGCGCCGACACCTTCGCCGGACGGGCCCGCAGGGCGGGCGAGCAGCTCTTCGAGGACCTCGACCACCGGCTGTTCTCGGGCGTGGAGGTGCTGCGTGAACTGACCCGCCGCCGGGGCCAGCAGGGTTCGTTGATGCCGGTGGTGTTCACCAGCGCCATCGGCCTGTCCGACGGTCTCGCCCCGCAGGGCATGATGCGCTCCCAGATCAGCAACGGCATCAGCCAGACGCCGCAGGTCTGGGTGGACTGCCAGGCGATGGAGGCCGGCGGGGCGCTCCTCGTCAACTGGGACGTGCGGGACGACACCGTGCCCCCGCCGGTCCTCGACGACATGTTCGCCGCGTTCCGCGACCTGCTGCACCGCCTCGCCGACGGGGACGAGGCGTGGGACGGCGACCCGCTCGCCCTGCCCGCGCACCAGGCCCGGCGGCGCGCGGCGGTCAACGACACGGCCCGGCCCGTGAGCGACGCGCCGCTGCACCGGGCGCTGCTCGACGCGGCCCGCCGCAGCCCGCGGGCCACGGCGGTGATCGACCGCCGCGGCCGGGTCGACTACGTGACGCTGACCGGCCGGGCCGCCGCCGTGGCCGCCGCGCTCACCGCGCGCGGCCACCGGCCGCACCAGCGGGTCGCGGTGGTGCTGGAGAAGGGCTGGGAGCAGATCGCCGGGGCGCTCGGGGTGCTGCTGGCCGGAGGCACGTACGTGCCCGTCGAGGCGGGCCAGCCGGAAGCCCGGCGCAACAGGATCATCGAGTCCGCCGGGGCCGGCCTGGTGGTCGCGCACAGCACCCTCGGCGGCGCACTGCCCGCCGGGGTGGAACGCGTCGACGTGGACCGGCTGTCGGAGGCCCCCGTCGAGGAGGTTCCGGTCTCCCCGGGCGACTCGGCGTACGTCATCTTCACCTCGGGCTCGACCGGCGAGCCGAAGGGTGTGGAGATCAGCCACCGGGCGGCGGTCAACACCCTGGACGACGTGTGCCGCAGGTTCTCCGTCGGCGCGGACGACGTGGCGCTGGGGCTGTCGAGCCTCGGCTTCGACCTGTCGGTCTTCGACGTCTTCGGCGTCCTCGGCCGGGGCGGCACCCTGGTGCTGCCCGACCCGGAGCGGCGCAACGACCCCTCGCACTGGGCCGAGCTGATCACGGACCACGGCGTGACGGTGCTGAACACGGTGCCCGCCCAGATGATGCTGTTGGAGGAGTACCTGCGCGGCGACGGCCGGGACTGCGCGAGCGTGCGGCTCGGCATGATGTCGGGCGACTGGATACCCGTGACGCTCCCCGACGCCGTCCGCGCCCGGCTGCCCCGGGTGGAGCTGTACAGCCTCGGCGGCGCCACCGAGGCGTCGATCTGGTCGATCTTCCATCCGGTCGGCGAGGTGGACACGTCGGCGCCGAGCATCCCGTACGGCACTCCGCTGGAGAACCAGCGCTTCCACGTGCTCGACGCGTTCCTGCGGCCCAGCCCCGACCTCGTCGTGGGCGACCTGTACATCGCAGGAACGGGTCTCGCCGAGGGCTATCTGGGCGACCCGGAGAAGACCGCGGCGAGCTTCTTCGCGCTGCCGGACGGCGAGCGGGTGTACCGCACCGGCGACCTGGCCCGCTATCTGCCCGACGGCACCCTGGAGTTCATCGGCCGCGACGACCGGCAGGTCAAGATCCGCGGCCACCGCGTCGAGCTGGCCGAGGTGGAGTCCGCCCTGGCCGCCGACCCCCAGGTCGACGCGGTGGCGGTGACCACGCAGGGCGAGCGCAACGACCGCAGGCTGGTCGCCTTCGTCTCGCCCTCGCCCGCCGCCCCGGCCGACCACACGGTGGACGAGGCCCTGGTGCCCGAGGTGCTCGCGGCGGCCGACGAAATCCGCGACGGGGTGGACGTCGCCAAGGTGGTCGAGTTCGCGGCCGTGCTCGACGACGCGGCGCTGCGCCGCATGGTCGACGTGCTGCGCCAGGAGGGCGTGTGGCCGGACACCGCCACACGGCACAGCACCTCCGAGATCATGCGGCTGGCCAGGGTGGCCCCCCGGCACGAGCGGCTGGTGCGCCGCTGGCTGACGGCCTGCGTGGAGAACGGCTACCTGGACCGGGCCGAGGACGGTACCTTCGGCGCTCTGCGCCTGGTCACCCCCGAGGACGTGGCGCGGGCGTGGGCCGAGGTGGACCGCCTGCTGCCGGAGGCCAACGACCGCCCCGAGCTGGTGAACTACTTCAAGCTGGCCGCCAACCACCTGCCGGAGCTGATGCGCGACGAGCGGGACCCGCTGCGGATGCTGTTCCCCGAGGGCGACCTGAGCATCCACGAGGCCGCCTACATGGAGGGCTTCCTCTCCCGCTACCTCAACCGGCTGGCCACCTCCACCGTGCTGGGCGTGGCCCGGCGCAACACCTCCGGCCGCCCGCTGCGGGTGCTGGAGGTCGGCGCCGGCGTCGGCGGCACGAGCGTCGACACCATTCCGGCGCTGGACGGCGAGAACGTCCGCTACACCTTCAGCGACGTGTCGCAGTTCTTCCTGAACAAGGCCGGTGAGCGGTTCACCGCACACCCGTGGGTGGACTACGCGCTGTTCGACTTCAACGAGCCGTACCGCGAACAGGGCGTCCGGCCGAACTCGGTGGACGTCATCCTGTGCGGCAACGTCATGCACTACGCGAAGGACGCCCGCGCGGTGCTGCGCCGGATGCGCGAGGCGCTGGTGCCCGGCGGGTGGCTGGTCTTCATCGAGACGACCCGCGACAACTACCAGATCCTCACCTCGATGGAGTTCCTCTTCGACGCCACCGCCGGTGACTTCCAGGACGTGCGCCACGGCAAGGACCAGACCTTCATCGGCCGCGAACAGTGGTACGAGCTGCTGGCCGAGGCCGGGGCCGACCTGGAGCTGTGCGTCCCGGCGCCCGAGGAGGAGCTGGCCCGCATCGGCATGCACGTCTTCGCGGCCCGCTTCAAGACCGACCGCGCGCCGCTCGACACCGAGGAGCTGACCCGGCGGCTCGCCGAGCGGCTCCCGGCGGAGATGATCCCCTCGCGCTTCGAGGTGCTGGACGCGCTGCCGCTGACCGGCAACGGCAAGGTGGACCGCGCCACTCTGGCCCGGTGGGCCGAGGAGCACCGCACGGCGGGCGCCGCGGCCGTCGCGGAGAGCCCGGGCGAGGCGGGCGAGCTGGAGCTGGGCGTCGCCGCGGTGTACGCGGAGGTGCTGCGCGAGACGGAGGTGCCGCTGGACACCAACTTCTACGCGCTCGGCGGGGATTCGCTGCTCGCCGCTCAGCTCGTCACGGCGCTGCGTGAGCAGGTGCCGGCCGCGGCCGAGGTGTTCTTCGACGAGCTGCTGCGCGAGCTGCTCAACGGCGCGTCGGTGCGGGAGCTGTCCGCCTTCCTCCAGCAGGGACAGGAGGTGGCCGAGGCGAGCGGGGCCGGTGACGAACTGGCGCTGGCCGGGGCGGCGGACGCCCTCGGCAACCCGGTGCACGTCCTGGTCGGCGACGGTCTGGGCGGTCACGCGGAGCGGCTCGCCGCGGGCCTCGGTGCGCTCGACCCGGTGGTGGTGGTGCCGCCGGTGCGGGTGGCCGAGGGGCAGAGCCTGGACGACGTGGCGCAGGAGATCGTGGCGCGGGTACGGGCGTTGAGCCCGGGGCCGTTCCACCTGGTCGGCGCCCACAGCGGGGGCGTGCTGGCGCTCGCTCTCGCCCAGCAGCTGGCCGAGCTCGGCGCCCCGGTGTGCGGGCTGACCGTGCTGAGCAGCTACCCGCTGCCCGCCACGGTCCGCGACGACGTCCTCGAAGAGGCGCTGTTCTGCCTGGACCGCGGGCTGGACCCGGCCGCCCTGGGTTACCCGGACGTGTCCGCCCTCGGGTCGGCGCTCGCCGTGCTCGCCCCCGCCGGTGACATCCCGCCCGGTGCGCCGGCCGCGCTGGCGGACCGGAGCGAGCCGGAGCTGCGGGCGGTGGGCGAGACGGCCGCCGCGCTCGGCGCGCGCCCGCGCGAGGAGCGGCTGGCCGGTCTCGCCGCGGCGCTCGGGCTCGGCGCGGACGAGCTCGCCGGACGCCTCGCGCGGGGGCGGGCGCTGGCGGCCTGTGTCGCCGACCACGACCCCGGTCTGTACACCGGTGAGGCCCGGCTGCTGGTGCACGCCGAGGAGTCCCCCGTCTGGCCCGCCATGGCCGCAGACATGACCGCGCTGTGGGAGTCGGTCTGCGTGGGCGGGCTCCGGCCACAGACGGTGCCGGGCAACCACTTCACCTGCCGTGAGCTGATCACCTCCGAGGTGATCGACCTGCCCGATGAGGAGAACGCGTGAGTGAGCACAGCACCCCGTCGGTCGCGGTGGTCGGTGCCTACGGCGCCGTCGGCGAGGCCGCCGTACGCGCCCTCGCCGAGCGCCGTCCCGACCTCGTCGTACGGCTCGGCGGGCGCGACCGCACCCGGGCCGAGACGCTGCTGGCCAAGTCCGGGCTGCGCGGTGAGGCGGTGCAGGTGGACCTGTACGACGGCCGGTCGCTGGCCCGGTTCTGCCAGGGCGCGCGGACCGTCCTGAACTGCGCGGGCCCGTCCTACCAGGTCCTGGACCGGGTGGCGTGGGCCGCGGCGGCGGCCGGCGCCGACTACGTCGACCCGGGCGGCGACGAACCGCTGCTTGAGGCGCTGACCCGGCCGGGCACCTTCACCGGCACCGCCGTCATCACCGCAGGGATGCAGCCGGGCCTGACCGGTCTGCTCCCCCGCCACCTGTGCTCCCTCCTGGGCCGCCCGCACCGGCTGACGGCCTACGTCGGCACGATGGACCGGCTCACCCCGGCCGGGGCCGCCGACTACCTGCTGTCCATGGGCGGCGCGTACGGGGAGGCCCGCGGCGCGATCCGGGGCGGCATCCGGGTGGAGCGCGAGCTGGAGCCGCGTACCGGTGTCGAACTGCCCTACGCGCACAACCGGGTGGACGTGTACCCGTACCTGAGCTTCGAGTCGGCGCGGCTTCCCGAGGTCACCGGGCTGAAGGAGATCGACTGGTACAACGTCTTCGACGGCGGCGCGCACATGATGAACTGCCTGAGCAGGCTCCAGGGGGCGATGCGCGGCGAGTCCGGCCTCGCCGAGGCGGCCGAGGAGCTGACCCGGGCCGCGGCGCTCGACCTGTTCGGCAGGGACCCGTACCAGCTGATGCTGTTCGAGGTCACCGGCACCGACGGCGCCGGCCGCCCCGCCACCCGCAGTCTGGCGCTGCGCGCCGGCGACACCTACGCCCTGACCGGCCTCGCCAGTGCGCTGGCCGTGCTGGCGGTCCTCGACGGCACGGCGGCTCCCGGGGTGCGCTTCGGCTCCGACGTGCTGGACGCCGAAGCCGTGCTGGCGGCGCTGCGGGCCGAGCCCGCGGTCGGGCTGCTGGAGGTCGTCGACCGGCCGATCCTCACGGCCCGTGCCATGGAGGAGGGCGAACTGTGACCCGCCCACGCGTCCTGGTGGCCGGAACCGGGTTCGGCCGCGCCTACCTGGCTGCCTTCGAGCGGGCGGACCTCGGCTTCGAGCTGGCCGGCATCCTCGCCTCCGGCAGCGCCCGCAGCCGCGCCTGCGCCGCACACTACGGCGTGCCGCTGTGGTCCTCGGTCGCAGAGGTGCCCGGCGACGTCGACCTGGCCTGTGTGGTCGTCGGCGGGGTGATGAACGGCGGCCCCGGGCCGGAGCTGTCCCGGGCGCTGATGCGCCGGGGCGTGCACGTGCTGCAGGAACACCCGCTGCATCCGGACGAGTTGGTGGCGTGCCTGCGCGCCGCCACCGAGTCCGGGGTGGTGTTCCGGCTCAACACCCACTACCCGCACGTGGAGCCGGTGCGCCGGTTCATCGCCGCCGCCCGCCGCCTGGTGGCCCGGCAGCGGCCGCTGTTCCTCGACGTGACCTGTGCCTTCCAGGTCCTCTACACGGTTTTCGACATCCTGGGCCAGGCCTTGGGGACGATCCGCCCGCACGGCGTCGACGGGGCGCTCGCGGAGACACCGGAGGCGCCGTACCGGAGCCTGACGGGCCGCTTCGCGGGCGTACCGATGTCCTTCCGGCTGCAGAACGAGCTGGTGCCCTCCGACCCCGACAACTACAGCCACCTCTTCCACCGCATCACCCTGGGCACGGACGGGGGGCACCTCACCCTGGTCAACACGCACGGTCCGGTGCAGTGGAGTATGCGCCCGCACATGCCGGGCGACATGAAGGACCTGGTGCGCTTCGGCGACTCCGCCGCACCGCATCTGAAGGTGCCGAGCGTGGAACACCTCGGCCCGGCGCAGGGCGCCTCCTACGACGAGGTGCTGCGCGAGCTGTGGCCGCAGGCCACGGCACGGGCCGTCGCCGCGCTGTGGGACGAGGTCCGCTCGAGCGCCGACAGCCGGGGGCACGTGCAGTACCACGTGGCGCTGACGAAGCTGGCGATGCGGGTGAGCGAGGCCTGCGGGCCGGTACGGCTGCGCCACCCGCAGGCGCCGCCGGAACTCCTCGCCGCCTCGGACCTGCTGGAGGCCCCCGCATGAGCACCGACGTCCCCAACCCGTGGCTGCGCGGCTACTTCCCCCGGCCCGGAGCCACGCGGCGCATCGTGTTCTTTCCGCACGGCGGAGGAGCGGCGAGCTTCTACCGCCCGCTGGTGCGCGACCTGCCCGAGGACGTCGAGGGCATCGTGGTGCAGTACCCCGGCCGGGAGGACCGCCTGGGCGAGCCCTGCTGCACCGACATGCCCGGCCTGGTGGAGCCGCTGGCGAAGGCGCTGACCGACCTGGACGACAGGCCGGTGTGGTTCTTCGGGCACAGCATGGGCGCCTCCGTCGCGCACGAGGTGACCCGGCTGCTCGGCCCGGCGGGCGAGGCGCTCCCGGAGCGGCTGATCGTCTCCGGCCGTCCGGGACCCGCCCGGCAGCACCCGGACGACAAGCACCTGGACGACGGGCGGCTGTGGGCCGACGTGTGCCAACTGGGTGGCACAGACGCACGGTTGCTTCAGTTGCCGGGCCTGCGCGAGATGCTGCTGCCGGTGCTCCGCGCCGACTACCGCCTGGTGGGCGGCTACCGTCCCGGGGCCGGCCGCGACCTCTCGGTGCCGGTGAGCGTCTGCTACGGCACCGAGGACCCCGAGGTGGACGCGGCGGACGCGGCGGCGTGGGCGGAGGCCACCTCGGCACCCACCGACGTGACCGAGTTCCCCGGCGGCCACTTCTATCTGCGCACCGGCCACGACACCTTGACGCACTGGCTGGCCGGACGGCTGGACGACCGCACCGACCCCGCGGGAAGGAACCGAGGATGATCGTACGACCCGTCGTGGAGAAGTACGCCGAGGAGGCCTCCTCCCCCGCGCCGCCCTGGCTGGCCGACCTGGTCACCGAGACGGAGGCTGAGACGGATCTGCCGGCCATGATGGTGGGGAGCCTGGAGGGCGAGTTCCTGGCCTCCCTGGTGTTCGCCCTGCGGCCGCGCCGCATCCTGGAGATCGGCACCTTCACCGGCTACTCCGCGCTCTGCATGGCCCAGGCGATGCCGCGCGACGCCGAGCTGCACACCTGTGAACTGAGCCCGCTGCACGCCTCCATCGCGCGCAAGCACTTCGCGGCCTCCCCCTGGGCGGAGCGCATCCACCTGTGGGAGGGCCCGGCGCTTGCATCGGTCAGGGACCTGCCCGGACCCTTCGATCTGGTCTTCGTCGACGCCGACAAGCCCGGTTACGTCGACTACTACGAGGCGGTACTGCCGAAGCTGTCCCCGCACGGTCTGCTCCTGGCCGACAACGTCCTGCAGTTCGGGGGCGTCGCCAACGAGCGGGACCAGCAGCCCGACACCGTCGCGATGCGCGCGTTCAACGCGCATGTCGCGGCCGACCCCCGGGTGCGGCAGAGCGTGCTCACCGTGCGCGAGGGCGTGAGCGTCATCCGCCGGGTCGACTGAACCGGCCCGCGCGCACGTGACGGCGCCCGGACCTCGTGACGAGGTCCGGGCGCCGTCGTGCGAGGGGCCCGCCCGGTTCAGCTCGCGGGCTTGATGTTGTTGTTCGTGTGGAAGAAGTTCTCGGGGTCGTAGACGGCCTTGATCCGGGTCAGCCGCTCGTAGTTGGCGCCGTAGGCGTCCTCGATGCGCTCGGCGGAGTCCGCGCCCAGGTGGTTGGCGTAGACCGCGCCGGTGGTGTGCGGCAGGAGTTCGGCGTACACCTTCTCCGTCCACTCGACGGCCTCCTCGTCCTTGGCCGGGTCGGTCCAGGAGGTGAGGATGCTGGTCAGGTAGCCCTCGCGGTGCAGGAAGGGCGTCTCGGAGGCCGGGACGTTCGACATCACCCCGCCCATCAGGCCGCCGCCGACCAGGCTCCGCTCGGACGGGGCGTTGACGAACCCGTCGGCGAGGATCTGGAGCGGCTCGTCGCGCAGTTCGGGCAGCAGGAAGGAGCGCGGGTAGTACCGGTGGCCGGCGACGGTGTTCTCGTCGAGCATCCGCTGCACGGCCACGTACGGCATCAGGCCGCAGTGGTCCAGGAGCGCGCCGGTGCCCAGGCCGCGCATCTGGCCGATCAGCTCCTCGGTGGAGTCGTCGGGGGCGGCGTGCACGAATCCCAGGCCGATCGCCGGTGCGCCGCCCGGAGCGGTGAGGAAGGCGAAGGAGGTGGTCAGTTCGTCGGGGGCGGTCCGGTTGAACTCGTCGAGTCGGCGGGCCACGTCCACCGTCTGGTCGATGGGGAAGGCGAGCAGTCCCGCCATGCAGTCGCCCTGCGGGTACAGGTCGAACTCGAAGCGGGTGGCCACGCCGAAGTTGCCGCCGCCGCCCCGGATCGCCCAGAACAGGTCGGGGTGGTCCTCGGCGGTGGTGGTCACCAGCCGGCCGTCGGCGAGGACGATGTCGGCGGAGACCAGGTTGTCCACCAGCAGACCCCGGTAGCGGGCGAGCCAGCCGAGGCCGCCGCCGAGCGTGAGACCTCCGATGCCGATGTAGGACTCCTGGGAGCCGGTGACGGCGAGCCCGAAGCTGGTGGTCTCGGCGTCGACGTCGCCCTGTTCCAGGCCGGGCTGGACGACCATGCGGCGGTTGGCGGGGTCGACGCGGATGCCGCGCAGCCGGGAGGTGTCGAGGAGCAGTCCGCCCTCGACGGTGCCGGTGCCGGCGAAGCAGTGGCCGCCGCCCTTGACGGCGAGTTCGATGTCGTTCTCCCGGGCGAAGTTGACGACCTTGACGACGTCGGAGGCGCCGTCCACCTGGACGATCACCCCCGGGCTCTTCTGGAAGTAGCCGTTCCAGATCTGCTTGCGCTCGTCGTAGTCGGCGTCCTGCGCGGTGATGATCCGGCCCCTGATCGCCTCACCCAGCTCCGCGAGCCTGGATTCCGGGACGGCCGTACCGGTCGCGGTGACGAGTTCCACGTCAGTCCTCCTTCGGGGTAGGCGAGTTCGGCCGGCGCACGCTCGCGCGCAAGGAGGCCGATGCGAGGAGAACGTACGGCCGCCGAAGGGCCCGCGACGCGGGGGTGAAAGAGGCCGGAAAGGCCCCCGGGACCGGGGAGAGTGCTGGTTACGCTGGCGCACATGTCTGCACTCCGCGCGATGCCGCTGCTCACGGTGAGTGATCTCGATTCCGCTGTGGAAGCCCATGTCCGGGTCACCGGAATGGAAGTGATCATGAATCACGGCTGGATCGTCACCCTCGCCCCGCCGTCCGACCACTCCGTACAGGTCAGCCTGATCACCAAGGACCCCACCGGGCCGGTGAACCCGGCCGCCTCGATCGAGGTGGAGGACCTGGACGCGGCGCTCGAAGGCGCCCGCGCCGCCGGTCTGGAGATCCTGTACGGGCCCGCGGAGGAGGAGTGGGGCGTACGGCGCTTCTTCTACCGGGACCACGACGGCAACGTCGTCAACGTCCTCGCCCATCTCTGACCGCCATGGCCCCCGCCTTCCGCAACCCCTCCCCCGCCCGCCCCGGCCTCGGCGCGCCGCCCGACCGGCGGGGCAGGCCCGCCGCGGACGCGGCGGACTCCGCGCAGGCGTTCTCCCTCAAGCTCTTCGGCGCCGGGCTCGCCTCCGCCGAGCTGATGACCTGTTACCTGGGCCTGGAACTGGGCCTGTACGAAGCGCTGCGCCGCACCGGCCCCGCCACGGCCGCACAGGTGGCGCGGGCGAGCGGCCTCGACGCCCGGATGGTCCGGGAGTGGCTGGAGCAGCAGACCTGCGCCGGGGTTCTGACCGTCGACGCGCCCGAGGCGCGGCCGCAGGACCGGCGGTTCGCGCTGCCGCCCGCCCACGCGGAGGCGCTGCTCGACGCCGACAGCCCGAACTGGATCGCCCCGCTGGTGGTGATGCCCATCGGCGGCATGGCGGCCGTCCTGCCGCAGCTGGTGGAGGCCTACCGCGGTCGCCGGGGCCTGCCGTACGCGGCCTACGGCGAGGCCCTGCGCGGAGGCCAGGCGGGTCTGAACCGCGGTGTCTTCGAGCACCACCTGCCCGGCTGGATCGGCCGCCACCTGCCCGACATCGACGCCCGGCTGCGGGTGCCGGGCAGCAGCATCGCCGACGTGGCGTGCGGCTCCGGGCTCTCCACGCTGGCGCTGGCCCGTATGTTCCCCGACGCCGAGGTGCATGGGATCGACCTGGACGAGGCGTCGGTCAGGGACGCCGAGGCGAACCTCGCCGCCGCCGACCCCGCGGAGGGGCTGGCCGACCGGGTCCGCTTCCGTGCCGGGGACGCCGGCGCTGCGGGGGCGGCCGGGGCGGCGGGGTACACCCTGGTGTGCGTGTTCGACGCCCTGCACGACATGTCGGCGCCGGTGGACGTGCTGCGGGCGTGCCGCCGTCTGATGGCGCCCGGAGGTGCGGTGCTGCTGATGGAACCGTCCGTCGGCGAGCGGTTCACCCCGGCGGCGCCGGACAGCGAGCGCTTCCACTACGCGGTCAGCGTGCTGCACTGCCTGCCGGTCGGGATGAGCCGGACGCCGAGCGCGGCCACGGGCACGGTGATGCGGCCGGAGACCGTGCGCGCATACGCCGCCGAGGCAGGCCTGGACACCCGGGTGATCGACGTGGGACACCCGTTCCACCGGCTGTACCGGCTCACGGACCGGCGCTGAGACGGTACGACGACGGCTCCCAGCCTCGATGAGGGGCTGGGAGCCTGCGCGTCGCGGGGAGGTCAGCCTGCCTCCGTCTCCTCCCCGGAGGCCCGGCGCGAGCCGCGCGGGGTGCCGACCTTGCCGGAGCGCAGGTAGTCGGCGACCAGGGCGTTGACCTCGGTGGGCTTCTCCAGCAGGGAGGCGTGCCCGCAGTTGCGGATCTCGGTGTACTCGGCGGTCGGGATCAGGTCCGCCAGCTCGCGTGACAAGTGCCGGGGCGCGACGATGTCGTGCTCCATGCCCACGACGAGCAACGGCACCCGCACCGCGGCCACTTCCTCGTCGCTGGGCCGGAAGGCGGTGCTCGCCTCGGCGTGCCCGATGGCGCCGTGCCCGCCCGACTCCGCGAGGCCCGCCAGCCCGTCCAGGTAGGGCGCGATGAACTGGTCGCGGTTGAGCGCCCGCGGCCCGAACAGGTACATCGCCCGGAACGCGCCCTCCAGCAGGGCCGGCACCTTGTGCCCGTTCTTGAGCCGCTCCACCGCCTCGGCCTGGATGGCCTGCTGGAGCTTGCCCGGCTTCCAGGGGACGCCGATGAGCGCGGCGCGCTCGATCAGGTCGGGGCGCTTCATCGCCAGCTCCAGCAGGATCATCGCGCCCACCGAGTAGCCGATGTAGGTGCAGGGGCCGAGCTCCAGGGCCTCGTTGAGGGCGGCCAGGTCCTGCCCGAGCAGTTCCACCGTGTACGGCGGCGGGGTCTCCTCCGAGGGGTGCACTCCGCGCAGGTCGAAGGTGACGACGCGGTATCCGGCCTTCGTCAGGTGCGGCACCTGCATGGTCTCGAACAGGGAGGCCTGGTGCTGTCCGGGCACGAGCACGACCACGGGGCCGTCCTCGGGACCGTAGATGTCGTAGCTCAGCGTGACGTCCGTGGGCAGGGTGACTTTCATGGGGTTCCCTTCTGTGGGCGCTCAGCCGGTGACCAGGCGCTCGAAGTCCTGGCGGGTGGGTCCGACGTGGTCGCGCCGGAGGTCGGGGTGCTCGCGCAGGAACGCGAGAACCCGGCGGGCCACCTTGCGGTCCCGCATCAGCTCGGCCGGGGTGAGCAGCATGTGGTAGACGCGCTCGGCGGCGACGCGCACGTGCGCGTCGTCCTCACGCAGGACCGCGAGGGCGGTCAGGACGCGCGCGGTCAGCGAGTCGTCGTGTGCCCCGCCCGCGAGTTCGGCGAGCCGGGCGGCGTCGGTGGCGACCTGCTGCTCGAACCAGAGCCCCAGGCACTCCTCGGTGGCCTCGTGGGTTTCCAGGGCCCACTGGGCCGGGTCCTGGTCGAGGCGGCCGAGTCGGTCGGCGACGGTCCTGGCGTGCGCCAGGGCGAGGGACACACCGCGTCCGAAGGTGGGGTTGGTCTGTACGCAGGCGTCGCCGACCAGCGCGTACCCGGTGACCAGCGGGGTGCCGTCGGCGACCAGCGACCGGCGGCGGTTCTCCAGGCCGGCCATGGGCAGCGGCCCGCCGACCGGCGTGGCTCCGTCGAGCCAGTCGCGCACCGGAGCCACGCTCTCCAGGAACCGCAGATAGACCGGGAGTTGCAGGAGCCTGGTCCGGACGGGGTCGTGGGAGGAGACGGTGGTCGACAGGTGGAAGCGGCCGTTGTCGCCGGGGAAGGCCAGCACGGTGGCGAAGTCGAGTTCGTGCACCACCGGGGCCCGCAGCGACGGGAACCGGCAGCCCGGCGCCAGCGCGAACTCCTGGGCGATGTAGGAGAACCCGCAGGACTGGACGGTCTCGCGGGGCGGGGCGGCGCCGATCTCGGTGAGCCAGGCGGCCACCGGGGACCGGCGGCCGGTGGCGTCCAGCACCACGTCGGCGGCCAGGTCACCGCTCTCGGCGAGGCGCACCCCGGACACCTGGGGGACTCCGTACGGTGCCGGACCGCTCAGCAGGCCGGTGGCCCGGTCGCGCAGGAGGGTGACCGCGGGGTCGGCCGCGGCCCGGCGGCGCAGCGCGGCCTCGAAGACCAGGCGGCGGCTGAGCAGGCCGAGGTCGTCGCCGCCGGTGTCCAGGGGCACGGCGACCGCACCGCGGCCGGTCAGCTCCGCCAGCACGTCGGGGCATTCGGCGCGCAGCACCCCGATGCCCAGCCCCAGCAGGGCGTGCCCCTGGCGGGCGTGCGGCACGCCGCGCCGCTCCCAGTCGGCCACCTCGGTGTGGGCGCCGCCCTCGGGGGGCGGGCCGTCCCGTTCGACGAGCGTGACCCGGTGTCCGCGGCGGGCGGCGAAGGCCGCGAGCCCGAGGCCGGCCACTCCCGCACCCAGTACGACGATGTCGGCCACGGTCAGCCGCGCTTCACGAGCATCGCGAACCGGCGCGTGGCGACGGCCGTGCAGACCGCCGTGACGCCCAGGGTCCAGGCAGCGGTCCCGAGCACCGGGGCGGTCAGTGCGCCTTGGTGGGAGAGCCCGGCGAGCGCGTCGGCCGCCAGCGAGACGGGGTTGACGCGCACCACCGGCTGGATCCGGTCCGGGAACGCCTCCAGCGGCACATAGCCGCTGGACATCAGGGTCAGCACGAGCGTGGGCATCTGCACGTAACGCACGATGATGCCGGGGTGCTGGGCGACGAGGGCGACGGCGACGGCCAGCGCGCTGCACATCATCCCGAACAGCGCCACGATCCCGAAGAAGCCGAGCGCCGCCAGCGGCCCCCGGGAGAACCGGAAGCCGACCGTGTGGGCGATGAGCGTGACCAGGACGGCCACCCCCATGATCCGTACGAAGTCGCCGCCGATGCGTCCGAGGACGTAGGCCCGCATGTCCAGCGGCATCGCCCGCAGCCGGTTGAAGACCCCGCTGCGGATGTCGCTCCACAGGGCGATCGCCGTGGTGAGGACGGAGGAGAACGCCGTGGTGAGCACGATCAGCGGGGCGAGCCGGCGCACGTAGTCGACGTCCTGGGTGTCGCGCACCAGCACGTCGAAGGCGGCCAGCAGCATGAAGAGCTGGAGCAGCGGGAAAGCGAGGGTGACGATGATCATCATCCGGTTGCGGACGAACTGGCGGAGCACCCGCCCGGCGATGACGACGGAGGCTCCGGCCAGCGTGGCCGGGGCGGGCGAGGGGGACGGCCGCACCGACGGTGCGGCCGTCCCCGGCGACTGCGCGGTCATCGGATGGCCACCTTCCTGAAGGCGACGGTCGTGGTCCAGGAGAAGAGGGCGAGCAGGCCCGCCACCCAGGCGAGGCCGGGCAGCGTCGCGCCCCAGGTGAGGTCGGCGGTCGACAGGGCGCGCAGCGCGTCGATCACTCCGGACACCGGGGAGGCGCTGACGACCGGCTGGAGCCAGCCGGGGAAGAGGTCCGCCTCGACGAAGCCGGTGGAGAGCACCAGCAGCGGCAGGTACGGCAGGTGGAGCACCGCGCTGAGCGCCTCCAGGTTGCGCAGGCGCAGCGCGATGGTGGCCGTGGCCAGCGACAGGGCCACGGTGAACGAGACAGCGAACAGGACGAAGCCGAGGGCGGCGAGCGCCCCGTGGTCGAAGCGGAAGCCCGCCAGGTACCCGGCGAGGACGAGGGCGAGGCTGGACAGCAGGCCTTGCAGCGCCACCACGGCCAGGTGCGCCAGGCTCATCGCGCGCATGTCGACGGGGCTGGTCAGCAGGCGGGAGAAGACGCCGCTGGAGCGGTCGGCGGCCAGGTCGGTGGCGCTGCCGATGGCCACGAACATCAGCGCCTGGACCAGGACGGTGGGCGTGACGAAGCGGCCGAAGTCGATGCCGCGTTCGTCCAGCATCCCGGCGAAGGTGCAGTAGAAGATGGCGAAGAAGAGCAGCGGCTGCACCACGGTGGCCACCAGGCCCCCCCGGGAGAACGAGCGCACCCGCAACCGGTCGAAGAGCACCTGGAAGTCGTGCTGCCAGCCGGCCGGCCGGCCCGGGGGCGCCGGGGCGCCGGGCACCGCGGCGACGCCGGGCGTGGCGGTCATCGGGTGGCCTCCTTCTCCATCGGCTCGGTGAGGGTGAAGAAGACCTCGTCGAGCGTCGGCTTGGTGACCTCTATGTCGGCGATCCGCAGCCCCTTGCCGTCCAGTTGGCCGAGCACCGCGCCGACATCCTCGGGACGCGCCACGGGCACGGCGACCTTGTCGCCCTCGGCGGTCACGCCGGGCAGGCCACCGAGGGCCTGACGGGCCGCTTCGGCCTCGGCGGCGCCGGCCAGGGTGAGGCGGCACATGAGGCCGCCCACGTCGAGCTTGAGCTCGTCGGAGGAGCCGTCCGCGAGGACCCGGCCCTTGTCGATGACGACGATGCGGTCGGCGAGCTGGTCGGCCTCCTCCAGGTACTGGGTGGTGAGCAGGACGGCGACGCCCCGCGCGGCCTCGGCCCTGACCATGTCCCACAGGAGTTTGCGGCTGCGCGGGTCGAGGCCGGTGGTCGGTTCGTCCAGCACCAGCACCGGCCGCGGGACCACCAGGCTCACCGCGAGGTCGAGGCGGCGGCGCATGCCTCCGGAGAGGTAGCCGACGGGGGTGTAGGCCGCCTCGGCCAGCTCGAACCGGTCCAGCATCTCCTGCGCCCGCTGCTGGGCCTCGCCCTTGCCGAGGCCGAGGAGCCTGCCGAAGAAGACCAGGTTCTCGCGCGGGCTGATCTGTTCGTCGAGCGCGGCGAACTGCCCGGTGACGGCGATGTTGGCGCGCACCAGGGACGGGTCGGTCCCGGGGTCGTGGCCCAGCACGCGGATGGTGCCGCCGTCGGGTTGCAGCAGCGTGGTCAGGCAGTTGATGAGGGTGGTCTTGCCCGCTCCGTTGGGGCCGAGCAGGCCCACCACGGTTCCGGCCGGTATCCGCAGCGACACCCGGTCGAGCGCGGTCTGCTCACCGAACCGCTTGGTGAGCTCCGACAGGACGATGGCCTCGGTCATCGTGGCTCCTTCATTCCTTCATGACGTCGTCGTGCTCGGGCCGGTGGTGTCGGTCACGACGGCGTCCGGGTCTCGACCTGGCTCAGGACGTAGGCGACCACCTGCTCGGTGGTCTGGATGGCCCGTCCGGTCTGCTCGTCGATCGGCGGCAGGTCGAAGTCGTCCTCGATCGCGAACGCCATCTCCAGCAGGGCCAGGGAGTGGAACCCCAGGTCCTCGACCAGACGCATGTCTTTGCCCGGCTCGAACCGCTCCCGCTCGGGGGCGAGTTGCTCGATGATCGCGAGCACGGTCTCGCGCACCTCTTCACTGGAGTAGGACATGTGGTCTCCTGTTCTGGGCCGGTCGGGCGGTGAGAGGAGGGGCCGGTCAGGCGGGGCTGTCGGCCGCGGCGGACACCGCGTCGAGGGCGCGCTCCTGGCTGAGGCGCTGCCACAGCCGACGGCGGCGGCTCTTGCCACTGCTGGTACGGGGGATGGCGCCGCGGGGCACCTGGGCCACGTGCCGGCGGGTGCCGGGGCAGGCCGCGGCGAGCACTTCTTCGGCGACCTTGGCGGCCCGGGTGTCGAGTCCCTCCAGAACGGCCACCGCGTGCGGCTGTCCGTCCGCCTCGCCGAGCACCACGCAGACCCGGCTCAGGTCGAGTCCGGCCCGGCCGAGCATCAGCTCGACGTCCTCGGCGAAGAGCGAGCGGGCGTGGACCTTGACGCTGTCGCCGAGCCGGCCCAGCACATAGAACTCACCGGCCAGTTCGAAGGCGACGTCGCGGGTGAGGAGCCGTCCGCCCGCGAAGGCGGTGCCCTCGGCGGAGCCGTCCGTGAGGTAGCCGTCGGCCAATGAGGAGCCGGTGACGGCCAGTTCACCGACGTGGCCCTCGGGCAGCGGCTCCCCGTCCTCGCCGACGACCCGCACCGTCAGCCCGTCGAGTGCGCGGCCGCAGCTCATCACCTGGACCGTCGCCCGGTCCGTCCGCCCGTCCGCGAGGCTCACCTGCGCTCCGACCCGCAGCTCGTCCCGGTGCACGAGGACGGAGCGCGGCTCCTCCTCGACGGGCACTCCGGTGACGGCGAGGGTGCTCTCGGCCAGCCCGTAGGCGGGGGTGAGCGTGTGCGGGTCCAGGCCGTGCGGGCGCATCAGCTCCGTGAAGCGGGTCACCAGCGCGGGGTCGATGCGTTCGGCCCCGACGATCACCGCCCGGGTGCGGGAGAGGTCGGCGCCCTCCAGGTCCGCGTGGCCGACCTTGTCCACGATGCGCTTGAGGCCGAACGCCGGGGTGGCGGTGATCGTGGCGGGCCGCTCGACCCGCTTGGCGTCGAACCGGGTGAGGTAGACCAGCGGATGGCGCAGGAACGTCTCGGGTCTGCACACCGCCAGCCGGTTGTTGCCGGAGACAGGCACCACCAGGCAGCCGATGAGCCCCATGTCGTGGTGCATGGGCAGCCAGGAGCACCAGGAGTCGTCGCGCCCCGCACGCTCCCAGGCACGGATCGCGGCGGTGTTGGCGTCCAGCGCGGCATGGCTGACGCGCACGCCGCGCGGGCGGCCCGAGCTGCCCGAGGTGAACTGGACGAGGGCCTGTTCGACGGGGTCCCGCCGACCGGCTTCGGCCGCGGCGAGCTCCTCCAGGAGCAGCACGCGGGCCCCGCTCCCGCTCCCGGTCCCGGTCCCGGTCCCGGCGAGGACGTCCACCGCGTAGTCGTGGTGGGCGGCGTCGGCCACCACGGCTCCGGCGTCCACCGCGGTGACGACGGCGCGAACGTGGGCGCGGGCGGCCTCGCCCGACATCCGGGTGGGCGGCGCCAGCACGCTCACCACGCACCCGGCGGCCTGCACCCCGTAGAAGGCGGCGACGAGATCGGGGCCGGTGGAGCACAGCAGCGGCACGACCGCCCCGCGGGGCACGCCCCGCGCGATCAGCCCGCCCGCGATCCGGCCCGCCGCGTCGGCGAGTTCGGTGTAGGGCCGGTACGTGTGGGAGGCCTCGTCGAACATCTCCACACCGGTGTCGTCGCGGGGTGCGTCGAGCCAGTTCAACGTACGGGGTCGACTCATCCATCACTCCTTGGCGGGGTGCCCCGGGGACCGGGATCTCGTTGGCGACGCTGGTGACGATAGGAGCGATCGCGGTGGCGCCCCGCGTCTCTTTCACGGCTCTGTTCGCCCCGGCCGGCGCGGCCCGGTCGGCCGGAACACTGGCGGTCATGGATGAGTTCACGCCGTGGAGCGACGAGGACGCCGCCCGCTACCGGGCCGCCGGGATCTGGCGGGGGGTACCGCTGGGCGACGCGCTGACGGAGACGGCACGTACCTTCCCCGACCGGACCGCGGCCGTGGACCGCACGCGCCGCATCACGCACGGCGAGGTGCGCACCGAGGCCGACGCCATCGCGCGCGGCCTGCTGGCCCGGGGAGTGAAGCCCGGGGACCGGGTCATGGTTCAGCTGCCGAACGTCGTCGATTTCCTCACCGTCACGGTGGGCCTGTTCCGGGCCGGCGTCATCCCGGTGTTCGCTCTGCCGGGACACCGGCAGAGCGAGGTACGGCACCTGATCGAGGCGTCCGGGGCGGTCGGTTACGTCACCACCGGCCGTTTCCAGGGCTTCGACTACCGCACCCTCGCCCGGCACGCCGCGTCCCTGCCCGGCGTCCGCACGGTGATCGTGGCGGGCGACAGCGAGGAGCTCACCGCGCTGGACCGGGTCCGGGCCGAGGGCGCCGACGGCGGGCCGCTGCCCGAGGTGGACCCTGCCGGTGTGGCGTTCCTGCTGCTCAGCGGCGGCAGCACCGGCAGGCCCAAGCTGATCCCCCGCACCCACGACGACTACCTCTTCAACATCGACGCCTGCGCACGAGCCCTGGAGTTCGACGCGGAGAGCGTGTACCTGGCGGCGAACCCGGCGGCGCACAACGCCGCCCTGGGGTGCCCGGGGGTGCTCGGCGCGCTGCGGGTGGGCGGCAAGGCGGTCCTGGCGGCGAGCCCCTCCCCCGACGAGGTGTTCCCGCTGATCGAGCGGGAGGGTGTCACCCACACCACCGTGGTGCCCGCGCTCGCGGCGCTGTGGTCCAAGGTCGCCGCGCAGCGGCCGGTGGACATGAAGGGGGTGCTGCTCCAGGTGGGCAGCTCCAAGTTCGACGAGCAGGCCGCCGCGCGCACCCAGTCCGCGCTCGGCTGCCGCATCTCCAACTGGTTCGGCATCGGCGAGGGCCTGCTGACGTACACCCGCCTGGACGACCCGGAGGACGTGGTGCACGGCACCGAGGGCCGCCCCCTGTCCGAGTTCGACGAACTACGCCTGGTCGACGAGGAGTTGCACGAGGTGGAGCCGGGCGCGGTGGGCGAGCTGGTCACCCGCGGCCCGTACACCATCAACGGCTACTGGAACGCGCCGGAGGCGAACCGCACCTCGTTCACCCCCGACGGCTTCTTCCGCACCGGCGACCTGGCCCGGCTCACCCCGGAGGGCAATCTGGTGATCGTCGGCCGCGCCAAGGACGTGATCAACCGGGGCGGCGAGAAGGTGTCGGCCGACGAGGTCGAGGGCCACCTGCGCGGCCACGAGGCCATCGACGACGCCGCGGTGGTGGCCCGGCCGGACGCCGAACTCGGCGAGGCCGTCCTGGCGTTCGTAGTCCCGGGCGGAGGTCCGGGACAGGTGCCTTCCCTGACGGAGATCAAGCGGTACCTGACCGGCAAGGGGCTGGCCGCGTTCAAGCTGCCCGACGAGGTGCGCGAGCTGCCGGTGCTGCCGCGCACCCCGGTCGGCAAGATCGACAAGGTGGCGCTGCGGGCGACGGCAGCCTCCGGTTGACCGGTGGCCGCCGTCTTCTCCGGTACGGGCGGCGGGTCGGCGTATCCCGGGGGAGCCGCCGCCCCCGGCGCACTCCGGGCACTGCTGCCCGCGGGCGTGGCGGCCCGGGACAGCTCCGGGGAGCTGACCGGCCCCGCGCTCTTCGAGGCCGAACGGCGGCAGGTCGCCGACGCGCTGCCCGCGCGCCGCGCGGAGTACGCCACCGTACGGCGGCTGGCGCGCGCCTGCCTGGCCGAACTGGGCGTCCCGCCCGCCGCACTGGTGCGCGGCGCCGACGGGGCGCCCCGATGGCCGGCCGGGACGGTCGGCTCCCTGACGCACTGCCGGGGTTACCGGGCGGCGGCGGTGGCCTGTTCCCGGGACGCCGACGGCCTGGGCATCGACGCCGAACCGTGCGAGCCGCTGCCCTCCCGGGTGCTGGCACAGGTGACCTCGGCGGCCGAGCGGGCCCAGCTCGCCGAACTGGCCGAGGCCCAGCCGGGCGTGCCGTGGTGCCGGGTCCTGTTCAGCGCCAAGGAGGCCTACTACAAGGTCTGGTACCCCGCGACCGGACGCTGGCTGGGCTTCGACGACGCCGAGGTTGCCTTCGAACCCGGCCTGGACACGGGCACCTTCGTGGTGCGGCCGGTGCCGGGCGGCGCGCGCCGGGCCCGCCGGGCGGACGCCGCCTTCGATGCGTGCGCCACAGGCTTTCCGGCCCTGCGCGGGCGGTGGACCGCCGGTGCGGAACTCGTGGTGACCGCGATCGCCGCACCGGCCGGTTCCCTGCCGCGCCGGGCTCAGGCGGGCCGCACCGCCACCGGAATGCTGCGGTGGGCCCAGTAGGGAAAGCGGAAGCCGCCCGCGCTGGGCTCCCACACGCCCTCGCCCGCCGCCTCGATGTCCGCGAACCGGGCGACCAGCCGTTCGAAGACCACCGCCCCCTCCAGCCGGGCCAGCGCCGCGCCGAGGCAGTGGTGCACTCCTCCGCCGAAACTCAGGTGCGGGTTGGGCGACCTGGCCGGGTCGGCCCGGTCCGGCTCGTCGAAGACCCGCTCGTCGTGGTTGGCGGAGGCGAGCAACAGCACCACCACACGCCCCTTGCGGATGGTCAGTCCGGCGATCTCGATCGGCTCCAGGGCCATCCGGGTGGTGGCGTGGATGGGGGCGTCGTAGCGCATGAACTCCTCCAGCACGCTGCCGGCGAGGCCCGGGTCGGCCCGCAGCTGCCGCTGGGTGTGCGGCTGTCGTACGAAGAGGTCGCCGCCGGTGGCGATGGCGTTGGTGGTCGTCTCGAAGCCCGCGTAGTAGACGAACAGCGCGTTGTCGATGATCTCCTCGTCGGTCAGCGGCTCCTCGCCGTCCCTGGCCGCGGCGAGCATCCGCGACAGCAGGTCCTCGCCGGGGCGGCGCCTGCGCTCGCGGACCAACTGGGCTATGTAGTCGCGCAGTTCGACAACGGCCCCGTGCGCCTCGCGCTGCTTTTCCGGCGGGATGAACACCGCAAAGGCCTGGGCGAGCGAGTGGGACAGGCGGGCGATGTCGGCCCGGTCGGGGCGGGGGATGTCGAGCAGTTCGCTCATCACCGTCATCGGCACGGGCACGGCCAGGTCGGCGACGAGGTCGAGGCGCCGCTCGTCGGCGAACCGGTCGAGCAGGCCGTCGACGAGCCGGGCGACGGGCTCGCGCAGAGCGCGCACCATCGCCGGACTGAGCGACTTCACGAGCAGCCGGCGCAGCCGGGTGTGGCCGGGCGGGTCACGGTCGACGACGATGCGCCGCAGGTAGTCGTTGGCCGGGCCCTCGCCCACCGACACCGCCTGGTACTCCTCGGGGAACTCCCGGCCGAGCCGGGGGTCGCGGAGCAGCGCGGAGACCTCCTCGTGCCGCGGGAAGACCCACTGTCCCGGGCCGCCCCGGCAGACCGGGCCGTACGCGCGCAGCCGGCGGTAGACCGGGTAGGGGTCGCGCATGGCGCGCGCGTCGTCCAGCAGGAAGCGCGGCATGTTCAGCACGGTGTCCAACGCTGCGTCACCTCCCGGCACCCTCGGGTGCGCGGCTCGGGTTCCGGTGGTTGCCTGGCCCGCCCAGTCTGCGAGCCCGGTGCCGGGCGCCGTACGGCGGTGAAGGACTGGTGACAGGTTCCCCCGCCCCCGCTCCCGAGCTGTCAGGCTCACCGGCGGACACCACGCGCAAGCCACAGGAGGTGCCGGTCGCATGCGAGAGCTGCCCGTCAAGTTCGACTCCCGCGATCCCGCCGTGGTCGCGGACCCCTACCGGGTGTACGCGGAGCTCCGCACGGCCGGCCGGCTGGCCCGCGGCGCGGCCGGGCAGTGGGTGGTCTCGCACCACCAGGACGTCAGCCAACTGCTCAAGGACCGCCGGCTCGGGCACGAGTACCCGCCGGAGTACCACGAGTTCTCCACGGGGGCGGGGCCCGCGAACGAGTTCCTGAAGCGGATCGTGCTGGACCAGGACGCGCCCGCGCACACCTTCCTGCGGGGGATCATGCAGCGCTCGTTCAGCCCAAGGCTGATGCGCAGGCTGGAGGAGTACGTCACCGCGCAGGTGGACCGGCTGATGGCCGACGCCCTGGACCGGGCGGCGGGCCGGGGCGGGGTGCTGGACGTGGTCGGCGACCTGGCCTTCCCGCTGCCGGTCACGGTGGTCTGCGAGTTGATCGGCATCCCGGACGTGGACCGCGACGCGGTACGTCCGCACGCCGTGGAGCTGGCCAAGGCGTTCGCGCTCTACGTGCCCGAGGAGGAGCGGGCGGCGGCGCACGAGGCGGTGACCTGGCTGCGCGACTACGTCTCGGCGCTGGTCGACGAGCGGGCGAAGCGGCCCGACGACGACCTGGTCAGCAATCTGCTGGCCGCCCGGCGCACGCATCCCGGCTTCGACCGGGAGACGCTCGTCGACAACGTGGTCTTCCTGTTCTTCGCGGGCTTCGAGACCACCACCAACCTGATCTCCACGATCTTCTCCGCGCTGCTGCGCCATCCCGGGCAGTTGGCCCTGCTGCGGGAGCGGCCGGAGCTGGCGGCGCCGGCCGTCGAGGAGTTCCTGCGGTACGACGCGCCGATCCAGGCCACCGCGCGCTATGTGAAGGAGCCGGTGGAGATCGACGGCCGCACCGTGCGCGCGGGCCGCATCCTGGTGCTGCTGCTGGGCTCAGCCAACCACGACCCGGCCCGGTTCACCGACCCCGGACGCCTCGACATCACCCGCGACCCCAACCCGCACGTGAGTTTCGGCGGCGGCGTCCACCACTGCCTGGGCGCGGCACTGGCCACGGTGGAGGGACGCGCCGTGCTGCGGTGGCTCGCGAACGCACCGGCCGTGCCGACCGCGGCGGGCACCGTGGAACGGCGGCCCAGCGTCACCTTCCGGGCCTACCGCAGCATCCCGGTGAGGTTCGAGCCCACCGAACACCCCCGGACAACGCCCACCCCCTGACACCGGCCTTCCGCCCCACCCGCGCGGCCCGGACGATCCCTGCGGCCAAGCGGGTCCGGCGAAGTCGGCCGCGGTTCGGTCGCGCCCCGAAGGAGCGCGGGGAACCGCGCGACCAGCCACGACGGCGCCGCGGACAGACGCCGACCGCTCTTCGTACTTCCGGCGGAGCGCTCAGCGCTCCCCGGAGCGGACGCCCCCGGGGCGGGCCCGTCCCGTCCCCAGGGCGGCGGCGGTGAGCCTCGCGCCCTCCTCCAGCAGGCCGACGTTCCGGCAGGCGGCGGCCAGCCCGAGCAGCGCCGTGCGGTACTCCTCGGCCTCCGGAGAACGGGCGGCCCCGCCCCCGGGCGCACCGACCCCGGCCGTCTCGTAGCGGACGCCGCCCTCCGGCGCCAGGACGAACCGCAGGTCGCGGGCGAGCTGCGCGGCCGGGACATAGAACTCCTCCGGCTCGCACGCGCGCAGCACCTCCACCATCGCGGGCAGTTCGCGCTCGCAGATCTCCGTCGCCGCCTTGCGGCTGTTGATCTCGGGGAGGTGGGGAGCGGGCCCCGGTCCGGCACCGGACCCGCCGTCCGGCCGCCCGAGCAGGAGGCAGCTGCGGGTGGTGACCGCCAGGTGGTGGTCGAGCAGCCGACGGAGCGCGGAGCGCCGCCCGCCGCCGCGCAGGAACTGCTCGAACTCCGCCGCGCCCGTCGTGACACCGGCCACGAGCCCGTGCAGGGCGTAGCGGCCCATGTGGGGCTGTTCGAGAAGGTTCACGTCGAGCAGGCCCTCCAGCAGCGCTTCGGCCTCGACCGGGCCGGTGCCGAGCAGCGCGGCCGCCCCGTACGCGTCCATGCTCGCCTCCGGCACCAGGGCCAGCGCACACAGGGCGTGGCGCTGCGCCTCCGTCAGCGCGTCGAAGGAGAGCTGGAGCACCGACCGGACGCTCCGGTCGCCCGCCTGGAGTTCGGCGGCACGGCGGTGCGGGTCGCCCAGGCGCTCCACCAGGTGGGACAGGGTCCAGGTGGGGCGGCTGCGCAGTTTGGCGACGGCCAGGCGCAGTGCCAGCGGCAGCCCTCCGCAGTACGCGATGAGCCGTTCCGTCGCCTCGGACTCCGGTTCGCCTCCCAGCAGCCGCTTGACGAGTTCCCGGGAGTCGCCGGAACTCATCCGGGAGACCAGGCAGGGCTCGATGCCGTCGAGGCCGTAGAGGCGGCGGCGGCTGGTGATGAGGGTGAGGGAACCGTTGCCCGGCGGCAGCAGCGGCACGATCTGCGCCTCGCTCGCGGTGTTGTCGAGCAGCAGCAGCACCTTGGAACCGGCCAGCCGGGCGCGCCACATGGCCATCTGGCTGTCCAGGTCCGCGGGGATGCGCTGCGTCTCAACCCCCAGTGAGCGCAGCAGCACCTGGAGCACCTCGGCGGGTTCGCGGGGGCGTTCACGCGGACTGAAACCGTGCAGGTCGACGTAGAACTGGCCGTCCGGGTAGTCCGGGGCCAGCCGGTGGGCCGCATGCAGGGCGAGGGCCGTCTTGCCGATGCCGCCCATGCCGTCGACGCAGATCAGCAGCGGCCCCGGGCCCTGGGAGCCCGCCCTGGCGATCCGCAGCAGGGTGTCCGCCTCCTCCCGGCGGCCGACGAAGTCGGTCAGCGCGTGCGGCAGGGTGCAGGCGGCCTTCACGGGTTCCTTCCGGACGCCTGGCGTCAGAAGGTGTCTACCCGCGTCGAGTCCGGTGACGGCGGGCTGCTCGTAATAGCGGGCGGGGACCCCGGAGTGCAGGTAGGAGAACGCGTCGCCGCGCAGCACCGCTTCGTGCACCTGGGCAAGCGAGCGGTCGGGGTCGATGCCCAGTTCGTCGCGGAGCAGGGTGCGTATCTCGGCGTACTCGGCGAGCGCGTCGGCCTGCCGCCCCGAGAGGGACAGCGCGAGCATGAGCTGTGCGCGCAGATCCTCCGCGAGCGGGTGCTGCGCCACGAGGTCCCGGAGGTCCTCTATCACCAGCGCCGGCGGCGACGAGCGCAGCCGCAGCGAGATCAGTTCCTTCTGGACCGCGAGCCGCCGTTCCTCCACCACGCGTGCGGCCGCGCGGATCAGGCCGTTCTCCAGTTCGTCGCCGTCGACGACGTCGGCCGCGACCTGACCGCGGAAGAGGGACAGCGCCGCCTGGAGTTCCTGGATGAGCGGGATCGCACCCGCTCCGCCCTCCGCGAGTTGGCGGGTCCGCAGGCGGCGCTGGTTGAACTCCACCAGGTCGGACTCGGCCGCACCGACGTTCAGACGGTAGTTGGGGCCGTCGGTGAGCAGGTAGGCCCCCGCGCCCGGTATCGCCTGGCGGAGCTGGGCGACCGCCTTGCGCACCTGGTTGGAGGCGGTCGCCGGGCAGCACGAGCCCCAGACGGCCTTGGCGAGGCGGGGAGTGCTGAGCACTTCGCCGGGGGACAGCATCAGCACGGTGAGCACGCGGCGTGCCACGGTGCTGGGCAGGCGGGCGGGCACATCCCCGCAACGCACCGCGACCGACCCCAGCACCTGGAAGCGCAGACCCTCTGCTTCGGCGATCATACGGTCGGCTCACAGCACGCGGACCGAGACCGAACCTTCCGCCGTTCCCCCGCGAGGGTGCCTGTTTCCAGCCCCATGCCCTCCCCTAAACCGCCTGAACCACGCGGGAACAACCGCCCTGCCCCCGTCGGAGACGGCCGGGGCAGCCCGCACAGGAAGACAGATACGGCAACCTCGATGATCACCGATGCCTCACAAGTTGTCACAGGAAGTACACAAATTTGCAGGCAGTATCCACGGACGACATTCCCAAACGAGCAAGAATCCGCCGCATCGCCACCCGGGTGCAAATATGGCTATTAACACTCGATTCGCGTGGTCCGATGAGCTGAATCTTCCCTTCTGTCGCCCGTTGCCGCTGTCGAATCGACCGAAAGACGTCAGGTCTTCGCGCGGCGCCGCACAGCCCCTCACCCGCCCTGCCCGACGGTCACTGTTTCTCACCATCTCCCGTACCGGCCCGTCCCGCGCCGGACGTATGTGCGAGGGTGTCGCTCGCAACAGATCGAACAGGGAGGGGTCTCCGCGTGGCCGCGCCTCTAACGCTCACCCGCACGCACCGGATACTCATCGGAGTGGTCGTAGCCGGTGCGGTGGTCATCGCCGGCATCGGCTTCGCCGGTTCCTACGCAGCCGTCCGTGAGCTGGCCATCAAGAAGGGCTTCGGGAACTTCAGTTACGTGTTCCCGATCGGCATCGACGCGGGCATCTGCGTCCTGCTCGCCCTGGACCTGCTCCTGACCTGGATCCGTATCCCGTTCCCCCTCCTGCGGCAGACGGCATGGCTGCTGACGGCGGCCACGATCGCCTTCAACGGCGCGGCGGCCTGGCCGGACCCGCTGGGCGTGGGCATGCACGCGGTGATCCCGGTGCTGTTCGTGGTCTCGGTGGAGGCGGCCCGGCACGCGATCGGGCGGATCGCGGACATCACGGCGGACAAGCACATGGAGGGCGTCCGTCTGACCCGCTGGCTGCTCTCGCCAGTCCCCACCTTCCTCCTGTGGCGCCGCATGAAGCTGTGGGAGCTGCGCTCCTACGAGCAGGTCATCAAGCTGGAGCAGGAGCGCCTGGTCTACCAGGCCCGCCTGCGCTCCCGCTTCGGCCGAGCCTGGCGCCGCAAGGCCCCCGTGGAGAGCCTGATGCCTCTGAGGCTGGCCCGCTACGGCGTCCCCCTGGCGGAAACGGCCCCGGCGGGCTTGGCAGCGGCAGGCATAGAGCCCCAGGTGCTACCCGCACAGGCCGCCCAAGCCGCGGGCGCCCCTGCCGCCGTAGCTGCGGACAACCGTGCCGCTGGGGCGGCTCCCGTCCCACAGAAAGCGGCACCCCACAGCGGGCAGCGCCCAGAGCTGGTCGCCAACCCCCACGCCGTGCAACCGGATCCCGATCCCGAGCAGAGCCCCTGGTTCGAGGCGCCCCAGCAGACCGAGTACCACGGCGGCTACGACCCCACCTACGAGCCCGACTACGAGCAGTGGTACGTCCACCAGCAGATGGCCCAGCAGTACCAGGAAGAACTCCCGCCGCAAGATCAGCAGCCCTCTCCGGAGGAAACCGGCAGCTTCCCCATCCCGGTAAGCGGCAACCGCACCCGCGAGCTGGGCGAGGGCGGCGGCACCGCACCCGCGGAACCGGACGAGGAGGCCTACTACCAGGTCTTCAAGCAGTCGATAAACGGCAGTTACCCCACTCCCCGCGAGTTCGGCGAGAACGTCGAGGCGGAGTTCAGCCTGGGCCTGCCCCCGGACGAGGCCAAGCGCATGGTCAACCGCTTCACCAACCGCTACAACGCGGAACTGGAAGAAGACCACATCGCCTGAGTACGAGGGAGGGGGCGCCTGTGATGCACCGGCGCCCCCTCCCTCGTGGAACGGCCTACTCCCCGAGCAGGGCCCGCACCCGCTCCTGACCCACCGCCAGCAGCAGCGTGGGCAGGCGGGGACCGGTGTCGCGGCCCACCAGCAGGTGGTACAGCAGCGCGAAGAACGACCGCTGGGCGGTCTTGATCTCCGGCGGCAGCTCCTTGGGCGTGGCGTCGGCCGGGAACCCGGCCTGCACCTTGGGCACGCCGTAGACGAGGTGGGTCAGCCCGTCCAGCGACCAGTGGTCGGCCAGCCCGTCGAGCAGCAGCCGCAGAGACTGCTGGGAGGCCTCGTCAAGGGACTTCAGCAGCTCGGCGTCGGGTTCGGCGCGGACGATGGTCCGCTGGTCGGCGGGCACGTGCGTGTTGATCCACGCCTCGGCCTTGTCGTAGCGCGGCCGGGCCTCGTCCAGCGAGCCGAGCGGGTTGGCCGGGTCGAGTTCGGAGAGGATCCGCAGCGCCTGGTCCTCGTGTCCGGCGGTGATGTCGGCGACGGACGCGAGGGTCCGGTACGGCATCGGCCGGGAGGTGGTGGGCAGTTCGCCGCCGGCGGTCCGCACCGCGCGCGAGTGGGCGGCGATGTCCGCCGGCAGGGCGGAGCCGTCGGCGACCTTGGCGTCGAGCTTGTCCCACTCGTCGTAGAGCCGCTGGATCTCCTGGTCGAAGGCGATCTTGAAGGACTGGTTGGGCCGGCGGCGGGCGTAGAGCCAGCGCAGCAGCTGCGGCTCCATGATCTGGAGGGCGTCGGCGGGGGTGGGGACGCCGCCCTTGGAGGAGGACATCTTCGCCATGCCGCTGATGCCGACGAAGGCGTACATGGGGCCGATGGGCTGCTTGCCGCCGAAGATCCCGACGATCTGCCCGCCGACCTGGAAGGAGGATCCCGGGGAGGAGTGGTCGACGCCGCTCGGCTCGAACACGACACCCTCGTACGCCCAACGCATGGGCCAGTCGACCTTCCAGACGAGCTTGCCGCGGTTGAACTCGTTCAGCCGGACGGTCTCGGCGAAGCCGCAGGCGTTGCAGGTGTACGACAGCTCGGTGGTGTCGTCGACGTAGGAGGTGACGGTGGTGAGGTCCTTCTCGCAGTTGCCGCAGTAGGGCTTGTACGGGAAGTAGCCGGCGGCGCCCAGGGAGCCGTCGTCCTCGCTTGCCGCGCCGGAGCCCTCGGCGGCTTCCAGCTCGGCTTCGTCGACGGGCTTCTGCGACTTCTTGGCGGGGGCCTTCTTGGTGCGGTACTGCGCGAGTACGGCGTCGATGTCGGCGCGGTGCTTCATGGCGTGCAGGATCTGCTCGCGGTAGGCGCCGGAGGTGTACTGCTCGGTCTGGCTGATGCCGTCGAACTCGACGCCCAGCTCGGCGAGCGACTCGATCATGGCGGCCTTGAAGTGCTCGGCCCAGTTGGGGTACGTGGAGCCCGGGGGCGCCGGTACTGAGGTCAGCGGCTTGCCGATGTGCTGGGCCCAGGACTCGTCGACCCCGGCGATACCGGCCGGCACCTTGCGGTAGCGGTCGTAGTCGTCCCAGGAGATCAGGTGCCGGACCTGGTGGCCGCGGCGGCGGATCTCGTCGGCGACGAGGTGCGGGGTCATGACCTCGCGCAGGTTGCCCAGGTGGATGGGGCCGGAGGGGGAGAGGCCGGACGCGACGACGACCGGTTTGCCCGGGGCCCGACGCTCCGACTCCTCGATGACCTCATCCGCGAAACGGGAGACCCAGTCGGTGGTCTCGGTGCTCTGAGCCACGATCGGCACGTCCTTCTTTCTGAACGGGTGACGCCCCATTGTCACAGACCGCGGTGCGGCCGGAAAAATGGCTTTACCCCCCGTGGGATACTGAGCGTGTCTATCGATCCCCACGAGGAGAACGGCACCCACTCCTATGGCTCCGGTCACGTCCCTCAGCGACTCCGTCGAACAGCAGCTTGCCTCCGCGATCTCCGCCGCCGTGCCGGAGACCTCCGCGGACCCCCTGCTGCGACGCAGTGACCGGGCCGACTTCCAGGCGAACGGTGTTCTGGCGCTGGCGAAGAAGGCGAAGGCGAACCCGCGGGAGCTGGCGACGCAGGTCGTCTCGCACGTCGTCACGGGGGATGTGATCAAGGAGGTCGAGGTCTCCGGCCCCGGTTTCCTGAACATCACGCTGAGCGACCGGGCGATCACCGAGAACCTCGCCGCGCGGTACGCGGACGGTGACCGGCTCGGCGTGGCCCCCAAGCCGAACCCGGGTATCACGGTCGTCGACTACGCCCAGCCGAACGTGGCGAAGGAGATGCACGTCGGTCACCTGCGCTCGGCGGTGATCGGTGACGCGCTGCGGGGCATGCTCGACTTCACCGGCGAGCAGACGATCGGCCGGCACCACATCGGCGACTGGGGCACCCAGTTCGGCATGCTGATCCAGTACCTGCTGGAGCACCCGGGCGAGCTGGCCCCGGCCTCGGAGGTCGACGGCGAGCAGGCCATGTCGAACCTGAACCGGGTCTACAAGGCGTCGCGCGCGCTCTTCGACTCCGACGAGGAGTTCAAGGAGCGGGCGCGGAAGCGGGTCGTCGCCCTGCAGTCCGGTGACAAGGAGACGCTGGAGCTGTGGCAGCAGTTCGTGGACGAGTCGAAGGTCTACTTCTACTCCGTCTTCGAGAAGCTGGACATGGAGATCCGGGACGAGGAGATCGTCGGCGAGTCGGCGTACAACGACGGCATGCCGGAGACCGCCCGCCTCCTGGAGGAGATGGGCGTCGCGGTGCGTTCCGAGGGCGCGCTCGTGGTCTTCTTCGACGAGATCCGCGGCAAGGACGACCAGCCGGTTCCGCTGATCGTGCAGAAGGCGGACGGCGGCTTCGGTTACGCGGCCTCCGACCTGACCGCGATCCGCAACCGGGTCTTCGACCTGCACGCGACATCGCTGCTGTACGTCGTGGACGTGCGCCAGTCGCTGCACTTCAAGATGGTCTTCGAGACGGCCCGGCGCGCGGGCTGGCTGACCGACGGCGTCACCGCGCACAACATGGGCTACGGCACGGTGCTGGGCGCGGACGGCAAACCGTTCAAGACGCGTGAGGGCGAGACCGTACGGCTGGAGGACCTGCTGGACGAGGCGGTCGAGCGGGCCGCCGAGGTCGTACGGGAGAAGGCGCAGGATCTCACCGAGGACGAGATCCAGGAGCGGGCCGCGCAGGTCGGCATCGGCGCGGTGAAGTACGCGGACCTGTCGACGTCGCCGAACCGGGACTACAAGTTCGACCTGGACCAGATGGTGTCGCTGAACGGCGACACGTCGGTGTACCTGCAGTACGCGTACGCGCGTATCCAGTCGATCCTGCGCAAGGCGGGCGACACGGAGCCGGTCGCGCACCCGGAGCTGGAGCTGGCCCCGGCGGAGCGGGCGCTGGGCCTGCACCTGGACGCGTTCGGTGACACGGTGTTCGAGGCGGCGGCGGAGTACGCCCCGCACAAGCTCGCCGCGTACCTGTACCAACTGGCGTCGCTGTACACGTCGTTCTACGACAAGTGCCCCGTGCTGAAGGCCGACAGCCCCGCGCAGGTGGAGAACCGTCTGTTCCTGTGCGACATGACGGCCCGCACCCTGCACCGCGGCATGGCCCTCCTGGGCATCCGCACCCCCGAGCGCCTCTGAGCCCGGCCGGTTCACCCGCTCACGCCACGGCGGAGCGGGTGAACTCGCACCACACCACCTTGCCTGGGCTGCGCTGCCCCACACCCCACTTGTCGGCGAGCGCGTCGACGAGGAACAAGCCACGCCCGCCCTCGCCGTCGTCGGCGCCCGCCCCGACGTAGGGCCACCCGTCCCCACTGTCGTGCACCTCGACGCGGACGACGTCACCGTCGTAGCGCACCCGCAGCAGGAACCCGCGTCCGGGCGGCGCCCCGTGCCGCACGGCATTGGTGGCCAACTCGCTCACGCACAGCGACACGTCATCGGCCCGCGACCACTCCGCGAGCCCCCAGCAGGTGAGCGACCACGCCGCGAATCTCCTGGCAGCGGGTACGGAACGGCGGTCACGGCGGTAGAACTGGTCGCGCTGACAGGGGAGTTGGGTTTCTTGATTCACGGGACGAATGTCACGCAGAGTCACTACCGTGAGTCAGAGGGTGAACCCGTACGGGGAATTTGTACGGGTTCCCGTGGGGTCGGTACGGGCATGCGTTGGGGAGTTGAAGCGACATGACCACCAAGAAGCAGCGCAAGAAGAACCTCTCCACCATGCGGATGGTCGGCGCCCAGGTGCAGGCCGCCCGCAGAGCAACGGGGTACACCCAACGCTCCCTCGGGGAGGCGGTCCGTCTGGACGAGGAGACAATCGCGTCGATCGAACAGGGCAGGCGCCCCCTGCTGCCCGACCTCGCCCAGATCCTGGACAGGCTCCTCGACACCAAGGGGCTCCTGGTGGCCGGCGTGGACAACATGCCCGAGTTCGACCCGTTCCCGCTGTTCGCCGAGCAGTACATGCTGCACGAGCGGGAGGCGGTCGCCCTGTCCTGGTACGACAATGCTGTCCTGCCCGGCCTGCTCCAGACGGAGTCCTACATCCGCGCGGTTCTCAGCGAGCGCGTACCGGCATACGACGAGGATGAGCTCGCGACGAAGACGGGAGCCTGATTGGAGCGCCAGGAGATCCTGTGCCGCAAGTGTCCACCGACGATGAGCTTCATCGTGTGGGAGCCGGTGCTCCACCTCGCCATCGGCGGCCCAAAGGTCCGCCGCGACCAGCTGCGGCATCTGCGCGAACAAGCCGAACTTCCCGGCCTGTCACTCCAGTTCCTGCCGATGAACACGCCCTCACACGCCGGTCTTGACGGCCCCTTCACCCTGCTGGAAACCCCCGACCACCTGCACCTGGCCTACACCGAAGGGCAGCGCGGCAGCCAGTGGGTTTCCGACCCGGACGAGGTGTCCATCCTGGCACGCAAGTATGCGATGCTGCGGTCACAGGCCCTGTCTCCGCAGGAGTCCAAGGGCTTGCTCGACCGTCTGCTAGGAGATAAATGAGCACCGCACTTGAGTGGTTCAAGTCGAGCTACAGCGGCAGCGAAGGCGGCCAGTGCATCGAAGTCGCCTGCAACGAAGCCGGTATTCACATCCGCGACTCCAAGAACCCGGAAGCGACGGGCCCCACCCTCACCTCCTCCCCGGAGGCCTGGGCGGCCTTCACGGCGTACGCCACGGACGCCACCGCCCGCTAGAGACGCCGAAAGCCGCCCGGAGGAACCGGGCGGCCAGGGCTTGCGCGTATGTGTGTCAGGCGTGGGCCTGCACGAACTTCGGGTTCTCGCCGTGCTTGTTGGCGCCCGCCTCACCGTCGAGGCAGAGGAAGACCAGCAGCACGATGCCGCCGACGAGCGGAATCAGAGCGATGAGGATCCACCAGCCGGAACGGCCGGTGTCGTGCAGCCGCCGGACCGTGACGCCCAGGCTGGGCAGCAGAAGGCCGAGAGCCATCACCAGGGAGAGGATCTGCGAACCGAGGACCGCGAGGTCGACGATCGACGCCACGACGGCGAAGATCATGTAGAACAGGGTGTACATCCAGTATTCCTTGCGACGGGCACGCCCGCTGAACACCGCGTACTTCTTGACGACTTCGACGAACCAGTTCATTCCATCCCCCAGGGATCGATCTACGGAGCCTCACCGATCAGGTCCGGCCAGGCGGAGAAGCTACGTAGCTGACGAGATCTCGTCAAAGCGCCTGCGCATTCCCTGTTCACATGACTTGAGCACCGCAAAACGGACACTCCGGCAACGCATCGGCGATCATTTCCGGACACACTCAGCAGCGATCACCGAGGACGACACCAGTCAGCCACCGAACCGTGTGCGTTCCGTTGTCACTCCTACGCAGTTTCGATGCCGGAACGATCCGGAACCGTTGCCTCAGCACAGCCCGTTCGCCAGCCTCCGCAGGCCCTCCCCGATCCGCTCGGGCGTCTCCGTCACGAAGCACAGCCGCAGCGTCGAACGGTCGGCCGCACCGGCGTGGAAGGGCGCGCCCGGCACGTACGCCACGTCATGCCGCACAACGGCGGGCAGCAGGACCGTCGCGTCGTACGACTCCGGCAACCGCGCCCAGAGGAACATCCCTCCCTCGGGCCGGTTCCAGGCCGAGCCCTCGGGCAGGGCCCTCGCCAGCCCGGCGACCATGGCGTCCCTACGCTCCCGGTAGGCCCCGGCGACCCGCGCCACGTGCGCGTCGAGGTCCTGGTCGGCCAGGTAGCGGGCGGCGGCCAGCTGGTTGACGGTCGGGGTGTGCAGGTCGGCGGCCTGCTTGGCGACGGCGCAGGCGCGGCGCAGGGCGGCCGGCGCGCGCAGCCAGCCCAGCCGCATGCCGGGCGCCATGACCTTGGAGAAGGAGCCGAGGAGCACGGTCCGGTCGGCGGCGTTCTGCAAGGAGGCGATCCACGGCACGCGCTCGCCCTCGAAGCGCAGTTCGCCGTAGGGGTCGTCCTCGACGATCCACAGCCCGTGCCGCGCGGCGACGGCGGCGAGGGCGGCGCGCCGTTCGGCGGGCAGGGTGCGGCCGGTGGGGTTCTGGAAGGTGGGGACGGTGTAGAGCAGCTTGGGCCGCTCGCGCCGCACGTACTCCTCCAGCGCCGCGGGGTCGACGCCGTGCTCGTCGCCGGGCACGGCCAGCACGCGGGCCCCGGCGAGGCCGAAGACCTGGAGGGCCGCGAGATAGCAGGGGTCCTCGACGAGGACGGTGTCGCCGGGGTCGACGAGTGCGGTGGCGAGCAGGGACAGGGCCTGCTGGGAGCCGGTGGTGACCAGCAGGTCGTCGGCGTCGGTGGGCAGCCCCCGCGCCGAGGTCCGTGCGGCGAGCGCCTCGCGCAGGGCCGGTACGCCTTCGGTCGTGGAGTACTGCAGCGCCTGCCCGGGAGTGTCGGCGAGGACGGCCCGGTAGGCGGCGGCGACCCCGTCGGCGTCGAAGAGTTCCGGTGCCGGCAGCCCGCCCGCGAAGTTGATCACCTCGGGGCGGGCGGTGACGGCGAGGATGTCCCGTACCGGGGAACCGCCGATCGAACGGGTCCGCGCGGCCAGCGGCGGCACAGCGGCTCGATCGGCGGCTGACACGGACTCGATGACGCTCACGGCACGGCTCCTTCGGTCGGTTCGTGACCGCAGCGTAGGCACATACATGCCGCCTACAAGCAGATTTCCGCGATCCGGACCCGGAGCCGGGTACCGTCGACGTGCCGCCGACGAACTACCGCAGCTTCTGGGCCGCTTCGGTGGCCCAGTAGGTGAGGATGTTGCGCGCGCCGGCCCGCTTGATGCCGGTGAGCGCCTCCATGATGGCGCGGTCCCGGTCGATCCAGCCCTTCTCCGCGGCGGCCTCGATCATCGAGTACTCGCCGGAGATCTGGTAGGCGGCGACCGGCACGTCGACGGCGTCGGCGACCTTCGCCAGGATGTCGAGGTAGGGCCCGGCGGGCTTGACCATCACCATGTCGGCGCCCTCTTCGAGGTCGAGGGCGAGCTCCCGCAGCGACTCCCGCGCGTTGGCCGGGTCCTGCTGGTACGTCTTCCGGTCGCCGCGCAGCGACGAGCCGACGGCCTCCCGGAAGGGCCCGTAGAAGGCGGAGGCGTACTTGGCGGTGTAGGCGAGGATGGCCACGTCCTCCCGCCCGATCTGGTCGAGCGCGTCCCGTACGACGCCGATCTGCCCGTCCATCATCCCGCTGGGGCCTACGACATGGGCGCCGGCATCGGCCTGCACCTGGGCCATCTCGGCGTACCGCTCGAGGGTGGCGTCGTTGTCGACGCGCCCTTCCGCGTCGAGCACTCCGCAGTGCCCGTGGTCGGTGGTCTCGTCGAGACACAGGTCGGACATGACGAGCAACTCGTCGCCGACCTCGGCCCGTACGTCCCGGATGGCGACCTGGAGGATCCCGTCCGGATCGGTCCCGGGCGTCCCGAGCGCGTCCTTCTTCGACTCCTCCGGCACCCCGAAGAGCATGATCCCGGAGACCCCGGCCGCCACGGCCTCCGCGGCCGCCTTCTTCAGACTGTCCCGGGTGTGCTGCACGACGCCCGGCATCGCCGCGATCGGCACGGGCTCAGCAACCCCCTCCCGCACGAACGCCGGAAGGATGAAGTCGGCCGGGTGCAACCGCGTCTCGGCAACCATCCGCCGCATCACGGGGGTAGTCCTCAGCCGCCGAGGCCGGGTACCGGGAAAGGATCCATACGTCGACATAACACCTACGCTACGCCCGCCCCACCCACCCCGATACCAACGCCCTGTCGGCACCGGCCCGCGCCCACCGCGTAGCTGTCGAAGCCCGTCAAGCTGCGGGCATGTGTGCCGCCTGGGGCGGCACGGGTGGGCGCAGGCGGCACCCCGACAGCGCCGGGCCGCGCGACCCACCCGCGCCGGCCCCAACGCAGGGCCACCTGCACCGCCGTACGCCGAAACCCCCGTACGCGGAACCCGCCGTACGCCTAAGTCGTCGTACGCCGCCGCCGGGCCCCCGGCCTCCGCTCGCTCGGCCGCGTCACCGGATCCCCGGCCTCGACCGCCGCGGCCCGCCGCCGCAGACCGAAGTCCGCAAGCGCCTCCGCCAGCTTGTGCACGGACGGCTCCGGAGCCATCACGTCCACCCTAAGCCCATGCTCCTCGGCGGTCTTCGCAGTGGCAGGACCGATACAGGCGATGACGGTCACGTTGTGCGGCTTCCCGGCGATACCCACCAGGTTCCGCACGGTGGAGGACGACGTGAAGAGAACGGCGTCGAAGCCACCGCCCTTGATCGCCTCCCGCGTCTCCGCCGGCGGCGGCGAGGCGCGCACGGTCCGGTACGCCGTGACGTCGTCGACCTCCCAGCCCAGCTCGATGAGCCCGGCGACCAGCGTCTCGGTGGCGATGTCGGCCCGCGGCAGGAACACCCGGTCGATCGGGTCGAAGACGGGGTCGTACGGCGGCCAGTCCTCCAGCAGACCCGCGGCCGACTGCTCCCCGCTCGGCACCAGATCCGGCTTCACACCGAACGCGATCAGCGCCTTCGCGGTCTGCTCGCCCACCGCGGCGACCTTGATGCCCGCGAACGCCCGGGCATCGAGCCCGTACTCCTCGAACTTCTCCCGTACGGCCTTCACCGCGTTGACCGACGTGAAGGCGATCCACTCGTAGCGGCCCGTGACCAGGCCCTTGACCGCCCGCTCCATCTGCTGCGGCGTCCGCGGCGGCTCGACGGCGATCGTCGGCACCTCGTGCGGCACGGCCCCGTAGGACCGCAGCTGGTCGGAGAGCGACGCCGCCTGCTCCTTCGTCCGCGGCACGAGCACCTTCCAGCCGAACAGCGGCTTGGACTCGAACCACGAGAGCTGCTCGCGCTGGGCCGCGGCGGAACGCTCACCGACCACGGCTATCACCGGCCGGCCGCCCTCCGGCGACGGCAGCACCTTCGCCTGCTTCAGGGTCTGCGCGATCGTGCCGAGCGTCGCCGTCCACGTCCGCTGACGCGTGGTGGTACCGGCGACCGTGACCGTCATCGGCGTATCGGGCTTGCGGCCGGCCGCCACCAGCTCACCGGCGGCGGCGGCGACGGAGTCGAGGGTGGTCGAGACGACGACCGTCCCGTCCGACGCGCCCACCTCCGTCCAGCACCGGTCGGATGCCGTGCGCGCGTCCACGAACCGTACGTCCGCGCCCTCGGCGTCCCGCAGCGGCACACCCGCGTACGCGGGCACGCCGACCGCGGCCGCGACGCCGGGGACCACCTCGAAGGGCACCCCGGCCGCGGCGCACGCCAGCATCTCCTCGGCGGCGTAGGCGTCGAGCCCGGGGTCCCCGGACACCGCACGCACCACCCGCCTGCCGCCCCGTGCGGCCTCCATGACAAGATGTGCGGCATCCCGCACGGTGGGTGCCCCAGCGGTTTTTGACGAACCGTCAACAACCGCTAGTTGAGGCGTGCCTGTGCCCGGAACCGGGTCCGACGAAGGATCCGTGTCCGTGTTCATGACGGCAACGCCCGACCTGGCGTGCACACGTACGACGTCGAGCACCTCGTGCTCGGCGACGAGAACGTCCGCGTTCGCCAGCGCCTCCACGGCGCGCAGAGTCAGCAGTCCCGGATCCCCGGGTCCGGCACCGAGGAAGGTGACGTGCCCGTGTTCGAGGCCGGTGGGAAGGGTGGTGGGGCTCACTGTGCTCGCTCCCCCATCAGACCGGCCGCGCCCTGGGCAAGCATCTCGGCAGCGAGTTCGCGACCGAGCGCAAGCGCCTGGTCGTGCGTCTCGGGCACGGGACCGGTGGTGGACAGCTGCACCGTACGAGTGCCGTCGGTCGTGCCGACGACGCCCCGCAGGCGCATTTCCTTGACAATCTGCCCGTCGGCCAAAAGGTCGGCCAGCGCGCCCACAGGGGCGCTGCAGCCGGCCTCCAGGGCGGCGAGCAGGGAACGCTCGGCGGTGACGGCGACCCGCGTGAACGGGTCGTCGAGCTCACCGAGCGCGGCGACGAGGGCAGTGTCTTGGGCGGTGTGCCCCGCCCTGCACTCGATCGCCAGGGCCCCCTGGCCGGGGGCGGGCAGAACTGTGTCGACCGACAGGAAGTCGGTCACTTCGTCGATGCGCCCGATGCGGTTCAGGCCGGCCGCCGCCAGCACCACCGCGTCCAGCTCACCGTCGTGCACGTACCGGATCCGCGTGTCGACGTTCCCGCGGATCGGCACCGTCTCGATGTCCAGCCCGTGGGCCCGTGCGTACGCGTTCAGCTGTGCCATCCGGCGCGGCGAACCCGTACCGATGCGCGCCCCGCGCGGCAGGTCGGTGAACTTCCGCGCGTCGCGGGCGACGATGACGTCCCGCGGGTCCTCGCGCACGGGAACGGCGGCCAGCGCCAGCTCCTCGGGCTGTGCGGTCGGCAGGTCCTTCAGGGAGTGCACGGCGAAGTCGACCTCGCCGCGCAGCAGCGCGTCCCGCAGCGCGGTCACGAACACGCCCGTGCCGCCGATCTGCGCGAGGTGCTCCCGCGACACATCCCCGTACGTGGTGATCTCGACGAGCTCCACGGGCCGCCCGGTCACCTGGCTCACGGCTTCCGCCACCTGCCCGGACTGGGCCATGGCGAGCTTGCTCCGCCTGGTCCCGAGCCTCAGCGCCTTGTCCCTCATGATGCGGGCCCTCGGTCTTTCTCATCGGTGCTCTTCTCGGCCCGCGAGACGGCGGCAACCGTCTCCGGGGCGAGGTCGAACAGGGTCCGCAGCGCGTCCGCGTACCCGGC
Organism: Streptomyces sp. TRM68416; assembly: GCF_014596915.1. Classification (GTDB taxonomy): domain Bacteria; phylum Actinomycetota; class Actinomycetes; order Streptomycetales; family Streptomycetaceae; genus Streptomyces. The sequence continues at coordinate 157,409 of NZ_JACVWU010000021.1, forward strand.
GCCGCCGGGTTCGGCCGCGAGCTGCTTGACCCGTACGGTCGGCGCGTGCAGCAGTTTGTCCACGACGCGCTTCACGGTCTGGGTGATCTCGGCGCGGTGCTTGTCGTCGAGCCCGGGCAGCCGCCCCTCCAACCGGGCGATCTCACCGGCCACGACATCGGCGGCCATGGTCCGCAGCGCCACCACGGTCGGGGTGATGTGCGCGGCCCGGAGCGCCGCCCCGAACGCCGCGACCTCGTCGGAGACGATACGGCGGACCTGGTCGACGTCGGTCGCCATCGGCGCGTCCGCCGAGGCCTCGGCCAGCGACTCGATGTCGACCAGACGGACCCCGGCCAGCCGGTGCACGGCGGCGTCGATGTCACGCGGCATCGCAAGATCAAGAAGGAACAGGACGGGCTCCGGCCCCTCGACCACAGCCTCGGGCCTGCGCCGCTCGGGAATCCGCCCGACCGTGGCAACAGCAGCGGCCAGCGCGGCAATGGCCTCGCCCTCATCGGCCGCACTGTGCGACCGCGTGCTGCCGTTGTCCACCCAGGCGGCATGCTGCTCCAACTCAGCAGCCCCCATCCCGGCGACGGCGGCCTCACCAGCCACGGAGAACCCGGCAGCGGCCTGCAGATCAAGCGGACAGTCGTCGTCGGCCCCCGCCGCCAAGCCGCGGGCGCTCACGCCACCTGCCTCGCCCGCCCAGCTGCGGGCATGCGTGCCGCCTGGGGCGGCACGGGTGGGCGCAGGCGGCACCCCGTCAGCGCCGGGCTGCGCGACACCCCCCCGGCCGGCACCAGCGTCCGGCACCCGCCCGGCAACGGCCCGCGCAACGGCGTCCGCCGCCAACACCAGCCCCGTAGCCCCCGTACAAGACACCACGACATCGGCACGTGTCAGCTCATCAGCCACCGCACCCATGGACACCGCACGGGCCAGCCCCGCAGAGCCGCCCTCATTGAGAATCTCCGCAAGCCGCTCGGCCCGATCAGCCGTACGGTTGGCGATGACGACCTCGGCCACCCCCACCCGCGCCAGCGTCGCCGCGGCCAGCGAGGACATCGACCCGGCCCCGATCACCAGCGCGGTCTTGCCCCGGGCCCAGCCCTGCACCGCCGTACCCCGGGCCAGCTGCTCAAGCCCGAAGGTGACCAGCGACTGCCCCGCCCGGTCGATCCCGGTCTCGGAGTGCGCCCGCTTGCCGACCCGCAGCGCCTGCTGGAACAGGTCGTTCATCAGCCGCCCGGCGCTGTGCAGCTCCTGCGCCCGCGCCAGGGAGTCCTTGATCTGCCCGAGGATCTGCCCCTCGCCGACGACCATCGAGTCCAGCCCGCAGGCCACCGAGAACAGATGGTGGACGGCCCGGTCCTCGTAGTGGACGTAGAGGTACGGCGTGAGCTCGTCGAGCCCGACCCCGCTGTGCTGGGCGAGCAGCGTGGACAGCTCGGCCACACCGGCGTGGAACTTGTCCACGTCGGCGTACAGCTCGATCCGGTTGCAGGTCGCGAGCACCGCGGCCTCGGCGGCCGGTTCGGCGGCGACGGTGTCCTGGAGCAGCTTGACCTGCGCGTCCGCGTTCAGTGCCGCCCGCTCCAGCACGCTGACCGGTGCGCTGCGGTGGCTCAGCCCGACGACGAGGAGACTCATGCCGGCATCACGGCGGGTACGTCCCCGTCGGGTCCCTGGTCGGCGGAGTCGCCCCGGGTGGCGGCCGGGATCGTGCCCTCGGCAGCCGCGGCCTCCTCGCCGGCCTTGCGCTGCTCGTGGAAGGCGAGGATCTGCAGCTCGATGGAGAGATCGACCTTGCGCACGTCGACGCCGTCCGGGACGGACAGCACGGTCGGCGCGAAGTTCAGGATGGAGGTGACCCCGGCGGCGACCAGGCGGTCGCACACCTGCTGGGCGGCACCGGCGGGCGTGGCGATGACGCCGATGGACACGCCGTTGTCCTCGATGATCCGCTCAAGGTCGTCGGTGTGCTGCACGGGGATGCCGGCCACGGGCTTTCCGGCCATTGCGGGATCGGCGTCGATCAGTGCCGCGACGCGGAAACCGCGCGAGGCGAACCCGCCGTAGTTGGCCAGGGCGGCACCGAGGTTACCGATACCGACGATCACAACCGGCCAGTCCTGGGTCAGGCCCAGTTCGCGGGAGATCTGGTACACGAGATACTCGACGTCGTAGCCGACGCCCCGGGTCCCGTAGGAGCCGAGGTAGGAGAAGTCCTTGCGCAGCTTCGCGGAGTTGACTCCCGCCGCGGCCGCGAGCTCCTCGGAGGAGACCGTGGGTACCGAGCGCTCAGACAGTGCGGTCAGCGCGCGGAGGTACAGCGGAAGCCGGGCGACGGTGGCCTCGGGAATCCCTCGGCTACGGGTCGCCGGTCGGTGAGTTCGGCCAGTTGCCACGGTGCTCCTGCGGGTAGAGCGGGGCTGCAGGCGGTCATGCGTCCCCAGACCGCCCCGTCGAAAGCAGGCTATGTCTTTGTGAACGCGTGCACAAAGATGGTGTCCGATTTGCCCGGCCAACGTGACCGGGGTCACGCGCCCCCGGCGCACGGGTGTGGAACCGGCGCACAGGCACCTTCGTTCCTCTCTCATTGGGGGCAAAACCGCACACTCTCCTCAACGATCCCCGCCCCCGAGACCAATTCGCCGTCGATCCTAAGCGACTCTCCGGGACAGTTGGACTGCTCAGTCAGTTCCGGTGAGGGCCTTGCGGAGGCGTTCCTCGTTCACGCGCCAGAAGGTGTGCTGGGCTCCGTCGACGAGGACGACGGGGATCTGTTCCCAGTACTGGTCGTGGAGTTGGGGGTCCTGGGTGATGTCCTTCTCCTCCCAGGGAACACCCAGATCGCCGCAGACCTTCTCGATGACGATCTGTGCGTCATCACACAGATGGCATCCCGGTTTGCGGACGAGTGTGACGAGCCGGTCTTGGGGAGCCGGGGGCTTCCGGCGGAAGAGGGGACTCATGTCAGCCATTCTCGCGCGAGCGCGCGGGACGGGAACAGCCGCGAAGCAGCCGGGCAACACGCCGATCGGATCAGTTCTTTAACGACACGGTCGCGGAGAGTTCACAGCCTTCAAACCTCTCGACTCCGGAACCACCGAACAAACTGGCTATGCTCACGGGCATGGCCGCTCTCGGATGGCTCACCCCCCGTAGGCGCTCCGCCACTGCGCGGAGCGTGTTGGCAGGCGAGGCCTCGGCTGAGGCAGCGCGCAAGTCCGTCCCCGAGTCCCTCCCGGAGGAGGAACCGGAGTTCCCGGTGCTGGGCGACGACAAGGCAGCCGCGTTCTTCGACCTGGACAACACCGTGATGCAAGGCGCCGCGCTGTTCCACTTCGGCCGGGGCCTGTACAAGCGGAAGTTCTTCGAGACCCGCGACCTGGCGCGGTTCGCCTGGCAGCAGGCGTGGTTCAGGCTGGCGGGCGTCGAGGACCCGGAACACATGCAGGAGGCCCGCGACTCGGCACTGTCGATCGTGCAGGGCCACCGCGTCTCCGAGCTGATGTCGATCGGCGAGGAGATCTACGACGAGTACATGGCCGAGCGCATCTGGCCGGGCACGCGCGCACTGGCCCAGGCCCACCTCGACGCGGGCCAGAAGGTGTGGTTGGTCACGGCGGCACCGGTCGAGATCGCCCAGGTGATCGCCCGCCGCCTCGGCCTGACCGGCGCGCTGGGCACGGTCGCGGAGTCGCTGGACGGCGTCTACACGGGCAAGCTGGTCGGCGAACCGCTGCACGGCCCGGCCAAGGCGGAGGCGGTGCGCGCCCTCGCCGCCGCGGAGGGACTGGACCTCTCCCGCTGCGCCGCGTACAGCGACAGCCACAACGACATCCCGATGCTCTCCCTGGTCGGCCACCCCTACGCCATCAACCCCGACACCAAGCTCCGCAAGCACGCCCGCGAACTGGACTGGCGCCTACGGGACTACCGCACGGGCCGCAAGGCCGCCAAGGTCGGCATCCCCGCCGCAGCAGGCGTAGGCGCGGTGGCGGGCGGCACAGCAGCCGCCATCGCCATCTCCCGCCGCCGCCGCTGAGCACGCACCTCCCCTGCGGACCGGCGAGCACCGGCCACGCAGTCCCCCGCCCCCTGAAGGGCCACACCACCCACCCAGCCTGCGCGCAGCCGCGCCGCTGAGGCACGCGACCACCCCCACCCACCCACCCACCCAGCCTGCGGGCAGTCGTGCCGCTGGGGCGGCACGGGTGGGCGCAGGCGGCACCCCACCAGCGCCGGGCAGCGCGCCCCACCCCCACGCGCGCCCCCACGCACGCGCACCCCACACCCCACGCCAACCCCGCCCCACCCCCACCCCCACCCCGGTCACCTCTGATCACGAACGCCCCCCACCCCCCGATCCCGGCCAATCCCCGCCCCGCACCCCCAAACCCCCCTGTCCAGCCCCCTTGGCTGCACACGGCCACAACACGCCCCGCACCAGACCGAAATCCGATCCTTTCCGATCAACAACCTGTCACTGTGCGGCACTTGATCGACCGTCAATCGGTTACAGAAGCGACGTAATCGATGATTTGAGCAACTGGGTGTAGCAGCACCTACACGAAGCGTTATTCTCCTCAGACGCAATCCGGTACTGCTCCGTCGCTACGACGGGTGAACGGTCCCGCACTGCACGTGATGGAAGCTCTGCCTCTGGGAGTCCCGTGTACCCACACGTCGGGGTTGACGCCTCGGGCCTGGCTACGCTGCGCGCAACGGTCCAAGACCTACTGCGCGGCTTCGTCCCCACCGCGTACGCCGTCCCCGCCCTCGCCGTAGCCACCGCCCCCGTCGGCCCGTGCTACGCACTCGCCGACGGCGGCGCCGCCGTCGGCAGACGGGGACGTTCGGCCGGCGCCACCACCCCCCGGCGACCGGCCGCGGACAGCGACAGCGCCCGGATGATGGATCTCGTCGAGCGGGCGCAGGCCGGCGAGGCGGACGCGTTCGGCCGCCTCTACGACCAGTACAGCGACACCGTGTACCGGTACATCTACTACCGCGTCGGCGGCAAGGCCACCGCCGAGGACCTGACGAGCGAGACCTTTCTGCGCGCGCTCAGAAGGATCGGCACCTTCACCTGGCAGGGCCGCGACTTCGGCGCCTGGCTCGTCACCATCGCCCGCAACCTCGTCGCCGACCACTTCAAGTCCAGCCGCTTCCGGCTGGAGGTCACCACCGGCGAGATGCTCGACGCCAACGAGGTCGAGCGGTCCCCGGAGGACTCCGTACTGGAGTCCCTCTCCAACGCCGCCCTCCTGGACGCCGTACGACGGCTCAACCCCCAGCAGCAGGAGTGCGTCACACTCCGCTTCCTGCAGGGCCTCTCGGTCGCGGAGACCGCCCGCGTCATGGGCAAGAACGAGGGCGCCATCAAGACCCTCCAGTACCGGGCCGTGCGCACCCTGGCCCGACTCCTCCCGGACGACGCCCGCTGACCGTGCACCCTCAGTAGCAACCAACTCGCTTTCCGTGAAAGTCCGTTGACTCCCCGATCCGATCATCCGCCGTCCGTAACCCAAGTGCCGCGACGCTCGTTGTGCGGGATGCAGGCTCCCTGTGGTCACTACCCGACCACCTCCGGTCACTCGATCGTGTGGATGTGGTCAGGGTGTGCAACCCTCAGGACCCCCTGGGGAGTCGACCGTCATGACGAGAGGAGGTGCCGCCAGTGATCGCGAACGTATCGGCACACCGGCGGGCGAACGCCTTCGCCCAGGCCCTGGAGGAGCAGTCCGACCGGGGCACGGCGGCCGAGCAGCCCGAAGGATCGGCACCGGCTCCGGCTGCTGCGGAGCAGACCGAGCAGGGCCTTCTGTTGGCCCTCGCGACGTCTCTCGGCGAGCTGCCCAAGCCGGAACTGGATCCCGAGGTCAAGGTCGTCCAGCGGGCCCAGCTCGTGGCCGCGATGGAGGCCATGCTGCTGGAGGGCACCGCAGGGGGCGGAGCGGACACGTCGGTACCCGAGCAGCGCTCCCCCCGCGGCCGGGGCGCACACCGGGCGAGCCCGCTCGGCAAACTGCGACCGCGTTCCCGGCTCACCAAGGGCCTCGCCGCGGGCGGCCTCAGCGTCGGGGTGGCCGCAGGCGCCTTCGGCGGTGTCGCCGCGGCCAGCGGTGACGCCCTGCCCGGCGACTCCCTCTACGGCCTCAAGCGCGGCATCGAGGACTTCAAGCGCGGCCTCGCGGACGGCGACAGCGAGCGCGGCGAGGCCTACCTCGACCAGGCCTCCACCCGCCTGAGCGAGGCCCGCCGACTGATGGAGCGCGGCCGCGGCGGCCACCTCGACCACGAGTCCCTCGGCGAGATCCGCCGCGCCCTGTCCGGCATGCGGCACGACGCCTCCGAGGGCCACCGCCTGCTCTCCGCGGCCTACGAGGCGGACCCGGACTCCCTGGGCCCCATGCAGACGCTCTCGGCCTTCTCCCGCTCGCACCGCGACGTCTGGGGCGCCCTGCGCGACCGGCTCCCGGTGCAGCTGGGCGATGTCAGTCAGCAGGTGTCGTCGGTGTTCGACGCCATAGACGAAGACGTCGCCCCGCTGGAGTCCCTGCTCCCGCAGCCACCCACCGAAACCGGCGGCGACGGCAAGCGGCAGGGCGGTTCCTCCTCCGCGTCCACCGGCACCTCCGGTACGGACAGCCCGGCGGCCCCCAGCAGCGGCAGCGGCACCTCCGACGACGGCCAGTCCGGCACCGGCAGCCCCAGCAGGTCCGCCGCCGGCTCCGGCAGCACGGACGAAGGCCTGCTCGGCGGCGGCACCGGCGGCCTGCTCGAACCGCCGAAGGACAGCACCGGCAGCACCGCACCGTCCACCAGCAACCCGCCGACCACCCAGCCGGACGTCACGCTCCCGCCGCTGCTCCCGGGCCTGCTCCCCGGCCTCGGCATCGACAGCGAGGACGCCAACTAGGCATGGCGTAGGCATAGGCAGTACGGCGACGGGGGCGCCCTCCTCACGAAGGGCGCCCCCGTCGCCGTACAAACGTTTCTTCAGCCCGGGACCCGACCGGCCGAAGACGTCAGAAGAACACCGACCGCCGCTGCACCAAGAGCTTGTACAGCGTGTGCTGGATCTGTTCCCTGACCTGGTCGGTCAGGTTGAACATCAGCATCGGGTCCTCGGCCGCCTCCGGCGGATAGCCGTCCGTGGGAATCGGCTCGCCGAACTGGATCGTCCACTTCGTGGGGAGCGGAACCGCGCCCAGCGGGCCCAGCCACGGGAAGGTCGGCGTCAGCGGGAAGTACGGGAAGCCCAGGAGCCGGGCCAGCGTCCTGGCGTTGCCGATCATCGGGTAGATCTCCTCCGCGCCGACGATCGAGCACGGGATGATCGGGGCGCCCTGCCGCAGCGCGGTGGAGACGAAGCCGCCGCGGCCGAAGCGCTGGAGCTTGTAGCGCTCACTGAACGGCTTGCCGATGCCCTTGAAGCCCTCCGGCATCACCCCGACCAGCTCGCCCTGGCCCAGCAGCCGCTCGGCGTCCTCCGCGCAGGCCAGCGTGTGACCCAGTTTGCGGGCCAGCTCGTTGACCACGGGCAGCATGAAGACCAGGTCCGCCGCCAGGAGCCGCAGATGACGGCCGGCGGGATGGTTGTCGTGGACGGCGACCTGCATCATCAGGCCGTCCAGCGGCAGCGTGCCGGAATGGTTGGCGACGATCAGCGCCCCGCCCTCGGACGGGATGTTCTCCACGCCCTTCACCTCGACCCGGAAGTACTTCTCGTACACCGGGCGCAGCAGGGACATCAGGACCTGGTCGGTGAGTTCCTCGTCGTAGCCGAAGTCATCGACCTCGTACTCCCCGGTGAGGCGGCGGCGCAGGAAGGACAGGCCCCCGGCGATACGTCGCTCCAGACCGCCGCCGTCCTGCGGCTCCTGCGGCCGCTGCTCCTCATGGGTCACAGGTACATCATCCTGCGCGGCCGCCCTGCTGGGCAGGGGCTGGACCTCGCGGACCAGCGCGGGCTCACCGCTCTTGAGCCGGCTCCCCGCGCTCCGGCGCCGCGGCGACCGCTGCACGGTGCCGCCGCGGGACCGGTCGTCGTCGAACGGAATGACCTTGGCATCCGCCATCGTTGATGCGCTCCTCAGTTGGCGCTCTGCGTCGGGGGGTGGCCGCTGCCCGCCAGGGGCAGCGTGGCGATCCGGTCGACGGCCCCCGCAAGGGCCTCCGGCGGCAGGAGTCCGGGTCCGCGGCTGCGCGCGAAGTCCGCGAAGGTCTCGGCCGTCGTGTACTTCGGCTTGAAACCGAGCGTCTCCCGCATCTGGTCCGTCGCCACGACCCGGCCGTGGGTCAGCAACCGGATCTGCTCGGGTGAGAAGTCCGTCATGCCCAGCGTACGGACCAGGGAGCCCGCCCAGGTGACGGCAGGCAGGAGCAGGGGCACGGTGGGCCGCCCGAGCCGCCGCGAGCACTGGGAGAGCAGCAGGACGCCGTCGCCGGCGATGTTGAAGGTGCCGCTGTTGAGCGTGCCCCGCTCCGGTTCGTGCGAGGCGATCCGCAGCACCTCGATCACGTCGTCCTCGTGCACGAACTGCAGCCGCGGGTCGTACCCGAACACGGTCGGCAGCACGGGCAGCGAGAAGTACGAGGCGAGCGGCGAGTCCGCGGCCGGCCCCAGGATGTTGGCGAACCGCAGCACGCACACCGCGACATCGGGCCGCCGCCGCGCGAACCCGCGCACATATCCCTCGACCTCGACCGTGTCCTTGGCGAACCCGCCGCTGGGCAGGGACTTGGGCGGCGTGGTCTCGGTGAACACCGCCGGATCCCGGGGCGCGGACCCGTACACGTTCGTACTGGACTTCACCACCAGCCGCTTCACGTTCGGGGACTTCTGACACGCGCCGAGCAGCTGCATCGTCCCGATGACGTTGGTCTCCTTGACCGTCGTACGGCTGCCACTGCCGAGCGCCGTACCGGTCACGTCCATGTGTACGACCGTATCGGCGGCCGTCTCGGCGAGCACCCGCGCGATGGTGGCCTGCCGGATGTCGGCCTGGATGAAGTCGGCGCCGCCCAGATGATGCTCGGGCGGGACCGCGTCCACGGCGATCACCCGCTCCACCTGTGGGTCACGCTGGATGCGTCGTACGAAACGGCCCCCCAACTGGCGAGCCACTCCGGTCACGAGCACGACCTTGCCCAAGATCAGCGCCTTCCTTCCAGCACTCGTCCCTGCACCCTGCCCGCGTTCCCCGTGTGCGGCCAACTTAGCGGGTTGTTGTTGCGCTGTGATGACCGCCCAATGCACGAAGTGACGACATCGGCGGACGTACGAACAGACCAAGCCATGTGCCACACATGCGTACGCCCGCGATCCTCCGCCCCCGCACAGTGCCACGCCCGTGTGCACGAGCCGGCCCCGCTATGCGTGTGGCCCCCCACCAGGATCGGTGGGGGGCCACAGTCACGCCTGCTTTCGCGGCGCCGCTTACTTCTTGTTGCGACGCTGAACGCGCGTGCGCTTGAGCAGCTTGCGGTGCTTCTTCTTGGCCATCCGCTTGCGCCGCTTCTTGATAACAGAGCCCACGACTACCCTCGCTCACTTCTCATCACTCGGTGTTTGGGCGCCATGGGCCCACACGACCTACGAGGGGCTAGCCTACCCGCCCGAGCGCTGAGGTCGTAATCGAGGGGACGGGGGGATCCTTGCGAAGCCCCCTCGCCCACCGTCGTCAGGCGGTTTCCACCCCCACGTAGCTCTCGCGGAGATACTCGTGAACCGCTTGCTCGGGGACGCGGAAGGACCGCCCCACCCGGATCGCAGGCAGATGACCGCTGTGCACCAACCGGTACACGGTCATCTTCGACACTCGCATCACCGAGGCGACTTCCGCCACGGTAAGGAACTGAACCTCGTTCAGAGGCCTCTCGCCAGCTGCAGCCATGACACACCTGAACCTTCCGCACTCGACGGCCACCGGCTTCCCCTTCCGGTGACTCTTCGTCGCTGCGTGCTCACTCCCCAATGTAGGGGCGGGTGATGCGAGTGGGGAAGAGGTGCACCCATCGGCGCCCTACTGTGACAGACACGCTCGATTGAGTACGTAGCGGGTAAGCGGCCGGTAGTAATCAGACCGCACAGCGTCATCAAGTGGAACGACGACGGACACCACCCCCTCGGCCTCCCCCACGAAGAGCGCAGGGTCATCGGTATCGGCGAGCCCAATGGCCTCAAACCCGAGCTGACCTGCCCCGCAGACCCAGCCGTGATCCCCGATGACAAGCTCGGGCAGGGGGCCACCGGCCTCCGCGGCCGCGGCCAGCGCGGTACGAACCGGGAGCGGTGAGTGCGTGTGTGCGCCGGGCTCACAACCGGAGCCCGAGGGGCCGGGTTCCCGCACGAACGCGACTCCTCGTACGTAGTCAAGGTTGTACGTGCGTAGGCCGAACCGGGTCGTTATGTCGACACAGCGACCCTGCGCCGGGGTGAGTACGGCACATCCCACCGCCGAGAGCGCGTCTGCCAAGGCGGCGTAGAACCCGAGCAGCCGATGCGGATGCCCGGTCCCCAGCAACACCGGCGCCCTACGCTGCGCGACAGCCGCGAGCCGCTCCGCGAAGGCGTCCAGCGCGGCCACCGTCCGCTCAGGATCGATCACATCATGGCCTGAGACGCACCGAGGATCGGCCGAAACCCCACACTTGTCCGCCATCAACCCGATCAAATCCCGCTGCCCCCACGACCACTCAGGATCGATCCCGATCAGCACCCGAGGATCCCGAGCCGCGAAAAGCCGATAACTCCGCAGACTCTCCTCCCGCGAGGTCGCCACCACCCCCGCAAGACGAGCAGCAAGCAGATGAGCCCGCAGAGCTCCAACGGTCAACACGGATGCGATGCTGACGGACAGAACCCCCCTGACACCCCCAGAACCCCGAAAGACCCCACGGTTGGCGTAAACACCCCCAGCCCGTCCGGCGCTTGAGGACGAGGCGGCAGCCCCAGGGTGCCTTTGCCGACGCCGGTCGATATATCCAGCCCGTCCGGCGCTTGAGGACAAGGCCGTTCAGGCCGAAGCGGGGGTCTGGGGGCGCAGCCCCCAGGGACGGGACGGGTAGGGGCGGCGGGGGCGAAAGAACACCCCACCCACCCCTACGCCAACAACCCCCGCAACGGAAACACCGCCCGCCGAGCCGCCAACACCGCCTGATCCAACCGATCCGCAGGGTCGTACCCCGCCTCCCAGTCCCCCCACCCCACAGGCCACCGCCCATCAGTCATCCGCACCGGCGCCAACTGCCGAGTACGCGCGAAGACCTCCTGCCGCCACCCATCAGGAATCCCCGTCTCAGGCGCAATCTCCCGCCCCGCGGCAATCCCCACCAGATGCGTCCACGACCGCGGCACGACCTCCACCACCGCGTACCCCCCACCCCCGAGCGCCACCCACCGCCCATCCGCATACTCATGCGCCAACGCATGACACGCCACCTGCACAGCCCGCTGCGCATCCAACGACACCGCAAGATGCGCCAACGGATCCTCGAAGTGCGTATCGGCCCCGTGCTGCGTCACCAACACCTGCGGCCGAAAATCAGCGATCAACTCCGGCACCACGGCGTGGAACGCCCGCACCCACCCCGCATCCCCGGTCCCCGCCGGCAACGCCACATTCACGGCCGACCCCTCCGCGGCCCCCTCCGCCCCCGTCTCCTCCGGCCACCCGGTCTGCGGAAACAACGTCCGAGGATGCTCGTGCAGCGAAATCGTCAGAACCCGCGGATCCTCCCAGAACGCCGCCTGCACCCCGTCCCCGTGGTGCACATCCACATCGATGTACGCGACCCGCTCGGCCCCCAGCTCCAACAACCGCGCAATCGCCAACGAGGCGTCGTTGTAGATGCAGAACCCCGACGCGGTCCCCGGCATCGCATGATGCAGCCCACCCGCGAAGTTCACCGCATGCAGCGCCTCCCCCCGCCACACGGCCTCCGCCGCCCCCACCGACTGCCCGGCGATCAGCGCCGACACCTCATGCATCCCGGCGAAGGCCGGATCGTCCATCGTCCCGATCCCGTACGACCCGTCCGCCGCCCCGGGATCCAGCGACGCCGCCTTCACGGCCTCGATGTAGTCCTGCCGGTGGACGAGCCGCAGCGTCGACTCCCCCGCCGGCTTCGCCGCGACGACCTCGATGTCCCGATCGAGCCCGAAGGCGTCCACCAGGCTCCGGGTCAGGGCAAGCCGAACCGGATCCATCGGATGCCCGGGCCCGAAGTCATAGCCCGTTACTGCCTCGTCCCACATCAACTGTGCGCGGCCGCTCATGCCCGTCACCGTATCGGTCCGGTTGAGCGGCGAACGAGCGGGCATACACCAGCGTCACCAGGACCAACACCATCGGCACCAGCATCGCCCCGCGATAACTCCACGCATCCCCCAAGGCCCCCACCAACGGCGAACCGACCAAAAACCCCACATAGTTGAAGACATTGAGCCGCGCCACGGCCGCATCCGACGCCCCCGGGAACAACCGCCCCGCCGCCGCGAAGGTCTGCGGCACCAGCACACACAACCCCAGCCCCAGCAGGGTGAACCCGAGCATCCCGACCCACGCCCCGGGCGCCCCGGCCACCACCGCGAACCCCACCGCCGCGACCACGGCCCCACCCCGTACGACAGCCACGGCCCCGAACCGCCGCACCCCGAGGTCCCCCAGAGCCCGCCCGAGCAGCGTGGTGACCATGTAGACGTTGTACGGCACCGTAGCCAACTGCTCGCTGCTCCCCAGCACGTCCTGCAGATACTTCGCGCTCCAGTTGGAGACGGTCGAGTCCCCGATGTACGCGAAGGTCATCACCAGACACAGCGGCAACAGCACCTTGAACCCGACGGCCCCCGCCCGAGCCTCGGCCTCCACCACCGCCTTCGCGGCCACCGGCTCCCCGTCGACGTACCACCGACTCCCCACCAGTGCGGCCGGCAACAGCACCACGACCACCGGCAGATACGCCACGAACAGCGCCAGATCCCAGTGCGCCCCCACCCAGGCCAGCGACGCCCCCATGATCCCGCCCAGGCTGTACGCGGCATGGAAACTGAGCATGATGCTGCGCCCGTACGCCCGCTGCAGACTCACCCCGAGCATGTTCATGGAGGCGTCCAGCGCCCCCACCGCCAGCCCGAACGCCCCGAGCGCGATCCCCAGCTCGACCATCCGGTCCCCGGCCCCGACCCCGAGCAGCGCCAGGAGCACCACGGGCTGGGACCACCGCAGCACCCTGCTGGCAGGAACCTTCCTCACCAGTTTCCCGGTGGCGACGCTCCCGACCCCGGCCAGGATCGGTACGGCGGCCAGGAAGACCGGCAGCAGCGCGTCCGACACCCCGTACCGGTCCTGGATGGCCGGTATTCGGGTCACCAGCAGAGCAAACGCGACGCCCTGAGCGAAGAAGCTGAACGCCAGCGAGGCCCTGCCGCGCCGCAGCACATCAGTCATGGCGGCGAGCGTAAGGCCCCGGCGTACCCGTGGGTAGATCAAGCCAAAGATGAATTTCCCTCAGCTTCACTCCGACCGCTGCCTCACAGCAGCAGATCGGCCAACTCCCCCATGTCGGCGAAGAGTCGGGTGGCCTGGGAGAGCTTCGCGGCGGGTGTCATGGCGGTGAACCCGTAGACGTCCATCCCCGCGGCCACGGCCGCCTGAACGCCCAGCGGACTGTCCTCGATCACCACACACCGCGCGGGCTCGACCCCCATCCGCTCTGCCGCGTACAGGAAGAGATCCGGTGCCGGCTTGCCCCGCCCCACATCCTGCGAGCTGAAGATCCGCGCGTCGTCGAACCACCGGTCCAGCCCGGTCGTCCGATGCCCGACCCGAATACGCTCATGGCTCCCGGACGAGGCCACGCAGTACGGCACCTCGTCCGCGGCCAGCTTCTCCAGCACCCCACCGGCCCCCGCGACCGGCTTCAACTCCCGCTCGAAGGCCGCGAACACCCGCCCGTGGAAGACGTCGTCGAACTCCTCGGGAAGCCGCTCCCCCGTGCGCTCCAGGACCAGCTCATGGATCCGGTGCATGGCGGACCCCATGTAGTCCCGAATGGACTCCTCGTACGAGGTCGGGTGCCCGAGCTCGGTCAGATAGGCGGCCAGGAGCCGGTTGGAAATCGGCTCACTGTCGACGAGGACACCGTCGTTGTCAAAGATAACCAGGTCGTAGCGCATACCTAGACCCTAGATGACCCCTG
>NZ_JACVWU010000022.1 GCF_014596915.1 Streptomyces sp. TRM68416
ACCCGCCGGCCGCCGATTGATCGTGGTCCGGCCGGGAACTCGGCGTTCCATGACAGCCGATCACGACCACGTACCGATTCTGGAAGCCCTGGCCGAGTACCGCGGCAAGGGCCGGCTGGCGTTCTCGCCGCCCGGGCACAAGCAGGCCCGCGGCGCAGATCCCGCGGTGCGGGAGGTCCTCGGCGACGCGGTCTTCCTCGGTGACGTGCTGGCGTCGGGCGGGCTCGACGACCGGCTCACCCGGGGCCGGGTCCTGGAGCGGGCCGAGGAGCTGATGGCCGACGCGGTCCACGCCGACCACACCTTCTTCACCACCTGCGGCAGCTCGCTGTCCGTCAAAGCGGCGATGCTGTCGGTCGCGGGGCCGCACGAGGAGCTGCTGATCGGGCGGGACGCCCACAAGTCCGTCGTGTCCGGTCTGGTGCTGTCCGGGATCGATCCGGTCTGGGTGGAGCCGCGGTGGGACCCCCGGCTGCGCCTGGCCCATCCGCCGTCCGCCGCGGACTTCGACCGGGCGTTCGACGCCCATCCCGGCGCGAAGGGCGCGCTGATCACCAGTCCCACGCCGTACGGCGCCTGCGCCGACCTCGCGGCGGTGGCCGAGGTCTGCCACCGCCGGTCGCTGCCGTTGATCGTGGACGAGGCCTGGGGCGCGCATCTGCCCTTCCATCCCGATCTGCCGTCGTGGGCGATGGACGCGGGCGCCGACATCTGCGTGACGAGCATCCACAAGATGGGCAGCGGTCTGGAGCAGGGCTCCGTCTTCCACCTGCAGGGCGACCTGGTGCCGCCGCAGGTGCTGAAGCTGCGTGCGGACCTGTTGGGCACGACCAGTCCCTCGGTGCTCCTCTACGCGGGGATGGACGGCTGGCGGCGGCAGATGGCGCTGCACGGCAAGGAGCTCATGGGCAGGGCACTGCACCTGGCGGCCCGGCTGCGGACGTCGGTGGAGCGGATCGAGGGGATGCACGTCGACGGCCGGGACGACCTGTGCGGTGCCGGACTCGCCCACGACCTCGATCCGCTGCCCTGCGTGATCGAGGTCGAAGGCCTGGGCATCTCCGGGTTCCGGGCCGCGGACTGGCTGCGCCAGCACCGGGACATCGACGTCCATCTGTCCGACCACCGGCGGATCGGCACGCAGGTCACCCACGCCGACGACGAGGGGACGGTCGGTGAGCTGCTCGGGGCGCTGGAGGATCTGGCGCAGGCCGCGTCCGGGTTGCGTCCGGTGCCCCCGGTGGAGGTGCCGGACCCGGCCGAGCTGCGGCTGGAGCAGGCCTGCGCGCCGCGGGACGCGTTCTTCGGGCCCGTCGAGGAGGTGCCGACGGACCGGGCGGCCGGCCGGGTCGCGGCGGAGATGATCACGCCGTATCCGCCCGGGATCCCGGTCGTCCTGCCCGGCGAGCGGCTGACCGAGCCGGTGCTGCGGTATCTGCTCACGGGGCGCGACGCGGGGATGAACCTGCCCGACCCGAGCGATCCGGGACTGGGGACGGTCCGCGTGGTGCGCGAGTCGGCGGAGTGAAACAGGTCACGTGACCCGCTCCGGATTTCACCTCTCCACCCTAGATGGTTTACCGTTCATCCATAAGTGGTGGCGGGGTCGACCGTACCTCCCCCGTACCGCTGTCGACTGCCCTGGCTGGCCTCCCCCGTCCGGCCAGGGCTTTCTCATGTCCCGGAATTCTCCACCGGTTCTCTGGTCCGCCGAGGTGCTCTACCCGTCGGCAACGGCTGAAATGGGGCGTAGGGAAAGCCCCGGAACCGACACGCCGGCGAGGAGCCCCGCGCCATGACCAAAGCGACCAAACTGCTGACCGCCCTTCCGCCGCCCCAGCGCCGCCACCTCATGGCACTCGCCAAGGAGGTCTCCTTCCCGGAGGACGCCCGCATCTTCGAGGCCGGCGGCACGGCCGACCGCTTCTGGGTGATCCGCTCGGGCGCCGTCTCGCTCGACCAGCGCGTCACCCCGCTGCAGCGGGTCACCGTCGCCAGCCTCAGCTCCGGCGACCTGCTGGGCTGGTCCTGGCTGTTCCCGCCCTACGAGTGGGACTTCGGCGCCGAGGCCTTCAGCCCGGTACGCGCCTACGAGTTCGACGCGGCCGCAGTGCGGGCGCTGTGCGAGGAGGACCAGCAGCTCGGGCTGATCCTGGTCCGCACGGTCGCGGAGATCCTCGCCCACCGGTTGGAGGTCACCCGGGGCAAGCTCATGGAGAGCTACGGGATGCACCGGCGCAGCTCTCTCTGACCCACGCGACGGCCCGGGCGGCGCCCCGCATGCCCCTCACACCCCGCACGCCCCTCACGCCCTCAGCTCCCGGCGACGAGCGAGACGCCGAGGACGAGCATCGTCGCGGCCACCAGGCCGTCCAGGACGCGCCAGGCCGTGGGCCGGTTCAGGACGCGGCTGAGCAGCCGGGCGCCGAAGCCGAGGGCGGCGAACCAGCACAGGCTGGCGAGCACGGCCCCGAGCCCGAACGTCCAGCGCAGTTCGCCGCGGTCGGCGGCGATCGACCCGAGCAGGAACACCGTGTCGAGGTAGACGTGCGGGTTGAGCCAGGTCATCGCCAGGCAGGTGAGCACCGCCCGCCGCGGTGAGCCGACCGCCTCCCCGTCGGCGCTGAGCACACCGGCGGGGCGGACCACGCGCCGGGCGGCGACCAGGCCGTAGCAGATCAGGAAGGCGCCGCCGATCCAGCCGACCGCGGTCAGCGCACCGGGCCAGGCGACGACCACCGCCCCGACACCGGCGACGCCCAGGGTGATGAGGGCGGCGTCGGACAGGGCGCAGATGCCGACGACGGCGAGGACCGCGTCGCGGCGGATCCCCTGGCGCAGGACGAAGGCGTTCTGGGCGCCGATGGCGACGATGAGCGAGAGGCCGGTGCCGAATCCCGCGGCAGCGGCGGACAGTGCGGTGGACATGGCCTCGACGCTACGGAGCCCCGCACCTGGAGTACAGCTAATGTTTTTTACGTACCATTAGCTGTCGTGATGACGGAACTCCCCCTCGACCAGGTACGGACCCTGCTCGCGGTGGTGGACGAGGGCACGTTCGACGCCGCGGCCGCCGCCCTGCATGTGACGCCGTCCGCCGTCAGCCAGCGGGTCAAGGCGCTGGAACAGCGCACCGGGCGCGTTCTGCTGGTGCGCACCAAGCCCGTGCGGCCGACCGAGTCGGGCGCGGTCGTGGTGCGGTTCGCCCGGCAGCTGGCCCGCCTTGAGCGCGACGCACGCGCCGAGCTGGGCATGGGCGCAACGGAGGAGGAACCCACCCGGGTGTCGATCGCGGTCAACGCCGACTCCCTCGCGACCTGGTTCCTGGACGCCCTCACGCGCGTACCGAAGGATCCGCGGCTCTGCTTCGAGCTGCGCCGCGAGGACGAGGCCCATACGGCGGCCCTGCTGCGGGAGGGCCTGGTGATGGCCGCCGTGACCTCCGCGTCGGAGCCGGTGGCGGGCTGCTCGGTACGGCCGCTGGGCAGGATGCGCTACGTCCCCGTGGCGGCCCCGGAGTTCGTCGGCCGGCACCTCGACGGACGCTTGCGCGACGCGCTGCCCGACGCCCCGGTCGTGACCTTCGACCGGAGCGACGACCTTCAGGACAGGTTCGTCCGCGGGCTGCGCGGCGGCAGCGCCGGGGCCGGTCCCCTGCGGCACCGGATCCCCACCTCGGAGGGGTTCGTGGCCGCCATCGCCGCCGGACTGGGCTGGGGCGTGGTTCCGGAGGTCCAGGCCGAGCCGTTGCTGGGCGCCGGACGGCTGGTGCCGCTCGCGCCGGAGCGCCCGGTGGACGTTCCGCTGTACTGGCAGCAGTGGAAGCTGGACTCGCCGGCGCTGGCGGCGGTGGCGGAGGCGGTCGCCGCGACGGCCGCGCAGGTGCTGCGGGCCTGAGCCCTACGCGCCCTCCTTGCGGCGGACCATCTCGGTGATCCAGACCGGTGCGTAGGGAGAGGTGCAGCCCGGGGAGGTCGGATAGTCCTTGAGCACCTGCAGGCGCTCACCGATGCCGAGGGCACGGGTGCGGTGCTCGGAGTGCTCGATCCCGATCTGGGCCAGGCAGTGGTTCATCGCCCACTGCAGGCGCTCCGGGGCGTCCTTCATCTGCGCATCGATCACGTCCAGCAGTCCGGCGAGGTCCAGGCCCTCGGGCCGCTTCGCCACGCGTTCGGTGGTCAGTGCCCAGCCGGCGCTCGCGACCACCGGGTCCGTATCGGCGAGCCAGGCCAGGCGCAGCGCTTCGGCGTGCGGGCTCTTCTTCACCACGTAGTTCACGAGCCAGTCGTGCACCTTGGGTGCACGCGTCTCGCGCACCATGGCGTCCAGCTCGGCACGCTCGAACGCCTTCGGGCGGCAGATCAGCAGCGCCAGCAGGCGTGCCGCGGTGTCGTCCGTCTCCCACAGCCTGCGTGCGAGGTCGTGCTGGGTCTTCAGCCGCTTGGCGAGCGCGCGCAGCCTGCCCAGGTTGACCCCGTGGTCGTCGCCGTGGCGCTCGTTCACCGCGCGCGCCTTCGGGTCCTCCAGCGCGGCCAGCTCGGCCATCACCTCGGCCACCGTCGTCCCGGCCACCTCGACCTCCTCCGTCGTACCGGTCCGCAGGTTCTCACACCGGCCGCAGCCGCGCCTGCGCACTGTCCAGCAGCATCTCCAGGGCCGTCGGATAGGCGCTCGTGACCATCCGCGTGGCGAGCAGCGGCGCCGCCTCGGCGATGCGCGGGTGTGTGGCGCGCGGCAGGCGGGCGTATGTCGAGCGCCACATGTCCTCGTCGGCCCGCTGCGAGGCGCTCGGCAGGGCCAGGGAGGCTGCGTCGAGCGCGGCGAAGGCCAGGGTCTGGTCGATGAAGGCGTGGTAGATCCGGACCGTCTCGTCGAGTGGGAACCCGGCGGTGCGCAGGACGTCCAGCACGGCCTCGTCCGCGGCGAGTTCGTTGGCCCGGCCCGTCACCCGGTTCGCGGTCAGCAGGGCCGCCTGCGGGTGGGCGACGTAGGCGGCGTGGATGCGCAGCCCGACCTCCGTGAGGTCCGCCCGCCACTGCCCCGTCGGCCGCCAGCCGCGCAGGGCCTGGCCGATGAGCGCGTCGCCGATCGCGAGGGTCAGGTCGTCCATGCCGCGGAAGTACCGGTAGAGCGTGCTCGGGTCGGCGTCGAGGGCGAGGCCGAGCCGGCGGGCGGTGAGTCCGGCGCTGCCGTGTTCGCGCAGCAGGCGCAGGGCGGTCTCGACGATCAGCTCCTCGGACAGCACGGTGCCGCCCTTGGTGGGCCTTCGCCGGCGCCGCTTCTCCTCGGGGACCACTGGCTTCGGCATGCGTTCTCCGTCCCGCGCCCTTATGCCAACGCCATTGACCTTACGCGGGACGGGGGCGTTGTATCAGCCCCGGGGCCCCACCTCATCCGTACTGTTCGAGAGGGAGTTCTCCTCATGCGTGTACTGCTCGTGGGCGCCGGTGGTGTGGGTACCGCCGTGACCCGAATCGCGGCCCGGCGCCGGTTCTTCGAGGCGATGGTGGTGGCCGACTACGACCCGGCGCGGGCCGAGGCGGCCGTGGCGGCTCTCGCTGACGGGCGTTTCACCGCCGCGCGAGTCGACGCGGGCGACGAGGCGGCCGTGGCGGCACTGCTGGCGCGGCACGGCTGCGACGTACTGCTCAACGCCACCGACCCGCGGTTCGTGATGCCGCTGTTCCGGGCCGCACGGGCCGCGGAGGCCACCTATGTCGACATGGCGATGTCGCTGTCGCGGCCGCATGCCGAGCGCCCCTACGAGGAGTGCGGGACCAAGCTCGGCGACGAGCAGTTCGCGCAGGCCGACGCATGGGCGCGGGCGGGCGCGCTGGCCCTGGTGGGCATGGGCGTGGAGCCGGGTCTGTCGGACGTGTTCGCGCGGCACGCGGCGGACGAACTCTTCGACGAGATCGAGGAGATCGGCGTCCGCGACGGCGCGAACCTCACCGTCGACGGCCACGACTTCGCCCCGTCGTTCAACATCTGGACCACGATCGAGGAGTGCCTCAACCCGCCGGTCGTCTACGAGCGCGACCGGGGCTGGTTCACCACCGAACCCTTCAGCGAGCCCGAGGTGTTCGACTTCCCCGAGGGCATCGGCCCGGTGGAGTGCGTCAACGTGGAGCACGAGGAGGTGCTGCTCGTGCCGCGCTGGGTGGGCGCGCGCCGCGTCACCTTCAAGTACGGCCTGGGCGAGGAGTTCGTCCGGACCCTCAAGACGCTGCGCCTGCTGGGCCTGGACCGCACCGAGGCGGTGACCGTGCCGGGCGCCGACGGCCCCGTACGGGTCTCGCCCCGGGACGTCGTCGCCGCCTGTCTGCCCGACCCGGCGACGCTGGGCGAGCGGATGCGCGGCAAGACCTGCGCGGGCACCTGGGTGCGGGGGGTCAAGGACGGGGCGCCGCGCGAGGTGTACCTGTACCACGTGGTGGACAACGAGTGGTCCATGAAGGAGTACGGCTGTCAGGCCGTGGTGTGGCAGACGGCCGTCAATCCGGTGGTCGCCCTCGAACTCCTCGCCACCGGCGCCTGGTCGGGCTCGGGTGTGCTCGGCCCGGAGGCGTTCCCGGCCCGCCCGTTCCTGGACCTGCTGACCGGGTACGGCTCGCCGTGGGGCCTGCGCGAGCAGTGAGTGCGTCCACGCCCACGGATCCGCCGTTTCACTCCCGTGTCGACAGGAGACCCGAAAGCGAGTAAAGCATCTGAAAGAACGCGTACGACCTCGATCGCAGGTGACTTCGATGGATGACTGGCGCGAGCGTGCGGCCTGCCGTCGCGAGGACCCCGACCTCTTCTTCCCGATCGGCACCTCCGGTCCCGCACTGATGCAGACGGAGCAGGCCAAGGCGGTCTGCCGCCGCTGCCCCGTGCGGGAGCCGTGTCTGCGCTGGGCGCTGGACACGGGGCAGGCCATCGGCGTGTGGGGCGGGACGAGCGAGGGGGAACGGCGCCGGCTGCTGCGGCGGGAGGGTGCGCGCAGCAGCGCCGGGTGACGCCGTCAGGTGTCCTTCGGTGGCTCGCCGCCCGGCAGTCGCAGGGTGAACACGGCTCCAGCCCCGGGTTCGCTCGCCGCCTCGGCCGTACCTCCGTGGGCGGCCACCAGGTGACGGACGATCGGCAGCCCGAGCCCGCTGCCACCGGTCCGGCGGCTACGGGACTTCCCCGCCCGCCAGAAGCGGTCGAAGACGTGGGGCAGGTCCTCGGGACCGATGCCGGTGCCGGTGTCGGCGACCTCCAGCACCACGTCGTCGCCGTGCCGGCGCGCGGTCAGCGCGACCGTGCCGCCCGCGGGGGTGTGCCGCAGCGCGTTGGAGACGAGGTTCCCCAGGGCCTGACGCATCCGGACCGGGTCGGCGTCGAGCCAGGGCGTGCCGTCGGCCGAGGTGCGCAGGGTGACGCCCGCGGTGTCCGCGCTCATGCGGTGGGCGGCGGCTACCTGGTCGAGGAGTTCGTCGGCGCGGACGGGTTCGCGGTGCAGGCGCAGGGTTCCGGCGTCGGCGTCGGCGAGGTCCTGCAGGTCGTCGATGACGCGCTGGAGGACGAGGGCCTCGTCGTGCAGGGAGGCGAGCAGGGCGGGTTCGGGTGCGACGAGGCCGTCCCGGGTGACCTCCAGCCAGCCGCGGATATTGGTGAGCGGGCTGCGCAGTTCGTGCGCGATGTCGCTGACCATCGCCTTGCGCTGGTCCTCCAGACGGGCGCGGCGCTCGGTCAGTTCGTTGAACGCCAGCGCCAGGATGCCGGTCTCGTCGCGGGTCGTCACGGGCACCCGGACGTGCCGGTCCGGCGGCTGCAGGGCGGCCTCGGTCAGCGCCCGCAGCGGCCGTACGAGCCGGGTGGCGACGGCGGCGGTGACGGCCACGGTGACGGCGAGGACCAGGCCCGCCGCGCCCACCACCTTGGTGCGATTGGCCGGGGAGAGGTCGAAGCGCACGGCGGGCCGGTCCCCGACGCCCAGGAACAGGTGGGCGGCCGGGGCGACATGGGGGTCGAGCTGGGCCCGGCGGGCGCGGTCCAGGCAGTCCTGCGCCCGCTGCTGGGCCTGCTCCTGCGGCTGCGCGGAGAACTTGGCCAGCCGGTAGCGCGTGCGCAGGCTCCGGTCGGTGACGTCGACGCCGAGGAACAGCGGCGGGTAGTACTCCACTTGGTATCCGTCGAGGCAGCTCCTGGCCCGTTCGGCCAGGTCCGCGAGGGCTTTCTGCTCCGCGGCGGTGGGCGTGTTGAGCCGTCCGTCGGCGCACTCCAGGGGCACGTAGTCGACGGTGCTGCCGTCCTTGTCGGTGAGCACCGGCCGGCCGCTCGGGGTGCGCACCACGGTCGCGTCGACGCCGTTGCGGGCGAAGCACTCGCGCCGGATCTCGGCGAGCCGCGCCAGTTGTGCGCGCTCCGCGGCGGGCAGCCGGTACGGGCCCACCACCCGGGGGTCGACTCCGCTGCGCTGGGCCCCGCGGTCGGTGTGGGTGTCGGTGGTGAGCGGGTCGACGCCGGCGGCGGCGCGCGGCGGCAGCGGGGTGCCGGGGGGCGCGGAGTCGGCGATCACCCGGCGGTCGGTGGTGGTCAGGGCGATGCGCCGGCCGATCCGCTCGGACAGCTCGCGCACCAGGTCTCCGACCCCCGTCCAGTCGGGGTGGGTCGCGGCGTAGCCGCTGAGCCGGTCCAGGACGTCCATGTCGTCGGCGAGGACCTGGCCCTGCTCCTCGCGCAGCGCGCGGGTGGTGGTCTCCACCGCCAGCCAGGCCGTCGCCGCCACCGAGCACACGGCGATGAGCACCGAGGCGACCAGCAGCCGGACCAGCAGGCGTTTGCGCAGGGGTGTCCGGGCCCTCATCCGCGGCTGCCGCTCAGCTTATAGCCCACCCCGAAGACGGTCAGCAGCCGGGCCGGGCGGCGCGGGTCGGCCTCGATCTTCCGGCGCAGGTTCATGATGTGCACGTCGACGGCCCGTTCCGTCGAGGCCCGATCGGTGCCGCGGGTGCACTCCAGCAACTGCCGCCGGGTGAAGACGCGTTCGGGTTCGGCGGCCATGGCGAGCAGGATCTGGAACTCGGCCGGCGTGCACTCCACCGGCCGCCCCGCACAGTGCACCTCGTGCCGTACCGGGTCGACGGCGAGGCCCGCGGCCCGTACGACGGGGTCCTCCCGCCGGTCCCCCGCCCGGCCGCTGCGCCGCAGCACGGTGCGGATGCGGGCCATCAGCTCGCGCGGGCTGTAGGGCTTGGTCATGTAGTCGTCGGCGCCGACTTCCAGGCCGAGCAGGACGTCGTCCTCGGCGGCACGGGCGGTGAGCATCAGGACGGGGATGTCGCCGTCGCGGCGCAGCACCCGGCACACCCCGAGCCCGTCGACGACCGGGAGCATCAGGTCCAGCACGACCAGGTCGGGCCGCAGCCGCCGCGCCGCGTCGAGGGCGGCCGGGCCGTCGTGGACCACGGTGGCGGTGTGACCCTCCGCCAGCAGGGAGCGCCGTATGAGTTCGGCCTGCATCTCGTCGTCCTCGGCGACCAGTACATGTGCGCACACGCGGCGGATCCTAAGCGGTTGGGAGGGCACTCAGCGGGCCAGGGACTTCACGTCGCCCATGACGACGACCGGGTTCTTGGCCGGGTCCAGGGCGAGGAGCAGGTCCTTCATGTGCGCGCGGGCGATGCTGACGCAGCCCTGGGTGGGGCCGCCGTGGTCGACGTGCAGCCATATGCCCCCGCCGCGCTCCGCGCCGAGCGGGCGGGTCCAGTCCAGGGGCGAGGTGCCGGGTCTGCGGTTGTAGTCGATGGCGATCACGTAGTCGAAGGAGCCGGCGAGGGGTTCGCCCTCGAAGCCGGTGCCGGTCAGGGTGAACCCGGTGGAACGGTCGTACGGCAGCCGGGTGCCGGGGTCGCGGAGCAGGCCGCCGGCGTCGGAGAGGGTGTGCACGCCGATGGGGGTGCGCAGGTCGCCGAGGACGTGGTGGTCGGTCCAGCCCTGCTGCCCGTTGTGGGCGGGCCATGGCCGGCCGGCTTCCCAGCCGGCGTCGGTGCGCTCGTACAGGACGGCGGTGGAGCGCGGCGAGTTCCTGCCGCGTCCGGTCACCACCACCGCCTGGCGGGTGTCGGCGGGCACCTCGGCCCAGGTCTTGGGCCCGAGGCCGGGTATCTGCTGCGGGGCCACGTCGAGGGAGATCGCGGGCTGGGGTGTGCGGGCGGTGGGCGTGGGTGCGGCGGCGGTCTGTGCCGCGGCACCCGCGCCGCACCCGGTGAGCAGGAGGGAGGCGGCCAGCAGAGCGACACGGGGGTTCGGCGTGATCATGCGTCGACCTTGACGGACACTTGTGAGGAACCCGTCAGCTCGCAGGGAGAAGGCTCGTGACGTTGCGCATCCGTCGTGTCCACGAACCCGCCGGGCCCGAGGACGGTGTCCGGGTCCTGGTCGACCGGCTCTGGCCGCGCGGGGTGTCCAAGGAGGCCGCGCGCGTCGACGAGTGGCCCAAGGCGATGACCCCGTCGACCGAGCTGCGCCGCTGGTACCACGCGGGCGAGGGCTCCTACGAGGAGTTCGCCCGCCGGTACGAGGCGGAACTGTCCGCGCCGGAGGCCGCCGCACTCCTCGACCGCGTGCGCGAGCTGGCGCGGGAGGGGACGGTGACGCTGGTGACGGCCGCGAAGGCGCCCGAGGAGAGCCACGTCGCGGTGCTGGCCCGCCTGCTGGGCTGAGGCCGCCTGCTGGGGCGGAACCGGTCCGCCCGCGCGGGCGGACCGGTTCCGGTGTCATGGGCGGTGTACAGGCGTGAGGTCGAGGGTGAAGTCGGCGGGGCGGAGATCGAGGCGGTGCTGGGGCAGGACGCCAGGTCCGCATGCGGCGCTTCCGACGCCCTGGACGGCGTGGTCGGTGTGCAGGTGCACGAACGGGCCGGGGGTCAGTTCGGTCTGGTGCCGGGCCGCGTCGAGCTGCCGGTCGGTCCAGGGGCGGGCGGAGAGGTGGAAGAGCTCCTCGCCCCGGATGTGGACGGCGCCGGAGCCGTCACTGACCTCGGCCCACCGTACATCCGCGCGGTTGCCGTTCTCCTGCGGGCGCACGTAGGGCGTCTGCAACTGCTCGACCGTGGTGCAGAACCGTCCGACGCGGACCGCCTGCCGGGAGTCCGGATAGGCCTCGCCGGGGCCGGCGCCGAACCACTCGACCTGTGACCAGTCGGCGGGGAGCTGCCAGTCGAGACCGATCCGGGCCAGGGAACGGGAGGTGTTGCGGCGCAGCAGTTCCCGGTACTCCTCGGGCGGCAGGTCGGGGTCCACCATGAGGCCGGCGAAGTCGTCCCCCCGCTCGGGCCAGTGGCCGACCGGTGCGGTGTGCACGTGGAGCCGCAGGCCGGTCCCATCGCTGGTCCAGCGGTAGGTCGTCAGGTAGCCGCAAGGGACGGCGGCCGCGGCGCTGCGGACCACGACGGTCAGGCCCTCGGCGTCGGGCGTGACGGAGACCGTGCGGTGGCGCAGCCGGTCCAGGCCGCGGTCCTTCCAGTAGGCGGCGTCGCGCTGGGACCAGCCGCGGTCGTTGTCGGTGGGGGCGCGCCACAGGCCCAGCGTGGGGCCCCGCAGAGGCAGTCCGTCGAGGTCGAGGAGGCTGCCGGTGGCGGGGTCGAACCGGCCGGGCCCGAGCGTGATGAACCCGTCCGCGGCGTGCGGGCTCAGCAGGGGTGCGTGGGACCCGGCGCGGACCGGTGCGGAGAGCTGGAGCTGTCCCCAGGCGATGACGTGGCCCTCGGGTGCCCAGTCGGCGGGCTTGGCCAGCTCCGCCTGGACGGTGAGCCACAGTTCACCGTCACCGTCGTCGGCGGCGGCCTCAAGGGCCGGTGCGGGCAGGGGCAGTTCGACGCGGTCGCCCGGGGTCGCCTCCGGCGTCGGCAGTGTGCCTGCGGCGAGTTCGACGCCCTCGCGCGCGAGGGCCCAGGTGAAGCGCAGGTGGGAGAGGTCCAGGACCTCGAAGCGGTTCTCGACGCTCAGCGTTCCGGGCTCGCGGCCCGCACTGATGCGGACGGGAGCCATGACCTTGGCGTACTCCAACAGCCCGGGCGAGGGGGTGCCGTCGGGGAAGACCAGGCCGTCGCAGCAGAAGTTGCCGTCGTGCAGCTCCTCGCCGAAATCGCCGCCGTACCCGAAGAACTCGCGGCCCTGGGCGTCGCGCGTGCGCAGCCCCTGATCCATCCACTCCCAGATCCAGCCGCCCTGCACCCGCGGGTACGCGTCGAAGAGCTGCGCGTACTCGGCCAGGGCGCCGGGTCCGTTGCCCATCGCGTGGCCGAACTCGGTGAGGAGGAAGGGCATGCGGTTGCGCGGATCGTCGGCCGGGTCGCCGGAGCCGGCGCGCGCCGGGTAATGGATCTCACCCGGGAGCAGCCGGCCGCGGCCGATGCGGGCGACGGCCGCGGGCGTGCGGTACATCTGGCCGTGGATGTCGCTGTACGCACAGAGCCGGTCGGCCTCGTAGTGGACCGGGCGGGAGGGGTCGCGTCCGTGTGCCCAGTCGGCCATCGCGCGCAGGTTCCGGCCGTCGCCGGCCTCGTTGCCCAGCGACCACATGACGATGCTGGGGTGGTTCTTGTCCCGCTCGATCGTGCGCTCGATGCGGTCCAGGTAGGCGTCGCGCCAGCGCGGGTCGTCGGAGGGGTTGCGCTCCCACCTCGTGGGGTCGGCGTACTCGAAGCCGTGGGTCTCCAGGTCGCATTCGAGCGTCACGTACAGCCCGAGCTCGTCGCACAGGTCGAGGAAGGCCGGGTGCGGCGGGTAGTGGGCGGTGCGGACGGCGTTGATGTTGTGGCGCTTCATCAGCTCCACGTCGCGGCGCATGGCCTCCGGGGAGAGGGTACGGCCGTGGTCGGGGTCGAACTCGTGCCGGTTGACGCCGCGCAGCAGGACGCGGTTTCCGTTCACCCGCAGGACGCCGCTCTCGTCGATGGTGATGGTGCGGAAGCCGAACCGCACCCGCACGCGTTCGCTGTCGGTGGCCAGGTGTGCCTCGTAGAGGTGCGGGTCCTCCGCGCTCCAGGGGCGCACTGCCGGGAACCGGAACTCGCTGTCGGCGGGCCGGTCGTGGATGCCGAGGGCGGGGACGCTGATCCGCACGGGTGCGTCAGTGTCGGTGGCTACGTCCACGCGCAACCGGCCCTCGCCGGTGGCGTCGTCGTAGTCGGCGTGGACGAAGGCGTCCCGGATGCCGCCGGCGGGGCGGGCCAGCAGGGCCACGTCGCGGAAGATGCCCGACAGGCGCCAGGTGTCCTGGTCCTCCAGGTAGGTGCCGGCGGAGAACTGGTGCACCCGCACGGCCAGCACGTTGCGGCCGGGCCGCAGCAGCGCGGTCACGTCGAACTCGGCCGCCAGGCGGCTGCCGTAGGTGACGCCGAGTTCGGTGCCGTTGAGCCAGACCCGGGCGCAGGAGTCCACTCCCTCGAAGCGCACTACCGCCGGCAAGTCCTGCCAGGAGTCCGGCAGGTCGAAGACGCGGCGGTAGTCGCCGGTCTCGTTCTCCTGGGGGACGAAGGGCGGGTCGAGCGGGACGGGGTAGGCGATGTTGAGGTAGACGGGCCGGCCGTAGCCGCGCAGCTGCCAGTGCGAGGGGACGGGCAGGGCGTCCCAGGAGCCGTCGTCGAACTCCGGGTCCTGGAACCCGTCCGACTCGGCCCGCAGCGCCGACGAGAACCGGAACGCCCACTGTCCGTTGAGGTCGATCCGGGGGGCGTCGGAGTCCAGGACCGCGCGCGGTGGCAGCCGTCCGCGGCCGGGCGTGAAGTCCTCGAAATAGCGTGCAGGCATGCCAAAGCCCTCCGGACGGTTCGGGTGGCGGGCGCGACCGTACTATCGAAGGCGTGTTGCGGGAAGGCGCTCCCGCCACCGCAGACTCGACGGGTGCGCCGGCCCGGATGCCCGGTCCGGAAGGACAACAGCCCCTGAGCCCGACAGCTGAGCCGAGGCCCGCTGCCGGCTTGCGGCCCGCTGCCGGGCGCGGGCCCTGCCGGGCGCGGTCTCAGCCGGTCTGTCGGGCCGCGGCCCGTCCCGCCGCCCGGCCGGAGAAGAGGCAGCCGCCGAGGAAGGTTCCCTCCAGGGCGTTGTAGCCGTGGACGCCGCCGCCGCCGAAACCGGCGACCTCGCCGGCCGCGTACAGGCCCTCGACCGGTTGGCCGTCGAGGCCCAGGGCGCGGGAGTCGAGGTCGGTCTGGATGCCGCCGAGGGTCTTACGGGTCAGGACGTGCAGCTTGACGCCGATCAGCGGGCCGGCCGCCGGGTCGAGGATGCGGTGCGGGGTGGCGACGCGGCCGAGTTTGTCGCCGATGTAGCGGCGGGCGTTGCGGATGCCCTGCACCTGGGCGTCCTTGCTGTAGGGGTTGGCGATCTGCAGGTCGCGGGCCTCGATCTGGCGCCGCACCTCGGCCGCGTCGAGCAGGGGCTTGTCGGTGAGCGCGTTCATCTTCTCGACGAGCCGCTCCAGGTCGGGGGCGGTGACGAAGTCGGCGCCCTTGCGCAGGAACGCGTCCACGGGGCCCGGGGCGCCTTTGCCCAGCACCCGTTCCTTCAGGAAGCCGACGCGGTCCTTGGCGGTGATGTCGGGGTTCTGCTCGGAACCCGAGAGCGCGAACTCCTTCTCGATGATCTTCTGGCTGAGGATGAACCAGGAGTGGTCGTACCCGGCGATGTCCTCGGTGGTGCGCAGGTACTTGAGGGTGCCGAGGGTGTCGTAGCCGGGCAGGCACGGGTCGGGCAGGCGGCGGCCGAGGGCGTCGAACCACATCGAGGACGGTCCGGGCAGGATGCGGATGCCGTGGCCGGGCCAGATGGGGTCCCAGTTCTGCAGGCCCTCGGTGTAGTGCCACATGCGGTCGCGGTTGACCAGGCGGACGCCCGCCTCGGCGCTGATGTCGAGCATGCGGCCGTCGACGTAGGCGGGGACGCCGGTGACCATCTCGGTGGGGGGTGTGCCGAGGCGTTCGGGCCAGTAGCGGCGGACGATGTCGTGGTTGGCGCCGATGCCGCCGGTGGTGACGATGACGGCCTGGGCGGTGAGTTCGAAGTCGCCGACGGGGTCGCGGCTGGACTTCACGCCGCGGGCCGAGTTGTCCTCGGCGAGGACGGTGCCGCGCACCCCGCGCGCCGTGCCTTCCTCGATGACGAGGGCGTCGACCCGGTGGCGGTGGTGGAAGGTGAGCAGCCCGTCGCGGGCGGCCTGCTTGGCGTGGTGGACGAAGGGTTCGACGATGCCGGTGCCGGTGCCCCAGGCAATGTGGAAGCGGGGCACGGAGTTGCCGTGGCCGTGGGCCCGCAGGTCGCCGCGCTCGGCCCAGCCGACGGTGGGCAGGAACTTGATGCCGTGCCCCTCCAGCCAGGACCGCTTCTCCCCGGCCGCGAACTCGACGTAGGCGCGCGCCCAGCGCACCGCCCAGGAGTCCTCGTCGTCCACCCGGTCGAATCCGGCGCTGCCCTGCCAGTCGCTCCAGGCCAGGTCGAAGGAGTCCTTGATGCCCAGGCGGCGCTGCTCCGGGGAGTCGACGAGGAAGAGTCCGCCGAAGGACCAGAATGCCTGTCCGCCGAGGTTGTTGGCGTTCTCCTGGTCGACCAGGGCGACCCGGCGGCCCCTGCTGGTGAGTTCGTGCGCGGCGACCAGGCCCGCGAGGCCCGCTCCGACGACGATGACATCGGCGTCCATGCGACCTTCCCTTCCTATTCGGGGTTGCCGCTGCCGTCGGTCAGCAGCGCGGTGAGGAGTTGCTTGAGCCAGGCGCGGGCGCTGTCGACGTCCTTGTCCAGCAGCAGTTGGGTGGTGACGCCGTCGTAGGCGGCGACGACCGCGCGGGCGGCGCCGTCGGCGCCGCCGAGCACCGAGGGCAGGGCGGGGAGCCCGGCGAGCCGGTGCTCGATCGTCCGGCGCAGTCGCTCCCGGTGGTCCAGGAGGGTCCGGGCGACGGCAGCGTCGCGTGCTGCGTGCACCAGGAAGTCCGTCTTGACGAGCAGCCAGTCCACGTCGAGCAGCAGCACGTCGGTGACCCGGTCCACGGACTGCGGTACGTCGAGGCCGGGGCCGTCGAGGGCGAGGGCGCCCGCGACCTGCTCGGCGATCAGGTCGGCGCGCTGCCGGTACAGGGCGAAGAACAGCTCGTCGAGGCTGGCGAAGTTCGAGTAGAAGGCGCCTCTGCTGTAGCCGGCGGCCTCGCAGACCTCCTCGATCGAGACCCGGCCGAAGCCCTTGGCGGCGAACACCTCGAAGGCGGCGTCGAGGAGGTTGGCCCGGGTGCGCACACGACGCCTGGTGACGCGTCCCGTGGTCCCCTCGACCGCCATGTCCCGCCCTCCGCACTCTGTTCGATTCCCCCACCTCCGTTCGATACGGGAATGTATCCGATACACCGACGTATCGAAAGAGCCGTATCCGAATGGGAACATCTTTTCGAATGCGGAGTACGCTGGATCCATGACCACGCACCTCCAGGGCTCCCTCTTCGACCAGGCCGACCGGCTCCGGCTCGGCCCCCTCGACGGGATCCGCCGCACCGGGCTCACCCGCGGCGCCTGGATCGACGTACTGCCCGGCTGGCTGTCCGGCTCGGCCACGCTGTTCGACCACCTCGCCACCCGGGTGCCGTGGCGCGCCGAGCGCCGCACGATGTACGACCACGTCGTCGACGTCCCCCGCCTGCTCGCGTTCTACGGCGCCCACGACCCGCTGCCGCACCCGGTACTGGAGGAAGCGCGCGCCGCGCTGTCCGCTCACTACGCCGAGGAGCTGGGCGAGCCGTTCACCACGGCCGGGCTCTGCTACTACCGGGACGGCCGGGACAGCGTCGCCTGGCACGGGGACCGGATCGGCCGGGGCGCGCGCGAGGACACGATGGTCGCCATCCTCTCCGTGGGCGCACCGCGCGACCTGCTCCTGCGCCCGGCGCACGGCGGCGGCGACACCGTGCGCCGCGCGCTGGGCCACGGCGACCTGATCGTGATGGGCGGCTCCTGCCAGCGCACCTGGGAGCACGCGATCCCCAAGACGGCCCGCGCCGCGGGTCCGCGCATCAGCATCCAGTTCCGCCCGCACGGCGTGCACTGAGGCGACTGAGGCGGCCGCCTCGGCTGCGCGCGGGGGCTGCCTCCGGCGACGGTGCCGGAGGCAGTCCTTCCCCCGTCCGCACCGCTCCCCCGTCTGCTTTGCTGTGCCCCGTCGGGCACAGACCTCATCACAGAGGACGATCATGCGGGCAGACGTACGCCAAGTCGCCGACGGCACCTACCTGGTGCACGGCAGCAACACCAACTGGGTGATCCTCACCGAGGGGGACGCGGCCACCCTCGTGGACACCGGGTATCCAGGGGACCGGGAGCGGGTGCTCGCCTCCCTTGCGCAGGTGGGGAGTTCGCCGGAGGCGGTGGCGGCCGTGCTGATCACGCACGCGCACAACGACCACCTGGGATCCGCCGAGTTCCTGCGCGCCGCGTACGGCACGCCGGTACTGCTGCACGAGGCCGAAGTGCCGCACGCCCGGCGGGAGTTCCTGCACCAGGTGTCCGTCGGCCAGGTCCTGCGCAACGGCCTGCGGCCGGGAGTCCTGCCGTGGGCGGTGCACGCGCTGCGGTCCGGCGGCACGGCGAAGGTGCCCGTCTCCGTCGCGCGGGCGTTCCCGACCGGGGGCCCGCTGGACCTGCCCGGACGGCCCGTACCGGTGTTCACGCCGGGGCACACCGACGGGCACTGCGCCTTCCATCTGCCGCAGACCGGGGCGCTGATCGCGGGTGACGCGCTGGCGAGCGGGCACCCGACGTCCCGGATCGAGGGACCGCACCTGCTCCCCGACATGTTCCATCACGAGCGCGCCCGTGCCGTCGCCTCGCTGGACGTGCTCGCCGGGCTGGAAGGCGACCTGCTGCTGCCGGGGCACGGTCCTCTGTACCGCGGTCCGGTCCGTGAAGCGGCGCTTCGGGCACGGGAGCGGGCCCTTTAGGGTGAGGTGAGGATCATCACCGGCGATCGCCACCGGCCGACACCGCCGACGACCACCGCCGGCCGACACCACCGGCGATCACCCCCGAGACGAGGACACACCGCCCATGGCCCTGCAGATCAGCGCGACCAACCCGGAGCACCCCGCGCTCCTGCTGGAACTGCCGTGGCAGCTGCCCCTGGAGGAGTGGCCGGAGGAATACCTGGTACCGCTCCCCCGCGGCATCTCCCGGCACGTCGTGCGCTACGCCAGGGCCGGTGCCGAGGTGATCGCCGTCAAGGAACTGGCCGAGCGGCCCGCGCTGCGCGAGTACGAGCTGCTGCGCGACCTGGACCGGATCGGCATCCCCGCGGTGGATCCGCTGGCCGTGGTCACCGGGCGCGTCGACACCGACGGCGCCCCGCTGGAGTCGGTGCTGGTCACCCGGCACCTGGGCGGGTCGATGCCGTACCGCTCGATGTTCGAGACGACGATGCGTCCGGCGACCATGCACCGGCTGATGGACGCCCTGGCCGTGCTGCTGGTGCGGCTGCACCTGGCCGGCTTCGCCTGGGGCGACTGCTCGCTGTCCAACACGCTGTTCCGCCGCGACGCGGGCGCGTACGCCGCGTACCTGGTGGACGCCGAGACCGGCGACCTGCACCCCCGACTCAGCGACGGCCAGCGCGATTACGACCTCGACCTCGCCCGGGTCAACATCAGCGGCGAGCTGCTCGACCTGGAGGCGTCCGGGGCGCTGCACCCCTCGGTGGACCCGATCGAGTTCGGCACCGAGATCTGCGCCCGCTACCAGGGCCTGTGGCAGGAGCTGACCCGCACCTCCGTCTACCCGGCCGGCAAGTACCACTACATCGAGCGCCGGATACGCCGGCTGAACGACCTCGGCTTCGACGTCGCCGAGATGCAGATCGAGCACTCCTCCAACGGCGACTCGGTCACTTTCGTGCCCAAGGTCGTCGACGCCGGTCACCACCAGCGCCAACTGCTGCGCCTGACGGGCCTGGACGCCGAGGAGAACCAGGCCCGGCGGCTGCTCAACGACCTGGAGAGCTGGATGGCCACCCAGGACGACCACGCCCCGGGCGACCCGCTCGCCGCCCGCCCCGAGGTCCTCGCCCACCGCTGGGTGCGCGACGTCTTCCGCCCCACGGTGCGGGCCGTGCCCCTGGAGCTGCGCGGCTCGATGGACCCCGCCGAGATCTACCACGAGCTGCTCGAACACCGCTGGTACCTGTCCGAGCGCGCGCAGCACGACATCGGCCTGGACACGGCCGTCGAGGACTACATCAAGAACATCCTGCCCAGGGCGCGCGAGACACTCCAGCCGACCTCGGAGACCGTGCAGGCCATGCAGGCGCAGGGCGCCGAGGCCTCGGAGGCCTCCGAGGCCGCCGGCTGACTCAGGCCGACGGCACCACCGCGACCGGGCAGCCCGCGTGGTGCAGCACGCCGTGCGCCACCGAGCCGATACGGGAGCCCACGGCCGTACGGCGGGCGCGCCGCCCGACGACCATGAGCTGGGCGTGTGCGGCCACCGACAGCAGTACCTGGCCCGCGCTGCCCATCTCCACGTGCTCGGTCACGTGCACGTCGGGGAAGCGTTCCCGCCACGGCTCCAGCGCGGCGGCCAGCGCCTTCTTCTCGTACGGTTCCAGGCCGCCGGCCTCGTCGAGGAGTTTCAACGAGGCCGGGCTGTAGGCGAACAGCGGCGGCAGCGTCCAGGCGCGGACGGCCCGGACGGAGGCGCCGCGTGCCGCGGCGGTCTCGAACGCGAAGCGCATCGTCTCGGCGCTGTCCTCGGGTTCGCCCTGCTGGCCGACGACGATCTCCCGCCCGGCCACTTCGTCGGAGGCCTTGTCCCCGGCCCGCACCAGGACGACCGGCCGGGCCGCCTCCACGATCACCTGCTGTCCCACGGAGCCCAGCAGGAAGCCGACGACCGCTCCGTGACCGCGCGAGCCGAGCACCAGCATCTCGGCGTCCGCCGCCGCGGCGGCCAGGGTGTCCACGGGGCTGCCCTCCAGGACGTCGGTGGACACCTCGAGGCCAGGATGCTTCTCGCGCACTCCGCGCACGGTCTCCGCCACGGCCTCGCGCGCCCACGCGGCCTGTGTGTCCGGGTCGGCCGCCTCGATCGCCTCGTGCGGCTGGAACCGCCAGGCGTGCACCACACGCAGGGCGAGCCCGCGGCGGACCGCCTCGCGGGCGGCCCAGCCCAGTGCCGCGAGACTCTCCTGCGATCCGTCCACCCCGGTCGTGATCGGGCGTGTCATTCCGGCTGCCTCCTTGTGTTGCGGACACGTTCGTGGCACCAGTCTTCCCTAGTCCCAGGCGTCCTCGTCGCGCCGGTAGGACGGGAAGAATCCCGGCCCCCGCGGCGCTGTTCCGGATACGAGGCCGGGCGTACGGGCGTCACCCGACGACCGCCGGACCGCAGCCGTCGGAAGGGGCGTGGGCATGATGACGAGGAACGAAGGCGAACCGGCCCTCGTGACCGGCTGCGGACGCCGCATCACCGTCCACCGGCTCCGTCTCGCGCTCTCGGACCGGCCCATCAACCGCGTCGCGCTGGACGTGGGCCCGGACCAGGGCGGCGAACCGGGCGTGTGGGCGGCACTCACCGCCGACGAGGCCCGCCGCCTGGCCGAGTTGCTGCTGACACAGGCGGGGGCGGCAGAGCGGGAGGTCGGGCGAAGCTGATCCGGCCGCGAACGGCGTGCTCGGAGCACTCTCCGACCATGGCTGCTCCAGGTACGGGAGACGGGGACGGGCCTTGGGCCACATCCCCGCCCCGGTGCCCACCGAGGTATGTCCTCGACGTCAGCGGCCCCGCAGTTCGGCGAGCGCGGCGTCGAGATCGGCCGCCCGCGGCCGGTTGTGCGGCAGCTTGCCGAGGACGACGGCCATGCCGCAGGTGTCGGTGAGCGCGGAGAAGACCAGACCGCCCGCGATGCCCGCCGCGAGGAGCTGGAAGGCCGGGTGCACGAGGAAGCCGAGCGCGAGGCCCAGGAGGACGATCGCGCCGGCGGTGAAGCGCACCTGCCGCTCCATGCTCCAGCCGGAGCGGGTGTCGCAGGCGGCCGGCGTGTGCAGGTCGTGGCCGTCGGAGGCCCAGGCGGCGGTGCCGCCAGTGAGGGTGGCCGTCGGAATGCCGTGCTCGGCCAGCAGCCTGCAGGCGTTCTCGGAGCGGGCTCCGGAGGCGCACACGACGAGCACGTCACCGCGCTCGGCGGCGTGCCGGATCTCCGGCAGCGCGCGCCGGAGGTGGTTCAGCGGGACGTTCACGGCGCCGGGCAGGTGGCCGGAGGCGTACTCGCCCGGGGTGCGCACGTCGATGACGGTGAGCTCGTGCAGCCGGGTGCGGGCCTGCTCGGCGGCGAGGGCGACGGGGGTGTTGGTCATGACAGGTGTGATCCTTGGTGGTCGACGTGGTCCCGAATCGGGACGTACAGTACCCCTAGGGGTATTTTTGAGGAGTGGTTGTGGAACTGGAGCTTGCGGGTGCGGAGCTGAAGGCCGTGCTCAACCGGCTGCGCCGGGCGCAGGGTCAGATCTCCGGTGTGATCCGGATGATCGAGGAGGGGCGTGACTGCGAGGACGTCGTCACGCAGCTCGCCGCCGCGTCCCGAGCCCTGGACCGGGCCGGTTTCGCGATCATCGCCACCGGTTTGCAGAAGTGCGTGGCGGACATCGAGTCCGGCCGCAAGAGCGGCGAGGACGCCGAGCAGCTGCGGGCGCGCCTGGAGCGGCTGTTCCTGTCGCTGGCGTGAGCCGCGGACCGCGGTTCATCGGCTCACCGCGTCGATCAGCATGAACGCGGCGACGGCCAGCAGCACCGTCGCGAAGATCCGCCGGAGCGTGTCCGCAGAGACCTTCGCGGCCAGCCGTCCGCCGTCCCAGGCGCCGAGGATCGCGGCTCCGGCGAAGGGCGCGACGACCGCCCAGTCCAGCGCGTCGGCCGGGCCGGCCCGCATCACCAGCGCGGCCAGCGAGTTGACGGTGATGACGAGCAGGCTCGTACCCACCGCCGCCCGCATCCGCAGGCCGAGTGCCCCCACCAGTGCCGGTACGGCGAGGAAGCCGCCGCCCACGCCCAGGACCCCGGTGACGGCGCCGAGACCGGCCCCCGTGGCCGCGGCACGCCCCGGCCGTACGGGCGCCGGAGCGCCGGGGGCCGGGCCGGTCCGCAGCATCCGGGTCGCCGCCACGGCCGCCACGAAGGCGAACGCGGCTGTCAGGACGGCCGGCGGGAGCCGGCCGGCGAGCGCACCGCCCAGCATCGCCGGGCCGATCCCGGCCGCCGCGAACAGCAGCCCGGTACGCCAGCGGACGTGGCCGTCGCGCGCGTGGGCGAACAGCGCGGCGGCCGAGGTGAGCGTGACGATGATCAGGCTCGCGGTGGTGGCCGCGACCGGGGTGAAGCCGAGCAGGTAGATCAGGGCGGGCACGGCGAGCACGCTACCGCCGCCCCCGAGCGCGCCGAGCGCCAGGCCGATCAGCGCCCCGGCGGTCAGGGCGAGGAGGAGAGCGCTCACGCCACGGTGCCGTTTCCGCCGTCCGAGGTGACCACCGGCAGCCCGGCGGCGGCCCAGTCCCGCATCCCGCCGATCACGTCGGCGGCCTCGGCGCCACGAGCCGTCAGCAGCTCGGCCGCCTGCCGGGAGCGGTTGCCGGAACGGCAGATCACGATCAGGGACCCGGCCGGAGGGGCGGCCCCGGCCATCAGCGCGGAGAGCGGCACATGCACGGCCTGCGGCGCGTGCCCCGCCTCCCACTCGTACCGCTCACGGACGTCGAGCAGGACCGCTGCGTCGCGCGCAACGGCCTGCCCTTCGCGGACATCCGGCGCGACCGCTCCGGTACGCGCGGCGGCCAGTCCCTCGCGGGCATCCGGCGAAACCGCTCCGGTGAGCGCGCCGCCCTGCCCCTCACGGACATCCACCGCAACCGCTCCAGTACGCGCGACGGCCCGCCCCTCGCGGGCATCCGGCGAAACCACTCCGGTGAGCGCGACGCCCTGCCCCTCACGGACACCCACCGCGACCGCTCCAGTACGCGCGACGCCCTGCCCCTCACGGACACCCACCGCGACCGCTCCGCAGCGCGCGGCGGCCAGTCCCTCGCGGGCATCCGGCGAAACCGCTCCAGTACGTGCGGCGGCCTCCTGCACGGTCAGGCGCGGCGGGTCCGGTCGGAAGGTGTTCATGCCGCCTGCTTCCGGACGACGAGGCCGGCCTGCTCGGCCGCGTCGAAGGAGTCGTCCACGGCGACGACGTCGCGGCCCGCGGCGTCGAGGAGCGATGCGGCGATGGCGGCCCGCATGCCGCCGCCGCAGTGCACCCACACCTCTCCGCCGGGCACCTCGTCGAGGCGGCGGGGCAGGGTGTGCACGGGGATGTGGACCGAGCCGTCGACGTATCCGTCCGCGCGCTCCGCGTCACGCCGGACGTCGAGGACGACCACGCCCTGCGCCGGGTGCCGCTCGGCGAGGTCGGCGAAGGTGGCGCGGCGGAAGGAGGCCGGTGTCTCTCCTTGGCGCACCCAGTCGGCGGGGCCGCCGGTGGCCGCGGCGGCGGGCCGGTCGATGCCGACGCGGACGAGTTCGCGCTGGGCGGCGGCCAGTTGCTCGGCGGACTCGGCGAGCAGGGTGACCGGCTTGCCCCACGGGATCAGCCAGGCGAGGTACGTGGCGAGCTGCCCGTCCGCCTCGAAGTTGAACGAGCCGGACACGTGCCTGGCGGCGAACGCGACCCGTCGGCGCAGGTCCACCACCCACTCCCCCGCCTCCAGCCGGGCGGCGATCTCCTCGGCGTCGGCCACGGCGGGCGGGGTCAGGTCGACGGGGGCGGGCCCGGCGGCGTTGGCGGGGCCCATGTGCGCGTAGTAGGCCGGGACGTCGTCCAGGCCGGCCAGCAGGTCGGCGACGAAGGTGTCCACGTCCCGCAGGAGGGCCTCGTTGGAGGCCTTCTCCTTCCCGATGGTCGTGTCGCTGCCCTCGGCCTGGCCGGAGGAGCAGAAGCTGCCGAAGCCGTGGGTGGGCAGCACGGGGGTCTCGTCGGGCAGTTCGCCGGCCAGCCGGTGGGCGGAGGCGTGCTGCGCCCGGGCCAGCCGCTCGGTCATGCGCGGTTCGACGAGGTCAGGGCGGCCGACGGTGCCGATCAGCAGTGAGCCGCCGGTGAAGACCGCGACCGACTCGCCGGCGTCCTCCAGCACGTAGGAGGTGTGGTGCGGGGTGTGGCCGGGTGTGGCCAGCGCGCGCAGGGTCAGGCCCGCGTCGACCTCCACGCGGTCGCCGTCGCGCACCGGCACGCGTGCGAAGGAGACGCGGGCGTCGGCGGGCACGAGGTAGGCGGCACCGACGGTCCTGGCCAGCTCCAGGCCGCCGGTGACGTAGTCGTTGTGCACGTGGGTCTCCACGACGTGCGAGATCCGCACACCGCGCCGTACGGCCACCGCGAGGACCTGGTCGAAGTCGCGCGGCGGATCGACGGCCACGGCCGTCCGCTCGCCGCCCGCGAGATAGCTGCGGTTGCCGAGGCCTGGCACCTCGATCGTGTCGACGAAGAACACGAGGTACTCCCTTCCAGTGAAGAATTACCCCTGGGGGTATGACTTCGACGGTAGCATAGGTACCCCGGGGGGTATTTTCGAGGGCCGGGAGACCCCCGGAACACCGCACGAGTACCGCAGAAAGGGCCACCGCAATGCGCTACGACCGCACAGTCCGCCTCGACACCGACTTCGCCACCGCCGTCGGCCGGGTCCGCGAGGCCCTGGCCGCCCAGGGCTTCGGCATCCTCACCGAGATCGACGTCACCGCCACCCTCAAGGCCAAGCTGGGCCGCGCCGCAGAGGACATGGAGGACTACGTCATCCTCGGCGCCTGCAACCCGCCCCTCGCCCACCGCGCGCTGGACACCGACCGCACGGTCGGCCTGCTGCTGCCGTGCAACGTGGTGGTGCGCGCCGACGGCGACCGCACCGCCGTCCAGGCCCTGGACCCGGACACGATGGTCACCCTCACCGGGCTGGAAGCCCTGCGCCCGGTCGCCGAGGAGGCCGGCCGCCGCCTCGATGCCGCCCTCGCCTCCCTCACCGCACCGGACCCCGCCTGACGGACGGCCGGACGACCGGGCTCGGGGGTCATGGGGCGCCCAGGAATCCGAACCGACAGCTCCGGTGACGCGTCGTGCAGTTCCCCGCACCCCTGCTGTCGGTCCGCCCACCCCTCTCACCAGGGGCTGTCGGAGGCACGTGCCAGGATGAGGGCATGGCGCAGATCATCTCCTCCTCTCCCCTGGTCGGCCGGGACGACGAACTCGCCCGGCTGACGGGCGTGCTGGCGCGCGCCCGGAGCGGGGAGCCGCGGGCCGTGCTCGTCGCCGGGGACGCCGGGGTGGGCAAGACGCGGATGCTCGACGAGGTCGCGTCCGTGGCCGCCGGGGACGGCATGACGGTGCTCTGCGGGCACTGTGTCGACCTCGGGGACGTCGGTCTGCCGTATCTGCCGTTCACCGAGGTGCTGGGGGTGCTGGCCGGGGAGCCGCGGTTCGCTCAGGTGCTGGCGGCGCATCCGGTGGTCGACCGGATGCTGGGCGCGGGCACCGACGCCGACGGCGGCCGGCTGCGGCTGTTCGAGGGCATGGCCGGGCTGCTGGCGGACCTGGCCGACGTCGCGCCACTGCTGCTCGTGCTGGAGGACCTGCACTGGGCGGACCAGTCGTCCCGGGACCTGCTGCGGTTCCTGCTGAGCCGTGGTGTGCTGGGCCGGGCCGCCGGCCAGCGGCTCGCGGTGCTGGCCTCGTACCGTGCGGACGATCTGCACCGGCGTCACCCGCTGCGCCCGCTGCTGGCGGAGCTGGTGCGGCTGCCCGCGGTCGAGCGCCTGGAGCTGCGCCCGCTCCCCGACGCGGACGTGACCCGGCTGGTGCGGGCCCTTCAGGAGCGGCCGCTGCCGGAGGGCACGGTCAGCCGGATCGTCGAGCGGGCCGAGGGCAACGCCTTCTACGCCGAGGAGTTGCTGGCGGCCACGGACACCGAGGCCGGCGGTGTGCCCAGCGGGCTGGCGGACGTGCTGCTGCTGCGGTTCGAGCAACTGTCCGCCACCGCACAGCAGGTGCTGCGCACCGCGGCCGTCGCCGGGCGTCGCGTCGAGGACGACCTGCTGCGCGAGGCCGTGGGCCTGCCGGAGGAGGAGCTGGAGGCGGCGCTGCGGGAGGCCGTGGGGCGCCAGTTGCTGGTCCCGGGCGACGGTGGCACGTACTCCTTCCGGCACGCTCTCGCGCGCGAGGCGGTCTACGCCGATCTCCTCCCGGGCGAACGGGCCCGGCTGCACGGCGCGTTCGCCCGGCTGCTCGCCGAGCGGCCCCGCCGCGCCGAGACCGCCGCCGAGCGCGCCCACCACCACCGGGAGAGCCACGAACCGGCC
Organism: Streptomyces sp. TRM68416; assembly: GCF_014596915.1. Taxonomy (GTDB): domain Bacteria; phylum Actinomycetota; class Actinomycetes; order Streptomycetales; family Streptomycetaceae; genus Streptomyces. Next base: position 26,373 of record NZ_JACVWU010000022.1, read on the forward strand.
GCGGCACTCGCCGCCTCCCTGGAGGCCGCCGACCATGCCCAACGGGTCGGCGCGCCCGCAGAGGAGCTACGGCACCTGGAGACGGCGCTGGATCTGTGGTCGGCGGTGGAGCCGTCGGCGCGCCCCTCGGGCGAGGGCACCGACCGGGTGATGCTCACCCTGCGTGCCTCGGCCGCGGCCGCGCACGCCGGTGACGCGCACCGGGCGGTGGCCCTGACCCGTTCCGCGCTCGCGGGCGTCGACCAGGAGGCCGACTCGGAGCTGGCCGCCCGGGTCCGCTACACCCTGGCCGGCAATCTGCTCGGCGTCGACAGCCTGACCGCGGCGTTCACCCACAGCAGCGAGGCCCTCGCCCTGATCCCCGCCGAGCCCCCGTCGACCACCTGGGTGTGGGCGGCGGCCACCCATGTGCTGGTGGCTCGTCAGATCGGGGAGGACGAGACCGCGCTGCGGGTCGCCCGCCAGGCCCTGCGGGCCGCTGAGCAGTTGCGGGTCCCGGACGCGCAGGCCGACCTGCTCGTCTCGCTGGCGATCCTGGAGAAGGGCGGCCGGCAGACCCCGGAGGGGCGCGAGCGGCTGGTGAAGGCGCGGGACCTGGCCCGCCGGTCGGGCAACGCGCCGGTGGAGCTGCGCGCGGTCTTCCACGTCGCCATGGGCCACTTCGAGGCCGACGACCTGGAGGCATGCCTGCCGTGGCTCGCCGAGGGGCTGGAGCGGGCCCGTCGGGCGGGCATGCTGTCCGCCCCGTATCCGCTGGAGATGCGCTATCTCCGGCTGCTCGTGCTGTTCTCGCTGGGCCGCTGGGACGAGTGCGTCCGCGAGGCGGCGGCCGACGCCGAGGTGCTGCCCGCCTCCGGCGGTTACGCCTCCGGGCCCGCCTGGTACGTCATGCTCGCCCGCGGCGACCTGACGGCCGTGGACCGGGCCCGGGCGCTGCTCCAGGGGCCGTTCGACTGGCTGGGCACGCTGGTCGCGGGCGTGGTGCTGACCGACGCCGCCGCGCTGCGGGGTGATGCGCAGGAGGCGGTCGACCGGATGCGGTCCACCGTCGCCGCGCTCACCGACCCGGCGGGCACTCCGCCCGATGTGACGGTGCGGCTCGCCGCCCTCGCGCTGTCCGCGGTCGCCGACCGGGCGGCCGAGCTGCGGCTGAGCGGCGACGAGGCCGGGGCACGCCGGTGGGCGCAGACCGCGACGGAACTGGTGGAGCCCGCGCGGGCGTCGGCGGCGCGGGGCGCGAACCGTGCGCCGCAGGGCCCGGAGGGCGTCGCCTGGCTGGCGCGCGCCGAGGCCGAGTGGACGCGGGCCGTCTCCGGGCCGGACGTCGAGGCCTGGGCGGCGGCGGTGGCCGCGTTCGGTCCCGGGGACGTGTACGAGACGGCGCGCTGCCGACTGCGGTACGCAGAGGCCCTGTTGACGGCGGAGCGGCGCGAGGAGGCGGCCGTCGAGGCGGCGGCCGTACGGGAGACGGCGGCGCGGCTGGGTGCGCTGCCCCTGCTGGAACGGGCGGACGCCCTGATCCGCCGGGGCCGGCTGTCGCCCCCGTCGTCCGCCGGGGACCGCACCTCGCCGCTGACGGCCCGGGAGCAGGACGTGCTGCGGCTGCTGGCCCTCGGCCGGAGCAACCGGCAGATCGGCGAGGAGCTGTTCATCAGCGGCAAGACGGCGAGCGTGCACGTCTCCAACATCCTCGCCAAGCTGGGCGCCGCGAGCCGCGGGGAGGCGGTGGCGATCGCCTACCGCGAGGGGCTGATCGAGCCGGAGCCGACGGCGTCCGGCTGAGTCCGCCCGCCGCGTCGTCCGCACCCGCGAGCCATGCCCGAAAAGTACTAAATGGCCATTTTCTCTTCTCCCGCTGGCCATACTGTGCGTCATTCGTACCGCCGTGACGGCGCGTCAGACGCAGCGGGAGAGGACTCGGATGGTCTCAGCAACGGTGGGCAAGGCTACGGCGTTGGGGGCGGCGGTCCTCCTCTCCCTCCTGCCGGTGCCGGCGCAAGCGGCACCCCAGCAGCCCGAGCCCGACCTCACGGCTCTCCGCGCCGACCTGCGCACGGCCCTGCGGCAGGGCGCGCCCGGCGCGACGGCCCGCGTCGACGACCACGGCACGATCGCGGTGGCGGCCGCCGGCGTCGCCGACCGCACCACCCTGCGGTCCATCGGCACCGCCGACCGGTTCCGCATCGGCAGCGTCACCAAGATCTTCTCGGCCGTGGTGCTGCTGCAACTGGTCGACGAGCGGAAGATCCGGCTCGACGCCCCGGTCAACCGCTATCTGCCCGGCCTGCTCCCGGACGACCGCATCACCGTACGGCACGTGCTGAGCCACCGCAGCGGCCTGTACGACTACACGGGCGACATGTTCGCCGCCTCGGTGTCCGGCTTCGAGGCGGTCCGCACCAAGGTCTTCACCCTGCGCCACCTGGTGAACCGCTCCCTGCGCAAGCCGCGCACCACCGCGCCGGGCGGCGCGTACCGGTACTCGAACACCAACTTCGTCGTCGCCGGGATGCTGATCAGGAAGGTCACCGGACACTCCCTCGCCACCGAGTACCGCACCCGGATCATCGAACCGCTGGAGCTGAGCGACACCTTCTACCTGCATCCCAGCACCCAGCTCCCGGGCCGTTACGCCCGCGGTTACCTCACCCCGGACACCGCCGGGGCCCCGCTCGTCGACGCCACGCGGCAGACCGCGTCCTGGGCGCAGAGCGCGGGCGCGCTGATCTCCACCACGCGCGACCTGAACACCTTCCTGTCAGCCCTCCTCGGCGGCCGGCTCACCTCCGCCGCACAACTCCAGGAGATGCGGCGCTGGGTGCCCGCGGGCACCGGCCAGGCCTACGGGCTCGGGCTGCGGCGGCGCGATCTGTCGTGCGGTGTCTCCGTGTACGGGCACACCGGCGCCGTGCAGGGCTACTACACGTACGCGTTCGGCTCCAAGGACGGCAGGCGCACGCTCGCCGCGTTCGCCAACGCCTCCAACAACGGCAGGCTGCACACCACCATGCTGGGCACGCTGGAGTCGGCGTTCTGCGGCAAGCGGACCAAGGCGCCGCGCGGAGCGGCGGCCATCGAACGGCACGAGGACGCCGCTCCGGCCGTACCCCTGGACTGAGCCCGCGCGGCCGGGCGGGAACCCTTGTCCGCCGGTGCGCGTTCTCCGGACATCCCCCACCGGAACGCGCACCACCAGGACGGCCCGATGAGCGAGTTGGTCCCCGGCGGCAATGTGCCCCTCCCGGGCGGAGCCGTGGCCGTCCGGGTCCCCGGCCCCTTCGACGTGTCCGCGCTGATCACGGACGAGGGCGGCAAGGTCCGCGGCGACGGCGACTTCGTGTTCTACAACCAGCCGGCCGCTCCCGGCGCCCGGCTGCGCGGCGACACCCTCACCGTCATCCCGGCGCACCTGCGCGCGGGGGCCGCCCGGGTCACGGTCGTGGTCAGCGCCGCGGACCCCGGCACCGCCCTGGCCCGGCTGCCCGCCCCGGCCCTCCAGGTCACCGGCCCGGACGGCCGCCCGCTGGCCCGGTTCGCGCCACCGCGCCCACGGCAGGAGACGGTCCTGCTGCTCGCCGAGATCTACCGCCGCGGCGACGGCTGGAAACTGCGGGCCCTCGGCCAGGGGTACGCCGACGGACTGGCGGGTCTCGCCCGCGACTTCGGGGTGGAGGTGGCGGAGGAGGAGCCCGCGCAGCAGCCCCCCGCCCCTCCCCCGGCGGACTCGGACGGCTTTCTCGGGCTGGTCAACTCCGCCCGCTCCAGAGCCGGTTCACCGGCGGTCGCGCTCGACGCCCGGCTGAGCTCGGCAGCCCGGCAGCACGCGGCGGAGATGGCCGCCGCCGGGCGCCTGGGCGGGGAGGGCCGTGACGGTGTCTCCGTGCACCAGCGCGTGACCGCGGCCGGATTCGCCTATCTCACCGTCGGCGAGCACCTCGTCTCCGGCCCGCGCACGCCCGCCGAGTTCGTCGACTACTGCCTGCGCACCGACCGGGCCCGGCGCACCCTTCAGGACCCGGCCTTCACCCATGCCGGCCTGGGGCACGTCGCCGGCCGTTCCGGGGACGTGTACTGGACGGCCCTGTGGGCGCGGCCGTTCACCGCGGACGGACTGGCCCGCACGGCCGCCGAGGTCGTTCAGCTGACCAATCGCGAGCGCGCCCGGGCCGGACTGCCCCCGCTGGCCGTCGATCCCGCCCTCACCGCGGCCGCGCAGGCGCACAGCGCGGACATGGTCGCGCGCGCCTTCTACTCCCACACCTCGCCCGATGGAAGCCAACCCTGGGACCGGGCGGCCGCCGCGGGCGCCGACCGCCGTTCGATCGGGGAGAACATCGCCTGCGGCCAGCGCTCCGCGGCCGAGGTCGTCGAGGGCTGGATGAACAGCCCCGGCCACCGGGCCAACATCCTCAAGCCCGACTTCACCCACATGGGCGTCGGCTTCGCGGGCGGCGGCCGGGCCGGCACGTACTGGACGCAGGTCTTCGGCGCCTGATCCGGCGACGGGTGCTGGTCGGAGGGCATGCCTCCGGGACACGATGCCTCCATGAAGGGTGATCTGTTTTCCAGTGAGTACGTAGTCCAGCCCGCCACCGCGCCGGGGATGACCGTCGAGAACTCCAAGTGCATCAGGTACACGGTGAGCGGCGAGATGCTCGCCCGCCAGGGGGCGATGGTCGCCTACCGCGGCAACCTCCAGTTCGAGCGCAAGGGCCAGGGCGTGGGCGGCATGCTCAAGCGTGCGGTCACCGGCGAGGGGCTGCCGCTGATGGCGGTGCGCGGGCAGGGCGAGGCCTGGTTCGCGCACGAGGCGCAGAACTGCTTCGTCGTCGAGATCGACCCCGGTGACGAGTTCACCGTCAACGGCCGCAACGTCCTGTGCTTCGACGCCTCCCTGTCGTACCGGATCGCCACGGTGAAGGGGGCGGGCATGACCGGGGGCGGGCTGTTCAACAGCGTCTTCACGGGGCAGGGGCGGCTGGGGCTGGTGTGCGAGGGCAGTCCGCTGGTCATCCCGGTCTCGGCGCAGTATCCGGTGTACGTCGACACGGACGCGGTCGTCGGCTGGAGCGCGGGTCTGCAGACCTCGTTGCACCGCTCGCAGTCCATCGGGTCGATGCTGCGCGGCGGCTCCGGGGAGGCCGTGCAGTTGATGCTGAGCGGTGAGGGCTTCGTCGTCGTCCGGCCGAGCGAGGCGACTCCGCACAAGGCGCAGCAGCACTGACGCCCCGTGAGGTGATCTACGCCTCACACGCAACCCTCCCGGCCCGGCCCACGTCTAGACCGACAACAGATGACACCGCCCCGGCCCCTGTGGGCCGGGGCCGGTTTCCGACGCTCTATACACATCATGTATACACGCGATGTAGAGATGGTGTGTATATGGATCGAGAGGCATCCATGTACGGCAAGGCATTCGCCCCCGAGTACCAGGGCACCCTGGCCACTCTCTCCGTCAACTCCTCGCTGACCGACGTACTGGCCGCCGGCACCGAGGAGCTGCGGGCCGCCGAACGGGCCGGACGGCACGGCGAGGCGGCCCGTTCGGGGCTGGCGGTCGCCGAGGCGCACCGCAGGCTGGGCCGGATCGGCGAGGCGGACCGGGCGTGGAAGGCCAGTTACCGCGCGGCCCGGCAGGCGGGCGACACCGCGGCGATGGCCTGGGCCCTGTGGAGCGGCGGCACGCTCGCCCGGCAGCGCGGCTCCTTCGCCCTGGCCCGGCGGCTGCTCCGGCTCGCCGCGGACCTCGGCGAGCTGGGCGGCGACGTCGTCGTGCGCGGGTACTCGCTGGCCGGGCTGGCCGAGACCGGCCGGATCCAGGGCGACTACGAGGCCGTCGGCCGGCTCCACGAGCAGTTGCTGGCGGAGGCCCGCCGGCGCGGCGAGGCCCGGCACACCGTGTGGGCGCTGGAGGGCATCGCGCAGATCCACCGCAACACCGGCTCCTACGACACCGCGTACGCCCTGTTCGAGGAGGCGGCCGAGATCGCCGCCCGCGCCGACGACCGGCGCGGGCACGCCTGGGCGCTGCGCGGGCTCGCCGACATCGTCTCGGTGCGCGACGGCGACACCACGGAGGCCCTGCGCCTGCTGTCCGAGGCGGAGACGGCCTGCCGGGCGATGAACCTGTCCAGCGCGCTCGCCTACAACCACAAGATGCGCGGCAACGTCCTGTACCGGGCCGGGCGCTACGAGGAGGCCCGGGACCTGTACGAGCTGGCGCTCTCGGAGTTCCGCGCCATGGGCGAACCGCGCGGCGAGGCCCTGTCCCGGCTCGGCCTCGTCAAGTCGCGGGCCCGGCTGGGCCGGGACCGGGCCGCGACGAGCACCGAACTGACCGAGCTGGCACAGACGTTGGGCCGGATCGGGCTGCGGCACGCGCAGCAGATGGCGGACCGGGCCCAGGACGAGCTGGGCCTGCGGACGGAGGCCGTACGGTGACGGCGCTCTCCTCCGCGGCGCCCGCGACGGCCCACCACGTCCTCGACCGCTGCCGGACCCTGGTCCGCCCGGCGTTGCAGCAGGCCGTCGGCCGGCTGCATCCCTGGGTGGGCGAGATGGCCGCGTACTCCTTCGGCTGGTGCGAGGTGGGCGGCGCGCCGGCCACGGGCTCGAGCGGGAAGGGCGTACGGCAGGCGCTGGCCGTGCTCGGCGCCGAGGCGGTGGGCGGTGACGAGCGGGCCGGGACGACCGCGGCGGTCGCGGTGGAGCTGGTGCACGTCTTCTCCCTGCTGCACGACGACATCATGGACGGCGACCCGGCACGCCGTCGCCGCCCCACGGTGTGGAAGGCGTACGGCACGGGCCCGGCCGTCCTCGCGGGCGACGCCCTGTTCGCGCTCGCCGTCGAGACGCTCGCCACGGCACCGGCGGGCGCGGACGCCGTACGCATCCTGTCGGGGGCGCTCGGCGACCTGGTGCGCGGGCAGGCGGACGACCTGCTGTTCGCGTCCCGTCCGTGGACCGGTCCGGAGCGGGTGCGGCCGGCGGAGTACCGGGCGATGGCCGAGCACAAGACCGGCGCGCTGCTGGGCTGCGCGCTCGCGCTGGGGGCCGTGCTCGGCGGCGCGCCGCCCGCCACGGCCGCCGCCCTGGACCGAGCCGGGCGGCACCTGGGGATCGCGTTCCAGGCCGTCGACGACGTGCTGGGGGTCTGGGGCGAGCCGGCCGTCACCGGCAAGCCCGTCCACGGCGATCTGCGCGAGCGCAAGAGGACCTTCCCCGTCCTGGTCGCGCTCGACTCGCCCGAAGCCCCGCGTCTGGCCCGGCTGTTGGAATCCGGGACGGATCCCGCCGCCGCGGCGGCACTGATCGAGCGGGCCGGCGGACGGGCGGCCGCGTCGGCCGAGGCCCGTCGGCAGACAGCCCTCGCCGAGGCCGCCCTGGACGGCGTACCGCTGGCGACGGAGGCGGCCGGGGAGCTGCGATCACTGCTGGACTTCCTGGTGCGGCGCGATCTGTGAACGTCCGGTTCGGCGCGCGCTTGAACACACCCCGTCACCCCCCGCGTACCTCTGGGAAAGGTGAGAGCCAGCGGTTCAGCGAGGGATGACCATGGTCAAGGCACACGTCTCCACACCCGAGTCGGTCGCCGGAAGATACCGGCTGGTCCAGGTCGTCCACCGGGAGACGAACCGGGTGTGCTGGTACGGCGAGGACGTGAGGGTGCAACGGCCCTGCCTGGTCACCCAGATCGGGCTGCCGGACGAACCGCCCGGCGACGGCGCGCGCCGGGTCACCGACCGCGTGGTGCGCACCTCCGAGCGCATGGGCCTGGCACTGCCCGACCGGGTCGCCGAAGTCGTCGACGCCGTCGAGGAGTCGGGCGACCTGTGGATCGTCACCGAGTGGATCGAGGGCACGCCGCTCGGCGAAGTCCTCGCCGGGCACGGCACACTGAACTACGCGCGGGCCGCACGCATCGGCCTGGAGCTGCTGGAGGTGCTGGAGGCGGCGCACGCCCAGGGCATCACGCACGGCGAACTCAGCCCGGGCCAGGTGTACGTCCGGGACCGGGGGCCGGTGGTGGTCACCGGCTTCGGTCTGGCCGGTGCCACCCTTGCGCCCCGGCTGTCCGCACCCGCGTACGCCTCCCCCGAGCAGGCGCGTGACGAGCGGATCGGGCCGGCCGCCGATCTGTGGGCGCTGGGCGCGCTCCTGTACACGATGCTGGAGGGGCGCCCGCCGTTCCGGGACCGGGGCCGCCCGGAGGCCACGCTGAAGGGGGTGGACCGGCTTCCGCTGCGCACGCCGGTGCGCAGCGGGCCGCTCACCCGGGCCGTGCAGGGGCTGCTGCGCAAGGACTCCCGGGAACGGCTGACCCGCCCGGTGGTGCGCGAGACGCTCCTGCGCGCCCTGGACGAGGAACCCGAGCCCGTGCCGGAGCCCCGGCTGCGCGGCCGTTGCCTGGCGTCACCGGGCTGGAGCAGGCGTGCCATGGTCGGCGGCACCGCGCTGGCCGTGATCACCGTGGCGGGCGCCGCCCTCGCCGTGACCGGCGGCCTGCCCGACGGCTCCGACCCCTCGGCGAGCGGAACGAAGCCGCGCCCGGCGCCCTCGGCCACGCCGTCACCGCAATCGCCGTCCGGCACCCTCACGCCGTCCGGCACCCCCGCGCCGTCCGGCTCGCCGTCCGGGCAGCCGTCCGCCACCCCCTCGCCCTCCCCCAGCCCCTCCCGCACGGCCCTGCCCGCGGGCTTCGCCCGCTACGACGCCCCCGAGGGCTTCTCCGTCACCGTGCCCGAGGGCTGGCGGCCGCTGCGCACCGACCGCGTCTCGGACCTGGCCTACCGCGTCACCCTGGGCGCCGAGGGCGACCCCCGCACGCTCGCCGTCACCTACAGCGAGCGGGTGGGCCCGGACCCGGTCACCGTCTGGCGGGACGTCGAGCCGAGCCTGAAGCGGGCCGGCGACTACCGCAGGATCGGCAAGATCCGGGCGACGACCCACCGCGGCCGCGAGGCCGCCGAGATGGAGTGGCTCACCGGCACCGGCGACAACCGGGTCCGCACCTTCGGCCGCGGCTTCCTCATCGGCGACAACCGCGGCTACTCCCTGCGCTGGACGGCCCCGGCCGCCGACTGGGACGACGCGTCCAACCGCCGCGCCCTGGGCCTCGCCCTGAACAGCTTCCGGGAGCCCTCATCAGGCTGAGCGCCGGGGTGCGCCCATGGCGCGCAGCGGCAGGGGGGTCAGCGGTTCCGTGCGCCAGTGCGCGGTGAAGGTGCGCTCGGGCAGGGAGCAGGTGACCGCGAGCCGGTGCGGCGTCTCCAGGAAGACCACCTCCGCCTCCAGGGTGCCGGCGTCGGTCCAGCCGCCGCTCACGGCGGTCGGGACCGGCTCCTCGGCGACGCTCCAACCGTCCCGGGGCAGCCGCAGCTCCAGACGGTGACCGTCCTCGACGAGCGTGAGGAGCGCACCGTCCGCGCCCGCCGCCACCTCCACGGAGGTCTCCCCGCGCAGGCGGGCGGGCGAGGAGTCGTCAGGGGTGAGGACGACGGCGGACCAGTCCTCCGTCCGTTCCGGCGGTGCGGGCTTGCCCGCGGCCGGCGGCAGCGCGAGCCCCGCAAGCCGTTCGGCCAGCGCCGCGTCGGCCTGCTCGGCGCCGGACAGCGGACCGGGCCGGAACGCGGGCAGCAGATGCTCCCAGACCAGGTCCAGTACCTTCTGCATCTCCACGGTCGCCGCGGTCGTCGCGATGACGGCGTCCTGCTCGGGCAGCACCAGGCAGAACTGCCCGTACGCGCCGTCGCCGCGGTACCCGTGCCGGGACATCCAGAACTGCAGGCCGTAGCCCTGCCCCCAGTCGGAGCCGGTCAGGGGGCCGCTCGCGGTGGCGATCTGCGTCCGGGTCGCCTCGGCCACCCACGCCTCGGGCAGCAGCCGCTCGCCCTCCCACACACCGCCCTGCAGGTACAGGAGGCCGAGCCGGAGTGCCGCGTCCGTGGTGGCGTGCAGCCCGCTGAAGCCCAGTTCCCGCCCGGACCGGTCGCGTTGCCAGGCCGCCTCGCCTATCCCGAGCGGGTCGAACAGCCGGGGGCGCAGGTAGTCGGTGAGCGACTGGCCGGTGACACGCTGCACGATGGCGGCGAGCGTGTAGGTGGTGGGCTGGTTGTACGCGAAGACCGTGCCCGGATCGCGGTCCGGCGGCAGCCGCAGGAAGCCCCGCACGAGGTTGTCGCGGTCGAGTGCGCGCGCCCGGTCCAACGTTTCGGCATCGTGGCCGCTGGCCATCGACGCCACGTGCCGGACCAGCATCGCGCGGCTGCGCGGATCGGTGACGTCGGCGTCGAGCTCGGGGAAGTAGGAGAGCACCGGGTCGTCGAGCCGCAGCAGCCCCTCGGCCGCGGCGAGACCTGCGGCGGTGGCGGTGAAGCTCTTGCTGAGCGAGTAGAGCAGGTGCGGGCGTTCCGCGGTGTACGGCGCCCACCAGCCGGAGGCCACGAGCCGCCCGTGCCGCATGATCATCAGACTGTGGGGTTCGATGGCGGGGTCGGCGTCGAGGGCATCGAGGAAGGCATGCACTCCGGAGGCGTCGACGCCCTGGGACGCGGGCGGGCTGGAAGGCAGTGCGCGAGTCGTCATGGCGGCATTCCTACCCGCGTGACCGAAGCACGGACGAGTCGTTTTCCCGACCTTGGGGCGGGGACTCGGGCCCCATGGTGCAAATCGGATACACGATGATGACCGAGCAGGCCGGCCCGCGTGATCTCGTCGACCATGTGGTGCGCGCCGAGGAGGTGGGCTTCGACTTCTCGGTGACCTCGGACCACTACTTTCCGTGGTTGCGTTCGCAAGGGCACTCGCCGTACGCGTGGAGTGTGCTGGGCGCGGCGGCCCAGGCGACGCGGCGGATTCCGCTGATGACGTACGTGACGTGTCCGACCTTCCGCTACCACCCGGCGGTGGTGGCGCAGAAGGCGGCGACGATGCAGTTGCTCTCCGAGGGCCGCTTCCGGCTCGGGCTGGGCTCCGGCGAGAACCTCAACGAGCATGTGGTGGGCGGCGGCTGGCCGTCCGTCGACATCCGGCACGAGATGCTGGAGGAGGCGATCGGGATCATCCGGGCGCTCTTCGACGGCGGCCACGTCACCCGGCACGGCACCCACTACGACGTGGACTCGGCCCGCCTGTGGGACCTGCCGGACCAGCCGCCGCCGATCGGTGTCGCCGTCTCCGGCGAGCAGTCCTGCGCGCTCGCGGGCAGGCTCGCCGACCTGATGATCGCCACCGAGCCGAAACCGGGCCTGCTGGAGGCCTTCGACCGGCACGGTGGCGAGGGCAGGCCGCGCGTCGGCCAGCTGCCCGTCTGCCACGACCGGGACCGGGACACGGCGGTCAGGCGCGCCCATGCGCAGTTCCGCTGGTTCGGCAGCGGCTGGAAGGTCAACGCGGAGCTGCCGCACCCGGATTCCTTCGAGGCGGCCACCCAGTACGTCACCCCGGACGACGTCGCCTCGTCCATCCCGTGCGGTGACGACCCGGACGACTTCGTGGAAGCGGTGCGGCCGTACGTGGAGGCCGGTTTCACCGAGGTCGCCCTGGTGCAGATCGGCGGCGAGTCGCAGCCGGCGTATCTGGACTGGTCGGAGAAGACGCTGCTGCCGGCGCTGCGCGACGCCTTCGGATGACACACCGCGGGGTCGGCAAACCGGCGCATGCAGGTGCATATAGGCTTCGGTCTCCGTACCGTCCGGCCCTGCCCCAGGAGTGTCCTCCGTGACCGTAGCGCTCGCCCCCTCCGAGACGTCCCCCGCGCCCCTGTCCGACCTCGTCGCGCTCGACGCGCGCGAGTTCGGGGCGTACGCGCGGACCGGAGGGTGGGCCTTCGGTCTGAAGGTGGCGCGCAGCGTGCGGCCCGGCGGCCAGCACGCGGACGACACGCCGAAGGTCTCGGCGAAGGAGTTCGCCGAGCTCGCGGGCTGTTCCGCCGAGCGTGTCCTGCGCTACTACAAGGCCTGGGACCGGGCAGCCGACGACGGTCTCGTCCCGCACTTCGAGGCACTCGTGCCGGGGCAGGACGTGGAGCTGCCGGACGCCGACGTGTGGCTCAGCTACTACGTCTCGCGCAGCAGCGCCACGTCCGAGCGCGGCACCGCTATCAGCGAGGCCGCCGAGGCCGAGGGCATCCGGCCGACGAAGGCGCTGGAGGTCGCGGAGAACCCCACCGCGCTGCGCGCCGCGATCCTCGCCGACCCCTCCACCGCGCGGGCGGCCCGCCAGGCGCTGCTGGACCGGGTGCGCGAGGACCCCGAGCTGCAGGCGGAGCTGGCCCGTGACGTCGTGCGCACCGACGACCTGAAGAAGGCCGTCGCCACCGAGAACAGGGCCGCGGACCGGATCGGGTACGTGCGTCAGATCGCCGAGTCGGGCCGGATCAGGACGCCGGCCGGGCAGACCGTGGACGCGCCCGTCGACGTACGCCAGGAGGCCGAGCGGCATCTGTCGCTGATCGAGGAGCTGGAGGACGACGAGGACACCGGCGAGTGGGCCACCGAGGCCTACGACACCATGAAGAACCTCGTCGCCGAGACCGTGGAGGCCGATCCCGAGCTGCGGGTGCAGGAGCGGCGGACGAAGTTCTACAGCAGCCTGCAGAAGGCCACGAAGGTGTTCGAGGAGCTGACCTTCGACGACGTCCAGGAGTTCGTCGAGGACGACATGGTGGAGCAGTTGGAGGAGCTTCAGCGTGCCATCGCCTCGTGCATCGCCGAGCTGCGCGGCGCCCGGGGCACGGGGGCGGCCGAGTAGCCGCGCTCGGCCCGAGCCGCCGCACTCGGGCCGCCGGGGCGCGGCACGCGCGAGCGGTTCGCCGCGCTGCCGGTCAGTCCCTCGACGTGTAGCGGCGCCGGGTCCACAGGGGCAGGCCGAACCAGCACAGCAGGTACCACAGCACCACCGCGGTGACGATCCAGGGGACGAAGCCGTCGTGCGTGGCGACCCGCAGGATCAGCAGCAGCGAGGCCGTCATGGTGGCCAGCAGCAGCACCAGGCCGACGAAGGTCAGCCGGGAGGCCCACTCCACGGCGCGCGGCTTGATGCGCCGCCCGGAGACCAGCCGGTGCAGGGACACCGGCCCGATCAGGGCGCCGGTGGCGGCGGCGCCCAGGACCACGGTCACAATGTAGATGGTCTGCTCCGTGTCGCCCAGCTTGGCGTACGTGGGCGTGAACACGACCGTGAGCAGGAAACCGAAGAGTATCTGGACGCCCATCTGCGCGACGCGGACCTCCTGGATAAGCTCGGACCACATACGGTCGGCTCGCTCGTCCTCGGTCTCGTTGCGGCCGGTGCGTCTTGGGGCTGCCTCCGCCATGGGCTCCGGGTGACCCGGGGAGTGATCGGTCAAACGGGCACCCGGAGCCGTGCGCTGCTACCAGCGGGCCTCGACCTGGTCCTTGATGCGACGGTCGTACAGGTCGCGGATCGCGGCGAGCGTCCGGTCGGACAGTTCCGGCAGCCGGGCCGCGGCGGCGTTGGCGCGGGCCTGCTCGGGCGAGCGGGCGCCCGGGATCACGGTGGTCACGCCTGGCTGCTGGATGATCCAGCGCAGGGCCAGCTGGGCCGGGGTGTACCCCTCCGGGACGAGGGCGGAGAACTCGGCGGCCGCCTCCACGCCGGTCGTCCAGTCCACGCCGGAGAAGGTCTCGCCGACGTCGAAGGACTCGCCGTGCCGGTTGTAGGTGCGGTGGTCGTTCTCCGGGAAGACGGTGTCCTTGGTGTACTTGCCCGACAGCAGGCCCGAGGCCAGCGGGACGCGGGCGATGATGCCGACGCCGGCCTCCCGGGCGGCCGGGAGGACCTCGCGCAGGGGCTTCATGCGGAAGGGGTTGAGGATGATCTGCACGCTCGCCACGCCGGGGCGGGCGATGGCGGTGAGCGCCTCCTCGCAGGTCTCCACGCTGACGCCGTAGGCGGCGATCCGCTCCTCCTCGACCAGGGTGTCGAGGGCGTCGAAGACCTCGTCGGTGGAGTAGACGGGCGTGGGCGGGCAGTGCAGCTGTACGAGGTCGATGCGGTCGACGCCGAGGTTGCGCCGGGAACGGTCGTTCCAGGCGCGGAAGTTGTCCAGAACGTAGTTCTGCGGGATCTGGTCGACGCGGCGGCCCATCTTCGTGGCGACCAGCACATGCAGGTCGGGGCGGCCGCTCAGGAAGCCGGCGATGGTCTGTTCGCTGCGTCCGTCGCCGTACACGTCGGCCGTGTCGAAGAAGGTGACTCCCGACTCGGCCGCCGCCTCCAGTACGGAGAGGGCCTCCTTGTCGTCGACGTCTCCCCAGTCGGCACCCAGCTGCCAGGTGCCGAGTCCTACGACGGATGCGTGCTGCTGCGACCTGTCGAATGTGCGCTCGTCCATGGCGTCAGTGTGTCATCCGCCGGGCGGGAGTGCGGAACGGGATCCTCCGCGGTCGGCGGGGCTATTTGATCCTCCGGGCGTGCACCGTGCGGGCCACCTTCGGGCCGAGCCAGCGCTTGAGCCGGCGCAGCGCCTCCAGTTGTCCGGCGGCCTTGTCCACGCGGTAGTAGAGCTGGGGCGGGACGTAGGGCAGCAGGGGTGAGTGGCGCTGGCCGAGGAGGGCGAACATGTGCTCCGGGGGCAGGCCGATGTAGCGGGGCAGGTTCTCGTACCACTGGGCGCTGTAGCGGGCCGCGCTCTGCACGGGCAGCAGGGCCGTCTTGCGTTCGTGTTCGTAGCGGGCGAGGGCCTGCGGGAGGTCGGTGTGCGCGCGCAGGGCGGCGGCCAGGGCAAGGGCGTCCTCCAGGGCGAGGGTGGTGCCGGCGCCGATGGAGTAGTGCGTGGTGTGGGCGGCGTCGCCGAGCAGGACGAGGTTGTCCCGGTGCCAGGTGCGGTTGGTGAGGGTGCGGAAGTTCAGCCACTGGGGGCCGGCCGGACCGGCGGCGGACCGGCCCATCAGGGGATGGCCGTCCAGTACGTCGGCGAACAGCCTTTCCAGTACGGCCAGGCCGTCGGCCTCGCTCGCGCGGTCGAGGCCGAGGCCGGTCCAGGTGTCGGGGGCGCATTCGATCACGCAGGTGCTGCGGTCGGGGCCGAAGCCGTAGCCGTAGCACCAGATCCAGCCGTGGTCGGTCTCCACGAAGGCGAAGGTGAAGGCCTCGAAGACCTTGGAGGTGCCGAGCCAGATGTAGCGGTTGCGGCCGGTCTTCAGGTCGGTGCCGAAGTCGTCGGCGTGGCGGCCGCGCAGGGCGCTGTGCACGCCGTCGCTCGCGACGACCAGGTCGGCGGCGGGCGGGTCGGCGGCGTCGATCTCGTGCTCGAACTCCAGCCGTACGCCGAGGGAGCGGGCCCGGGCGGCGAGGATCTCCAGCAGCCGGTGGCGGCCGATACCGAAGCCCTCGTCGCCGCTGTGACGGGTCGCCAGACCTCGTACGTGGGCGACGCCGTCGCTCCAGCGCACCGAGTGGTCGGCGAGGGCGCGGGCCGACTCCGGGTCGTGTGCTTCGAGCCTGTCGAGGAGTCCGCGCCAGTAGGTGACGCCCCAGCCGTAGGTGGAGCCCTCCGGGTTGCGCTCGTGGACGGTGATGTCGTGGGACGGGTCCTGCAGCTTCAGCAGGATCGAGAGGTACAGGCCGGCGGGCCCGCCTCCGACGCAGGCGACCTTCACACATCCCCCTGGGAGTTACCGAAAGCGTTCATATGGCGACGCAGAGTAGCAGGGCTTTGCGCCAGCTTTCCCGGGTGAGGCACGTCACCGGCGGCGCACCGGCCCGCGAAAGATCACCGGGAACGGATGGTCCAGGGGAAGGAATTGCCCCTTCCGGCGATATGCACCCCACCCAGAGACAAGATCATCTTCATTCAATCTTGCACTGCATGTGGCCAATTGTCCTGATCACGCCCAACCGGTCGCGGGACCCGCCACCGAGCGGATAGGCATGCCGGGTCGCAAACCGGCCACACCTCGGAAGGACCCTTCCATGCCCGAACTGACCCGGCGTCACGCGCTCGCCGCCGCGGCCGCCCTCGCCGCCACACCCGCCGTGGCGGCGAAGGCGACCGCCCACGAGCACCACTCCCCCGACACCTTCGACGAGGTCTACAAGGGCCGCCGCATACAGGGCCGCCCCCAGGCGGGCGGCGGCCACCACGACCACCACGGCGCCGGCTACGCCGTGTTCGTCGACGGAATGGAACTGCACATGATGCGCAACGCCGACGGCACCTGGATCAGCGTCGTCAGCCACTACGACCCGGTGGCCACCCCGCGCGCCGCCGCCCGGGCCGCGGTCGACGAACTCCAGGGCGCGGCCCTGCTGCCGTTCCCCGCCAACTGAACCGTCCCCCACGCACTTTCGGGAGCACCCGCACATGACCGTCCGCAAGAACCAGGCGAACCTGACCTCCGAGGAGAAGCGGCGGTTCGTCGCCGCCGTCCTGGAGCTCAAGCGCAGCGGCCGCTACGACGAGTTCGTCACGACGCACAACGCCTTCATCATGGCCGACGTCGACAACGGCGAGCGCACGGGCCACCGTTCGCCGTCCTTCCTGCCCTGGCACCGCAGATTCCTGCTCGACTTCGAGGAGGCCCTGCAGGCGGTGGACGCCTCGGTCGCGCTGCCCTACTGGGACTGGACCGCCGACCGCACCACGCGCTCCTCGCTGTGGGCGCCCGACTTCCTCGGCGGCACCGGACGCAGCCTGGACGGGCGGGTGATGGACGGGCCGTTCGCGGCGTCCACCGGCAACTGGCCGATCAACGTGCGCATCGACGGCCGCACCTACCTGCGCCGGGCGCTCGGCGCTTCCGGGCGGCCGCTGCCGACGAGGGCCGAGGTCGACTCCGTACTCGCCATGGAGACCTACGACATGGCGCCCTGGAACAGCTCCTCGGACGGCTTCCGCAACCACCTGGAGGGCTGGCGCGGGGTCAACCTGCACAACAGGGTGCACGTCTGGGTCGGCGGGCAGATGGGCACCGGCGTCTCCCCCAACGACCCGGTGTTCTGGCTGCACCACGCCTTCGTCGACAAGCTGTGGGCGGACTGGCAGCGGCGCCACCCCGGCTCCCCCTACCTCCCGGCCGCGGGCACGCCGAACGTGGTCGACCTGGGCGACACGATGAAGCCGTGGAACAACGTGCGGCCCGCCGACCTGCTGGACCACACCGCCCACTACACCTTCGACGCCGCCTGAGACCGCCCGCGTCTGTTTGCCCCGCAGGCCACGCGGTAACCCGTGGCCGGAGCAGACAGTGTCGAAGAAGTCGTGGGAAGGAACGGTCATGTCGCAGGTCGAGCAGTCGGTCGAGGTCGGCGTCCCGGTGCACACCGCCTACAACCAGTGGACGCAGTTCGAGACGTTTCCCGAGTTCATGAGCGGTGTGGAGCGCATCGAGCAGCGCACCGACACCCTCACCCACTGGGTGACCAACGTGGCCGGGGTGCACCGGGAGTTCGACGCGGAGATCACCGAGCAGATCCCGGACGAGCGGGTCGCCTGGACCACGGTCGCCGGCGAGGCCCGTCAGGCGGGGGTGGTGACCTTCCACCGGCTCGACGACGAGCACACCAAGGTGATGCTGCAGATGGAATTCCATCCCGACAGCATCACCGAGAAGGTCGGCGACAAGCTCGGGTTCGTCACCCGGCAGACCAAGGGTGACCTGGAGCGCTTCAAGAAGTTCATCGAGGAGCGCGGACGGGAGTCCGGCGGCTGGCGCGGGGCGGTGTGAGCTCCGCGGTCACCCGGCGCCCTGTGTGCGGCACTCCGGGTGCCCCCAGCCCTCGGCGTTCTTCGCGATGGGCTCGCCCGCCGCATAGGAGCGGCCGCACAGGCAGCGCCCCGGGAACTTCGCCTTGATGGTGCGCGAGGAGGAGCCGCCGCTCTTCTTCGCGGCCGCGGGGCGGCGGCGTGCCGCCTTCGCGGGCGGGGCGTCCGAAGCCGCCGGGGGTTCCGGGGAGCCGAGGGCGCTTCCGGCGGGCTCCTGCACGACGGCCGCCTGGCTGGCGGCGCGGTCGGCGAAGTCGTTGAGCCTGTCGCCGTCGACCTGGTGGGCGGGCACGTAGCGGAACTCCACCGAACGGCCCTCCAGGAGCTCGTCGATGCGTACGACGAGCTCCTGGTTGGCGACCGGCTTGCCCGCCGACGTCTTCCAGCCGTTGCGCTTCCAGCCGGGCAGCCAGGTGGTGACGGCCTTCATGGCGTACTGCGAGTCCATCCGGACCTCCAGCGGCACGCCGGGGTCGGTCGACGCCAACAGGCGTTCCAGCGCGGTCAGTTCCGCGATGTTGTTGGTGGCCCGGCCCAGCGGTCCGGCCTCCCAGCGGGCGGGGGTCTCCGTCTCGTCGGCGACGACCCAGGCCCAGCCCGCCGGCCCGGGGTTTCCCTTCGAAGCCCCGTCGCACGCGGCCACTACTCGTTCACGCATGTGCCGATCATGCCATGGGCCGGCGGGCCCTCCGGGCACACCCGGTCAGACGTCGGTGAGCTGCGGCAGCTCGCCCTCGGTGGTCGTGACGTCGATCACCGAGAAGTTCGCGCCCTGCGGGTCGCTGAGCGCCGCGAACCGGCCGAAGGGGGTGTTCATCGGCCCGAACCGCAGGACGCCGCCGAGCTTGGTGGCCCTGGACACGGCCTCGTCGCAGTCGGGGACGGTGAAGTAGACGTTGATGTACGCCGGGACCTCCGGCGGGAACTCCTCCGTCATCTTCATCCGGCCGAGGACGGTGTCGTCGCCGATGTTGAACAGCCGGAAGTCGACCGCGTCGTCCTGCATCTGCTGTGCGCTGTAGCCGGGGAAGACGGCGGGGAAGAACGTGTCAGACTTCTCCGGCTCACGGGTGAAGATCTCGGCCCAGCAGAACGCGCCGGGCTGCTCGGGCGGCGCCTCGAAGCCCTCGTGCGCGCCCGCCTGCCACACGCCGAAGACGACACCGCTCGGGTCACGGCCCAGGCACATCGTGCCGAAGTCGCCGACCTGCATCGGCTCCATCAGCACCTCGCCGCCGTTGTCCCGGATCCGGGCGGCGGTGGTGGCCGCGTCCGGGGACGCGAAGTAGAGGCACCACTGCGACTGGCCCTCCTGGCCGGGCATCGGCGGGACGACGGCGGCGACCGCCTTGCCGTCCGCGTAGGCCTGGGTGTAGTTGCCGTACTCCGTCGCTTCCTCGCCGAAGGTCCAGCCCAGCACGTCGCCGTAGAAGCTCTTGGCTCCCTCGACGTCGGTGAACATCGCATCGGCCCAACACGGGGTTCCCTCTGGCTGTACAGCCATGACTGCGGCCTCTCCGAATCGGTGGTCGGTCCCGCTCCTCACGCTAGCCATGAGCCGCCAGAACCGCGCGCCGAACGACGCGGTCCGTTCCGGACCGGGAGTGCCGTGCGTAATCGGGACAGGGCAGGCGACGGGGACGGGACGATGCGCGCGAGCGGGGTGTGCCGCGCCGCGCCGACCTGCCCGTCACGGAGGGTCACCCGCCGGTGCCCTTGCCAGTTCCTGCTGATCGCGGCCGACCGGGTGTGAAACGGGGCACGGCCGAGCGGCCGAGGTCTTCCGCCGGCCGCTCGGCTGTGCTTGCCTGGGGAGCCGATTTCGGTGCCCGGGGCGGGAGTTGCGCATGCGGAAGCCGTTCGTCGTGGGGTTGCTCCTCGCCGTGCTGCTGCTCGGCGGGTGCGGGGATCCGGAGTCCGGCCCGCCGCGGGAACCGGCCGGACTGCCGAAGGCCTCGGCCACCACGCACCAGCGCGCGCCCGCCTCCCCGAGCAGCTCCCCGAGCGCCGCCCCGGTGAAGGCGCCCACGGTGCTGTACCTCGGCGACTCGCTCGCCATGGAGGCCCAGAAGGTGCTCGGGCAGGAGCTGCGCAAGCAACTGCGCGCCACGTACACGAGCGCCCCCTACTCGGGCACCACGCCGTGCGACTACCTGGAGGGCACCGGCGAGCGGTCCCTGGTCCCGGACGCGGACAAGGCGGCCGCCCTGGTCCGCAAGGTGCGGCCGGACTTCGTGGTGCTGCAGTTCTGGGGAAACGCCTGGGGTTACACGTGGTGCATGGACGGCATCACCCATGACGCCTCCCCCGAGACGTACTTCCGGCGGTACGCGGCCGACCTGAAGCGGCTCACCGACCAGATCGCCGCCGCCGGGGACGCCCGCATCGTCTGGGTGCTCCAGGGCCCGGACCCGATCACCCCCGACCGGGTGCGGCGGGTGAACACCCTCTACGAGGAGCGGGCCGCCGCCTCGGGTGCCCTCGTCGCCGACGCCGGTCGGACGGTGAGCGCGGCCGGGGCCCGGAACACCTGGGTGCAGCACCTGCCGTGCACGGCGTACGAGCGGGCGCACCCCGACTACTGCACCGAGCCGGCCAGCGACCGGACGGCCCTGCACCGCGACGACGACTACCTGCACTTCTGCCTGGCCCCCACCACCGCCACCCCCAAACCGTGCCCGGCACGCTCACCCGGCATCCTGCGCATCGCACGGGAGATCACCCGGGTGATCGGCGAGCGTCTCTAGTGCTCTGACCGCATAGGTTGACCGGTTTGGTGATCGTGGCGGTTGGATGGGTGGTGACGTCCGATCCGACCGCTGGAGGTGCGGTGGCCGAGCCTGTCCGTGTGCGCAGACTGACCGATCAGGAGGGGCAGAAGCTGCAGCAGATCGTGCGCCGGGGCAGCACCAGTTCAGTGCGGTACCGGCGCGCGATGATGCTGCTGGCCTCGGCCGGCGGGAATCGGGTCCCGGTGATCGCCAAGCTGGTGCAGGCCGACGAGGACACCGTCCGGGACGTGATCCATCGGTTCAACGAGATCGGCCTGGCCTGCCTGGACCCTCGATGGGCGGGAGGCCGTCCCCGCCTGCTCAGTCGTGACGACGAGGACTTCGTCGTTCAGACGGCCACCACCCGCCCCACCAAGCTCGGCCAGCCCTTCACCCGCTGGTCCATCCGTAAACTCGCCGCCTACCTGCGACGTGTTCACGGCCGCGTGATCCGGATCGGCCGCGAGGCGTTACGGTGCCTGCTGGCCCGCCGCGGCATCACCTTCCAGCGCACCAAGACCTGGAAGGAGTCACCGGACCCCGAGCGTGACGCCAAGCTCGACCGCATCGAGCACGTGCTGGAACGCTTCCCTGACCGGGTGTTCGCGTTTGACGAGTTCGGCCCGCTTGGTATCCGGCCCGCCGCCGGCGCGTGCTGGGCTGCTGCTGGTCACCCCGAGCGCCATCCCGCGACGTACCACCGCACTCACGGAGTGCGGTACTTCCACGGCTGCTACTCGATCGGCGACGACACCCTGTGGGGCGTCAACCGTCGCAAGAAGGGCGCCGCGAACACCCTGGCCGCGCTCAGATCGATCCGGGCCGCTCGCCGGGATGGCGCCCCGATCTACGTCATCCTGGACAACCTGTCCGCCCACAAGGGCGACACCATCCGCCGCTGGGCGAAGAAGAACAGGGTCGAGTTGTGCTTCACCCCGACCTACGCGTCCTGGGCCAACCCGATCGAAGCCCACTTCGGACCGCTTCGGCAGTTCACCATCGCCAACTCCCACTACCCCAACCACACCGTCCAGACCCGGGCCCTGCACGCCTACCTGCGCTGGCGCAACGCCAACGCCCGCCACCATGACGTCCTGGCCGCCGAACGCCGTGAACGCGCCCGCATCCGCAGCGAGAAAGGCATCCGCTGGGGCGGACGTCCCCTCAAGACCGCAGCGTGACCGCACTTCCCGCCCAGTGCACGGCTCCTCGTGAAAGGCTTGGGAGCATGATGGGTGGACCGTCTGAGAACCCAGAACTCTGGGCCTTCCTGGAATCACTGCACCGCGGCGAACTCCTTTCCGGCACCGTCACAGCGATCGAACGGTTCGGTGTGTTCGTGGCGCTGGACGACGGACCCGACCATCCGGTCTTCCCCGGCGTCGGGTTCATCTCCTTCGCTGAACTGTCCTGGCGACATTTCGACGCAGCCTCCGACGTCGTGCAGATCGGACAGCGCCTCTCATGCGAGTTCCTCCAGTTCGACACGTGGAACCTGGAGGCCAGACTGTCCTTGAAAGCCACACAGCCGGACCCCTTTCAGGCATTCGCCGACACCATCGCGGTGGGGCAGAAACTGCCTGGCCAGGTCACCAAGCTGATCCCGTTCGGCGTCTTCGTCCAGGTCGCCGACGGAATCGAGGGACTGGTTCACCTGCGAGAGCTCGCCTGGACATCGGTGGAGACTCCATCGGATGTCGTCCAGGTCGGCGACAAGATCACGGTGGCCGTCACCGAGATCGACCGAGAGCGACGCAGGCTAGCCCTCTCCCGACAACAAGGCTCATCCGCCGACATGTGATGCGCCGCCTTCCTGCGGCAGCTCCCTTGCGCGAGTGATCCTGAACGTCTGCTCAGTCAAGGAGGCACACTCCGCAGGCCGGTGAACCTTTGCGGTCACAGCACTAGGCGGAGACGGGCAGGTCGGCGCCGTCGAAGGGCGGATGGCGATCGACGCCCGTCCGCTCGGCCGCGTCGATTCACCGTCATCGGACTCGGCCTGATGGGCCAGGCCCTCGCCGGCGCGTTCCTGAAGGCGGGGCACCCCACGACCGTGTGGAGCCGTACGGCGGCCAAGGCCGACCAACTGCTCGCCGAGGGCGCGGAGTTAGCACCGACCGTTGCCGACGCGCTGAAGGCGTCCCCGCTTGCGGTCGTCTGCCTCACCGACTACCGGGCCGTCCACGAAGTGCTCGGCGCGAGCGAAGTCGACCTGGAAGGCACCCTGTTGATCAACCTGACCTCGGGGGACTCGGCCCAGGCCCGGGAGACCGCGCGGTGGGCCGGGCAGCGCGGTGCCCGCTACCTGGACGGCGCCATCATGGCCGTACCGCCGGTGATCGGGACCGAAGAGGCGGTAATTCTGCACAGCGGGCCGGAGGCGGAGTTCGAGGCGCACCGGGCGACGCTCGGCGCGCTCGGCACTGTCGCCCACCTCGGTCCGGACCACGGGCTGGCGTCCCTGTACGACGTGGCCGGCCTGGCGATGATGTGGAGTGTCCTGAACGCCTGGCTCCAGGGCACCGCCCTGCTGCGTACGGCCGGTGTCGACGCGGCGGCGTACGCGCCGTTCGCGCAGCGGATCGCGGCCGGGGTGGCCGGCTGGCTGCCCGGTTACGCCGAGCAGATCAACCAGGGCTCCTTCCCGGCGGAGGTGTCGGCCCTGGAGACGGACGCACGGGCGATGGCGCACCTGATCGAGGAGAGCGAGGCGGTGGGGGTCAACGCCGAACTGCCGAGGCTGTTCAAGGCGATGGCCGACCGCGCGATCGCCGCCGGGCACGGCGGGGAGCAGTATCCGGTGCTCATCGAGGAGTTCGGCAAGCCCGGCGACGCCTGACGCGAGGCGCCGGCCGCTCCCCCGTGCGGGCGGCCGGCCCGGCGGTCCTCACTCGCCCGCGTACGCCTTCTCCAGGGCGGCGAGGTCCAGCTTGTGCATGGACAGCATCGCCGTCATCGCGCGCTCCGCCTTCGCCGGGTCAGGGTCGCTGATCATGTCGTCGAGCCTGCTGGGGGTGACCTGCCAGGACACGCCGTACTTGTCCTTGAGCCAGCCGCAGGGGCCGGGCTCGCCGCCGTCCTCGGTCAGCTTGGTCCAGTAGTAGTCGATCTCCTCCTGGTCCTCGCAGTGGATCACGAAGGAGACGGCCTCGCTGAACTTGAACTCGGGGCCGCCGTTGAGCGCGAGGAACTTGTGCCCGTTGGCCGTGAACTCGACGGTCAGCACGGTGCCGGCCGGGCGCGGGGAGCCCTCGGTGTAGTGGGCGACCCGGCCGATGCCGGAGTTCTTGAAGACGGACACGTAGAAATGGGCGGCTTCCTCGGCCTCGTTGTCGAACCAGAGGCAGGTGGTGAATCCGTCGGTGGTCATGAGTACCTCCTGGGTGGTGGAACGCAGTCATCTGTATCGACCGGTCCTCGCCACGGAACTCATCGGCCGCCGCGGAGATTAATCCCGGTGGCCGTACCGCGGCCCCGGCCTAGCATCCGGATCATGACGCCTCCCGACGACACCGTCCGCCCCTTCCGCCTCGCCGTCCCGCAGAGCGACCTCGACGACCTGCACACCCGTCTCGACCTCACCCGCTGGCCGGACGACCTGCCGGGCACGGGGTGGGCGTACGGCGTGCCGGCGGACTGTCTGCGCGCGCTCGTACGGCACTGGCAGCACTCCTACGACTGGCGCGCGGCCGAGGCCCGGCTCAACGAGTGGCCGCAGTTCACGACCGTGATCGACGGCTCGAACGTCCACTTCGCCCATGTCCGCTCGCCCGAACCGGACGCCACCCCGCTGATCATCACCCATGGCTGGCCGGGGTCGATCGTGGAGTTCCTCGACGTGGTCGGGCCGCTCACGGATCCGGTCGCGCACGGCGGCGACCCGGCGGACGCGTTCCATGTGGTGGTACCGAGCATTCCGGGATTCGGACTGTCCGGGCCGCCGGCCGACACCGGCTGGGGCGCGGGCCGGGTCGCCGGTGCCTGGGCGGAGCTGATGCGGCGGCTGGGTTACGAGCGGTTCGGCGCCCAGGGTGGCGACTGGGGGTCGGCGATCTCCCGGGAGCTGGGCCGCCTGTTCCCCGACCGGGTGATCGGCGTGCACCTCAACCTGCTGCCGGGCGCGCAGGCCACGCACGAGCCGACGTCCGAGGAACTGGACGCGCTCGACGCCGAGGAGCGGGAGCGGACGCTGCGGTCGTGGCGCCGCTGGCAGGACTGGACGAGCGAGGGCACCGGGTACGCCGTACTGAACTCCACCCGCCCGCAGACCCTGGCGTACGCGCTCAACGATTCGCCGGTCGGCCAACTGGCGTGGATCGTGGAGAAGTTCGCCGAGTGGACGGACTCGGAGGGGCTGCCCGAGGAGGCGGTGGACCGGGACCGGATGCTGACGAACGTGATGCTGTACTGGCTGACCGGGACGGCTGGTTCGGCCGCGCGCATCTACTACGAGCGGGCTCACGACCCGAGTTGGGCCGCGAAGGTCGCCGCGCCGTCGACCGCGCCGACCGCACTGGCCCTCTTCCCGGGCGAACTGCACCTGCCGCTGCGGCACAAGGCGGACCGGACCGAGAACATCGTGCGCTGGACGGAGCTGGAGCGGGGCGGGCACTTCGCGGCGATGGAGGAGCCGGATCTGCTCGTCGGCGATGTGCGGGCGTTCTTCCGGCAGTTGCGCGAGCAGGGGTGATCCGGCGCTCTGCCCGTGGCGAATCTGCCGCGGGCAGAGAAAGCGCTGGCGGGCGGTGTCCGCGGTCAAGAGTGGAGGGGACGGCATCCACGCCACGACCGGGAGGACCGATGACCGCACTGCCCACGCTCGCCCCGCGGGCGGAGGAGGGGGACACCCCGCCCACCCGCTTCGACGACCATCTGGCCGCCCAACTGCTCGCGCAGCGGATCGTTCTGCTGGGCACCCAGGTCGACGAGGTTTCCGCGAACCGGGTCTGCGCCCAGTTGCTGATCCTGTCCGCGGAGGATCCGCGCACCGACATCGCCCTGTACATCAACAGCCCGGGCGGCTCGGTGCACGCGGGGCTCGCCATCTACGACACGATGCGGCTGATCCCGAACGACGTGGCGACGCTCGCCATGGGCTTCGCGGCCAGCATGGGGCAGTTCCTGCTCAGCGTCGGCACGCCCGGCAAGCGGTTCTCGCTGCCGAACGCGCGGATCATGATGCATCAGCCGTCGGCGGGCATCGGCGGCACCACCGCGGACATCGAGATCCAGGCGGAGAACCTGGAGCACACCAAGCGGACCATCGAGCGGCTCACCGCGGAACACACCGGCCAGAGCCCGGAGACCATCTCCCGGGACGGCGACCGCGACCGCTGGTTCACGGCCGAGGAGGCCAGGGAGTACGGCATGGTCGACCGGGTGGTGGAGTCCCTCACGGACGTCCGCCCGGCCGCCTCCAAGCGACGGATGGGGCTGTAGTCATGGGGAGTTACCCGATGTCCATGGGGAGTTACACGATTCCGAACGTCATCGAGCGCACTCCGCAGGGCGAGCGGTCCTTCGACGTGTTCAGCCGGCTGCTCAACGAGCGGATCATCTTCCTCGGCACGGAGATCGACGACGGGGTCGCCAATGTGGTCATCGCGCAACTGCTCCATCTGGAGTCGTCGGCGCCGGAGAACGAGATCGCAATCTACCTCAACTCGCCCGGCGGCTCGTTCACTTCGCTGATGGCGATCTACGACACGATGACCTACGTCCAGGCGCCGGTCTCCACGTTCTGTGTGGGACAGGCGGCGTCCACGGCGGCCGTGCTGCTGGCCGGCGGGGATCCCGGGCGGCGGTTCGTGCTGGAGCACGCGCGGGTGCTGCTGGGGCAGCCGGCCACCGGCGGCAGCCGGGGCACGGTCTCCGACCTCGCCCTCCAGGCCAAGGAGATGGTCCGGATCCGCTCCCAGGTCGAGGAGGTCCTGTCGCGCCACACCCACCACGACGTGGCCACGCTGCGCGCGGACATGGACCGCGACAAGGTGTTCACCGCGGAGGAGGCGGTGGCCTACGGCCTGGCCGACGAGGTGGTGAGCCGGCGCCTCGCACGGGTCTGAGTCGCCGGGGCCGTCGCGGTCGGGCGGCCAAGCACAGTCGGCCGGACGCAGTCGGCCAGGCAGAGTCTGCCGTGCACTGCTGGCCGGACACAGTCGGCCGGGGGCTGTCGGCCGGGCGCAGTCGGCCGGGCACAGGGCGTCGTGGTCAGGCGGCCAGGCACAGGCCGTCGTGGGACGAGCCGGCCGTGCCGCTGCTCCTGGCGGAGCTGTGCCGACTGCTCAGGCGGATCAGTTCGCCCTGCGCCCGGGACAGCAGGTCACCGAGGCCCAGTCCCAGGGCGTGGGCGGCGGCCGCGAGCACCTCCGAGGAGGCCTCCTTGCGGCCGCGCTCCACCTCGGAGAGGTAGGGCATGGAGATCCGGGCGGCGTCGGCGACGTCCTTCAGGGTGCGCTCCTGGGCGAGGCGCTCGCCGCGCAGGACGTCACCGATCAGGTCGCGCCACAGGGGTTCCCTGGGTGCGGGTGCTCCGGGCCGTCCCGGCCCCCGGGGTGCGGTCGGGGCGGCCGGGCCGGCGGCCTTGGGACGCAGCGGGACGACGCGGGCTTGGTCGGGCGCTCGGTTGCTCACCCGTTCAGCCTAGGAGCCATGGCCGTCGGAGCAAGGGATCGGCGTTCCGCCCTGGGGGAAATCAGCGGAACCGGCGGGTCCGGGTCCCCGCCGGTGACGGTCAGCCGCCGCCGAGCCGCACCACCGCGCGGACCCGCTTGCCGACCGGTACGCGTTCGACGGCGACCTCGGCGGCGAGAGCGTGCACTATTTCCAGGCCGTGCCGGCCGACGCGCTCGGGGTCCCGGCCGTAGCGCCGGGGCAGGGCGGCGCTGCTGTCGTAGACGGAGACCGCGATGCGGGTGTCCGTGCCCTCCAGGTCGAGGATGTAGGGACCGTTGCTGTGCCGGTCGGCGTTGGTGACCAGTTCGCTCACCACGAGGAGCAGTTCCTCCTCGGTGCGGGCACCGATCTCGGCGCACCATTCGGTGCGGAGCCGGCCGACGAAGCGGGCGGCGAAGGAGCGCGCCTCGGCGATGCAGCCGGGCTCGCCGCTGTAGTGCGCGGCCCGCCGCAGCGGTTCCACGGGCACGTCGAAACCAGTCGGAATCACTGACCCGTCCACCTGCTCGATCATGCGTTTCTCTCTCGGGAAGCCGGCCCGGCCGGATGCTGCTGCACCAGGGCTCGTACCCCGTGCCCGGCGCGGCAGTCCCCGTCGCGGTTTCGGCTGTGTCACACCTCCGGTGACTGCGCGCTCGGGAACGCGGGGGCCGACTGCGTCGTCGTGGCCGCCGTGTCGGAGGCGAGCGGCGGCTCGGGGGCGGACGTCTCGGGCGTGTCGGGCGTTTCCGGTTCAGTCGTCGAGGGTTCGGGGGACGGCGATTCGGACTCCGGGGGCGTGGTGGAGGGGCCGGTCGAGGTCGGCGGGCAGGACGTCTCCGCGCCGGTGGGCGTGCCGCTCGGTGTGCCGGTGGGCGTGCCCGTGGCCGTCGGTGGACAGGGGGTCGTGCTGCCGGGGGACGGCGTCGGCGTCTCCGAGGGTTCCTCGCTCACCGACGGGGACGGCTCGTGGGCCGGCGGGTCGGTCTTCTCGTCCTTGCCGCCGGTGTCGCCGGGCTCCCGGTGGAACCAGTCGTCGCGGTCGGGGTCGTAGACGACGAAGACGTTGATGACGACGGTCGCGGGAGAGACCACCACGACGTTCGAGGGGCGGTACGACGGCCAGGAGTCGCCGGTGTGCTTCGGTGCGGTCTGCTGGGCGACCGGCGGGGTCAGCGGGTTGCCGCAGGCGCAGCGCACCCGGGGCACTCCGCGGTCGTCGACGAGGACGGCGGTGCCGGTCTGGAGGACGGCCTGGTAGCTGGTGGCGGCGCCGTCGCGGTAGCCGTGGTTGGTGACGCGGGTGTCCATGCGCAGTTGCAGGGGGGTCAGCGCGCGCAGGTAGGCGGGGACGCCGGAGGGGTCGACGCCGGCGACGGAGGCGAAGGCGCGGTTCTTGTCGGGCTGCGCCTGGAGCGCCTTGATCTGCCGCTCGACGTCGCACGCGGCGACGTTGCGGGTGCCGCCGTACAGGCCGGGCGCGCCGCCGTCGACTCCGCGCACCGCGCCCGCCGAGGCGGATTCGGTGGCCGGGGAGGCGGAGACGGGCGGGGCGGAGCTGTCCGTGGCGGTGGATTCGGTGAACGGGTCGGGGCCCGTCTTGGAGGCGGCCTGGAGGAAGACCTCGCCGTCGGAGCCGGAGCCGCCGCCGGTGCGGCTGAAGACGACGGCGAGGACCACGGCGGCCGCCACGACGGTGGCGAGCACGGCGATGCGGGGCACGGAACGCCACCAGGGGCGGTGGGGTTCCGGTCCGGGGCCGGTGCTCCCGCCGCCGCTGCCCGGAGGCTGGGAGGGCGGGCCGGAGGGCGGCTGCGAGGGACCCGACAGGGGGCCCGAGGGGGGTCCTGTGGGGCGGCCGGAGGACGGAGGTTCGACGCTCACGAGCCCTTCTTCCCGATGTGGGATCCCGGCGGATTTCATGCGTTTACACCGCTTTGGTCCACATCCGACACCATTGTGTGCTCCGATCGGGTGCAGTCCGCAAGCCGACGCGGACGGACCTCCCGGCAGGCGGGTCCGGCGGCGGCTGCTTAGCGTGGCAGGGTGAGTCCGCGAACCCCCTCCGACCAGGCACTCCCCCGTCACGGCTGGGCGCAGGCCGGTGTCGCCGTGCTGGCCGCGGTGCTCGCGATGGGGGTGGTCGCCGCGCTGGGACTGTGGGCGGCCGGCGCGAGGGACCTGCCGGACAACGCCTTCCCGCGGGTGGTGGCCGCGACGGTGGTCACGGCCGTCGGCGGCACCGTCGAGCTGTCGGGGACGGCCGGCGGGCTCGCCGAGTCCGACGCGGACCTGACCGTCGTACCCCTGTCCGTGACGCTTGTCGGCGCCCTCG
Organism: Streptomyces sp. TRM68416; assembly: GCF_014596915.1. Taxonomy (GTDB): domain Bacteria; phylum Actinomycetota; class Actinomycetes; order Streptomycetales; family Streptomycetaceae; genus Streptomyces. The sequence continues at coordinate 55,861 of NZ_JACVWU010000022.1, forward strand.
TCCTGGCCGCCGGTTTCCTGCGGCCGCTGCGCCACCGGGCCGTCGCCGGGGCGCGCGAACTGGCCGGGTGGGCCGCCCGCCTGGGCGCGCTGTGGCTGCTGGCCCTGCTCGGCCTGGCCCTGGCCGCCCGCCAGACCTTCGCCGTGTCCCTCGGCGACGACGCGCTCGCCGACCTCGGTGACCTGTTCGGCGTCTCGCCGGAGGTCGGCTTCACCACGGACGTGCCGCTGACGCTGCTGTTCGGCCTGCTGTGGGCGGCGGGCGTGCTGGTGCTGGCCCTGCTGGTGTCGCGGGGCGCTCCGCTGCCGGCCCGGCTGCTGCAGTTCCAGGAGTCGGTGCGGCCCGCCGCGTACGCCATGGTCGTGCTGCTGCTCGCGAACGTCGTGCTGGGCGCCGTCGTCGGTCTGGTGGTGGCGGTGACGCGCGGTCACGCGGCGGAGACGCTCGCCGTGCTGCTGCTCGGCCTGCCCAACCTGGTATGGCTCGCGCTCACCATCGGCCTCGGCGCCACCTGGGAGGGCCGGGTCGACGGGCCGTTCGGGCTGCCGATGCCGCACGTCCTGGACGAGGTGCTGCGCGGTTCCGACACCGCGACGCTCAACCTGAGCACGCTCTCCGACCATGACGGCCGGGTGTGGTGGCTGGTCGCCGTCGAGGCGGTGCTGCTGCTCGCCGCCGCGTTCGTCATGGCGGCCCGCTCGCCGCGCCGGATGCAGGCCTGGCAGCACGCGGTGCACCTGGCGGTGGCGCTGACCCTGACCGTCCTGATGATCTGCCTGGTCGGCCGGATCTCCGCGCACTACGGCCTGTCGGTGCTCGGCATCGGGGACCTCGGCGGCGATCTGGGCGGGAAGCTGTTCCTGGAACCACGGCTGTGGACCGCGCTGGGCTTCGCCGCCCTGTGGGGCCTGATCGCGGGCCCGCTCGGCGGCCTGCTGGCGGGGCCGGTGCACCGGCGCGGCGCGGTGGAGACGGAGCGCTGAGACCGGGCGGTCGAGTCGGCCGACGGTGACGAGCGGGGCGGGCCGTGCGGAACGTCTCCACGGCTCCGAGAACACCCCCGGTGAACACCCCCCGGTCACCAAGGTGTTCGGGAGGCAGCCGCTGGTGCCTCGCTTCGGCCCACGGGGGCGAAGACGGGTTCAGCCCACCGCGGCGGTGCCTTGGGGCCGTCCGCGCTCTCCTCCACGGCCTTCAGGTCGACCTGTGTCGCCGGATGGCCGAGGTCCCCGGCGCCCCGGAAGGCAGTGCGCAGGGCGGCGACGAAGGCGAGGCAGGAGTCGTAGCGGTCGTCGGGGCTCTTGGCCAGGGCGCGGGCGAAGACGGCGTCGACCGCGGTGGGCAGGTCGGGGCGGGCCTCGGTGAGCGGGGGCGGGTCGTCGTACTGGTGGGCCCAGAGCAGGGCCATGTCGTCGTCGCGCCGGAAGGGCGGGCGGCCCGCCAGGCATTCGTGGACGACGCAGGCGAACCCGTACACGTCGCAGCGGGCATCGACCGGCTTGCCCGAGATCTGCTCGGGGGCCACGTAGTCGAGGGTGCCGACGAACTGGCCGACCGTGGTGAACCCGGTCAGCGACAGGGACTTCTTGGTGAGTCCGAAGTCGGTGAGGTAGGCGTGCTCGGGGTGGTCGCTGTCGGTGCCGCGGGCGACCAGGATGTTGCCGGGTTTCACGTCCCGGTGGACGAGCCCGTGCTCGTGGGCCGCGTCGAGTGCGGAGGCGACCTGGGCGGCGATGCGGACGGTCGCGGCGGGCGTCAACGGGCCCTCGCGGTCCAGGAGATGGCGCAGGTCGCGGCCGGCGACGTAGCGCATGGCGATGTACAGGACGCCGTCCGTCTCGCCGGCCTCGAAGACCGGCACGATGTGCGGGTGGTCGATCGCGGCGGCGGCCCGGGACTCGTGGGTGAAGCGGCGGCGGAAGGTGTCGTTGCGGGCGAGTTCGGGGGCGAGCAGCTTGAGGGCGACGGTGCGCTCCAGGCGCAGGTCGCGGGCGCGGTAGACGACGGCCATGCCGCCGCGGCCGATCTCGCGCTCGATGCGGTAGCCGGCGATCTGCTTGCCGACCAGCTCGGAGGGCCGGCCGGAGAACAGGCTTGCCTCACGGGCCATCGGGGGTCACCACCTGGGTGGGGGCGTGACCGGCGCCCGGGGTGGCGGTGGGGGGCGCTTCGTCCGGTGTGGCGGTGCGGGGCGCATCGTCCGGGGCGTAGGTGCTCAGTCGCAGGCCGTCCGCGTAGGCCCACCGTCCGCGTTCGGCGTCGTAGAGCCAGATGTGCTCGCCGTCGACGACGACGCCGATCCGCAGGCCGCGGGTGCGGCCGCGGAACGACTCGCCGTCCAGGCCGCCCGCCGCCAGCTCCTCCACGGCGGCCCGGTAGCGGGCGAGGGTCTGTTCGGCGCGGGCGAGCTGCGGGCGCGGGTCGGCGGTGCGGGCCAGGGATGCGTCGGCGGTGGGCGGGTCCTGGGGTACGGCGATCAGGCGGCGGCCGTCGACCCAGGCGGACCAGCCGTTGGCGCACAGCACCCGCGCCCAGTCGCCGCGCCGTTCGCTGAGCTGCACCGGCAGCAGCGGGTCGAGGGCCACGGTGGGCCGGGCGGGGTCGGGGGCCTCCCAGGCGGGCATCCCGTGCTGCGGGACGACGTGGGTGGGCAGGAAGCCGGGGGTCGCCATGGGGTGGGCCTACTTCCGCATCACGACGGGTTCGTGCCGCCGCAGCAGCCGGGAGACCAGGTAGCCGAAGAGCGCCGAGAGCACGACCAGCATGGCCACGTTGAGCAGCCACACGCCGGCCGCGTGCTCGAACAGGGGGTCGCCGGTCAGCTCGCCCGGCACGATCCGCGCCAGATCGACGGTGCCGGCCATCGCGCCCAGCGCCCACCGCGAGGGCACCAGCCAGGCGAGCTGTTCCAGGCCGGGCACGCCGTCGAGCTTCAGCAGGGCGCCGCAGAAGACGACTTGGACGATGGCGAGCAGCACCAGCAGCGGCATCGTCACCTCTTCCTTGCGCACCAGGGCGGAGACCAGCAGCCCGAGCATCATCGCGGTGAAGCCCAGCAGGGCGACGGCGACGGTGATTTCGACCAGTGGGGCCAGCAACACCCCTTTCCCTCCAGGCGCGTTGAGATCGACGCCGAGCAGGGCGACCAGGGTCAGCACCACCGCCTGGAGGACGGTGACCGTCCCGAGGACCACGATCTTCGACATCAGGTACGCCGATCGGGACAGGCCGACGGCGCGCTCACGGCGGTAGATCACGCGTTCCTTGACGAGTTCGCGCACCGCGTTCGCCGCTCCCGTGAGGACGGCGCCGACGCACAGGATGAGCAGCGCGTTCATCGCCGTCTCCTGGGTCAGCTCGCCGCCGGCCAGGGCGCGGGCCATGGCGCCCATCACGAACGGCAGGGCGATCATGATGGCGAGGAAGGTGCGGTCGGCGCTGAGCGCGGTGGTGTAGCGGCGCACCAGCGTGCCGAGCTGGGCGCCCCGGCTGCGCGGCCGGGGCGGCGGGGTGATGACGACGGGTCCGGAGCGCGGCAGGCGGGGTTGTGCGGTGGCGTCGCTGACGTAGCGGCGGTGCAGGGGTGAGGTGCGGTAGTTCCCGGACCAGTCGCGGTCCTGGTCGCGTTCGAAGGCCTCGAAGGCCTCGGGCCACTGTGCGAAGCCGAAGAAGGCGAGGGCGTCCTCGGGCGGGCCGTAGTAGGCGATGCGGCCGCCGGGGGCGAGCACCAGGAGCCGGTCGCAGACGTCGAGGCTGAGGACGCTGTGGGTGACGACGATGACGGTCCGGCCGTCGTCGGCGAGGCCGCGCAGCATGTGCATCACCGAGCGGTCCATGCCGGGGTCGAGTCCGGAGGTCGGCTCGTCCAGGAAGAGCAGGGAGGGCTTGGTGAGCAGTTCCAGGGCCACGCTCACGCGCTTGCGCTGGCCGCCCGACAGGCTGTGCACGGGCTGTCCGGCGCGCTGCTGGAGGCCGAGTTCCTCGATGACCTCCGCCACCCGGGCGCGGCGTTCGGCCTTGGCGGTGTCCTGCGGGAAGCGCAGTTCGGCGGCGTAGGTCAGGGCGTCGCGGACGGTGAGCTGGGCGTGCAGGATGTCGTCCTGCGGGACCAGGCCGATGCGCTGGCGCAGTTCGGCGTAGTCGCGGTAGAGGTCGCGGCCGTCGTAGACGACGGTGCCGTGGTCGGCGGGCCGCTGTCCGGTGAGCGCGTTGAGGAGGGTGGACTTTCCGGCGCCGCTGGGGCCGACGACCGCGAGCAGGCACTTCTCCCCGACCGGGAAGGAGACGTGGTCGAGGAGGGTCTTGCGGCCGTGGTCGACGGCGACGTTGAGGTCCTGCACCTCCAGGGAGACCTCGCCGGTGTCGACGTACTCCTGGAGCTCGTCGCCGACCAGGCAGAACGCGGAGTGTCCGATGCCGATCACGTCGCCGGGGCCGACGAGGGCGACGGTGACGGGGCTGCCGTTGAGGTAGGTGCCGTTGTGGCTGCCGAGGTCGGCGATCTCGTGGCCGCCGTCGGGCAGGGAGCGCAGTTCGGCGTGCCGGCGGGAGACCACGAGGTCGTCGATGACGAGGTCGTTGTCGGCGGCGCGGCCGATGCGGACGGTCCGGGCGGGAAGCTGCCGGACGCTGGTCGGCTGCCGGAAGGTGCCGGTCCGGGCGGGCATGGAGACCGCCGAGGGGCGCTCGGGTGCCGGTTCGACGCGACCGAGCAGGATGGCGCGCGGGCCGTCGGCGGGACTGCCGAAGCGGATCACGGTGCCGGGTCCGACGTCGTCGTCGCGGACGCGGTGGCCGTTGGCGTAAGTGCCGTTGGTGCTGCCCTCGTCGTGGAGGGTCCAGTGGTCGGCCTCCGGGTGCAGCACCGCGTGGTGCCAGGAGACGCGGGCGTCGTCGATGACGATGTCGCTGAGCGGGTCGCGTCCGACGTGGTAGTCACGGACCGGGGTCATCACGGTGGAGCCCGACTCGGTCTCCAGCACGAGCACGGGCGCAGTCGGTGCCAGCGGCCGCTCCGCCATGCCAGAATTCTACCGATTCACCCATATGTGCGCCCCTCGCGGGATCCGGGACCCGGACTCCGTGCGGCTCAGCCGACGGGCACGACCAGGGCGGGGATCGTCCGCTGCATGCGCAGGGCGTCCACCGATTCGGCGAGGAGTTCGTACTCGGTGGTGTCGTCGCCGGTGGCGATCCGAATCAGCCGTCCGGCGGCCAACTGTTCGGCGATCAACTCCTGTTGACGGGCGTCGCCGCACCAGGCGCGGAGCACGGCCGGCACGTCGGGCACGATGTCGGCGACCGGGACGAGCGCGCCGGGCGGGAAGTGCTCGGCCTCCGGCAGCGGGTCCAGGCGCTCGGCGATCCAGGAGGCGCGGTCGCGCAGCCACCACAGGGCGAGGGCCAGGGTGGGGGCCCGGTAGGTGCCCAGCGGCACCCCGATGCGTCGGCCGCCGCAGGTTCCGTAAGCGGTGACATGGCACAGGAATTCGTCGTGCACGTCTCACTCCCCCGTGGTGCGCTCGCTTGTCGGCTCCAGGCCTCGCTTTCCGTGCGGCTCACGTCCGTGCATGTGTCTGTGCGTGATGGGCCTTTCGCTCCGCGTGAAGGCCCTCTGCAGTTGAGTATGTTCACTACTGAAACACTGTCACCATGTCTTTCCGGCCAGTCTCCTGGCATATTCACCGCCGCGGTTGGCCGAAATCAGGCGGCCGGACGGTCGTCGTACCTCACGGTGGTCGCCCGGCCTCGCGACGGTCTTCCGGTCTCACGACAGCCGCCCGTCCTCACGACGGTCGCCCGGCCTCACTCGGGACGTCTCCGCCTTACCCGGGACGTAATCGACCCGCGCGGTCCGTGCGGGCAGGGTGGCGGGTGCCGGGTCCGCACCACCGGATCCGGGCCGGACCCACGTACCCGCCCCCGCTGGAGGCTGATCCCCCGTGCCCGAGCACACCCACCTGTACGAGAATGCCGTGGCCCGCTACTTCGAGGCCTGGAACGCCGAAGGGCCGGACCGGCTGGCGAAGGCGGTCGCCGAGGCCTGGGCCCCGGAGGGCAGCTACACCGACCCGCTCGCCGACGTCCGGGGGCAGGAGGGGATCGTGGCCGTGATCAGCGCGGCCCGGGCCCGCTTCCCCGGCTTCGCCTTCCGCCTGGCCGGCCGCGTCGACGGCCACCATGACACCGCCCGCTTCTCCTGGGAGCTGGTCAGCGAGGCCGACGGATCGGCCCCCGTCGCCGGGTTCGACGTGATCACCCTGGACACCGAGGGCCGCATCCGCACCGTCCTCGGCTTCCTGGACCGGGTGCCCGCCGAGGGGTGACCGGGGCGTCCGCGATGAGTTTCCGCACGCGTGGCGGTCTGTTGTCACGAAGACCATCACAAGCGGAGGACGTCATGGCTACGACAGGAAAAGTGGACGCGGGGTTCACCGCCGTCCTGTGCAGGCACCCCGAGAAGGGCAGCTGGACGTATGTCGCCTGGCCCGACTCGGTCGCCTTCTTCGGCACCCGCGGACTGGTCAAGGTCCGCGGCACGATCGACGGCCACCCCTTCCGGAGCTCCTTCATGGCCCTCGGCGACGGCACGCACATGCTGCCGGTGAAGGCGGAAGTGCGACGGGCGATCGGCAAGGAGGAGGGGGACCGGGTGACGGTGCGGCTGGAGGAGCGACTGGGCGCGTAGCCGACGACGACGCGCGCCGGGCCGGCCGCCTTCACCGACGGCAGACCCGGCGCTCCGCGCGCTCCCGGTGGGCGGGAGCGCCCGTCCGTGCCCTACGACTGGATGACCGCGTCGATGCGGGCCAGTTCCTCCGCGTCGAAGTCCAGGTTGCGGACGGCCGTGACGCTGTCCTCGATCTGCTGCGGGCTGCTCGCGCCGACCAGCGCGGAGGTGACCCGGCCGCCGCGCAGCACCCAGGCCAGCGCGAGCTGGGCGAGGGTCTGGCCGCGGGACTTGGCGATGTCGTTCAGTTCGCGCAGCTTGCGGACCAGGTCCTCGGTGAGCGCGTCCGAGTTCAGGAACGGGCTGTCGCTCGCGGCCCGCGAGTCCTCCGGGATGCCGTCGAGGTAGCGGCCGGTCAGCAGGCCCTGCTCCAGCGGGGAGAAGACGATGGAACCGACCTGGAGCTCGTCCAGGGCGTCGAGCAGTCCCTCGTCCTCGGGGCGGCGGTCGAGCATCGAGTAGCGCGGCTGGTGGATGAGGAGCGGGGTGCCCAGCTCGCCCAGGATGCGGGCGGCCTCGCGGGTCTGCTCGGCCGAGTAGTTGGAGATGCCGACGTAGAGCGCCTTGCCCTGCTGCACCGCCGAGTGCAGGGCGCCCATCGTCTCCTCCAGCGGAGTCTCCGGGTCGGGGCGGTGCGAGTAGAAAATGTCGACGTAGTCCAGGCCCATCCGCTTCAGGCTCTGGTCAAGCGACGACAGCAGGTACTTGCGCGAGCCCCACTCGCCGTACGGGCCGGGCCACATCAGGTAGCCCGCCTTGGTCGAGACGATCATCTCGTCGCGGTACGGGGCGAGGTCGGCCTTCAGCGCCTCACCGAAGGCGGACTCGGCGGCGCCGGGCGGCGGGCCGTAGTTGTTGGCGAGGTCGAAGTGGGTGACGCCGAGGTCGAAGGCCCGGCGCAGGATCGCGCGCTGGGTGTCGACCGTGCGGTCCGCCGGGCCGAAGTTGTGCCACAGGCCGAGCGAGATCGCGGGCAGCTTCAGACCACTGCGTCCGGTGCGCCGGTAGGGCAGATCCGCGTAGCGGTCGGGGTGTGCGGTGTACAACGCGACTCCAGAGGGGTTGGCACTCGGGGGTGGGTCCAGCCGTCTCCGACTGAACCCGGTATCCACTCTTTCGCGACCTGCGGGCATTGGTCCAACAGGTAAATCAGATGGGATTGAGCGGTTACGCTGCTCAATCATGGAACTGCGCCACCTCCAGCACTTCGTCGCGGTCGCCGAGGACCAGCATTTCACCCGGGCCGCCGAACGTCTGATGGTCTCCCAGTCGGGTCTGTCGGCGTCGATCCGGGCGCTGGAGCGGGAGTTGCAGACGCCGTTGTTCGTGCGGACGACGCGCAGGGTGACGCTCACGCCGGCCGGGCGGGCGCTGCTGGGCGAGGCGGAGCGGATCCTGGCGCAGGTGCGGGCCGCGCACGAGGCGGTGGCCGCGGTGCAGGGCGTGCTGCGCGGGATGCTGACGCTCGGGTCCGAGCAGTGCATCGCCGGGGTGCATGTGGCGGGGCTGCTGGCCGCGTTCCGGCGGCAGCATCCGGATGTGGAGGTCTGTCTGCGGCAGGCGGGCTCGGGCGCGCTGGCGGAGGAGGTCGCGGCCGGCCGGCTCGACCTGGCGTTCGCCGTACGGACCGCGGACGAGGACACCGACCAGCTACGGGCCGTACCGGTGACCAGCGAGCCGATGACGGTGCTGTGCCATCCGAGCCACCCGCTCGCCACCGCGGCTGCGGCGGTCACTCCGGAGGAGCTGGGCGGCGAGGTGTTCGTGGACTTCCACCCGGACTGGGGGCCGCGCCGCACCACCGACGCCGCGTTCGCCGCCGCGGGCGTGCGGCGCAGCGTCGCGCTGGAGGTGAACGACGTGCACAGCCTGCTGGACCTGGTGGACGAGAACCTCGGCATCGCCGTCGTACCGCGTCACTTCCGGCACAAGCGGCGCTCCCTGACCGCGCTGCCGGTGAAGGGAACCGGCGAGCGGGTCTACGAGACGGTCGCGCTGCTGCCACCCCCGCAGGCCACGAGCCCGGCGGCACGGGCGCTGATGGCCCTGCTCGACATCGAGGGCGCGTGACGGACGGCTTTGCGTGAGGGTGGAGGCATGCATGCCAAGGACATCCTCATTGACGGATACAGCCGCATCCAGGAAGAGGTCCACGCCGCCGTCGAAGGCCTGGACCCCGACGCCCTGCACGCCCGTCCGGCCGCCGACGCCAACTCCGTCGCCTGGCTGATCTGGCATCTCACCCGCGTCCAGGACGACCACGTCGCCGACGCCTTCGGCCTGGACCAGGTGTGGCTGGCCCAGGACTGGAACAAGGCCTTCGGCCTCGACCTGCCGCCCCACGACACCGGCTACGGTCACAGCGCCGCGCAGGTCGCCAAGGTGCGGGTCGACTCGGCCGGCCTGCTGACCGGCTACTACGACGCCGTGCACGCCCAGACCCTCGGGGCGCTGCGTGAACTGGCCGCCAAGGATCTGGAGCGCATCGTGGACGAGCGCTGGGATCCCCCGGTCACTCTGGGCGTACGGCTGGTCAGCGTCCTGTCCGACGATCTCCAGCACGTCGGACAGGCCGCCTATGTGCGCGGGCTGCTTCAGAGCGCGTAACCGGGCAGGACGACGTCCTCGATGAGGGCCTTGCGCTCGTCGAACGGGATGAACGCGCTCTTGAGGGCGTTCACGGTGACCGTGCGCAGGTCCTCGACCGTCCAGCCGGCCTCCTCCACCAGCAGGGACATCTCGCGCGTCATCGTCGTGCCGGACACCAGGCGGTTGTCGGTGTTGAGGGTGACACGGAAGCCGAGGTCCTTCAGCGCGGTGATGGGGTGTTCGGCGATCGAGGTGGCGGCGCCGGTCTGGAGGTTGGAGGTGGGGCACATCTCCAGGGCGATACGGCGGTCGCGCACCCAGCCGGCCAGGCGGCCGAGCTTGCCGTCGACGATGTCGTCGGTGATGCGCACGCCGTGGCCGAGGCGCTGGGCGCCGCAGATCTGAAGTGCCTGGTGGATGCTGGACAGGCCGTCGGCCTCACCGGCGTGGATGGTGAAGGGCACGCTCTCGCGGCGCAGGTGCTCGAAGGCGGCCAGGTGGTCGGCGGCGGGGAACCCGGCCTCGGCACCGGCGATGTCGAAGCCGACGACACCGGCGTCCCGGAAGGCCACGGCGAGGTCGGCGGCCTCGCGCACCCGGTCGAACATGCGCATGCCGCACAGCAGGGTGCCGACCCGGACCGGGGTGCCCGCGGCCGCGGCCTTCGCCATGCCGGCGGCGAGGCCCTCCTGGACGGTCTCGACGACCTCGGCGAGGCTCAGCCCGCCATTGGTGTTCAGCTCGGGGGCGTAGCGCACCTCGCCGTAGACGACACCGTCGGCGGCCAGGTCGAGGACGTACTCCTCGGCGGTGCGCAGCAGGCCCTCGCGGGTCTGCATCACGGCGAGGGTGTGCTCGAAGGTGGCGATGTAGCGGACCAGGTCGCCGGAGTTCGCGGCCTCGAAGTACCAGGCGGCGAGCTCGTCCGGGTCGGTGGTGGGCAGGGCGTGGCCGACCGTCTCGGCGAGCTCCACCACGGTGGCGGGGCGCAGGCCGCCGTCGAGGTGGTCGTGCAGGACGGCCTTGGGGAGGCGACGGATCACTTCGGCGTCTACGCGCGTAGCAGTCATGGTGCAGTCTTTCTGAGCGGGGTACTTCGGGGAGCGGAAGGAGGTCAGTCGGCGGGCTGGAGCAGGTCCCAGCGGTTGCCGTACAGGTCCTGGAAGACGACGACCGAGCCGTACCGCTCGTGGCGCGGCTCCTCCAGGAAGGTCACGCCAGCGGCGAGCATGCGGGCGTGGTCGCGGCCGAAGTCGTCGGTGTGCAGGAAGAACCCGACCCGTCCGCCGGTCTGGTCGCCGACCCGTGCGTGCTGCGCGTCGCCCTTGGCGCGGGCCAGCAGCAGCGCGGTGCCCTGGTCCGCGCTTCCGGGCTCCACGACGACCCAGCGGGAGCCGTCGGGGCGAGGCGTGTCCTCGACGAGCCGGAATCCGAGGGCCTCGGTGTAGAAGCGGATCGCCTCGTCGTAGTCGTCGACGACGAGGGTGACCAGGGCGATGCGTCTCATCGGAGCCTTTCGGGACGTGCGATTGACGGGAGAGGTTATACGTAAAACTTATGGAACGCCAGTCCGTACGTCACATGCGCTCTCAGCCCCTCGACCTAGGCCGGGTCCGGGCCGGACCTAGACCCGCCGCCCGAGGCGCGCGGCCCCCTTGATCGGTAGCGTCCGGGGCATGACGATCACCGGCATACCCCGCACCCCCGAACAGCGCAGGCGTGACGTGCTGGAGCGGCTGGAGCGGGAGATGGACATCTGGGTGGCCTCGGCGGACGCCGAGGGGGTGCCGTGCCTGGTCGCGCTCTGGTTCGTCTGGGACGGCGAGGCCCTGTGGCTGGCGACACGGCCGACCAATCCCACGGGCCGCAATCTGCGCACCGGCGCGCGCACGCGGCTGGCGTTCGGGGACACCCGCGATGTCGTGCTCATCGACGGTGACGTGGAGACGTTCACCGCGCACGAGGTGCCCGTGGCTGCAGCGGAGGCGTTCCTCGCGAAGACCGGGTGGGATCCGCGCGAGGAGGCGCCTTCGTACGCGTACTTCCGGGTGCGGCCCCGGGCGGTGCAGGCCTGGCACGAGGTGCGGGAGCTGCCCCGGCGGCATCTCATGCGGGACGGGGTGTGGGTGGTCTGAGCCCGCGGTCGGGGGCGTGGGGCATTGCGGCAGCGCCTCGGCTGGTGCCGCAGGTAGGGGTGCTCATGCGGGGGTTGCCGGTGCCGGCCGATGCACCCCGGCCCTCAGCGCGACGCACGGCGGAAGCTCGGCGTCTCCCCGTCGGGAACGGCCGCACCTCGGCCATCCGCCGGCTCGCCCTCCGAGCCCCGGCGCCCGTCATCGCCCAGGCAGTCGGCTCCCGCGACGGGAGCACCGCCCGAATCGCCACCGGCGCCGGAGCCTCCTGGAAGGGCCGCGCGCCCGGTGACCTCACACGCCGACCGGTCCCCTCGTCCTACGCGCCGGGCGAAAGGTCACCCCACTCGGCGGTCTACGCCCCACAGTGGTGGCCATGCTGAACCGAGTAGCCGTTCTGTCCGACATCCACGGAGTCCTGCCGGCCGTGGAGGCAGTACTCGCCGAACCCGACGTCAGCGCTGCCGATCGCATCGTGCTGACCGGAGACATCACCGCCGGCCCACAACCGGTCGAGGTTCTCGACCTCCTGACCGGCCTCGGCGACCGCGTCGTCTGGATCAGTGGCAACGCCGACCGGGAACTGCTCGAATACCGCCGGGGGCAGCGCGACACAATCCCTGATCCGATCGCCCCGTGGGCAGCCGAACAGCTCCGCGAGGACCATCTCGACCTTCTCGGCTCGCTTCCCCGATCCCTTTCCCTGTCCGTGGACGGGCTGGGAAAGGTGCTGTTCTGCCACGCCACCCCGCGCGACGACGAGGAGGTCGTCCTGGTCGACTCCCGCCTCGACCGCTGGGAGGAAGTCTTCGGCGGACTCGACGCCGGCATCCGCACCGTGGTCTGCGGCCACACCCACATGCCCTTCGTCCGCCTCGCCCACGGCCGACTCGTGATCAATCCCGGCAGCGTCGGCATGCCCTACGGGCGAACCGGAGCACACTGGGCCCTCCTGGGCCCGGGCGTCGAACTCCGCACCACGCACTTCGACCTCCGAGCGGCAGCCACCCGGCTCAGCCGGGACTCGTCCTACCCCGACATCGCCGCATGGGCCGACTACTTCCTGCACGCTCGCGCGACCGACGCCGACGCCCTCACCGCCTTCGCCCCACGGGACGGACGCGACCACGGCCCGTGACCCTCGCCCCATCCACGACACGGGCAGCCGAGCCGTCCTCGTTGCAGGCAGGCCCTGGCGCGACGGCCCGTCTCCTCTCTCGCGGTGCCTGTTACAGCGCGTCGGTGCCCCGGAGGGCCGCGTGATCCGGTGTGTCCAGGGCGAGCCGCACACCGTCCCGGGTGGATGCGCCCTGGGACCATGCCGCCTCGTACTCCCGGGTGCCCAGGGCCTGGCGCACCCGGTGTTCGGTGGTGACGTGGGCTTCATGGAACGGGCGCAGTCCGATGAGAGCGACTCCGGTGTCCTGTCGCAGGCGGTGGGCAGCGCCCAGAAGCCGCGCCGCCTGTGCGTGGTGGCCGGTGGCCGCCATGGCCCAGGCCAGCGTCTCGGCGCCCCAGACCGGGCCCCAGCTGTCGCCGAGGCCCCATTGGCGGCCCAGCGCCTCGCGCAGGTGGGCCGGGGACCGCTCGGCCGTGCCGTGTCGGAGTTCGAACAGTCCGGTGCACCACTGGGCCCAGGTACGGGCCCACTCGGCACCGCTCTCCGCGGCCTCCACGACGTACGCGTCGAGGGCCGCGCGGGCCGAGGCGCGGTCGCCGAGGAACGCCTCGGCCATGGCCCAAAGCATCGTGGCCATATGTGCGTCACCCCGCTGGCCCGCCGCGCGGAACCGGTCCCGTGCCTCGGCCAGAAGAGCGCAGGAGCGCGGGTCGCCCCGGACGAGCATGGCGTGAGCGCCTTCGATGAAGGTCACCGGCGGAGCCGCCGCACCGTCGGGGAGTTCGCTCGCCAGGGTCCGGCATTCGGCCAGAAACGCCTCGGCGGAGGGGTTGTCCCCCTGGCACAGTGCGATCCACGCCTTCATCGCCAGCCCTCCCGCGACCAGGGGCGGCGGTGCGTCGGTGGGCAGCGCGAGGAGGCGTTCCAGCCAGTGCCGTCCCTCGCCCAACGTACTGTTGAAGAACCAGCACCGGGTGCGGGCGAGGTTGACGGCGATCTCGAGGCCGGCGTCCACGCGGTCCTGGCGCGTGGTGCAGAAGTCCAGCGCGGTACGGAAGTTGGGAAGTTCGGTCCGTAGCCGGATCAGCCAGTCGGCTTCCCCCGGTCCGCACCACTCGTCGCCGGCGCGCACGGCCATCATCCGGTAGCACTCGCTGTGCCGGAGGCGGAGCTTTGTCGCGCCGCCCTGTTCGCGGAGCCGTTGCTGACCGTACTGGCGAACGGTTTCGAGCAGGCTGTACCGGGCCCGGTCGCCCGAACTGTTCACCGCCACGATCGACTTGTTCACCAGCCCGGCCAGCAGGTTCAGCACGTCCTCACGGGCGATGCCCTCCCCCGCGCACACCGTCTCGGCCGCCTCCAGGTCGAATCCGTCGGAGAACACCGACAGACGGTTCCAGAGCAACTGCTCCTGCTGGGTGCACAGGTCGTAGCTCCAGTCGACCACACCGCGCAGAGTGTGCTGGTAGCGGGCGGAGGGGGGACCGTACGGCGCGGACAGCAAGCGGAACCTGTCGTCGAGGCGTTCCAGGATCTCGTCGGCCGTCATGGTGCTCAGCCGTACCGCCGCCAGTTCGATCGCGAGCGGAATCCCGTCCAGCCGTCGGCACAACTGCGCGATCGCGTCCCGGTTGCGGGTGGTGAGCCGGAACTCGGGGGCAGCGGCGACGGCACGGTCCACGAACAGCCGGACGGCCTCGGAGCGTTCCGCCGTGCCGTCCTGCGCGCACAGCGCGCCGTCGGCCCTCCGGGTCGGCGAGGGGGCGTCGGGGACGGTGAGGGAGGGCACCGTCAGGACGTGTTCGCCGGGAATCCCCAGCCGCTGTCTGCTGGTGGCCAGTACGCGCAGTCCGGGTGCCGCCCGCGCCATCCGCAGGACCAGGGCCGCGACGTCGTCGACCAGATGCTCGCAGTTGTCGAGGACGACCAGGAGCCGCCGGTCGCGCAGATGGTCCACGATGGTGTCCACGGCGGGCCGAGCGGAATGGTCACGCCGCCCGAGGGCTTCGGCGACGGCCCGGCCGAGGAGTTCGGGATCGGTCAGGGGCGCGAGGTCCGCGAGTCTGACGCCGTCCGCGAACGCCGGTTCCAGCTCCGCCGCCACCCGCAGCGCGAGCCTGGTCTTGCCGACGCCGCCGACTCCGGTGAGGGTGACCACCCGGGCGGGTGTCAGCAGGGCGCGCACCTCGGCCAGTTCTGCTGTCCGGCCGATGAACGTGGTCATTTCGCTCGGCAGGTTCCCCGCGCCACGCGGGCGCGCGGCCGCCGCCCTGTCGGGTGTTTCACCCAGGTCCGGTGCGGCGGCCAGCAGCCGCTGGTGCAGTCTCCTGAGCTCCGCCCCTGGGGCGACTCCCAGTTCGTCGGCCAGCAGTCGGGCGACCTCGCGGTAGCACCCCAGTGCTTCTCCCTGCCGCTCGCAGCGGGCGAGCGCCAGCATCCGCTGGGCCCAGAAACGTTCGCGCAGCGGGTGGGCCCCGATGAGTGCGCGCAGTTCCGGCAGCACGTCGGCGGACCGGCCCAGCGCGAGGTCGGCGTCGATCCTCAGCTCCAGTGCGGCCAGACGCCGTTCGTTCAGGGCGGGCACGAAGTCGTCGAGGAGGTCCGCTGGGAGATCGGAGAGCGGTTCGCCGCGCCACAGCGCCAGTGCCTCGCACAGCGCTTGTGCCGCGCTCGCCGCCCGTCCGTCCTTCAGAGCGGTGCGGCCCTGGAGGGTGAGGGCGGTGAAGCGGTGCAGGTCCAGGGTGTCCGGGTCGACTTTGATCACGTAGCCGCGGGGGTGGGTGACCACGGGCGTGCCGTCCGCGGGGCAGTCGAGGACACGGCGCAGGCGCAGTACGTAGTTCTGGAGCGTGTTGCGGGCCTCCTTCGGGGGGCGGTCGCCCCACAGGCGGCTCATCAGCCGGTCCACGGTGACCACTTGGTCGGCCTCGGCCAGCAACGCGGCGAGCAGCAGCCGGAGTTTGGCCGCGCCGATGACCACTGGGTGCCCGTCACGCCGGACTTCCAGCGGCCCCAGGATCCTGAATTCGTACCGTGCGCTCACTGCTCCCTCGGTGATCCATTCCCAGGTTCCGCGAGCATACGACACCGTATGACCGGAGCGCGACTGCACGTAATCACGGCGCGACCGGGAGGTGACCGGGGCGACGGCGGCGACTGGAACGGTGGGGACCGTCTTGACGTCAGGTGTCCCTGGAGCCCGCAATGACCTCGACCGGTCCCTCGCAGCTGAACTCCTCGTCCCCGGCCGCGGCCGGCCCCTCCGGGTCGGCGGTCACCTTGGGCGAGCACTTGAGTCGCCAGTTGTCGGGGGTGTGCGGCGCGGTGGGTGTCAGCCCACCCGACGGCGGTTCCACGCGATCGCTGCTCGATCTTCTGGGCGCCTCGGCCCGGCGTCCACTGGCCGCCGGCCCGCCGTCGCCGTCCTTCGTCTCCGACGACCACTCTCCGGCCGAGTTCTCCGTGTCGTTCCCCACCGGAGAGGCTCCGACCGTGCGGGTCGTGGTCGAGCCCGGGTGCGCCGCGCGTTCCTTCGCCGAGAGCGCACGCGTGGGCCGACGGGCTCTGGAAGCGCTGGCCGAGCGCTGGAGTTTCTCGACCGAGCCGCTGACCCGGGTGGACGACCTGTTCTTCCCGGCCGCCGCCCAGGGTCCGTTCGCCCTGTGGTGCGCGATGGACCTGCGCAGGGACCGGGCGCCCGGCGTCAAGGTGTACGTCAATCCGGCATGCCACGGCCGCGGGCCGGCCGCACAGGTCACCGAGGAGGCGTTGACCCGGTTCGGATTCGGCCGGGCGTGGCCAGCGCTGCTGGAACACGGCGCGTCCCGCGGGCCCGACGGCGACGAGTTCGTGTTCTTCGCCATCGACATGGGGGCCTGGCAGACACGGCGGGTGAAGGTCTACATCGCCCACCGCGACTTCACCGTGACCGGCGCACAGGCCGTCTCCCGCCTGCTGCCAGGGGGCTGCGCACAGCAGTTGGGGGAGTTCTGCCGCACGGTCGGCGACACCGAGTTCTTCGACCGCCGGCCACTTGTCTCCTGCCTGTCCTTCACGGAGTGGGACCAGGAGCGGCCCAGCGGTTACACCTTGCACGTGCCGGTGCGTGACTACGTCAGGGACGACCGGGTGGCCCGGAACCGCGCTGCAACCGTCCTGCGGCGCCACGGCATGGACACCGTCGCCCTGGATCGCGCGCTGGCCGCCATGACGGACCGCGGCCCGAGCGAGGGGGTGGGTCTGATCTCGTACGTCTCGCTGGTCCAGAGCACCCGGCAGCCGCCCCGGCTGACGGTCTACCTCTCACCCGAGGGCTACGAGGTCCGGCCGCCGCGGGAGCCGACGCGCCCGCTCGCCGATGCCGACCGGCCGTGACCGACCCGCCGTCGCACAGACGGACATGCCCGCGACCCGCCCCGCGCCCAGCAGAAGGACAGTCCTCATGGAGCCGTACCGGATCAAGGCCGTCGAGCCCCTGCCGATGACCACGCGAGCAGAGCGGGAAACGGCCCTGCGGCGCGTGCACTACAACCTCTTCGCCCTGCGCGCCGACGAGGTCACGATCGACTTGCTCACCGACTCGGGGACGGGCGCTCTCTCGGCGGCGCAGTGGGCCGCGGGCATGGCCGGTGACGAGTCCTATGCCGGTTCACGGTCGTTCTACCGCTTCCAGGAGGTGGTACGCGAGCTGACCTCCTACCCCCACATCCTCCCGGTCCACCAGGGGCGGGCGGCCGAACGCATCCTCTTCGCCGCGCTGCTCGGCCCCGGGAGCATCACGCTCAGCAACACGCACTTCGACACCACCCGCGCGAACGTGGAACTGAGTGGCGGTCAGGCCGTGGACCTGCCCTGCCGCGAGGCGCAGGACCTCGACAGCGACGAGCCGTTCAAGGGCAACATCGACCTGCAGCGGCTCAAGGAGGCGTTGTCCGGGCCGGACGCTTCCCGTGTCGCCGTGGTGATCATGACGCTGACGAACAACGGTGGAGGCGGCCAGCCCGTCTCCATGGACAACCTCGCCCGCACCGCCGCGCTGTGCCGGGAACACGCGGTCCCCCTCTTCCTGGACGCCGCACGCTTCGCGGAGAACGCCTGGCTGGTCACCCAGCATGAGCCCGCTTACCTGGGCGCCGACCCGCGCGAGGTGGCCGAAGCGGCGTTCCGTCTGGCCGACGGCTGTCTGATGAGCGCCAAGAAGGACGGAATCGTGCACATCGGCGGGTTCCTGGGCCTGCGCGACCCCGCGCTCGCCGAACGGTGCCGGCTGCTGCTCGTCGCCACCGAGGGGTTTCCCACGTACGGCGGGCTGGCCGGCCGGGACCTGGACATGATCGCCCACGGCCTGACCGAGGTGACTGATCCCCACTATCTCCGGGCCCGGGCCGAGGCGGCCCGCCACCTCGCCCGTCTGTCCCGCGACGCAGGCATCAGCATCCTCGAACCGCCCGGCCTGCACGCGATCTATCTCAACGCAGGCCGTCTCCTGCCGCATATCGCGCCGCACCGCTTTCCCGGCCACGCGCTCGCCTGCCAGCTGTACTTGGAGGGCGGTATCCGCTCCGTCGAACTGGGCTCCCTCTACCTCGGCGAGGAGGACGAGGACGGAAACCCGGTCACCACGGCCCCCTTCGAACTCCTGCGACTGGCCCTCCCCCGCAGGACGTACACGCTCAGCCATCTGAACCACGTGGGCGAGATCCTGGTGAGGACCGCGAAGAACAAGGACAGGATCCCCGGCTATCGCCTGGTCCGGCAGAGCCCGGTCCTCCGCCACTTCCACTCCGAACTCCAACCGCTGCCCCTGTGACGGCGGGGCGGGGGGCAAGTCCGGGGTCGTTCGTGTCAGACGCGTGACCCGTTGCCGGGAAGCGACGCCCCGACCGGTGCGCGCCCGGCGTTCGACCCTCCGACACTTTTTCACCGCACAGGAGTTACCTGGGAGTAATCGGGGCTGCTTTGATGTGCGACGCCACTCCAACCCTCACCCACAGGGAGATCCAGTGACGCTTCCCGCACTGCGCCGCACCCGGGGCGCAGCCGTGCTCGCGCTCGCCGTCGCCGCCACCGGCCTGGCGAGCGCGACGCCCGCCGCGGCGGCAGCCGACGAGGCACCGGCGCTGAAGGTGTTGTCGTACAACGTCTTCCTCTTCAGCAAGAGCCTCTACCCGAACTGGGGCCAGGACCACCGGGCCGCGGAGATCGTGAAGACGCCGTTCTTCCAGGGCAACGACGTCGTGGTGCTGCAGGAGATGTTCGACAACTCCTCGTCGGACAGGCTGAAGTCGTCCGTCGCGGGCGCCTACCCGTACCAGACGCCCGTGGTGGGGCGGAGCAAGAACGGGTGGGACGCGACGGGCGGTTCCTACTCGGCGACGACACCGGAGGACGGCGGGGTCGCGATTCTCAGCAAGTGGCCGATCCTGCGCAAGGAGCAGTACGTCTTCAAGGACGCTTGCGGGGCGGACTGGTGGTCCAACAAGGGCTTCGCCTATGTGGTGTTGAACGTGAACGGCACCAAGGTGCACGTGCTCGGCACGCACGCCCAGTCCACGGACCCCGGGTGCGGTGCGGGCGAGGCCGCCGCGATGCGCAGCCGGCAGTTCAGGGCGATCGACGCGTTCCTGGACGCCAAGAACATCCCGGCGGGCGAACAGGTCCTGGTGGCGGGGGACTTCAACGTCGACTCGCACACCTCGGAGTACGGCACGATGCTCGCCGACGCGGGCCTGGTCGGCGCCGACGCGCGCACCGGGCACCCGTACTCCTTCGACACCCGGGACAACTCCATCGCCAGGGAGCGCTATCCCGACGACCCGCGCGAGGACCTGGACTACGTTCTGCACCGCGCGGGTCACGCCCGTCCGGCCGTGTGGAAGAACGACGTCGTCAAGGAGCAGAGCGCGCCCTGGACGGTGTCGAGCTGGGGCACCGACTACACGTACACGAATCTGTCCGACCACTACCCGGTGACCGGTTCAGCGGGCTGATCAACCCGGCCTTGCCGCGCGTGGCTCGTTCTCCCGCCAGTCCGTGAGCCGGCCGTACGCCGCTGCCGACGTCCCCCGCCCGACCCTCTCCCCCGGACGCTCCGGGGCATCTTGGCCGCCCGCTGGGGCCGTTGCTCGGCTGCTGTCCCTGCGGGCGTCCTCCGCCGAGGGTTCGGCCGGGGGCGGAACAACCGTGGACGCCGTCCGCAGCGGATCGCCGGCCGGCCGGTCACCCGCTCGTCGCGGCGGGACCCTCGTCGGCGGACGGGGGGCGCCATGGAGGGCTGTGGCTGTCGACGTACCAGGAGAAGCCCTCTGCCACCAGGGCGGTGATCTGGGGCAGGTCGATCTCCTCGCCGGCGGGGCCGGGTTCGCGCAGATGGAAGGGCGGCGGGTAGAAGCAGTCGCCGAGCAGCAGGACCCCGGAGTCGGGCACGGCCACGACGGTGGAGTCCGGTGCGTGACGGCCGCCGACGTGCCGGACGTCGACGCCTCCGGGCAGGCGCAGCCGGTCGGTGAAGGTGCGGGTCGGCGGTCGGACGGTGAAGTCCTCCCAGGTGGGCATGGCCCGGGCCCGGGCCGTGAAGCTCGGGCGCAAGCGAGGGTCGGCGGCCATCTCGCGTTGCAGGTACGCGTGGCTCCAGGGGCGGCGCGCCTCGGCGGCCAGCAGTTCGGCGCCGGTTCGGTGGCCGACGACGTCCTCCACCTCCCAGGCGCAGGCGCCCCAGGTGTGGTCCCAGTGGTGATGCGTGTACACCAGCCGCACGGCGGGCGGCAGCCCCGCGTCCGCCATGGCCGCCTGCACGAGGCGGGCGTGCGCGGGGCTCTGGCCGGCGTCGACCACGGTGCTGCCCGCGTCGTCGGCGATCACCGCGACGCAGGGCCTGACGGCTGCGGGGTCCGGATCCCCGGCGTGGATCCAGACCCGGCCGGACAACTGACGCAGCGCAGATGCCATGCACGCAGTCTTTCAGAAGCCGTTCAGCGGGCGCTCCCCGCGCCGACGAAGGGAACGCGGGAGCCGGCGTCGTCCGCCGCCGGGCGGAAGGGGTGGCTCCACAGGCCCTGGGCCTCCAGCCGCGGCAGGACTCCCTCGCCGAACCAGTACGCCTCTTCCAGGTGCGGGTAGCCGGAGAACACGAACTCGTCGATGCCCAGCCGGTGGTACTCGGTGATCCGTGCGGCGATTTCGTCGTGGCTGCCGACCAGTGCCGTGCCCGCGCCGCCGCGGACCAGGCCGATGCCGGCCCAGAGGTTGGGGGCGATCTCCAGGTCGTCGCGGCTGCCGCCGTGCAGGGCGAGCATGCGCCGCTGCCCCTCGGACTCGCTGCGGGCGAGACCGGCCTGCACGACGCGCACGGTCGCGTCGTCGAAGCCGTCGAGCAGCCGCCGGGCCTCGGCCCAGGCCTGTTCGGCGGTGTCGCGGGTGATGACACGTGCAGGCGGATCCCGAAGCGGAGGGTACGGCCGTGCCGTGCGGCCAACCGCCTGATCCAGGCGATGTTCTCGGCGACCTGTGCGGGCGGTTCGCCCCAGGTGAGGTAGACGTCGGCGTGGCGGACAGCGACCTCACCGGCGACCGGCGAGGAGCCGCCGAAGTACACCTGCGGGACGGGGTCGGGTACGCGGGCCAGCCGGGCGTCCTCGACGCGCAGGTGTTCGCCGTCCAGGTCGACGGACCTGCCGTCCCACAACTCCCGTACGATCTGCAGGAATTCCCCGGTACGGCGGTAGCGGGCGTCCTTGTCGAGGAAGTCGCCGTAGGCACGCTGCTCCTGATCCTCGCCGCCGGTGACGACGTTCAGCAGCAGGCGTCCGCCGCTCTGGCGCTGGAAGGTGGACGCCATCTGCGCGGCCAGCGTGCGCCGTGGTCCGGGCGGTCGCCGCGGCCGACGGCGCGATCGGCCAACTCCTCGGCTGCCACTACTTCGTGTCGTGGAGCGCGCGCCTCCTCTCCGAACCCGCCCTCGCCGCGCGGCTCGACGAGCGGTCCGCGGCCGAACGGTGGTGCTGGAGCGGCGGGTTCACCCGCCAGGAGCCGCCGTTGATGATGACCGCCACCGGCGACGGCCTGGTGCTCGACGGCCGGCAGAGCTACGCCAGCGGCGTGCTGGTCGCCGACCGTATCGCCGTGCGCGCGGTGCGCGAGGACACGGGCGAGCCGCTCGCCGTCGTCGTGGATCCCACCCGGCCGGGTGTGGTGGTCGACGGCGACGCCGACACCTTCGGCCACCGGCTCGCGGCCGGCGGCAGCGTGGAGTTCGACGCCGTACGGGTGCGGACGGACGAAGTGGTCGGCTCGCTCTCCGCCGACGAGGAGATCCTGACGCCCCGGGCCGCGCTGACCTCGCCGGTCGGGCGGCTGCTCTCCGCCCAGCTGTGTCTCGGCATGGCCGAGGGCGTACTGGCCGAAGCCCGCGAGCACAGCAGGGCGGACCGGTCCCCGTGGGCCCCCGCCCGGCCGCTCGGCTCCGCGCACGATCCGCAGGTGCTCTCCGCCCACGAGGAACTCACCGTCCTCGCCCGCACCGCGTCGGCCCTCGCCGACCAGGCGCTGGACGCCGTACCGGCGGGGCCGGCCCGGGGCGAGGACCTCGCGTACGACGAGTGCGCGGAGATCTCCGGCCTCGCGACGATGGCCGAGCCGCCGCCTCCCGGGCCGCCCAGGAGTCCACCGCACGCGCCCTTGAGGTCATCGGCGCCCGGTCCGCCTCCGCCCGGCCGGGCTTCGACCGCTTCTGGCGCAACGCCCGCACCCACACCCTGTGCGAGCCGGTCGGACACCGGCTCCGGGACGTGGGCGACTACTTCCTCAAAGGCGCGCATCCGCCGTTCACGCTGCCGGCCCGAGTCCGCGGATCGAGGACTGCCGATCCTGATGTGTGAGATCACCGCGTCCACGATGTGAGCACTCTCTTGGGCCGGCCGCCCCTTTCTGCCACGATCCCTATCAGCCAGGTAGGGAAACTAGGGATCTGTGTGGGGGTGGGCCATGCGTGCGTTCGACCGCACCGGCACGCCCGCGACCCCGCTGACCTCGCGGCGGCACATCGACTTCGGCCGCACCTCCAGCGCCATCTGTCGGTCTTGCTGAGAACGCCCGCGCCACCCCGACCGTGGCGGGCCTCGCCCCGCGCTGTTCCTCCCTCGTACCTGCTCGCACATTTCCCGAGAGGACACCTCCGTGTCTCCCGCACGACCGCTCACCGCCCTGCGCGCCCTCGCCGTCACAGCCGCGCTCCCCCTCCTGCTGACCGCCTGCGGCTACGGTTCCCAGGCGAACGACGACGAGCAGGCCCCGGTCGCGGCGGGCGCCGAGAAGCTCTCCGCCGACACCGTGCGGATCGGCTACTTCCCCAACCTCACACACGCCACCGCGCTGGTGGGGGTCGAGAAGGGCATCTTCCAGAAGGAACTCGGCGGCACCGCGCTCAAGGCCTCCACCTTCAACGCCGGTCCCTCCGAGATCGAGGCGCTGAACTCGGGCTCGATCGACATCGGCTGGATCGGCCCCTCCCCCGCCATCAACGGCTACATGAAGTCCGGCGGCCGGAACCTGCGCATCATCAGCGGCTCGGCTTCCGGCGGCGTGAAGCTCGTGGTCAACCCGGACAAGATCAAGACCACGGGCGACCTCCAGGGCAAGAGGATCGCCACCCCGCAACTGGGCAACACGCAGGACGTGGCGTTCCTCAACTGGATCGCCGAGCAGGGCTGGAAGGTCGACGCGCAGAGCGGCAAGGGCGACGTCTCCGTCGTCCGCACCGACAACAAGATCACCCCGGACGCCTACCGGTCCGGTTCCGTCGACGGCGCCTGGGTGCCGGAGCCGACCGCGTCGAAGCTGGTCGCCGAGGGCGCGAAGGTGCTGCTGGACGAGGCGGACCTGTGGCCGGACGGGAAGTTCGTGATCACGAACGTCATCGTCCGGCAGGACTTCCTCAAGGAGCACCCCGACGTCGTCGAGGCCGTGCTGCGCGGCTCGGTGAAGACCAACGCCTACATCAACGCCCACCCCGACGAGGCAAAGGCCGCCGCCAACAAGGCGCTTGAGAAGGAGTCCGGCAAGGCGCTGCCGGCCGAGGTCATCGACCCGGCCTGGAAGTCCGTGACGTTCCTCGACGATCCGCTGGCGGCCACGCTCGACGCCCAGGCGCAGCACGCGGTGCAGGCGGGGCTGCTGGCGGAGCCCGACCTGTCCGGCATCTACGACCTGACCCTGCTCAACCAGGTCCTCAAGGCCGAGGGCGAGCCCGAGGCCGACGACGCCGGCCTCGGCGTGAAGTAGCAGCCACCCCATCCGCTGAGCACCCAGGAGGTGACAACCATGGCCACCACGGTCGCCAAGGCTGCCGAGGACACCACGACGGTGACGCATGCCGCCCGGATCGAGCACGTCTCGAAGTCCTTCGCCGGCCCGGCGGGGCAGCAGCTCGTGCTGGACGACATCACCCTCGATGTCGCCCCCGGCGAGTTCGTCACCCTCCTGGGTGCCTCCGGCTGTGGCAAGTCCACCCTGCTCAACCTGGTCGCCGGTCTCGACAGGCCCACCACGGGCAGCATCGCCACCGACGGCCGCCCGGCCCTGATGTTCCAGGAACACGCCCTGTTCCCCTGGCTGACGGCCGGCAAGAACATCGAACTCGCCCTCAAACTCCGCGGCGTGGCCAAGTCCGAGCGCCGCGCACGCGCCGAGGAACTCCTGGACCTGGTCCGTCTCGGCGGCGCGCACGGCAAGCGGGTGCACGAGCTGTCCGGCGGCATGCGCCAGCGCGTGGCCATGGCCCGCGCCCTGGCCCAGGACAGCAGCCTGCTGCTGATGGACGAGCCGTTCGCCGCCTTGGACGCCATCACCCGCGACGTCCTGCACGACGAACTCACCCGCATCTGGCGCGAGCGGGGCCTGTCCGTCCTCTTCGTCACCCACAACGTGCGCGAGGCCGTCCGCCTGGCCCAGCGCGTGGTGCTGCTCTCCTCCCGCCCCGGCCGCATCGCCCGCCGGTGGACGGTCGACATCCCCCACCCGCGCCTCCTTGAGGACACGGCCGTGGCCGAACTGTCCCGGGAGATCACCGAAGAACTGCGAGGAGAGATCCGCCGCCATGGCCAGCACTGACGCCACCGCCAAGGACACCGGCGACCTGGCCGGACTCGAAGCCGGTCTGGACGCCCTGGACACCGTCCAGACCAGCCGCACCCCGCTGCGCCGGACGCTGGTCGGCAAGGTCCTGCCGCCGGTCACCGCCGTCGCCCTGGTCCTGCTGGTGTGGCAGGTGCTGGTCTGGGCGAAGGTGGCCCCCGACTACAAGCTCCCCTCCCCGACCGCCGTGTGGGAGGAGGTCCGCACCGCCTGGCTCCAGGGCACCCTGCTGGACTACATCTGGACCAGCGTCAGCCGCGGTTTGCTCGGTTTCCTCCTCGCCCTGGCCATCGGCACCCCGCTGGGGCTGCTCGTCGCCCGGGTGAAGTTCGTGCGCGCGGCGATCGGCCCGATCCTGTCCGGCCTGCAGTCCCTGCCCTCCGTCGCCTGGGTCCCCCCGGCCGTGCTCTGGCTGGGCCTGAACAACTCCATGATGTACGCCGTGATCCTGCTCGGCGCGGTCCCCTCCATCGCCAACGGCCTGGTCTCCGGCATCGACCAGGTCCCCCCGCTGTTCCTGCGCGCCGGACGCACCCTGGGCGCCACTGGTCTGCAGGGCACCCGGCACATCCTGATGCCGGCCGCCCTGCCCGGCTACCTCGCCGGGCTGAAGCAGGGCTGGGCCTTCTCCTGGCGCTCGCTGATGGCCGCCGAGATCATCGCGTCCTCCCCCGACCTCGGCGTCGGCCTGGGCCAGCTCCTGGAGAACGGCCGCAACAACGCCAGCATGTCCCAGGTGTTCCTGGCGATCTCCCTGATCCTGCTCGTCGGCATCGCCATCGACCTGCTGATCTTCAGTCCCCTGGAACGCCGGGTCCTGCGCAGCCGCGGCCTGCTGACGAAGGGGTGAGCGGGAGGACCGAAGCGGTGCTCAGGCCGTGCGCGTCGGCTTGAGCACCACGAAGTCCGCGTCCGCCGGGTCGAGGCAGACGGCCAGCCTGCCGACGCCCTCCGCGTCGTCGGGGCCCATCTGCACGCGGCCGCCGTTCTTCGTGACCTGGGCGACGGCCACGTCGCAGTCGGTGACGTCGAAGACCGGGTGCCAGTACGGCCGACCGTTCGTCAGAGTGAGATCCTCCGCGGGAAGTTCCACGATGCCGCCGTGCATCCGCTCCTCGGGCTGGCCGACGGGGGTGATGAGGGCGTACGTGCCCCCGCCGCCGGGTAGCTCCATGTCGCTGAACTGCCAGCCGAGGACCTCGCCGTAGAACTGCTTCGCGGCCGCGGCGTCGGGTGTGTACAGCTCGGTCCAGGACAGCGAACCGGGCTGGTCCACCAGGTCGACGCCCTTGCTGGTGCCCGGCTGCCAGACGGCGAACTGGCCGCCCAGCGGATCGCTGTACTGCGCCATCCGGCCCCACTCGTCGATGTCCATCGGCGCCACCCGTACCGTGCCGCCCGCGCGCTCCACCGCCTGGGTCGTGGCGTCCGCGTCGGCGACGCAGTAGTAGATCATCCAGGCCGAGCGGGCCCCCTCCTCGGTGAGCTTGCCGAGTCCGGCGACGATCTTGTCGTCCTTCCGGAACATCCCGCCTTCCATCTCCTCCCCCTCTCCCATGGACTCGTAGTCCCAGCCGAGGACCGCGCCGTAGAAGGCCGCGGCGGCGGGGACGTCAGGGGTGCCGAGGTCGAGCATGCAGGGCGAGCCGGGGACGAAGTCGGTGGTGATCACGGCGATTCCCTTCCGCAGGTGCTGTGTCATTTCAGAGTTGCACCCGGCACTGACAATCGCCTGTCCGGTCCGGCGGCGGGGCCGGGCGGAAACCGGGCCGCGCCTTGGGCCGTGCACCGATGTGCGACGATCGCGGCAGGATCATGAGATCCGAGGGCGGGAGAGCATGGGCAAGATGCACGCGGACGAGCTGGAGACCGACGCCGGCCTGGTCCGGCGACTGCTGCGCACGCAGTTCCCCCGGTGGGCGGACCTGCCGATCACCCGGCTCGCCTCCGGAGGCACGGTCAACGCGATCTACCGGCTCGGCGAGGAACTGACCGTCCGGCTGCCGCTGCAGCGCGGCGGCGCCGAGGCCGTAGCAAGGGAGGCGCGGCTCCTGCCCGGCCTGGCGCCGTTGCTGCCGCTGCCGATTCCGGAGGTGGTGGCGACCGGCGCTCCGGGGGAGGGATATCCGCTGGCCTGGGCCGTGCACCGGTGGATCGAGGGGCGCAGTCCGGTCGAGGGCGACCTGGCCGAGCCGGAGCGGGTCGCGCGTGACCTCGCGCAGTTCGCGGTCGCCTTCCGCAGGATCGGCCTTCCCGGCGGTCCGCCGGCGCACCGCGGCGGACCGCTGCTGAGCGAGGACCGGGAGACACGGGCGGCGATCGAGGCGTTGCGCCGCACCGACGAGCCCTTCGACGCCGACGAGATCACCGCCGCCTGGGAGGAGGCGCTCGCGGCACCGCCGTGGACGGGCCCGGCCTGCTGGACGCACTCCGACCTGATGCCGAGCAACGTGCTGCTGTCCGGCGCCCGCGTCTCGGCGGTCATCGACTTCGGCACCGTGGGCATGGGGGAACCGGCCACCGACCTCATACCCGCCTGGAACCTGCTGCCCGCGTCGGCCCGGCAGGTGTACCGCGAGGCGGTGGACGTGGACGACGCGACCTGGGCGCGCAGCCGCGGCTGGGCACTGTCGATGGCGGTCGTCCAGCTGCCCTACTACCGCACGACCAACCCGGTCATCTCGGCCAACGCCCGCTACGTCATCCGGGAGATCCTCGGCTCCTCCGCCTGAACGCACCGCCGGAAGCGCCGCGACGGGGTGTGGTGTCGTTCGCCGGCGGCGCCGTCGTGGCCGCTCGCGCTGTCCCCCGCGCCCCTCGAGGGCGCCGGCGGTTCCGCGCGGCCAAGTGAATTTCCCCGGGCGGCTGTCACGTATGCGTCACGCGCGCGTCGAGTGTCTCCGCCAGCCGGTCCAGCAGGGTGCGCAGCAGCTCGCCGTCGGCGTCGGTGAGGGTGGGCCAGTCCGCGCGGACGGCGCGGTCGACGCGGCGCCAGTACTCCTGGCCGCGCGGAGTGAGGTGGGCGAGGATGCGACGGCGGTCGAGGGGGTCGACGCGGCGGTGGACGAGGTTCTGGTCGACGAGGTGGTCGACGAGCTTGGTCAGGGTCGGCGGGGGCAGGAAGACCGCCTCGGCGATCCCCGTCATGTGGTGGCCCCGGCCGTCGGAGAGCAGGGCCAGCACCCGCCAGGCGTCCAGCGAGCAGCCCTCCTCGTCCAGCACGGCCTGGAGCCGGCGCGCGGCCGTCCGCTCGGCCCGCGTGAGGAGCTGCATCAGGTCGTGGGGCCGGGATGAGGTGGGCATCGCGCTCCTAGGTCACGGGGTGCGTACATCGTATGAGACGGACTGGAGTTCACCGGGTGGACCCGAAATCATGACGCCATGTTCCGGCACAGTCCCCCTGCCCCCGAGTGGTTCACGGCCGACGCGTCGGTGCTCGGCGTGGCGCTGGTCTTCCCCCTGCAGGGGCCGGCGGGGATGTTCGGGCCGACGTGCGAGCTGTGCGCGCGGCTGGCCGCGGAGGAGGTGAACCGGGCGGGCGGGGTGCTCGGCCGTGAGCTGCGGCTGCTGCCCGTCGACGGCGGTGCGTCGCCGCGCGAGATCGCCGAGCACGTCGAGGCGTTGGTGGACCTGGGGGTCGTGCAGGGCGTCACGGGCTGGCACATCTCCTCGGTCCGGCAGGCGCTGGCGCCGAGAATCGCGCATCGGGTGCCGTACGTCTACACCGCCCTGTACGAGGGCGGCGAGCACACGGCCGGGGTCTTCCTGACCAGCGAGACGCCCCGGGACCAGCTCCGGCCCGCCATGGGTCTGCTGGCGCACGAGCGGGGTGTGCGGCGCTGGTTCGTCGTGGGCAACGACTACGTGTGGCCGCGGCGCACGGCGCGGGCGGCGCAGAGTTACGCGCGCGAGTCCGGCGGAGTCGTCGGCGGCGAGGCGTATCTCCCGTTGGGCACCCATGACTTCGAGCCGGTGCTGCGGCGCATCGAGCGGTCGGACGCCGACGCCGTGCTGATGCTGCTGGTCGGCAGCGACGCCGTGCGCTTCAACCGGGCGTTCGCCGCCTACGGTCTGGATGTGCGGTGCCTGCGGCTGAGCACGCTGATGGACGAGAACATGCTGATGGCGAGCGGCCCTTCGGCCACCCACGACCTGTACAGCACCGCCGGGTTCTTCGCCTCGCTCGCCAACCAGGACACGCTCGACTTCCACGGGCAGTACGCGGCCCGGTACGGGGTCGAGGCGCCCGCGCTCGGCAGCCTCGGCGAATCCTGTTACGAGGGTGTGCTGTTGCTCGCCGCGCTCCTGAAGCGGGCGGGCACGCTGGACATGTCGGCGATCGGGGCGGCGGCGGGGACGGTGTCGTACGAGGGTCCGCGCGGGCTGCTGCATCTGAGGGACAGTCATGTGCGCCAGCGGATCTACCTGGCCCGCGCGGACGGTCTGGACTTCGACGTCCTCACGGAACTCGACCTCCACGGCTCCCGCTCTTGACATGCCCCGGCACCGCCAAGATACTTCCTGTGGAAAGTAACTAGAATGCCTCGGGCGAATTGTGAATCGGTAGCGGAAATACCGTTCACGCACCGCCGGGGCGTTTTTTGTTGCCTTGGGGAAAGTCCCGCGAAACACCCCGGAAACAGGGCGACTTGAGGCTGTGGACCGCACTTCAGGAGGTCGTCTCCTCCCCACACCCGAGGGGGTTCTTTTGTTCAGCGGTCCCAGCAGTTCCCGTGTTCACCGCCGTCGCTTCCTGGCCGGCGGTGCCGCGCTCGCCGCCGTGGTGGCGCTGTCCGCCTGCGGCGCCAAGACCGACGCGGCCGGCTCCTCCGACCAGGCCGCGAAGGCCGACGTCAGCGGTGACACGGTCAAGGTCGGCCTGCTCAACTCGCTGTCCGGCACCATGGCGATCAGCGAGGTCACCGTACGCGACTCCCTCAAGCTGGCGATCGAGGAGATCAACGCCTCCGGCGGGGTGCTCGGCAAGAAGATCAAGCCGATCAGCGAGGACGGCGCCTCCGACTGGCCCACCTTCGCGGAGAAGGCGCAGAAGCTCATCAAGGAGGACCGGGTCGCGGCCACCTTCGGCTGCTGGACCTCCGCCAGCCGCAAGGCCGTCAAGCCGGTCTTCGAGAAGAACAAGTCGCTGCTGTTCTATCCCGTGCAGTACGAGGGACTTGAGCAGTCCCCGTACATCTTCTACACGGGCGCCACCACCAACCAGCAGATCGTCCCCGCACTCGACTACCTCAAGAGCAAGGGCCTGAAGAAGATCTACCTGGTCGGCAGCGACTACGTCTTCCCGCGCACCGCCAACAAGGAGATCAAGGCGTACGCCGCGGCCAACGGCATGACCGTGCTCGGCGAGGACTACGCGCCGCTGGGCTCCACGGAGTTCAGCACGATCGCCAACAAGGTGAAGGCCTCCAAGGCCGACGCGGTCTTCAACACCCTCAACGGCGACTCCAACGTGGCCTTCTTCAAGGAATACAAGTCGGCCGGCCTGACCGCCAAGTCCATGCCGGTCGTCTCGGTGTCGATCGCCGAGGAGGAGGTCAAGTCGATCGGCTCCCAGTACCTGGCGGGCCAGTTGACGGCCTGGAACTACTACCAGACCACCCCCGGCGCGGCGAACGAGAAGTTCGTGAAGGCCTACAAGGCCAAGTACGGCCAGGACAAGCCGACCAGCGACCCGATGGAGGCCGCGTACACCTCGGTCTACCTGTGGAAGGCGATGGTCGAGAAGGCGAACTCCTTCGACGTGGAGAAGGTGAAGGCGGCCTCCGACGGCATCACCTTCGAAGCCCCCGAGGGCACGGTCACCGTGGACGGCGCCACCCAGCACATCCACAAGACCGCCCGCATCGGCGAGATCGGCACCGACGGTCTGATCAAGGAGGTGTGGAACTCCGGCGAGGCCATCAAGCCGGACCCGTACCTCAAGGGCTACTCCTGGGCCTCCGGGCTCTCCTGACCGACCGTCACCGGCCGTGGGCCCTTCCCCGGGCCCACGGCGTCCGTCCCCCGGAGCCGCCGTATGACCGTGATCCTCGGTCAGACCTTCACCGGCATCAGCATCGGTGCCGTCCTGCTGCTCATCGCGCTCGGCCTCTCGCTCACCTTCGGCCAGATGAACGTCATCAACATGGCCCACGGCGAGTTCATCATGGCGGGCGCCTACACCACGTACGTCCTGCAGAAGTCCATTTCCGGCGCCGGAATTTCACTTCTGGTGGCACTTCCCGTCGCATTTCTCGTCTCGGGCGCACTCGGCGCCCTGCTGGAATGGCTGCTGATACGGCGACTGTATCTGCGGCCACTCGACACGCTTCTCGTCACCTGGGGCGTCTCCCTGATGCTCCAGCAACTCGCCCGTGACATTTTCGGCGCACCGAATGTGCAGACTCGCGCGCCCGAGGTGCTCACCGGGAACATCACGGTCATCGGCGGCGACGACCCGCTCACCTTCGCCAACAGCCGGCTGTTCATCCTGGGGCTCGCCATCGCCGCCGTGGTGGCGCTGTCGCTGACGCTGCGGCTCACCCCGCTGGGCCGCCGGATCCGGGCCGTGGTGCAGAACCGGGACCTGGCGGAGGTCTCCGGGATCTCCACCTCCCGCGTGGACCGGACCGCGTTCTTCATCGGCTCCGGACTCGCGGGCGTCGCCGGCGTCGCGCTCACCCTGGTCGGCCCGATCGGGCCCACGATGGGCACCAACGTCATCATCGACGCCTTCCTGGTGATCGTGGTCGGCGGCATCGGCCAGCTCAAGGGCAGTGTGATCGTCGCCTTCGTGCTGGGCGTGCTGCAGTCGGTGCTGGAGTACTCCACCACCGTCAGCGTCGCCAAGGTGCTGGTCCTCGTGGCCATCGTCGCGTTCCTCCAGTGGCGGCCCCAGGGGCTGTACACGCTGCGCACCAGGAGCCTCGTATGAACCTTCTCAAGGGACGCTCCGCGCGGGCCGCCGCCGGCTTCGCCGGGGCCGCCGTCCTGCTCTTCGGGCTGGCCCCGCTCGCCCTGTCGGACTTCCGGCTGGGCCTGCTCGCCAAGTACCTGTGCACGGCCATGGTCGCCGTCGGCATCTGCCTGGCCTGGGGCCGCGGCGGGCTGCTCACCCTCGGGCAGGGCGTGTTCTTCGGGCTCGGCGGCTACGCCATGGCGATGCACCTCAAGATCGCCGACGCGGGTCCCGGCAACCTGCCCGACTTCATGGCGCTGTACGGCACCGCCGACGAACTCCCCTGGTGGTGGCGGCCGTTCGAGAACCCGCTGTTCGCGCTCGCCGCGACCGTGCTGCTGCCGATGGCGGTGGCCGCGATCCTGGGAGCCTTCATCTTCCGCCGCCGGGTCAGGGGCGCCTACTTCGCGATCCTCAGCCAGGCCCTCGCCGCGGCCTTCGCGATCTGGCTGATCGGCCAGCAGGCCACGACCGGCGGCACCAACGGACTCACCGACATCCAGGGCTTCTTCGGCTACGACCTCAACGACCCCGTCAACCAGCGGATGGTGTACTTCGTCATCGCCGCCAGTCTGCTCGCCCTGATGGCCCTCGCCCGCCAGCTGATCCACAGCCGCTACGGCGAACTCCTGGTCGCCGTGCGGGACTCGGAGGAGCGGGTGCGCTTCCTCGGGTACGACCCGGCCAACGTCAAGCTCGTCGCCTACGTCGTGGCGGCCGGGATGGCGGGTCTTGCGGGCGCGCTGTTCGTGCCGGCCGTCGGCATCATCTCGCCCGCGATGATCGGCATCGTGCCGTCCATCGAGTTCGTGATCGGCGCGGCGGTCGGCGGCCGGGCCAGCCTGGTCGGCGCGGTGCTCGGCGCGATCGGCGTGGCCTGGGCGAAGACGGCCCTGTCCGAGGAGTTCCCGGCGGCCTGGACCTACTTCCAGGGCCTGCTGTTCATCGTGGCGCTGGCGTTCCTGCCCGGGGGCCTGGCCTCCCTGGCGGGCTTCGTCCGGCGGCGCCGGGCCGCACAGCGCACCGCGGCCGTCGTACCGGTGGGAGAAGCGGCATGAGCGGACTTGAGATACGGCAACTGCGGGTGTCCTTCGACGGGTTCACCGCCGTCGACGGGGTCGACCTCGATGTGCACCCGGGCGACCTGCGGTTCCTCATCGGACCGAACGGCGCGGGCAAGACGACCCTCGTCGACGCCGTCACCGGACTGGTGCGGGCGCAGGGCTCGGTGCGCTTCGGCGGCACCGAGCTGCTGGGGCGCAGCGTGCACCGGATCGCCCGGTCCGGGATCGGCCGCACGTTCCAGACGGCTACCGTCTTCGAGGAGTTGACGGTCCTTCAGAACCTGGACATCGCGGCGGGCGCGGGCCGGAGCATGTGGACGATGCTGCGGCGCCGCAAGGACGTGCCGGAGTCCGTGGCGAAGGCGATGGAGACGATCGGCCTGACCGAACTCGCCGACTCCCCCGCCGGGACGCTCGCGCACGGCCAGAAGCAGTGGCTGGAGATCGGCATGCTGCTCGTGCAGGACGTACGGCTGCTGCTCCTGGACGAGCCGGTCGCCGGGATGAGCCACGACGAACGGCAGGCCACCGGCGAGCTGTTGGAGCGGATCAGCGAGGAGCGGACGGTCGTCGTGATCGAGCACGACATGGACTTCATGCGCTCCTTCGCCCGCAGCGTCAGCGTGCTGCACGCGGGCCGGGTGCTCAGCGAGGGCTCGGTCGCCGACGTACAGGCGGATCCGAAGGTCCAGGAGGTCTACCTGGGGCACGCGCCCGCCGACCCCGAGCACGCGCCTGCCCATACGGCGCCCACCCCCGCCGACGTGGCTGTGCAGGAGGCGTAATGCTGGAGATCGACGACATCCGGGTCGGCTACCACCGCAGCACGGTCCTGCACGGGGTCTCCGTGGAGGTGCCCCGTGACGGTGTCGCCGCGGTGCTCGGGCACAACGGCGCCGGGAAGAGCACCCTGCTGCGCGCCGCCGTCGGGCTGCTCACGCCGACCGGCGGGTCCGTGCGGCTGGACGGCGAGGACATCACGCGCCGCAAGCCGCACGAGCGGGTGGCGCGCGGGATGGCGTACGTCCCGCAGGGACAGCAGTCGTTCCCGCACCTCACGACGGCGGAGAACCTCCAGCTGGTCGCGGACGGCCGCAGGCGCGGGAGAGCGGCCGTCGCCGAGGCCCTGGACCTGTTCCCGGCGCTGCGCGCCCTGTCCGGCCGCCGCGCCGGGCTGCTCTCCGGCGGTCAGCGCCAGCAGTTGGCCATCGCCCGCGCCCTGGTCACCGAGCCCCGGCTGCTGCTGCTCGACGAGCCGACCGAGGGCATCCAGCCGTCGGTGGTCGCCGAGATCGAGGAGACGATCCTTGCGCTGTCCGCCCGGGGCGGCCTTTCGGTGCTGCTGGTGGAGCAGCACGTCGGTTTCGCCATGCGGGCGGCACAGCGGTACTACGTCCTGGAGGCGGGCCGGGTGACGTCGTCCGGGGAGGGCGGGCAGGAGGCCGAGCGGTCGGTGCGGGAGGCGCTGAGCGTGTAGTCGAGGTCGCGGGCCGGTGATTCGGGCGGCGCCGCCGCCCGAATCACCGGTTGAACAGGTCGGCCGCGTTGTCGTGGCACACGGCCCGCAGCCACGGCCGCCCGAGGTCCAGCCGCTCCAGCGCCTGGAGCTGGTGCAGGTAGGGGTAGGGGATGTCGGGGAAGTCGGAGCCGAACAGGATGCGGTCGCCGAGATCGGCGAACCGGGGCAACGCCCGCCTGGGGAACGGCATGAAGGACTCGCCGAAGTCGGTGAACGCCATCGTGGTGTCCAGCCGCACTTGGTCGTACCGTTCGGCGAGGTCGAGGAACTCTTCGTACTCGGGCATGCCCATGTGGGCGACGACCAGCCGCAGCTTCGGGTGGCGGACCAGTACGCGCGCGACGGGCTCGGGGCCGGTGTACTTGCCGGGCGCGGGCCCGGAGCCGCAGTGGATCACCACGGGGACGCGGGCCTCGGCCAGCATCCCCCAGACCCGCTGGAGACGTTCGTCGGCCGGATCGTACGCCCCCACCTGCACATGGGACTTGAAGACCCGGGCGCCCGCTTCGAGCGCCTCGCGGACGTAGGTCTCGACGTCCGGATCGGGGTAGAACGTGGCGGTGTGCAGGCAGTCGGGAGTGCCGCGGGCGAACGCGGTTGCCCAGCCGTTCAGCCACTTGGCCATGCCGGGCTTGTGCGGGTAGACCATCGAGGTGAAGGCCCGCACGCCGAACTCCCGCAGCAGGGACGTGCGTTCCTCCTCCTGCCCGCGGTAGGCGATCGGCCACTGCCGAGCGCCGACGAGCGGCCCGCCGGTGTCGAAGTAGGCCCAGACCTTGCGCAGGACACGCTCGGGCATGAAGTGGGTGTGGACGTCGATCAGACCGGGCAGACCGAGCCCGGTCCAGAACCGACGGATCTCCGTGGCCTCACCGTCGGCCTGTTCCGGTCGCGTCCGGTCGTCCACGGGCCGCCTGCCTTCCCTGTCGCGTGCCTCGCCGCCAGGGAAGGCCAGGGCCTGGCGTCAGCGGTCCTCGCCGTGGACGACGACCACCAGGAAGGCGTCCGACGCCAGATCCATGACCACCCGGACGGGCATTCCTTCGGCGCGGCGCGCCGCCGCGTACTCCTCCGCAGGCCACGATCCACGCGGGGCACCCGCCGGAAACCGTTCCAACACCTGCGCGCCCATGGCGACTGTCACCTCCGACATCGGTTACGGGCAGTGGGTCTTCCTGTTCTCCCGGCTGCCCGTCCCGGGCCGATGCATGTCTGGCGCGGCGTCATTGCGGGCGGCGGGCCACCAGGCGACGGGACCGAGGTCGAGGGCCAGCGCGGGGACCAGCAGCGAGCGCACCACGAGCGTGTCCAGCAGGACTCCGAAGGCCACGATGAAGGCGATCTGCACCAGGAAGGCCAGGGGGATCACGCCGAGCGCGGCGAAGGTCGCGGCGAGGACGACGCCCGCGGAGGTGATGACCCCGCCGGTGGTGACGAGGCCGCGCAGGACGCCCTGGCGCACTCCGTACCGCAGGGACTCCTCGCGCACCCGGGACATCAGGAAGATGTTGTAGTCCACGCCGAGGGCCACCAGGAACACGAAGCCGTACAGGGGGACGGACGGATCGGTGCCGGTGAAGCCGAGGACGTGCTCGAAGACCAGTGCCGAAACTCCCAGCGTGGCGAGGAAGTTCAGGGCCACGGTCGCCACCAGCAGGACCGGCATCAGCAAGGACCTCAGCAGCACGATCAGGACGGCGAGGATGAGCACGAGGACGACGGGGACGATGAGGGCGCGGTCCCGTTCGGCCGTGCGCAGGGTGTCGTACTGCTGGGCGGTGTACCCGCCGACGAGGGCGTCCGCGTCCGGCAGGGCGTGCAGGGCGGTGCGCAGCCGTGCCACGGTGTCCTTGGCCGCGTCGCTGTCGGCGGCGTCGGCGAGCGTGACGTCGATGCGGACCCGGCCGTCGACGACCAGCGGCTCGCCCCCGGGGCGGCCCGACGCGGTCGTACCCGCCGCCGAGGACACACCGTCGGTGGCGCGGGCCGTGGCCAGGACCCGCTGCAGGCTGTCCGCGTCGGCGACGACCACCGTGGGGTTGCCGGAGCCGCCGGGGAAGTGGGCGGCGAGGGTGCGCTGGGCGGCCACGGACGGGGCGTCGTTGACGAACGTCTCGTCGAGGGGGACGCCCTTGGAGGTGAACGTCAGGGCGAAGGCGGCGCACGCGAGCAGGCCGGCCAGCGCGCAGGCCCACACCTTGCGCGGGGCCCGGTCCACCGTCGCCGCCACTCGCTGCCACACTCCGGTGCCCCGGCCGGCGCCGTCGGCGGGGCGGGGCCTGGCCGGCCAGTACGCGGCGCGGCCGAGCAGGGCCAGTACGGCCGGCAGGAAGGTCAGCGAGGTCAGCACGGCACAGACGATGCCGATCGCGCCGACCGGTCCGAGCGCCCGGTTGTTGGTCAGGTCGCTCAGCAGCAGGGCGAGCAGGCCCAGGACGACGGTGGCCGCGCTGGCCACGACGGCGCCGAAGGACCGGCGTACGGCGGCCCGGGCGGCGGCGAAACGGTCCGCGGACCGGGCCAGTTCCTCGCGGTAGCGGGCGGTGAGCAGCAGGGCGTAGTCGGTGGCGGCGCCGATGACGAGGATGGAGAGGATTCCTTGGACCTGGCCGTCGACCCGTACGACGTCGTGGTCGGCGAGCGCGTAGACGACCGCGCAGGCCAGCGCGAGGGCGAGGACCGCGCCGATGATGATCAGCAGCGGCAGCAGCACACTGCGGTAGACGAGCAGCAGGATCACCAGGACGGTCACCAGGGCGACCGCGAGGAGCAGTCCGTCGATGCCGGCGAAGGCGTCGGACAGGTCGGCCTGGCCGGCGGCGGGCCCGGCCAGGTGGACGGTGGTGGCGGGGACGCGTTCGGCGGCCGTGCGGACGGCGTCGAGGACCTCCGGGAGCCGGTCGCCGAGGTCGGGCCGGAGCGGGACCACGCCCTGCAGCGCGGCGCCGTCCTCGGAGAGCAGGGCGGGTGACACCTGCCCGGCCACTCCGTCCGTGCCCTTGAGGGAGGCGAGGGCCCGGTCGGCCGCCGGTCGCCGGTCTGCCGTGCTTTCTCCTTCCCGGGTCTCGTCGGTCCAGACGACGATCACCGGCAGGGTCTCCTGCTGCCGGAAGGCGCGTTGCGCGTCGATGACGGCGGTGGATTCGGCGCTGCGCGGAAGGAAGGCTGCCTGGTCGTTCGTGGCGACCTCGCCGAGTCTGCCGGCGAAGGGGCCGAGGGCGCCCCCGACGACGAGCCAGGCGAGCAGCAGCAGGACGGGGGCGACGAGCCTTCGGGCGCGGCGCGGGGTGGTGAACATGGTGTGGACGGCTCCGGCCTGGGAGTTCACGGGCATTGTCTCTCAACCATAAACAATCTCAATGATTGAGTTATCAGGAGGGGTGGGGTTTCCCCTCGCCACCGCCTCTTCTGCGGTGGGGCGGCCCACGGATGCACCGCGGGTGAACCGGGCGCGTCAGCCGTCGGTGGGCCGCAGCGCGGAGAGTTCGTCGTTCATCGCGGCCAGGAAGCGCAGCGCCACCGACAGTTCGTCGTCCGTGAACCGGGACCGCGCCGCCTCCGTCGCCCGGGCCAGCGGGCGGAAGTACGTCCGGGCGGCGGTCCTGGCGTCGGAGGCGTAGTACAGATGGACCACCCGGCGGTCGGCGCTCTCCCTTACGCGGCGGATGTGCCCGGCGCGTTCGAGCCGGTCGAGGCAGGCCGTCACCGCGCCCGAGGTGAGCCCCAGGTGCTCGCGCAGCCGCTTGGGGGTCATCGGCTCCTCGGTGTCCAGGATCGCCGCGAGGGCCTGGACGTCGGTGGCGTGCAGGCCCTGCTCCCCGGCGAAACCGTGGACGAGCCGGTTGATCTCGCCGTTCATCCGCCGCAGGTGCACGGCGAAGGACTGCAGGTCGCTCGCGGGCGGCGCCGCGCCGGCCTCTTCCCCGGCCGCGCGCCCCTGCCGGTCATCTGCTGTGGCCACGTGATCAGCCTATAGAAGCCGCGGGTGCGTCCGACACGGCCACCGCCGTGGAAGTGATCAGGGGAGGCCATCGCCACATCGTGAACGGAGAACCGATGGACAGGGACGACCACGGGCCGGGGCTGCACTGCCTAGTGACCGGTGCGACCGGATACATCGGCGGCAGGCTCGTCCCGGAGCTGCTGGCGGCGGGCCACCGGGTGCGCTGTCTCGTCCGCTCGCCCGACCGGCTGCGCGACCACCCGTGGGCCGGCCGGGCCGAGGTGGTGCGCGGGGACGTGACGGACGCCGCGTCGGTGGCCGGGGCGATGCGGGGCATCAACGTCGCGTACTACCTGGTGCACGCGCTGGGCACGGGCAGCGGCTTCGAGCGGACCGACCGGGAGGCGGCCCGGATCTTCGGGGAGCAGGCCCGGGCCGCGGGCGTCCGGCGCATCGTCTACCTCGGCGGGCTCACCCCCGCGCACGTACCCGACCGGCAGCTCTCGCCCCACCTGCGGTCACGGGCCGAAGTGGGCCGCATCCTGCTGGACTGCGGTGTGCCGGCCACCGTGCTGCGGGCCGCGGTCATCATCGGCTCGGGGTCGGCCTCGTTCGAGATGCTGCGCCACCTCACCGAACGCCTGCCGGTGATGGTCACGCCGAGCTGGGTGCGCACCCGCATCCAGCCCGTGGCCGTGCGGGACGTCCTGCGCATCCTGGTCGGCAGCGCGCGGATGCCGCGCGATGTCAGCCGGGCGTTCGACATCGGCGGTCCCGACGTCCTGACCTACCGCGACATGATGACGCGGTACGCCGCGGTGGCTGGACTGCCGCCGCGGATCATCGTGCCCGTCCCGGTCCTCACCCCCGGTCTGTCCAGCCACTGGGTCGGCCTGGTGACCCCGGTGCCGGCGTCCATCGCCCGGCCGCTGACCGAGTCGCTGCGCCACGAGGTGGTCTGCCACGAGCACGACATCGCGCGGTACGTACCCGATCCGCCGGGCGGTCCGGTCGGCTTCGACGACGCGGTACGGCTGGCCCTGCAGCGCGTGCGGGACGCGCAGGTGACGACCCGGTGGTCGAACGCCTCGGTGCCGGGCGCCCCCAGCGATCCGCTGCCCACCGACCCCGACTGGGCCGGCGGCAGCCTCTACACCGACTGCCGGGAACTGACCGTGCCGGCCTCGCGGGCCGCCCTGTGGCGGGTGATCGAGGGCGTCGGCGGCGAGAACGGCTGGTACTCCTTCCCGCTCGCCTGGGCGGTACGCGGCCGACTGGACCGGCTGGTCGGCGGGGTCGGCCTGCGCCGCGGCCGACGGGACGCGGCACATCTGCGGGTCGGCGACTCGCTGGACTTCTGGCGGGTGGAGGAGATCGAACCGGGACGGCTGCTGCGGCTTCGGGCCGAGATGCGGCTGCCGGGGCTGGCCTGGCTGGAGATGTACGCCGAGACGGACGGCGACAGCGGCGCCTCGGCCCCGACCCGTTACCGCCAGCGGGCCCTGTTCCATCCGCACGGCCTGCTGGGCCACGCCTACTGGTGGAGCGTCTCCCCCTTCCACGCGCTGGTGTTCGGGGGCATGGCCCGCAACATCGCCAGGACCGCGGCCGAGGAGCACTCCGGCCGTACCCCCTCCCAGGAGTCCACGTCATGAACGTCTCGCTCGTCCTGTTCACCTCCGACCTGCGGCTGCACGACCATCCGCCGCTGCGGGCGGCCGGAGACGGCTCGCGGCAGGTGGTACCGCTGTTCGTGCGCGACCGGGCCGTGGACGCGGCCGGTTTCGCCGCGCCCAACCGGCTGGCGTTCCTCGCCGACTGCCTGCGGGACCTGGACGAGGGACTGCGCGCCCGGGGCGGCCGACTGGTCGTGCGCTACGGCGATGTCGTCGACGAGGTGTGCCGGGTGGCCGCCGAGGCGGGCGCCGACGAGGTGCACATGGCCGCCGACGTCAGCGTCCACGCCCACCGGCGCGAGGCGCGGCTGCGGCGGGCCCTGGAGGCGGAGGGGTGCCGACTGCACGTCCACGACACGGTGACGACGGCCGTCGCGCCCGGTGCGCTGACCCCGGCAGGCTCCGACCACTTCGCCGTCTTCACCCCGTACTTCCGCCGGTGGTCGCAGCAGCCGTTGCGCGACGCGCTGGCGGCGCCCCGTACGGTGCGCGTGCCCGACGGGATCGGTTCGGAGCGGCTGCCCTCCCGGGCGGGGATCGCCGGAGTGTCGGAGGGGCTGGCGGCGGGCGGCGAGACGGAGGGCCGCAAACGGCTGACGGCCTGGCTGCGCAGTGGCGTCGCCCACTACGAGGACCGCCACGACGACCTCGCGGGCGACGCCACCTCCCGGCTCTCCCCGCATCTGCACTTCGGCACCCTCTCCCCCGTCGAGCTGGTCCACCGGGCGCGCGCGGCGGGCGGTCCGGGCGCCGAGGCGTTCGTACGGCAGCTGGCCTGGCGCGACTTCCACCGGCAGGTGCTGGCGGTACGCCAGGACGCGGCCGTCTCCGACTACCGCACCCGGCACGACCGTTGGCGGTCGGGGCGCGCGGCCGAGGAGGACGTCGAGGCATGGCGGGAGGGCCGTACCGGCTATCCGGTGGTCGACGCGGGGATGCGCCAGCTGCGCCACGAGGGCTGGATGCACAACCGTGCCCGGCTGCTGACGGCGAGCTTCCTCACCAAGACGCTGTACGTGGACTGGCGGGTGGGCGCCCGGCACTTCCTCGACCTGCTGGTCGACGGCGATGTCGCCAACAACCAGCTCAACTGGCAGTGGATGGCCGGGACGGGCACCGACAGCCGCCCCAACCGGGTGCTCAACCCGCTCACCCAGGCCCGGCGTTACGACCCCGAGGGTGAGTACGTACGGCGCTGGGTGCCCGAGCTCGCGGAGGTGGACGGGCCCGCGGTGCACGAGCCGTGGAAGCTGCCCGGCCTGGACCGTGCCGCCGTCGACTACCCGGACCCGATCGTCGAACTGTCCGACGGGCTCGCCCGGTTCAGGCGGGGCCGCGGGCTGGAGAGGTGACGCCCTCGGACGCGGCCGTGTACACCCCGTCCAGCATGTCCAGGGCGTCCTTCAGGGACGCGGGCCGCGGAAGTCCGCGGTCGGGCCGGCCGGCCCAGCCGGGCCCGCCGAGCAGTACGGCGGGCCTGCCGCGCGCGCCCTTCAGGCCCCACTCCGTCCCGGCGACGTGCCGGGCCAGCGGCAGGCTCGCCGTGGAGCGGGCCTGGGCCCACAGCACCACGGCCGCGGGACCGAGGCGCCGGACCGCGGCGGTGAGCGCCTCCGCGGGGACGGCCGCGCCGAACATGCGGGTGGGCAGCCGCCGTTCGCCCAGGGCGGCGTCGAGGGCCTCGATCGGCAGCGCGTGCTGTTCGCCGGGCACGCAGGCGAGAATCACGGGACCGGCGGTCCCGGCGACCCGCGGCTCGGCGGGCCGGCTGTGGCGGCGCAGCGCGCCCGACACATGCCACGACAGCAGATGCTCGACCTCCACGTAACGGTCGCCGGACGAGGCCCACTTGCGGCCCACCGCGTGCAGGGTCGGCACCATCACCTCCTGCCAGGCGACCACCAGACCGTGCGCCCGCACGGCCGCGCCCAACTGCTCCTCCAACGCCGGGGCGTCCAGCCGTACGGCGGCCCGCGCAAGTCCCCGGCACTCCTGGCGCACATCGCCCAGCGGCAGCGTGGCGGCCGCCCGGGAGCGCCCGGGATGCTCCCACGCGGGCGGGGCGGCGCCGGACGGTGCCTCCTGGGCGACCCGGGCCGCTTCGGCGGGCGGCACCCCGGAGGAGGTCAGGCGGCACATCGTCTCCAGCACGGCCACGTCCCGCGGCGTCCACCGGCGGTGGCGGCCGTCGGCGCGAACGGCCGGGCCGATGCCGTAGCGGCGGTCCCAGGACCGCAGGGTGGTGGGCGAGACCCCCAGCCTGCGGGCCAGCGCGCCCGTCGTGAGCCCGGCCTCGGGCGGGCGGCCGGTCTCCTGCCGCTCAGACGCGTCCATGGGCCGACTATACGACGCAGAATCGATGCGAGTTGAGGGCAGCGCCGGGCCGCTCGCACGATGGTGTGCCCGGGGCAGTCCGGGGTTCGCGTCACACGTGAGGATCCTGTCGCCATGAGCGCACACCGGAGGCTTCCCACAATGAACGCGGCACCCTGCATCCGAGACCGCCCCGGACGCCGAACCACATGAGGCGCGTCCGGTGTACCGGACCGCTCCCCCGCAGGGAGGCCCCCGACTCCCTGAAGGACCCCCGGAGAGGGTCGGTGCTCTCCGGGGGTCCCGTCTCCCCTCAAAACGCCCTGACCTCTACACATAAAGGCGAAATAAGCGCAGAATACAGACAAGCGGCGCTTATCCGCATACCGCACCAGACGCGGTCAGGCCTGCGAGTCAAAGGAGACGAGTCATGGCCAACGTCTCGCCCACCAGGGGTGACATCTCCAGCCACCCTGATGCATTCGAAATGCGGGAACGGTACGCCCGCATGCTCGGCGGTCGTGATGTGGCGCTCGTGGACGGACCGGTGTTCCTGCTCGGTCTGTACTGTGCCGTATCACCGTGGGTGGTCCACTACACCACCAGCCAGCCGGCACTCGTGCCGCACAACCTGATCATCGGCATCGCCATCGGCCTGCTGGCCCTCGGGTTCACCCGCGCTCCGGAACGCATGTACGGCCTGAGCTGGGCCATGTGCGCCCTGGGTGTGTGGATGATCGTCTCGCCGTGGATCGTCGGCGAGAGCCCGGACGCCGGCGTCGTGTGGAACAACATCGTCATCGGCGCTCTGGCCCTGGTCCTCGGCCTGATGTGCGCCGGTACGGCAGCGAAGAGCACCCCCAAGCCGTAGGAACTCCCCAAGCCCCCGGAAAGGAACATGCCCCGGCCGGTCCGCCCACGACGGACCGGCCGCCCGCACGCCCGCTCAGCCGCCCTCCAGTTCCCGGCGGTGGCCGGCCACCCACGCATGGGCGGCCCGTTGCCAGCACACATGGGCCACGTCGTCGACGTGCTCGCCGGGGGCGGCAAGATCCCCATCGATGAACGCCGTCGGCCGTCAGTCCCCGCCCGCCACCGTGTACACGGTGTTATTCGGAGCGAGGTCGTTGTGACAAACCACGTCCCGGCCACCGGCCTGCGGGCAGTTGTGCGTCAGGTCGTGGAACTCCCGCACCATCCGGGCCACGTGCGCCAGCGCCGCGTCCGTGCGGGCCGCTGCCCTGTCCTCCTGGCTCACCGCCGCCCGCCCCTCGACGTGGTCGAGCACGTCCCGCCCCCGCTCGTCGGTCCCGAGGAAGCGCGGCACCCCCGGCCAGCCGCACCACTTCGCTGACGGACCCGCCGCCGAGGGCGTGCTCCTGCGTCGTGGCTCCCGTGCGAGAACTGTCGTAGCGCCGCATTGAAGCAGAGTCGACTGTCCGAGGCGTCAGGGGGCACTCGGCAGGAGTGCGGAGGATCTGAGAAGAAAGGGCGGAGGCGGAGATGGAGATCTCTGGCATCATCAGTGCCATTTTGATCGGCATCATCATCGGTGTACTGGGTCGGCTCGTCGTTCCGGGCCGTCAGCGCATCGGGGTCCTGTGGACCATTGTCGTCGGCATCATCGCGGCACTGATCGGTTCGGCGATCGCGGCGGCGTTCGGC
The DNA here is from genome assembly GCF_014596915.1 of Streptomyces sp. TRM68416. GTDB lineage: Bacteria > Actinomycetota > Actinomycetes > Streptomycetales > Streptomycetaceae > Streptomyces. The sequence goes on from NZ_JACVWU010000022.1 coordinate 99,699, forward strand.
GTGGCCGACACCGACGGTGTCGACTGGGTCGAGTGGCTCTTCCAGATCGGTCTCGCCGCACTGGGTGTGGCCGCGCTGGACCGGGTGAAGGTACGCCGTCGCTGACGGGCGTCGCCGGGGGAGGGACGGCGTGGCCGCCCTCCCCCGCCCCAATTCCGTTGCGGCTCGCTCGCGTCCGCGGCTAACCTCTGCCGCCCGCCGAAGTCGACCACAACGGAGTCACGTTGACCCTTATCGTCACCCCTCTCGCCGATCCCGAACCCGGCGCTTCGAGTCGCCGTCTGGCCTGGCTGGCCTCGGGAGCGGAGGGCGCCCCGGTCGGTTCGGCCTTTCTGCGGCTGTTCACCCGGGAGGGGCAGGAGCATCTGGCCGAGCTGGAGATCGCGGTGCACGGCGCCGAGCGGCGGCGGGGAGTCGGCACCCGGCTGCTGGAGGCCGCCGTGGCCGCGGCGCGCGCGGCGGGACGGCGGTCGGTGCTCGCCCAGGCCGAACAGGGCTCCCCCGCCGACCTGTTCCTCGCCGCCCGCGGCTTCCGCCCGGTGCTGGCCCTGACGTACGCCAGACTGCCGCTGGCGGAGGCGGATCGCACAACCGTGGAGGCGCTGGCCGACCAGACGGTTCCCGGATACCGGCTCACCGAGTGGGACGGCACCGTGCCCGAACCGCTCGCGCAGTCCTACGCCGACTCGCGGCGCGCGATGGACGACATGCCGATGGACGGCACGGACTACGGAACGGTCACCTGGGACGTGGGCCGGGTGGTCGCGGCGGCCAAGGCGGTCGCGGCACGCGGCGAACTGCTGCACACCGTCGCCGTGGTGGCGGAGGCGGACGGCGCGGTCGTCGGGTTCTCCGAACTCGTCGTACCCGGCGACGGACGGGGCGACGCCCAGCACTACGGCACCGCCGTCCTGCCCGAGCACCGCGGGCGCGGGCTGGCCCGCTGGATGAAGGCGGCCTCGATCGTCCGGGCCCGCGAACGGCACCCGGAACTCGCCGGGCTGCTCACGGACACCGCGGACAGCAACGCGCCCATGCGCGCGCTCAACGACTCCCTCGGCTACCGGCCCACCCACCGGTCGGTGGAGCATCAGCTCGATCTCTGACGCCGCGCCCGCCCCGGGGGGTTCAGGCCCGCCGACGCAGCTCCCCTCGCGTACGGCGGGCCTGCCGCCTCCACCGTGCGCCCCCGAGCGGAGTTCGGTCGCACGGGAGGCAGTCCCCCGGGGTTGGCGGCTCCCCACATCATCAGAGTCGCAGTCGCCACCACCGCTCGACGTGGGCCGAACGGCCTCCGACTGCGGTCCGTACGGCCCCGGTTGGGTGCGCGCGGGTCTGCGGAGCCGGTGCGGCGCCCACGGCGGCGAGTCCGTCGCACGTGGCCGGGTCGGCGGGTGTCCGGCCCGGCTCCGTCTCCCGTTTCCCGTCTCCCGTTCGGCCTTGGCCGTAAAGACCCGGGGAATCGACGTCACGCTCGTGTGCGCTTGGGGCATGGGCCGCGGTGCGGTCGGCGGTGTTGTATGCCGGTGTCGGGCAGGGGCAGTTGCCGCTTGCGCAGCGTGGCCGGCAGGGCGTCGGCGCCAACAGGGCCGTAGAGCAGGCCGAAGCGGAGGGCGGTTCCTTCGAGTCCCGGGGTTCCGAAGGGGGTTGCGGCTTGGTACGCACGGACGCGGTGTGCCGTTCCAGCCCCGGGGAGCTGTCGCGCCGGGCGACGGGGGCGTCCTCGGGGCGGCTAGGGCACGTACACGTAGGGCGTCGTCGTGGTCAGCGGGGCGAAGCCCAGGCGTTCGAGGATCGGGCGGCTCTGGTCGGAGGCGTCGACCTGGAGGTAGGGGAAGCCGTGCCCGGCGGCGGCACGGGCGCGGTGTGCGACGAGCGCCCGGTAGATGCCGCGTCCGCGCCAGCCCTCCACCGTGCGTACCGAGCGAGTACCTTCTCAAGATCCATGGGCACACTCCAGCAGCACGCCACCCGGACGACAACGGCTTTACGGCGGCCCGGACCCGACCTTCCAGCAGGGCGGCCGTCTCCGGGGTCAAGAGTTCGGTGAGCGGAGGGCGGATCGGACGTGTCCTCGCGCCGTCGGCCCGGGAGTTGCCGGTCACCCGTAGCGACTCTGATCCGGCCCTGGTGGGTTACGGGACTGCGGGGTGGGGCGAGAGGCCCGAACGGCGGAGGCCCCGCCGGTCGGGTGTCCGGTGGGGCCTTCCGTCTCGGGGCGGGTCAGCGCATGGGCCGGGGGCGGTAGCGCCGGTGGAGGGCTGCGCCGCCGAGGATCAGGGCGGCGGCGCCCGCGGCGGCGGGGAGGGCGTGGTCCGCTCCCGTACGGGCGAGGGAGGTGTCGGGGCCCTGCGGGGCTTCGGGGGCGGGCCCGGGGCCGGGGTGGTCCCTGGGCGGTGCGGGCGGCTTGGGGGCCGGCTCGGCGGGGCGGTCCGGGCGGTCGGGTCGGTCCGGGCGCGGGGGGCGGTCGCCGGAGGTGTTCACGGAGTCGTTGCCGACGGCCGCGTTGCCGATGCCGACCACGTTCACGCTGTTGCCGCTGACGTTCACCGGGAGATCGACCGGTAGCTGCAGGCCGTTGCCGGAGAGCACCCCTGGTGAATCCTTTCCGCCGCTCTCGGCGGCAGCTCCGCCGGGCGTGGCACGGTCATCGGCGGTGCTCTCGGCGGCGCAGGTGTTGCCGGCGGCCGGATTGAGCAGCCCCACCACGTTCACGGTGTTCCCGCACACGTTCACCGGGACGTGCACCGGAAGCTGGATGGTGTTGCCGGAGACCGGACCGGGCGAGCCGGTCGCGGTGCCGTCCGCCGCGGAGTCGGCCTGCGCGGGCATGGCCACAGCCATCGCGCCGGAGGCGGCGGCGACGGCGACGGCGATCACACCGTTTCGGGTAACCCGTCTCATAGGTTCCCTGCCTTCCAGACATGGACACGGGCGCTCGCCCGCACCGGGTAAAACGCAGGCGAACCATCCGAGTTATGGCTTATCGGCCTTTCACCCCATCGAGCGGCATGGTTATCGAACTGGTGGCAAAACCATCACGGCCGCCGCCCGGGGGGGCGCAGAGTACGGCACCGCCCGGGTCGCCGCCCGTCCGCGGGCGCGGCCCGCGGGCACCGCTTATCGTGAGCGAAGGTGCCGTTTCGGGCATCCCTGGAGGCATCGATGCCGGTCAAGTTGTCGAAGCGGCGGGCCCTGCGCCGCAGCACGGTCACCGCGGTCGTCGGACTCGCGCTGCTGGGCGCGGGGCTGCCGGCGGTGGCGGCGGACGGCGACGGGCCCGGCCTGGCGCGGTTCTACCGCCAGAAGGTGGCGTGGACGAAGTGCGAGGGCGCCGAGACGCCCGAGGATCTCCAGTGCGGGAAGGTCACCGTCCCCCTCGACTACGCCCACCCCGAGGCGGGCACGCTCGACCTGGCCCTCGCCCGCTATCGCGCGACGGGCAGGTCCCGGGGCTCGGTGCTGCTGAACTTCGGCGGTCCGGGCGGCGCGGGCGTCGCCCAACTCGCCTTCGGCGGCAAGGATTTCATGGGCCTGACCAACGGCTACGACGTGGTGACCTTCGATCCCCGCGGCGTCGGCAGGTCCTCGCCGGTCAGCTGCGGGGACGGCGCCGAGGAGACGGCGGACGACGGCACCGGGCTCGACGCCGATCCGCAGGCCGTGCTCGACGGGATCCGCAGGACGGCGGCGGCGTGCGCCAAGCACTCGGGGCCGGTCCTGCCGCACATAGGCACGGTGAACGTCTCCCGGGACATGGACGTGATGCGCGAGGCGCTGGGCGACAAGAAGCTCAACTACCTGGGCTTCTCCTACGGAACGCGGCTCGGCGCGGTGTACGCGGCCCAGTTCCCCAAGAAGGTGGGCCGGATGGCGCTGGACGGCGTGGACACCCTCACCGACCCGCTGACCGAGCAGGGCGTGGCGGGCGCCGAGGGCCAGCAGCGGGCGCTGGACGACTTCATCACCTGGTGCACCAAGGACATCGCCTGCCCGTTCGGCCAGGATCCGCGCACGGCACGGGAGGAGGTCGTACGGCTCGTCCGGTCGCTGGACGACAGTCCGGTACCGACCGACTTCGGAGAGCTGTTCACCGGGCAGGATCTGGTGGGTTCCATCGGACAGGCGCTGTACAGCGAGGAGTTGTGGCCGTCCCTGCAACGGGCCCTGGCCTCGCTGGTCGAGGACGGCGACACACGCGGTGTCGTGGGCCTGGCCTCCGGAGGCATCAGGCTGCCCGGCCGGGCGGCGGAGACGGACGGCGGCCTCGTCGACGAGGAGGACGTCCCGCCGGACAACCTCCCGGCGGCGCTGATGGCGATCAACTGCGCGGACGACCCCGACCGTCCCACCGCCGCGCAGATCACCCGCGACCTCGACCGGCTGCGCGCCGAGTACGAGCGGGCGTCCCCGGTGTTCGGCCGCTACCGGCTCTCCGAGGTCCTGATGTGCTACGGCCGCCCCAAGGGCACCGACTTCATCCGCGAGAAGGTGAAGGACGTCAAGACGCCCAAGCTGCTCCTGGTGGGCACCCGCGGCGACCCGGCGACGCCGTACCGGTGGACCGTGCAGACGGCCGAGCGGCTCGGTGACGCCGCGGTGGTCCTGGACAACCGCGACGAGGGCCACACCGGCTACGGCTCCTCGAAGTGCGTGCACCGCACGGTCGACGCGTTCCTGCTGTACGGCTCCCTGCCGGCGAACGGCAGTTCGTGCGGTCCGGACGCCGGCTGAGTACGGACTCCGCCTGATCCCACCCCCTCCGCCTCACCTTCCGCGGGGCTGTGCCGTCGTACCGGCGAGGACGACGAGGGAGAGGGAGAGGGGCTTCCGACGAACGACTTCCGGGCCATCGCGGACCGCGTCGAGATCGAGGCGCTGCGCGGCGAGTTCACCGACGCGGTCATGATGAGCGACCGGCCCCGCCTGGCGTCGCTGTTCACCCCGGACGGCGCCCTGCGCATGCCCGACGCCTCCGGCGAGCAGTTCGGCCGGGAGGTATCCGGACCGGGGGCGAACGGCTTCAGGGCCTGTGGGACTTCTTCGTGGCACGGACGTGGGCTGGCGGTTCGCCGAGCGGGTGTACGAGATCAGGTACCTCGGCACCTCTCCCCTCGCGGGCACCGCCCCACGCACGGACGTCACGGTTCCGGCCACGCCCTTTTCCGTGCCGGCAACGGCCGAGCAACTGGAGCGGGTGGCCACCGCGTTGCGCGCCAACGGCTTCGCCGCCGAGGTCCTCGACGATGCCGCAGCGGCGCGTACCCGCGTCAAGGAGCTGGTCCCCGAGGGCACCGGCGTGCTCACCGGGGCCGGCGAGACCCTCCGGTCGTCCGGCATCGACGAGGACATCAACGCCAGCGGCCGCTACGACGCCGTCAGGCCGCGCGTCCTGGCCATCGGCCGGGCCACAGGCGCCGACGAGATCCGCAGGCTGGTCGGCGTGCCCGACTTCGTCGTCCACAGCGTCGCCGCGGTCACCGAGACCGGCTCGCTCGTCCTCGCCTCGGGCAGCGGCAGCCAACTGCCCGCCACCGCGGGCGGCGCGGCCCGCGCGGTCTGGGTCGTCGGCGCCCAGAAGGTGGTGCCCGACCTACGCGCGGCCCTGCGCCGGGTCGAGGAGCACGCCCTCCCGCTGGAAAACACCCGCGCCCAGGCTGCCTACGGCATGCCCGGCGCCGTCAACCGGCTGCTCGTTCTCCACGCCGAACCCCACCCGGGACGGGACACGGTGCTGCTCCTGCGCGAAGCCGTCGGATACTGACCCGGGGTCCGGTCGCCGTAGGTCAGCCGCTGTGTTCGCCCCGCGGCGGCGACCGTGGCGCTGGATCGTTTTGCCCCCTCATGCCCGATCGGCGAAACGGTCCTATCGTGCTGTCATGGAGCACGCACTGAGTCCCACCGCATTGACCGAGTTGCGCCGACCGCGCCCGTATCCCGCGGTGTCCGTGCTGACGCCGACGCATCGCCGGGAGCCCGAGAACGCCCAGGACCCGGTCCGGCTGCGCAACGTGGTGGCCGAGGCCAAGAAGCAGTTGGAGGCGGATCCCTCGGTCAGCCGTGACCGCCGGGTGGACGTGGCCCGGCAGCTCGACCAGGCCCTCGCCGAGGTCGATCTCACGCACGCCGAGGACGGGCTGGTCATCTTCGCCGCGCCGGGTGAGCACCAGGTGTGGTCACTGGCCCGGCCCGTGCCCGAACGCGTGGTGCTCTCCGACACCTTCCTCACCCGCAACCTCGTCTCGGCACAGGCCGCCGAGCGGCCCTTCTGGGTGCTGTCCGTCTCCGCCGACCGTGTCACGCTGTGGAACGGCGGCGCGGACCGCGTCACCGAGGAACGCGCGGGCGGCTTCCCGCTCACCCGCAGTCACGACAACTTCGACGCGGAGCGCCAGGAGCGGATCGGCGATCTGCCCAGCACCTTCCGCGACGAGAGCACCCGGCACTTCCTGCGCGACGCGGACGCCGCGATCAGCAAGCTGCTGCGCGACGATCCCCGCCCGCTGTACGTCACCGGCGAGACGGCGGCACTGTCCCTGCTCGACGAGGTCGGCAGCGTGACCAAGGACGCCGTCCACGTCCGGCACGGCGGCCTGACGCACGCCACCCCGGACGCCGTGTGGCAGGCGGTGCGCCCGATGGTCGCGGCCGACGCCCGCAGGACCACCGAAACGGTGGCCCGGGAGCTGGAGTCGGCCCGCGGCCGCCGGGCGTACGCGGCCGGCGTCGACGAGGTCTGGCAGAACGCCCGCGAGGGCCGGGTGCGGCTGCTGGCCGTCGAGGAGAACTACCGCGTCACCGTGCGCAACGAATCCGGCGGCCATCTGGTCCCGGCCGAGAGCGGCGATCTCGACGCCCGCGAGGACATCGTGGACGAGATCGTCGAGCAGTGCCTGGAGACGGGGGCCGACGTCCGCTTCGTACCGGACGGCGCCCTGGGCGACGCGAGCGGCATCGCCGGCGTGCTGCGGTACTGAGCCCGCGGGGCGGCCGTCACCGTCAGACGCTCCCGAAGAGTGCGCTGAGCCCTTCCTCGACGGCCGCTCCGACGTCCTCCTGTCCGGCGGCGACTACGGCGTACGTGCGCAGCACGAAGCGCTCCAGGGCCGAGGTGTCGAACTGGAGCAGCGCCAGGCCATAGGGCGAGTGCAGCTCCAGGACCGTTCGAGCACGTCCGCACGGCCAGATGTGCACGTCCCCGCCCCCGGTGGGACCGTGCAGCCCGTCCGCCAGCAGACTCCGGGCGAACGTCCAGGTCACGCCCTCTCCGTCGAGCGAGATCTCGGGCGGGAAGTCGATGTGCACGGCCAGCGGGTCGGCCGAGGTGTAACGGAGCGTCGCGGAGGCGGGCAGTTCCTGTTCGTCGGCGGTGATCAGACGGGCACGGGCGGGCTGCTGCAGGGTCACGTCCATGGCTGTTCTCCACTGCGAGTGAGAGGCCGGCCGGATGACCGGTGTGTCTTTACGACCTCGCAGGTGCCGCTCGCATTACGCCCAAGCCTCAATTGATTGACGTGACCTGCGTCACTCTCGAATCGGTCATTTGTCATTTAGGGTTACGAACTTGTCCGAACCCATCACGGGGGACGGGAGAGTTCCTGCCATGACCGACGGCCCCGCCGCGACGCCCGCACCGGCGCCGCCCGAGTCCGCCATCGCCGCCTACACCCGCGTCTACGAGGAGGAGCAGTCCCGGCTGGTCGCCTACGCCCGCTCGCTGACCGGTGACCTGTGGGTCGCCGAGGACCTGGTGGCCGAGGCACACTTCCGGGTCTGGCGGCGACTGTCCGCCGGGCACGAGGTCGAGAACGTACCGGCGTACCTGACGACGACCGTCCGGCACCTCGCCGCCGCGGTCGGCGCCGCGTCGGCCAGGGAGACCCCGCAGGACCCCTGGGTCGCCGAGCGGGTCGAGGTGGGCGCCTCGGACAACGACCCCGCCGAGCGGATGTCCTCGGTCGACCTCCTCGTCCGCGTCCTGGGCCGGTTGCCGCGGCGCTGGGTGCAGGCTCTTTGGCTCGCGGAGGCCGAGGGGCGCCCCCTGGACGACATCGGCCGCCGCCTCGGCACCGGACGCGGCGCCACCGCCGTACTGCTGCACCGGGCCCGCGAGGGCATGCGGCAGGCGTTTCTGCGGGCGCACCCCGGACTGCCGGACGACCCGGCCTGCGCGGCGCACTGGGACCGGATGCCCGCCTACGTCCGCGAGGCCGCCACCCCCCGGCAGTCCGGGCGGCTCCTCGCCCATCTCGACGACTGCGCGGACTGCCGGGCCCGGCTCGCGGTACTGATGCGCGCCAACGAGCGGCTGCCCGCGTTCACGGGTCCGGCCCTGCTCGTGTTCGCCGTGGGCGGCACCGGCAAGTTCCTGGTCCCCCTGGCCGCGGGTGCGGCGGGCGCCGCCTCCGCCACGCACGGCGGCAGCGGTCTGCTCGACTGCGTACGGCACGCCGTGACCGCCGGCGCGAAGGCGCCCGGCGCGGCACTGACCGCGATCGGCGCGACGGCGGCGGGTGCGGCGCTGGCGGCGGGGATCGCGCTCAGCGGCAGCGGCTCGCCGGCGCCGCCCGAGGAGCGGCCGGTCACCGCGCAGAGCTCGTCGGCGGAGGCCCCCGAGGAGGTCACCGAGCGGGCCGCGGCCTCCCCGGGCGACGCCAAGGGGGCTGCGGCGGGGGCGACGCGCGAGGGGGTGGTGGCAGCACCCGGGACGACGGAGGCGGCACCCGAGGAAGCGGAAACGACGCCCGAGGAGGTCGAGGTGGCACTCCCTGCGGCGCCCACGGCTCCCCCGGCGCCCGAGTCGATGTCCGCGGAGGCCGAACCGACACCCACGCCCACACCGACCCTCACACCGACACCGACTCCGACCCCCACACCGACCCCGACCCCCACACCGACTCCGACCCCGACACCCCCGGCGATCACACCCACACCCACCCCAACCCCGGCGCCGCCCACCCCCGTCGACCCCACTCCCGCCCCGCCGGAACCGACCCTGGTCTGCGAGCCCTGGCACGGCCCGATCCACATCTGCCGCACTGGCTAGAACACGCTGCCGTCGAACACAGAAATGATTGCGGGCGCAGACCACCCGACACACCGTCACATCACGTACGCTGCCTACGACTTGACCCACCCGATGCTGTACGCGGGACCTACGGTGAGAGCACTCCGTGAAGACTGTGGCATATGCCAGAAGCACCACCGTATCGTGTGTTGCCAAATCCCTTACAGGCCGTCGCGGGCTGTGCAACAGTCGTAACGGTCCCTCCGTCAGCCTTGTCGTACCGTTCCCCTTCACCGGAGTGCGTCATGCCGTCCCATCTCTCTGCGGACCGCCCAGCCGCCCAGCCACCCGGACGCGGCTCGGTCGAGGCGCTCATATCGCAGGCGCGACGCCTCAAGGGCGACGTGGACGCGGTGCGGCGGGACACACAGAGCGACGGTGCGGACCCGCAGGAGCGCTGGCAGCGCGCGCTCTGCGACCTCGCCCTGACCCAACTGGAGGACCTGGACGTCCACTTGGCCCAGTTGCGGGAGGGACCGCCGCCCGTGCCCGACGCACCGGCGGCACCCCCGCCCCGGACCGTGCCGCCCGCTCCCCGGCACGGCTCGCTGCTCAGCCGGGTCGGCAGCGCGGAGTGGAACCTCCTGACCGACGAGGCCAGTTGGTCCGGCGAGCTCTACGAGATCCTGGGCCGCGACCCCGCCGCTCCCCCGCTCACCCTCGACGAACTGCCGTCCCTGGTGCACGAGGAGGACCGGCCCAAGCTGACGGCCATGGTCACCGACTGCCTCATCGACGCCAAGCCCATCGACGGGGAGTTCCGTGTCGTCCGCCCGGTAGGAGACGTGCGGACCGTGCACATGATGGGCGAGCCCGTGCTCGCCGCCGACGGCAGCACGGCCTCGATGTGGGCCGTGCTGCGGGACGTCAGCGAACTGCGCCGCAGTCAGCGCGCGGTGAGCGAGACCCGTGAATCGCTCCAGCGCCACCGGCACCGGGCGCAGACCGAGCACCGGCTCGCGGTCGAGCTGCAGGAATCCGTGCTGCCGCCGTGGCGCGGCTCCCTGCGGCTCCCGCACCAGGGCCCCGAGACACTGGACCTGGCGGCCCACTACCTGCCCTCGGCCAGCAGCGCCCTGATCGGCGGCGACTGGTACGACGCCCTCGAACTGGCCGACGGATCCACCCTGTTGAGCGTCGGCGACCTCACCGGACACGGCGTCGCCGCCACCTCCGGCATGGCGATGCTGCTCGGTGCGCTGCGCGGCATGGCGATGGCAGGCACCGAGCCCGGGCAGCTGATGAGCTGGCTCAACCAGTTGCTGGACGCCACCGTCCAGCCCGCCCTCGGCAGCGCCGTCTGCTGCCGCTACCGGCCCGACACCCGCACCCTGTCCTGGGCGCAGGCCGGACACCCCGCCCCGCTGCTGTTCCGCGACGGGACGGGACGCACGCTGCAGGCACCGGACGGAGTCCTGCTCGGCGCGACGACAGGTGCCACGTACGAGCAGGCCGAGGTGGCCCTTGAGCCGGGCGACCTGCTGCTCCTGCACACCGGCGGGCTGGTGCCGGGGCACAGCGGTGCCGAGGCCATGAGCCGACTCCTCGACCTGGCGCCGCGGTTCGACGAGGCGCGCACCGCGCAGGACTGCCTGCGGACGGTCGTGGAGGAGTGCGGCGAGACCGAGCGCGAGAACGACGCGTGTGTGCTCGTCGCCCGGGTGACGGCCTGAGACAGATACCTGAGACAGATACAGGCGCCTGTGGAGAAGGACTTCAGCCCAGGGGTTCCTTACGCCCGTGCCGTGTTGCCGCCCTTCGCCGGCTTCGGCAGCGCCACCCTGATCTCCTCCCGCAGCTCGTGGATCTTCGGATAGCTGGAGTACTCCGCGGTCAGCCGGTACATCTCCCGCAACCGGTCCCAGGTGCGGTGGGAGGAGTTGGAGCCCATCGACACCAGGGCCAGGCGCGCGTACCGGTCGGCCTGTTCGGGGTCGTCGGCGATGAAGCAGGCGGAGGCCATGGACAGGAAGTCGAAGATCTTCGATCGCTGCCGTCCGTCGACCCGCAGGGCCAGGGCCTTCTCCGCGTAGTGCTGGGCGTGCACGGCCGCGTTCGGCTCGTGCTCCGCCAGTGTGCGGTAGGCCAGGGCCTGCATGCCGTACAGGTCCTCCTCCTTGAAGGTCTGCATCCAGCTCGGCGCAGGCACGTCCCCCTTGTCGGAGACGAAGAGGTCCTCCGCCTGTCCCAGCGTGCGGCGCATCGCCTGGCCCTTGCCCATCGAGGCCTGTGCCCAGGCCTCGATGGTGTAGAGCATCGCCCGGGTCCGCGGCAGCACCTCGGCGCCGGAGCCGGACTGGGCGAGCTTCATCAGGTCCAGCGCGTCGTCGGGCCGGCCCAGGTGCACCATCTGGCGAGCCGCTCGGGAGAGCGCCTCCCCGGCGCGTGGCCGGTCGCCGCCCTCACGGGCCGCGTGGGCGGCGATGACGAAGTACTTCTGGGCCGTGGGCTCCAGGCCGACGTCGTGCGACATCCAGCCCGCGAGGACGGCGAGGTTGGCGGCGACGCCCCACAGGCGCCGTTGGAGGTGTTCGGGATGGCGGTAGGCGAGGATGCCGCCCACTTCGTTGAGCTGTCCCACGACCGCCTTGCGTTGCAGCCCGCCTCCGCGGGCCGCGTCCCAGGCGCGGAACACCTCGACCGAGCGCTCCAGTTCCTCGATCTCCTGCGACCCGATGGGGGCGGCCTCGTAGCGGTCGAACCCAGCGGGGTCGGCGTGCAGGGGATCGGTGAAGCGGGGAGCGTCGGCTTTCAGGGTGGGGTCGGTGTGCAGCCAGTCGTGCATGGCGCTGCTGAGTGCTGATCCCGCGGCGAGCGCGGCACCCGCGCCCACCAAGCCGCGTCGGTTGAGCATGAGGTCCATTCCCGTGAATTCGGTGAGGACCGCGGCCGTCCGCTCGGGCGCCCACGGCACACCGTCGGGATGTTCCACATTCCCGCCGCTCTGCCGTTTCCCCGCACGCCCGTGCCGGACCAGACCGAGGTCCTCAATGGTCACGACACGGCCGAGTCGCTCGGTGAACAGGGCCGCCAGCACCCTCGGCACGGGATCGCGGGGGATCTCCCCCATGTCGATCCAGCGCCGTACCCGCGAGGTGTCGGTCGACAGCTGGGGGTGGCCCATGGCCGCCGCCTGCCGGTTGACCAGCCTCGCAAGTTCGCCCTTGGACCAGCCGGCCAGGCCGAACAGGTCCGAAAGGCGGGTGTTGGGTTGTCCGCTCACGTCAAGCCCCCAGGTTCTCGGCTGAGTTGACAGTAGCCCGGGGAGAGTTGCCGGGCGACTATTCGCCAGGGTTCGCCAGGGTGCGCCAGATGGTGTGCCAGTGGGCGACGGGTGTCAGGTAGATATGCGCCACCCCGACCCGGTCACCACCCGGCAACACCGGTGCATTCCCCAGGGTGCACCCGGGCGTCCGGGTCGGGCAGGCGTTCGCGCTTCAGCAGGCACAGCAGGCACACGAAGGGATCTGTTTCGCCCATGTACGCAGCATCGTCCTCCGTGTCCGCCCCGCCCCGGACGCTGCACCCCCGCCCGGCGGGCAGCGGCCCCTACCTCGACCCCGCCCGTCCGGCGGCGCCCGTCCTCGGAGCGGGCCGGCCGCGGCGCACCGCGGGGCTCGGCACCCCACCGCTCAGCGGGAGACTCGACTTGTCCGGCCCCCAGGGCGCCCAGCTGCGTACGGCCATCGCGTCCGTGCACCGGATCTGCCCGGAGTTCGCTCCGGTGCAGGTGCTGCGCCGGAGCGGCCGGTCCGTGCTCCTCGTGGGGACGACAGGACGCAGCACGGCCGTCGCCAAGTGTTTACTGGACCACTCCCCCGCGTGGGCGGAGCGGATCCGGCACGAGATAGCTGCCTACCGCTCGTTCGTCCGGCACCGCCCCCCGGTGCGGGTGCCCCGGCTGATCGCGGCGGACCCGGACAACTGCACGCTGGTGATCGAGCGGATGCCCGGACGGGTGGCGGCACTGCAGCGGCACCCCACGGAGGCTCCGTCGCGCGCCGACATCAGGGCGGCCCTCGCCTCGGTCTGCCGACTCAACGCCTGGCGGCCGCCGGCGGGCACCTTCGACGCGCCGCTGGACTACGCGGCCCGGATCGCCCGCTACCACGAGCTGGGTCTGCTCACCGACCGGGACATGGGCGACCTGCAGAAGCTGCTGCACGGCATCGCGCACGCGGCGGGCCGCCAGGGCATGGGCCAGTTCAACCACGGCGACGCCCTGCTCTCCAACATCCTGCTGTCCCCGGCCGGTCCAGTGCTGGTGGACTGGGAGCACGCGGGCTGGTACCTGCCGGGCTACGACCTGGCGGTGCTCTGGTCGGTCCTCGGTGACGCCCCGGTGGCCCGGCGGCAGATCAGCCAGATCGCCCAGTCGGCGGGCCCGGCCTCGCGGGACGCGTTCCTGGTGAACCTGATGCTCGTACTGACCCGCGAGATCCGTACCTACGAGATGGCCGTGCAGCGTTCGATGCACGACGCGGCCCCGGCGGCACCGGGAGTGGCCCACCCAGGTGCTGCGCCGTCCGGCGAGGAACAGCGGCTGTTGCTCAGGCGGCTGCACGACGACTGCCAGATGGCCCGACGGGCCGTCCGCGCGGCGGTCGGTACTCGCTGACGGGGATGACGGTCCGCGGTGCGCCCGGGACAGCGGCGCGCCGCGGACCTTCGTATGCCCGGACGCGTCTGCCCTTCGTACGCCCCGGTGCGTCTGCCCTTCGTATGCCCTGACGCGTCTGCCCCTGGGGGTACGCCACTGGCGTCCCGCAGGTCCGGCGGGCCCCCTCGCGAAACTCCCGGGAACCGTGGTTGACAAGGGAATTGTCCTGTCCCTGGGCATGATTGACGGATCGTCGGAGAGCCGGTACCGCTGACGCACGCCCGGCCCCGCACGGCTCGTCGCGCCCGACCGCCCCAGGAGGCTGCATTGCGTGGATCCGTCACCGTCCCAAAACGTGCCGCCGCAGCGGTGGCGGGTACGGCGCTGCTGCTGCCGCTGCTGGGCGCGGCCCCGTCGGCCCCTCCCGGCGCCGAGGCGTCCGCGAGCCGCCTCCAGTCGGCGTTCGGCGCGGCGGCGGCCGAGTACGGGGTGCCGCTGAGCGTGCTGCTGGGCGTCTCCTACCTCCAGTCCCGCTGGGACGCGCACGCCGGGGCGCCGAGCGTCACCGGCGGCTACGGTCCGATGCACCTCACCGACGCGCGTACCGCGCTTGCCGGGGCGGTCCATCACAGCGAGGGCACGGAGGACGCCCGCGGCGACCAGGCCCGTGCGCCGCTCGTGCCCGAGGAGCGGATCCCGCAGAGCGGCGAGATCCCGGCCCGTCTCAGGACGCTGCCGAAGGCCGCGGAGCTGACCGGGCTGAGCACGGCACGGCTCCGCGAAGACCCGGCCGCCAACGTGGCCGGGGGTGCCGCCCTCCTCGCCGCCGCCCAGCGGGAGCTGGGCGAGCCGGCGAGCGCGGACCCGGCGGACTGGTACGGGGCGGTGGCCCTGTTCTCCGGCGCCGACGACCGCGCGACGGCGGCGGCGTACGCGAACGACGTCTTCGGCGTGATCCGCACCGGCGGTGAGCGCGTCACCGACGCCGGTCAGCGGGTGGTGCTGGCGGCGCAGCCGGGTCTGCGGCCCGACACCGCCGCCCTGGCGGGCGCGGGGCTGCGCGCTCCGGCCGCCGGTGACACGGAGTGCCCGGCATCGGTGCCCTGCGAGTGGATCCCGGCGCCGTACGAGGAGTTCGGGGACGACGACTACGGCAACCACGACCTGGGCGACCGTCCGGCGTCCCAGAAGATCGAGTACATCGTCGTCCATGACACCGAGGGCCGCTGGGAAGGCGTCCTCAACATGGTCCAGGACCCCACGTATGTGTCGTGGCACTACTCGCTGCGCTCCACGGACGGCCATGTCGCGCAACATGTGAAGGCCGAGGACGTGGGCTGGCACGCGGGCAACTGGTATGTCAACGCCAAGTCCATCGGGCTGGAGCACGAGGGCTTCCTCGCGCAGCCGGACGCCTGGTACACGGAGGCGATGTACCGCTCCTCGGCCCGCCTGGTGAAGTACCTCGCGCGGAAGTACGGCATCCCGCTCGACCGGCAGCACATCCTGGGCCACGACACGGTGCCGGGGCCGACCGCGGCGACGGTCAGGAGCATGCACACGGACCCGGGCCCGTACTGGGACTGGCGGCACTACTTCGAGCTGCTGGGCCGCCCCTTCGGCCCGACCGCCGGGCAGGACGGCGGCATGGTGACGATCCGCCCGGACTACGCCACGCACCACCCGGTGTTCACGGGCTGCGCGGCGGCGGGCGAGCCGTGCGCGGCGCACGGTTCGAGCGCGGTGCGGCTGTACTCGGGGCCGGGGACGTCGTACCCGCTGATCAAGGACATCGGCCTGGGCTCGACTCCCGGCACGGGCGTGAACGATCTCTCGTCCCGGGTCTCCACCGGTCAGCAGTTCGCGGTCGCGGGCCGGGACGGCGACTGGACGGCGATCTGGTACCTGGGGCAGAAGGCGTGGTTCGAGAACCCGGCGCAGGCACCCACGGCGGTGAACGCGACGGGTCCGGTGGTGACGCCGAAGGACGGCCGCGACAGCGTCCCGGTCTACGGCCGCGCCTACCCGGAGGCCTCCGCCTACCCGGCCGGGGTACCCGCCCAGCCGGTGTCCCCGCTGCCGTACCAACTGCTCAAGGGGCAGAAGTACGTGGTCGGGGGCGCGGTGCCGGGCGAGTACTACTACGCGGTCACCTTCGACGCGGCCTCGCACCGGGTCGTGGTCGGTGAGGACCTGTACTACGAGATCCAGTTCGGGCACCGCGTGGCGTTCGTACGGGCCGCGGACGTACGGGTGGTGCCCGCGGCCGGGTAGCCGGGTCAGCCCTGCTGGAACAGCTCCGCGGGCAGGGGCTTCAGCAGGGCGTACAGGTCGTCGGTGATGGGGCGGTCCCAGGCGGCGATGGTCACCAGGACGTTGTCGCTGCGGTCGAACTGCACGCAGGAGATCCGGCTCTCGGAGAGCTTCAGCCGGCGCACGATCAGGAGGTTGTCGCCCTGCATGACGGGGACGTCCTCGGTGCCCACGACCCGGACCTCCTCGTCGTTGTCCAGGGCCAGCAGCAGTTGGGCCACCTCGAAGGGGATCTCGTCCTCGGCGATGTCCCGGGCCGGGGAGCCCTCCGGCAGATTGCCGATGATCATCGCGGGGCCGCGGCCGCCGAACAGGTCATAGCGGAGGAACACGCCCTGACAGCTGCCGTCGGGCGCGGGCAGCAGCCCGGCGCCGAGATTGCCGGGCCAGTCACCCGGGTCCATGGCCAGTACGTCGAAGTCGGGCCCGGCGGGCGTGGCGCTACGGCGGCGGAGGAACGACATGCCGCCATGGTACGTGCCCGCCCCTGCTCCGCGACGGCCGGGCGCCCCTCACCTCCGACTGCCCGTCGAAGGCATCCACCGGTGCCGCACGGCCCGTTACCGACGAGTACACACGGATCGCCGGGGTCCTCACGGCTCGCCACCGGGCCCGGACACCCGAGCACCGGAACCGACCTGCCGACGGTGACAGCGCACCACCCGCGATGCGGGAACGCCGGAGCAGCGGAGTACCGCTGGCGAGGCGTGCCCGACGCTCGCCGTCGGGCCGGACACCAGGACACCCGGGGACCAGAACCGGCCTGCTGTCCGCCGCCGGCGAGCGGGCACCGGCCGCCCAAGCGACCCGCGCCACCTCCAGTGCGGGAGCGCCGGAGCAGCGCGGTCGGGGCAGCCGAGTACCGGTACCGGCGCGCGGTGGACGCGGGCCGGCTCAGTCCTCCGGCGGTGTCGGGGGGATCACCGCGACGGGGCTTGCCGCGTGGAGGAGTACGGCCTGGGTGACGGAGCCGAGGATGCGGGTGGGCGCGAGGAGGCGGCGGCGGTGGCGGCCGACGACGGTGAGGGTGGCGTTCTTGGAGGCGGCGACGAGGTGACCGGCCGCGTCGCCGGGGGCCACGTAGGGCTCGGCTTGCACGTCCGGGTGGCGTTTGCGGTGGGCGGCGAGGAAGCCCTCGGCGAGGGTGCGGGTCTCGTTCTCGACGGCTTCCTGGTCCACGGCCGGCGGGACGATCTGTCCGGGGGCCGCGGTCCACACCTGCACCGGCCACGGGTAGGCGGCCACGGCCTGGACGCGGGCGCCGCGCCGGTCGGCCTCGGCGAAGGCGAAGCCGAGTGCGGCCTCGTCGGGGCTGTCGACCTGGAGGCCGACGACCACCCGGGGCCCGGGGCCGGCGGGCACGCCGTCGTGCACCTCGCGTCCGGGCCGGGGCACCACGACGACGGGGCACTCGGAGTCGCGGGCGGCGGCCATGCCGTTGGAACCGAGCAGGAGGCTGGCGAAGCCGCCCCGGCCGCGCGAGCCGAGGACCAGCAGTTGGGCGGTGGAGCCCAGTTCGGGCAGGACGGCGCCGGGTGCGCCCTCCAGGCCGAGGTACTCCATCACCGGCCGGTCGGGCAGGCCCGCGAGGTAGGTGCGCACCTGGTCGAGGACCGGGTCGTCGTCCTGGTCGGCGGGCCCGGCCACCAGCACGTCGGCCTGCATCCAGGCGGCGTACTGCCGTACATGGACCACCCGCAGCGGCGCCCCGCGTCCGCGGGCGGCGTCGAGGGCCCAGTCCAGGGCCCGCATGCTGTCGTCCGAACCGTCGACCGCCGCGATGACCGGCAGGGTGCTCATGGGTTCCTCACCTCCGGAGTACGACCTTCCCCCCGGGGCCAGCCTCGCTCAGGCGTCCGGCCCTCGGGGTCGCTCATGGTCGCGTGTCCGGAAAAAGCGGCGAAACACCCCCGGATCGGCCCGCCAGATCGCGTCGGGTCACGTCAGGTCGAACTCGCCCTCCCGTGCCCCCGACACGAACGCCCCCCACTCGGCCGGAGTGAAGATCAGGGAAGGACTCTCCGGACGGCCGCTGTTGCGCATCGCGATGAATCCCTCGACAAAGGCGATCTGGACATCTCCCAGACCGCGGCTGGTCGAGTGCCACTCGGCGCTGCTGAGGTCCAGCTCCGGCTTGTCCCAGCCCGTGAGTGGCTGCTGCTGGATGGTGCTCTCGGCCACGTCCGTGCTCCTCCCGAATCCGCGTCGTCCGCGGCCAGCCTAGCGATCGGTTCGTGGCGCCAACAGGCCACGTGAGGGGGACCTTTCAGGAGTCGGGCGGCTGCGCCCCCACGAGCCACATGGAGAAGAACTGCGAGCCGCCGCCGTAGGCGTGCCCGAGCGCCTTGCGGGCCCCGTCCACCTGGTGTTCCCCGGCCTGTCCGCGCACCTGGAGGGCCGCTTCGGCGAACCGGATCATGCCGGAGGCGCCGATGGGATTGGCCGACAGGACGCCGCCCGACATGTTGACGGGCAGGTCGCCGTCGAGTTCGGTCACCCCGGACTCGGTGAGCTTCCAGCCCTCGCCCTCGGCGGCGAAGCCGAGGTTCTCCAGCCACATGGGCTCGTACCAGGAGAACGGCACGTACATCTCGACCGCGTCGATCTCCCGGCGAGGGTCGGTGATGCCGGCCTGCCGGTACACATCGGCGGCGCAGTCCTTGCCGGCCTGCGGGGACACGGCGTCCTTGCCCGCGAAGAGCGTCGGTTCGCTGCGCATGGCGCCGCCGTGCATCCAGGCGGGCGGGCGGGGTGCGCGGGCGGCTCCGGCCCGGTCGGTGAGGACCATGGCGCAGGCGCCGTCGGAGGACGGGCAGGTCTCGGAGTAGCGGATGGGGTCCCAGAGCATGGGCGAGGCCTGGACCTTCTCCAGGGTGATGTCGTGTTCGTGGAGGTGGGCGTAGGGGTTCTTCAGGGCGTTGCGCCGGTCCTTGTAGGCGACGAGGGAGCCGACGGTGTCGGGGGCGCCGCTGCGGCGCATGTACGCGCGCACGTGCGGGGCGAAGAAGCCGCCCGCCCCGGCCAGCAGGGGTTGCTGGAAGGGGATGGGCAGGGACAGTCCCCACATGGCGTTGGATTCGGACTGCTTCTCGAAGGCGCAGGTCAGCACCGTGCCGTGGACGCGGGAGGCGACCTGGGCGGCGGCGACGAGCGCGGTGGAGCCACCGACCGAGCCGGCCGTGTGCACCCGCAGCATGGGCTTGCCCACCGCGCCGAGGGCGTCGGCGAGGTACAGCTCGGGCATCATGACGCCCTCGAAGAAGTCGGGTGCCTTGCCGATGACGACGGCGTCGATGTCGGCCCAGGTCAGTTCGGCGTCGTCGAGGGCGCGTCGGGCGGCCTCGCGGACGAGTCCGGCGATGGACACGTCCCGGCGGGCCGCCACGTGCTTGGTCTGGCCGACCCCGACGACGGCCACGGGCTCCTTGCTCATCGCGGGTCCCCTTCCAGTACGGCGACCAGGTTCTGTTGCAGACAGGGGCCGGAGGTGGCGTGGGCGAGGGCGCGGTCGGACGCGCCCCGGTGGATGCGGGCGGCGGCCTCGCCGATGCGGGCGAGCCCGGCGGCCATGACCGGGTTGGCGGCGAGCGCGCCGCCGGACGGGTTGACGCCGACCTCGTCCCCGAGCCCGAGCGCCTTGCGCAGGACGACCTCCTGAGAGGTGAAGGGCGCGTGCAACTCGGCGGTGTCGACGGGCCGTTCGAAGGCGCCGGCCTTTTCGGCGGCGAGCCGGGTGGAGGGCGAGTCGGTGAGGTCGCGGACACCGAGGGAGTGAGCCTCGACGCGGTGGTCGATACCGCGGATCCAGGCGGGCCGTGCGCACAGCTCGCGGGCGCGGTCCCCGGCGGCGAGGATCACGGCGGCGGCGCCGTCGCCGACGGGCGGGCAGTCGCCGGTGCGCAGCGGCCGTACGGCGTACTCGCCGTGCGGCACGTCGCCCTTGAGCTGGGCGTGCGGGTTGTCGGTGGCGCGGCTGCGGGCGCCGATCGCGGCCAGGGTGGGCTCGTCCGTGTCGCCGGCGTCGATGAGTGCCTGGGCCTGGAGGGCGGCCAGGGCGATGGAGTCGGGCCAGAGGGGGGCGACGTAGTACGGGTCGAGCTGGCGGGTGAGGACGTCGCGCAGGGAGCCGGGTGAGGACTTGCCGTAGGCGTAGACGAGGGCGGTGTCGGCGTCGCCGGTCAGCAGTTTGGTCCAGGCCTCGTACAGGGCCCAGGCGCCGTCCATTTCGACGTGCGACTCGGAGATGGGGGGCCAGGCGCCGACGCCGTCGAGGGCGAGGGTGAAGGAGAAGGCGCGGCCGGCGAGGTAGTCGCTGGAGCCGGAGCAGGTGAAGCCGATGTCGGCGGTCTTCAGCCCGGTCCGGTCGAGGACCTCGTGCAGGACCGGCATGAGCATCTCCACCTCGGAGAGGTCCTCGCTGGTGCGCCGGGTGTCGGTCTGGGCGAAGGCGACGACGGCGATCTCGCGGGTCACAGCAGCTCCCTGTAGGTGTCGTAGTCCGCGTCGGGTTCGCCGGTCGGCCGGTAGTGGGCGGGGTATCGGGCGTTCTCGGTCCACACCGGTTCGACGCGCAGTCCCATGCGCACCTGGTCGTAGGGGATGCCGGCGATGCGGCCGTGCAGGGCGAGGTCGGCGCCGTCGAGGGCGATGTGGGCGTAGACGTAAGGGACTTCGATGTCGAGGTTCTTGGCCTTGATGTTGACGATGCAGAAGGTGGTGACGGTGCCGCGGGGGCCGACCTCGACCTGTTCGGAGGTGGCGACGCCGCAGGTGGGGCAGGCGCCCCTGGGCGGGACGTAGACCTTGCGGCAGGAGGGACAGCGTTCGCCGACGTTGCGGTGGTCGGCGAGGGCGGTGATGTAGGCGGACTGGGCGCGGCCGGGCGAGTAGGTGTAGTCGAGGCGGGCCGGGGCGACGATGCCGGTGACCGGGTCGGCGAACTCGCCGCTGTGGACGCCGGGTTGGGCGGCTTCGCCGTCGTGGGGCTCGAAGCAGGCGATGTCCGTGATGGCGCCGGTCCGTTCCGCGGCCCAGCGGATGCGGACGCGCATGCCGGTGCGGACGGTGTCGGGGCCGGGGGCGTCGAGGGCGTGCAGGAGGGAGGTGTCGGCGCCGTCGAGGCGGACCAGGGCCCAGGCGAAGGGGGTGGCCAGGGGCTGGCCGCGGCGGGGGGCGTGGTTCCAGGCCCAGGTGGTGACCGTGCCGGTGGGGGCGACTTCGACGAGGTCGCGGATCTCCTCGGCGGTGACGGGGTCGTACTCGACGGGCGGGACGAGGGTGCGGCCGTCGGTGGTCCTCACCCCGAGGACGACGCGTTCGCGCAGGCCGGTGAGGAAGGCGCTCTGGACGGGGCCGAGGGAGCGGGTGAAGGGGAACTCGACGACGAGGGGGGCTTTGAGGACTTCGGGCACGGTGACTCTCCCCTTATGCACGCTTGTAGTGGGGCGGTCGCTTCTCCGCGAAGGCGCGGGCGCCTTCCTTCGCGTCGGCGGTGTCGAAGATCGGCCACCCTCGTTTGAGTTCGGCGGCCAGACCGTCGGCCTCGGTCATCTCCGCGGTCTCGTACACGGACGCCTTGACGGCCTCGACGGCCAACGGGCCGCACGCGTTGACCTGTTCGGCGATCTCCAGCGCCTTGGCGAGAGCCGTGCCGTCGGGGACGACGTGTCCGATCAGACCGATGGCGGCGGCCTCCTGGGCGGAGTACGGGCGCCCGGTGAGCAGCATCTCCAGGGCGTGGGTCCGGGGAATCTGCCGCTGCAGCCGGACGGTCGAGCCCCCGATCGGGAACAGTCCCCGTTTGACCTCGAAGAGGCCGAACGTCGCCGACTCGCCCGCCACGCGGATGTCGGTGC
The DNA here is from genome assembly GCF_014596915.1 of Streptomyces sp. TRM68416. Classification (GTDB taxonomy): domain Bacteria; phylum Actinomycetota; class Actinomycetes; order Streptomycetales; family Streptomycetaceae; genus Streptomyces. The sequence continues at coordinate 121,534 of NZ_JACVWU010000022.1, forward strand.
CCTGGAGGATCTCGGTGCCGCCGGCCACGCAGTACCCCTCGACGGCGGCGATCACCGGCTTGCGGGGGCGGTGGTGGCGCAGCATGGCCTTCCAGTGCAGGTCCGGGTCGGCCTTGAGGCGGTCCCGGTAGTGCTCGCCGGCCATGCCGTCGCCGGCCAGGGCCTTGAGGTCCATGCCCGCGCAGAACGCGCCGCCCGCGCCGGTGAGGACGATCGAGCGGATCTCGTCGTCGCCGTCCGCTTCCAGCCAGCCGTCGTACAGGCCGACAAGCATGGGCAGCGAGAGGGCGTTCTTGGCCTGTGGCCTGTTGAGCGTGAGCACCAGTGTGGCGCCCGCGCGCTCCACCGTGAGGTGTTCCGTTCCACCCATCGACCGTCTCCCCTCTGACAGAACGAGAACAGGTTGCAGGAGGCGCCGGAGCACTTCAAGGGTTTTCTGACAGACAGTCAGATTTCTTGTGCGCGGACCCTTCCCAGTTGTGCCGCCCTTTGCTCTGATGACCGGCAGCCGGGTCAGAGCGAGGTCAGGAGGAGCGGTGGAGTACAACCTTGCCGACCTGTTCGAGTCGGTCGTCGACGTGGTTCCGGACCGTGAGGCGCTGGTGTACGTCGACCATCCGGGCACGGGTGCGGAACGCCGTCTGACGTACGCGGAGCTGGACGCGGCGGCCAACCGGATCGGTCACCATCTGCTCGACAGCGGGGTGCGCCCCGGCGAGCACCTCGGCCTCCATCTCTACAACGGCGTGGAGTACCTCCAGACGGTGCTGGGCTGCCTCAAGGCACGGATTGTGCCGGTCAACGTCAACTACCGTTACGTAGAAGACGAGTTGGTGTACCTGTACCGGGACGCCGATCTGGTGGCGCTGGTCTTCGACGCGGAGTTCGCCGAGCGGGTGGCGGCGGCACGGCCCCGGGCCCCGAAGCTGCGGCATCTGCTGCAGGTCGGGGGCGGCTCCTCGTTCACCGAGGCCGAGGCCGAGGGTTCGCCCGAGCGGGGCTTCCCGGCACGCTCCGGCGACGACCAGTTCATCATCTACACCGGCGGCACCACCGGCATGCCCAAGGGCGTGATGTGGCGCCAGGAGGACCTGTTCTTCGCCGGTCTCGGCGGCGGCGCGCCGACCGGGGAGCCGGTCAAGAGGCCCGAGGAACTGGCCGAGCGGGTCGCGGCCGGCGGCTCCGGGATCACCTTCTTCCCCGCTCCCCCGCTCATGCACGGCACGTCCACCCTCACCGCCTTCATCGGCTTCAACTTCGGGCAACGGGTCGTCCTGCACCGCAAGTTCGTGCCCGAGGAGGTGCTGCGCACGGTCGAGAAGGAGAAGGTCTCCAGCATGTCGCTGGTGGGCGACGCGATGCTGCGGCCGCTGATCGACGCGCTCGGCGGCCCGATGAAGGGCACCGACTGCTCGTCGCTGTTCAGCGTCTCCTCGTCGGGGGCGATCATGTCCGAGACGGTCCGCCGGCAGTTCCTGGAGCTGGTGCCGCACGTGATGCTGCTGAACAACTTCGGCTCCTCCGAGTCCGGCTTCAACGGTACGGCGACGGAGGACGCCGGGCCCGAGCGCGGCTTCCGCATCCGCGTCAACTCCCGTACACAGGTGGTCGACCCGGCCACCCACGAGCCGGTCGCCGTCGGCGAGGTCGGCCGGGTCGCGCAGTGCGGCCATGTGCCCCTCGGCTACTACAACGACCCGGTGAAAACCGCCGAGACCTTCTTCGAGCGGGACGGCGAGCGGTGGGTGCTGCTCGGCGACATGGCGACCGTCGACGAGGAGGACGTCGTGACCGTCCTCGGCCGGGGCTCGCAGTGCATCAACACCGGCGGCGAGAAGGTGTACCCGGAGGAGGTCGAGCAGGCGCTCAAGTCCCACCCGGACGTGTACGACGTCCTGGTGGCCGGGGTGCCCGACGCCAAGTGGGGCCACCACGTGGCGGCCGTGGTCCAGCTCCGCGACGGCGCGGACCGGCCCTCCCTGGAGGACATCCAGCGCCACTGCCGGGACCGTCTCGCCGGCTACAAGATCCCCCGCCAACTGGTGGTCACGGACGCCGTCCGCCGCTCCCCGAGCGGCAAGGCGGACTACCGGTGGGCGCGGCAGGTGGCGGTGGCGGCCGACCGGTGACGCGAACGGGGCCGAACCGGTGAATCACGGGCCCGTGTGATTGAACCGAAGGTGACGTGCGACCGTACTGGTGGTGGCGGACCCGGCCACCGGGCCGGCTCCGCCGTGCCACCACCGCAAGTCGCAGGGAAGGTTCTCCGTGTTGCACCTCGCGCGCCCTCGTCAGTTGCCGGACACCGAGGGCGAGGCCGCAGGGAGTGAGGGCCGCGCGGGGTGGTTCGGCTGGCGGCGCAAGTACCCGCGCGCCGCCCGCGGCGTCACCGTCGGCACCACCGTGCTGGCCGGCGTGCTCGTCCTGTTCGCGCTGCTCGTGCCGAACCGGCTGGAGCGGATGTCGTTCGACATGTTCGTGCGCATCCCCGCCGAAGGCATTCTGCTCGCCGGGCTGCTGCTCGCGCTGCCGCCGCGGGCCCGCCGGATCACGGCGGGCGTCGCGGGGGCGTTCCTCGGGCTGCTCACCGTGCTGAAGTTCGTCGACATGGGCTTCTACTCGGTGCTGGCCCGCCCCTTCGACCTGGTCCTGGACTGGATCCTGCTCGGCGCCGCCGCCGAGTTCCTGCGGACGTCGGTGGGCCGCACCGGCGAGGTGCTCGCGATCGTCGCCGTCCTCGTCATGATCGTCGCCGTGCTGGTGCTGACGACGCTGGCGATGCTGCGGCTGACCTCGCTGATGGTGCGGCACCGTCCGGTCGCCGCCCGGACCACGCTGATCCTCGGCACCGCCTGGATCACCTGCGTCACCCTCGGGGTGCAGTTCACGGACGTGCCGGTCGCCTCGAAGATCAACGCCGACTATGTCGGCAGGCGGGTCGATCAAGTCCAGGCCGGACTGCGGGACGCACGGGTCTTCGAGAAGCAGGCGGCCGTCGACGCCTTCGCCGACACCCCGCCCGACCAACTCCTCACCGGGCTGCGCGGCAAGGACGTGCTGCTCACCTTCATCGAGAGCTACGGCCGGGTGGCGATCGACGATCCGGACATGGCCGAGCAGACCGACGCGGTGCTCCAGGAGGGCACGCGGCGGCTGGAGGAGGCCGGGTTCGCGTCGCAGAGCGGCTGGCTGAAGTCACCGGTGACGGGCGCCGGCAGCTGGCTCGCCCACTCGACCTTCCTGTCCGGTCTGTGGATCAAGAACCAGCAGCGGTACCGGAGTCTGACCACCAGCGACCGCGCCACCCTCACCAGCTACTTCCGCAAGACCGGCGACTGGCGCACGGTCGGGATCGTGCCGGGCGTGCGCCGGGCCTGGCCGGAGGGCAAGTTCTTCGGCCTCGACCACATCTACGACTCCGAGCACCTCGGCTACCACGGCCCGTACTTCAGCTGGACGCCCGTGCCCGACCAGTACAGCCTGGAGGCCTTCGAGCGCCTGGAACGCGGGAAGAAGAACCGCGACCCGATCATGGCGGAGATCATCCTGGCCTCCAGCCACAACCCCTGGGCGCCCGTGGCCCGCATGATCGACTGGGACGACCTCGGCGACGGCTCGGTCTTCCACGACATCAAGAAGGAGGGCAAGGACCCCAAGGAGGTCTGGCAGGACCCGGACAGCGTCCGCGCCGAGTACGCGAACGCCGTCGAGTACTCCCTGCGCAGCCTGGTCGAGTACATCGAGCGCTACGGCGACGACGACACCGTCGTCGTCTTCCTCGGCGACCACCAGCCCGTGCCGACCGTCACGGCCGGCAGCACCAGCAAGGACGTGCCGGTCACGGTCGTCGCCCGCGACCCGAAGGTGCTGGACCGGGTCGCCGACTGGGGCTGGACGGACGGCCTCAAGCCGGCCGCGGACGCCCCGCAGTGGGGCATGGACGAGTTCCGGGACCGGTTCATGACGGCGTACGGGCCGGACGGCGGGTGACGGTCAGGCGCGCGGGTTCAAGGTGAGGCCGAAGGCCGGCAGTTCACCGGCCGGCGCGGTGGTGTCGATCCGGTCGTCCGCGGACCGGGAATGGGGCCGGGACCGGGGGTACAGCAGGACGGGTTCCTGGAGCGTGCAGTGCTGGTCGACCGGCGGGAAGGCGGTCGCGCCCCGGGCCCGGAGGGTGGCGTGCCTGGCCGGGTCCATGAACAGTTCCAGGACGATGTCGCCGTGGGGCTTCTCCCGCACGTGCAGGGTGAGGGCCAGGTGGATGAGCATCTCCGCCCCGCCCTCCGGCAGGGGCCGCAGCACGCTGAGCGCCGTGAGCGGCGCGTGCGCCTCGGAGAGGGTCACGAGCATGCCCGTGCCGGGGGTGGCCGGGCTGGTGTCGGCCTCCATCCGGAACCCCCGGACCTCCAGCACCAGCCCGTCGGACCGGCCGGCCCGGGTGCCGAGGTCGAGGCCGCCCCTGAAGTCCAGGGTCAGCGAACCGAGGACGTTCAGCTTCAGCGGGACCCGCTCGGCGCGGCCGGTGCACCGGGCGTTGACGCCGATCGGGGGCAGGGAAGACCTCCCGCCGGAGTTGTCCACCAGACGTCTTCCCTTCGTGACCTGCGGTGGGGCACGCCGTGCGACGCTCCTTGAGGCCATCGTGCGCCACCGGCGCCGCGGCGCTGCCCCGACGGCGCTCGCCGTTCACCCGAAAGCGGGCCCGCCGAGGAAGGTGTCGACCCGGCCGGCGAACCACTCCGGATCGTCCAGCCAGGGGAAGTGCCCGGCGCCGGGCTGCACCGCGAGCTCTGCGTGCGGGAAGACCTCCGCGCTGCGGCGGGCCAGGTCGGGGCTCGGGCCGCCGTCGAGTTCCCCGGCGAGGACGAGCACGGGGGCCGGCAGACGGGAGAGCGCGGCGCGGGTCGAGGGCGGGTCGTAGGCGCCGTCGGAGCCGTAGACCTCGCCGGCCTCGTCGTTGAACTCCGTGTCCGCGCGGGCGTCGTGCTGCTGTGCCGCCCGGTCCCAGCGGCCGTAGGAGAACGGCGTGAGTGCCGGGACGAAGTCGCCGGTGCCCGCGAGCCAGGCCTGGAGCGCCTCGAACGCCTCCTCGAACCAGGGCTCGCCCTTGCGCAGCCGTGCGGCCGCCAGCCGCTCCTCGGGGGTGGGCGCCATCCCCAGCGCCCACGGGTTGGCGGTGACCAGCACCAGCCGCCGTATTCGCCGGGGGTGGCGGGCCGCGTACAGCATCGCGAGGCTGCCGCCCGCGGAGTGCCCCAGCAGGTCCATCCGGTCCAGGCCGAGGTGGACCCGCAGCGCCTCCACGTCGTCGACGAGCCGGTCGCAGCGGTACGACGCCGGATCCGCCGGCGTCGCCGAGTCGCCGGTGCCGCGCAGATCGAGCCGGACCAGTTGGCGCCGGGCGGCCAGTCCGCCCAGGTCGCCGAGGTAGGCGGAGGCCCGCATCGGGCCGCCGGGCAGGACGACGAGCGGGGTGCCCTCGCCCTGCGTGTGGCAGGCGAGTGCGGTTCCGTCGGGCGCGGTGAAGATCGACATGGCGGGGAGCCTACGCGCCCCGGTGACCGGCTCTCAGCGCAGTACGCGGTAGGTCACGTGCGTGACCAGGCTCGCCGGGCGTGATTTCACCTGCTCCAGTTTCAGCGGCGGGACGCCGTCGAACACGCGTGTGCCGGCGCCGAGGGTGAGCGGGGCGATGGACAGGCGCAGTTCGTCGAGGAGGCCGGCGGCGAGGTACTGGTTGAGGGTGGTCGCACCGCCCGCGATCGCGACGTCGCCGTCGCCGGCCGCCTCGCGCGCCCGGTCCAGTGCCGCCTCGATGCCGTCGGTGACGAAGTGGAACGTGGTGCCGCCGGCCATCGGCTGCGGTTCGCGGGCGTGGTGGGTGAGCACGAACACCGGTGCGTGGTACGGCGGTTCGTCGCCCCACCAGCCGTTCCACTGCCGGTCCCACGCGCCGCGCACCGGGCCGAACATGTTGCGCCCCATGATGTAGGCCTTGGCGGTGGCCATCTCCTCGATCTCGGCCTTGTTCTCCACGGGGGTCTCGGTGTACCAGGCGTGCAGCCTGCTGCCCCAGCCGTCGCCCGCGTCGTCGCCGAACGGGCGTTCCTCGCTCTGGTTGTGCCCGGCCGAGTAGCCGTCGGCCGAGATCGTGATGCTGCAGGTCACCTTGCCCATGTGTGCTCCTCCGGACGGCGTCGCGCGCCGTCCTCAGCCCGTGGTGAAACGGTCCCGTAGCTCTCGTTTCAGGATCTTTCCGCTGGCGTTGCGCGGCAACTCGTCGACGAAGACGACGCGTTTCGGCGCCTTGAAGGCGGCGAGCCTCTCGCGGGTGTGATCGATCAGTTCGGTCTCGGTCACCTCGCCGCGCGGTACGACGACCGCGGTGACCGCCTCGATCCAGCGCTCGTCCGGCAGCCCGACGACCGCGACCTCGGCGACGGCCTCGTGGCTGTAGAGCGCGTCCTCGACCTGGCGGGAGGCGACCAGGACGCCGCCGGAGTTGATGACGTCCTTCACGCGGTCGACGATCGTGAAGTAGCCGTGGGCGTCGCGGACGGCGAGGTCGCCGGAGTGGAACCAGCCGTCGCGGAACGCCTCGGCGGTCTCCTCGGGCTTGTCCCAGTAGCCCTCGCACAGTTGCGGGGAGCGGTAGACGATCTCGCCGGGGGTGCCGTCGGGCACGTCCTTGCCGTCCTCGTCGACCACCCGGGCGTCGACGAACAGGACGGTCCGGCCGCAGGAGTCCATCCGGCCCTTGTGCTCGTCGGGTGCGAGGACGGTGGCCAGGGGGCCGATCTCGCTCTGGCCGAAGCAGTTGTAGAACGCCAGCTCCGGCAGCCGTTCGCGCAGCCGCTCCAGCACGGGCACCGGCATGATCGAGGCCCCGTAGTAGGCCTTGCGCAGGCCGGTGAGGTCGCGGGCGGCGAAGTCGGGGCGGTTGGCGAGGCCGATCCAGACGGTGGGCGGTGCGAACAGGCTGTCCACCCGCCCGCCTTCGATCAGGTCGAAGAGCCGGTCGCCGTCGGGGGCGTCGAGGACGATGTTGGTCGCGCCGACCGCGAGGTAGGGCAGCAGGAAGACGTGCATCTGCGCGGAGTGGTACAGCGGCAGCGCGTGCACGGGCCGGTCGCCCGCGCTCAGGTCGAGGGCGGTGATGGCGCTGAGGTATTCGTGCACCAGGGCGCGGTGGGTCATCATCGCGCCCTTGGGCAGGGCCGTGGTCCCGGAGGTGTACAGCAGTTGGACCAGGTCCTCGCTGCGCGCCTCGGGGCCGTCGTACGGCGCTGTCGCGGCCAGCAGGTCCAGCAGCGAGCCCTCGGTGTCGCGCAGGGGCAACGTGCGTACGCCGTCCGGCAGTCGGCCCGCCAGGTCGGGGTCGGCGAGGACGATCGAGCTGCCGGACTGGCCGACCAGGTAGGACAGGTCGTCCCCGGTGAGGTTCTGGTTGACCGGCACGTGCACCAGGTCGGCGCGGGCGCAGGCGAGGAAGCCGATCAGATAGGCGTCGGAGTTGTGGCCGTAGGCGCCGACCCGGTCGCCGGGGGTGAGTCCCTGGTCGAGCAGGACGCTCGCCGCGCGGGAGACGGCCTCGTCCAACTCCTCGTACGTCCAGGTCCGGTCGCGGTACTCGACCGCGACGCGTGCCGGGGTGCGCCGGGCGCTGCGGCGCAGTACCCCGTCAACCGTGCTGCCGTGTCCGGGCGTCATGACAGTTGATCCTCGACCCCTGCCTCGGGGAGGTCAAGAGACCGGACGATCGACACGTTCCCCAGGAACATACCCGTTGGTACGCTCAACCGCCCCTTCCCTCAATGACGTTGGGAGGCACGATGCGCATCCGCCTCAGACGGCTCGCCGTCGCGGCCGTCGCCCTGCTCACCGCCACCGCGGCGCTGCCGGCGGCCGCGGCCGACCGCCCGGACCGCGGCGCCCGCCCTTCGCACGCCGGCCTGTCGGCCGTGATCCGCTACACCGAGTACGGCATTCCGCACATCGTCGCCAAGGACTACGCGAACCTCGGCTTCGGCACCGGATGGGCGCAGGCCGCCGACCAGGTGTGCACGCTCGCCGACGGCTTCGTGACCGTGCGCGGCGAACGCTCCCGCTTCTTCGGGCCCGACGCGGCCACCGACTTCTCGCTGTCCTCGGCCGGCCACAATCTCTCCAGCGACCTGTACTTCCGTGGCGTACGGGAGGCGGGCACGGTGGAGAAGCTGCTCGCCGAACCGGCGCCGCGCGGGCCCAGCCGTCAGGTCAAGGAGCTGATGCGCGGGTTCGCGGCCGGGTACAACGCCTGGCTCGCGCAGAACCGGATCACCGACCCGGCCTGCAAGGGCGCGGCCTGGGTGCGCCCGGTGACCACCCTCGACGTGGCGGCACGCGGCTTCGCGCTGGCCGTGCTCGGCGGCCAGGGCAGGGCGGTGGACGGCATCACGGCCGCGCAGCCGCCGACGACGTCCACCACCGCACAGGCCCCGGACGCCCGGGACACCGCCCGGGCCGCGCGTGAACTCCTCGCCTCCGACGGCACGATGGGCTCCAACGCGGTCGCCTTCAGCGGTACGACGACCGCCAACGGCCGCGGGCTGCTGCTGGGCAACCCGCACTACCCCTGGCAGGGCGGCCGCCGCTTCTGGCAGTCGCAGCAGACCATCCCCGGAAAGCTGAACGTCGCGGGCGGTTCGCTGCTCGGCTCCGCCACCGTGTCCATCGGCCACAACGCCCACGTGGCGTGGAGCCACACCGTGGCGACGGGCGTTCCGCTCAACCTGCACCAGCTGACACTGGATCCGGCGGACCCGACGGTGTACCTCGTCGACGGGAAGCCGGAGCGGATGACGAAGCGCACCGTCACCGTGGCCGTGAAGGACGGCGAACCGGTGAGCCGGACGCAGTGGTGGACGCGGTACGGCCCGGTGGTCACCTCGCTCGGCGCCTCGCTGCCGCTGCCGTGGACGTCCACGACGGCGTACGCGGTCAACGACCCCAACGCGCTCAACCTGCGCGCCTCGGACACCGCGCTCGGCTTCAGCAAGGCCCGCGGCACGAGGGACGTGCTCGACTCGCTGAAGCGCACCCAGGGCCTGCCGTGGGTGAACACGGTCGCCGCGGACTCCACCGGCCACACCCTGTTCACGCAGTCCCAGGTGCTCCCCCGGATCACCGACGAACTGGCCCGGTCCTGCTCCACCCCGCTCGGTCAGGTCACCTATCCCTCCGCCGGACTGGCGATCCTCGACGGCTCCCGCGGCGCCTGCGCGCTCGGCGCCGACCCCGACGCCGTGCAGCCGGGCATCTTCGGGCCGGCGAAGCTGCCGACGCTGAAGGACGCTCCGTACGCGGAGAACAGCAACGACAGTGCCTGGCTGGCCAACGCGGACCGGCCGTTGACCGGGTACGAGCGGGTCTTCGGCACGATCGGGACGCAGCGTTCGATGCGGACGCGCGGCGCGATCGAGGACGTGGCCGGGATGGCGCGGCGCGGCAGGCTGTCCGTGCGGGATCTGCAGGCGCAGCAGTTCGCCAACCGGGCGCCCGCGGGCGACCTGGCCGCGGCGGACGCGGCGAAGGCCTGCGCGTCTATGCCCGGGGGTACCGCAACGGGCAGTGACGGCACGGTGGTTGACGTCACGGAGGCCTGCGCGGTGATCGCCGCGTGGGACCGCACGACGGACACCGGCAGCCGGGGTGCCCTGCTCTTCGACCGGTTCTGGCGGAAGCTGACGGCCGCGGTTCCGGCGGCGCAGTTGTGGAAGGTGCCGTTCTCGGCGGCGGATCCGGTGCGCACCCCGAACACGCTGAACACGGATGCCCCGGGCTTCGCCACGGCTCTCGCGGACGCGGTCGCCGAGCTGCGGGCGGCGGGCATCGCGCTGGACTCCCGGCTCGGGCAGCACCAGTTCGTGGTGCGCAAGGGTCAGCGCATCCCCGTGCCGGGCGGCACCGAGAGCCTGGGCGTGTGGAACAAGGTCGAGCCGGTGTGGGATCCGGCGAACGGCGGCTACACGGAGGTGACGACCGGCTCCAGCTACCTCCAGGCCGTCGGCTGGGACGGCAGCCGCTGCCCGGTGGCGCGCACGCTGCTGTCGTACTCCCAGTCCTCGAACCCGAACTCGTCGCACTACAGCGACCAGACGCGGCTGTACTCCGGTGAGCGGTGGGTGACGTCCAGGTTCTGCGAGAAGGACATCCTCCGGTCGCCCGCGCTCCGGGTGGTCCTGGTGCGTGAGCGCCGCTGACCGTGCTCGTCAGGTCCAGTACGGGTCCCTGAGCCGTCGTTTGTAGAGCTTGCCGTTGGGGTCGCGGGGCATGTCCGCGATGAAGTCGACGCTCTTGGGGCACTTGAACCCGGCGAGCCGGGCGGCGCAGTGGGCGAGGAGGTCGGCGGCCAGGGCCGGGCCCGGCTCGTGGCCGGGGGCCGGTTCGACGACGGCCTTGACCTCCTCGCCCCAGTCGTCGTGGGGGACGCCGAAGACGGCGGCGTCGGCGACGGCGGGGTGGGCGAGCAGGGCGGACTCGATCTCGGCCGGGTAGATGTTCACCCCGCCCGAGATGATCATGTCGATCTTGCGGTCGCGCAGGAAGAGATAGCCGTCCTCGTCGAGGTAGCCGAGGTCGCCGACGGTGAAGAAGTCGCCGATGCGGTTCGTCTTCGTCTTCTGCTCGTCCTTGTGATAGGCGAATCCGCCGGTGTTCATCTTCAGGTAGACGGTGCCCAGTTCGCCGGGCGGCAGGCGGTTGCCGTCGTCGTCGAAGACCGCCAGTTCGCTGATGGGCCAGGCCTTGCCGACCGTGCCCGGCTTCTTGAGCCAGTCCTCGGCCGTGGCGAAGGCGCCGCCGCCCTCACTGGCCGCGTAGTACTCCTCCACGCAGGGCCCCCACCAGTCGAGCATGGCCCGTTTCACGTGGTCGGGGCAGGGGGCGGCGCCGTGGATGGCGTGGCGCATGGAGGAGACGTCGTAGCGGTCCTTCACCTCGTCGGGGAGGGCCAGGAGGCGGTGGAACTGGGTCGGGACCATGTGGGTGTGGGTGCACTTCTCGCGGTCGATCAGCCGGAGCATCTCCTCCGGCGTCCACTTGTCCATCAGGACCAGGCGGTGGCCGATGTGCAGGGACGCGCCCGCGAACTGCAGGACGGCCGTGTGGTAGAGCGGCGAGCAGACCAGGTGCACGTTGTCGTCGAACGGCCGGATGCCGAAGATGCCGAGGAAGCCGCCGAGGTAGGCCTCCTCGGGGGGCTTGCCGGGCAGCGGGCGGCGGATGCCGCGGGGGCGGCCGGTGGTGCCCGAGGTGTAGTTCATGACCCAGCCGAGGGTGCGGCCCGAGGGCGGCGACTCCGGCTGTCCGTCGAGGAGTTCGGGGTACGGGCGGAAGCCCTCGGCCGGGCCGACCGCGTACCGGTGGGTGGCGGGCAGGCCCGCCTCGTCGGCGGCCGGGCGCGCCCGGTCGGCGTAGCGTTCGTGGGTGAGGAGCACCTTGGCGCCGGAGTCGGCGACGATCCAGGCGATCTCGGGTCCGACGAGGTGGTGGTTGACGGGCACGAGGTAGAACCCGGCCTGGCTGGCGGCCAGGTAGGCGGTGAGGAACTCCACGCCGTTGGGCAGGACGACGGCGAAGGCGTCGCCGGTCTCCAGGCCGGCGGCGCGCAGTCCCTGCACGAGCCGGTTGGCGGCGGCGTGCAGGCGGCCGGCGGTCCATGCCTCGCCGTCCGGGGCGACGAGGACCGTGCGGCCGGGGTCGGCGGTGGCCTGGGCCCAGAAACCGGCGGGGGGTGTGCTCGTCACTGGCCGCTCCTTCCGGCGATGCGGTTGATCCGGTCGACCGCCCGCTCGAAGCCGCGGGTGAGGTCGTCGAAGACGGCCTGTACGCTGCGTTCGCTGTTCATCCGGCCGACGATCTGGCCGACGGGCGTGCCGAGCAGCGGTTCGACCTCGTACTTCTGGATGCGGGAGACGGCCTCGGCGACGAGCAGGCCCTGCAGCGGCATGGGCAGGGTGCCGGGGCCGGCCGGGTCGTCCCAGGCGTCGGTCCATTCGGTACGCAACTGGCGTGCGGGTTTCCCGGTCAGCGCGCGGGAGCGGACGGTGTCGCCGGAGCCCGCGGCGAGCAGTTTGCGGGTGAGGGCCGTCGAGTGGAGGTCGGCTTCGGTGGTGGTGAGCCACAGGGAGCCCAGCCACACGCCCTGGGCGCCGAGGGCGAGGGCGGCGGCCACCTGCTGTCCGCTGCCGATGCCTCCCGCGGCGAGGACGGGCAGGGGGGCGACGGCCTCGACGACCTCGGGGGTGAGCACCATGGAGGCGATCTCGCCGGTGTGGCCGCCGGCCTCGTAGCCCTGGGCGACGACGATGTCGATGCCCGCGTCCTTGTGCTTGACGGCATGGCGGGCGCTGCCGGCGAGGGCGGCGACGAGGACGTCCTGGTCGTGGGCGCGGTCCACCACGTCGGCGGGCGGCGAGCCGAGGGCGTTGGCCAGCAGTCTGATCGGGTAGTCGAAGGCGACGTCGAGCTGGGTGCGGGCGACCTGCTCCATCCATCCGGTGATGCGCCAGCCGGACGCCTCGCCCTCGGCGAGTTCGGGCACGCCGTACTTGGCGAGGGTGTCCCGTACGAACGCCCGGTGCTCCTCGGGGATCATCGCCTCGACGTCGGCCTCGGTGACGCCCTCCACCTTCCTGGCGGGCATGACGACGTCCAGGCCGTAGGGTCGGCCGTCGATGTGCGCCTCGATCCAGTCGAGGTCGCGTTTGAGGTCGTCGGGGGCGGTGTAGCGGACCGCGCCGAGCACTCCGAAGCCGCCGGCCCGGCTGATCGCCGCGGCGACGGCGGGAAACGGCGTGAAGCCGAAGACGGCGTGCTCGACTCCCAGGGTCTTGCTCAGCTCCGTCTGCATGGGCGCAGGATGCCGCAGTCCTCCGGAGGACGGAAGAGGTTTCCTGATGGACCGTCAGTTTTCCTCCGGTGAAGGCCCGGTTGACACGAGCACCTCCTGACACGAAAGTTTCACCGCGCAAGGTGATCCCGGAAAGATACTTTCAGACGTGCAGCGGGAGGACGCCCGATGACCGACAGCACCCGTGGCCTGACCCGACGTCAACTGGGCCGAAGAGCGCTGGCCCTGGGCGGCGCCCTCACCCTGGCCCCGCTCCCCACGGGACCCGCGGCCGCCGCCTCCGACCGCCGCACCCTGCGCCCCGGCACCCCGGAGCAGGCCGGCCTCCTCCCCGCTCACCTGCGTCAACTCGTCACCGACGCCGAGGCGTTCCTCGCCCCCTCCCCCACGCATCCCTGGTACGCGGGCGCCGTCCTGCTGGCCGGCCGGGGCGGCACCGTCGCCCTGCACCGGCCGATCGGCATGGCGGTGCGCTATGCGGCGTACGACGAGAAGACCGACACCGGCGTCGAGTTCCCGGCCGACGAGCAGATCCCGATGACCGAAGACACCGTCTTCGACCTCGCCTCCGTCTCCAAGCTGTTCACCTCAATGCTCGCCGTGCAGCAGATCGAGCGCGGCACGCTGGAGCTGGAGGCGACGGTCGCCTCGTACCTGCCGGAGTTCGGGGCGGCCGGCAAGCAGGACATGACCATCCGTCAACTCCTGACGCACACCTCGGGCTTCCGCGCCTGGCTGCCGCTGTACAGCGCGCCCACCTACGAGGAGAAGCTGCGGCTGATCTGGAACGAGGCCCCGCTCCATCCGCCCGGCACCCGGTACCTGTACTCCGACCTGAACCTGATCTCCCTCCAGCTCGTGCTGGAACGGATCACCGGACGCACCCTGGACGTCCTCCTCCGCGAGGACATCACCGGCCCGCTCGGCATGCGCGGCACCCGCTACAACCCGCCCGCCTCCTGGAAGCCGCGGATCGCGGCCACCGAGGACGCCCGCAGGCCCTGGTCGGGTCTCGACCGGGGGCTGGTGTGGGGCGAGGTGCACGACGAGAACGCCTTCGGCCTCGGCGGAGTCGCCGGCCACGCGGGCGTGTTCTCCTGCGCCTGGGACCTGGCGGTGCTCGGCCGCACGCTGCTCAACGGCGGCGTGTACGGCAGGACGCGCGTCCTCCAACCGGAGTCGGTGGAGCTGATGTTCACCGACTTCAACACCGACTTCCCCGGCGACGAGCACGGCCTCGGCTTCGAGCTCTACCAGCACTGGTACATGGGCGCCATGGCCACCCCGCGCACCGCCGGCCACACCGGGTTCACCGGCACCTCGCTGGTGCTGGACCCGACGACGGACTCGTTCCTGGTGGTGCTCGGCAACTCGGTGCACCCCGTGCGCAGTTGGCGCTCCGGGTCGGCGCCGCGCGTCGCCGCCGCCAACCACCTCGCCCGGGCCGTGCCGGTCCGCCCGCGCCACGGCCGTACCGCCTGGTTCTCCGGCATGGCGAATTCCACCGACGCCACCCTCACCCTCCCCGCGCTGGACACCTCCGCCGAGGGCGCGCGGCTGCGCTGCTCCCTGTGGTGGGACACCGAACCCCAGGCGGACACCCTGGTGCTGGAGGCCTCGACGGACGGCGGCGCCGACTGGCAGCCGGTGCCCTTCACGACCGTACGGCCCGGCGGGGCGCCGCAGGAACGTCCGACGGGCTCGCTCACCGGCTGGTCGGGCCGCGTCTGGCACCGGCTCACGGCGGAGCTCCCGGCCGCCCGGCGGCTCACCCTGCGCTGGCGCTACGCCACCGACCAGCGGTACGTGGGCCGGGGCGCCTACGTCGACGGACTGCGCGTCCACCACCCCGCCGGCGTGCTGTTCGACGAGGCGCGCCCGGCGGACGCGGCACGGATCACGGCATCCGGCTGGACGGCGTCCGCCGACTGAGCGGCCCGGGACTGCCGGTGCGTTCTCCGGGGCGGCCGGCCGCGCTCCCAGAAAGCCGAGCGAAGTGCCCGGGCACAGCGCGGTTCGCCTGCGGACTCGTCGTGGCCGGTCGCGCAGGTCCCCGCCCCCCTTCAGGGCGCTGCCGAACCGCGGTTGGCTTCACCCGGCCCGCTCAGTCGTCGCCCTCCAGGACGGCCATCGCCGCGTTGTGTCCGGGCACGCCGCTCACGCCGCCCCCGCGCACCGCACCCGCCCCGCACAGCAGGACGTTGGCGTGGGCCGTCTCCACGCCCCAGCGGCCGGTGCCGTCCTGGGCGTGGGGCCAGGACAGGTCGCGGTGGAAGATGTTGCCGCCGGGCAGACGCAGGTCGCGCTCCAGGTCGAGGGGGGTCTTGGCCTCGATGCAGGGCCGGCCCTCGGCGTCGGTCGCCAGGCAGTCGGCTAGGGGTTCGGCGAGATGGGCGTCGAGCTGGGCCAACGTCGACTTGAGGAGTTCCTCGCGTACGGCGTCGTTGTCCCGCGCGAACAGCCGGGCTGGGGTGTGCAGGCCGAACAGGGTGAGGGTCTGGTAGCCGCGCTCGACCAGGTCCGGGCCGAGGATGGTCGGGTCGGTGAGCGAGTGGCAGTAGATCTCCGAGGGCGGCGCCGAGGGCAGCCGGCCGGCGGCGGCCTGGGCGTGGGCGGTGGCCAACTGCTCGTAGCCCTCGGCGATGTGGAAGGTGCCGGAGAACGCCTCGCGGGGGTCGACGGAGGTGTCGCGGAGCCTGGGCAGCCGCTTGAGCAGCATGTTCACCTTGAGCTGGGCGCCCTCGGCGAGGGCCGGGGGCGTGTCGCCGGTGAGCTCGGCCAGGGCCTGCGGGGAGGCGCCCACCAGGACGTGCCGGGCGGTGGCGGTGCCCTCGCCGTCGACCGTCCGGTACGTCACCTCCGCCGTGCGGCCGTCGGTGTCGATGCGTACCGCCTCGTGGCCGGTGGCCAGGACGGCGCCCGCGTCGCGGGCGGCGGTGGCCAGGGCGTCGGTCAGGGCGCCCATGCCGCCGACGGGCACGTCCCAGGCGCCGGTGCCGCCGCCGATCACGTGGTAGAGGAAGCAGCGGTTCTGCTTCAGGGACGGGTCGTGGGCGTCGGCGAAGGTGCCGATCAGGGCGTCGGTGAGGACCACTCCGCGCACGAGGTCGTCGGTGAAGCGGTCCTCGACGGCGGCCCCGATCGGCTCCTCGAACAGGATCCGCCAGGCCTCCTCGTCGTCGACGCGCCGGCGCAGCTCCTCGCGGGTGGGCAGCGGTTCGGTGAGCGTGGGGAAGAGGCGCTCGGCGACCTGGCCGGTAAGTCCGTAGAAGCGCCGCCAGGCCTCGTACTCGTGCGCGCCGCCGGTCAGTTTCGCGAAGGCCTCGCGGGTGCGCCGCTCGCCGCCGCCGACCAGCAGTCCCGTGGCCCGTCCCGCCCGCTCCACGGGCGTGTACGAGGAGACGGTGCGGGTGCGGATCCGGAAGTCGAGGCCCAGGTCCCGCACGATCTTCCTGGGCAGCAGGCTCACCAGGTAGGAGTAGCGCGACAGACGGGCGTCCACGCCCGCAAAGGGACGGGTGGAGACGGCGGCGCCGCCGGTGCGGTCCAGCCGCTCCAGCACCAGCACCGACCGTCCGGCCCGCGCCAGATAGGCGGCGGCGACCAGACCGTTGTGGCCACCGCCGACGATGACGGCGTCGTACGCGCGGTGTCCCGGGTGTCCCTCGTGTGCAGGCATGGTTCTTCGTAACACGTGATGATCTACGTCGGCCAGACATGTGCGGCCCTCCGGAGGGAAGTCGGCACCCGGTGGAACCGGCGTCGGGAGACGTGCGGAGCCCGCCGTGGCGACGGGGACCTTCGGCCCCGTGGTGCGGGCCGCCGAGCCCCTGCCGTACCCCGCGCCGCACCGGCATCGTGAGCGGCGCACCAGGAGTTCGCTCCCCGATCCGTTTGTGAGGAGAACCGTGTCGAGCATCGTTGTCGTGGGCCTGGACGGCTCGCGCGAGAGCCGGGCGGCCGCCGCGTGGGCGGCCCGTGAGGCCGTACTGCGTGACGCCCCGCTGCGTCTCGTGCACGCCTGGCAGCCGCAGCCCAGCGCACCCGCCGCCTTCGCCGGCGTCTCGCAATCGGCGCTCTACAGCGACCTGCAGGGGTGGTCCGACCGCCTGCTGCACGAGGCGCAGGCCGAACTCTCCCGCCGCCACCCCGGCTTGGACGTCACCTGTGAGCTGCACCCGGAGCAGGCGGTCCCGGTGCTGCTCGCGGCGGCCGAGGACGCCGGGCTGCTCGTCCTGGGGTCGCGCGGTCTGGGCGGCGTCGCCGGCTTCCTGCTCGGCTCCGTCGCGCTCACCGTCGTGGCGCGCAGCCGGCGGCCGGTCGTCCTGGTGCGCGGCGACGAGCGCCCCGAGGACGAGCATCTGCCCGACGCCTCCGGTGCCGCCTCCTCGACCACCCCGTACCGCGACGTCGTCCTCGGCCTCAACCTGGAGCAGCCGCACGACGCCGTGACCGGGTTCGCCTTCGACGCCGCCGCCCGCCGCGCGGCCGGGCTGCGCGTGGTCTACGGCTGGAACCCGCCCGCCCTGACCGACCACGGCGCCTTCACCGACGTGGTGCAGGCGGAGCTGACCGGCAGCATGCGCGGTGCGCTGCACGAGGTGCTGGCCCCGTGGCGGGAGAAGTTCCCCGGGGTGGAGGTGACGGCGCAGGCCGTGGTCGGCAAGGCGGGCTCGCATCTGGTCGGGGCCTCCCGGGACGCCTCGTTGGTGGTCGTCGGCCGCGCGGCGAGCCAGACGCCGTTCGGCGCCCGTGTCGGTCCGGTCACCCACGCCGTCCTGCACCACGCCGCCGCGCCCGTCGCCGTCGTCCCGCACGCGTAGGCGCACGCATGGGCATCCGGCGCGAGATGACGGCCGCGGGCCTGCCGGTGGTCGTGGGCGTCGACGGCTGCGAGTCCGGCCTGCGCGCCGTGGAGTGGGCCGCCGCCGAGGCCGTACGGCGCGAGGTGCCGCTGCGCGTCGTGCACGCCGCGCTGGGGCCGCACTGCGAAGGCGCCCCCGTCGCCCGGGAACCCGGCGGCCCTGCGCGGCAGGCGGGGCCCGGCGACATCGTCGACGCCGCCGCCCGCCGGGCGCGCCGGCTCCATCCGGATCTGCCGGTGCACGTCGAGGTGGTGCCCGAGGAGCCGGAGTACGAACTGGTTCGGCGAGCCGGCAGGCCTCGGCCGTGGTCGTGGGCACCCACGGTCGCAGCGGTGTGGCGGACGCGCTGCTGGGCTCGGTCGGCCTGACCGTGGCCGCGCACGCGCACTGCCCGGTCATCGTGGTCCGTGGTGGCGGCGACCCGCCGCGCGGGCGGGTCGTCGTGGGCGTCGGCGAGGGCCCCGAGACGCCGGCCGCCGTGCGCTTCGCCGTCGAGGAGGCCCGGCGCCGTGGGGTCCCCCTGGATGCCGTACGAGTCTGGCGGCGCCCCGCCCGCGAACCCGCCGGCCGGGCCCCGGCGTACGGGGAGCGGGCCGCGGCGCTGCTCCGGGCGGCCCTGGGCGAGGCCCCGCCGGACCTCCGGGTGGACGGGCGCACCGTCGAGGGGCATGCCCGCACGGTGCTGGCGGAAGCCTCGCTGCGCGCGGACCTGCTCGTCCTGGGCGCCGAGCGCCGCGGTCGCCACGGGCGGCCGCTCAGCCGGGTCGCTCAAGCGGTGCTGCACCGCGCGGCCTGCCCGGTCGCCCTCGTACCGCAGCGGGCCTGACACCCGCACCGGGCGCGCCCTGTCGGGAGCGGGGCCGACCAGACGGGCCGCACCCTGTCAGAAGCGAGACCGACCACACCGGCCGCGCCCCGTCAGGAGCGGGACCGACCACACCGACCACGCCCTGTCAGGAGCGGGGCCGTCCGCCCCGGTCGGAGGCTTGCGGCGCGAGTGCGGCCAGGACCAGGTCGACGGCCTGCTCCGCCCACTCGGGGCGGCCGCCGCGGCCGGCCATGTAGTCGGCGTAGAACGGGCCGAGCAGGGCCGAGACGGCCGGTTCCAGATCGGCGTCGGGCCGTACCTGGCCGGCTTCCCGGGCCTGTTCGAGCACTTCGCGCAGCAGGGCCCGGCGGGGCAGCACCGTGCGCTCGCGCAGCAGGGCGAGCAGGTCGGGGGTGTGGTCCTCCTCGGCCAGGCAGGTGCCGATGAGGGCCATGCCGTTGACCCGTTCGACGGTGGCGGCGAAGTCCTCCAGGACGGCCACCAGGTCGGCGCGCACGTCGCCGGAGGGCGGCGGGGCGTCCACCATCCGCGCCGCGGCCAGTGCGGCGGTGAGCAGGTCCGCCTTGGTCTTGAAGCGCAGATGGATGGTGGACTTGCTGACGCCCGCCGCGCTCGCCACCTGATCCAGCGTCATGCGGACGTAGCCCTGGGTGGCCAGCAGTTCCAGGGCGGCGGCCAGGATCGCCTCGTCTTTCTCGGCCGAGCGGGGCCGTCCGGCCTTCTTGCCGATCTTCGTCGTGCGCATGTTCGCAGCGTAGACGAAGCGGATCGCCCCCTTTCGGTTTCGGTTTCCCGTCCGGCCGTGGGGCCGGGCGCGGTGCGGCCCCGGCCCGGCGCGGGCGTTCTAACGGGCGCCCTGGATGTGGAAGTTGAAATCGGCGTGGCCGAGCGTGCCCATCAGGGTCAGCCAGATCGGCAGCAGCATCTCGGTGCCCCGGGCGCTCTCGATGCCGCCGAGGTCGATGACCGCGTTCTCGGGCCAGCCGAAGGAGACCAGCAGTTCGGTGACCTGCTTCTTGGCGTCGGTGTCCGCGCCGGAGACGAAGACGTGGTGCTCCCCGGCGACGCGGCCGGGCTCGACCATGACGAAGCAGTTCATGGTGTTGAGGGTCTTGACGACCTTGGCGTCGGGGTGGGCCCGTTGGATCTGCTCACCGAGGCTGTCGGTGCCGACGGGGTTCAGGGTGGGCGGCATCCCGGCGGAGAAGTCGAGCGGGTTGGCGACGTCGATGAGCACCTTGCCCGCCAGGTTGGCCTGCCCCGCGCTGTCGAGGGCGTCGAGGGCGGCGACGCCGGCGGTGGTGTTGATAACTGTCTCGCCGAAGGCGGCGGCCTCGGCGAAGGGCTTGAGCGCCACGTCCGCGTGGTCGGCGTGCCAGGTGGCGAAGGGCGGGTTGCCCATGGCGTCGCCCTCGGTGCGGGCGAGGGTCGCCTGCGGGTCACGGGTGCCGATGACGGTCTCGTGGCCGAGGGAGACGAGTTTGGCGGCGAGGGTCCGGCCGACGATGCCGGTGCCGAGAACGGCGTATCGCATGGCGACGATCCTTTCCGAGGTGTGCCGGGTGACGGAGGGGCACCCGGTCACCAACATAACCGAACCGAGTCGTTCGGTATTCCAATTCGGGAGATCGACATTCCCATGCAGGAAATCGACGGGACGCGGGGGTGCTCGGCGCCCCTGTCAGGCGGTGCTGCGGCCCGGGTCGGCGGCGGTCAGGGGGATGCGCCAGCGCAGACGGCACCCGCCGGTCGCGGGGCCGGCGATGTCGAAGGTGCCGCCGAGCTTCTCGGCACGGCGGCGCAGATTGGTCAGACCGCTGCTGCGGGTGACGGCCGGGTCGAGGCCGCGGCCGTTGTCGGTGACCTCCAGCAGCAGGTGGCTGTCGGCCCGGACGGTGACGGTGACGACGGAGGCCTGGGCGTGGCGCGCGGCGTTGGACAGGGCCTCGCGCAGAGCGGCGAGCAGGTGGGCGGCGGTCGCGTCGGGGAGGGCGGCGTCGACGGGGCCGGTGAACTCGACGGCGGGGACGAAGCCGAGGCGCTCGCGTGCGGCGGCGGTCTCGTCGAGGACCTGGGCGCGCAGGCTGGCCGCCTTCTGGGTGGGCTGGTGCAGGTCGAAGATGGTGGTGCGCAACTCGCGGATGGTGGCGTCGAGTTCGTCGATCACGGAGTGAACGCGGTCGGCCTCGGGCTGCGGGAGGCGGGCGGCGGTGCTCTGCAGGGCGAGTCCGGCGCCGAAGACCCGCTGGATGATCATGTCGTGCAGGTCGCGGGCGATGCGGTCGCGTTCCGCCATCACCTCGCGATCGGCGCGGGCGGCGGCCAGTTCGGCCCGCGCGGCGAGCTGTTGGGTGATGTCCCGGGCCGTCGCGCAGTACCCGATCAGCGTGCCGTCGGTGTCCCGCATCGCCGAGACGGTGACCGCCACGTCCACCTCGCTGCCGTCCGCGCGGCGCCAGCGGCACTCGTAGGACTCGGCGCGCCGGTCGGAGCGGATCTGCTCCACCGCCGCACGGAACGGTGCGCCCGCCGCGTGGGGCATGAGGATGTCGACCGGCCGGCCGGTGATGTCCTGTTCGGTGTGGCCGAACAGGTGCCGGGCGCCCGGATTCCAGGTACGGACCCGGCAGTCGGGGTCCAGCGAGAGCATGGCGTCGTCGGAGGAGGCCACGATGGCCGCGAGGCGGGCCTCGGCGAGACGCGCGTTCTCCAGCTCGGTGTGCAGGGCGATCAGGCCCCGGTTGGTGTCCTCCAACTCCTGGCGCAGCTCGGCCATCGGACCCGACTCCGTGTGCCAGGTGTCGTGGCCCGGCGGGGGCGGACCGTCAACGGGGTGGAGACTGCCCGGATTTCCCATGCCTGACCGTCCTTCGTCCGCGGTGACGCGCGCTTCCCTCATCATGCCGTGCCGGCCGTGCCTTGGACCACGAGCACCGTGGCGTCGTCCGTGGGCCGGCCGTGGTCACGGTGCAGGACGGCGGCGATCACGGCCGGGTGGTGCTCCAGCAGGCGCGGGTGCTCGTCGAGGTTCCAGCCGGAGCGGAGCCCGTCGGAGGCCAGGACCAGGGTGGCGCCGTGCTCCCAGGGGCAGGTCTGGGGGCGCACGGTGGGCAGCGGGAGGTGCGTGCCGAGGGTGCCGGGGCGGTCCAGCAGGTGGACGGCGCGGCCACCGGCCAGCAGGCGCCCGGTGATGTTGCCGACGGCCGCGTAGGTGAGTTCGCCGCGTCCGGGGTCGACCAGGCAGGCGCCCAGCACACCGCCCCGGGTGGCCCGCATCGCCTCGTGGGCCTGCTTGATCAGGGCCTCCAGGTCGGTGACCGGGCCGCGTTCGAATACGGCGACGGCGGCGCGGGACGCCGCGGCCGCGGCCGGGCCGTGTCCGAGCCCGTCGACGACGAGGGCGGCCAGGCGTCCGTCCGGCAGGACGGCCCAGGCGTCTCCGGACTCGCCGTCCCCGCCGTAGGGCACGTTGACGGCGCCGAACCGCCACCGGCCGGCCCGGTGCGGGTCCGTGGTGCCGAGCCGGGCGTAGACGACCGTGCCGCCGCGGGTGGTGTAGCAGTCGAACTCCGCGGCGTGCCGCCGTACGACGTTCAGGCCGGCGTTCAGGCCGCGCCCCCGCGCCGGGGGGCCGGCCGCGGTGGTGGCGGGCGTGAGGGCGCCGGGCGGCATCCCGGGGCCCCGGTCGACGGAGATCAGCTCGATCCCGTCCCCGGCCGTGCGGACGAGCACGTAACCGCCGTCGCGGGTGTGGCGGACGAGGTTGGTGCCCAACTCGGTGGCCACCAACTCGGCCACGCCGGGCCGCAGTCCGCCCTGCCCGGCCGTCATCCGGGTCACCGTGCGGCGCAGCGCGCCCGCGTCCTCCTCGGCCCTGACCGCGCACAGCCGGTGTGCGCTCCCGGTCACCGCTGCCACTTCACGATCACCACGGTGGTGCCCGAACCGGCGGCGGAGGTCAGGATCATGTCGTCCACCAGTCGCTTCGCGCCCGGCAGGCCAAGTCCCATGCTGCCGCGGGTGCTGAAGCCGTCGGTCATGGCCTGCGCGATGTCCTCGATGCCCGGGCCGTCGTCGGCGAACGTGGCCCGCACGCCCTGGCGTCCCTGCCGGTGCACCCGTTCGACGCGGATCCGGCCGCGGCCCCCGGTGGCGTAGTTGAGGATGTTGCGGGCCAGCTCACTGCCCGCCGTGATCAGCTTCGTCGCGTCCACCAGGTTCAGCCCTGCCGCCTGGGCCTCGGCGCGCAGCACCTTGCGCACACGGATCAGATCGGCCTCGTGGGCGATGGCGAAGACGTCCGGCTCCCGGTCCGTTGCCGCCTCGGTGGTCACGGCCGGCCCGGCCCGGCGTCGCTCCGGCGCAGCCGCTGCAGCAGCGCCAGTCCCTGCTCGGCGTTGAGCGCGGTGTCCAAGTGCCCCATGGGAACGCCGAGTTCTACGAGGGTGATGGCGACCGCGGGCTGGATGCCCACCACGGCCGCCTGCGCCCCCAGCAGCCGCACCATGGCCACGATCCGCGCCAGCACCCGCGCGATGAAGGAGTCGACCACGCTGAGGCGGCTGACGTCGATCAGCATGCCCGTGGCGCCGGTCCGGGCGATCTCCCGGGTGAGCTGCTCCTCGATCTGGATCACCGTGGTGTCGTCCAGGTCGCCCTGCAGTGCTACCAGCAGCGTGTCACCGATCTTCATGACCGGGACGACGTCCTCGGTCACAGCGACTCCCCCGCCGACAGGGCGCGGGCGGCCGTCGCCGTGGTCCCGGCGCGCTCGGCCAGGACCGCCAACGCCAGTTGCAGGGCGTCCTGGAGGGTGTTGCGCGAGCGCAGCCGGCCCATGTCGATGCCCAGGTGCACCATCGACTGCGCGGTCTCCGGCCGCACCCCGCTCATGATGCTCACCGTGCCCATCAGCGCGGCCGCCTGCACCGTCTTCAGCAGGTGCTGGGCGACCTGGGTGTCGATCGTGGGCACCCCGCTGATGTCGAGGATGGCGACCTCCGCCTGGGTCTGCGCGATCTTCTCCAGCAGCCCCTCGGTCAGCCGCGTGGCCCGCAGCGTGTCCAGGGTCCCGATGATCGGCAGCGCGAGGATCTTGTCCCACACCTGGATCACGGGGGTGGACAGTTCCAGGATCTCGTCGCGCTGGCGTTGCAGGCGCTGTTCGGTCTCCCGGCGTTCGGTGACGTCCCGGATGGCGGCGGCGACCAGCCGTCCCTCGGCGGTCTGCAGCGGGCTGAGGCTGATCTCGACGGGGAACTCGCTGCCGTCCCGGCGCATGCCGGACAGCTCCAGCCCCGCCCCCATGGGCCGCAGCCGCGGGTCGGCGAGGAAGCCGTTGCGGTGGCCGACGTGGCGGTCACGGAACCGGGCCGGCACCAGCACCTCGATCTCCCGGCCGACCAGCTCGTCGCGCTCGAAGCCGAACAGGGCCTCCGCCTGCCGGTTGACCAGGACGATCCGGGCGTCCTCGCCGACGATCACCATGGCGTCCGGGGCCGACTCCAGAAGCCCGTGGAACAGCGACTCGGCGCGCGCGGACTCGGTGATGTCCCGCAGGACCTTGACGAAGCCGGTGACCGTGCCGTCCTCGGCCTTCAGCGAAGTCATGCTGATGTGCGCCAGGAACCGCTCACCGTCCTTGCGGACCCACCAGCCCTGGAACTCCTGCCGGCCGGTCCGCCGGACCTCCGCGAGTTCCTGCTCCAGCCGTCCGGCCTCGCGCTCCTCCGCGCTGCGCAGCAGCGACAACGGCCGCCCCACGACCTCGGCTTCGGCGTAGCCGGTCATCGCCCGGGCGCTGCTGCTCCAGCGGGCCACTTCGCCGTCCGGGCCCAGCTTGATCACCGCATGGTCGCCGAGCGCGTCCAGCATCGCTTCGAGATCACGCAGTCTGGTCGTCGGATCCTGCTCGTCCGCCGATGACGTCGTCATGCCCCGCCCCGCCCTTCACCTCGTCAGTCCCCGCCCGCCCCCGGGTGCGCTGATCGGCAGGGCCCTTCTGATTTACGGCGTCAGATGCTACCGGCCTCCGGCCCCGCCGATCAGCGTTTCCCCCGCTCACCGGCGGGATCGGGCCGCGCGGGGCTCGATTCGGACGAGCCGCACTGGCTCTGCGTCGAGCAAGGGGTCGATCCGCCCTCCGGGCTCTGTCCGACCTCGTGCGCAAGATCCGCGACACGCGTCTGCGCCTTCCCGAGATCGCCTCCCGCGGATCCTCGCCAATCCCTTGGAGTGGTTGTGACACATGCGCCGGATGGGGTGACGGCTGGGGCGGGATGCGCTGCGGAGCCTGGCACAGCTCGGGTGTTGATGGCTTGGTATGCCCAGTCCAGCGAGGCGCGTAGGCATACATGACGCGCCCTACTTCACATCGCCCGCGAAGATCGTCTTCGGCAGGTTGATCGAAGGGGTCAACTCCACCTGCAGATATCTCTCGTCCTTGGCCATCTCGCACGCCACCGTGGCCTTTGCTGTCCGGCCCGGCCGCAGCCGCACGGAGGGCAGGCCGCGCAGTCCCTCATCGAAGTCGAAGATCTGCCGGGACTCCTGGCTCGCGTCGCCGTAGTAGCACGTGAAGGTGCCGGTTCCGACGTCCAGGGCCGACTCGGACTTGTTGCTGATCGTCACGGCGAACGAGACGTAGGGTGTGTTCGCCGGCGCGGCGTTCGCCGTCGATGTACCCCGCTGGTAGTCGGACAGCGTCACCTCAACGCCGTTGTCGTACGCCGCCGTGTCCTGCAGTTCTCGGACCCCTGGTTCGCTCTCCTCCGCTGTAGGCTCCGGCTCCTCCTCGGTGGTGAGCGTCTTGTCCGCCGGTGCGGAACGTGGCGGCTCGTTGTTCGGGTCCCCGCCGTTGTCGCGGGTCTGCACCACCACGATGCCGGTGGCGACGATTGCAGCGATGACCGCTGCAGCCGCCCCGATGATGATCATGTTGGTGCGGCTCTTCTTGGGTTTGGCCAGCGGCCCGGGCGGCGGGGCTGCAGGCTTGTGCGGCGTGTTGTTCATCGTTCCCCAGGGCGTGATGGTGGGCCGGATCGTAAACGCCGGCACGGGACACCGCGCTGAGGACAGGCCGGGGCTCGCCTCATCGGGGGAAGCGTGGTCACTGCCGCGTGCGGACTGGTCGCCCATCCGTGAGCAGCGTCGTTTCCAACGATCTCTGTTCCCCGCAGGCCCTGGGCGGCGATGTTGCAGGAGCGGGCGAAGGCGTCCGGGCTGCCGCTGTCCTGCTCGTCGCGGAGGGACTCAACAGGTGTCTCACCGGCCCCCGTCGGCGTTCAGCAGGGTGGTGCCCGCGGGGGTCAGGGTGTGCAGGACGGATGGGCCGTGGCGGCGGCTGAGGAGCAGGCCGCTGTTGCGCAGGACGGTGGTGTGCCGGGTGGCGGAGGCCGCGGATACGCCGGCGAGCCGGGCGAGTTCACCGGTGGTCGCGCCGGTGGCGGAGGCCCGGAGGATGGCGGCGCGGGTCGCTCCGATGAGCGCACAGAGCCGGGCCGGTGGGCCGGGCGCCCCGGTGTGGCCGTCGTCGGGGTCCTGGTGACGCAGGGGGTAGACGAGGACGGGCGGGAGGTCGGGATCGGCCAGGGCTACGGGGGTGCCCTGGCAGAAGTACGAGGGGACAAGAGTGAGGCCGCGGCCGCGCAGATGCAGATCCCGGTCGACGGGGTAGTCGACCTCCAGGATCGGTCTCAGCCAGCGGATACACGGGCCCAGTCCCGCGAGCATCCCTCCGGTGCCGTCGTCCAGCAGGGCACGGGCGCGGAGCGAGCGGTCGGCGTCGTGGTGCGCTTGCATGAGATCGCGGTACGGAAGAAGGGCGATGTCATGATAGGCCCGGATCGTCTCGACCAATTGACCGCGGGTTTCCGTATCGGCTAATCGCCGGGTCCAGGAGGGAACGCTTCCCACTCTGGCCAGCATTCCGATTTCGCGTTGGACGCGGCTGCGGGGAGCGGAGAGTATCGCCTCCAGTCCTGCTTGCAGGCCCTCGGCCGCCGCGCCGGGGGTGAGGAAGTCAGGGATGTAGCTGCCGCGAGGGTAGAGCGGCAGCAGTACCTCACGGACGGCTGCGGTCAGTCCCTTCTCGTGCAGGGCCTGGCGTGTGGTGCGGTGCCATTGCCCGTAGCGCCGCAGGTTCCGTCGGCCCTGGAGCCGGTGCAGGCTGAAGTAGGTCTCCCAGAGTGGATCTGGTCTTGACGTGACTTGAACACGCGCTAAATCGGCATCCGTGAAATGGATGCGGAGCATTGGATTCCTCTCGTCTGCCTCGTCCTTTGCACTGGCGCGTAAAAGTATGTGAAGGAGCGCAGGAGGCTGGCAAGGTCGTCTCGAACCCCCGTGCAGCACTGGGCGATCTACGAGACGAAGAGGATTTTCCGAATGCGATCGAAGATCATGAAGCGGGCGTGTGTCACCGCCGCGACCGTCGCCGCGCTCACCGCCGGCGGTCTGGCCGGTGCGGGTACCAGCTCCGCGGCCCCCGCCTCGTCCTCGGTGCCCGCGGCGGCGCCGGCGGCGGGCGCGGAGGCCATCGGCGTGCTCGCCGTGAACAACCTGGGGCTGGACACCGCCCACGCCAAGAGCTGGCAGTGCCTGCTGCGCGACCGGGCGCGCTCCTATGGTTTCCCCGGGCCGGGCACCATCGACGGCCAGCTGGGCACCAACAGCTGGAAGGCGGCGCAGAACTTGTTCAAGTACCTGGGCTACTACAGCGACTCCATCGACGGGATCGTCGGCCCCAACACGATCAAGGGGCTGCAGAGGTATCTCAACCTGCACGGCGCCAGCCTCACCGTCGACGGGATCGCCGGACCCGCCACCAGGTCCGCGTTCTGGAGCTTCGCCCGCACGGACCGCTGCTGACCTGGTCTCGCCTCCGACCGCACACACGCGCACCGCTGCCCGTCCTCCCCTCATCAGGGAGGACGGGCAGCGGCCCGTACGGCGACACACGATCACCCTTCCCGACGAGAACACACAGGAATACACCCCCCATGGACCTCCCGGACCGCCAAGACCTACGGGGCACCAGACGCCCCGCGTCCCCCTCCCCGCTGCCGCGCCGGACGTTCCTTGGCGCGCTGGGCGCCGCGGCCGTACTGGGCACGACAGCGCTCCCGGCCTCGGCCGCCACCTACCCGCTGCTCACCCGCGCCCAGTGGGGAGCCGACGAAGCCCTGCGCCACACCGCCACCGGCGCCGAGCGCTGGCCCCCCGCCTACTATCCGGTCCAGACCCTGACGGTCCACCACACCGCGGACGGCGGCGACAGCCTGGAGGCGGCCGCCCGGGTGCGCGCGATCTACCGCACCGACGCCGCGGAGTACGGCGACCTCGGTTACCACTACCTGATCGACGCGGCCGGTCAGGTGTACGAGGGACGTTGGTCGGGCACCGACGGAACGCCCGCGCACGACGCGGCGGGCCGCCTGGTCACCGCCGCCCACATCGGGGGGTACAACTCCGGGAACGTCGGCATCGCCCTACTGGGCACCTTCACCGCGCGGTCCGCAACCCCGGAAGCGCGGGTCTCGTTGGCCCGGCTGCTGGCCGAACTCGCGGGCCGTCACGGGGTGGACCCGCTGGCCGACGTGGTCTACCGCAATCCCGTCAGCAATGTGGTGCGCACCGTGCCGGCCATCAGCGGGCACCGCGACTGGGCGAGCACCCAATGCCCGGGCACGCTCCACACGGACCTGCCCTACATTCGCCGGGAGGTCGCCGAACTCCTCGCCGGCTGAGACGGGCCGCGGTACCGGACATCTTCTTGCCGCGCCCACCGGGTTCCCGGCGAGGTGCGGCGGTCCCCTTCTACGGGGCGGCGGGTCTGTCGGCGGGCGGCCTGGCTCGGGATCCGGTGGTGCTGTTCAGGCGGTCGGCGACGTCGAAGAGGGTGGGCCGGATGCCGGTGGCGGCATGCGGCCGGGTCCGGGCGGCACCCCTGCCGATGTCGCGCGGACCCGGCCTGTGCGGCGAGGGGCGGGCCCGCGCGGGTACGCGGTGCGCGGGCCTGCGGTCGACGACCCACGTCCAGCCGCAGCCTGCCAAGAGGCCGTCCCCCTGGCGCGGGCGTCGGCTGTGGCGGGGACGTGGGCGTCCCCGGCCGTTGCCGTCACCCTCGCCTGGTTCCAGGATCGCTCCGCGGGACCAGGTGCCCGAGGGACGAGCGGGCCCGTGCGAGGACCGGTGGGGGCCTTGTGCCGGGGCGTGCACGAGCCCCCGCTGACCGTTCCGCGGGTGGGCGGGACCGGTCTCAGGTGCGGCGGCGGGAGTCGGCGGGGGCGGGCGGCGGCGGGGCGGACGCCTGGGTGGCGATGACGGCGGCCTGGACGCGGCGCTCCACCCCCAGCTTGGCCAGCAGCCGTGAGATGTGGTTCTTGACCGTCTTCTCGGCCAGGTACAGCCGCTGCCCGATCTGCCGGTTGGTCAGGCCCTCCCCGATCAGGGCGAGGATCTCCCGCTCCCGGTCGCTCAGGTGGGCCAGCTGCTCGTTCTCGGGCTCGGCCGGGGCGTTCTCGGCGCGCAGGCTGCTGATCAGCCGGCTCGTGGTCGCCGGGTCCAGCATCGACTGGCCGGAGGCGACGGTGCGCACGGCCGACACCAGTTCCGAGCCTCGGATCTGCTTCAGCACGTAACCGGACGCGCCCGCCATGATCGCGTCCAGCAGGGCCTCGTCGTCATCGAAGGAGGTGAGCATCAGACAGCCCAACTCCGGCATGCGCGAGCGCAGTTCGCGGCAGACGGTGATGCCGTCGCCGTCCTGCAGCCGTACGTCCAGCACGGCGACGTCCGGCCGCAGCGCGGGGCCGCGGGTCAGCGCCTGCTCCACGCTGCCGGCCTCGCCGACCACGGAGATGTCCGGCTCGGCGTCCAGCAGGTCGTGCACTCCGCGCCGGACCACCTCGTGGTCGTCGACGAGGAACACCTTGATCGGTTCCTGCGGTGAGAATTCCCGTACGTCAGCCATCCAGGCCGCTCCCCTCACGCCGTTCTCGGTCCCGGTCGCGCCCGTGGATCCACCGCTGTCGGAGATCACGGTGCGCAGGGGCCAGCGTACGCCGGGACACCTTGAGAGCATGTGCACGACAGGGATGCCCGGGTCGAACCCGGCCCGGCCGCGGTGCTGTTGCACCCGGCGCGGAAGGCGGTTCACCGAGGGTCGGTCGCCGCCCTGAGCTCGCGTCCGGTGACCAGTTCGGAGGTGATCCGCACGAAGACCGCGTCGTGCAGGGGCATCCAGGAGCGGGGGCCGGTCCGCGACAGCCGTGCGTGCTCGGCCGGGTCGGTCACCACGTCGGCCCGTCCCGTGACGACGACACTCCAGCCGGAGTGGGCCGCCGCGTCGAACTCGTCCGCCTCGAAGGCGACCACGACCCCGTCGACGGCGCGTACGAGGTCCGAGTCCCGTGCGGTGCGCAGCACGACGGAGGCGTCCGCGTCCAGCGAGAAGTTGACCGGGAGGACGGCAGGCAGCGCCTGCCGGGTGTAGACCACGCGCCCGACCGGTACCTTGCCCAGCAGGCTCAGGCACTCCCGTCGGCCGAGAGCGCGAAAGGCGTCGTCCCAGGACATCGCGTCATCGTCCCCGGGCTCACCGCAAGGGCGACAGGGCCGATCGGCCCTGTTCCGCCGTGTCCCCCGCGGAGGCGGGGTGCCGCCGCCGGGGCGGCCCCGTTCGAGGGCCCTGTGCCCGGCCCGCGGGGACCCTTGGCCCATGCCGCCCGAGCACCCGCGCGCGGACAGTGGCTGCGAAGACGGGTCCGCGACAGCACGGGCCCCACGCCACACACGTG
Source organism: Streptomyces sp. TRM68416 (assembly GCF_014596915.1). Taxonomy (GTDB): domain Bacteria; phylum Actinomycetota; class Actinomycetes; order Streptomycetales; family Streptomycetaceae; genus Streptomyces. Next base: position 151,918 of record NZ_JACVWU010000022.1, read on the forward strand.
ACGCAGTGGTGACGCAGTGGGAGAGGACGGACAGCATGGTCCAGTCGGCGAAGACGCACAGCGAGAGGCCGGGCTCGGGCTCGCCGGTGCCGGGGCGGGCCTGGCTGATGCTGGCGCTGGCCACCATCGGCTTCGCCGTGAACTTCTGGGCCTGGGCGCTGCTCAGTCCGCTCGGCCCGCGCTTCAAGGACACCCTGGACCTGACGTCGTTCCAGCAGTCGCTGCTGGTGGCGGTGCCGGTCGTGGTCGGCTCGCTGGGCCGCATACCGGTCGGCGCGCTGACCGACCGGTTCGGCGGCCGGATGATGTTCCCGATCGTCTCGGCCGCCACCATCGTGCCGGTGCTCTACCTCGGTCTGGCCGGCCACGACTCCTTCGCCGCCCTGCTGGTCGGCGGCTTCTTCCTGGGCATCGGCGGCACCGCGTTCGCCGTCGGCGTGCCGCTCGTCAACGCCTGGTTCCCGCCCGAGCGGCGGGGCCTGGCCATCGGCGTCTTCGGCGTCGGCATGGGCGGCACCGCCATCAGCGCCCTGACCACGGTCAAGCTGGTCGACGCGCAGAGCATGTCCACCCCCTTCCTGATCACCGCCGCGGTGCTCGCCGTCTACGCGGCGACCGCCGCGCTGCTGCTGCGGGACGCTCCCGGCCGTACCGTGCCGACCCAGCCCCTGGCCCGTCGGCTGGGTGCCACGCTGAAGCTGAGGATCACCTGGCAGGCGTCCGCGCTGTATGCGGTCGCCTTCGGCGGCTATGTCGCCTTCTCCGTCTACCTGCCCACCTACCTCAAGACCGGCTACAGCCTTTCCCAGGCCGACGCCGCGAACCGCATGGCCGGGTTCGTGCTGCTCGCGGTGGCGATGCGGCCGGTGGGCGGCTGGCTGTCCGACCGGCTGGGGCCGGTCCGGGTGCTGGCCGGGGCCTTGGGCGTGGTCGTGGCCGGGGCGCTGGTGCAGTCGTTCACGCCGGGCCTGGTGCCGCTGGGCACCGTCGCCTTCCTGGCCATGGCCGCCGCGCTCGGCGCGGGCAGCGGCGCGACCTTCGCGCTGGTGGCGCTGCAGACCCCGGCCAACCAGGTCGGCTCGGTCACCGGCGTGGTCGGCGCGGCCGGCGGGCTGGGCGGCTTCCTGCCGCCGCTGGTGATGGGCTCGCTGTACGGCGAGTACGGGACCTACGCGGCCGGCCTCGCCCTGCTCGCGGTCGTGGCCGCCGCCGCCCTGGCCTTCACCCTCACCGGGGTGCGCGGCGCGACCGACGGTGACGGCGGGCGCGGGCCGCGTCCGGGCCGCCGGCGCGGGCAGCACAGCACCGCCCACACCACCGCGTAAGAGCTCCCGTGAGCGCTGAGCAAGGAGAACGTCGGGTGTACGAGGACTGCGGCGCGCGATCGCTGACGGCCATGGGCGAACCGGCCCGGGGGCGTGCGGAGGTGGTCCGCCTCGTCGGACACCTGCGCGCCGCCCATCAGGAGGGGAGCGTGGCCCGTATGGCGGAGATCGCGCGGGAGATCGCACGGACTCTCGGCTCCGCGCCCGTTCCGGGGACCACGGCGGCGGTGCTGGCCGAGGCGGAGGGTGCCTTCCTGACCGATCCGACCTGGCCGGACCGGCTGATGCAGGCCATGACCGAGTTGCGCGACCACCTCCTGAACTGATCCGACGCAGTGCCGCGTCGCCCCCGCGAGGGCGGCGGTCGCGGACATCGCCCGGGGACCGGCCGCCGCCTTTGCGGCTCCTCCGCCCGTCTGGTGCACGCACCGGCCGCCTTCGACCGGTCCGGTCAGTGCGCGCTCGCCGCGCCCTGCTGCCGCAGTACCGCCACCCGTCGGTACAGCTCCACCGCCTCCGCGGCGCGGCCGAGTTGTTCCAGGCAGTGGGCCTCGTCGTTGCGGCTTGCGAGGGTGTCGGGGTGGGTGGGGCCGAGGACGCGTTCGCGGGCGGCGGCGACTCTGCGGTACTCGGTGAGGGCGTCCGGCCAGCGGCCGAGCCAGCCGAGGCCGACGGCGACCTCGCGGCGGCTGACGAGGGTGTCCGGGTGCTCGGGGCCGAGAACGCGCTCGCGGATCGCGCACACGTCGCGGGACTCGGCGAGGGCCTCCTCCCAGTGGCCGAGCCGGCCGAGGTTGACGCCGAGGCCGTGGCGGGCGCGCAGGGTTTCGGGGTGGGCGGGGCCGTGGACGCGGGTGCGGTCCTCGATCAGCTCGCGGTACAGCCGCAGGGCTTCGGCGCTGCGGCCGAGGCGGCCGAGGCTGATGCCGACCTCGTAGCGGGCGGCCAGGGTGTCGGGGTGGTCGGCCCCCAGGGCGTGGGTGCGTGCCGCGGCGACGTCCCGGTAGGTGTCCAGGGCCTCCGCCCAGCGGCCCAACTGGCCCAGTGCGTAGGCCACTTCGTAGCGGGTGACGAGGGTTTCGGGGTGGTCGGCGCCGAGGACGCGGGCGCGGGCGGCGGCCACCTCGCGGGCCATGCGGTAGGAGTCCTCCAGGCGGCCGAGGCGGCTGAGGTTGAAGGCGAGGTTGTGCCGGCAGCGCAGGGTGTCGGGATGGTCGGCGCCCATGGCCTGCTCCCGTGCGGCGAGCACGGAGGTGTACACCTGGTGGGCGTCGAAGTGGCGGCCCAGCTGGCCCAGGACGAAGGCCATCTCCTGGCGGGCGGCGAGGGTTTCGGGGTGGTCGGGGCCGAGGGCCAGGCTGCGGCAGCGGGCGACGTGCTTGTACTCCCGCAGGGCGTCGGCGGCGCGGCCGGTGCGGCTGAGGGTGAAGGCCACCTCGTAGCGGCTGGCGAGGGTGTCGGGGTGGTCGGGGCCGAGGAGGTGCTCGCGTTCGGCGGCGACCGCGCGGTGCACCTCGCCGGCCTCCGCCCAGCGGCCCAGGCGTCCCAGGCTGAGTCCGGCGTTGTGCCGGCCGGCCAGGGCGGTGAGCGCGGCCGGGTCGGGCGCGGGCGGCGCCTGCGGCACGGGTTCCTCGGGCCGGGCGGCGATCGAGCGCGGGATCCACTCGCCGGTCAGCCCTGCTCCGGCGTCCGGGGGTGCGGTGCGCAGTCCGGCGCCGGTGGCCTTGTGGCCGGTGGTCATGCCCCGTGTCCAGGACGGCAGCCGGGCCTCGCGGGGAGCCGGTTCGGGCGGCCGCAGTTCGGGGCGCGGGGTGACGACGGTGGGTACGTACGTCGGGGTGGTGCGGCCCGCGCCGATCCGCCGGCCCACCGCGCGGGCGTCGTGCGGCCGGTCCTCGGGGCGTTTGGCCAGCAGGTCCAGGATGATCTCCTCGAAGTAGCCGGGGAGTTCGGCGCGGTGTTCGCGCGGCGGGCGGGGCGGGGTGTCGCGGTGGCCGACCAGGACCGCCCAGGCGTCGTCGAGGTCGAAGGGCGGCACGCCGGTGGCGATCTCGTAGAGCACGCAGCCCAGCGAGTACAGGTCGCTGCGCTGGTCGACCTCGGTGCCGCCGATCTGTTCGGGCGACATGTAGTGCGGGGTGCCCATGGCGATGCCGGTGCCGGTCAGCCGGGAGGTGAAGCCGATGTCGGCGCCGAGCCGGGCGATGCCGAAGTCGCAGATCTTCACGGTGCCGTCGGTGAGCCGCACGATGTTCGCGGGTTTGAGGTCGCGGTGCACGATGCCCTGTTGGTGGGTGTAGGCGAGGGCGGCGGTGACCTGGTCGGCGATGTCGACGACGGCGTGGACGGGCAGCGGGTGGTGTCTGTTGTCCTCCAGGAGCTGGCTGAGGTTGCGGCCCTCCAGGAGTTCCATGACGAGGTAGAGGACGCCGTCGGACTCGCCGAAGTCGTGCACCACGGTGATGCCGCGGTGCTGGAGCGCGGCGGCCACGCGGGCCTCGCGCCGGAACCGTTCTCTCAGGACCCGGGTGAAGGACTGGTCGTGGTGCCGGCCCAGCGGTTTGAGGCACTTCACGGCGACGTGCCGGCCGAGGGACTCGTCGCGGGCGCGCCACACCTCGCCCATGCCGCCGCGCCCGATCAGGTCGAGCAGTCGGTACCGGCCGTAAATGAGCCTGCTGTCCCCCATCTTCCGCGATCGCCCCCGTCGCTGTGGTGCCCCGCCCTCCCCTGGCCCGTCCAGTATGGCGAGCTATCGTCCGAATTTGTACGGTGCCGGGCGGCTGCCGGGGCCGAGCCGGTCCATGGCCCGCAGGATGTGTTTGGGCGGGAGTTGCCAGCGCAGACGTGCGGGAATGCAGCGCAGCAGGGTGCCGGTGGCGCGCAACCGGCGGGTGACGGTGGCCGGTTCGGGGGCCGGTCTGCCGTACAGCTCGTGGGCGTACGGCGGCAGAGCGGCGTACGCCAGATGCGCCACGCGCCGCCACAGCAGCTCGCGCGCCGGGACGAGGAGGGGGTGCGTCGGGGGGCGGAGCAGGAAGTCGTCCACCGCGCGTGCCTCGGCTCCACAGGCGAGTTCGGGGCGCACCTTCTCGAAGTACGCCGCCATCTCCGCCCGGTTGGCCGGTACGGCGTCGGGGTCGAGCCCCACCAGGCGGGCGCCTGCCCGGTGTTCGTCGATGTACCGGTCGGCCTGGGCGTCGGTGAGCGGGATGCCGGAGCGGCGGGCGACGTGCAGATAGGAGTCGATCTCGGCACAGTGCACCCACAGCAGCAGTCCGGGTTCGTCGACGCCGTACACCTCGCCGGTGTCCGGGTCGGTGGCCCGCAGCATGCTGTGGATCTTCCGCACCTTGGCCCCGGCCCGCTCGGCGGCCTCGGTGGTGCCGTAGGTGATGGTCCCGACGAAGTTCGCGGTCCGCATCAGCCGGCCCCAGGCGTCGCGCCGGAAGTCGGAGTTCTGCATGACCCCGCGGACCGCGCGCGGGTGCAGGGCCTGGAGGTAGAGCGCGCGCACGCCGGCGACCCACATCATGGGGTCGGCGTGCAGTTGCCAGGTCACGGACTGGGGGGTGAAGAGCCCGGGGTCGCCCATACCGGAAGGCTAACGCCGCCGGGCGAACGGGCGCAGGGGTGGCGGCCGGTGATGGTCCGGCGCAGGCCGACCGGCCCCAGCACGAGTGGATCAGGGCGCCGGTCGCCTCGCTCGTGCGCCGGGGCACCCGTCGACCTCGTCGACAGGTGCACGCCAAGAGGATGGCCGACTCGCGCAAGCTGCGTGCGGAGCACGTCGGCAACCGGCCCACCCGCCCGCACGGCCCGGCACACGCCTCAGCTTCCGGGGAGGATGCGGCGTGTCTCGTAGGCCCACATCGCGATCTCGACCCGGTTGCGGGCGCCGAGTTTGGCCATCAGGCTGGCCAGATGCGTCTTCACCGTGCTGAGGCTGATGTGCAGCGCATCGGCGATCTCGGTGTTGGTCAGCCCGCGAGCGACGGCCAGGAGCACCTGCTCCTCGCGGGCGGTGACCGGGGAGACCGGCTGGGCCGCGGGCCGGCCGGCGGGCAGGTCCGCGAACGCCTGGAGCAGACGGACGGTGACGCTGGGGGCGATGAGCGCCTCACCGTCGGACGCCGACCGGACGGCCTGCGCCAGGAGGTCAGGTCCGGTGTCCTTGAGGAGGAATCCGCGGGCGCCGGCACGGAGTGAGCCGTAGACGTACTCGTCGAGGTCGAACGTGGTGATGACGACCACGACCAGCGGGTCGGCGACGTCCGGGCCGGCGATCAGCCGGGTGGCCTCCAGCCCGTCGAGCAGAGGCATGCGGATGTCGAACAGGCAGACGTCGGGGCGCAGTTCGCGGGCCAGGCGTACCGCTTCGCGTCCGTCGGCGGCCTCGCCGACCACCTCGATGCCGGGCTGGGCGTTCAGCATGATCCGCAGCCCGGTGCGGATGATCGTCTGGTCGTCAGCGACGAGGACGCGAATGGACACCGTTCTCGCTCCTCGCTCTCGGCAGTTCGGCTTCGACGTGCCAGCCCTCTTCGGCGCCCGGGCCGGCTCGTAGGGTGCCGCCGAGCAGGGTCGCGCGTTCGCGCAGTCCGGTGAGTCCGTATCCGTCGCGACCTCGGCCGGTGCGTTGGCCGTCGTCGCGCACGCTCACCCGTACCGTGTGCCGTTCCGCGGTGACCCGGACCACGACCTCGGTCGCGCCGACCGCATGGCGCATCGCGTTGGTCACCGACTCCTGCACGATGCGGTAGACGGCCGCGTCCACGGCCGGGGGCAGCGAGTCCAGCTCGCCGTGGAGCCCCAGATCGACCCTGAGACGACCGCCCGGGGCGCGCACCAGGCACTCCAGGTCCGCGACGCCGGCAGGCGGCGCCAGTTCGGCGCCGACCCTGCGGTCGCGCAGCGTGGCGACCATGGCCCGCATTTCCTCCAGCGTGCGTGCCCCTTCCTCCTCGACCCCCTCCAGCGCCTCCACGGCGGCGGACGGGTCGGTGGCCGCGAGCACCCGGCCCGCCTGGGCGCGGATCACCATGGCCGACACGTGGTGGGCCACCGTGTCGTGGAGTTCCCGGGCGAGTTGCTCACGCTCGCGGGAGCGTACCTGCTCCAACTGCCGTTCGCGAGCGGCCCCCCAGAACCGCACGGCGGCCCCGATCAAACCGGGCAGCGACAGGAAGACGTAGCCCCCCACCTGTTCGGCGGCCGGGGTTTCGTCCGTGACGGCGTACACCGCGCAGACCGCCACGATCACCCCGCTGCCCAGCACGATCTCCCGTCCCGATCCCCACCGGGGCAGCGCGTACACCAGCGCGAGCACGATCACGCCGGTGTGCAGGCCGACGGGCTCGCTCGGTGCGGCGACGAGCGAGGCGGCCTGGAGCAGCATCGTCGAGCCGAACGCCAGCGTGACCATCGCCAGCGGGCGCGTCCGGCGCCACAGGGTCAGCAGGCACAGCCATACGGCGAGCACCACCGCCACCGGCCGCCACACGAGGTCCTCGCGCAGGGTGGCCTCCAGCACCACGCCGCACAGGCCCGCGGCGAGCAGCGCCCAGTCCCGCCACACCCGGGCGGGCGCGTCGGGCGGCCGGGGTTCGCTCCACAGGGTTCGCAGGTCGTCTCGCAGCACGCTTCTCAGCCTAGGGACCGCGCCGTGGCGCGCATCGGCCGAAAGGACGGGGCGGCACTCCGACTCGGGGCCGACGGATCCGCGGCCCGCGGGCCGATGCCGCGGAACACCGTGGCGGCCAACCTCGGCATCGAGGGCCGTACAAGGACGGCCGACGAGGTGGTTGGAGGACCCGATGCTCTCGAAAGCCCTGTGGCGCCTGGGCGCAAGCGCCGCCCGCCGTCCCTGGCGGGTGATCGCGGCATGGCTGGTCGCCGCCACGCTCGCCGTCCTCGCCGCGCTCTCCGTCGGCGGGCGGACCGCGGACTCGATGACCGCCCCGGGACTGGACTCCCAGCGGGCCGCGCAACTGATCGAGCGGGCCGGCACCGGCCAGGAGGGGATGACCGCCCAAGTGGTCGTCACCCCCGTCGAGGACGGTGCGACGTTCATCGACGACGCCGGCGCGCGTACCGCTCTCACGCGGCTGCAGGCCGAGGTGCGGCGGCTGCCGCACGTACTCGGCACGAGCGACCCGGCGGGGGCACTCGACGCGGGTGGGGACACCACCGTGCGCGACGGCCTCGTCTCGGCCGACGGGCGGATCGCGGTCGTCCGGGTGCAGTACCCCGACCAGAGCATGCTGTCCGCCAAGGACCTCGACGCCCTCGTCGATCTCGGCGACCGGCTGCGCGCCGAACTGCCGTTGCGCATCGAGATGGGCGGGGACCTCTTCTACGCCTTCTCCGACCCCGCCGGCGGCATGAGCGAGCTGATCGGCATCCTCGCCGCGGCGGCGATCCTGTTTCTGGCGTTCGGTTCGCTCGTCGCCGCCGCGCTGCCGATCGGCATGGCGGTCTTCGGGCTGACCGTCGGGGTTGCCACGATGACGGTCCTGGCGGGGGTGACGGACGTCCCGACCTTCGCCCCCGTCCTGGGCAGCATGGTCGGGCTCGGAGTCGGCATCGACTACGCGCTGTTCGTGCTCGCCCGGCACCGGGAGTACCTCGCGCGCGGGCTCGATCACCGCGAGGCGGCGGGGCGGGCGGTGGCCACGGCGGGGCGGCCCGTGGTCTTCGCCGGCGGCATCGTCGTCGTATCGATCCTCGGCCTGGCGGTCGCGAACGTGCCGTTCATGACGGTGGGCGGGCTCGCCGTCTCGATCGTGGTCCTGATCATGGTGGTCGCGTCGGTGACCCTGCTGCCGGCCTTCCTCGGCGCCGCCGGCCCGCGCCTGGCCCGGATCGGCCGGATCGGCCGGGCTCTGCGGACCGGGAAGCCGGGCCGACTCACCCGGCGACGGGCCCCGGCGCCGGGCGCCGCCCCCGCCGCCGGGTGGCGGCGCTGGATCGGGCACGTCAACCGGCACCCGGTGCCGTACGCGATCGGCGCGGCGGGGCTGCTGCTGACCGCGACGCTGCCCGTGCTCGGCCTGCGCGTCGGCCTGCCCGACGACGGCTCGCAGCCCCCCAGCCGTACCGAGCGCCGCGCCTACGACCTCGTCGCCGAGGGGTTCGGCCCGGGCACGAACGGTCCCCTCGTCATCGCCGCGGACCCCGCCGGTGATCCGCAAGTGGTGGACCGCCTCGTCGGGGCGGTCGCCGCGGATCCGGGCATCGCGTCCGTCGCGCCGGCGCACATCGATCGGGCCACCGGCATCGCGACCCTCGTGGTGTTCCCGACCACCAGCCCGCAGGAGAAGGCCACGGCCGACACCATCGCCCGGCTGCGCACCGACGTACTGCCCACGGCGACCGGGCACGGCCCGGCCAGGGCTCATGTCGGCGGCGCCGCCGCGAGCCTGTCCGATGTGGGCCAACGCACCAGCGAACGCCTGCCGGTGTTCGTCGCAGCCGTGCTGGCGATGTCGTTCCTGCTGCTGATGCTGGTCTTCCGCTCGATACTCGTCCCGCTCAAGGCGGTACTGCTGAACCTGCTGAGCATCGGCGCGGCCTACGGCGTCATGGTCGCGGTCTTCCAATGGGGCTGGGGAAGCTCACTCATCGGCCTGGAGGCGACGGTTCCGATCGTGTCGTTCATCCCCATGTTCCTCTTCGCCATCCTGTTCGGCCTGTCGATGGACTACGAGGTGTTCCTCCTCTCCCGCGTACGCGAGGAGTACCTGCGCACCGGCGACAACCGCACGGCGATCGTCGAGGGCGTCTCGGGCACCGCCCGGATCATCACCTCGGCCGCCCTCATCATGGTGGCGGTCTTCCTGTCCTTCGCCGTCGCCGAGGATCCCTCCACCAAGATGTTCGGGCTCGGCCTGGCCACCGCGATCTTCATCGACGCCACGGTCGTACGCATGGTGCTGGTACCGGCGACCATGACACTCCTCGGCCGGACCAACTGGTGGCTGCCGAAGTGGCTGGACCGGATCCTTCCCCGCGGCCCGGTCGGCACCGCAGACACGACTGCGGAATCCACGGGTGAGATCCCGCGTCCGCGGCTGGTCGACCGTTGACCCGACTCCTGCGGGTCACGCCGAGGGACTCGGCGAGCTTCTCGCCCCTGCGTGCTCGGCGTCCGCCGGGATGAGGCGAGGGGCCGACGTGATCCCCCTTGAGGGCCGGACGTGCGATCCGTCCACGGAGCAGTCGTCCAGGTCCCATGAGTCCGCGCGGCGGAGTTCGGCCAGCAGTCACGGTGGCGGCGGCAAAGACGTGGCGGCCAAGGCCCGTAGCGCGGAGACCGGTTTACGCAGTCCGTAGGCGACCGCCGTCGACGTTCCGTCGGCATGGCTCCAGGTGAGCAGCGCGCGTCCGTCGGCCACGCTGCCCTGGACCGTGGCCGGTTCGCCGAGGAGCGGCAGACGGCCGACGATCTTGACGGTGAGACCGGCGACCTCGGTCCAGAAGTAGTCGTCCTGCGCTGGTCCCGTCGCAGCGAGCCCCAGGGCGGAGGCCGCCGCGGTCCTGCCCTGGGCGACGGCGTTGGACCAGAAGGGCGCACGCCGGTCGGGCCGTGTGCCGTCGCCACGGAGATAGGTGACGTCGCCTGCGGCGAACACGCCGGGGATGGTGGTGGCGCAGGCCTCGTCGATGCCGACACCGAGGCGGTCGGCGAGGCCGGTCCCTGCCAGCCAGCCGACGCAGGGCACTTCTCCGGCACAGGTGACGACCAGGTCCGCGGTGAGTTCGGTGCCGTCCGGGAGCGCCACGCCGTTGACGGGGTCGCCGGTCAGGGTGGCGAAGCCAGTGGCCTGTATGAAGCGGATGCCGTACGCCGCAGCGCGTGCGGTGATCGCGGCGGACAGGTGACCGCCGAGGATGCGTTCCAGCGGCCGGTCGGCGTCCACGACGGTGACCGGGATGCCGCGGGCGGCGCAGGCGCCGGCCACCTCCATGCCGAGGAAGCCGGCGCCGACCACGATCGCCGAAGCGGCGTCGGCCAGGCGGGCGCGGAGTCGGCGGGCGTCGTCGAGGGTGCGCAGCACGAGTTCGCCCCGCTGCCCGGGGGCGGCGAGGCGGCGGGCGTCGGCGCCGGTGGCGATGATCAGCGCGTCGTAGCCGACCTGGCGGCCGTCGGCGGTTGTGACGGTGCGGCGCCGGGTGTCGGCGGCGACGGCGGGCGAGCGGATGACGTCGGCGTCGAGTCCGTCGAGGGCCAGGCCGAGGGTGTCGTCGGCGGCCGGGTCTTTCAGGACGGCTTTGGACAGGGGCGGGCGCGAGTAGGCGCCGTGTTCTTCCGCGCCGATGATCGTGAGGGGTCCGGTGTGACCGAGGGTGCGCAGGTGGCGGGCGGCGGTGGTCCCGGCGAGTGACTCACCGACGATGAGCACCGAGCGCGGTGCGGTCACGACAGCACTCGCAGGGCGGCGACCGGGCAGGCGTTGACGGCCGCGCGGGCGGCGGGCTGATGCTCGTCGGGGACGTCGGTGCCCTCGAAGTGGTAGGTGAGTTCGGCGTCGTCGTCCAGGCTGAAGAGGTCGGGGGCCTGGTCGGCGCACAGGCCGTGGCCTTCGCAGCGCGGATGGTCGACGGAGATCTTCATGGTGCTGTCCTCAGCTGTCTTCGAACGGGCGAGCGGCGGGTTCAGGCGGGGATGAGTTCGAGCGGCAGGCGCTCCAGGCGATGGATGACGTTGTTCAGGGCCCACTCGGGTGGGCCGGTCACCTCGATGCGGTCGACACGTTCGACCAGGGCGCGGAGCATCGCGGAGGTCTCCATGCGGGCCAGGCCCTGACCGGCGCAGCCGTGCGTGCCCTGCCCGAAGCCGAGTTGGCGGGCGGCGTCGCGGCGGATGTCGAAGGTGTCCGGGTCGTCCCACTCCAGCGGGTCGCGATTGGCGGAGCCGTAGAGGACGAGTACCCGGGAGCCCTTGGCCAGCGGGACGCCCGCGAGTTCCGTGTCGCGGGCGACTGTGCGGGAGAAGGCGCGGATCGGGGATTCGTGCCGGACGACCTCGTTGACCGCTTTCGGGATGAGGTCCGGGTCCGCCTTCAGCAGACGCCACTGTTCGGGGTGGGTGGCGAACAAGTACAGGGCGCTGGAGATGGCGCTGATGGTGGTGTCCAGGGACGGCGCCAGGTAGTCGATCATCATGGTGACGCACTCGGCGGGCATGATCCGGCCCTCGTCGGACGCGCGCAGCAGGTCGTGGCCCATGCTGCCGTCCAGCACGGACCGGTCGCGGACGACACCGCGGGCGTAGCGCAGCATGCCGAGGGACGCGGGGAGTGTGCGCACCGCCTGGCGGTTGATCGGGCCCAGAGCGTCGAAGGTGGCACCGGCCCAGCGCAGCAGATCCTCGCGGCCCTGCTGAGGCCAGCCGACCAGGTCGGGGACGACTGCCATCGGCAGTGCCGTGGCGACCTCCACCGCGTCGATCGTTCGCCGGACCACGGCTGCCTCGACCACGGCGGCCGCCTGCTGCTCGACCGTGTCCTTCATCGCGCGCAGCGCCCTGGGGGTCAGGCGGTGCGCGAGGAGGGAACGGCGGCGGGCGTGCTCCTCGCCGTCACTGCACAGTGTGGTGCCCTGGCTCATACGGTTGGCGACGGGGTTGAGGCCGACGCCGCCCGAGGAGACGAAGGTGTCGTCGTCCAGCAGTACTTGCTTGCACTCGGTATACCGCGGCAGGGCGTGGACCTTGTGCTTGCTCAGCCACACCACGGGGCCGAGTGCGCGCAGCGCGGCGTAGTGCGGATAGGTGTCGCGGATGGCCGACGCCGAATACAGGTCGGGGTGGTAGACGGGAATCTCCGTACGCATGGGCATGAGGAGCCCTCCTGAAGAAGCTGTGAGATGCGTGGACGGCTGACGAGAGCGCGGTCTCGGGCGCAAGGGTGAGTGGCCGCTGCTCATCCCGTTGCGCGGGCGGGCGCCGTCAGTGCTGGGGTGGTGGCGCCGTGGCCGTGGACGATGCACCTGGGCAGGGCCGTGGTGCCCGAGAAACCTTCCCGGTCCGTGACCGACCAGCGGTACAGGTCGGCGTAATCGGTGCCGGACATCCCGACATTGCGGGCGGAGTCCGTGAGGTTGCTGTCCGCGGCGGCCTGCGGATCCGGCCTCGCGAAAGGGTCGCGCAGACTCATCGGGTGACGCTCCTCAGCGGGCTGTTGTCGGCGGTTCGTCGCGGCGGGTGGGGACTGCGGGTGCTGTACAGCAGGGACGCCCAGGTGGTGGTGCCGGTGAAGTCCCGGCCCCCGGCGGGGACGACGTCCATGACGACGCGGTCGGGGCGCAGCAGTACGGCGTCCGCGCGGCCGGCGCGCAGCCAGGCGGCGAGTGTGCCGTCGTCGCCGAGGCCGGTCGCGGGGATCGTCCGGACGCCGAGCGCGTGGGCGAGGGCGTTCAGCGAGGGCCAGGGATCGGCGGCGGTGAGGACGGTGAAGGAGTCACCGAGCACCTCGTCGAGGCGGCTGCGCCGTCCGTCGGCGGTGATCCATGGTTGGGGGCAGTGCGTTCCCGCAAGGCCCTTGCGGAGGCGGCGGCGTACGAGGAGTCCCGTGGTCAGGGGCGGGCTGAGGTCGCGGCCGGCCAGTTCGGTCAGGCCGGGTACGCGGCAGGCCGCGGCCAGGGCCCTGCGGCGGATCGCGGCGGCACGGTCCTGGCCGCCGGTCATGGCCCAGCCGACGGCGACCGCGAGCCGGATCACATGCCGGGCGTGCGGCTTGCGTTCACTCTCGTAGGTGTCCAACAGTCGCTCGTCCCCGCCCTGTCGGAGCACGCGGGCGAGCTTCCAGGTGAGGTTGTAGGCGTCCCGCAGGCCCGCGCACAGCCCCTGTCCGATGAACGGCGGGGTGAGGTGGGCGGCATCGCCGAGCAGGAACACCCGACCGCTGCGCCAACGGTCGGCGAGGCGGGCCCGGAAGGTGTACTGCGCCTCGCGGATGACCTCGAAGTCCCCCTCGTACGAGGGCGGCAGCCACGGAGCGACCAACTCGCGGACCGGCTGCTCCACCCCCTCGCGCAGCCGGAACTCCCAGCGGTAACGGTCCTCGCCGATGCGCGCGAAGGTCGCCGGCCGGTCCGGGTCGCAGACCTGGTCGACCCCCTCCCAGGAGCGCACGTCGGCCGTCGTACGGACGTCGATGACGGTCCAGCGTTCCTCGAAGCGCAGGTCCTCCCAGGCGGCTCCGACGGCCTCTCGGGTGAGGCTGTTCGCGCCGTCGCAGCCGAGCACCGCCTCGGCCCACAGGTGATGCTCACCGTCGTCGTCCCGGTAGGTCACGCGCACGGGGCCCTCGGTGTCCGGGCCGATGCCGGTGACCTCCACTCCGCCCCGCAGTTCGCACTCCGGGTGCCGGGCCAGGGCGTCGCGCAGCACGCGTTCCAGCTCGGGCTGGTCGAACATGCTGGTCTGCGGGTAGCCGTGCAGGCCGTGCTCGGTGCGCCGGAACTCGGCCATCACCCGGTGCCGGGCGTCCAGCAGCCGCAGCCCGTTCGCCGGACGGGCCATGGCGGCGAACTCCTCTCCCACGCCTGCGGCCTGGAGGATCCGGCGTACCTCGTCGTCGGTGGCGGCGGCGCGCGGGAGCGGATAGATGTCCCTGTGGCGTTCGAGGACGACGCTGCGGACTCCGCGCCGGGCCAGGAGGAGGGCGGCGGTCACGCCCACGGGCCCGGCGCCGACGATCACCACGGGTACGTCAGCCCCGTTGCGTTCGAAGATCATGTGCTTCGGGTCTCATTTCGCGTCCGTGACGGGGGTG
>NZ_JACVWU010000023.1 GCF_014596915.1 Streptomyces sp. TRM68416
GCCCCCCGCCCCAGCAGCACACCCACCACCGAGCCACGACCCACCCCGGCCGAACCCAGATACGAGGCCCACCGATTCGACGCCGCCTCCAACTCCCCGAACGACAGCGAGAAACCAGCACCCTCCACCGCCACCGCACCAGGAACCGCCGCCGCCCGCTCCGCGAACACCACCGGCACCGGCACATCCGCACGCACCGCACCCTCACCGCTGCCCCACGCGTCGAGCCGCTCCAGCTCCTGCGTGGGCACCATGTCGAGGTCGTCGAGCGGCGTGGCCGGGGCCTGTACCGCCGCGGCCAGCAGGCGGCCGAGGTGGTCCGCGAGCCTGCGGGCGGTCGTCTCGTCGAAGAGCGACGTGGCGAATTCGAGGCCACCCGTCAGACCACCGTCGCGGTCGGGGCGGAGCAGCAGTGTGAGGTCCGTGTGCGTGATCCGCCACAGCTGCCGGATCGTCTCGAAGTCCTCGTCGACCGGCCCGTTGAAGTCCTCGTCGTGCAGGTCGACGGCCACCTGGAACAGCGGGGTGCGCGACAGGTCGCGGTCCGGCACGAGGGCGTCCACGAGCAGGTCGAAGGGCAGCTCCTGATGGGCGAAGGCGTCCTTCGTCACCTCGCCGGCACCGGCCACCGCCCGGGCGAAGTCCTGCGCCGGGTCGAGGCGGCAGCGCAGCACGACGTTGTTGAGGAAGAAGCCCACGACACCGTCGAGTTCGGCCCGTCCGCGCCCCGCGACCGGGGTGCCGACGGGTATGTCCCACTGCCCGGTGTGCCGCGCGAGCACGGTCGCGAAGGCGGTGAGTACGACCGCGAAGCGTGTCGTCCCCGCCTGTCGCGCCACCTCGTCGAGGCGCCGCGCCGTGGCGGCCGGCACCGTGAAGGGCACGATCGATCCGCGGCCGTCGCGCACCGCGGGACGCGGCCGGTCCGTGGGGAGTTCGAGCGGTTCGAGTCCGTCGAGCACCTCCCGCCAGTGCGCGAGCTCGTCCGCGACGGCCGCGTCGGTGAGGTGCTCGCGCTGCCAGACCGCATAGTCGGCATACTGCACCGCGAGCTGCGGCAGCACCGGCTCCGTGCCGCGTACCGCGGCACCGATCAGCTCGGCGAACTCGCGCTCCAGGACGGCGGTCGACCAGCCGTCGGTCGTGATGTGGTGGAGGGCGACGGCGACGATCCGCCGCCCGTCGCCGAGGTCGAACAGGCGGGCCCGCAGCAGTGGTTCCGTGCCGTCCAGGGCGAATCCGCGGCCGAGCAGCGTCACCAGGTGGCCGGGCAGGGCGTCCCGGTCCGTGCCGGTCTCGGGCAGTTCGACGCGTACCTCGGGCAGGATGTGCTGGCGCGGCTCCCCGGCCTCCTCGGTGTAGGCGGTGCGCAGTGCTTCGTGCCGGGCGATCAGGGCGTTCAGTGCGGTCTCGGCGTGCTCGCGGGTCGCGTCCGCGGGCAGCTTGAGCAGGAGTCCGGCGACCCATTCGGGACTTGCCGGATTCAGCTTGTCCATGAACCAGAGCCGTCGCTGCTCGTACGACAGGGGGAGGCCGCGGCTGCGGTCCGCGCGCGCGATGGGTGCCTGCGGGGTGGCTGCCGCCCCGTCGATCAGCTCCGCCTGCGCGGCCAGGGTGGTCGCGCCGAGGAGCGACTGCAGGGTGACCTCGCGGCCGGTGGTGGCGCGCAGCCTGGTGACGAGGCGGGTGAGCTGCAGGGAGGTGCCGCCGAGGCGGAAGAAGTCGTCCTGCACCGCGAGGTCGTCGGCGGGCCTGAGCAGATCGCGCCAGGCCTCGGCGATGAGCAACTGCGCCGCGGTGCTGGGCGCGGTGCGGTCGCCTGCCGCGGGGGTCTGGTCGGCGGTGGGGGCGGCGAGCGGGTGGGGCAGAGCGCGGCGGTCGGTCTTGCCGCTCGTGGTGCGGGGGATGTCGTCGAGTTCCACGAAGAGCGCGGGCAGGTGCGTGCTCGGCAGCCGCTCGATCAGATGGCCGCGCAGCAGGACGTCGAGCGGTACGTCACGCTCTGCGCCGGGTGCCCGTACGACGTATGCGGCGAGCTGCTGGGTGTCGCCGGCCGCGGTGTAGGGAGCGACCGCCGCGGCGGCGACCCCGGGGTGACCGAGCAGCGCGGCCTCGACTTCGGCCGGTTCGAGGCGGACGCCGTTGACCTTGAGCTGTTCGTCGATCCGGCCCAGGTATTCGAGCTGCCCGTCCGCGCGCCAGCGCACCCGGTCGCCGGTGCGGTAGAGGCGGCTGCCGTCCTGGGCGATCGGGTCGGGCACGAAGCGCTCGGCGGTCTGATCGGGGCGGTGGAGGTATCCGCGGGCCAACTGGACCCCGCCGATGAGGAGTTCACCGGGAACACCGATGCCGACGGGGGTTCCGGCGGTGTCCGTCACGAGCACGCGGGTGCGCGGCAGCGGGCGGCCGATGGGTACGTCTCCGGCGGCCGCGCCCGGGGTGAAGCGGTACGCGGTGGCGTTGACGGTGCATTCGGTGGGGCCGTAGACGTTCCACACCTCCGCGCCGCTCAACTCGGTCAGCCGGTCGGCGAGTTCGGTGCTCAGCCGCTCGCCGCCCGAGACCAGTGCGCGCAGGGTGGTGCAGCGGTCCCAGCCGTCCTCAAGGACCATCTGGCGCCAGATGGTGGGCACCGCCTGGACGACGCTGACCTGCTGCTCCGCGATGGTGTGCAGGACGGTCGCCGGGTCACGGTCGGCGTCGGGCGCGAGCACGACGGCGGCGCCGCGGATCAGAGGGGCGAAGATCTCCCAGACGTGGGCGTCGAAGACGAGGGGGGTGCGGTGCAGCACGCGGTCCTCGGGTGTCAGCCGCAGCAGGTCGGCGGTGCCGTTGACCATCGCGGCGAGGCCTTGATGGGGAACGACCACGCCCTTGGGCGTGCCGGTGCTCCCCGAGGTGTGCAGGATGTACGCGGCATCCTGTCCGTGCAGGCCGGCGCGGACGGCGACCGGTTCGCCGGTCTCCGTGGGACGGTCGGCGACCGGTTCGCCGCTCTCCGTGGGACGGACAACGGCGGCGCCGGTGGCCGCGCCCGCCTGCGAGGTCGCCGGGTCGCACAGGATCAGACGGGTGCCGGAGGCCGCGACGAGGGCGTCGAGCCGGGTCTGCGGGGCCCCGGCGTCCAGCGCGAGGTACGGCGCCCCGGCCCGCAGCACGGCCAGCAGGGCGACCACGAGGTCACCGCTGCGGCCGAGGAGGATTCCGACGGGCGCCTCGGGGCCGGCGCCCAGCTCGCGAAGCCGACCGGCGAGCCCGGCCGACCTGCGGTCCAGCTCCCCGTAGGACATCCGCACACCGTCCGCGAGGACGGCAGTGGCCCCGGGCGTACGCGCCGCCTGACGCGCGACGAGCTCGGGGACGAGCGCGGTCTCGGCCGGAGCTTGCGTCCGTGGTGCAGGGATCATGCGAGGTGCACTCCTTGTGCGATGAGGCGCGGATGTCTACGGGGGCCGGTGACCGGTCAGGCGGCCTGGGCTTCCATGCGCCGGCGCAGGCTCGCCGGGCGCATGTCCGTCCAGACCTGCTCGATGTGGGCGAGGCACTCCTCGCGGCTGCCCTCGGTGCCCTCGGCCCTCCAGCCGGCGGGCAGGTCACGGTCGGCCCACCAGATCGAGTACTGCTCCTCGTCGTTGAGCACGACGCGGTGGGTGGGGGCGGTCTGCGTGTCGGACACGGTTGCTCCTGTGGGTGTGCGGAGTTCGGGTTCGGGTTCGGGTTCGGGTTCGTCCAGGGATTCGACTCGCACGGAATGGGATCCGCGGGGAATCCGGCTGCGCGGAGTTCGATGCGCGCAGGAATTCGGTTACAGCCCGGCCAGCTTCGGGCGTGCCGCCATATCGGTCCTATACGGCGGCATGCGGCCCCCGGGGCATACGGAGGGGACGCCCGGCGTCCGCCGCTGCCGGGCATCCCCTCCGTCGTACCGGGTGGCTCAGTCGGTCATCGCCACCAGGACGCGGCGCTTCCCGGTGAACGGACGCCGGCCGTGGGCGACGAGGAGGTTGTCGATGAGCAGCACGTCGCCCTGGCGCCAGTCGACATCGACGGCGTGTTCGAGGCCCCGGTCGCGGACCTGGAGGACGTACTCGTCCGGGATGGGAGTGCCGTCGGCGAAGGTGACGTACTGCGGCAGTTCCCGCACCGGCATGATCTGCGCCAGCGCCTTCGCGGTGTCGTCGCCGAGCGCCGCCGGATGCCACTGGTCGGACTGGTTGAACCAGACCTCGGTGCCGGTGACGGGGTGCGTGGTGGTGGACGGCCGCAGCGTGCTGACGTACAGACTGCCGTCCGCGCGCCACTCCCAGTCCGAACCGGCCTCCTTCAGATACGCGTCGACCAGGCCGCGGTCGTCGGTCTCGAAGGTGTCCTGCCAGCTCTTGCCGAGGCCCGCGCCCGCGTGCAGGTTCTGCGTGTAGCGCACTCCGGCCCGGTAGGCCTCGCGGATCTCGGGGTCGAGGGACTCCAGCCAGAGCGCCGCGTCCACGACCGGGGTGGCGCCCCCTGTCTCGGCGGCCGTCTCGCAGTAGAACGCGAGCCGTGTCGGCCAACTCGCGGCGTACGACAACTCGTTGTGCATGGAGATCGTGAACTCGGCCGGGTACTCGGTCGAGGTGTAGACATTGGAACCGACCTTGGTGCGCGGCGAGTTGCCGTTCACGTAGGCGAGTCGGCGGGGCAGCAGCCGGTCGAGCACCGGGTCGAGTTCACCGGGGGCGACCCCGAAGCCCCGGAAGACCAGGGCCTTCTCGCGGGTCAGCAGCTCGGCAAGACGGTCGGCCAGCCCGTCGAGATGGCCGACCAGGCCCTCGGAGGTCGCCGGTGCGCCGGCGCTCTGCGGCGTGATCTCAAGGGGCGACCAGTCACGGTCGTGCATGAAGTGGGTCCTTTCGCAATGTCGGGCCGCAGCGGGCCCATGGGCAGCTCGGGGTATTACCCGACGCCGGCCGGGACGAGCCGACCGGAAATCCGCTGTCACGCCACCGGCGCCCCGAAGCTGCGGAAGGCACCGACGCGTACGGTCGCGGTGTCCAGCGTGTGCAGCGGGTGCGCAGGGACGGGGCCGTCCGTGCCGAGCACGGCGATCGCCGTTCCGCTCTCCTTGTCACGGACCACGGCGGCGAGGTGCTCGATGTTGACCTCCGCGTCGACCAGTACCTCGCCCAACACGCCCACGCCGCCGGGCCGTTCGGGGTAAACGAAGGCGGCCGGCGCCCCGCCCGCCGGCAAGTCGACGGCCCTGCGGAGGAGTTCGTCCGGTGACACGAGCCGTACGCCGGCTTCGGCGACGGCCTCCAGGTCCACGTGGTCCGCGCCGGCCCCGGCCCGTGCGACGATCCCGAGCGCGGGAGCGGCATCGAGCGCCTCTCGGTCCAGGACGATGTCGTCCCCGATGACCACGGATTCGGCACCGGCGAGGTCCTCGAGCAGCCGGGCCCGCTCGCCGTGGCCCAGGTGCCCGTCGAGGGCAGGGCGGACGTCCCCCGTGAGCAGGACCATGGGTCGGTGGCCGGATTCAAGCATGCAGCCAGTGTCGAAACACACGCCATACCAGCCCTATACGGCGATATCACCGCAGGTCAGCAGCGGGTACTCCCCCTACGACACGAGCACGCCCGCGCGCGAAGACCGAGCTCGCCGGCCCGGCCCGGCCCGACTCAGCCCAACAGGCCCACAATCCCGGCCGGTTCCTCCTCCTCGGCCACGGCTGCGAAGTACCCCTCGGGTGCCGCGACTTCGCGCAGCCGCCACCCCGCGATCGCGGGCCGCGCCGTACCGACGTAATCAAGCCCGACATCACGCCCGAGCCCGATGCCCAGGCCCTTGAGATACGCCTCCTTGCGGGTCCACACCCGCGCCAGTTCGCGTCCGCGGTCCGCGGCGCACAGCGCCCGGAGCTCGGCACGCTCCCGCGGGTGCAGTGCCGCGACGACCGCGTCGGCGGCACGGCCCGTCGGGATCCGTTCGAGGTCCGCGCCCACCCGTACCGGCGACAGCGCGATCATCGCGTACCGCTCGCAGTGCGACAGCGAGAAGTGCACGGAGCCGCCCACCACCGCGGGCCGGCCGTGCGCGAGCCCGCAGCCGGGACAGGGCTCCCGGACGAACGCCACCTCGGCCGGCGCCACCCCGAGGACACCCCCCACCAGCAGGCGCAGCCCGACGTGCGCGGCCCGATAGGTGGCCCGGTCCGCCGCCTCCCGCATCTCCGAAGCGCGCCGACGCTCCTCCGGGCCCAGCACCCCGAGCAGCGGCCCCCCGTCGCCGACACCCCCCGACTCCCCGTCCACGAACCACACTTCGGTGCCCCCGACGGCCCGGGGCCCCGCCTGCCCAACCGCACCAAGCCTCAGCTCCCGGACCTGCAACCGCCCCGGCACCGTGGTCACCGTCTGTCTCCCTTGCCCTGTGCCTGCGGAACATGTCGGTGCGAGCCGACCGGGTACCGGGGAGGATCGTGCGGTACGGGTCTCTGACCGGGCCATATCGGCGGCGCGGCCCGTGGGTACGCATGACGACTCCGTACGAGCCGGATGGACGCGTTCCGCACCACAGGGATGACGCCCACCGCGAGGACGGCCCCCGCCCCACCACCAGCACGGCGACCACAAACCCAGTCGCACGGCTACTACCCCAGCCGCCCACAGGGTCTCCAAGTCGGCGAAATCCCTGGCACACCGGCAGGCCCTGCAAGAAGACTGCGCAGGTGAGCGACTCCTACCCCGGTCCCCTCCTGGAAGCCTCCGAAGCCCCCGTCGGCGACGGCGTCTTCGTCGCCCCCGCCTGGATAGACCGGACCGACCTGCGCCCGGAGAGGTGAGCGATGCCGTCCCAGCACCCCGAGGAGATCGGCTACGGCCATGTGATCGAGAGCTATGTGACGAGGACGTACGGGGGCCTCCCGCGCTACCTCGTACTGAACGGCGGACGGCTTCTGGGCCCCCGGTGGCGGCACACCAATCGCTTCACCCGACACCTGCTCAATGACGCCGCCGCGATCACCGACGAGGAACTGGAAGCCCTCCTCGGCACCCACCACGCCGACCGCTTCGCGGAGCCCGACGGCCTCTGGGACGAGTGGACCAAGGACGTGGGACACCTTGGCTACCCCAGCTACACCCCCGCCGAACAGCACCGCTGGACGGACCTCCACTGCGACTTCGCCAACGGCTGGACCCGTCCGTAGCCCCAGCCACAGCCCTCGACGGCAGCTACGTGAGGCGGGGGCGGCCTGATAGCCTGCAGCCTTCGCCGGTCCCCCGGACGGAGTCCCCCGGCAGGTCTTCATGTCTTGCTCTGAGCAGCTTGCGACAGCTCTCGATGCCCTGGACCGCGTCTTCGCCTCAGAAGCCCCCTCCCTCGTCACAGGCTGCACCTACTGCTACGGCGAGCAGAACTTCGCCGAACTCTCCGGCCCGCTGCACCTCATAACCGACGACATGGTCTCCTCGGTGGCCCAAGAGGTACCTGATCATTGGGGGGACTTCCCTCGCCTCTATCGCCGCCTCGTCCCGCGCATCCTTCGCTCACTCGTCACCGGCCAGCTCCCTGTCGACGAGCAACTCATCGCCTCCCGCCTGGTTCAAGCAGGCTGGACCACCTGGGACTTGCCCTTGACCGAGGCCCTACGGAACGTCTGGTCCGCCTGGTGGCAGAGCACGCTGCACACCCACCCCAGCCCCGTACCCGTCAGGGAATCCCTCAGCGTCATCACTGTGGCCACCAACAGCCTGCGTCCTTGGCTGGACACATGGACCGCGACCAATACCCCAGCCGCCGACGCGCACTTGACGGACTTCGTTGACGACGTGATGTTCGAGTACGAGATCACCGACCTGCGCATGGGTTTCTACGATGAGTACGACGCCACTGCCGAGCTGCTGGGTTGGCTCCTCACCGAAGTACGCGATCGCGTTGCTGACACACGTCTCGACGTCCCCTTCCTCTACGAGCACCTGCAGGCAATCCAGCCGCAGGCCGACGAAGCGACGTAGTCGCTCCGCCGTGTACCGACCGGAGTCGGCACGCGCCTTCCCGGCTCAGTCAGAACGTCGATTTCGAAGCCTCTGTCCAGCACCAGTCCAGCACGGTGCGAGTTCATCCAGCAGATCCAGTACCCGCAGCCGCGCCGCCGCGCAGCCGTAAGGAAGGAGGCCTGCACTCCACCCCTGTATCCGTTGTGTACACATGGGACACTCGGTACACTTGAGCGCATGACGCAGCCGCTGCCCATAGAGTCCATCCGCGACGTGCGCGCGCATTTGGCGGAGGTCGTGGAGCGCGCCGACCGCGACGACGTACCCACCGTGATCACGCGCCGCGGCAAGGAAGTCGCCGCCATCGTCTCCATCGAGGTACTGCGCAAATACCAGGAGTGGGAAGAGCGCGAGATCAACCGGATCATCGACGAGCGCATGGCCAACCCTGCACCCGGCATCCCGATCGAGGACATCATGAGGGAGACGCTGGCGCGCAGTGAGTGAGTACCGAACCGTCTTCCGCCCCGAGGCGCAGGCCGAGCTTCGGAAGATCCCGCGCGAGATGGCGCTGCGCATCCTGGCCAAGCTGACCGAGCTGGAAAGCGATCCGCTCGGCTTCAACACCACCGCGCTCGTGTCCCAGCCAGACCGCCGACGGCTACGGGTTGGCGACTACCGCGTCGTCTACACGATCGACAACGGGAAACTGGTGGTCTGGGTCGTTCACGTGGGACACCGGTCCACCGTTTACGACACCTGACCACCGCTGACCACACGTCAGAATATCCAGCACCCATCCAGCACGGTGACGACGAAGGGGTCGGACTCGACAGAGACCGACCCCTTCTGACGTGCATGTTTGACTCAGTGCCTAACATGCCGTAAGCGCACGGCTACACGTTGAAACGGAACTCCACCACATCCCCGTCCTGCATCACATACTCCTTGCCCTCCATCCGCGCCTTGCCCTTGGCGCGGGCCTCGGCGACCGAGCCGGTTTCGACCAGGTCGGCGAAGGAGATGACCTCGGCCTTGATGAAGCCCTTCTGGAAGTCGGTGTGGATCACGCCGGCCGCCTCGGGGGCCGTGGCGCCCTTCTTGATGGTCCAGGCGCGGGATTCCTTGGGGCCGGCCGTGAGGTAGGTCTGGAGGCCGAGGGTGTCGAAGCCGACGCGGGCGAGGGTGGCGAGGCCCGGTTCCTCGGCGCCCACCGACTCCAGGAGTTCCATGGCGTCGTCCTCGTCGAGCTCGGCGAGGTCCGCCTCCAGCTTGGCGTTGAGGAAGATCGCCTCGGCGGGGGCGACCAGGGCGCGCTGCTCGTCCTTGAAGGCTTCGTCGGTCAGCTCGTCCTCGTCGACATTGAAGACGTAGAGGAAGGGCTTGGTGGTGAGGAGGTGCAGGTCGTGGAGGAGTTCCGCGCGCTCGCTGCCCTGGACGATGCCCTGGGAGAAGAGGGTGTCGCCCTTCTCCAGGATCTCCTTGGCCTCCTCGACGGCCTTGACCTTCGGCGCGATGTCCTTCTTGATGCGCGACTCCTTCTGGAGGCGCGGGAGGACCTTCTCGATGGTCTGGAGGTCGGCGAGGATCAGCTCGGTGTTGATCGTCTCGATGTCGTCCTTGGGCGAGACCTTGCCGTCGACGTGGACGACGTTCTCGTCCTTGAAGGCGCGGATGACCTGGCAGATCGCGTCGGACTCGCGGATGTTCGCCAGGAACTTGTTGCCCAGGCCCTCGCCCTCGGACGCGCCGCGCACGATGCCGGCGATGTCGACGAAGTCCACGGTCGCCGGGAGGATGCGCTGGGAGCCGAAGATCTCGGCCAGCTTGGTGAGCCGGGCGTCGGGGACGCCGACCACGCCGACGTTCGGCTCGATCGTGGCGAACGGGTAGTTGGCCGCCAGCACGTCGTTCTTGGTCAGGGCGTTGAACAGGGTCGACTTGCCGACATTCGGCAGACCGACGATTCCGATCGTGAGCGACACGTTGCGACTTCCCGTACGTGAGAGGAGAGAACTGGAGGCTGGGCCGGTCCACCAGTCTACGGCGTGCCCCGGCACCGGCCCGGCGACCTCTCGAACGCATGGTCAAGCTCGGACCGTCGGCGTGTCTGATGGGCGATTCGACACATAAACAGACCTAAGTTGGTCCAGTGGAGCAACACAGGACACGCCCCGCGCAGGACGGGCAGCAGGGGCAGCGCGGAACGCGACGCGGTAGCGCGCCCCTGCCGCCGCAGGCCAGGGGCGGTACACGCGATGCGCAGGCACGCGGCACGCAGGCACGCGGCGCGGGGCCCCGCCGTCCCCCCGCCGCCGTACGCCGCCCCCCGCCCCCCGTCGTCCGTGCCGTACGGCGGCTGCCGAACCCCCGGCTCACCGGGCTCGGCGTCGGGCTGTTCTGCACGGCGCTGATGCTCGCGCTGGGCGGGCTGGACGCCCTGCTGTTCGGGGCCTCGCCGACGGTCTACGGCGTGCTGTTCCTGCCGGTGTGCGTGCTGACCGCGGCCTGGGTGCGCAAGGCGGACCTGGTGACCGCGGTCATCGTCGTGCCGATCGCCTTCGTCCTCGGGCTGGTGCTCGTCGCCGACAGCGGCGACGGGACCGGCGACCGGCTGATGGGCCTCTTCACCGCCCTGGCGACCGAGGCCGGGTGGCTGTACGGCGGGACACTCCTCGCCGGGGTGATCGTGACCGTACGGAAGGTGCGCCTGATGCGGCGCAGGGTGGCGCGGAACCGTCCCCCGGCGTGACCCAGCCCTGACCTGACCTAGGCCTGACCTAGCCCTTCGCCGCCCGCATCGCCGCCCCGACGATCCCCGCGTTGTTCTGGAGCTGCGCCGGGACGATCTCCGCCTTGATGCCCTCGATGTGGGGCAGGAACTTGTGGGCCTTGCGGCTGACGCCGCCGCCGATGACGAACAGCTCCGGCGAGAACAGCATCTCGACATGGGCGAGGTACTTCTGGACCCGGCGGGCCCAGTGCTCCCAGGTCAGGTCCTCGTCCTCCCTGGCCTTGCTGGAGGCCCGCTTCTCCGCGTCGTGGCCGTGCAGCTCCAGGTGGCCCAGCTCGGTGTTGGGCACCAGGACGCCGTCGACGAACAGGGCGCTGCCGATGCCCGTGCCGAAGGTCAGCAGGATGACGGTGCCCTTGCGGTCCCGGCCCGCGCCGAACTCCATCTCGGCCACGCCCGCCGCGTCCGCGTCGTTGACCACCGTCACCGGCAGTCCGCCCAGCCGCTCGCCGAACAACGCGCGCGCGTCGGTGTCGATCCAGCTCTTGTCGACATTGGCCGCCGTACGGATCGTCGCGCCGCCGGTGACCACGCCGGGGAAGGTCAGCCCGACCGGGCCCGTCCAGCCGAAGTGGTCCACGACCTGCCGCACGCCGTCCGCCACCGCGTCCGGCGTCGCCGGCTGCGGGGTGAGCACCTTCAGGCGCTCCTGCGCGAGGTCGCCCCTGTCCAGGTCCACAGGGGCGCCCTTGATCCCGGAACCGCCGATGTCCACGCCGAAGATCTGCATGGCTCTACGCTACGACGGACGACTGACAGTCACTCCCCCGAGGTGCCCTTCCGTCATTCCTCCGAGGTGCCCTTGCGCTCCGCGACCAGGGCCGCGGCCTCCTCGCGCAGATCGCGGCGCAGCTCCTTGGGCAGCGAGAAGGTGATGGACTCCTCGGCCGCCTTGACCAGCTCCACGTCGCCGTAGCCGCGCTGGGCGAGCCACTCCAGGACCTCCTCGACGAGCACCTCCGGCACCGAGGCGCCCGAAGTGACGCCCACCGTGGTGACGCCCTCCAGCCAGGCCTCGTCGATCTCGCTCGCGAAGTCCACGAGGTAGGCCTCGCGGGAGCCGGCGAGCTTGGCGACCTCGACGAGCCGCTTGGAGTTGGAGGAGTTGCGCGAGCCGACGACGATGACCAGCTCGGCCTCGGCGCCCATCTGCTTCACGGCGAGCTGACGGTTCTGCGTGGCGTAGCAGATGTCGTCGCTCGGCGGGGAGACGAGCTGCGGGAACTTCTCCTTGAGGGCGTCGACGGTCTCCATCGTCTCGTCCACGCTCAGCGTGGTCTGGGACAGCCACACGATCTTGGACGGGTCGCGGACCTCGACCTTCGCGACGTCCTCGGGTCCGTCGACGAGCTGGATGTGCTCGGGGGCCTCGCCGGAGGTGCCGATGACCTCCTCGTGGCCCTCGTGCCCGATGAGGAGGATGTCGTAGTCCTCCTTGGCGAAGCGGACGGCTTCCTTGTGGACCTTGGTGACGAGCGGGCAGGTGGCGTCGATGGTGGCGAGCTTCCCGCGCGCGGCCTCTTCGTGGACGACGGGGGCGACGCCGTGCGCCGAGAACATGACGATGTTGCCGGGCGGGACCTCCTCCGTCTGCTCGACGAAGATGGCGCCCTTCTTCTCCAGGGTCTGCACGACGTACTTGTTGTGCACGATCTCGTGGCGGACGTAGACGGGAGCCCCGTACTGCTCCAGGGCTTTCTCGACGGCGATCACGGCGCGGTCCACACCCGCGCAGTAGCCACGGGGGGCGGCGAGCAGGACACGGCGGCCAGGCGAAGCAGTCATGCACCCCATCGTAAGGCCGCGTTCGGCGGGTCAAAGATCGCGGCGTCGATGACGGTTCTGGACACTGGCGGCATGTCCGACATCGATACGGCGGCGACTACGACCGACGCGGCGGACCACCGCCTGCGGCGCAGCCTCGGCTTTCGCGACCTGGTGGTCTACGGGCTGCTGTTCATCGCGCCCATGGCGCCGGTCGGCGTGTTCGGCACGCTGGACGCCAGGTCCCACGGGGCGGTCGCGCTCGTCTATCTCGTCGCCACGGTCGCGATGGCGTTCACCGCGTTCAGCTACGCGCAGATGGTGCGGGTCGTCCCCCAGGCGGGCTCGGTGTTCGCCTACGCGCGCGCGGGGCTGGGCCCGAGGGCCGGTTTCATCGCGGGCTGGATGGCGATGCTGGACTATCTGCTGATCCCCGCGGTGGCGTACCTGTTCTCCGGGATCGCGATGGAGGCGCTCGTTCCCGAGGTCTCGCGCTGGGTGTGGACGGCGCTCGCGGTCGTCGTCACGACGCTGCTGAACCTGTGGGGCGTGCGGACGGCGGCCCGGGTGGGCTTCCTGGTGCTCGCCATGGAAATCGTGGTGCTGCTGGTGTTCGTCGTCTCGGCGGTGGTGGTGCTCGCCCGGGACGGGGCCGAGCGCGGCTGGCTGTCCCCGCTGTCCGGGGACGGCACGCAGGGGGCGTTCGCGATGTCGGCGGTACTGGGCGCGGTGTCGATCGCGGTGCTGTCGTACCTGGGCTTCGACGCGATCGCCTCCTTCGCGGAGGAGGTCGATCAAGGGGGGCGCGAAGCTCGCTGGAAGGGTGGTGGTGGGAGACGGGCGGGCGGCTCGGCGAAGGTCGCGCGCGCGGTGCTGTTCTGCCTGGCCCTCGCGGGCGTCCTCTTCGTCGTGCAGACGTATCTGGTGGCGCTGCTTCAGCCGACCTCCTCGGCGGAACTGGCCGCGGAGCCCGGCCGTCAGGGCTCCGCCTTCTACGACGCCGTGGACGCCTCCGTCGGAACGTGGCTGCACGACCTGGTGGCCGTGAGCAAGGCGATCGGCGCGGCCTTCGCGGCGCTGGCCGGACAGGCGGCGGCCGGACGCCTGCTCTTCGCCATGGGCCGCGACCGGCGCCTCCCGCGCGCGCTGTCGAGGACGGACGCCGGGGTGCCCAGGGTCGCGCTGCTCTGCGCGGCCTCGGTCACGCTGGTCGCGGCGGTGTGGGCGGCCCGGCGCGACGACGGCATGGACCACCTGGTGTCGGTGGTCGACATCGGCGCGCTGACCGCGTTCACCCTGCTCCACGCCAGTGTGATCGGCTGGTTCGCGGTACGTCGCCGCGGCGGCCCGGTGATCTGGTGGCGGCACGTCCTGATCCCGGCCGCCGGGGCCGCCATCACCCTCGCCGTGATCGTGGAGGCGTCCGGCACGGCCCAGGTGGTGGGCGCGATCTGGCTGGCGGCGGGGTTGGGGGTACTGGTGGCGCAACGGGGGCGGAACTCGACGTAGGGCCCCGCCCGAGCAGGCCCGCACTGGCCCAGGCCCCTTCCGGCCGCAAGAACCGCTGACCGAGCGGGGTGGGACTCGCCGCGACGAGTCCCACCCCCACGTCACCCCTCGTGCCGACCGCGACGGCGAGCCGTCCACAGCAGTACGGCGGCGCCCACACCGGTGAGTGCGGCGGCCGCGCCCGCGAGGGTGCCTACGGGGACGTCCGCGCCGGTGTCGGCCAGCGCCGGGTCACTGTGACTGGGCGACGGGCGCGGGCCGGTGGACCCGGAGGGGCCCGGCTCCGGCCCCGCGCTCGACCCGGTCGGGCCGGGCGTCGGCTCACCGGTGGACTCACTCGGACCGGGCGTGGGCTCTCCGGTCGACTCACTCGGACCGGGCGACGGCACGCCGGTGGACTCACTCGGGCCGGGCGACGGCACGCCGGTGGACTCACTCGGGCCGGGCGACGGCTCCCCGGTGGACTCACTCGGACCGGGCGTCGGCTCCCCGGTGGACTCACTCGGACCGGGCGTCGGCTCCCCGGTCGACTCACTCGGACCCGGCGTCGGCTCCCCCGTCGACTCACTAGGCCCCGGCGACGGCGTCGTCTCGTCCTCGCATTCGATGGTCGCCGCGAAGGGGAAGTAGTGGATCTCGCCGGCGTTCACGGCCGCCGCGCGCGTGGGGCCGTCCGAGAGGGGGCCCGCCGTCAGGGACTTCACGATGATGTCGCCCTCGATGTTGGAGGGGCTGAGGTCCGTGAGGTGGGCGCGAGGGGCGTAGATCGTGCCCTCAAGGGTGTCGCCGGAGGCGATGGTGATGTCCGTGGCGTCGGGGAAGTCCCAGAGGATGTAGGGCGCGTCGGTGCCGGAGACGCCGGCCAGGTTGGGCGTCGTCCAGGTGAACTCGCCGCCCGTACCCGTGGTGTCGACGACGATCACCAGCGGGGTGTCCGCGGACGGATGGTTCAGGAACGTGATCTCGGCGATGTTGTTGAGCTGCTCGCCGGTCAGGCGCAGCACGTTTGTTCGCCCTTCGGTCAGCGAGATCTTGACGCCGCTGCCCGCCGCGATGTCCGTCTGGTCGGCCAGGGGGTTGCCGTTCCCGTCCAGCAGGGTCACGTTGTTCGCGCAGCCGGCCATCCGGTCGGCCCGGTCACGGTACGTCGAGAACAGCGACGTGAAGTCCATGAGACCGGACTGGGCGACGGAGGACGCCGGCTGCTGTGTCGTCAGCTCGACGCGCGGGGTCGAGTCGTAGCCGGCGCCGGAGGCCGTGACGCGGGTGTTGACGGAGGCGCCGTTGGCGTCGGTGGTCAGCGCCTGGCTGCCGGTCATGTCGCCGATCTTCACGTACCCGTTGCCGAGCACCTTCAGGACGCCGACGGAGCTGCTGCGCGCGTAGTCGACGCCGCCGCCGACCAGCAGGGCGGTCGGGGTGGAGTCGCCGGGGGCGACGAAGGTGCCGGCGGTGTGCAGGGAGACGTTGTAGCCGTCGCCGTAGGACAGGTTCCCGCCGACCGCCACCGGTCCCTCGGACTCGGTGCTGCCGAGCAGGGCGTCGCCCTCGGTGACGACGCCGAAGCCGTTGCTGCCGTCCACCGGGTTGCCGACGCCGATCGTGTCGCGGGCCGGCGCGACGGCCAGGGCGGCGCTGCCGAGGGCGGCGGAGCAGGCGGTTCCGGCGGTGACCAGGAGGGCGACCGCCAGACGCCGACGCCCGCCCGCTTTAGTCGTGAATACGTAATTTGACATGAGATGAAGCTAAGAACGTAACTCCCCGCCGGAGCGTCACCACGCCGAACCGTGCGCCGCACGGGGACGGTTCGATGTCGGTGGCGGCGGCTACGCTCACCGACATGGCACTCAACACGTCCGCGGAATCCCCGCTGCCCGTAGGGGAGGTGTCGCGGCTCATCGGAGGCTGGATCGACCGGCTCGGCGCGGTGTGGGTCGAGGGGCAGATCACCCAGCTGTCGCGGCGGCCGGGCGCCGGCGTGGTGTTCCTGACGCTGCGGGACCCCTCGTACGACGTCTCCGTGAGCGTCACCTGCTACCGGCAGGTGTTCGACGCCGTCGCGGACGTCGTGAGCGAGGGCGCGCGCGTGGTCGTCCTGGCGAAGCCGGAGTGGTACGCCCCGCGCGGGCAGTTGTCGCTGCGGGCCGCGGAGATACGGCCGGTGGGCGTCGGCGAGCTGCTGGCGCGCCTGGAGCAGTTGAAGAAGGCCCTGGCGGGCGAGGGCCTGTTCGCGCCGGAGCGGAAGAAGCCGCTGCCCTTCCTGCCGCACCTCGTCGGGCTCGTGTGCGGGCGCGCCTCGGCCGCCGAGCGGGACGTCCTGGAGAACGCCCGGCACCGCTGGCCGGCCGTCCGCTTCGAGGTGCGCAACGTCGCGGTGCAGGGCGTGCACGCCGTACCGCAGGTCGTGCAGGCCGTGAAGGAGCTCGACGCGCTGGACGAGGTGGACGTGATCGTGGTCGCGCGCGGCGGCGGCAGCGTGGAGGACCTGCTGCCGTTCTCCGACGAACAGCTCGTCCGCGCGGTCGCCGCCTGCCGGACCCCCGTGGTCTCCGCGATCGGCCACGAACCCGACACTCCCCTCCTCGACTACGTCGCCGACCTGCGCGCCTCCACCCCCACCGACGCGGCCAAGAAGGTCGTACCGGACGTGGGCGAGGAGTACGAGCGCGTACGGCTGCTGCGCGACCGGGCCCGGCGGTGCGTGGAGGCCTACGTCGACCGGGAGGAGCGCGGGCTGGCCCAGGCGCTGGCCCGGCCGTCGATGGAGGATCCGCACCGGATGATCGACGAGCGCGCCGACCACGTGGCCTCGCTGCTCGACCGGAGCCGCCGCTGCCTCGGCCATCTGCTGGACCGCGCCGACTCGGAACTGACGCACACGCACGCGCGCGTGGTGGCGCTCTCTCCGGCGGCGACCCTGAAGCGGGGGTATGCCGTGCTGCAGAAGGCCGACGGCCATGTCGTCCGGGACCCCGGGGAGGTCACCGGCGACGAGGTGCTGCGGGCGCGGGTCTCCGAGGGCGAGTTCAGTGTCCGAGTCGATGCTTAGGGTGGGTGCATGACCAGCAAGGTGGATGAGGCGCTCGGGTACGAGCAG
The DNA here is from genome assembly GCF_014596915.1 of Streptomyces sp. TRM68416. GTDB lineage: Bacteria > Actinomycetota > Actinomycetes > Streptomycetales > Streptomycetaceae > Streptomyces. The sequence goes on from NZ_JACVWU010000023.1 coordinate 17,141, forward strand.
GCGCGGGACGAGCTGATCGAGGTCGTACGGCGGCTGGAGGCCGGCGGCACGACGCTGGAGGAGTCCCTGGCGCTGTGGGAGCGCGGGGAGGAGCTCGCCAAGGTGTGCCGGCGCCGGCTGGACGGGGCGCGGGCGCGGCTGGACGCGGCGCTGGCCGAGGAGGAGGCGGCGGAGGGAGAGGCCGGGGACGAGGAGTAGCCCGGCCGCGTGCCGCTGTGAAGCGGATCACTGCGCCCCGACTTTCATTGAACATTGAACTTTATCGGTTATGGTTGACGTGTCAGCCGATCCGGCACCCGGACCCGACGCACACCCCGAGAAGGTTCACGCATGTCTCTCGTTCTTGACCCCGCCGCCCAGGACCTGCTGTTCCGCGAGGCCCGCACCGCGAACACCTTCACCGACGAGCCGGTGACCGACGAGCAGGTGCAGGCGATCTACGACCTGGTCAAGTACGGCCCGACCGCCTTCAACCAGACCCCGCTGCGCATCACCCTGGTCCGCTCCGCCGAGGCCCGCGAGCGTCTGGTGAAGCACATGGCCGAGGGCAACCAGGCCAAGACCGCCACCGCCCCGCTGGTCGCGATCCTCTCCGCGGACAACGAGTTCCACGAGGAGCTGCCGACGCTCTTCCCGCACTTCCCGCAGGCCAAGGACGTCTTCTTCGCCGAGCGCGCGGCCCGCGAGGGTGCCGCCGGCATGAACGCCGCCCTGCAGGCCGCCTACTTCATCATCGGCGTCCGCGCCGCGGGCCTCGCCGCCGGCCCGATGACCGGTCTGGACTTCGAGGGCGTCCGCAAGGAGTTCCTGGACGACGACCACACCCCGCTGATGGTCGTCAACATCGGCAAGCCGGGCGAGGACGCCTGGTTCCCGCGCTCCCCGCGCCTGGCGTACGACGAGGTCGTCACCACGGTCTGAGCCACATATGACGAAGGAGGCCCCCGGCACGCGCCGGGGGCCTCCTTCGTCTATGTCACTGCGTCTTCAGCTTCGTCGTCTGTCGTCTGTCGTCTGTCGTCAGCTTCGTCGTATGTCGTCACTGCGTCTTCAGCGCGCGCACCATCTGCGCCAGCTGCTCGAACGACCCCGTGCCCGCCACCACGGTCGTCGCCCCGTCCTCCTTCAGCACGAGGGCGTCGTAGCGGCCGCCGGTGTACCGGGTCCACGTCCGGCCGGCGATCTCCTGCGTGGCCTTCGTCTCGCGGGCGCCCTGGGTGGCCTCGTCGATGAACGGGACCTTCTTGCTCGCCGCCGACTGCCGGACCTGGACGTACTCACCGTTGGGGGCCTGGTAGCCGAGGTGCCAGGAGTCGGACTCGTCGCCCCGGAAGCGCACGGACGTCGCCTTCCACTCCTCGGCCAGCCCCTCGGGCGCGGCCACCGGGTAGGACGCCGCGCGCCGCGCGGTGAGCAGCTCGACCCTGTAGTCCACCCGCTTGATGTCGGGCTCCGACTCGTCGTGCGGGACGAAGACGTAGATGACCCCCGCCGCGAGGATGGTCACTCCCAGCGAGAGCACCATGTTGCGGACCGACTTCTGCTTGCCGTTCGAACCTGCCACGTCCCCTATCGTCGCAGGTGCCCTGGTCCGCTCATCCGTGGGGGCCCCTGCTCATTTTGTCGGCCTGACGATAGAGTCGTGGCCATCACCCTCATCCGGCCGTCGTCGTATCAGAAAGGTGCGCTCCGATGACCGAACATCATCATCTGCCGTCCGAGCTCGATGTCCCCTCCGAAGCCCCCGACCGCAACCTCGCCCTGGAACTCGTCCGGGTGACCGAAGCAGCCGCGATGGCCGCGGGCCGCTGGGTCGGGCGCGGCGACAAGATCGGCGCGGACGGTGCCGCGGTACGCGCCATGCGCACCCTCGTCTCCACCGTGTCGATGAACGGCGTGGTCGTCATCGGCGAGGGCGAGAAGGACGAGGCGCCGATGCTCTTCAACGGAGAGCGGGTCGGCGACGGGACCGGGCCCGAGGTGGACATCGCCGTCGACCCGATCGACGGCACCACACTGACCGCGAAGGGCATGCCCAACGCCATCGCCGTCCTCGCGGCCACCGAGCGCGGGGCGATGTTCGACCCGTCCGCCGTGTTCTACATGGACAAGCTGGTCACCGGCCCCGAGGCGGCCGACTTCGTGGACATCGACGCGCCCGTGTCGGTGAACATCCGCCGGGTCGCCAAGGCCAAGCGGGCCACGCCCGAGGACGTCACCGTGGTCATCCTCGACCGGCCCCGGCACGAGGGCATCATCAAGGAGATCCGGGACGCCGGAGCGCGCATCAAGCTGATCTCCGACGGTGACGTCGCGGGTTCGATCTACGCGCTGCGCGAGGGCACCGGCGTCGACATGCTGCTCGGCATCGGCGGCACGCCGGAGGGGATCATCTCGGCCTGCGCCGTGAAGTGCCTGGGCGGCACCATCCAGGGCAAGCTGTGGCCGAAGGACGACGAGGAGCGGGCGCGGGCCATCGACGCGGGGCACGACCTCGACCGCGTGCTGACGACCGACGACCTGGTCTCCGGTGACAACGTGTTCTTCGTCGCCACCGGGATCACCGACGGGGAGCTGCTGCGGGGCGTGCGGTACCGGTCGGAGACCGCGCTCACCGAGTCGATCGTGATGCGGTCGAAGTCGGGGACGGTTCGGAAGATCGATTCCGAGCATCGGCTCAGCAAGCTGCGGGCGTACAGCGCGATCGATTTCGATCGGGCCAAGTAACGCCGTTGGGGTGCGGTGGCGTTGCCGGGTGCGGGGTCGTCGTGGCTTGTCGCGCAGTTCCCCGCGCCCCTTGGCGTCGGACTGCTCCCCTGAGCGAAAAGGGGCGCCCTCAGTGCGGTGAGGGCGCCCTTCTCGTTGCTCAGCCTGCTTGCGCTATGCGGCCCGCCGCCCTGGCCGCCTTCTGCAGCTCCAGGTCGCGGCGCCTGCGGCGGGCGAGGACCACTCGGCGCTCCGCTGCCGTAAGGCCGCCCCAGACGCCGTACGGCTCGGGCTGGAGGAGGGCGTGTTCGCGGCACTCGACCATGACCGGGCAGCGCGCGCAGACCCGCTTGGCGGCCTCCTCGCGGGAGAGCCGGGCGGCGGTGGGTTCCTTGGAGGGTGCGAAGAACAGGCCGGCCTCGTCGCGCCGGCACACCGCCTCGGTGTGCCACGGGGCGTCTTGGTCCCTGTCCCGCACTGGCACCCGCTGGGCCGGAACGGCAGCTACCTGCAGGGACGAATGCGGCGGTTGCAGCACGGTCTACTCCTGACGACGGCTTCGCGAGCGAGAGACGATGCAGCAAGGCCTACCCGCTGTGCGCGTGCCTATGCACTGAGTTCCGAACCGCTGGATTCCGGGGGCTCCTGCCTCGCGACATGAGCGGACCGGTCGGTCGTGGCTCCTCTCGGATTCGCAGTCGTCAACGGTCCAGGTGTTTGCGCAAACCCCTGTCGACCTTGCGCTGGACGCGATCGAGGATGTCCGCCACGACTTTGCCGCGCCTGGCCCTGCCCTCGACGCTACCCAGGACCGCCCACCCGTCCACGTGCACGGCGGGGGCCTCGGCGTCACCGGAATCCAGCGCGTCCACCTCGAAGCTGCCGAGGATGCCGCCGCCGGTGCCGTGCAGCGAGACGTTCTCCGGGACGCGGACCTCGACGCTGCCGAAGATCGCGAACGCCTTGATCACGACCTGCTGGTACTCGAAGAGCGCCTCGCTCAGGTCTATCTCGACGCTGCCGAAGACCGCGTACGCGTGGATGCGGCGGCCGGCGCGCCAGCGGCCCTTGCGGGCGGCGGCGCTGAAGACCGCGACCACGTTGTCGTCCGGGACGGTGGGGAGCGCGGCGGGCGGGCCGGGCGCGAGGGCGGGCCGGCGCCTGTGGGCGGCGGGCAGGTCGCGGACGAAGGCCTCCAGCTCGCCCACCGTCTTGGCGGCCAGCGCCCCCTCGACGCGCTCGGCGTGCTCCTCGGCGGTCAGGCGGCCCTCGGCGAGCGCCTCGCGCAGGATGTCGGCGATCCTGTCACGGTCGGCGTCGGAGGCACGGAACTCGGCGGCGGCAGCGGGCGCGGGCACGGTCTGCTTCTGAAGGTCCACCACAGCAGCGTACCCAAACACGATAGATCGCGATAGCCCCTCGGTCGGGCCCGTCCCGGTCGAACTGAGCCTTACCTCACAAGCCCCGCCCCAGCGGCAGGTTCTACGCTGGTGAGGCTCGCCAGCGTCGGCGGGCGGCCGTCCGTCAGAGTGAGGAATGGGCTGAGATGCCTGAGTTCGCGTACACCGATCTGCTCCCCATGGGAGAGGACACCACCCCGTACCGGCTGGTGACCTCCGAGGGTGTCTCCACCTTCGAGGCCGACGGGCGCACGTTCCTCAAGGTCGAGCCCGAGGCGCTGCGCAAGCTCGCCGAAGAGGCCATCCACGACATCCAGCACTACCTGCGCCCCGCCCACCTCGCGCAGCTGCGCCGGATCATCGACGACCCCGAGGCGTCCGGCAACGACAAGTTCGTCGCCCTCGACCTGCTGAAGAACGCGAACATCGCGGCGGCGGGCGTGCTGCCGATGTGCCAGGACACCGGCACGGCGATCGTCATGGGCAAGCGCGGACAGAACGTCCTCACCGAGGGCGAGGACGAGAAGGCGCTCTCCAAGGGCATCTACGACGCCTACCAGAACCTGAACCTGCGCTACTCGCAGATGGCTCCCCTCACCATGTGGGAGGAGAAGAACACCGGCTCCAACCTCCCGGCCCAGATCGAGCTGTACGCCACCGACGGCGGCGCCTACAAGTTCCTCTTCATGGCGAAGGGCGGCGGCTCGGCCAACAAGTCGTTCCTCTACCAGGAGACGAAGGCCGTCCTGAACGAGGCCTCCATGATGAAGTTCCTGGAGGAGAAGATCCGTTCGCTCGGTACGGCCGCCTGCCCGCCGTACCACCTGGCGATCGTCGTGGGCGGTACGAGCGCCGAGTACGCCCTGAAGACCGCGAAGTACGCCTCCGCGCACTACCTGGACGAGATCCCCGCCGAGGGCTCGGAGCTGGGGCACGGCTTCAGGGACAAGGAGCTGGAGGAGAAGGTCTTCGAGCTGACGCAGAAGATCGGCATCGGCGCGCAGTTCGGCGGCAAGTACTTCTGCCACGACGTGCGGGTGGTGCGGCTGCCCCGGCACGGTGCGTCCTGCCCGGTCGCGATCGCGGTGTCGTGCTCCGCCGACCGGCAGGCCGTCGCGAAGATCACCGCCGAGGGTGTCTTCCTGGAGCAGCTGGAGACGGACCCGGCACGGTTCCTGCCGGAGACCACCGACGAGCACCTCGACGAGTCCTCCGACGTCGTGAAGATCGACCTCAACCAGCCGATGGAGACGATCCTCGCGGAGCTCACCAAGTACCCGGTGAAGACCCGCCTCTCGCTCACCGGGCCGCTGGTCGTGGCCCGTGACATCGCGCACGCCAAGATCAAGGAGCGGCTGGACGCGGGTGAGGAGATGCCCCAGTACCTGAAGGACCACCCGGTGTACTACGCGGGGCCGGCGAAGACCCCGGAGGGGTACGCGTCCGGTTCCTTCGGTCCCACGACGGCCGGGCGCATGGACTCCTACGTCGAGCAGTTCCAGGCCGCCGGTGGTTCCAAGGTCATGCTGGCCAAGGGCAATCGGAGCAAGCAGGTCACGGATGCGTGCGGCACGCACGGGGGGTTCTACCTCGGCTCGATCGGTGGTCCCGCGGCCCGGCTCGCGCAGGACTGCATCAAGAAGGTCGAGGTCGTCGAGTACGAGGAGCTCGGCATGGAGGCCGTGTGGAAGATCGAGGTCGAGGACTTCCCGGCGTTCATCGTGGTCGACGACAAGGGCAACGACTTCTTCCAGGATCCGGCGCCCGCGCCGACGTTCACGTCGATTCCGGTACGGGGGCCTGGGCTGGCGTAGGCCGTGGGGGCGGGCGGAGGGTTCTTCGCCCCCGCCGCCCCTGCCCTTCCCGTCCTCCAGGGGCTGCCGCCCCTTCGACCCCGCCCAGGGGGCTCCGCCCCCTGGACCCCCGTCGGCCCTGAACGGGCCTCGTCCTCAAACGCCGGACGGGCTGAGTGCAGTGGTCAGTCCGTCAGGTCGAACTCCAAGCGCTGGTACTCGCCGTCCTCCGTGAAGTGGATCTGGCCGGTCGCGCCGCGGTAGTCGCCGGTGCCGCCGGTGACGGAGGCGTCGAAGTCGGGGAGTTCGGCGGAGTCGTCGAGGGGGACCGTCATGAGGACCTGGGCGGTGATCTGGCCGCCGGAGAGGACGAAGGTGCCGAGGCACTGGATGTCCATCGGGTTGCCGGCGCGGACCACGGTGCAGGCGACTCCGTCGCGGCCGACCTTCTCGCCGCCCTTCTCGCGGTAGAGGTCGTCGGCGAAGGAGAAGGAGTCGCCGACCTCCGGGAGCTGCTGTTCGCCCGGCTCGCCCTCGTCGTCCTCCTCCCCCGGCACTTCCCTGGCGTAGAGGGTGAACGTCTCGTCACCTTCGATGGCCGAGGCGGGGGCGGCGGCGAAGGTGCCCGCGGCGGCGAGCCCGGCGCCGAGTGCGAGAAGCGTCCTGATGCTGCGAAGCATGTCGTGCCTCCTGTGGGGTGACGAGCCCCCCGTGCGCACCCCTCCATTGTCCGGCGGTCGTCCCCGCCCCGCCTCCCGTCGTGAGGATCGCCTCCGGTGGGGGAACAGCTACCGGGTGCCGGATGCTGTGAACAGGTGGAGGTGATCGGCAGTGGCCGACGTAGAGCAGGGTTATCGCATCGAGCACGACTCCATGGGCGAGGTCCGGGTCCCCGCGCACGCCAAGTGGCGGGCCCAGACGCAGCGGGCCGTGGAGAACTTCCCGGTCTCCGGGCAGCGCATCGAGCGCGCCCACATCGAGGCGCTCGCCCGGATCAAGGGCGCGGCCGCGAAGGTGAACGCGGAGCTGGGGGTGCTCGACAAGGACATCGCCGCGGCCGTGCAGGAGGTCGCCGGTGAGGTCGCGGAGGGGCGGTGGGACGAGCACTTCCCCGTCGACGTGTTCCAGACCGGGTCCGGCACCTCGTCCAACATGAACACCAACGAGGTGATCGCGACGCTGGCGAGCGAGCGGCTCGGGCGGCCGGTGCACCCCAACGACCACGTCAACGCGTCGCAGTCCTCCAATGACGTGTTCCCCTCGTCCATCCACATCGCCGCCACCGCCGCCGTCACCCGCGATCTGATCCCGGCCCTCGACCACCTCGCCGCGTCCCTGGAGCGCAAGGCGGAGGAATTCGCCGACGTGGTGAAGTCGGGGCGGACGCACCTCATGGACGCCACGCCCGTCACGCTCGGGCAGGAGTTCGGCGGGTACGCGGCCCAGGTGCGGTACGGCGTCGAGCGGCTGCGGGCGTCCCTGCCCCGGCTCGCGGAGCTGCCGCTGGGCGGCACGGCCGTGGGCACCGGCATCAACACCCCGCCCGGCTTCTCCGCCGCCGTCATCGAGGAGGTGGCCCGGGCGACCGGGCTGCCGCTCACCGAGGCCCGCGACCACTTCGAGGCGCAGGGGGCCCGGGACGGCATCGTCGAGACCAGCGGGCAGCTCAGGACGATCGCCGTGGGGCTGACGAAGATCGCCAACGATCTGCGGTGGATGGCCTCCGGTCCGCGCACCGGGCTCGCGGAGATCTCGCTGCCCGACCTGCAGCCCGGATCCTCGATCATGCCGGGCAAGGTCAACCCGGTCGTCCCCGAGGCCGTGCTCATGGTCGCCGCGCAGGTCGTCGGCAACGACGCCACCGTCGCGACCGCGGGCGCGGCGGGGAACTTCGAGCTCAACGTGATGCTCCCGGTCATCGCCAAGAACGTGCTGGAGTCGGTCCGGCTGCTCGCCAACGTCTCCCGGCTGCTCGCCGACCGGACCGTCGACGGCATCGTCGCCCACCGCGAACGGGCCCGGGAGTACGCCGAGTCGTCACCGTCCGTGGTCACCCCGCTGAACAAGTACATCGGGTACGAGGAGGCCGCCAAGGTGGCCAAGAAGGCACTCGCGGAGCGCAAGACCATCCGTCAAGTCGTGCTGGAGAGCGGTTATGTGGACCGCGGCGACCTCACCCTCGCTGACCTGGACGAAGCCCTGGATGTCCTGCGTATGACGCGCCCGTGACGAGTTGTCGCGTCCGGGCGAACCGTGACGTTCGCCGCAGCGTCGTCACTCCGTGACACCTAATATCTGTTCATGGCAGACGGCGGAGCGGTGACGGCAGTGGAAGCGGGCGGGTCTACGGCGCACTGGGCGCCCGGGAGTCAGATCCTGTGGCGCTACCGGGAGAACGCCGGCGCGCGTTTCCACATCGTGCGTCCGGTGACGGTCGTACGGGACGACGCCGATCTGCTCGCCGTATGGCTGGCGCCCGGCACCGAGTGCGTCAAGCCCGCGCTCGCCGACGGCACGCCGGTCCATCTGGAGCCGCTGCGGTCGCGCTACACCAAGCCGCGTACGGTGCAGCGCGACCGGTGGTTCGGGACGGGTGTGCTGAAGCTCGCTCGGCCCGGCGAGCCGTGGTCGGTGTGGCTGTTCTGGGAGCCGGGCTGGCGCTTCAAGAACTGGTACGTGAACCTGGAGGAGCCGCTGGCCCGTTGGGCAGGCGGGGTCGACTCCGAGGATCACTTTCTGGACATCTGCGTGTACCCGGACCGGACTTGGGGCTGGCGGGACGAGGACGAGTTCGCGCAGGCCCAGCAGGACGGCCTGATGGCTCCTGACGTGGCCGAGCGGGTGCGGGAGGCCGGACAGGCCGCGGTGGGGACCGTCCGCGCCTGGGGCCGGCCGTTCTCGGACGGCTGGCAGCACTGGCGCCCGGACGCGTCCTGGGCTGTACCGTCACTGCCGGAGGACTGGGACCGAACTCCCGCGTACGTGTCCACGTGAGACCCTTGATGCGCCCCGGGGCCGTAAACGTAGGATCGTCCTCCGCAAGGGCGCGCGGGCGACAACTGGCGGAGCGTGCACAGGGCTTGACCGATCGTCACCGAGGGGCGGCAGGACGTGAGCGAGGGGTACGTGGGCAACACCGGTGCGGGCTGCGCAGAATCCGCCGGTGGCACAGAAACAGCCTCTGACCACGCGGGAATTCCGTTCCCGGGGCAGGTAATCCGGGTATCGGCACTTCGGCGGGACGAACACGACGCCCCGGACGGATGGATGCGACAGGCGTGACGGAGCAGCCGACCTCCTTCGAGCGCCCGCGGCAGGGCGCCGACCCCGCGGATCCCCGCGGGGCGCTCCTGCGTACCCCGGCACAGCCCCGCTCGTCCGGCGCCGCCGGGTTACCCGCGCAGGCCCGCACCGGCGAACCGCCCTCCCTCCCGGGCACCACCGCACCGTCCGGCAACGACAAGGCCCCTGTGAGCAACGGTCCCGAGCATGCGCAGCCCTCCGCCGCGGCGGAGGCCGACACCCATCGTCCGCGGCCCGCACCCGAGGCCATTCCGCTCCAGCCGGGCGGCGAGCCGCCCGGTGGCGAGCGCCGCAGCGGGCAGACGGTCCAGCAGGGCCGGCCCACGCCGATGCGGCGGGACGGGGACCGGCTGCGGTTCGTGGGCGCCGCGACCCGGCGGATCGCCCGCGGGATCGATCTCGACGAGATCGTGATGGGGCTGTGCCGGGCCACCGTGCCGACCTTCTCCGACGCGATCCTCGTCTATCTCCGCGACCCGCTGCCGGTCGGCGACGAGCGGCCCACCGGCCCCGTCGTGCTGCGGCTGCGCCGCACCGACCGGATCCCGGAGGACCGGGACACCGACGGCTTCCTGCCCGTGCCGGGGCAGCCGGAGCCGACCGAGCTGGCCGAACTGTCGGCGGTGACGGCCGAGTTGTGCGAGGTGCGGCCCGGCGGGGCGCTCGCCGAGGTGCTGCGCGGGGTGCGGCCGGTCTTCGCCGACGCACCCGCGGCCCGCGCCGCCCTTCCGGAACTGCTGGGCGACGACGGCGAGTTGGTGGTACCCGGCGGGCAGCGCGCCATCCTCGCCCCGCTGCGCGGCCGCCGCCGGGTGATCGGTGCCGCGCTGTTCCTGCGCCGCCCCGAACGCATGGCGTTCGAGGCCGACGACCTGCTGGTCGCCGCCCAGCTCGCCACGCACAGCGCGCTCGGCATCGACAAGGCAGTGCTGTACGGCCGTGAGGCCTACATCGCCGACGAACTCCAGCGGACCATGCTGCCGGAGACCCTGCCGCGTCCCACGGGCGTACGGCTGGCCTCCCGCTACCTGCCGGCGGCCGAGACCGCGCGCGTCGGCGGCGACTGGTACGACGCGATCCCGCTGCCGGGCAGCCGGGTGGCGCTGGTGGTGGGCGACGTCATGGGCCACTCGATGACCAGCGCGGCCATCATGGGGCAGCTGCGGACGACCGCGCAGACCCTCGCGGGGCTCGACCTGCCGCCGCAGGAGGTGCTGCACCACCTCGACGAGCAGGCCCAGCGGCTGGGCACGGACCGCATGGCGACCTGTCTGTACGCCGTGTACGACCCGGTCTCCCACCGCATCACGATCGCCAACGCCGGCCATCCGCCGCCGGTCCTGCTGCACCTGGGCGGCCGGGCCGAGGTGCTGCGGGTGCCGCCGGGCGCGCCCATCGGTGTCGGAGGCGTCGACTTCGAGGCCGTGGAGCTGGACGCGCCCGCCGGGGCCACGCTGCTCCTCTACACCGACGGCCTGGTGGAGTCGCGGCTGCGGGACGTGTGGACCGGCATAGAGCAGTTGCGCGAGAAGCTCGCCGCGACCGCCCAGCTGACCGGGCCCGACCATCCGCCGCCGCTGGAGGCGCTGTGCGACGAGGTGCTCGACATGCTCGGTCCCGGCGACCGGGACGACGACATCGCGCTGCTCGCGGCGCGGTTCGACGGGATCGCGCCGAGTGATGTCGCGTACTGGTTCCTGGAGCCGGAGGACGCGGCCCCGGGCCGGGCGCGGCGGCTGGCCCGGCGCGCACTGTCCCGCTGGGGCATGGAGGAGCTGACCGACTCGGTCGAGCTGCTGGTCAGCGAGGTCGTGACGAACGCGGTCCGGTACACCTCCCGGCCGGTGACCCTGCGGTTGCTGCGGACCGATGTGCTGCGCTGCGAGGTCGGGGACGACGTGCCGCAGTTGCCGCGGCTGCGGCAGGCGCGCGCCACGGACGAGGGCGGCCGCGGACTCTACCTGGTGAACAAGCTGGCCCGACGGTGGGGCGCGACCCGGCTGAGCACGGGGAAGGTCGTCTGGTTCGAGCTCAATCCCGGCTGATACAAGGAGAAGGGCGGCCCTGATACGAGGAGCGGGTCTCCGCTGATACGAGGAGAAGGGCGCCCGGTGATGGCCGGGCGCCCTTCCTCTACTGCTCTCCCACGTCCTCACCCGGATTTGCCGGGTCCTCCGGGATGTCGTCCGTCGGCGGGGTCGTCGGGGCCGTCGGCGCGGTCGTGGTCGGCGCGCTGGTCGTCGGGGTCTGGGTGGGCGTCTGCGTCGGGGTCTGCGACGGGGCCTCGGTCGTCGGGGCCTGGCTGGACGGCTCCTCCGTCGGGGTGCTGCTGGGCTCCTGCGTCTGCGTCGGCGTCCACGAGGGCTCGACCGCCGCGCCCTGGTCGGTGTCCAGGTCGAACTCGGCGTCCGTGTCGGTCACTCCGAACATGTACATGGCCCAGATCTGCGCCGGGATGCCACCGCCGTTGACCCTGCCGGTGCCCGGCAGCTCGCCGGTGATGCCCTTCATGTCGATCTGGTCGCCGGTCTTGTCGTCCTCGCCGAACAGGCCTACGGAGGTCACCAGGTCCGGCGTGTAGCCGGTGAACCAGGCCGACCGGCCGAAGTCGGAGGTACCCGTCTTGCCGGCCACCTCCTGGCCGTCGCGTTCGGGGTTGTCGCGCACGGACACCCGAGCCGTACCGTCGTCGACCACGCCGGTGAGCACCGAGGTCACGGTGTCGGCGGTCGCCCGGCTGATGACCTGGTCGCCGATCGGGTCGGGCATCGTCACCGTGCGGGTGTTCTGCTCGGCGGACTTGATGATGGTCGGGGTGACCTGCTTGCCGTGGTTGTCGAGGGTGGCGTAGACCGCGGCCATCTGCAGGGGGCTGGCGCCCATGGTGCCGAGGGTCTGGGCAGGTACGGCCTCCAGGTCCTCGACGTCCATGCCGAGCCGGCCGGCCGTCTCCATCACCTTGTCCATGCCGACGTCGATGCCCATCTGCGCGAACACCGAGTTGACGGACTTGTTCATCGCGGTCTGCACGGTGACGTCGCCGTAGTCGACGTCGTCCTCGTTGGGCGGGGCGAAGCCGACCTTGTTGCCGTTGGCGTCGACCACGGGCCGCTTGCTGGTGCCGTCGTAGACCGTGCTCGCGCCGATCGGTTCGCCGTCCTGCGTCTGCGCCTCGTTCTCCAGGGCGGCGGCCAGGATGACCGGCTTGAACGTCGAGGCGGGCTGGTAGTCAGTACGGGTCGCGTTGCTGACGTAATGCTTCAGATAGTCCTCGCCGCCGTACAGGGCGACGATCTTCCCCGTCTTGGGGTCGACGGAGACGGCGCCGGGCTGGACGTCCGCGTCGACGTCACGCTTCTTCGGGTCCAGCTTGCTGATCAGCTGCTGCTCGGCGGCCTTCTCCAGCTGCGCCTGTTTCTTCCGGTCGATATTCAGGGTGATGGACCAACCCTGGTGCTCGACTTGCCTCTCCGCTTCGGAGCGGGAAATGCCCTCCTGCTCCATCAGCTGGTCCTTCAGCTGCTCGTTGGCGAGTTCGACCAGGTAGCCCTTCTGGCCCTCGAGGCCCGCGACGGCCTTGGGCTTCTTCGGCACCGGGAACTTCATCTCCTGGCGCTCCGAGGAGCTCAGCCAGCCCTCTTCGACCATGTTGTCGAGGACGTAGTTCCAGCGGGCCTCCACCAGCTTCTTGCCGGTGTCGGACGCGACCTCCCAGTCGTACTGGCTCGGCGCCTGGAGCAGGGCGGCGAGGTACGCGCCCTGGGGAACGGTGAGCTTCTCGACGTCGACGCGGTAGTAGGCCTGCGCGGCGGCCTGGATGCCGTGGGCGTTGCGGCCGAAGTAGCTGGTGTTGAGGTAGCCCGCGAGGATCTCGTCCTTGGACATCTGGCGGTCCACCTTCAGCGAGATGACGAGCTCTCTCAGCTTGCGGGTGACCGTCTGTTCCTGGGTGAGGTAGTAGTTCTTGACGTACTGCTGGGTGATGGTCGAGCCGCCCTGCGCGCCCTTGCCGCTGAGCGTGTTGACCAGGCCCCGGGCGGTGCCCTTCAGGTCGACGCCGGAGTCCTTGTAGAAGCTCTTGTTCTCGGCGGCGACGAAGGTGTAGCGGACGTCCTGGGGCACCTTGGAAATGGGCACGATCTCCCGGTTGACCTCGCCGTCGCGGGCCAGGACCGAGCCGTCGCTGTACTTGTAGATATTGCTCTGGAGCTTCGCCTCGGCGTTGCCGGTGGGCACCTGCACCATCATGTACAGCACGATGAATCCGCCGATGCCGAGCAGGCACAGGCCGAGGAACGTGCCGAGGATCTTCTTCCAGGTGAAGAACCGGCGTATGCCGGTCCGCCCGGCCGCGGCCGACGAGCGGCGACGCCTGGGCGCGGCGCGGCGACCGCCGCCTTGCCGTGCTCGTCTCTCTTCCGCTCGTCCCATGAGTCCGTTCCGCTCCGCTTCGCTCTGGTGTGCACCTCTGCCACACGGGTTCACCGCTCAGGTCAGCTCAGAAAGCTAACATCAGGAGATGTGACAAAGGGCCGCCGATCCGGCCTTTTACGGACGTGACAATCAGCACCCGTCCCACTGGAACCGACGGTCGAGAGTGCCGAAAGGTTGCTCCAGCCTCGTACGGGTGAATCACCTCGCATCCGGCGGCACCCACCTCACCCGGCCTACGATGATGCCCTCGGCACCAGCCCATGGGAGGCACGAGATGTCCGCAGCACCCATCGAGCACGCGCAGGCCCCGTTGCGGCCGGATCCGTACGGCGAGCCGCCGCGGACCCTGCTCGACCAGGCCGAACGGCTTATGCAGCAGCTCCCTGGCTACCGCGTCGAGATCCTCTCAGGAGCACTCATCGTGACACCACCCCCGGACGCCGCCCACGCGCGGGCGCTGTCGCGCCTCAAGCGTCCCTTCGCCGCAGCCGGCCTTGACGGTGGCGAGACGGAGGTCCTCGAAGGCCTGGGCCTCTGGCTGCCCGACGGCCCCGAGAACTACGCCGTGCCGGACCTGTCCGTGGTCGACGCCGACATCGAAGAGCACCTCGTCGAGAACAACTGCTACGACCCCGCGCCCTTCCGCCTGGTCCTTGAGGTCACGTCGAGCAACTACACCATCGACCTGCGGACGAAGGTCAGGGCGTACGGCACCGCGAAGATCCCCGTCTATGTGATCGTCGACCGTCAGCACGACCGCCTCCACGTACTGACCGACCTGATCGAGGACGGCTACGACACCCACCGGGTCCACGCCCGCGGAGAACACGTCACGCTCCCCGAGTCGATCGGGGCCGAGGTCACCCTGGACGTGTCCGCGATCCTCACGGCGGCCCAGCAGGCACCGGATCCCCGCATCCGCCGCTGAGAACCGCAGTACGACCCTTCCGAATCCCCGTAGCGCAACCGTGACAATCGGCCCTGACCTGGGCCGTAGCGACCCGCACCCCGACCTAGACACTCGACGTATACATGGGGGGTATACACCGCATGTAGAGTGCTCGCATGTCCATCGGTCACACACTCCTGGGGCTCCTGGAAACAGGCCCTCGTCACGGCTACGACCTCAAGCGGGCCTTCGACGAGAAGTTCGGTCACGACCGGCCGCTGCACTACGGCCAGGTCTACTCGACGATGTCGCGGCTGCTGAAGAACGGCCTCGTCGAAGTCGACGGCATCGAGCCCGGCGGCGGGCCCGAGCGCAAGCGGTACGCGATCACCGACGCCGGTATCACCGACGTACGGCAGTGGCTGGCGACGCCCGAGAAGCCCGAGCCGTACCTGCAGTCGACGCTGTACACGAAGGTCGTCCTCGCGCTGCTCACCCGGCGCAACGCGGCCGAGATCCTCGACACCCAGCGGTCCGAGCATCTGCGCATGATGCGGATCCTCACCGACCGCAAGCGCAAGGGCGATCTCGCCGACCAGCTGATCTGCGACCACGCCCTGTTCCACCTGGAGGCCGACCTGCGCTGGCTGGAGCTCACCGCCGCGCGGCTCGACAAGCTCGCCGAGGCGGTGACCCGATGAACGCCCCTGCTGGTGCCCTGCTCGCGGCCACGGAGCTGCGCAAGACCTACGGTCCGACCGTGGCGCTGGACGGCGCCGAGTTCTCCGTCCACCCCGGCGAGGTCGTCGCCGTGATGGGACCCTCCGGCTCGGGCAAGTCGACGCTGCTGCACTGCCTCGCCGGGATCGTGCCGCCGGACTCCGGGTCGATCGCATACGACGGCCGGGAGCTGGCGACGATGAGCGACGCCGAGCGCAGTGCGCTCCGCCGCTCGGAGTTCGGGTTCGTCTTCCAGTTCGGGCAGCTCGTGCCGGAGCTGACGTGCGTGGAGAACGTCGCCCTGCCGCTGCGGCTGAGCGGCACCTCCCGCAAGCAGGCCGAGCGGCTGGCGCTGACCTGGATGGAACGGCTGGAGGTCGACGGCCTGGGCCGCAAGCGGCCCGGCGAGATCTCCGGCGGCCAGGGGCAGCGGGTCGCCGTGGCCCGCGCGCTGGTCACCAGCCCGCGGGTGGTGTTCGCGGACGAGCCGACCGGCGCGCTGGACTCCCTCAACGGCGAGCGCGTGATGGAACTGCTCACCGACGCCGCCCGGTCCACCAACGCCGCCGTCGTGCTGGTCACGCACGAGGCGCGGGTGGCCGCCTACTCCGACCGCGAGATCGTCGTACGGGACGGCAAGTCACGGGACATGGAGCGCGCCGTATGAACCTGCGGCGCTGGGCCGGGGATCTGGCCATGGGGATGCGGTTCGCCTTCGCCGGCGGCCGCGAGGGCTGGACGCGGGCCCTGCTGACGGCCGTCGGGGTCGGGCTCGGGGTGGCGCTGCTGCTGCTGACGACCGCGATCCCGAACGCGCTCGCGGCACGGGACGACCGGGGGAACGCGCGCTTCGACCTCCTGTACGGCTCCACCAACACCGGTGTGGCCAAGTCGGACCGCTCCCTGCTGCTCGTGAACGTCGACACGACCTTCCGCGACAAGGAGGTCCGGGGCCGGGAGCTGGAGCAGGAGGGCTCGAAGGCACCCCTGCCGCCCGGCCTGACGGAGTTCCCGGCCAAGGGCGAGATGGTCGTCTCCCCCGCGCTGAAGAAGCTGCTGGAGTCCTCGGACGGCGCGCTGCTGCGCGAGCGGCTGCCCGACAAGGTGACCGGCACGATCGGCGAGAGCGGGCTGATCGGCTCGCAGGAACTCGCCTTCTACCGGGGCGGCGAAGGGCTCGCACCGCAGCTCGGCGAGGGCCGGGTGGCCCGGATCGACCGGTTCGGCGACCCCAACCCGACCACCGAGAAGACCGACCCCGTCCTGCTCCTGCTGATCCTCGTGGTCTTCGTTGCGCTGCTGATGCCGGTCGCCGTGTTCATCGCCGCGGCCGTGCGGTTCGGCGGGGAGCGGCGCGACAAGCGGCTCGCGGCGCTCAGGCTGGTGGGCTCCGACGGCCGGATGACCCGCCGGATCGCGGCCGGCGAGGCGCTCGCGGGCGCGCTCCTCGGGCTGGTCCTCGGCACTGTCTTCTTCCTGATCGGACGTCAGATCGCGGGCTCCGTCGAGGTGTTCCGGATCAGCGTGTTCCCGAGCTATCTGAACCCCTCCCCCGCGCTCGCCCTGCTGGTCGCGGTGGCGGTCCCGGCCGCGGCGGTGCTGGTGACGCTGTTCGCGCTGCGCGGGGTGGTCATCGAGCCGCTGGGCGTGGTGCGTACGGCACGGCCCGCGCGGCGCCGGCTGTGGTGGCGGCTGCTGCTGCCGCTGGGCGGACTCGCGATGCTCTACCCGATGCTCGGACAGGGCCGCGACGAGGGCGAGTTCAACCAGTACCTGGTCATCGGCGGTGTCATGCTGCTGCTGGTCGGCGTGACCGCGCTGCTGCCGTGGGTCGTCGAGACGGTCGTAGCCCGGCTCGGCTCCGGCCCGGTGGCCTGGCAACTGGCCGTGCGCAGGCTTCAGTTGAGCAGCGGCACGGCGGCCCGGCTGGTCAACGGCGTGGCGGTGGCCGTGGCCGGGGCGATCGCGCTGCAGATGCTGTTCGCCGGGGTGGACAGCGACTACACCAAGGACACCGGGTACGACCTGACCCGGGCGCAGATGCAGGTGTCCGTGCCGAAGGACGTGGAACTGGCCGGCGCGGCCGAGAAGTTCCGCCACACCGAGGGCGTGCGCAATGCCTACGCCTACGCCGACGGCTACCTCGGCGACCGGCCCCTGGACCCGGAGTTCGGTGCGAGCGTGACCGTCGGCGACTGCGAGGCGCTGCGCCAGCGGGCCGACCTGCCGTCCTGCCGTGACGGCGACGTCTTCGCCGTACTGAACTCGGAGTACGACCCCGAGACCGCCCGTCTCAACAAGGCGGGCAGCACCCTGTACCTGGACCCGAGCACCACCGACGACACCCCGACCCGGCCGGTGCCGTGGAAGGTGCCCGCGGACGTGCTGACGGCCGAGGCGCGCGAGGGACTGACCGGCTACAAGGAGGGCGGCTTCCTGTTCACGCCGAAGGCGCTCCCGGACGCGGCCGCGCGCACTCTGCGGGGGCAGGTGTACATCAGCCTCGACCCCGAGGTGCGCGACGCACGCGAGCACGCGCGGAACACCGCCGCGGCCGTCGCCCGGCTGGCGGAGCCCATGGACTGGTCGGCCACGGAGCAGTCGGAGCGCTTCGCCTCCATCCGCACCGGCCTGTTCGTCGGCGCCGTGTGTGTGCTGGTGCTGATCGGGGCGAGCCTGCTGGTGTCGCAGCTGGAGCAGTTGCGCGACCGCAAGAAGCTGCTGTCGGCGCTGGTGGCCTTCGGCACCCGGCGGCGGACGCTGAGCCTGTCGGTGCTGTGGCAGACGGCGATCCCGATCGCGCTCGGCCTGCTGCTGGCCTCGGTCGTGGGGCTGACCCTGGGCGCGGTGCTGCTGCGGATGACGGCCACGCCGGTCCGGGTGGACTGGCCGAGCCTGCTGTCGATGACCGGCGCCGGGGCCGCGGTGGTCCTCGTCGTGACGCTGCTCAGCCTGCCGCCGCTGCTGCGGCTGATGCGGCCGGACGGGCTGCGCACGGAGTGAGCACCGATCGGCCCCTTCCCTTGCCGGGGAGGGGCCGACGCGCGTGTCACAGGCTGTACTCCCGCACCACCCGCCTGCTCTGGGCGAACAGCATGCCGACGTTCACGGACTTGCGGCAGACGACCACGGCGACGATGTCCTGCTGTTCCGTCAGGCGCACGAACAGGTGCGTGAGGTGTTCGCTGTTGACGAGGATCTCCTGGAAGTAGTGCTGGTCGCTCTCGACCCCGCGCCGCTCCTTGAAGATGTCCTCGATCATGACGACCGTACGGCCCTGGAACAGGTCGAGGGTCGCGCCCGCCAACAGGTCCAGGACCTCCGGCGGGTGGCTGTCGACGGTCTCGTACGACAGCAGCATGCCGGTCGACATGTCGACCACACCCGCGGCCAGGCAGTCGGGGGCCTCCGACCGCAGCGACTTGACCAGGCTCATCACCTGGTCGGAGAAACCCGAAGTCATGCGTTTGGTCGCCATGGGTCAGACACCTTCCGTTGCTTTCCCGGTCCTGGTCAGGATCGAGTCGATGCGGCGCAGGGCCGGCTGGGTCGCCTGGTGCAGGCGGTCCAGGTCCATGCCCTCGTCGCCGAGGACGACCATCAGCGCGGTGTCGCCGACGGCGTAGAAGGCCGCACACCCGTGACTGCCGTAGGTCACCGTCCGGCGCAGCGGGCCCCGCTCGGCGGCCAGGGAGGTGCGCCTGGCGAGACCGAGTCCGGCGGCGGCGAGGGCGGCGAGGCCCTCCGGGTCGATGGAGTCTGCCGTGTCGGCGGCGATGAGCAGGCCGTCGGCGGCGGCGACCGCGGTGTCGGTGATACCGGTCACCTGATCACGCAGACCACGCATTTCCCGTGCCAGCGCTTCATGGTCCATTTCTTCCACTCCTGTATTGCCGTTCACATCTGTTCGTCCAGCTCATCTGGCCGTTCCGTTTCTCAGGCGGAAGAACCATTTCCAGCTCGTTCCGGAATCCTCCGGTTCGAGTACTTCGGCGATGCCGCTGGCGCCGGGCTGACGGCGGGGCAGGACATCGGGGCCGTGGGGGGTGGGGGGAGGTCCGGGGGGCGGGGGCGTCCGGGGGCGGACGCCATGGCCGTCGGGGGGCGTGTGGATGCGGACCGGCTCGGGCGCCACCACCCGCTCCAGCAGGCCCTCGCCGAGCATTCGCGCCACCTCCACGGTCACGGCGTAGACGCTGCGGCCGGTGCGGAAGGCGAGGTCGCGTGCGGTGCTGCGGCCGTCGGCGTGGCCGAGCAGGTCGCGTTGGAGCGGGGTGAACGGGCCGTCGGGGTCGGCCGCGGCCAGGAGGCGTTCGCGCTCGGGGTGCACGGCGTGGTCCAGCGCTTCGAGCGCGGCGAGTTTGCGGGTCGTGTCCTGAAGTACCTGGCCCGCGGGTTCGCCGACCGGGAGGGGTGCCACCGGCTCGGTGTCGGCGAGGCGCCGGCAGTCCTCCACACTGCCCGCACAGATGGCGAACACGGCGTCGTGCAGCGCCATCACACACACCACCCGCAACTGGACGTCACCCGCGTACCCGTGGGTGACCAGCTCGGCCGCGGGCCAGTGGGCGCCGCCGGACTCCCGTACCAGCTCGGCCCACTGCTCGCCGCTGATCCGGCCGGAGCGCAGCAGCAGCGCCTCGGGTCCGGGTGCGCCGGAGGACTCGGCGGCGACGACGAGGCCGTTGCGGAAGTGGACGGTGCCGCCCGGGGTTCCGGTGACCCGCAGCGCTCCCGTGAAGCCGTCGCGCCCACACGCGGCCAGGGCCGGTGCCAGGTGGTGATAGCCCGACATCACTCCCCTTGGCCTGTCGCACATACGCCTGACGCGTAGCGCTGAGGAGGGAATGTTTAGCAGCCCGGGGTCATATTCCGGCCGTGGATTTCCGACCTGCCGCTAGTTGACGGAAGTTGATACCCGCGGATGTTCAAAAGGCTTTGTTCGGCGCTCATTTGACCGAATGGAAAGCGGATCCCCGTCAGTCGTCGTCGTTCACCAGGCGTACCGGAAGCGGCCGCAGCGCCTCGCGCAGGGCCCGCGCCAGCTCCCGGTACTCCGCGCCCCGCGCGGCGCCCGTACGCATGGCGAGGGCGATGCGACGGGTGGGCGCGGGGTCGGCGAAGAAGCCGGTGAGGAGCTGGTTGCTGCGGGTCGTCTCGACCTTGACGGCGGTGCGCGGCAGCAGGGTGACGCCCAGTCCGCCGGCCACCAGCTGGACCAGGGTGGAGAGCCCGGCGGCCGTGGTGGTCACCGGGGCGTCCTCCCTGCCCGCCTCCCGGCAGATGTCGAGAGCCTGGTCGCGCAGGCAGTGCCCCTCGTCCAGGAGCAGCAGGTTCAGCTCCTTCAGCGCCTCGCGCGGGATGCCCTCCCGGCCGCCGAGCCAGTGGTCCAGCGGGGTGACGAGCACGAAGTCCTCGTCGAACAGCGGCAGTTCGACGACACCGGGCACTCCCAGGGGGACGGCGAGCAGCAGCAGGTCCAGGCGGCCGGTGTTCAGGCCCTCGACGAGGCTCGCGGTCTGCTCCTCGTGGACCTGCAGGTCGAGGTCCGGGTAGCGGTCGTGGACCAGCCGCAGCACGGTGGGCAGGAGGTAGGGCGCGACGGTCGGGATGACGCCGAGCCGGAGCGCGCCGGTGAACGGGGCCCGTACCGCCTCCGCCTCCTCCAGCAGCGCGCCGACCTCGTCCAGTACGGCCTTGGCGCGTACGGCGAGCCGTTCGCCGGCCGGCGAGAGCAGCACCTTGCGGGTCGTACGCTCCAACAGGGTGACGCCGAGGGTCTCCTCCAGGGCGGAGACGGCACCGGACAGGGCGGGCTGGCTCATGCCGATGGCGGCGGCCGCGTCCCGGAAGTGCAAGTGCTCCGCCACGGCGGCGAAGGCCCGCAGCTGGGCCAGGCTGGGCAGCCGCTTCTTCGCTCCCGCATTACCCACAGTCACTGATAAACGCCTCCGATCAACATGCCCAAGTGTAGTGATTTCTCTAATCAATGCATCTTGTGCCAGCATCGGGCTCGTCCAACCCATGGGAAGCGTCCGCGATCCGGACGCTTCTTCGCTGCAAGGAGAGCCTGTGCTCACTGTTGGTGACAAGTTCCCCGAGTTCGAACTGACCGCCTGCGTCTCGCTGGAGAAGGGCAAGGAGTTCGAGCAGATCCACCACAAGACCTACGAGGGCAAGTGGCTCGTGGTCTTCGCGTGGCCCAAGGACTTCACCTTCGTCTGCCCGACCGAGATCGCCGCGTTCGGCAAGCTGAACGAGGAGTTCGCCGACCGCGACGCCCAGATCCTCGGCTTCTCCGGTGACTCCGAGTTCGTCCACCACGCCTGGCGCAAGGACCACCCGGACCTGACCGACCTGCCGTTCCCGATGATGGCCGACTCCAAGCACGAGCTGATGCGCGACCTCGGCATCGAGGGCGAGGACGGCTTCGCCCAGCGTGCCGTCTTCATCGTCGACCCCAACCGCGAGATCCAGTTCACGATGGTGACCGCCGGTTCCGTCGGCCGTAACCCCAAGGAGGTCCTGCGGGTCCTCGACGCCCTCCAGACGGACGAGCTGTGCCCGTGCAACTGGAGCAAGGGCGAGGACACCCTGGACCCGGTCAAGCTGCTGGCCGGTGAGTGACTGACATGTCCCTCGACTCCCTGAAGTCCTCGATACCGGACTACGCCAAGGACCTGAAGCTCAACCTCGGTTCGGTCATCGGCAACTCCGACCTCCCGGCGCAGCAGCTGTGGGGCACCGTGCTGGCGACCGCCATCGCCTCGCGCTCCCCGATCGTGCTGCGCGAGCTGGAGCCGGAGGCGAAGGCGAACCTCACGCCGGAGGCCTACACGGCGGCGAAGTCCGCCGCGGCGATCATGGCGATGAACAACGTCTTCTACCGCACGCGCCACCTGCTCTCGGACCACGAGTACGGGACCATGCGCGCGGGTCTGCGGATGAACGTCATCGGCAACCCCGGTGTCGACAAGGTCGACTTCGAGCTGTGGTCCTTCGCCGTCTCCGCCATCAACGGCTGCGGCATGTGCCTGGACTCGCACGAGCAGGTGCTGCGCAAGGCGGGCGTCGAGCGCGAGGTCATCCAGGAGGCCTTCAAGATCGCCTCCGTGGTGCAGGCGGTCGGCGTCACGCTGGAGACCGAAGCGGTCCTCTCCGCGTAAACGCCGGTGCTGCGTGGGCCCCGTTCACCCCTGGTGGGCGGGGCCCTCGGCGTTGACGGCACCGCCGTCCTCGGGGGCCGCGGCGCCCCCTCCGACCCGAACGGCCACGCCCTCGTCAGGGGCCGGACGGGACTGTTGGCTGTACTTCCGCAGATAGCCGACCACCGTGTTCGTCACCGCCACCAGCGGCACCGCCACCACCGCGCCACCGATCCCGGCGATCATGCCGCCCGCCGCGACCGACAGCACGACCGCCAACGGGTGCACCCGGACCGCACGGCCCAGGATGAACGGCTGGAGGACGTGACCCTCGATCTGCTGCACCGCGAGGACGACCGCGAGGGTCATCACCGCCGTGAACACGCCCTGCGTCACCAGGGCGACCACGACCGCCAGCGCACCCGAGGCCACCGCGCCCACGAGCGGGATGAAGGAGAACAGGAAGATGAAGACGGCCAGCGGCACGGCCATCGGCACGTCCAGGAAGTAGATGCCGATGCCGATGAAGACCGCGTCGATCAGCGCCACCAGCACCGTGCCGCGCACATACGCCGTCAGTGTCCGCCAGGCCGCCGGGCCGGCGCCCGCCACACCCGGCCGGGCCGCCGCCGGGACCAGCTTCAGCGTCCACTCCCAGATCCGCCTGCCGTCGTAGAGCAGGAAGAGCGTGGAGAAGGCCGCCAGCAGTATGCCGGTGAGCGCCTCCACGACGACCGTCACGCCCTCCAGGCCCTTGGAGGTGATCTCGTCGGTGTTGGCGCCGATCGTGTCGCGCAGGTTCTCGGCGATCTCGTTGATCTGCTTGTCGGTGACGTGGAAGGGGCTGTCCAGCAGCCAGTTGCGCAGCTCGTCGATGCCGTCCTGGACCTGGTCGGAGAGGTCGCCGATGTTCTCCATGACCTGCCAGGTGACGAACCAGCCCATCAGGCCCATCACGACGAAGCCCAGGATCGCGGTGAGTGCGGTCGCGAGGCCGCGCGGGACGCCGTGCCGGCGCAGGCGCGAGACCGTCGGCTCCAGCAGCGCGGTGATCAGCAGGGCCGCGACGAAGGCCAGCACCAGCAGCTGTACGGCGCTGATGACCCGCATCAGCACCCAGACCGTGCCGGCCAGCACCAGCAGCCGCCAGCCGGCCTCGGCGGCCACCCGGACGCCCCACGGCACGGCGAGCGCGGGGTCGGGACGGGTCTGCGCGGCGGGCACGTGCTCGACGGGCGGCGGGGTGCGGTCGGCGGGAGGTTGCGGTGCGGGCTCCTCGGCGTTCTCCCGCTCCACCTCCGCACGGCGCTCGTCCAACCGCTCTTCCATCTTCGTCAGTCCGGCGCCGAGCCGACCGAGCCACCGTGGCACTCGCGACATGATCCGTCCTCTTCCCCCGTCTTTCCCCACCACTCCCCCCTGGAGTCGTCCGGTCCGACCGTACATGGCGACAGCCCCTCACCGTAGGACGGTGAAGGGCTGTGCGGGGTTGAGCGTCAAGCAGCGGCCGCGAGGCCTAGTACCACTTGTTGGCCTGCCAGAACGACCAGGCGCCGCACGGGCTGCCGTAGCGCTCGTTCATGTAGTTCAGGCCCCACTTGATCTGGGTGCCGGGGTTCGTCTGCCAGTCGGCGCCGACCGACGACATCTTCGAACCGGGCAGGGCCTGGAAGAGGCCGTAGGCGCCGGAGGACGGGTTGACGGCCCGGTAGTTCCAGCTCGATTCGTGGTCCACGATGTTGCTGAAGCAGGTCCACTGGTCGCTCGGCACGACCTGGCGTGCCATCGCCTGGATCTGCGCGACGGTGTAGGAGCTCTGCACCGGGAAGCTGGCCGTGGACGCGGACCGGGAGGCCTTCGCCTCGGCCTCTTCGCGCTCCTTGGCTTCCTGAGCGGCCTTCGCCGCCTTCTCGGCGGCGTCCTTCTTCTCGATCGCGGTCTGGGCGGCCGCCTTGCGGGCCGCTTCCTCCGCGTCCTTCTTGGCGCTGACGTCCGCGGCGATGGCCTGGACGTCGGCCTGCTGCGTCAGGGACGCGGTCTGAACCTGGGCCTGCTGGCCCGCGGGCATGTCCGCGAGGAGCGTCGCGTCGGCTGCCGTCGCTTCGGCGTCGTTGTTCTGTGCGGTGCTGCCCGAGGCAACGCCGACAACGCTTCCGACGGCGGTGACCGCGGTGGCCGAGGCCACTGCGAATCCCCGGACCGAAATCCGGCTCACACGGTTTCCTTCCAGCATCGCCCGCTTCGGTGACCCTGGCGGACGCAATCGTGCCCCTGACACTGGCCTCCCAACTGCGGGGTCACGGGAGGCGCGGGCCCGGTGGGCAACTCCCGCGAGGGGAGCGCCGCGTGGTGCGCGGGCGGCATACGACGTCGCTTTGGAGTTAGCGGTGTTTCTCACGTTGTGCCGTACCGCTGGGGGTACAGCTGTGTCGCATGCGGGGCCTGACAGGAGTGAGACTCTGCCGTAACCGGACGCCGCAAGGCAATTCTGCGTTGCGTGTGAAAGCTCACACCTCGTTTGTCCCAGGGGATTCTCGGAAAGCCGCACACGCCAAGGCGCCGCCCGGCTAGGCTCTACGCCTTTCCGGACGGCGCCAACTGGTGGAGAAGACCTCAGATTTGGCCGTCTTCGAGCATTTCGGTCACAAGGGCCGCGATCTGGGACCTCTCGGACCTCGTCAGCGTGACATGGGCGAAGAGGGGATGCCCCTTCAGCTTCTCCACGACGGCGACGACACCGTCGTAGCGACCGACGCGCAGATTGTCCCGCTGTGCCACGTCATGGGTGAGAACCACCCGCGAATTCGCCCCGATTCGGGACAGAACCGTAAGAAGTACGTTCCTCTCCAATGACTGTGCCTCGTCCACGATCACGAACGCGTCGTGCAGCGAGCGGCCGCGGATGTGGGTGAGCGGCAGGACCTCCAGCATCCCGCGCGAGGTGACCTCCTCGATGACCTCGCGGCTGGTGACCGCGGACAGCGTGTCGAAGACCGCCTGCGCCCAGGGGCTCATCTTCTCGGCCTCGGAACCCGGCAGATAGCCCAGCTCCTGGCCGCCGACCGCGTACAGCGGACGGAAGACCATGACCTTCTGGTGCTGGCGGCGCTCCAGGACCGCTTCAAGACCCGCGCACAGGGCGAGCGCGGACTTGCCGGTGCCGGCCCGACCGCCCATCGACACGATTCCCACATCCGGGTCGAGGAGCAGATCGAGCGCGATCCGCTGCTCGGCGCTGCGGCCCTTGATGCCGAACGCCTCCCGGTCGCCCCGCACCAGACGGACGTTGCCGTCGGCCGTCACCCGGCCCAGCGCCTTGCCGCGCTCGGAGTGGATGGTCAGCCCCGTGTGCACGGGCAGGTCGGCGGCCTCGGGCACATGAATGCGCCCCTCCTCGAAGAGGATGTCCACCTGCTCGCCGGGCAGCGTCAGTTCGGACATCCCGGTCCAGCCGGAGGCGTCCGTGATGGCGAGCTCGGCGCGGTACTCCTCGGCGAGGAGACCGACGGACGAGGCCTTGATCCTGAGCGGCAGGTCCTTCGACACCACGGTGACGTCGAACCCCTCGGCCTGCAGATTGCGGGCGACCGCGAGGATGCGGGAGTCGTTGTCCCCCAGGCGATAGCCGGTGGGCAGCACGCTGGGGTCCGAGTGATTGAGCTCGACACGGACGGTCCCGCCGAGATCCCCGATCGGGATGGGGGCATCGAGGCGGCCGTGCCGGACCCGGAACTCGTCGAGCAGACGCAGCGCCTGCCGGGCGAAGTAGCCGAGTTCGGGATGGTGCCGCTTGGCCTCCAGCTCCGTCACCACGACGATGGGGAGCACGACCTCGTGCTCGTCGAAGCGGCTCAGAGCGTTCGGGTCGGCCAGCAGGACGCTGGTGTCGAGAACGTAGGTGCGCCGGTCTGGCTTGTGGCGCTTTGTGCTGGTCACCACGGAAGGACGTACCCCCTCGGAAGAGGTCGGGGAGCGACGGAGAGGAGCTGGACCGGTCGACGGCCCTCGTGCGCGGGCCGGGGACCGGCCCTCCGTTGCGTCGTCCGTACGGTGACCGCACGATCGGGCTGGTGCAAAGGGCCTCCCGGGCGGACGGCTCCGGCGCCGCCCGCTGAGATCCGACACCCGTGGTTCGAGTGTCGACCTGCTTGGCTTATGCCCTCGAACACGCGCCGCCATGCCACGGCATATGACGGCGCGTTGGTGAACTCTTTGTTACTTCCGTACCGGACGGGGTACGCGGGAACTCCCCTGGCGTGTGCCGCCTCAGCCGCCGTAACGGCGGTGGCGGGCCGCGTAGTCGCGCAGTGCGCGCAGGAAGTCGACCTTGCGGAAGGCCGGCCAGAAGACGTCGCAGAAGTAGTACTCGGAGTGGGCGGTCTGCCAGAGCATGAAGCCGGACAGCCGCTGCTCGCCGCTGGTGCGGATCACCAGGTCGGGGTCGGGCTGGTCACCGGTGTAGAGGTGGCGGCCGATCATGTCGATGTCGACGGCCTCGGCGAGCTCGTCCATCGAGGTGCCCTTGTCCTGCGCGTCCAGCAGCATCGAGCGCACCGCGTCGGCGATCTCCTGCCGGCCGCCGTAGCCGATGGCGACGTTGACCACTATCCCCTCGACGTGTGCGGTGGCCTCCTCGGCCTCCTTGAGGGTGGTCTGCATCGGCGCCGGCAGCAGGTCGAGGGTGCCGACGTGATGCACGCGCCAGCGGCCGTCGCCGGCGAGGGTGCGGACGACGTCCTCGATGATGCCGAGCAGGGGGCCCAGTTCCTCCTGCGGCCGGTCGAAGTTGTCCGTCGACAGCAGCCAGAGGGTGACGACCTCGACGTCCGTCTCCGTGCACCAGCCGAGGAACTCCTCGATCTTCTCGGCCCCGGCCCGGTGGCCGTGCACGGTGCTGGATCCCGCGGCCTTCGCCCAGCGGCGGTTGCCGTCCATGATGACGCCGATGTGCTTGGGCACCTGAGCGTGGTCGAGGTGACCTTCCACCCGGCGTGCGTACAGCCTGACCAACAGGCCGCGCAGCTTGTCGCGCAGGTTCACGTGATTGTCAGCCCCTCCGTGCGGATCGGACGGACACGGCCTCGACTCGGCGGCCGAGGGCGGTCTCAGCCCGGGTGGCGGTCCCCCGCAGGCCCGGTACGACGGGCCCCAGGGGCCGAAGCCTACCCCTGTTGGGGCGGAAGGCCGCCAACGGGTGGGGGCGGGGAGGGGGATGGGGGGAGGAGGGACGGAGGGGAGGAGGGACGGAGGGGAGGGGGGAGGGGCGTACGGGGATGGTGGCGGTGAGTGCGGGGATACGGCGGGGGCGGCGGCGCCGGTTCGCCGGGGACTGGGGGTGCGGGGCCCGGCGGAGAGGTGGGCGAGGACGACGGAGAGGTGGGCGGGCACGGCGGAGAGGTGGGCGAGCCGGACTGAGCGGGAGCACAAAAAACGGGCCGGTCCGTGGGGGGGAGACGGACCGGCCCGAGGGGGGGTTTCCACCATAACCCTTCGTAAGTGATGCTGCGTGCATCGGCGCGAGACAACTACTCTCCGAAGTCGGCCGACGACGCCCGGGTGGCCGCAAAGCGCCCCTTTCGGGGCGGACACATGGCCGGAACACGGCTGATTTCCAGGGGAGATCGGGCCGGATGGGGCGAGAAGCGACGGTTTTGGCGGGCCTTGAACTCCGGTGGGGCGAGTTGTCCCCACATCCCCCAGCCGGGTGACCCCGGCAGCGAACGTCTGCTTGACGCCGACGCGGCTCCCCTGCCGCCCCGGCGTTTCGCAGGTAGGTACGGCGTCGCGCAGCCCCCTCCACTGCGCGGCACCGCCCGCGCAGCTTTGCTGGCGCGAATTACCTTGGTCTGAACTTACGCGATCAGCGCGATTGATGCGAGTCGCCAGTAATAACAATGTGAAAACACAGCTACCCCTTGGATACACAGGGTCAGCATGACCCTGAGCACGATTTGCCCGTATTTGCGCATCGTGTAGGCCGCCCCGCCCTGGACACCAGGCCACGTTCCGTCCGCCCAGCGCTCCGGCATGCGCCTACGACGGCGAAGAACACCTGGCACAGGGCGGGCGCGCGACGGCTCCAGCGACCATTCCCGGCCACTCCGCGATGCCCGACGCCCGCGCGCCTGGATTCAGTGAGGTTTCAGCGAGGCCTCAGCAAGGCTTGCGGGCCTCGAAGAGGTGGCGGGTGCTGTGGGCGACGAAGGGCCCGTCGCTCTCCATCCGCTCGTGCAGGGCACGCAGCTGGGGCTCGTACGCCTCGACGGTGAAGCCGGGCACCATCCAGATCACCTTGCGCAGAAAGTGAACGACGGCGGCGACGTCATGGAATTCAACCCGCAGCTCCTCCGCCCGCAGGTCGACGATCTCCAGACCGGCGGCCTCGGCGTCGGCCCGCTCCCGGTCGGGATGGCGGCCGTCGCGCACGTCCTCCGGCTGCGGGCCGAGGAAGTACTCGACGAGTTCGAAGACACTGTGCGGCCCGACGTGCTGGGCGAAGTAGGTCCCGCCGGGCCGCAGCACACGGGCGATCTCCGCCCAGGGGGCCCGGACCGGGTGCCGACTCGACACGAGGTCGAAGGTGTCGTCCGCGAAGGGCAGCGGGGCGTCCTCGGGCGCGGCGACGACCGCGACACCGCGGGGACGCAGGAGCGCGGTGGCCTTGGCGACGTTGGGCGCCCAACCCTCCGTAGCGACAAGCAGCACGGGCGCCTTCGGCGCACGCCCGAGCGCGAAGTCCAGGACCTCCCCTCCCCCGGTCTGAAGATCGAGGGCGGCACTCGCCCGGGCGAGCCGCTCCGCCAGGGACACGGCATACCCCCAGCTCGGCCGCGCCTCGCTGGCCCGCCCGTCGAACCAGGAGAAGTCCCACCCTTCGGTGGGGACGGAAACCCCTTCGGCAACGAGATCCTCGAACGACCGACGGCCGCTGCGGCTGCTCCCCTGCTCCTGTCCCATGTCCATGGGGTTGATGATCGCAAGGAGTTGTCAGTACCCGCTGCTAGTTTCTCGCGGCATGACGACCTCTGATCCGAAGACCCTGTACACAGCCGACGAGAAGGAAACACTGCGAGCCGGCCTCGACCGACACCGGGACGCGGTCCTGTGGAAACTGGAGGGCCTGGACGACGAACAACTGCGCCGCCCGATGACCCCGTCCGGCACGAACCTGCTGGGCCTGGTCAAGCACCTGGCATCGGTGGAGTACGGCTGGTTCGTGGAGTCCTTCGGCGGCAAGGCCGAGCCACTGTGGTTCGACCCGTACACCGACCAGGACATGCGCGCGGACCAGGGCGAGACGACGGACCAGATCATCGCCTTCTACGGCCGCGCCCGCGCCGCGGCGGACAGGACGATCGCCGACCTGTCCCTGGACGACCTGGGGCGGCCGGACTGGCGGGACGAGGACGTCTCCCTCCGCTGGGTCCTCGTCCACATGATCGAGGAAACAGCCCGCCACGCCGGCCACATGGACATCCTGCGGGAGCTGATCGACGGGGCTACGGGGGATCGGCCGAGGACCTGAGCCCCCACGCGCCCCGCCGCGTCGACGACCTCGCCGTGGCCGTCACGGCACGAGTGGCCGTACCTCCTCGGCGACGAACCGCACGAACCCCTCCGGGTCGGGTTCGTCGCCCGTCGGCTGAAGGACCACCGCGTCGGCGCCTGCCTCCGCGTACCGCTGCACGGCCTTGGCCACGGCACCGGCGTCTCCCGCGACACCGAGCCCCGGAACGGAGGCGAGCCCCTCCTCCCTCAACTCCGCCTGCAGCCGGTCGGTTGCGTCGGGCCCGGTGGCGGCCAGGAGGTACACGACGAGGTGATGAGGCTCGCTGCGCCCGGCCGACTCCCGTCCCTCGTCGATGAGTTGCCGCGCCCGACGTACGGCGTCGGGCGTGTTGGAGGCGGTCAGCAGGGTCCCGTCGGCGGCCTCACCGGCGAGGCGCAGCGAACGGGGCCCGGTGACACCGGCGATGACCGGAGCGGGTCCGGCGGGCGGCCAGTCGAGAGCAACGTCGTCGAGAGTGACGTACCGCCCCCGCGTACTGAGCCGCTCCCCGCCCAACAGCCCCCGCAGAGCGAGCAGATGCTCCCGCAGCAACGTCACCGGCGACTCGACCCGCGCCCCCACCTGCCCCATCCAGTCCTGCACCCCGTGCCCCACGGCAAGGATCGGGCGCCCGGGGAACATCCGGTGCAGCGTCGCGGCCTCCATCGCGGTGACCGCCACATTCCGCAGCGGCACGGGCAACAGCCCGATCCCCACCCGAACCCGCTCCGTCCAGGCAAGCGCAGCGGCTGCCGTGGAGACGCCTCCTTCCCGGAAACAGTCCTCCCAGAGCCAGAGCTGGTCGAGTCCTGCTTCATCGGCGATACGGGCGACGGACCGGAGGCGTTCGGGGGCCAGCTGGGGACGGAAGACTGCGCCGAGTTCTGTCATGAGGCCCTTGTTACCCATGCCGACACGAGCGAGCAACGTAATTACGCGGTGTCCGGCACGGAAACGAAGCACTTGACCCGACGGTGGCGACGTAGATGCCCTGCGGCCCCTGCGGCCCCTGCGGCCCCTGCGCCACATCGGCGAGTACGTCGCGTTCCGAGCGCAGGGCCGCGGTGTGGTCGAGTCAGCGGTTGATTGCCTGGATCTCCTGGACGACGACGTCCTGCTCCGCACCGAAGCTGCCGTCGGGAAGGTCACCGCCGGTACCGCCGCTACCCGTCCACTCGATCTTCCAGGTCACAGTGGCCTGAAGCGGATACGTACCCTCACCGGAGGAGCGCAGGTACTTCACCCCACAGGGCGGGGTCCGGTCCGCCTTGCCCTTGGCATACGGCTCACCGATACGACCGTCGTTGATCTGGCACACGCCGGACGCCGGATAGGTAACGGCATCGGCCGTGCCCGGCTCGATCCTCAGCGACACCGGCTCCGCCGTCGCGGTCGCCTGGATCCCCAGCACCGGCACGGAAGCCGTCACGGACACCGGCTTGAACTCCGCCGCATCCAGCCACGCCCACGTCGGAAGATTCACCTTCGTGGCGTTCGCAGGCGCCAGGGTCACCTCGGTACCGGGAACACGGATCTCGGCATAGGCCAGCTCCGCGAGAATCTCCGGGGTGACGGCGTTCTCAATATCGGCGGGCGGAGCATCACCCGTGTCCACCCAGAAGTACTCCTTGCCGTAACAGGAGTCCCACCCCGGCGGGAACGTCTTGTCATTGACGTACGCACCCCACCAATACCCCTCACCGGACTTGTCCTTGTTGAAGCCCTTCTCCTCGTCATTCGCGTTGTACTTCTCACGCTGCTCGGCATCCCACTGATGCCCCGTCGAACCCGCCTCCCAAATCGGCTCCAGATACTTCTGCAGCTGCTCAGGCGTGTACTTCGGAGCCAGCCAGCAGGGCGGAGGCGTCCACGACGTGGTCGAGGTCAACGCACCCGCCGACCTCCCACTGCCGTTCTTGGAACGGTCGAACACGACACCGCCGGCAGTCACGGAGACGGTGTCACCATCGACGTCGGCGCCAGTGCCCGGCGCAGGCTGGCCATCGGTGTCACCGAAGCCCTTCTCCGCCTGGGCCGGGCCGGCGACGGCCAGGACCAGGGCCATGGCTCCTGAGACAACAAGCAGCCTTCTTCTCCGGATCAGGGCTGGCACTTCGCACTCCCCCTCTGCGAATTCAGGGTCTCGGTGACCCAGACGCCGTTCTTGTTCTTGCGCAGCGTGCTGGCGTAGATGACGTAGCTGTCCTTCGTCACCGGAGTGACGTCGGTCTTGCCGGTCTTCAGGAACTTGTTGAAGGCCTTGCTCTGGTCCTCGCAGTACACGAGCGCGGCGGTGCCGTCGTCCTTGATGGACAAGGTCTCGTTGTAGTACCTGGTCAAGCCGGTCGTACGAGCCTTGTGATCGACGAAGCCCTGGATGTAGTTCTGGCTGCCGGCGGCAGCAGTGCCCTCGGAGTAGAAGCGGTACGCCTCGTGGAGCGGGTCCTGCTCGGCGATGGCCATGTCCACGGCCTTGATGCGCTGTTCGGCGTCGCTGAGCACGGCGTCCTTGTCCGAGTCGCCGGTCTTCTTCCACTCGAACTTGAACGTGACGTCCGCGGGCAGTTCGATCTTCGGACGCTCTTCGGAGGGCTCCGGCGTACTGGCGCTCGGGGACGGCGACTTCTCGCCCCCCGTGTCGGCTCCGGCGATCTTGTCCTTGCTCTCGGGGCTGTCGTCGTCGCTCCCGCACGCGGACAGCGTCAGGGTCGCAGCGGCGGTCAGGGCGAGCGCTGCGAGGAGGGTGGGGCGGCGGTTCACGGTCGGCTCCCGGTGAGACGAGGCTTCTCTTGAGCGAACCAAAGCTATCCAGCGGGTGCAGAGACACCAAGGCCGGGGTTGTCAAGGGGTGTGGCGTTTGAGGGTAAATCGACTGCCTGGAGACAGCGGCGAGCGGTAACGGTTGCATAACGCGAACGAAGAGGGCGTTCCACTTATGAACGAGCAAAGGAGATCCAGGTCTGAATCTTCGCTTTGAGCAACCCCGGGGGCGCTGTCACGACCAGTGCAACGTGCCGGCCACCGTGTCGAACAGGCGCACCATCTGGTCTGCCAGGGGATCTACCGGAGTGGAGAAGTTCAGCATGAGCCACCGATCGGTGGCCGGAATTGGCACGTAGTACGTGAGCGTCGTGGTCGGAAGGGTGTTGCCCATCTGGTTCTCGGGATCCGGGGCGTCACGGCGCCGGACCCGCACGGCCGTACCCGCCACCTCCAACTGGGCCACACCGACCTCGGTGTTCTCTCCGGCCCTCCGCTGGGCAAGGTGCTCCGCCAGTTCGTCCGCATCCGAGCAAGGGGACCACTCGTCGGCGGCCGGGACGCTGATGAGCAGCGAAGAAGCCAAGGGCACGGGACCGGCGGTGAGCAGAGAGAGGTAGAGCTCAGTGCCGCCGATTCCGTATGCGCTCTTGGCCCGCTTCTGGAGATCGCGCATCAACTCCTGCTTGAGGTGCGGCGCATTGTCCACACCCCGGAACTGCAGATCGGCAAGCGCGACGATGCATCGATCCCGCTCCTCCGGATCGAGCGAGATCTGAAACCAGCCGTCGGGGACGATCAGGTGGTAGTCGGATGGAGGGGTGGAGAATTCTTCAGCGCGCTTCACTTCCACACCAATCAGTCGCTCCGGCCAAGTTCATTCCCCTCGGAATCCACTGACACTTGACGCATAGTCGACACCAACTCATCGGTCAGCCGCACGAGTTCATCTGACGCAGCCATGCTCTGCCAAGTAACAGTGACTACAACCATGTGACTCACCCCAGGAGGGAAAACGGCATATCTGACCAGCTCGGCCAGCTTCGCTCCGAAACCCAGCATTCGCTTGGACTTCAGCATTGCCTGAACTCGGACCGCGGGGCCCGCGTCCAGGTCCAGGTATCTGATGTCGGGTTCACCGACGACCTTGGCGTTGGACCAGTCCAACAGAAGCGGCACGACCTCGGCAGGAGACGTCCGAGGATCGTCTTCCGCACCAAACGAGTCGACTCGAAGATCTGCTAGCCCGACACCACCCGGCGTGTAATAGGCGGCAGCAAGATCGGGGGAGTCCGAGTTGAGGAAGAGTGCCCGCTCCACCAGGTCGTTCAACAACGCACGGTCGTCGACTGTGCGTTCAAGACGGTTGAAACGGCCCATGACCGCACCCGCAAGGCCAACCGCCTCGGCTTGAATCCTGTGTTCCAGTGTCAGGTCGATCCATCCCGGCTGGAACTCGAATCGGGTCACTTGGTCGCCGACCGGCGAACCTGCCTCATTGGCGTCCACCATCAAGGTCCTTTCAGTCCAGGAGTGGGTTCAGATTACCGTCCAGGCCCATCCCCACAGACGTCACCGCGGTGCCCGCCAAGGACACTCCGGTTGCTGTCTTCG
Source organism: Streptomyces sp. TRM68416 (assembly GCF_014596915.1). Classification (GTDB taxonomy): domain Bacteria; phylum Actinomycetota; class Actinomycetes; order Streptomycetales; family Streptomycetaceae; genus Streptomyces. The sequence continues at coordinate 51,454 of NZ_JACVWU010000023.1, forward strand.
AGATTTGGTTGACGGCTGGATAGCTGTCGAGCCCTTGAGTAGCGAACTTGACGTCTTTCAGATGCGAAGCAACGCCCGGGTCAGCAGCCGAAAGGGAACGCCCCACGCCTAGCACTGCGTTACCGTCGCCTCGGACTACGACCTTTCCCCACGCCGCTCCGTAGTTGCCACTACCCGGCTTCAGCGTTCTGAGGTTTTCGCTCCATGCCTTGGGAGAAAAGGGTTCCGTCACAGCTTCCTTCATGGACTTCCAGCCGTCTCCAGGCTCCAGCTTGAACGGCTCCATTTTCTTCCCAAGCGACTCTCTCAGGGCCCCCATCTCCCATTTCATCTTGGACCCTGCTACCTTGTTCATTTTCTTCTTTGCCCGCGCCACCTGCGCAGCGGTCTTGGCGGCACCGGCCCTATCCATGCTACCGAGTGCCGTCTTCACGTAATTCCCTGCAACCTTCGCGAAGGCCTTCCCAACCCCCATCATGGCAATCCCCAGCACAGCGAAGGCCAGATCCTTCAGTCCTTTATCTCCCCGCAGTACCTGGATGACCGTGGAAATGGCACTCACCAACGAGAGGATCGTGGCCAAGGCACCCAAAAGGCCAGCTAATGCCTGGCCAATAATAGGAATCCAGCCGACTGCAAGCGCTGCGACCCCTAAATAGGTGGCCCATGCTTCTGCGAGCGACCCGATCGTGTCGATCCAGTCGTCGAACTTGTCCCAGAAGTCATCCTTCAATGAGTCATTGATTTTGGCGAGGTCCTCAAGTGCCTCGCAGGCCTTCTTGGCTGCGCTGTCGCGAATTTCCTTGGCCTGGGTGATCTTCGCTCGGGCGGCGTCGATCTCGTCCCCGGCGAGATCTCGCTGCTCCTCCAGCTTCTTCTTGTCTGCCGTGTCCTTGTCCGAGGAGTCGCCCAAACGCCGCTGGGCCGCGCCTTTGCGGTCCTCCGCGTCCTTGGCTTCCCGGAGGGCCGCATCGGCGATCTCCTGCGCTCGATTCAGATCCGTCGCATAATTCGTGAGCTTGGCGTGAACCTTGTCCTGGTGACCACCACCGACCTCCGTCACCGTGTCACCAAGAGCATCCGCTGCGGTCTCGTACCTCGTCAGCGCAGCCTCAAGCTTCTTGACGTTACCCGTCGCCTTCTCGCGGAACTCCTTACCGGCCTTGCTGTCCCATGAATCGACTTCAGCAATGGCGTTGAGGTTCCGGATCTGACGCTCCAGTTCCTCGGCAGTTCTCCTTAGTTGGCGGCCGAGCGCGGCAACCTGATCGGGGTCACCCGGGATCGGGTCGCTGCCCGCCAACGGGTGCCAATCGCGAGGTCGAGGAGACACGCCTCACTTCCCCTTCTTTGCCGACTTGGGGTCCCTGGCATTCCGGATCGCCTCGGCCAGCTGATGGTCGATGTCCTCATATGCCTTCGCCGCCGTCTTGGCGATCTCGGCCAGCACTTCGACCTCTTCCGCTAGCTTCTTTCGGTTGATCTCCCAGCTGTCGGCGAAATCCTCAAACCTGTCGGCGAGGCCCCTGTGCCCGAAGTCATCCCCGTACTTGCCGCCGAGCTTCTCAAGCCCCTCGAAGGCCTTTCTCACTCGACCGAGCCCGACACCCATCTCCTTGATCACGCCAAGATCAGCCCGAGTGTGGTCACCTTCACCGGACATAACGCCCCCGTAGCGTTGCCCTGTCGGTCCACAGACCTTCGGCGCGTTGGGGCTTGGGGCTGTCATCGCATCTACCGCGCGCGGGCAACGCCTGAGCCGCGGCAACGGTCAGATGAGGCGTTGCGAGCGAGTTGGGGCGGCAGTTCACCGTCGACTCCTACGGGGAGGCGTCACTTGAGTGATCCGACGCTATCCAGCGCTGCGTGGTGAGGCCAGGGTGAATTCTGTCAACTGGCGTGGCGAGAAGGCCATTTCACCATCCCCCGCTTGACCACGAGCGCACCGAGAAGCCGATGGCGGCCACCCACATGAGTGAATGGCCGCCATCGGTTCCGTGCTTACACCTCAGCGGTTGATTGCCTGGATCTCCTGGACGACGACGTCCTGCTCCGCACCGAAGCTGCCGTCGGGAAGGTCACCGCCGGTACCGCCGCTACCCGTCCACTCGATCTTCCAGGTCACAGTGGCCTGAAGCGGGTACGTACCCTCACCGGAGGAGCGCAGGTACTTCACCCCACAGGGCGGGGTCCGGTCCGCCTTGCCCTTGGCATACGGCTCACCGATACGACCGTCGTTGATCTGGCACACGCCGGACGCCGGATAGGTAACGGCATCGGCCGTGCCCGGCTCGATCCTCAGCGACACCGGCTCCGCCGTCGCGGTCGCCTGGATCCCCAGCACCGGCACGGAAGCCGTCACGGACACCGGCTTGAACTCCGCCGCATCCAGCCACGCCCACGTCGGAAGATTCACCTTCGTGGCGTTCGCAGGCGCCAGGGTCACCTCGGTACCGGGAACACGGATCTCGGCATAGGCCAGCTCCGCGAGAATCTCCGGGGTGACGGCGTTCTCAATATCGGCGGGCGGAGCATCACCCGTGTCCACCCAGAAGTACTCCTTGCCGTAACAGGAGTCCCACCCCGGCGGGAACGTCTTGTCATTGACGTACGCACCCCACCAATACCCCTCACCGGACTTGTCCTTGTTGAAGCCCTTCTCCTCGTCATTCGCGTTGTACTTCTCACGCTGCTCGGCATCCCACTGATGCCCCGTCGAACCCGCCTCCCAAATCGGCTCCAGATACTTCTGCAGCTGCTCAGGCGTGTACTTCGGAGCCAACCAACAAGGCGGAGGCGTCCACGACGTGGCCGACGTCAACGCACCCGCCGACCTCCCACTGCCGTTCTTGGAACGGTCGAACACGACACCGCCGGCAGTCACAGAGACGGTGTCACCATCGACGTCGGCGTTCTGCTCCGTACCGCCGTTGTTGTCGTAGCCTCCTCGCGCAAAGGCTGTCTGAGCAGCGAAGACGGTCGCGCATACGAGCGTCAGGACCGTTGCTGTTCTCGCAGAGTTCCTTACGGTTGACACGCCTTGTCTCCCCCGTTCGACGCGATGTTGGTGGTCTGCCAGACTCCATCGCCGTTCTTGGTGAGGCTGGTGTTGTACAGCACGTAAGAGTCGGCAGTGGCAGGAGTCTTGTCGACCTTCCCGGTCTTCCTGTTCTTGATGTAGGACTTGCTCTCGTCGGAGCAGTAGGTGACATAGGCCTTGTCCGCTCCGGAGAGGGTGACCTTGTAGTCGAAGTAACGTGTCACCCCGACCCACGTGTCGCCGCCATCGATGTACTGCTGCACAAAGGTGATCGACGATTCGAGGGCTTTGCCCGTGTTGTAGAAACCGAGCGCCTTGGTGTCCGTGTTGCCTTCGAAGATCGCTTCATCCACGGCGTTCACGGCCAGAGCGCTGTCCGCAAGCACCGCATCCTTCGTCGCGTCGCCCGTCTTCTGGTCCTCGAAAACGTTCTTGGCGTCGGACGGAAAGCTGATCTTCGGCCGATCGCCTGGCTCCGGCGTACTGGCGCTCGGGGACGGAGACTTCTCAGCCCCCGTGTCGGCTCCGGCGATCTTGTCCTTGCTCTCGGGGCTGTCGTCGTCGCTCCCGCACGCGGACAGCGTCAGGGCCGCAGCGGCGGTCAGGGCGAGCGCTGCGAGGAGGGTGGGGCGGCGGTTCACGGTCGGCTCCCGGTGAGACGAGGCTTCTCTTGAGCGAACCAAAGCTATCCAGCGGGTGCAGCGACACCAAGGCCGGGGTTGTCAAGGGGTGTGGCGTTTGAGGGTAAATCGACTGCCTGGAGACAGGACTGAGCGATAACGGTTGCGCAACATGTGCGAAGAGTGCGTTCCGCTTCGAGTGAGCTTCTCCAGCGTTGCCGCTCCAGGGTGCCGCCAACGCCCGCCGAGACGGACGGGGCTTGCGGCGCCGGCCGCCCTCACGGGTGACAACCAGCACGGTGACCCACTCCACGAACGCATGCGGCAGATCAAGTGCGGCAGGGTGGATGACCAACGAGGCCTCCGAGCAACGTGATTGAGGCGTCAGGCACCTCGATCAACAGCTCGGACGCCTCGTTCGTTGCGCTTCATGGTCCATCACCCGACCGGTGACCGACCCGAAGAAGCTCAGTGAAGATGGATGAGGCCCGAGGGCACTCTGGTCAGCTGCTTCTTCGCTGGCTTCTTGCCGCTGTGCTCTTGGCGCCGACGGCACTCCTACCGCCAGAAGGCTGCAGGTACTTCCGGGACTTGGAGTTTTTGACCCAGTAACTCACAACTGCTGCGGACTGGATGTCCGTGCGCACCACCGGCGTCGGGTCACCGCTCTGCGACGGCTGGGCGTGAGCCACGGCCGGACTGGCCGCCGCCATCAGCGCCCCAGCCGTAACCGCCCCGAGGACGCTCCTGGTGCGTCTCTTGCATGTCACGTTTCCTTGCGTTGGGTGCTCGTGGTGTTACCAAGAGCACCCAATCAGCTCAACGCCAGCACGCCGCCCACGACGCCCCCGCACGAGAAGCAGGCTGGGCGTCCCCAGCAACTCTTGGAGCAAGGTGGTTGGCGGCGAGGAGCGCGGTAACGACGGCGGCCCACAGCGGGTAGATGCGGAACAACCGTCCGACCCAGAAGGTGCGGACACAGCCCCGGCGCTCCAGCGACGCGGGGATGATGATGCCGTACCGGCTGGTGTTGAACTCCGGCATCAGCTCCCGCCGGAACTCCGCCGGGTTCAGGTAATCGAGCTGCCACGGAGGGTAATCGACCTGGTCGCGAGAGGGCCGGGTTGGAGGGTTCCATGACCCTGTTCACGTACCCACCGGCGCCGATGCTCAAGTCCACTCGATCATTCGCGAGCTACAGCTCGAAGCCGATGGAGCCGAACGCGGCGTTGCGCGAGGACGATCCTGGTTTGATTCTTCGCTTTGGGTAACTCGGGTTCAGTAGGGGTTGCTGACTTCTGCGTCCGAAAGCGGTGGAGCATGGCAGTTGAACCCTCAGTCGTGGCCGTCCACGCCACCGACCCCGTCGTTGCGCCTGTCAATTCGCACAACGAGTGGGATCCGCTGGAGGAGGTCATCGTCGGGTGCCTCGACGGCGCGACGATCCCCTCCGGCCACCCGGTCGTGACCTGCAACCTTCCGACGTGGGCGGCGCGCTTGCAGGGGTTCGCCTCCGGCCTGCGGTATCCACGGATGCTGGTCGAGCAGGCGCAGCAGGAGCTGGATCAGTTTGTCGAGCTGCTGGAGGGCGCGGGCGTTACCGTGCGGCGCCCCGACCCCGTCGATCACCGTCGGCGGTTCGGCACGCCCGACTGGTCCTCGCGCGGCTTCTGCAACACCTGCCCGCGCGACAGCATGCTCGTGGTCGGCGACGAGATCATCGAGACGCCGATGGCCTGGCCTTGCCGGTACTTCGAGACGCATTCGTATCGTTCACTGCTCAAGGACTACTTTCGGCGCGGCGCCCGCTGGACGGCGGCGCCGAAGCCGCAGCTCACCGACGAGCTCTTCACGGAGGACTTCCGCGTCCCGGCGCCCGGCGAGCCCATGCGGTACATCCTCACCGAGTTCGAGCCCGTATTCGACGCGGCGGATTTCGTACGTGCGGGGCGCGATCTGTTCGTCACGCGCAGCAACGTCACCAATCGGATGGGCATCGAGTGGCTGCGGCGTCACCTCGGGCCCGGGTACCGGATTCACGAGGTCGAGAGCCGTTGCCGTGCACCCATGCACATCGACACGACGCTCATCCCGCTCGCGCCGGGCAAGGTCCTGGTCAATCCGGAGTACGTCGATGTCGACCGCCTGCCCGACGTGCTGCGGTCGTGGGACGTACTGGTCGCGCCGCCGCCCGATCCGCTCGACGAGACCCTGCTCAAGGTCACCTCGATGTGCGGGAAGTGGCTCAGCATGAACGTCCTCATGCTCGACGAGAAGCGCGTGATCGCGGAACGGCACCACACCGGCATGCTGCGCGCGTTGGAGAAGTGGGGGTTCGAGCCGGTGCCGTGCGACCTGCTGCACTACGCGCCCTTCGGCGGCTCGTTCCACTGCGCGACGCTGGATGTGCGGCGGCGCGGCACGCTGGAGTCGTACGTCGACTGACGGCAGGCGTGTACGACCGGGTGGTGCGGCCGGGTGGTGCGGCCAGGTATGCGTAGCGCTGCTCGGATCGGGGAGGTACTCGGTCATGCAGCAGCAATGGCGTGACGGGCGGGGGAAGTTGATAGTCCAGGGCGGCGAATCGGGCGACGCCTCCCTTCCCTTGGAGATCGCCTCGTCCTATCGCGCCCGTACGCGCGGGCTGCTCGGGAGGGACCGCGTGGACGGCGCCCTCCTGGTCACCCCCGCCAACAGCGTGCATACCTTCGGCATGCGCATCCCCATCGACGTCGCCTATCTCGATCGACGGCTGACCGTCATCTCCGTACGCACCATGCGCCCCGGACGACTCGGGCGGCCGCGCCTGCGGGCCCGGCATGTGCTGGAGGCCGAGGCGGGGGTCATGGAGAGGTGGGGGTTGCGGGTTGGGGTACGGGTGGGGGTGGAGGTGGGGACGGACACGGAGGGCGCGAGCTTCTGAGCTCAGCGTGCGTCGATCCCCTGCGTGGCGGGCGGGTCAGGCATGGTGGGTGGGCGGGTGAGTTCCAGTTCCCGGCCCCCGTTCACTCCGGCATCGGCTCCTCGCACTTCTCCGACGTGAGTACCACGCCGACAACCACCGGGAAGTCGATGATCTGCTGGTTCGGGCCCGGCTGGGAGTTGCAGACCTTCCAGTCCGACGGGTCGTCCACCGGGCGGCCCTGTCCGCTCGCGTCCTCGAAGATCATGTCGATCTCGGCACCCATCTGCTCCCGCACGCGTCCGGCGTTGCCGCCGGTGAGATCCGGCATCGAGGCCGCCACCGGGGTGGCATCCGCGGAGCGACGTGCCTCTGCGGAACCGGAGTTGGTCGCGGTGCTGGTCGCGGAGACGGTGGACTGGTCCGGCGCGGGCGCAGGCGATGCGCTGCAGGCGGTGGCCGCGGCGAGGAGGGTGGTTATGAGGGCGGGTCTCAGGAGCTTGACGAGGGGCATGTTTCTCCGAGGGGCAGCGGGTGGGCAGGGCGTCGGGCAGCATACGTGGACGCCGGAGGCGGGTCTCTCAGCGGTGACATCCCTTGACCTGAACCAAACTTGAGCTTCTAGGTTCGTGCTCATGCCTGATCCGCAGGAACCTACTGCGGTGACCTTCAAGGAGGTTCGCCATGGCCGAGAGCACAGCCCACGTCGAGATTCCCGACCGTTACCGCTACGCCGTGATCCCGCACATCATGGTCGACGACGCCGCCGCAGCGATCGACTTCTACCAGCGGGCCTTCGGCGCCCATGAGGACTTCAGGGTCGATGCTCCTGGTGGCGGGGTTCTGCATGCCGAGGTCACCGTCGGACAGTCGGTGCTGATGCTGGGCGAGGCCACCGCGGACGAGGCGGGGGTCGGCTCCTTCTTGGCGCCGACCTCGCTCGGCGGGGGTACGTCCGTCACGCTGCACGTCTTCGTGCCGGACGTCGACAGCCTGGCGGAACGCGCGGAGGCCGCCGGCGCGGAGATTCTCCAGCCGCCGACCGACATGTTCCACGGCGACCGCACCGTCATTCTCAAGGACCCCTCCGGACACGTCTGGGTATTCCTGACCCACATCGAAGACGTCTCGGAGGAGGAACTCCGACGCCGCCTGGCCTCCGCCGGGTGACCGGCCCCACGGCACGTGCCCGGCGCCTGCGAGGAGTGGGGGCAGATGTTCAGGGGGTGCAAGGCAAGGGCGCGTTCGTCATCGCCTTGCCGATCGACACCGCCGAAGGCGATGCAGCCGACAGCTGACAGGTGCCGTGTCTCGGGGTGGGCCGCCCGCTTCCTGGCCAGTGTCGTGCTTCCGCGCCCCGAGTAAAGGGCGCTACGCGTCGCCTTCGGCGATCGGCCTCCGGCCGACCCTTGACTCGGGTCGCTCCAGCACGCGAGAGAAGCGAGCGGGCGGCCCGGAGAGACGGGTGGCCAGACCGGGGTCCGGGCGGGCGTGACTTGCGGGGCGGGCCGGGTCGGGGGCGCGGTCGCGCCTCGCCTGCACGCCGGGTCGGCTTAGCGGCGGGCGGCCGGTGGGGGGTGAGGGGTGGGGGTGGGTGGGGTGGTCGTCCGGTGGCTCCTGGGGTGACTCTTCCGTCACCTGCGCCACACCAGTCCCGCCAGATGCGCCTGCGAGGAGCGATTGGCAGATTTGGGCCAGGCTGGAAGCAGAGTCTCCGGTGGGACTGGTGCTGATCTGGCCCACATCTGCCAATCACCGTCCTGAGTGGCAGTGGTGGGGGTGGTGGGAATGCTGTGACTGGCGAGGCGTTACGGCGGGGGCGTCACCGCGAGGGCCTCGAACCAATGGGCCGCTCGCCGCCAAAACCACCCGCCGTGCCGCCACCCCGCCGACGCGCACCACCCACCGACCGGAAGCCGCTATGCCAGCCCGGCGTGCTGGCGAGGCGCTGACGCGCCGCCCACTCCGTGAGCCTTGTCGGCGGCGTGGGTGTGCACCCCGGTCGGCCACCCGCCTTCCCGGGCCGCCCGCACGCTTCTCCCCCGTGCTGGAGCGAGCCGAGTCAAGGGTGGGCCGCAGGCCCATCGGCGCAGCCGACGCGGAGCGCAGCGCAGCGCCCTTTACTCGGCTCGCGGAAGCACGACACTGACCCAGAAGCGGGCGGCCCACACCGAGACACGGTGGCTGGTCTCTTCCGTTCAGTTGTCCGAGCGAGGGAAAGAGACCTCGACCCTTCGGTTCTTCTTGCGGCTGGCCTCCGTGGCGTTGGATGCGATGGGGTACTGCTCGCCGTAGCCGCGTACCTCATAGGTGATGTTCGGGTCGTTCAGCTCGCTCTTGAGGATTCCCTCCACGGCGTTGGCTCGCTTCTTGGACAGGACGTCGCCGTGGGCCGAGGGGCCGAGGTTGTCCGTGAAGCCGAAGACGCGGATCTTCGTCGCGTTCTGAGCCTTGATCTCTTCGGCGATCGCAGCGATGCGTGCCTTTGCCTCGCCGTTCAGCCTCGCGCTGTCCTTCGGGAACAGCACCTCCGCCTGCAGTGCGAACTTCACGTCGGCGTTCGTGTCTTCACGGCGTTCGTCGCCGCTCTGGTCTTCGACGACCTGCTTGATGTCCAGAACCTTCGGTTCCGCGAGGGTGGCGCCCTCGGGGAGCTTCAGGTCCGGGTCGTTCGCGTCCACCTCCACGGGGGCGGTGGCCGTGGCTTCGGTCCCTGGGGGGACGCTGGGGTCTTCGTCGGCTTGGGCCGCGGTTGCCCCGTAGAGCGTGGTGGCCAGCATGACGGTGACGGCGGCCATCGCTGTGGTGAGGTTCTTGGTGGTGGTCATGGCGCTGCCTCAGCCAGAGATCTGGATGGGGGCGGCAGCGAACGTGGGGAGTTGGAAGGTGACTTCGGTTGTTTCGGCCGGGGGGGACGGGAACTGGAGAAAGACGGCAATGGATTCGCCCGCCTTGAGGGACGAGAAGCCGGTTGTCGTGAGCGGCCTGCCGTCTGTGTCGCGCAGGACGTAGTAGCGCTTCTTCGCCTTGCTGTCCACGAGAGTGGCTCCTCCAAGCGACATCCCGTGCCGCAAAATCTCCGTCTCGTCTCCCCGCACAGCTGCGGGCACCGTGATCCGATCGGCGCCGTCGTTCTTCAGGATCCCGCTCACCGTTACGAAGCCGCCGGCATCGCGTGCCGCTGAAGTGAGCTGGAGCAGAAGGCCGTTTGAGCCCTTCATCTCGGCCAACGGCTCGTCAGCCTGGCCTTCCTGAGCGCTTGGGTTCGACCCGCCCTTTTCTGGCACGGAAGCCGTCGCCTGCGGCTTCTTCTCGTCGTCTCCTCCGCCGCAGCCGGCCACGCCGAGGGCCAAACCGGCTGCAACGCTCAACGCGACCAACCCCTTGCGGGCCTTCGTAGTGAACCGAATGCTCATGCCTCTGCTTCCCTCGTCAACTCGTCGTTCGCTCGTCAGTCGGCCAGATGGACGTCGAAGAGGTCTTCCGGGCCCGGCAGATCAGTGAGGTTATCCGGGTCTAGGAGCCAGTTTCTGCCTTCTTCACAGGCGAGCTGGGGCAGTTCGTCGTCCCCGGCTTCTTCGCCGGGTAGTTCAAAATCGCAACGGGACTCGATCACGGCCTTGGCGGATGCTCTCGCCTGCTTTCCCTCCACACCCGGGACGATGGAGTCCCCGATGGGTTTGTCCGTCTGGACCTCGACCGTGTACTCCAGGGGCCCCGTCTTCGCGCAGCCCTCTCCCTCTAAATGGGCGTCGTTCAGCGCAGCCAGCTCCCCTGCTCGCCAGCATGACAGTTCGAGGCCCGGCGCAAACCCGTCGAAGATGTCCTGCCACTGCGTCGGGTCGAGTACGTCCTCCACCCACTTGTCCGCGAGTTGATCCCGGGTGTCCTGCGCTGCGGCAAGCGCCGCCGCGTCTGCGGCTGTCTGGGCGCCGTTACGGTTTGCTGCGGCCTGGCCGACTGCGAGGTACGCGAACGCGAGAAAGAGCAGGCCCCCCACCACTGTGATGTAGATGGGGAAAGCCTGCCCTGCGTCGCCGTACCGGTGGGCCTGTCGCTTCAGCCGCCGATGACTTCGTTCACTTGGTCCACAATCGCCGTGTAGATCGTGTTCCCGATATCCGTCCCCGTAATAGCCAACACAATCGCCACCACCACCGCGATGATCCCCAGGTACTCCACCGCCGTCTGCCCCTTGTCCCCCAGGGCGGCGCGAGTCCTGATCCAGTGCTTCATGGTGTTCCCCTCCGGTCGCGGCTGCGGTGGACGCACCGTAGGGCGGGGTCCGGCGGGAGGCCGAGGGTCCGTGGGCCCAAATGGGGGCCCAAAGTCGGGCCATGTCAGGTCACCCCCAGCCACTTGGCGGCGGCTTGGGCGCGGCTGGTGCTGTGGAGCTTGGCGAAGATGCGGTTGATGTGGTTCTTGACCGTCTTCTCGCTGATGAAGCAGGTGGCGGCGATTTGCTGGTTGGTCATGCCGGATGCGATGAGGTCCATGATCTCCGCCTCCCTTGCGCTGAGTTGGAATCGGAGCCTACTGGAGGACTGTCCCACAGGTGGTTGCATTTGCGAAAGAGGGTTGGCTGGATTGAGGGGCGGAAGGGAGTGGTCCGTATGCTGTTGCGAATCTTCTGTCATCGGTGCCGCCGACTCGCCCGCTTGCCTGTCCCGGCGGAGTCTCGACAGCAGGGCGCCCGCCGCGGTCGGGGTGAAGTGGGGGCGGCCCTGTTTGATGTCTCGGATCGCCTCGATCAGTTCGGGGACCGTGAACTCGCCGTGGACCAGGTAGCCGTCGGCTCCCCTGCGCAGGGCCTCCTCGATGATCTGCGATTCGCCGGTGTACGTGAGCATCATGACCGGGGCGATTTCTACCAGGTGCGGGAGGGCTGACAGGCCGTCTACTCCGGGCATGCGGACGTCCAGGAGGACGACGTCGGGACGGTGGCGTTGGGCCGCCTCGCAGGCCTCGCGGCCGTCCGCCGCCTCGGCTACGACGGTGATGTCCTCGCGGCCGGAGAGGAGGGCGGTGAGGCCCGCGCGGACGACCGGGTTGTCGTCCGCGATCACGATCCGGAGAGGGGTGACCGGAGTGGGTGGCGCGAGTTCCTCGAACGGGGTGCTCGGGGGCGGCTGCATGGGGCTGCTGCCTCCTCTCGGTCCGGTGTGGGGAGTCCGTGTCACGTCGTCGTGGGTGCGGTCAGTGCTGCCAGGGGGAGTTCTACGAGGACCTCCGTTCCGCGTGGGTGGTCGCCTCGGCCCATGCGGATGCGGGCGCCTACGGAAGCTGCGCGCTCGACCATGCCGAGCAGGCCGAAGTGTCCTGCCTTGCGGAGGTGTTCCAGGCTCGTGCCGGTGGGGAGGCCGCGGCCGTCGTCGTACACGCTGATGCGGATCAGGTCGCCGTGGACTCCGGCGCGTACCTCCACATGGGTGGGGGATGCGTGGCGGTGTGCGTTCTCCATCGCTTCCGTGGCGATGGAGAGGAGGTGGCGGGCCACCGCGGGTGGGACGGGGGCGGGAGGGCTGGTTTGGTGGTAGGTCGTTCGGAGGCCGGTGCGGGTGGTGAAGTCCGTCGTGCGGGCCCGTAGTTCGGTGAAGAGGTCCGTGGTCGTGTGCGGGTCCGATTCCCGGCGCAGGTCTGCCAGGACCTCTCTCGACTCCGCCGCGGCCCTGCGGGTGGAGCGGGCCACCAGTTCCGCCTGTTGCTTGAGGAGGGCGGGGTTCGTGGGGGTGGCCGCCGCCGTCGCCACCAGGCCCTCCGCGGCCATCGTCACGCCGTAGAGGGTCTTGGCGACCGTGTCGTGCATCTCCCTTGCCAGGCGGGCGCGTTCGGCGGCCACCGCTTCCGCGACGGCGAGGCGGGCCTTCATGGCGGTCAGGGCGTGGGTCGCCTCGCCGAAACGGAGCATGAGGCCGCGCAGGGCCGAGCCGACCGCGCCGGTGATGACGCAGAAGCCGGGGAGGAGGAGTTTCTCCGCCAGCGTGGTGTCGGCGTCGGCGGTGGTCGCGTAGACGAGGAGGAGGATCAGGGACTGGAGGCTGGCGAAGGCGGCGGCGCCTCGGTAGCCGTAGACGATGCCGGCGAGGAGGGGGGTGCAGACGCTGACGTAGGCGAGGGGGGTGTCCGGGCCTGCGGAGATCAGGAGGAGGGAGCCGAAGAGGGTGTCCAGGGCCAGGAGGGTGGGGTGGCGCAGGAGGAGGGGGCCGAAGCGTTCCCAGTCTCTGAAGAGGGCGTAGGAGGCCATGAAGGTGACGACCACTGCCGCGCCTACCAGGCGGGTGCCCAGGCCGGGGGCGGCGTTGAGGAGGGCGACGGGGGCGGAGAGGGCGATCATGGCCAGGCGGAAGCCGAAGACCTGGCGGCACATCGCTTGTAGGGCGTTGACCTGGAGGGTGAGTCCGGGTGCGGGTGCGGGTGCGGGTGTAGCGGGGGGTACCCGGCCTTCGGCCGGGTTTTCGTTCCCACCCGCACCACCCGTGCGGCTTTCGTGGTCGGGTGCGGGTGGCCCCTGTCGGGGCTGAGCACCATCGGCGGCCGCAGGCCGTCCCCGCAGAGGTGCCGCCGTCGTCGCCGCCGCCGCCGTCGCCGTCGTCGCCGCCATCGGCTCCACCGCCACCGCCCCCCGCTTCACCCTCACCCCGGTCACCCACATCGCACTCGTCCCTCCCCCTACTCCCCCGTAATCGACCCGAAGTCGGTCCCCGACCCCAGGAGCAGCCCCGCGCCCAGCAGGATCATCGTTGCCGGGACCATGAAGGTGGTGATCATCATCGTGGCCTTGGGGACTGCCCGGGCTGCCTTGCGCCGGGCGTTCTGGGCGTCGGTTCGGCGCATGTCCTTGGCCAGCGCGACCAGGGTGTCGACGATGGGTGCGCCCAGTTCCTCGCCCTGCTGCAATGCCGTGACGAACATCGCCACCTGCTCCGAGTCGTTGCGGCGCCGCAGCTCCGCGAAGGCCTGGCGGCGGCTCATTCCCAGGTCCATCTGGCGGAGGGTGATGCGGAGTTCGTCCGCCCAGGGGCCCTCGTAGCGCGACGCCACCCGCTCCAGGGCCTGGCGGAAGCCGAGTCCTGCGCTCACGACCACCGCGAGGACGTCGAGGAAGTCCGGGAGGGTGCGTTCGATGACGTCCTTCCTGATCCGGATGGCCGACCAGATGCCGACCTCCGTCCAGAACGCGCCGAAGGCCAACAGCAGCAGCGCGACCAGGAACTGACCTCGCATCAGGAAGACCAGGAAGCCCACCGCGCCGAGGAAGCCGTATACCGCTCGGCGGGCCGCGTAGCGGTCGATGGTGAGGCCGCCGGGGTTGCCCGCCAGGTCGATCTTGCGGCGGTACTTGGCGACCTGCTTGGGGCCCATCAGCCGCAGCACCGCGGGGGCGTACCGCATGCCCATCCGGTCGACGACGGAGTCCACGGCGCCGGTCCTGGTGGCGCCGACCTCCAGGGCCAGGGCCAGGTCGTCGGGCAGTTTCGCGTCGGCGCGGTACATGCGGACGCCCGCGAAGACGCCCCACACTCCGAGGCCCATCAGCAGGGCCAGCAGCAGAGCAACCACGTCAGCCTCCCCCCTCAGACGTCGATCCGTGACAGGCGGCGGATCATGACGAAGCCGACCGCGTACAGCGCGAAGGCGACGATCACCGCCATCTGGCCCGCCGGGGAGCCGGTCATGCGGTCCAGCGCGCCGTCCTTCACGCCGTTCATGAGGAAGAGCGAGCCGATGCCCAGCGCGGGGACCGCGTACGAGGTCATGCTCACCTGGGAGAGCTGGGTGCGGATCTCCCGGCGGGTCTCCTTGCGCTCCTCCAGGGTCTCGGTCAGGTTGCGCAGGGCGCTGACGACCTGGCCGCCCGCCCTGTTGGACAGGACCAGGGTCGTCACCAGCACCACGAGCTCACGCGAGGGCAGCCGGTCCGCCAGTTCACCCAGCGCGTCGTCCATCGAGGCGCCGATGGCCAACTGGTTGGCCACCTTGCCCAGTTCCTCGCCCGCCGGGGCTTCCAGCTCCTCCGCCGCCATGCCGATGGCCGTGCGCAGGGCGAGGCCCGCCTGGGTGGCGTTGGCCAGGATGCGGGCGAGTTCGGGGAGTTGGTTGATGAAGCGTTCGATGCGCTTTTGGCGCTGCCAGTTGAGGAACTGTACGGCCACCCAGATGCCGAGGAGTCCGGCGATCGGGCCGAAGAAGGGGGCCAGGGTGGCCTGGCCGATCAGCCACAGGCCGGCGACCGCCGCGAGCATGTAGACGAAGAACTCGCCAGGGGTGACGTCCAGGCCCGTCGCGGCGAGGCGCAGTTCGAGTTTCCGGCCCAGTCGGGTACGGCGGAGTCGGCGGTCCAGGTTGTGGAAGCGGCGTCGGCGGCCGGGGCCGGTGATCTGGCCGGCTGCCGTGAGCCGCTCGACCAGGGCCTGGCGCTGGGCCCGGCCCATGGCGTAGGCGTGCAGGCCGGCCACGGCGAGGACACAGGTCAGCAGGGTGATGCCGGTGGTGAGCGTGATGAGCGTCTGGAGTTCCATCGGTTCCTCCCTACCTGGCCGTCCGGAGGGCCAACTGCCCCGCGGACTGCGCGACGCCGAAGGCCTGCGGTACCGGCTGGTTCGCCATGTAGAGGCGGTCGGCGGTACGGCGTGGGAGCGGGAAGTACTCGAAGGTGCCGTGGACGCGGCCGTCCGCCGCCATGGGGCGGGCGTGGAAGCGGGCGACGGTGGCCAGCCGGTACGGTTCGCCGCCGTGGCTGTCGAGGACGGCGATCTCGGTGATGCGGCGGGCGCCGTCGGGGAAGCGGGTGAGCTGGATGATGACGTCGACGGCGCTGTTGATCTGGTCGTGCAGGGCCTCGAAGGGGACCTCGACGTCGGACATGGAGGCGAGGGTCTTCAGCCGCATCAGGGCGTCCTCGGTGCTGTTGGCGTGCACGGTGGCGAGGGAGCCGTCGTGGCCGGTGGACATCGCCTGGAGCATGTCCAGCGACTCGCCTCCGCGGACCTCTCCGACGACGATCCGGTCGGGGCGCATCCGCAGGGAGTTGCGGACCAGGTCGCGGATGGTGACCCGGCCCTGGCCCTCGACGTTCGGGGGGCGGGACTCCAGGCGGATCACATGGCCCTGCTGGAGCTGGAGTTCGGCGGAGTCCTCGATGGTGATGATGCGTTCGACCTCGGGGATGAGGCCGGACAGGGCGTTCAGGAGCGTGGTCTTGCCGGTGCCCGTCGCGCCCGAGACGATGATGTTGAACTTCGCCTGTACGAGTCCGGCCAGCAGATACACCATGTGTTCGTCCAGGGAGCCCAGGCCGACCATCTCGTGGAGGGTGAAGGAGCGGGGGAAGCGGCGGATGGTGAGGGTGGCGCCGGTCAGGGACAGGGGCGGGATGATGACGTTCACCCGCTCGCCGGAGGGCAGGCGCGCGTCCACCATCGGGTTGGACTCGTCGACGCGCCGGTTCACCGTCGACACGATCCGCTCGATGGTCTGCATCAGCTGGTCGTGGGAGGGGAAGCGGAGCGGCAGTTGTTCCACTCGGCCGGCCCGTTCGACGAAGATGGCGTCGGGGCCGTTGACCATGATCTCGGTGATGGAGGCGTCCTCCAGGAGGGGTTCGAGGATGCCGAGGCCGAGCGCCTCGTCGACCACCCGGCGGATCAGCTGGGAGCGCTCGACGGTGGACAGCACCGGGCCCTCGCGGCTGATGATGTGGCCGAGGACGCGCTCCAGCCGGGCCCGGCGCTCGGCGGCGGCCAGCGCGCTCATCTCCGCGAGGTCGATCTCCTCCAGGAGCTTGGCACGGTAGGAGGAGACCAGGTGGCCGTCCTCGCCCCGACTGCCGTTCTCCTCGGGCAGGTTGATGCGTGAACGCAGGCTCATTCGGGTGCTCCTCCCGCGTCGAGCGGCATCGTGGCCGACTTGGTGGCGTCGCCGAAGTCCCAGCCGGGGACGACGGACGGGATGACGATGCTCGCGGTGACCCGTACCTCGTCGCCGAGTCGCGCGCTGGTGCAGCCGGTGCCGTCGGCCAGCCAGCTGCTGACGGCGGCCTTGCAGTCCTGGGCGTAGGGGCCGTCGAGCGAGGCGCTGCGCGCGCCGGTGCGGGCGGCGGTGCCGGCCTGCTGGGCGGTGTAGGCGACGAGTCCGATCTGTACGGCGGCCATGGCGACGAGGATCAGGATGGGGATGAAGCCGAGGTACTCGATGGCCACTTGGCCGCGGTCACGCCGGTGGTTACGGTCGCGTCGGTCACGCCGGTCGCGGTCATGGTGTCCGTACGTCATCTCGGTCCCCCCTCCTCGATCACGGCGCCCGCGTGCCCGTCGACCTGGAAGGGGAAGCCGATCGCGCCGGGGAAGAGGACCGGCACCTCCAAGTGGACGTCGGCCGTGACCAGTCCGCCGCTCTCGCCGCAGTTCACCTGGGCACCGCCCTCCCACGCGCCCGGCAGGTGCCTCAGCCCCGCCTCCTGGCAGGCGCCCTGCCGGTCCTCGGCCGCCGTCCCCGCCCGTGCCGCCATGTCGGCAGCGTTCCCCGCGAGCGTGAACGTGTACCCCACCAGCACGCACTGCCACAGCAGCACCAGCGTGAGGATGATCAGCGGGGTCATGCCGAGGAACTCGATGGTGACCTGGCCCCGGTCGCGTCTCGGCGCAAGCGCACGCGCCCGCCGGTTCGTTCCCTGCCGCCCCCCACACCCACTCATCCCCCGCCCTCCTTCCGCCTCCGAAAGGCCGCCCGTCCGGCCCTGCGGTCGACCGCGCCGGCCTTCACCAGCCCCAGCTCCCCCGCCAGCGCCCACAGTGCCTGCTTCACGGTGCTCTTGTTGTCCAGTTCGTGCAGGCGCCCCGCGTCCACCACGCCCTGGAGTTCCTTGAAGGCAGCCGGTACCGGCGTCCCCGCCACCGCCGTGCCGGTGATCTTCTGGATCAGCGCCGGCTGGATCTCGGTGCCGCGGGTGTGGCGGTTGACGACGACCGTGGTCTCCTCGGCCTTGCGGATCTGGAGGCGGTCCCACATGCGTACGGCGCGTTTGGCGCCGCGGACGGCGACCACGTCCGGCGTGGTGACCAGCAGGGCCGTGTCGGCCATCTCCACGACGGCGGCTCCGGCGCCGCTGATCTGGGCGCCGCAGTCGACGACGACCACCTCGTAGCGGGTGCGCAGGGCGCTGACGATGCCCCGGGCGGCGCGCTCGGTGACCTCTTCGCCGCGTTCGCCCTCGCCGGGGGCGAGCAGCAGGGCGAGCCCGGTGTCGTGGCGGAAGACGGCGTCGGCGAGGACGCGGGGGGTGATGTCGGTGATGGTGGCGAGGTCGACGACGGAGCGGCGGAACTGGACGTCCAGGTAGGAGGCGATGTCGCCGGTCTGGAGGTCGAGGTCGACGAGGGCGGTGGAGCGGCCGGAGGCCTGGGCGGCGAGGGCGAGTTGGACGGAGACAACGGTGGCACCGGTGCCGCCCTTGGCGCCGTTGACGGAGACGACGGTGCCGCCGACTCCGGTGTACACCTCGATGGCGCCGCCGAGATGGCGCCTGACGCCCGCGGACCACTGGGCGACCGCCTGGACGCGGCTGGCGAGTTCCTCGTAGTTGAGGGGGAGGGCCACGAGGCCGCGGGCGCCGTAGTCCATGGCGGCCTGGAAGAGGCCGGGGGAGGCGTCGGAGGTGACGAGGATGACGCCGACGGCCGGGAAGCGCAGGGCGACTTCGCGGATGAGTTCCAGGGCGGGGACGGGGCCGATCCGCTCGTGCACGACCACGACCTCGGGCAGTTCGTCGACGGACTCGGCGGCGAGGCGGGCGAGGGTGTCGACGAGCTGGGTGGAGTCGACCACGGGGGCGATCGGCTCGGCGTCCGGGAGCTGGCTGAGCAGGGTCGTCACGGAGCGGACCGCGTCCGCGTCGCCGACCGCCGGGAGGATCCTCGTGGGCATGGGCCTCTCACTTGTCCTTCGCGAGTTCGTACGTGCGGTCCGACTCGGGGACCGTGGTGTCGCTGCCGGGCGCCACCAGGGCGAGGCGGACCCGCTGGGCGAACGACTCGGCGTACGTGATGCGCTGGGCGTCGATGGCGGAGAGCGCGAAGGTGATCGGGACGGCGTCGGTGGGCCGTCGGGTGCGGTCGTCGGCGTCGGGTTCCAGCGGGGTCAGCTCGCCGACGTCGAGGACCTGGGCGTTGGTGACGATGATCTTGGACTGGGCGGGGTCGCCCTCGCGCGCGCCCTTGAAGGTGGCGTACACGTTGACCCGGGAGCCCGGGGTGATCTTTCCGGCGACGCCGGTCGCCGCGTCGATCATGATGGCGACCTCCTGCTGTCCGGCCCGGAGGGCGGGCTGGGCCACGATCATGTCGCTCTGGAGGAGGGAGCCCTTGCGCAGGGTGGTGATCGCGATCTTGCCCTGGATCTCGCGGAGATCGGTGACCGCGGTCTCCGACAGCCACCGCTCGGGCATCGAGATCTTCTCGAACTGGGCCGCGCCGAGCGGTTCGTAGGGTTTCACCTGCGTCTTGAGCCGGTAGGCGGTGACCTCGGGGCCGACCTTGGACTCGGCGTCGTTGATGACGGACAGCACGCCGGCGAAGGCGCCGAGGGCGCAGACGACCGACAGGATCAGGAGTATCACGCCGCGGCGCTGACGGGAGTTCATGAACCGTGCAACCTCATTGGGGGAATCGGTCGGGATCGGTCGGGGCGGAGCCCTACGGGCCGGTCAGCCTGCGCGGGTCTCGGGGGCGGACGGGAGGGCGGAGCAGAAGACGCAGCGGTCGCCGATGACGTCGATGCCGCACCAGTGGCAGGGGCTCTGCCGTACCGAGGTGACGAGTTGATAGAGCACCGACAGGTCGGAGAGGTAGGAGCAGAATTCGATCAGCCGGCCCGTCCCCCACCAGCCGGCCGACTGCGCGGGCAGCGGGACCTCGCGCAGCCCTTGGACGTTCCAGGACTTGGCGAGTTTGTCGGTGACCCAGTCGCCCTGGAGCTGCCCCCGGGCCACCAGCATGCGGGTGGCGAACTCGGGGCCGGTCAGGGCGGCTTCGGGGGTGAGGCGGACCAACTGGGGTTCGGGGTGGGCGACCACGGCGAACTGACTGCCGGGGACCCAGGACTTGGCGTGCGACCTGAGCCCTACGGGGATGCGGTCGAGCTTGGCGACGGAGCCGAGGAGCGCTCCGGCGTGGAGGTAGTGGGTGAGCAGGCGGCCCGCGGAGGCCAGGACGCCGGGGCCGAGATCGCAGGAGGCCAGTTGGCGCAACTGGCGGGCGAGGACGGCGAGGGCGAGCGGGGGCAGTTCGGGGTGGAACAGGGCGATGCGGTCGCTCTCCATCAGGGAGCGCAGGGTGCGCAGCCGCCGTTCGGCGCCGGGGTCGGTGGCCCGGGAGCAGACGACGATCACATGGCCGTGCTGGTCGACGGCGGCCTGCAGGGCGGTCAGGGACCGGTCGAGCGGCTGCCGGTCCAGGTCCGGGAGCACGACGGCGGGCACGGTTCGCTCGTCCTGTGCCGGCAGCGCCAGGTCGGCGCTGGTCACGGCGATGGCAGTTGGCACGCGCAGCTCCCCACTCCCCATGCCCGCCGGCCCGACCGGCGTCACTCCGGTACACCCCGTCGACTTCACTGCGTGACTACCCGAGCACTGTATCCACGGGTCTGTGACCGGAGAACAGCGTTTCTGCAGCTATGAAGGAACTGCCGTTTCACAAGTTGCGCCAAATCGGGGCAGGTTGAGCATCTTGCCGCCCGCTCTTGACAAGCCGATTGGTCTGGACCAACGTCTTTGGCATGTCCACACACAGACGTTTGTCCCCCCGCAGACGATCGACACGACTGTGGTCGTCGGCCGTGACCGCGGCGCTGGCCCTCTCCTTCGCGGGCGCCGGCCAGGCCTCCGCCGCCGACATCAACAACGCCAGGAACGCCGGCTTCGAGTCCGGCCTGACCCACTGGACCTGTTCCGCGAACAGCGGTACGACCGTCCCCTCCCCCGCGCACGGCGGCTCGGCCGCGCTGCGGGCGACGCCCGCCGGCCAGGACAACGCCCGCTGCGCCCAGACGGTCGCGGTGCGGCCGAACTCGACGTACAGCCTGAGCGGCTGGGTGCGGGGCGGGTACGCCTACCTCGGGGTGACCGGCACCGGCGGCACGGACGTGTCGACCTGGACGCCGGACTCCACCAGCTGGAAGCAGCTGTCGACGACCTTCACCACCGGCGCCTCGACCACGTCGGTGACCGTGTACACGCACGGCTGGTACGGGCAGGCGGCCTACTACGCCGACGACATCTCGGTGTACGGGCCGGACGGAGGCGGCGGCACCGACCCCGAGCCGACGGTCCCGGCCACGCCGAGCGGGCTGGCGGTCTCCGGCACGACCTCCTCCTCCGTCTCCCTGGCCTGGAACACGGTCTCGGGCGCGACCGGCTACAGCGTCTACCGCAACGGCACGAAGGTGACCGCGGTGAGCGGGACTTCGGCCACCGTCACCGGCCTGGCCGCCGCCACCTCGTACTCGTTCCAGGTCACGGCCACCAACGCGGCCGGTGAGTCACCGAAGTCGGCCACCGTGACCGGGACGACGAAGGCG
Source organism: Streptomyces sp. TRM68416 (assembly GCF_014596915.1). GTDB lineage: Bacteria > Actinomycetota > Actinomycetes > Streptomycetales > Streptomycetaceae > Streptomyces. Next base: position 72,587 of record NZ_JACVWU010000023.1, read on the forward strand.
ACTCCCACGGACCCGACCGTGCCGAAGCACGCCGTGACCGGGTACTGGCAGAACTTCAACAACGGCGCGACGGTCCAACGGCTCGCGGACGTCCAGGCCCAGTACGACATCATCGCGGTGGCCTTCGCCGACGCGACGGCGACACCGGGCGCGGTGACCTTCAACCTGGACTCGGCCGGGCTCGGCGGCTACACCGTCGCCCAGTTCAAGGCGGACATCAGAGCGAAGCAGGCGGCCGGCAAGAAGGTGATCATCTCGATCGGCGGCGAGCTCGGCACGGTCACGGTCAACGACGCCGCGTCCGCGACGAACTTCGCGAACTCGGTGTACGCGCTGATGCAGGAGTACGGCTTCGACGGCGTCGACATCGACCTGGAGAACGGGCTCAACGCGACGTACATGACGCAGGCGCTGCGGTCGCTGTCGGCGAAGGCCGGTCCGTCGATGGTCCTGACGATGGCTCCGCAGACCATCGACATGCAGTCGACGTCGAACGCGTACTTCCGGACCGCGCTGAACGTGAAGGACATCCTCACGGTCGTCAACATGCAGTACTACAACAGCGGTTCGATGCTGGGCTGCGACGGCAAGGTGTACAGCCAGGGGTCCGTGGACTTCCTGACGGCCCTCGCCTGCATCCAGTTGGAGGGCGGACTGTCCCCGTCCCAGGTCGGCCTCGGCCTGCCGGCCTCCACCCGGGGCGCGGGCAGCGGGTACGTGTCGCCGACGGTGGTGAACAACGCCCTGGACTGCCTGACCAGGGCCACCAACTGCGGCACCTTCAAGCCGCCCCGCACCTATCCCGACCTGCGCGGCGCGATGACGTGGTCCACCAACTGGGACGCCACGGCGGGCAACGCGTGGTCGAACACGGTGGGACCGCACGTGCACGGGCTGCCGTAGGGGCCGCGGTTGACGGGCGGTCAGAAGAAGTCCGCCCACGGCTGGTCCCAGATCTGCTTCACGCACAGCACCAGGAACATCAGGCCGGCGATGGCGAGCATGCCGTTGCTGAGCGGGCCGTTGCGCCATTCGCGCGGGGTGCGGGCGGAGTTGAGGAGCCAGATGAGGGTGCCGGCCAGGAACGGCATGAAGGCCGCGCCCAGCACGCCGTAGATGATGACCAGGCGGAAGGGCTGGCCCTGGAAGACCAGGACGATGGGCGGGAAGGTGAGCCAGAGCAGATAGGCGCGGAACGGCCAGGAGCGTTCACGACGGCCCGCGGCGACGTCCTCGCCGCGGGCCTCGTCGCCCTTGCGGTAGCGCGCGACGAAGTCAGCGAACATCAGGCTCACCCCGTGCCAGACGCCGATCAGCGAGGTGAAGGAGGTGGCGAAGAAGCCGATCAGGAAGAACTTCGCCGTAGCCGTGCCGTACTCGTCCTCCAGGATGTCGCCCAGTTGCACCAGGCCCTTGTCGCCGCTCGCGAGGGCGATGTTCGCCGAGTGCAGCAGTTCCGCGCCGACGAAGAGCATCGCCACGACGAAGACGCCGGTGGTGGCGTAGGCGATCCGGTTGTCCAGGCGCATGACCTTCATCCAGCCCGTGTTCGTCCAGCCCTTGGCGTTGACCCAGTAGCCGTACGCGGCCAGCGTGATCGTGCCGCCCACGCCGCCGATCAGGCCGAGGGTGTTGAGGACGGAGTCCTTCTCGTCCGGCAGCACCGGCAGCAGGCCCGCGAAGGCGTCGCCGAGGTTCGGGGTGACCCTGACCGCCAGGTACACCGTCACCACGAACATGACGCCCACCAGGACGGTCATGACCTTCTCGAAGACGGCGTACTTGTTGAACCAGACGAAGACCAGACCGACCAGACCGCAGGCCACGGCCCACCACTTGAGGTCCATCACGTCCGGGAAGAGGGCCTGCAGCGGCAGCGCGCTCGACGACATCGCCGCAGCGCCGTAGACGAACCCCCAGATCACGACGTAGCCGACGAAGAACCACGTCGTCCAGCGGCCCAGGCTCGCCCAGCCCTCGAAGAGGGTGCGTCCCGTGGACAGGTGCCAGCGCCCGGCCGCCTCCGCGAGGGAGATCTTCACCAGGCAGCCGAGGACCGCGGCCCACAGCAGCGTGTACCCGAAGCTGCTGCCCGCGATGAGGGTGGCGACCAGGTCTCCGGCGCCGACGCCGGTGGCGGCGACCACGATGCCGGGACCGATGTACTTCCAACTGGACTTGCGGGACGTGGAGTCGGGTGCGGAGGAGTCCAGCGGTGCTTGAGTGTTCCCCGAGGTTTCGGCCATACGGCTGAGGTACCCCGCCCGGAGGCCCGGGACTACATCGACATGCGGCGACGCCACCCGGGGGTGCGGTCAGCCCCCGCTCACCCGCAGTCCGCCGACGCCCCGGCACGGCAGGACGAACCGTCGCACGTCCGCAGCTCGAACCAGACGGTCTTGCGCGGCCCGTCCTGCTGACAACCCCACCTCTGCGCCAGCGCGTTCACCAGGAACATGCCCCGCCCGCTCTCCGAAGCGCCGGCGTCCAGCACCTGCGGGGTGCGGCGGCCGTGGTCCTGCACCTCGCAGCGGAGCACGCCGTGCGCGGCGAAGAGGGTGAGCCGGAAGCGGCTCGCGGAGTGCAGCAGGGCGTTGGTGGCGAGTTCGCTCACCAGGAGTTCGGCCGTGTCCAGCACGTCCTGCCGCTCCGCGAGCCCCCATCCCTCCAACTGCCGGCGGACCGCCGCCCGGGCCTCCCGGACGGCGCGCGGGCGGGGGTCGTACTCGACGCTCAAGTGACCGGCTCCCATGGGCGGTTGAGGGAAGGAGCCGTGTCGGTGGTCGGGGCCCGGGCGACGACCCCCGGAGAGTTGCAGCATGCCTCCCAGGGTGGCCTCCCCGCGGCCGCGGCACACGGGGAGGAATACCTGCTTACCTACCTGCGTAGGGCGGCGCTACCCGTACTGGAGGCGTACGGTGGCGCCCTCGGCGTCGTCGCGGACGTCGACGTAGGCGCACACCTGGCGGGCGTACCACAGGCCCTGGCCGGGCTCCAGCTCCCCGCTCGGCGGCGGTACGAAGCCGGCCAGCGGGTCGGCCACGGGGCGTGCGGTGCGCAGTTCGCCGACGCAGGCGGGTGCGGTGCCCCACAGGCGGGCGCCGGTGACCGGGGCGATGGCCGCGGCCGCCTCGGTCACGGCCATCGCGAACAACTCCGCCTCCGCCGCCGCGAGTCCGCGCCCGACGGCCCATTCCCGTACGGCGTCGGCGGCGGCCTCCGGCCGGTCGAGCGGACGGGCGTCCGCCGGGGGCGGCGGCAGGGGTACGGAGTCCAGCTCGGCGGCGAGCCGCGGGGGCTCCTCGTAGACGCCGGTGCCGGGGTGGGCCCTGCGGGCCGCGGCGACGAGGGCGGGGCCGGTGACGCGGGTGTCGTAGACGCACAGGGCGGTCGTGGCGAACGGGGCGAACAGGAGGTTGGCGAGCGCCTCGTAGCGGATCCACTCGGCGGTCTCGCGCGGGGAGCTTCCGGCGCGGCCGCCCCAGACGGGTTCCATGAGCAGGTGGATACGGCCGCCGGGGCCGGCGTGCGCGGCCAGGTAACCGGCGCTCTGTGCGACGGCGTTGGCCGCGGATCCGGTGTACCAGTCGGTGTGCGGGACGAAGCGGACGCCCTTGGCGTCGGTGCCGAGGGCGTCGTGCAGGAGGTCGATCCGGTCGGGGGCGACGACGGCGACGGGCGGCGGTTCGTCGGGGGCGGCCAGCGCCTCGGCGAGGAAGGGAACGGCGTCGGCGACGAACTCGTCGTCGGCGCCGAAGACGGTCATGCGGTGGTCGAAGGGGGTGGGGGCGGGAGCGGGGGTGGGGGTGGGGGCAGGGGGCTGGGTGGGTGTCTGTTGGGGGATCACAGGGTCCCTTCGCGATGTAGGGGCATTCGGTGTCGGGTTGTCATCCAAGTGGCGAGCTGGTTGCGGTTGTTGAGGCCGAGTTTGTTGAGGATGCGTTCCACGTGGCCTTCCGCGGTGCGGCGGGCGATGACGAGGCGGTCGGCGATCTGCTGGTTGGCGAGGCCCTGGGCGACGAGTTCGGCGACCTGGGACTCGCGGGGGGTGAGGGGGGCGGGCGGGGTTGGTCCCCCGGCTCGCCCGGCTTCCCCGGGTACTCCGGCTTCCCTGGCTTCCCCGGCTGGCCCGGCTCGCCCGGCTTCCCCGGGTACTCCGGCTTCCCTGGCTTCCCCGGCCTCCCCGCTGTCCGTGTCGAGGGCGTGGGCGACGAGGCGGTCCAGGTCCAGTGCGCGGCCGCGCCGGTACGCGCGTTGGTAGGCCGGGCCGCCGAGGGCCTCGCGGGCCCGGTGTTCGCTGGCGCGGCGGGTGGTCATGAGGGTGGCCGCGCCCCAGCGGTCCCGGTCGATGTCGGCCCAGACCCGGTCGGCGCCGCCGAGCAGGACGGCGGCGCGTTCGTGGGCGTCGCCGTCCTGCTCGGTGGCGACGTGGGCGAGCAGGTCGAGGGTGAGCGCGATGCCGATGACGTCGTTGACGGCGGACTTCAGGCGCAGGGCGTGGCGGGCGTGCCGTTCGGCCTGTGCCCAGTCCCGCTTGACCGCGCAGGCGAGGGCGAGCATGCGCAGGAGGTAGGAGTGCACCCACTCCTCGCCGTGGCGCACGCAGAGCCGGCGGGCCTCCTCGCAGACGGCCACGGCACGGTCGGCCTCGCCGAGGAAGTTCAGCGCGCAGGCGAGTTCCACGCGGTCGAGGCCGACGAGGCTGAGGTGCTGGCCGGGGACGCGGCCGCGGGCGGCGGCGGCCTCGAAGTGCGTCAGGGCGGCCGGGAGGTCGTCGCTGAACAGCGTGATGACGCCGACGACGTAGTCCGCGTGCGCCGCCTCGGCCGCCTCGCCCAGGTCGCGGGCGAGCGCGCGGCCCTCCTCGGCGAGCCGGCGGCCCTGGCCGAAGTCCTGGGTGCCGGCCGCGAGGAGTCCGGCCACCCACAGGGCGCGGGCCCGTTCCGGGGTCGGCTCGGGGTTGGCGGCGAGGGCGCGGGCGAGCCAGTGGCAGCCCTCGCGGGGGGCGCCGCAGGCGTGCCAGTAGAACCAGAGGGTGCCGGCGAGCCGCAGTCCGGCACGTTGTTCGCCGGGGGTGCCGAGGCTGAAGTCCAGGGCGGCACGCAGGTTGTCCTGGTCGGCCCTGAGCCGCGCGACGATCTCCCGCTGGCCGGGTCCGAACCAGGCCCGCTCGCAGGCGGCGGCCCGCCGCTGCATCCAGTCGCGCTGCCGTCGCCGTGCGGCGGCCTCCTCGCCGGGGCGTTCGCGCAGCCGGTCGAGGCCGTAGTGCCGCAGGGTGTCGAGGAGCCGGTACCGCACGGTCTGCCCGGGCCCGGCCTCCCGGCACAGTACGGACTTGTCGACCAGGCCGACGAGGGCTTCGAGGACGTCCCCGCCGCCCCTCGTCTCCCCGCAGACCGCTTCGGCCGTCTCCGGGTCGAACCCTCCGGCCAGCACCGACACCCGGGCCCAGACCAGCCGCTCGTGCGGGGTGCACAGTTCGTGGCTCCAGTCGATCGCGGCGCGCAGGGTCTGGTGGCGGGGGAGGGTGTCGGGGGCGGCGTCGGCGAGGAGGCGGTAGTGGTCGTCGAGGTCGGCGAGGAGCTGGTCGAGGGTGAGGTCGCGCAGGCGGCCCGCGGCGAGTTCGATGGCGAGGGGCAGGCCGTCGAGACGGCGGCACAGGCGGGCCACGGCGGCGCGGTTGGCGGCGGTGAGCCGGAAACCGGGGACGACTGCGGCGGCTCGGTCGGCAAAGAGGGCAAGGGCGGGATGCCGGTCGGCCCCGGCCGGCGTCGAGGCCATGCCCCTGGCCGGGTGGCCGTCGGCCCCGGCCGAAGCCAGGAGCGCACCCCCGGCCGAACGGCCGTCAGCAACGGCCGGCGTCGAAGGCACACCCCCAGCCAAACACCCGTCGGCCCCGGCCGAAGCCAGGAGCGCACCCCCGGCCGAACGGCCGTCGGCAGCGGTCGGTGGCGGGGGCAGGTTTCCGGTCGGGTGGCGGTGGGCGGCGGTCGGCGTCAGGGGCGCGGCCCCAGGGGGTTGGTCGTCGGCGACAGCCGCCGCCGACGTCACACCCCCGGCCAGGTGCCGGTCCGCACCGGGCGCCGCCGGCGTCACGACCCCGGCCGGATGCCGATCGGCGGCGGTCGGTGGCGGGGGCACGGCTCTGGCCAAGTGGCCGTCGGGGGCGGTCGGTGGCGACGTCGCGCGCACCGTCGAGGCCGCGCGCGGTCCCGCTGCGTGGGTTCGGGTGCGGCCGTGGGGCACCGGGGTCGACGTCGGCGGGGGTGTGTCCGCGTGAGTGCGGTCGGGCGGGGCGGAGTGTGGGCCGGGCCTCGGGCGTGCGGCCGGGAAGGCGGTGCCTGCGTTCGGGTCGTCGTCCGGGTCGGGGACCGGAAACGGCCGTACGTCCAGGAGGTGTTCCTCGGTGAGGCCGAGGCGGTGGCGGCTGGTGGCGAGGATCCGGACGCCGTGGGTGCCGCGCAGCAGGGCGGCGGCGAGTTCGGCGCAGGCGGTCAGCAGGTGTTCGCAGTTGTCGACGACGAGGAGCAGCCGACGGTCGCGTACGTGTTCCACGAGCGCGGTCAGCGGGGGCCGCGCGGAGTGGTCGTGCAGGCCGAGGGCGTCGGCGGCGGCGAGCGGTACGAGGTCCGGGTCGTCGAGGCCGGACAGGTGCACGGTGCGGACGCCGTCGGGGAAGGTGCGCCGGACGCGGTCCGCGAGGCGCAGGGCGAGGCGGGTCTTGCCCACGCCGCCCGGGCCGGTCAGGGTGACCAGCCGCGAGATGGCCAACAGCGCTCTGCCCGAGGCCAGTTCGGCGCGCCGGTCGATGAAGCGGGTCGGCTCCGCCCGCGCCTGACGCTCCCGTCGTGGCGCTGATCCGCCCATGATCAGCCAGTCCTCTGGGGTGTGGTCCGGGGACGAACCCGGAGCGTGCGGCTCCTCTTGTGTGCGGACCCTTCACTGTCCCCCGGTGCCGGAGGGTCACGCACCCGGCGCTCACCCTCACGAGTGCACTTCCCCCAGGCCCGCACCCACGGGACCGGCCTCCACGTACACTGCCCGGCCGCCACCGCAGAGGCGATGCACGCCGACGCGACCGAGCGGTTCACGCCGTCGCGGCCACTTTCACTCTTGACCTGGTCATGCCATAAGCGGACGATGAGCGCCACACCCGCACCAGCACCGTCGCTGAACCACCCCCCGCTCCACTCCCCACCTTCCGGAGATCCCGGAATCCCTGGAGACCCAAGGAGAATTCATGCGACTTCGCACACGAGGCTCGGGCGCCCGCGGCGGGAGACGCACCGCCGCACTCGCCGCCCTCCTCGCCATCGCCCTCGCGGCACCCCTCTCCGCGAACGTCACCGCCAACGCCGACAGCGGCACCAGGGCGGCCCCCTCCGCCGACGACATCCGCCAGTACGAGATCCACACGCACTCCACGGTCAAGGACCGCACGGCGATCCAGCGGGCGGGCGTGACCGTGGACGAGGTCGACGACCACGGCCTGGTGGTCTCCGGCCGCGCGGCCCAGATCAAGAAGCTGCGCCAACTCGGCTATGAAGTCACCCCGTTGGGCGCCGTACCGGACCGGTCCAACGGCGAGGACGACGTCCGCCTCCTCGACTTCCCGTCGGCGGACTCGCGCTACCACAACTACACGGAGATGACGAACGAGATCAACTCGATCGTCTCGGCGAACCCGAGCATCGCCAGCACGCGGGTCATCGGCACCTCGTACCAGGGCCGGAACATCACCGCCATCAAGATCAGCGACAACGTCGGCACCGACGAGTCCGAGCCGGAAGTGCTGTTCACCCACCACCAGCACGCCCGCGAGCACCTCACCGTCGAGATGGCGCTGTACCTGCTGCGCGAGCTGACCTCCGACTACGGCACGGACACCCGCGTCACCAACATGGTGAACAACCGCGAGATCTGGATCATCCCGGACCTCAACCCGGACGGCGGCGAGTACGACATCGCGACCGGCTCCTACCGCTCCTGGCGCAAGAACCGGCAGCCCAACTCCGGTTCCTCCTACGTCGGCACGGACCTGAACCGCAACTGGGACTACCGCTGGGGCTGCTGCGGCGGCTCGTCCGGTTCGACCTCCTCCCAGACCTACCGGGGTTCGGCACCCGAGTCCGCGACCGAGGTGAAGGTGGTCGCGAACTTCGTCCGCAGCCGGGTGGTCGGCGGGGTCCAGCAGATCAAGGCCGGCATCGACTTCCACACGTACAGCGAGCTGGTGCTGTGGCCGTTCGGGTACACCAGGGCCGACACGACGACCGGGATGACGGCCGACGACCGCAACGCCTTCGCGACCGTGGGCGGGAAGATGGCCGCCAGCAACGGCTACACACCGGAGCAGTCCAGCGACCTGTACATCACCGACGGGTCGATCGACGACTACCTCTGGGGCGTGCACAAGATCTTCGGCTACACCTTCGAGATGTACCCGAGGTCCAGTTCCGGGGGCGGCTTCTACCCGCCCGACGAGGTGATCGAGCGGGAGACCTCCCGGAACCGGGACGCGGTCCTGCAGCTGCTGGAGAACGCGGACTGCATGTACCGCTCCATCGGCAAGGCGGCGCAGTACTGCTCGTAGGCTCCCGGGAGCCTAGGACTCGGACTCGCCGTCCTCGAAGTACGCGTCCAGCACGGCGTCCAGCTGTGACTCCCACTCGCTGAACAGGCTCCTGGCCGTCGCCTCGATCTCGATCGGGTACCAGCGGCGGTCAGGAGTGTGCACCGTGACGGTGAACCGCTTGCCGAAGCGGGCGGTCTCCGTCTCCACGGCGCCGATCTCGTCCCAGCGGAATTCGCACTCCTGGTCGTCCAGGGCGAGCCGGACACCGCGGTGATCGGCGACGATCCGGGCCCGGCGGTCGGCGGCCTCGAAGACCGGCCCGTCGGGGGTCTCGTCGTCACCCTGTTCCGCCTGTTCCGCCTGTTCCGCCTGTTCCGCCTGTTCCGCCTGTTCCGCTACGACGGTCTCCTCGACCGGGGTCTCGTCGGAGTCCTTCTCCTCGGACACGGACTCCTCGGACCCGGACTCCTTGGACCCGGACTCCTTCGACACCGACACCTTGGACACGGGTGGGGTGATCCCCGGCACGAAGGCCGGGTCGAATCCGGCGCCCTCCAGGGGCTGGCTGCTCGAACCTATGCGCTGCTCCACAGCGGGCAGTATGGTCGACGATCCTGTGCCGCACACAGCCAGCCCCCTGCATCGTTATACGAAGATGCTCAACCCGGCGCCGTCACCCCAGCACGGCAAGGGCGTCGATCTCGACGAGCAGGCCCGCGGGGAGGCCGACGTAGACCGTCGTGCGCGCGGCGGGCGGAGCGGTGAGGTTCTGCGCCTCGAAGTAGGCGTCGTAGATCTCGTTCAGCTCGGCGAAGTGGGCCACGTCCGTCAGATAGACGCGGATCATCATCACGTCGTCCCAGCTCGCGCCGCCCTCCTCCAGGATCGCCTTGACGTTGGCGAGGGTCTGGAGGGTCTGCTCGCGCAGGGTGGGACCGGCGGGCGTGGGCGGCCTGCCCTCCTCGGCCGGCAGGAAGCCGACCTGGCCGGCGACCTGGAGGATGTTGCCCTTCTTCACGCCGTGCGAGAACTTCGCGGGCGGGGTGGTGTGGGTGCCGGGGGTGAGCGCGATCTTCTCGGTCATGAACTGCCGTCCTTCGCTGGGGGCTTGCCGGAGCACTCGCCGCTGATCTCGTCCGCCGTGCGGCGTACCAGCGGCAGCAGGGTGAGGAGTTCGTCGGCGGTGGCGACGACATTGGGCGCGGAGACCGACATGGCGGCGACCACGCGGCCGTCGGCGCCGCGGATCGGGGCGGCCACGCAGTTGATGGACTCCTCGTGGCCGCCGAGGTCGGTGGCCCAGCCCTGTTCGCGCACGCGCTCCAGCTCCTTGAGGAAGGCGGGGGCGCTGGGGGTCGAACGGGCCGTGTACATCGGGTAGTCGAGCTTGTCGGCGAGGGCGCGGCGCTCGGCTTCGGGCAGATCGGCGAGGAGGAGTTTGGCGACGGCGGCGACGGTGATGGCGACGGGCTTGCCGATCCGCGAGTACATCCGCACCGGGTAGCGGCTCTCCACCTTGTCGATGTAGACCACCTCGCCCTCCTCGTACACGGCGAGGTGGACGGTGTGGCCGCACCTCTCGTTGAGGCGTACGAGGTGCGGGTGGGCGATCTCGCGGACGTCGAGGTTCTCCATGGCCTCCTGCGCGAGGGCGATGAGCCGGGCGCCGAGGCGGTAGCGCTGGTCGGACTGACGGTAGACCATGCCGTGTTCGTGGAGGGTGCGCAGGAGGCGCAGCGCGGTGGACTTGTGGACGCCGAGCCGGTCGGCGACCTGTCCGAGGTCGGCGGGGCCCTCGGCGAGCAGCGGCAGGATGCTCAGCGCCCGGTCTACGGTCTGGCTCACGGTGTGCGTACCTCCTCGTCGGCCCGACGGCCGGTCTGCGTCCAGCCGGGGCCGAGTCGAAGTCTCCCCCACGTGTCGTCTCCGACGGCTGCCAGGCGGTCGGCGGTGTCGCGGGCGGGGGGTGGGGCGAGGTCGCCGGGGGTGGTGAGGTTCGCGGCGGCCCAGAGGTGGGCGTGGCGGAGGCATGCCTTCGGGGGGAGTCCGCGGAGGGTGGCGTGCAGGAATCCGGCGGCGAAGGCGTCTCCGGCGCCGGTGGTTGCTACGACGTCCACGGCGGGCGCGGGTTCGTAGGTGACTGTCGGCTCGACCGGCCGAGGGCGGGTCTCGCTCGCCACCGCTGGGCGGGCGCCGTCGCGCTCGCCCGTGCCACCCAAGCGCCACGACTGCCCGCGGCTGCGGCTGCGGCTGCGGCTGCCGCTACCGCTACTGCTGCCGCTACTGCTGCCGCTGCCGCTGCGGTGGAATGCCACAGCTCCCTTCGCCCCCTGCTTCACCACCAGCATCCCCGGCTCCCGCAGCACCTCCCTGATCGCCCCCGCACCCCCCGTCACCCCCCACGCCTCCTCCGCCTCGTCCTCCCCCACGAAGACGAGGTCGGCCCTCCGGGCCAGCTCCAGCAGCACCCCCGGCCCGTCCGCGGCGTCACGCCACAACCCGGCCCGGTAGTTCACGTCGAAGGAGAGAAGGGGCCACCCGGGACCGGGCCTCGCGGTCAGCTCCCGCAGCAACCCCGAGCAATCGGCCGACAACGCCGCCGTGATCCCCGACAGGTGCAGCACCCGCCCCGCCCGTACCGCCGCGAGGTCCACGTTCCCCACGCCCATCGCGGACGCCGCCGACCCGGCCCGGTAGTAGGCCACCTCGTGCGCGTCCGTCCCCCGCTCCCCCGCCGTACGGAAGTAGACGCCCGTGGGACGCGCCGGATCCCGCTGTACGGCGGTGACGTCGACGCCGTAGGACCCGATCGCCTCCACCAGGTGGTCGCCGAAGCCGTCGGCGCCGACGCGGCTGACCCATCGCACCGAATGACCGGCGGACGCCAGCGCGCAGGCCAGGTTGGATTCCGCGCCGCCGATGCAGCGGTCGAAGGACGGGACGTCGGCGAGGCGGCCCGGTCGGGTGGGTAGGAAGGTGACCATGGACTCGCCGAGCGCGACGACGTCGACGACGTCGGGGGCATTGCGAGGTCCTGTGGCGGTCACGACGGTCGTGGCTCCCAGCCTTGTGCCGGTGTTGGCCGAGATGTTAGACAGCAGCAAGCGCCATGCGCAATGACTGTTGCAGTGAATGCAACACACCTGATCAGGGAGGCTCAATGGCCACTGAAGCGCTCGCCCGCCTGGCCGAGGAACGCGTCGACCACCGCTTCAAGGGCCTCCCGCCGGACGCCGCCGGGCTCACCGTCGGCGAGCTGGCCGCCCAGCGCCGCAATCTGTTCACCGGCGGGTTCGCCACGCCCGTACTGGCACTGTCCGCCGAGCGGCTCGAGCACAATGTGCGGCTGATGGAGACGTACGCGGACCGGCACGGCCTCGCCTTCGCCCCGCACGGCAAGACCTCCATGGCCCCGCAGCTCTTCCAACGCCAGATCGAGCACGGCGCCTGGGGCATCACCCTCGCGGTCCCGCACCAGGTGTGGGTGGCAAGGGAGTTCGGCGTGCAGCGCGTGTTCCTCGCCAACGAGCTGGTGGACGCCGCCTCGCTGCGCCGCATCTCCGCGGAGCTGACCGCCGACCCGTCCTTCCGCTTCGTCTGTTACGTCGACTCCGTGCGCGGGGTCGAACTGATGGACACGGCGCTGCGGGGAGCCGCCCGGCCCGTGGACGTGGTCGTCGAGCTCGCCGCCGGTGAGGGCGCGCGGACCGGGGTGCGCACGGAGGCCGAGTGCGTGGCCGTCGCCGAGGCGGTGGCCGGCACCCGCACGCTGCGGCTCGTCGGTGTCGCGGGGTACGAGGGAGAGGTTCCGCAGGCCACCCCGGAGCGCGTGGCCGCCTGGCTGCAGCGCCTGATCACCCTCGCCGCCGATCTCGACAAGGCCGGGCTGTTCGCGCAGACGGACGAGATCGTGGTCAGCGCGGGCGGCAGCGCCTGGTTCGACGCGGTGGCCGACGCGTTCGCCGGGATGCCCGAACTGAGCGCGCCCGTACTGAAGTTGCTGCGTTCCGGCGCGTACGTCTCGCACGACGACGGCCACTACCGCAGGCTCACCCCCTTCAACCGGGTCCCCGAGGAGGGCGCCCTGGAGCCCGCGTTCCGCCTGTGGGCGCAGGTGGTCTCGCGCCCCACCCCGGAGCAGGCCTTCGTCAACGCGGGCAAGCGGGACGCCGCCCACGACCTGGATCTCCCCGTCGCGCAGGTGGTGCGTCGGGACGGGGTGGAGCGCCCGGCGGCCGGGATCGAGGTGACCGCCCTGTCCGACCAGCACGCCTGGCTGCGTACGGCCCCGGAGGCGGACCTGGAGGTGGGCGACTGGGTCGGCATGGGGCTGTCCCATCCGTGCACGTCCTTCGACAAGTGGCAGCTGATCCCGCTCGCCGAGGCGGACGGCACGGTCGTCGACTACATCCGTACGTTCTTCTAGGAGGCCGCCGTGGAGGACCTGGTCGTCCGGGACGCGGAGGTGGTGGACGGCTCCGGCGCCCCCTCCTACCGCGCCGACGTGGTCGTCGACGGCGGCAGGATCGTCTCGGTCGTCAAGGAGGCCGCGGCGGCCGGCTGCCAGCGCCCGCGTGCGACACGGGAGTTGGACGCGGAGGGGCTCGTCCTCTCCCCCGGCTTCATCGACATGCACGCGCACAGCGACCTGGCGCTCCTCCGGGACCCTGACCACAGCGCGAAGGCCGCGCAGGGGGTGACCCTCGAAGTCCTCGGCCAGGACGGCCTGTCGTACGCGCCGGTCGACGACCGTACGCTCGCCGAGGTGCGCCGGGCGATCACCGGGTGGAACGGCGCCGGCGACGACATCGACTTCGACTGGCGGTCGGTGGGCGAGTACCTGGACCGGCTGGACCACGGCTTCGAGGGCCGGGGCATCGCCGTGAACGCCGCCTACCTCGTGCCCCAGGGCACGGTCCGCGCGCTCGCGGTCGGCTGGGAGGACCGCGAGGCGACGCCCCAGGAGCTGGCGCGCATGCGGCAGTTGGTCGCCGAGGGCATGGAGCAGGGCGCGGTCGGCATGTCGTCGGGGCTGACGTACACGCCGGGCATGTACGCGAAGGACGCCGAACTGACCGAACTGTGCCGGGTGGTGGCGTCCTACGACGGCTACTACTGCCCGCACCACCGCTCCTACGGGGCCGGGGCCCTGGAGGCGTACGAGGAGATGGTGGCCCTGGCGCGGGAGGCGGGCTGTGCGCTCCATCTCGCCCACGCCACCCTGAACTTCGGGGTGAACGAGGGCCGGGCACCGGAGCTGCTGGGCCTGCTGGACAGGGCGCTGGCGGCCGGCGCGGACATCACGCTCGACACCTATCCCTACACCCCCGGCTGCACCACCCTCGCGGCGCTGCTGCCGAGCTGGGCGAGCGAGGGCGGACCGGAGGCGGTGCTGGCGCGGCTGGCGGACGAGGAGACCGCGGAACGCGTCCGGCACCACCTGGAGGTCGTCGGCTCGGACGGCTGCCACGGGGTGCCGGTCGAGTGGGACACGATCGAGGTCTCGGGGGTCAGCGACCCCGCGCTCTCCTCGTACGTCGGCCGCCGCCTGGACGGCTGGGCGACGGCCCGCCGGCTCCTGCTGGCGGACCGGCTGGGCACGGCGGTCCTGCAGCACGTGGGCCACGAGGAGAACGTCCGGGCGATCATGCGCCACCGCGTGCACACGGGCGGCTCCGACGGCATCCTCCAGGGCGGCAAGCCGCATCCGCGGGCGTACGGCACGTTCCCGCGGTATCTCGGCCGGTACGTACGGGAGTTGGGCGTGCTGTCCCTGGAGGAGTGCGTCGCGCGTCTGACCGGGCGTCCGGCGGCCCGGCTGCGACTGCCGGACCGGGGTCTGGTCCGCGAGGGCCACCGCGCCGACCTGGTCCTGTTCGACCCGGAGACGGTGGCGGCGGGCTCGACGTACGAGGAGCCGAGGAGGCTCCCGACCGGCATCCCGTACGTCCTGATCGACGGCCGTTTCGTCATCGAGGACGGCCGCCGGACGGACGTGCTGGCGGGGCGGGCGGTGCGCAGAACCCCGTAGAACGGTTGGACCGGCTGGACCGGCTGGACCGGTCGGACCGGTCGGACCGGCAGGCCGGTTACGGCTTGGGCAGGACGCAGCCGTCGGCGCTCAGGTCGAGCTTGTTGCCGATGCCGAAGCAGGCGGGGAACTGGTAGGTCTGCTGGGCGTAGTTGATGCCCTGGCGGACGGTGACGTTGCCGCTCTCGTCGACCTCGCACGGGTTGTTCACCGTGCAGCTCTGGCCGTCCTCGTTGCCGGTGTTGTTGACGGCGACGACCTTTCCGGTGGCCTGGTCGACGACCGGTGAGCCGGAGGTGCCGCCTATGGTGTTGCAGCTGGAGGTGTACCGGACGGAGTCCTTCCAGGTCCAGCCGCCCTCCTTGAGGCGGTGGGCGAACCCGTCGATCGAGCAGTTGTAGATCCGCTTCCAGTATCCGGAGACGACGCTGATGGCGGTGCCGGCCGCGGGGCGTGTGTCGTTGAGGGTGAGCGCGTTGATGCCGTACGTCGACCTGATCTGCGCGTAGGTGCGGGTGAGCTGGTAGATCGCGGCGTCGGTGTCGGTCATCGTCCCGTAGACGATCTTGTTGGCGCGCAGGGTGCCGACGCGGGTGCCGGCGGAGTTGAGCAGGCCGAAGGAGCGGTTGGAGGCCCGGTCGACGACGACCTGGCCGGGGCCGGGGAAGCCGGTCTCCAGGCAGTGGCCGTTGGTGAGGACGAGCGCCGGGTCGTGGTCCTCGGAGTCGGGCATGCGGACGACCGAGCCGGAGCAGTTGCTGAGCGCGACGGTCCCGGCGAAGTTCACGGCCTGGATCGCGGGCGCTGCGCTGTCGCCGCGCTCGGGAGCGGCGACCGCGGGTGCCGCGCCGGCCCCGGCGATGGCCAGGGCGGTGAGCGCGACGACGAGAGGCTTTCTCATGTGGGGTCCCCTCTTGCGACGAAGGTGACCGGAGATCTTCCGGCCACCCGCTGATTTGTCATGCGCATTGTTGTGTGAGGGGGCTGGGAGAACAAGCGGTCAATTCAAGCCAGTCGGGCGCGCTCCTCAGTGCCTACTTCGGCCCTTTGGCACCGCCCTGGCCGTGGCCCGGCCTGCCGTTGGCGTTGCCCTGGCCCGCGCCGGAACCCGGCTCGGTGGTGGCGGGCGCCACGGGAGCGGTGGTCGTCGGCCTCGCCGTGGGGGAGGCCGACGCCTCGGCACTCTCGTCCGCCTTCTCGTCCTCCCCCTTCGAAGCGCTCACGTCTGGGGACGCCGGGGCATCCGGGCCGGCGGAGGACACCGGCGCGGCCGACCGGACGGGGGTGGCCGGATCCGTGGGCACGGTCGAGGTGTCCGTCGACGAGCGCGTCGGACGCCCGGTGCCCTCGGGTTCACTGGGGGAGGGGTCGGAGGAGAACGCGAAACCGGCGACCAGGACGGCCACGGACGCGGCACCCACCGCGCCGGCCGCCATCAGCGCCCGGCGCCGGTTGAGGCGCCGGTGCTCGGCGCGGCGGGCCGTGCGGCTGCCGGCGCCGGGCGGCTCCCAGCGGGTCTCCCGGTCGACGAGGTCCTCGTCCCGGGGCGGGGCCGGGGGCGGCTCCTCGGGCAGCCGGGGCAGCTCCCTCGTCTCGTCGTAGGCGTTCTGCCAACCGTGCGCCACGGCCGGATCGGCGTACTCCTGGTAGTCGGGGGACGGCACGGCCTGCGGGACGTACACGTTCGGCGGCCCCTCGGGCCCGTCGCCCTCCGGAGCGCCCGCCGCACCCTTCGCGGCGTTCACCGCATTCGCCCCGTTTTCGTACTGAGGTGGCCTGGACATGGCCGCGCATTGTAGGGACGGGAGGTGCGCCTGGGACAGCCGTCGGCGATACCCCCGCAAACCGCCCGTCTCAAGTGGTGGAAAACACGGCCCACGGCGCGTTACCGGGCCGTAAGCTCCCAGACATGCAGGTGATCCAGTCGACCAAGCTCGCCAACGTCTGTTACGAGATCCGGGGCCCGGTTCTCGAAGAGGCCATGCGGCTTGAGGCGGCGGGCCACCGCATCCTCAAGCTGAACACCGGGAACCCGGCCGCCTTCGGCTTCGAGTGCCCGCCGGAGATCCTGGAGGACATCCTCCGCAACGTCTCCTCGGCCCATGGGTACGGCGACGCGAAGGGGCTGCTCGCCGCCCGCCGGGCCGTCGTCATGCACAACCAGACCCTCGGCATCGAGACCGACGTCGAGCACGTCTTCGTGGGCAACGGCGTCTCCGAGCTGATCGTGATGGCGATGCAGGCGCTGCTGGACGACGGCGACGAAGTCCTCGTCCCCTCGCCCGACTACCCGCTGTGGACGGCCGCCGTCTCCCTGTCGGGCGGCACGGCCGTGCACTACTGGTGCGACGAGCAGTCCGACTGGATGCCGGACCTCGCCGACGTGGAGCGGAAGATCACCGACCGCACCAAGGCGCTCGTCATCATCAACCCGAACAACCCGACGGGCGCGGTGTACGACGAGGCCATGCTCAAGGGCCTCACCGACATCGCCCGCCGCCACAACCTGCTGGTCTGCTCGGACGAGATCTACGACAAGATCCTCTACGACGGCGCCACGCACACCGCCACCGCCAGGATCGCCCCGGATCTGCTCACCCTCACCTTCAACGGCATGTCGAAGGCGTACCGGGTGGCCGGCTACCGGGTCGGCTGGATGTCGATCTCCGGGCCGCGCGCACACGCCGACTCCTACATCGAGGGCCTGACGATCCTGGCGAACATGCGCCTGTGCGCGAACATGCCCGGCCAGCACGGGGTGGTGGCCGCCCTCAGCGGCCGGCAGACCATCAACGACCTGGTGCTTCCCGGCGGGCGGCTCAAGGAGCAGATGGACACCGCCTACGAGCTGCTCACCCAGATCCCGGGCGTGAGCTGCGTCCGGCCGAAGGGGGCGCTGTATCTCTTCCCTCGGCTCGATCCCAAGGTGTTCAAGATCAAGGACGACCGGCAGCTGGTCCTGGACCTGCTGCGGCGCGAGAAGATCATGGTCGTCCAGGGCACGGGCTTCAACTGGAGCGAGCCGGACCACTTCCGGGTCGTGACCCTGCCGACGGTCGGGGACCTGAAGGACGCCGTGACGCGGATCGGGAACTTCCTGGACGGCTACAGCCAGCCCTGACGCGCGGTTCCGCGGACGGTTCCATGGAGGCTTCGGTGGACGACTCCGCAGACGATTCCGTGGACGACTCCGTGGACGACTCAACTTTAGACGGGATCTAAGCTAGGATGGTTTCCTGACAGCACAGGAGGCCATCCCATGTACGAACCGATCCGCAGCAAGTCGGTCCACAGCACGATGGCCGGCACCACCTCGGACTTCCCCCACCGGTCGCGCGAGGAGGAGCTGGACATCCAGCTGGCCGGCCATCTCGCGGCCCTGCTCGCCGTCACGGACGAGCTGCGCGCGGTGGAGCCGTCCGGCGACCTGGACAACGCGGCGGAACGGCTCGCCGAGCAGGTCACGCGGCTTCGGGGCGGCTCCTGCGTACGCACCGTGCCCGGCGGCGAGGTCCGCGACCGCGCGGCCCTGCACGAGCGGGCGCACGCGCTGGCCGGCCGCGCGCTGGTCGTCGCGGCGTCCCGCGCCGACACGGCCGTAGCGATTCTGGCCGCCGAGCGCATGGAGGCGCACGCGGCGATCCTGGAGGCGGAGGAACTCACCTCCCACTGAGCCCTTGAGGCTCCCCTCGACGGCCCCGGTCCGCGTGCACCCGCAGCGACGCGCGGACCGGGTGCCACCGTCAGCCGAGCAGCACCGTGAGGATCACGAAGAGCAGCAGGATCCCCAGGACCAGTGCCCAGACCGGCCAGGTTCCCCGTCCCTTCGGGTCCTCGGGGCCACCGCCGCGGGGGCGGTCCTCCGGGAGGCTCGGGTCGGACGGCCGGTCACGCGAGTAGAAGTCGCCCTGCGCCATGTGCACGTCCCTCCTTCGACGCTCGTCCCTGCTTCGGCAGGCCCCGAGTACCCCTCCGCGGAGTCCCGCACCCCCGGGTTACCGGGTGACGTAGACCGTCGCCGACGCCGTGGCGCCCTCGTGCAGGTCGTCGCCCGGCCAGCTGACCGTGTAGGTCGTCTCGCGCCGGGTGCGCGGGATGTCGTTGACGGTGAACGTGCCGTCCGCGGCCACGGTCACCGACGACAGCGTGCCGCTGCCGAGACGGTCGGTGCGCCGGACCGTGAGCACCGCACGCTCCGGCAGCGCCCTGCCCTGCGCGGTGAACCTGCCGGTGATCTCCACGCCGGTGCGCATCGACGCCTGCTCCGGGGCGGTCAGGGCGATCGAGCTCGCCGCCTTGCCGACGGAGACGGTGTGGGTGACGTCGTTCGCGGGGCGGTGGGTGAGGTCACCGCGGTAGGACACGGTGTAGGTGGCGTCGCCGACGAGGGCGGGCTCGTCGAGGACGGCGTATGAGCCGTCCGCCTTGACCGTGAAGGTGCCCAGGTCGTGGGTGCCGTCGGCGTCCGTGCGGGTGGCGGCGACCTTCATCGGGGTGCCGGGCGCCGGGCCGTCCCACTCCAGCTTGCCGCGCACGGCGAGGGGCTCGCCCGCGACCGCCTGAGCGGGGCTGTGGCCGAGGGAGCCGGTGAAGCGGACGTCGTACTGGACGGCCGGGGGCTGGATGATGTGCAGCCAGAACTGGTTGCCGCTCGCGTTGGTGGTGACCGCGAACAGCCGGGCGCCGTCCGCCGACCACTCCATGCCGCGCGGCACGACCCGGTCGCCGTCCTGGCTGCCCTCGAAGACGAACTCCAGCGGGGTGCCGGAGTCGGCCGGGTCGGCGGGCTGCACCAGCAGGTCGGGGGTGGCGCCGGTGGCCGAGGCGCCGCGCGCGATGTACTTGCCGTCGCCGCTGAAGGCGACGGAGCTGGCGGTGGCCCCGGCGGGCAGGGCCTGGTAGCCGGCGGGAGCGTCCGACAGATCGGCGGCGTCGAGCAGCCGGGTGCCGGCCGTGGCGTCGGCGAGGGCGAGCTTCGTGCCGTCCGGGGAGACGGCGATGTCCTTCAGGTTCAGGGCGCCCTTGCCGTCGGCGTCGGCGAAGCGGCGGGTGGCGCCCCGCACGGGGGTCTCGCCGCTGCCGTCGAAGACGCTGAGGAACGGGTTGGGCGCCGAGGAGTTGAGCGCCTGGCCCATCACGAAGGTGTCGTTCGGGCCGCCCTCCAGCAGGAGCTTGCCGGCGTCGTTCCAGCCGGTGCGCTGGTAGGTGCCGTTGGAGACCGTCTCCAGGTGGCTCGTCGCCGTGGCGCACTGGGAGAGGGGGTCGGTCCACTGCGTGGTGAAGTACGGCTTGCCGCCCGCGACGACGACTTCCCGGCCGCACTGGTCGCTGCCCACGCCGGTCAGGCTCTTGTAGGTGAGCGTGGTGGTGTCGTAGGCCCAGACGCGGTGGCGCTCGCCGATGTAGAGCGTGCTCGCGTCGTCGCTGAGCGCCAGGCCGGAGGCGTAGTAGGGCAGTTCTATGGTGGAGAGTCGCTCACCCTGGAACGTGTAGACGGCGACGTGGCCCTTGGTCACGTTCGAGCCCACGTTGGCGTCGGCGACGAAGACGCGTTCGTGGACGCTGTCGACGGCCAGCGCCGAGTACGTGGTGAACGGCAGCTTGGCCACGCGGTCGGACGCGGCGGCGTGGGCCGCGGGCGCGGCGGCGAGCGTGAGTCCGGTCCCGGTGAGCGCGGCGGCGAGAACGGTGGCCGCGAGGCGTCCGGAACGGCGTGCTGTATTCAAGTGTGCCCCCCACAGGCTTCGTTGAGCCCCACCAGGAGTGGCAGGGCCCATATGAAGCTTATGTAACACAGGTGAAGATCCCGCGATCAAGGGGGCACGCCCGTGGGAGACGCGGCAGCGGGCCCCGCACGCCGTTGTGCGGGGCCACGGTTCGTGACATCGCTGCCGCCCGCGGCCGGCCCGTGACGATCACTGGTCAGGGCTCCCATCCCGGCCGGCCGCGGGGGTACGTGGGGGACTCGCCGGGGGCTAACCCAGGCGCTGCACCAGGGCGCGGTACTCGTCCCACAGTTCCTTCGGGGTGTGGTCGCCGAAGGTGTTGAGGTGGTCGGGGACCAGCGCGGCCTCCTCGCGCCAGACCTCCTTGTCGACTGTGAGGAGGAAGTCAAGGTCGCTGTCGGCCAGTTCGAGGCCCTTGGTGTCGAGCGCGTCCTTCGTCGGCAGGATGCCGATGGGGGTCTCGACGCCCTCGGCCCTGCCCTCCAGGCGCTCCACGATCCACTTCAGGACGCGGGAGTTCTCGCCGAAGCCGGGCCAGACGAACTTGCCCTCGTCGTTCTTGCGGAACCAGTTGACGTAGTAGATCTTCGGGAGCTTCGCCTGGTCCTTGTCCTTGGCGACGTCGATCCAGTGGCCCATGTAGTCGCCCATGTTGTAGCCGCAGAACGGCAGCATGGCGAACGGGTCGCGGCGCAGCTCGCCGACCTTGCCCTCGGCGGCGGCGGTCTTCTCGGAGGCGACGTTGGCGCCGAGGAAGACGCCGTGGTTCCAGTCGAAGGACTCCGTCACCAGCGGTACGGCGCTGGCGCGGCGCCCGCCGAAGAGGATCGCGGAGATCGGCACACCCTTGGGGTCCTCCCACTCGGGCGCGATGATCGGGCACTGGGCGGCGGGGGTGGTGAAGCGGGCGTTGGGGTGGGCGGCGGGCGTCTCGGAGGCGGGCGTCCAGTCGTTGCCCTTCCAGTCGGTCAGATGGGCGGGCGTCTCCTCGGTCATGCCCTCCCACCAGACGTCGCCGTCGTCGGTGAGCGCCACGTTGGTGAAGACGGAGTTGCCCCACAGCGTCTTCATCGCGTTGGCGTTGGTGTGCTCACCGGTGCCGGGCGCGACGCCGAAGAAGCCGGCCTCGGGGTTGATGGCGTACAGACGGCCGTCCTCGCCGAACCGCATCCAGGCGATGTCGTCGCCGATCGTCTCGACCGTCCAGCCGGAGATCGTGGGCTCCAGCATGGCGAGGTTGGTCTTGCCGCAGGCGGACGGGAAGGCGGCGGCGACGTACTTGGACTCCCCTTGCGGAGGCGTGAGCTTGAGGATCAGCATGTGCTCGGCCAGCCAGCCCTCGTCGCGGGCCATGACGGAGGCGATGCGCAGGGCGTAGCACTTCTTGCCGAGCAGGGCGTTGCCGCCGTAGCCGGAGCCGTAGGACCAGATCTCGCGGCTCTCGGGGAAGTGCGAGATGTACTTGGTGGAGTTGCAGGGCCAGGGGACGTCCTCCTGGCCTTCCTCCAGCGGCGCCCCGAGGGTGTGCACGGCCTTCACGAAGAAGCCGTCGGAGCCGAGCTCGTCCAGGACCGGCTGCCCCATGCGGGTCATCGTGCGCATGGAGACGGCGACGTAGGCGGAGTCGGTGATCTCGACGCCGATCGCGGAGAGGTCCGAGCCGAGGGGGCCCATGCAGAACGGGACGACGTACATCGTCCGGCCCTTCATCGAGCCGCGGAAGACGCCCTGCTCGCCGGTGAAGATCTCCCGCATCTCGGCGGGGGCCTTCCAGTGGTTGGTGGGGCCGGCGTCCTCCTCCTTCTCGGAGCAGATGAAGGTCCGGTCCTCGACGCGCGCGACGTCGGTCGGGTCGGAGGCCGCGTAGTAGGAGTTGGGGCGCTTGATCGGGTCGAGCTTCTTGAACGTGCCCTTCGAGACGAGCTCCCCGCACAGGCGCTCGTACTCGGCCTCGGAACCGTCGCACCAGACCACACTGTCCGGCTGGGTCAGTTCGGCGATCTCGTTCACCCACGAGATCAGTTCCTGATGGTTGGTGGGAACGACGGAGGGAGCCGCGTTGTCGCGCGCCACGATTGCTCCTAGGTGAGGGATTTTTGGTTGGAGGCCCCGTGGGGGCTGCGACCCGGGTGCCCGCCAGAGGGATACCTGACGCTCATCCGGTGCCGACCGCACTCATTTGATCATCCGACGAGAGCGCCCATATGTCCAGAGGGCATCACAGGTGAGCGGACGTGAGGCCGGACACGTCCGCGTCCACGAACGGCCATCCGGGCTTCAACTGCCGTGAGATGATGGCCACCACCGCCGTCGGACTGATGCGTAACTTACGGTTCCGTAGGTACGATGCAGTGCATGACTGTGTCCGCCTCCGACGCGCCCATGGACTCGCCGGCCGCCGGCCGCGGTCCCGTCGCGCTCAACCTTTCGCATCCGATCAAGCCCAAGCTCCGCGGCTGGCTGCACCTGGGCATGTTCCCGGCCGCACTGATCGCCGGCCTGGTGCTCACCGCCCTCGCCGACTCCTCGCGCGGCCGCATGGCCTGCGGGATCTACGCCCTGACGGCGTGCCTGCTGTTCGGCGTGAGCGCGCTGTACCACCGGGGCAATTGGAGCCCACGCATGGACGGCATCCTGCGCCGGCTCGACCACGCCAACATCTTCCTGATCATCGCGGGCACCTACACCCCGCTCACCCTGCTGCTCCTGCCGGGCGCCAAGGGCCAGTGGCTACTGTGGGGCATCTGGGGCGCCGCGGCCGCCGGGATCGTCTTCCGGGTCTTCTGGGTCGGCGCCCCGCGCTGGCTCTACACCCCCTGCTACATCGCGATGGGCTGGGCGGCGGTCTTCTTCCTGCCCGACTTCATGCGCGCGGGCGGCATCGCGGTCCTCGTCCTGGTGATCGTCGGCGGGGTCCTGTACAGCGCGGGCGGCGTGATCTACGGCATCAAGCGCCCGAACCCCTCCCCGCGCTGGTTCGGCTTCCACGAGGTCTTCCACTCCTTCACGCTGGCCGCCTTCGTGGTGCACTACGTGGGGATCTCGCTGGTGGCGTACCAGCACGCGTAACGCCTCCCGCTCCCGCAGGGGCCACGGCTTCCGAGCCGGGGCCCCTTTTTCGCGCGCCCGCGCCGCCGCTCCGGGCACCCGCCGCCTCTCCGCGCGCCCGCCGCCTCTCCGCACACCCGCCGACCGTCCACGCGCCCGCCACCCCTCCGCACACCCGCCGACCCTCCACACGCCCGCCACCCCTCCGCACACCCGCCGACCCTCCACACGCCCGCCACCCCTCCACACGCCCGCCGACCCTCCGCACACCCGCCAGCCCTCCGCGCGCCTGCCGCCCCTCCGCACACCCGCCGACCGTCCACGCACCCGCCGACCGTCCACGCACCCGGCGGCTTTCGCGCACTCGTCGGGCTTTCCTCGCGCCATCGATTGACAGTCACTACATTTTGAGAGTTACTCTCATTTCATGGCTACTTCCGCTTCACCGGATCCTCGCCGCTGGTGGGCCCTGGCCGCCCTGGTCGCGAGCATGCTGACCCTCGGCTTCGACACGACGATCCTCAACGTGGCACTGCCGACCATGGCCGCCGAACTGGGCGCCACCACCGGCGAGCTGCAATGGATGGCGGACGCCTATGTCGTCGTCTTCGCCGCGCTGATGCTCCCCGCCGGACTGCTCGGCGACCGCTTCGGGCGGCGGCGAATGCTGATCCTCGGGCTGGCGATCTTCCTCGTCGGCTCCGGCGTCGGCGCGCTGGCCGACGACACGAACGCGGTGATCGCGGCCCGCGCGGTCATGGGCGTCGGCGCCGCACTGATCACCCCGCTCGCCCTGTCCGTCCTGCCCGCGCTCTTCGCCCCCGAGGAGCGCTCCAAGGCGGTCGGCATCATGTCCGCCGCCTCCGCCCTCGGCCTGCCGCTCGGCCCGATCATCGGCGGCTGGCTGCTCAACCACTTCTGGTGGGGTTCGGTCTTCCTGGTCAACGTGCCCATGGCCGCCCTCGGCATCACCGCCTGCCTCTTCCTGCTCCCCGAGACCCGCGACCCGGCCTCCCCCAAGGTCGACGCCTTCTCCACCGCGCTCACCGCGAGCGGCCTCGGCGCGCTCGTCTACGCGATCATCGAGGCCCCGGTCCGCGGCTGGGCCGACCCGCTGATCCTCGGCATGCTCGCGGCGGCCGTCGTCCTGATCACCGCGCTGGTGCTGCGCGAGCGGCGGTCGGAGCGTCCCATGCTCGACATGACGCTGCTCGCCCACCGTGGCTTCCTGTTCAACGCGATCGCCGCGACCCTGGTCATGTTCGTCCTGTCCGGTCTGCTGTTCGTGCTGCCGCCCTACCTCCAGGCCGTCCTCGGCCACGACGCCCTCGGCACCGGCGTACGGCTGCTGCCGATGATGGGCGGCCTGCTGGTCGCCGCCCGGCTCGCCCCGAAGGTCGTCGAGCGCTTCGGGGCACGGGCCACGGTCAGCGCCGGCCTGGTGGTGCTGGCCTTCGCCGCCCTCCTCGGCAGCCGTACGACGAGCGGCTCCGGCTACGGCTTCACCGCACTGT
Source organism: Streptomyces sp. TRM68416 (assembly GCF_014596915.1). Lineage (GTDB taxonomy): Bacteria > Actinomycetota > Actinomycetes > Streptomycetales > Streptomycetaceae > Streptomyces. The sequence goes on from NZ_JACVWU010000023.1 coordinate 97,481, forward strand.
GGCTCTCCGTCACCGGCCTCGGTTTCGGCTTGTCGCTCATCCCGGCCATGAACAGCGCGCTGGGCGCCCTGCCCCGCGACCGCGCCGGCAGCGGCTCGGGGCTGCTGATGACCCTGCGCCAGGTCGGCGGCGCGATCGGCATCGCCCTGCTCGGCAGCCTGCTGGCCGGCGCCTTCCGGGACCGGCTCGACGTCACCGGGCTGCCCGCGCAGGCCGCCGACACCGCCGGGGAGTCCGTCGTCGCCGCCCACCTCGTCGCCGAACGGACCGGCGCCGCCGACCTGGTGGCCTCCGCGAACAGCGCCTACGTCCACGGCATGGGCGTGGTCCTGCTGGTCTGCTCGGTCGCCTCCCTGGTCGCCGCGCTGCTGGCGGCGGTGTTCCTCACCGACTCCGAGGAAGCACGGGAGGACGGGACGGAAATGGTCTCCGCCAAGGCCGATGCCCGACAATGACCCCCATGACGCCCGCACGCACCTCCTCCGCCACGGACGTCCCCCCGCTGGGGCTCCGCGAGCGGAAGAAGATCAAGACCCGGACGGCGATCCGCACGGCGACCTACTCCCTGATCAAGGAACAGGGCTACGACGCCACCACCATCGAGCAGATCGCCGAGCGCGCCGAGGTGTCGCCGTCCACGGTCTTCCGTTACTTCCCGACCAAGGAGGACATCGTCCTCACGGACGAGTACGACCCGATGATGCTGGAGGTGCTGCGCACCCGGCCCGCCGAAGAGCCGTGGCTGGACTCAGTGCGGTACGTCATGCACCAGGCCATCGACGCGATGATGGCGGAGGACCCCGAGGCGATCCGGGTACGGGCCCACCTCGCGCTTCACGTCCCCGCCGTCCGCTCCCGCATGGTCGAGAGCATGTCGGAAACCGGCCGCCTCCTCCGTGCGGCCCTCGCCGAACGCTCCGGCCTGGCCCCGGACAGCCTCGAAGTGCGCGTCTACGCCATGGCGCTCGTCGGCGGCCTGGTGGAGGTCAACATGGCCTGGGCCGAGAACGACTTCCAGGACGACCTCGGCGCCATGGTCGACCGCGCCCTGGACGTCCTGAAGGACGGCCTCCCCACCGAAATCCGCTGAACCCGGCACCCGACAGCAGCAGATGTACATCTGCTACATTCGTTACATGAGTGAGCCCGTGATCGCCCCAATGGCCGATGTCCGCAGGCACCTGGCCGACGTCATAGACCGCGCCCACAGGGACGACGTCCCCACGATCATCACTCGGCGTGGCAGGCAGGAGGCCGTGGTGCTGGACATCGACGAGTACCGGCGCCTGCGCGAGCTCGCGGAGCGCGCCGAGGACGCCTGGCTGAACCGGCTGGCCGACGACGCCGAGTCCGAAGGGCTCGAAGGCTCCCTCACCCTGGAAGAGATGGCCGCCGCGATCCGCGACCGCCGCACCTGAGCACCCATGGGATACGTCACGCGCTTCACACCGCACGCCCAGCGGGACATGCTCAAGATCCCCCGCCCGGACGCCCTCCGGATCCTGCACCGCCTCACCGAGTTCCAGAGGGCCCTGGACGCGAACGACACCTCCGCCTTCGACATCAAGGCACTCCAGGGGCACGAGTCCCGGTGGCGTCTGCGGATCGGGGACTACCGCGCCGTATACACGATCGAACACGGGCAGCTCGTCGTATGGGTGCTCACGGTCGCTCACCGTCGCGACGTCTACCGCGACCTCTGAGCCACGGCCGCGCCCCCAAAGGGGCGCGGGGAACTGCGCGACCGGCCACGACGCGTCCGCAGGCGAACGACGACGCATCACGGCACTCCCAGCGGAGCGCTCAGCGCCGCTTCAGGTCCTTCTTTCCGCAGGCGATCCCGTCCTTGTTGAGGTCAAGACGCAGCGGGTCGTCCTTGCCGTTGAGCTTCAGACGGCCGTAGTCGTTGGCCTTGAGCCAGTCGCAGCGGGCCTTGGTCGTGGCCTTCACGGTCGGCGGGAAGTCGGTCGGCACGCAGACGTTGGCGGAGCCGTAGTGCCGGTCGCAGCCGGAGACGGTCGGGCTGACGGCCTGCGCGGACCGCTTCTTGCCCGGCCCCTTCACCTTGCCGGACAGGTCGTCCGCGAAGGAGTGGACATGCGCCGAGGCGTCCTTCGCCTTCAGCGCCGAGGGACCCTGGAGGTGCACCCACTTCGCCACCGACGGCACGCCGTTGGCGTCGACCGCGAAGAGCATGTACCAGCCGGGCGGGGCCAGGTTGGGGTTGCTCGTCACGTTCAGGTCGACGTTGTTGCCGTCCACGCTCAGCGGCAGGTCGACGAAGCGCTGGTTCGGGTCGGAGGAGTGCGTCACCGCCGCCGGACGGATCAACTCCGCCTTGGCGACGGGCCGGTCCACGGTGATCCGCTGGGTGTCGCCGTAGTTCCACTCGGTGTCGATCACCGAAGTGATCGTCGGCCGCTCGCCCTTGAAGAGGTAGGGCGGGGTGTAGACCGACACGTTGTGGTTCCAGGAGCCGTTGCCCGGGTTGTCGCCGGTGGTCATCACCCGGCCGTCGGGGAGCAGGAACGCCGAGGCGTGGTAGCCGCGGGCCTCCGGGTCGACCGCCACCGGGTCGAAGGTCTCCGTCTCCGGGTCGAAGATCGACGTCTCGAAGACCGGGTTGGCGCGGTTGTGCAGGGCGCCGCCCGTCTCCAGCACCTTGCCGTCCGGCAGCAGCACCGCGGAGACGTACATCTTGCCCTGGTCGCCGGTCTGCGCCACGCGCCCGTTGCCGAAGTCGACGGTGCCCTGCGGGATCGGCGGCCCGGCCACGTAGGACGGGTCGGGCTGCTTGAGGTCGATGATGTCGGTCAGCCGGTTGGCGTCCGGGTTGGTGTCGATGTTGCCGCCGCCGAGGGTGAGGACCTTCTGGTCCTGCGCCGGGGGCAGCAGCACGCTCGCCGACTGGTCGCGCTCGTCCTTGTTCTGCAGGCCGGGCACCTGGGTGATGGTGTTGGCGTCGTAGTCGTAGATCGCCGAGCCGGTGCCGGGGATGTTGTTGCCGAAGACATGGCTGCCGGAGTAGAAGAGGCGGCCGTCCTGCATGAGGATCATCGACGGGTACAGGCCCCAGTACGACCAGGTCTGGTTGACCTTCCACAGCGGCTGCCACTGCTGCTCGGCCTCGGAGAAGATCTCCGCGGTCACCGAGCCGGTGGAGTCCTCCTTCAGTCCGCCGAAGGAGATGACGTCACCGTTGCCGAGGATCGTCGCCGACGGGTACCAGTGGCCGTCGTTCATGTCGTTGGTCCTGGTGTAGGTCTCGGTCTCCGGGTCGAAGATGTACGAGTCCTTGTAGCCCTGGTAGCCGATCGTGCCGTCGGCCGACGGATAGCCCTTGTTGCCGCTCATCACCAGCACCCGCCCGTCCTGGAGCTGGACGTGGCCGGCGCAGAACATGTCGTCCGGGGTGGGGATGACCTTGTAGCTGCCGTTCTGCGGGTCGTAGACGGCGGAGGTGAAGGTGCCCGCCTCGAACATCTCCTCGCTGTTGCCGGAGCCGGCGATCAGCAGCACCTTGCCGTTGTGCAGGACGACGGAGTGCATCGAGCGCACCGGGTTCTGGACGGGCAGCACGTCCCAGCGGCCGTTGGCGCACTCCTCGGCGGTGCCCGTGCAGTCCGGCGGCGGGGTGACGTCGGGGACCTGGTCCATCGTGTAGTCGTCGGTGGTCGCCGAGCCGGTGCCGTAGACGGAGACGCCCCAGCTGATGCGGTCGGTGCCGGCCGGGACCTCCGGTGTGCGGACCGTGGCCTCGGTCCAGCTCCCGGCCATGTCCAGTGTCTTGAGGTCGGTCCAGTACTGCCAGCCGGCCGTGGTGTCGTGCCGGAACAGGGTGATCGCGGCGTCCGGCGTGGTCGTCTTGTACCACAGGCCCAGGTCGTACTGCTTGCCCGGCGTGACCAGCGGCGCGCACTCGGTGGACTCGGTGATCAGCGCCTTGCGGTCGCCCTCGGCCCGGCGGGTCAGCTCGACCTTCATGGCCTTGGAGCCGGAGTGGGCGTCGGAGGTCGTGGTGAAGGTGAAGTCGTTGTCGCCCCAGCCCGATTTCGACCAGCAGGCCGGCATGTCCCCGGTGCCCGCGGTCTCGAAGCCGGGGTTCTTGATGAGGTTGGCGGCGGAGGCGGACTGGGGTGCGGCGAGGAGGAGACCGGCGGTGAGGGTGCCTACCGCCAGCAGGGCCGTTCTGCGTCGGTGTGTCATGCGGTGCGGCTCTTTCTGCGAGGGAGATACACCAGCGCTTCCGTTCCGACGAAGCGCAGGACGAACGTGATGACCAGGGCCAGCGCCGTGGCGGGCAGCACTGCCAGTCCGAAGTGGGAGACCAGCAGGGCGATCAGGGGGATCCGCAGCACCAGGTCGGCGTTGGCGAGCAGCGCGAACCGGGCCGTGCGGTCGGCCCAGTGCCGGTGCCGGCGCCGGTCGCGGAAGAGGAATTTCTCGATGAGCAGGAAGTTCCAGGCCACGCCGAACTGGTTGGCGACGATCTCCGCGGGCAGGTAGTGCAGCCCGGCCTCGGTCATCGCCCACAGCGCGGCGAGGTTCGGCACGAAGCCGGTCAGGCCGATCAGCCCGAACAGCACCATCCGGGAGAGCGGGTCGGCGGTGCGCAGCCCGGCGAGGTGCCGCAGGAAGCGCCGCCCTTCCTGCGCGGTGGACTTGGACTCGCCGGCGTACCGCTCCTGGAAGACGAACGGCACCTCGGTGACCGTACGGGGACGGTCACGGACGGCCAGCTCCAGGAGGATCTTGTAGCCGAGCGGCTTGAGTTCGTCGGCGGTGACCGAGCTGCGCCGGACGGCGAAGAAGCCGCTCATCGGGTCGCTGATGCCGTGCAGCCGGCGCGGGAAGAGGCTCTTGGTGAGCCAGGTCGCGGCGCGCGAGACGGCGATCCGGTAGCCGCCCGCGAGTCCGGCGCGGCTGCCGCCCTTGATGTAGCGGGAGGCGACGACCAGTCCCGCGCCCGCGTGTTCGCCGGTGGCGACCAACTCCGGTACCAGCGAGGGCGGATGCTGGCAGTCGCCGTCCATGACGACGACCCAGTCGGAGCCGGCCGCCCGGATGCCCTCGACGACCGCTCCGCCGAGCCCGCCGACGGGCTCGTCCCGGTGCAGCACGGTGACCGGGAAGGGGCAGTCCTTGGCGGCCTCGTCGATCACCGCGGGGGTGTCGTCGGTGGAGTCGTCCACGAAGACGACCTCGCAGGGCAGCCGCGCGGGCACCGACTCGGTGATCTGGTGCAGCAACTCCCGTATGTTCTCGGACTCGTTGAAGGTCGGTACGACGATGGTGACGGCCGCGGGCTCGGGGAGGACCTCGGTTTCCGTCAGCTCGGGTACCGGTGCGGTGTGCTCCTGGCTCATCGGGCGCCTCCCGCCGGCTGGATCTGCCGGATCTCGATGCGGTCCTCGCCCTTGCCGAAGACGGCGACCGGTGCCGAGTGGTCGATGGCCGCCTGCACGTTGGGCAGGTCGGCCGCGTCGCGCCGTACGGTCGGTGAGGCGACGACGTAGTCGAGGTCGCGCCAGCCGCGCGGCATCGTCTTCGTCACCGCCGGGTCCAGGTCGGCCTTGTAGAACCAGATGACGCCGGTGCCGGGCCGGTACCCCGCGTGCACCAGGTCCAGCCAGAGCGCGTCGTCGACGAGTACCCGCGTGTCCTCGGGCTTCTCCACTTCTGTCGCCAGCCAGTTGGAGGCGGCCTGATAGGGGGCGTTGGCGTCGGCGGTGACGGCGGTGTGGATGCCGTCGTACCAGCGGGGTACGACGTAGGCGCCGGCGGCGAGGGCGAGGACCGCGGCGAGGGTGTACCGGCCGCGGGTCTTCCACCGCCGCTCGTCGGGGAGCCGTCCTCTGCGCACCACGGCGTGGGCGATGCTCGCGGTGCCTCCGGCCAGGACGAGGGCGAGGAAGGGCAGCGCCTGGATGACGTACATGGCGGGCAGGTAGCCGTTGGGGCGCAGGGCCAGCACGGCGAGGATCGCCACCGCGAGGGCGGGTCCGGCCAGGGCGCGGGCGGTGACCGACCAGCGGCGGACGACGAGCAGCAGCAGGGCGCCGGCCAGGCCGCCGAGGGGCAGGACGCGGTCGTAGTACAGCCACGATTGCAGGACGCCGTGGGAGCCCGAGCCCTGGTCGAGGATGAAGCCCGAACCGGGTCTGGTCATCTGGTACTTGACGCCGTCCCAGAGGGAGACGTGTCCGCTGCCGGGCAGCAGTTCTCCCTTGAGCAGGGCGAACAGCGGGTAGGAGAAGCCGATCAGGGCGCAGGCCGTGATGGCACCGGTGACGGCGAACTTGCGGGTGTCGCGGTGGCTGTGCCGCCACATGGTGAACAGGACCGCGGGCAGGACGAGGAGCATCGTCTCCTTGGTGAGGACGGCCGTCGCGGCCGCGATGCCCGCGCCGAAGTGGTGCCAGAGGTGGCGGCTCGGGGAGGCGGCGAGGGTGAACGCCAGCAGCGTCCACATCACCGCGAGGTTGTCGAGGAAGATCTCCCGCTGGAGGATGACCGACAGCGGCGAGAGGCCGAACAGGGCCATGGCGAGCCCGGCGGCCCAGCGCGGCAGGGCCAGGCGGCGGCCCAGGACGTAGACGAGGACCGCGCTGATGCCGCTGATCACCAGCATGGCGGCGCGCATCGAGCCCACGGTCATCGACTCGGGGCTGATCAGCGACGGTATCCAGGTGAGCAGGGCGATCTGTATCCAGCCCAGGGGCGGATGGTCGTACCAGTAGGTGTAGTGGGCCAGGCCCCGGCCCTCCTGGACGGCCCAGGCCTGGGCGAGGTAGGTGCCCTCGTCGTCGCTGAGGGTCGGGTAGTCGGCGATGTTCCAGCCCTGCACGACGAGGATCGCGACGAGGAGGACCCCGCACAGGACGAGGTCGGGGCGGGAGGAGCGCAGCCGCTTCGGCGGCTCCGGCCGGCCGGTCGAACCGGTGTCAGGCGCAGGCTGCCGCTGCGCGGGAACCTTGGGGGTGGTCACCGCGGAAAGGGTGGAGGTCACGCGGGGACGTCCTCTCGGGTCGCTTCGGACTGGTCGAGGTGTGCGCCGACGTGGGTGGTGAGCTCCCAGTCGTTGCGGCCGCGCTGCTCGCGCCAGACGGCACGGACCGCGGCGCCGGCGAGGAGCACCTGGTAGAAGGGGCCGCCGACGATGAGTTTCAGGTAGTGCACGAAGCGGACGCGAAGCCCGTACTGCTTGCCGAAGTCGTGCAGGCCCACGACCTCGAAGACGAAGGTCACCAGCGCGGTGACGGCCGGCAGGAAGGTGATGAAGGCGATGGAGACCGGGACGTCGAGGAAGAGCGCGATCGCGATGTTGAGCGGGATGATCACGCCGGTGAAGGCCTGCATGAACGGTGTCATCAGGGTGTAGCGGGCGAGCAGCCGCTGGCCGAGGGTCGGCAGTTGCTTCCAGTCCTTCTTCCGGTAGACCTGGAGGAAGCCCTGGTTCCAGCGGGTGCGCTGCTTCAGCAGGGACATGAGGCTGCCCGGGGTCTCCTCCCGGGTCACCATGTCGGAGTCGTAGGCGACGACGACCTTCTTGCCGACGCTGGACAGCCGTACGCCCAGGTCGCAGTCCTCGGCAAGGCAGTCGGGGTCCCAGCCGCCGGCCTCGCGCAGGACGTCGGTGCGGACGAAGACGGTGTTGCCGCCGAGCGGGATGAACCCTTTCTGCGCATGCAGGTGCAGCCGGGAGCGGAACCAGAAGAAGTACTCGAGGCAGTTGCGCAGGCTGTACCAGCTGGAGTGGAAGTTGATCAGCTGGACGCCGCCCTGGACCACGTCCGCCCGGGTGCTGCGGAAGGCGTGGTCGACGTGGGCGAGGAGCTCCGGGTGGACCTGGTCCTCGGCGTCGAAGACCCCGACGACGTCGCCGCGGCAGTGCGGCAGCGCGGTGTTCATGGCCTTCGGCTTGTTCTTCTTCTCGTGGGTGTCGACGACGACCCGGACGCGCCGGTCGCGCGCGGCGGCGCGCTCGGCCACGGCCGTGGTCTCGGGGTCGTCGTGCCCGACGATGACGATGATCTCGAAGTCGGTGTGGCTGGACTCCAGCAGCCGCTGGATGGTGTGGTCCAGCACGGCCTGCTCGTGCCGTGCGGGAAGCAGCAGTGAGAACGACAGATGCCCGCCGCCGTCCGGACTGCGGAACCGGGTGGAGGCGAGCACCTCGGGCGTACGCCACGCGTGCATCTGCCACCACAGGGTGAAAGCCGCCATCCAGAACAAGGCCAGCGAGACGACGGCTATGAAGACAGACGTCAGCAAAAAGATCCCCCCAGATCCCAGAACCCCCTGTCGCAACGGCCAGTCACACCCGTCGCGCCACTGTGGAGAGGTTAGGGGGGAACTGTGAAGCGTGGGGGCCCTTCCGATAAATAGCGTGTTTCGGCCGAGTGTGACTACCTCAGCCGCGCAACGCCGCCCGCAGCCGCTCTACTTCGGTCGTGGGGGCGTCACAAGTGAAGTTACGGCAGACATAAGCGGTCGGTTCACCGCCGACGAGACTCCGGTCCGCGAGCAGCGGCAGTTCCTCGCGCCCCGGCAGCCCCACGGCTACCACAGCGCCGGGGGCGGTGCCGAGAAGTGCCGTACGGTGCAAGGCCTTTGTGGCGGGGTCGTCGAGCGCGGGCCCGACCACCGCGATCTCGCGCGGCCCGTCGAGCTGCGCCTCGGCGACGGCCAGCCCCCAGCCGATGAACCGCGGCACGCGCGGCCCGAGCGCCTTCACCACGCCCAACGCCCTTACCGCGGCGGCACGATGGGGCTCGGCGCCGGTCTGCGCGGCATAGCTCAGCAGCGCGCCCGCCGCCGCGGTCCAGCCGGACGGGGCGGCGTTGTCGGTCGGGTCCTGCGGCCGGCGGATGAGCCGCTCGGCGTCGGAGGCCGTGTCGAACAGCGCCCCCGACTCCTCGTCGACGAACCGGGCGAGGACGTGGTCGAGCAGGAACCCGGCGAATTCCAGCCACACCCCCTCCCCCGTCACGGACGCGAGCGCCAGGAACCCCTCCGCGACATCGGCGTAGTCCTCCAGCACCCCCGCATGGGCGCCCACCCGCCCGTCCTTGCTGGTACGCGCGATCCGCGCCTGCTCGTCCAGGTGCAGCCGTACGAGGAGATCGGCGGCGCCGAGCGCGGCCTCGACGAGGTCGGGGCGGTCGAAGTAGGCGCCGGTCTCGGCCAGCGCGGCGATCGCCAGGCCGTTCCAGGCGGCGACGATCTTGTCGTCGCGTCCGGGGGCGGGCCGCTCGGCACGCACGCCGAGGAGCCGCTCCTTGACGGAGGCGACCTTCCCGGCGTCGAACACGCTCTGGTGCTGTGGCAGTTGGAGCACGGACGCGCCGTGCTCGAAGGTGCCCTCCTCGGTCACGCCGAAGTACTGCGCGGCGAGTTCGGCGTCGTCGCCGAGGGCCTGCCGGAGCTGCTCGGGCGTCCACACGTAGTAGGCGCCCTCGACGTGCTTGCCGGTCCCGTCGTCGCTGTCGGCGTCGAGGGCGGAGGCGAACCCGCCTTCGGCCGTGCGCAGTTCACGCACCATGAAGTCGGCGGTCTCCAGCGCCACGCGCCGCGCCAGTTCCGATCCGGTGGCCCGCCAGAGATGAGCGTAGACCCGACACAACAGCGCATTGTCGTACAGCATCTTCTCGAAGTGGGGCACCACCCAGTCCCGGTCCACGGAGTACCGCGCGAACCCGCCCCCGAGCTGGTCGTAGATCCCGCCCCGCGCCATCCGCTCACAGGTGTCCTGCGCCATCTGCAGGGCCCCCTCGGACCCGGTCCGCGCATGGTGCCGCAGCAGGAACTCGACGACCATGGACGGCGGGAACTTGGGCGCACCCCCGAAGCCGCCGCGCTGCGGGTCGTACTCCCGGGTGAGCCCGAGCAGCGCCTGCGCCAGCTCCTCCTCACCGGGCGCCTCCGTGCCCCCGTAGGAGATCTCCCGCCCCGCCAGGTCCCGCACGATCTTCCCGGCGACCTCGGCGACCTCGTCCCGGCGATCCCTCCAGGCCTGCCCGACCCCCTCCAGCACCTGCCGGAACGACGGCATGCCGTGCCGGGGCGCGGGCGGGAAGTAGGTCCCGAAGTAGAAGGGCTCGGCCTCGGGCGTCAGGAACACCGTCATGGGCCAGCCCCCCTGCCCGGTCGCCGCCTGCACGGCCTCCATGTAGACGGCGTCCACGTCGGGCCGTTCCTCGCGGTCGACCTTGATGCTGACGAAGTGGGCGTTGAGGTAGTCGGCCGTCTCCTGGTCCTCGAAGGACTCGTGCGCCATGACATGACACCAGTGGCAGGCGCTGTAGCCGACGCTCAGGAACACGGGGACGTCACGCCGCCGGGCTTCCTCGAACGCGTCGGCCTCCCAGGGCCACCAGTCGACGGGGTTGTCCGCGTGCTGGAGGAGGTACGGGGACGTGGCCTGCGCAAGTCGGTTCGGCATACCCCCATCCTTGCGCACCGGCCGCCGCCCCGCCCATGCGCCACGGGGCGGCGTGCGAACGGGGTCGGATGCCGGTCGGTCGGCGGCGTGGGCGGGTCGTCCGAGGTCCCGAGCCGGTTCTCGGGCGGTGTCAGCGGACGGTTCCGTCCCACTGCCAGGCGGAGCGGCGGCCCAGGCCGGGGAGGGCGGCTCGGCCGGTGGACCACAGGAGGGTGTCGCAGGGGCGGTGGCCGGGCGGGGCCTCGGGGAAGAGGCGGCTGAGGACGGCTTCGGCGAGGCTGTCCGACGGGGGGTGCGGGGTGCCGAGGGCGGCGGTGATGTCGTAGGTGTGCAGGGCGAGTTCGACGGCTCCCATGGCCGCGAAGCCGGAGCTGTCGGAGTGGCCCCAGGGGTGCCACGCCCGGACGTCGCCGGGCGTGGAGTCGACCGTCCGGGCGAGCAGCGAGGCGGCGATCCCGACTCCTTCCAGGCAGACGTCGACGGAGGCCTCGGGGTCGAGCGAGGCGTGCAGGGCCACATACCTGTCCTGCGGGCGGGCGATGAGCAGTCCGGCGTATCCGGTCAGGCCGAGGGCCAGATGGCCGAGGGTCTGCCGGCACGTCCAGTCGAGGCCGTGGGCGGGGCGTGTCCAGTCCCGGCCGGCCCGCTCGTGGAGCACGGCCAGGCACTCCTGGGCGGTCGCGGTGAGGAGGCCGCTCCAGCGACCGGCGGCGCGCTTGTCGTCGTAGGCGAACCGGGTTGCCGTCACGGTCATTTGCCGCCTTCCTGCCGCTTCAGCACCTCGATGACGGCCGCGTAGCTGTCGGATCCGTGCCCCGCCCGGTGGGCCCTGCGCATGGTGTCCCGCAGCAGCTCGGGCAGGGCGGTGTCGACGCCCCGGTGCGCGGCGGCGTGGATGAGGTGGTCGACGGTCGCGATCTGTACGTCGATGGTGGCGTCGTCCCCGGGATAGCGGCCGGCGTCGACCTGGGGCGCGTACGTGGTCAGGAACCCGGCGACGGTGGTGAGCCAGCGGATCGCCACCGGGGTGAAGTCGGTCGCCGGCGTCTTCTCGGCGCCGACCAGCGCGGTGCCGTGCAGCCACCCGGTCATGGTGGCCCACATCAGGCCGAGCAGGGCGGCGTCGTAGAGGGAGGCGAGCCCGGGGTCCTCGCCGAGGAACACCGGGTCGCCCAGGGCCTCCAGCGCCGTCCGCCGGGAGTCGAAGACGTCGCGCGCACCGCTGTACAGGAACATCATCCCGGCGCCGACCCCCGGCGGGGTCGTCATGACCGCGCCGTCGAGGTACCGCGCGCCGTGGGTCCCGGCCCAGTGGGCGGCCTCGTTCGCCTGCTCCGGCGAACCCGACGTCAGGTTGATGAGCGTCTTGCCCGCGAGGGCGTCGGCGACGGGGTCGAGGAGGGTGTGCATCACGTCGTAGTCCAGTACGCAGACGACGGTCAGCTCACTCGCCTCGATCGCCTCCGCCGGGGTCGCCGCCTGGCGGGCGCCGCGTTCGACGAGCGCCCGCGCCTTGTGCGGCGACCTGTTCCACACGGTCGTCGGGTGGCCGCGGTCCAGGAACGCGGCGGCCAGCGCCGAGCCCATCGAGCCGAGTCCGACGACGGTGACAGCGACGGCCTGGCGGTCGGGGTTCATGGCACAGCTCCTCATGGTTCGGTGGGTGACGGTTGATCACGTACCGACCACGGTGGCAGCGCGCCGGGGCGCGGGACAGTGACACCGGTGACGGCGTTCACCAAATTCCTGCCATAGCCTTTCGGCATGGGTATGGGTACCGGTTCCGTCGCCGTGGTCGTCCCCGGGCACATCACCGCCCCGTCGTGGGACCTGTACGAACTGAGCATCGCCTGCGCGGTCTTCGGGACCCCGCAGCGCGATCTGGCCGACCCCTGGTACGAGTTGCGGCTGTGCGGGACCGGCGAGGACGGATCCGGCCCCGCCGGCGCGGGATTCGCGCTGCGGACCCCGCACGGCCTCGACGACCTCGTCGGCGCGGGCACGGTGATCGTGCCCTCGGTCCCGGACGCGTGCGTCGAGGAGGGCGAGCCGCTGCCCCCGGCGCTGATCACCGCGTTGCGACGGGCCTACGACTCCGGCGCCCGCATGGTCTCCCTGTGCAACGGCGCCTTCGCGCTCGCCGAGGCCGGCCTGCTCGACGGGCGCCCGGCCACCGCGCACTGGATGCACACCGCCCAACTCGCCGAGCGCTACCCGAAGGTGCGGGTGGACGACTCCGTGCTGTACGTCGACGACGGCGACGTCCTCACCAGCGCGGGCCTGACCGCGGGCCTCGACCTCTGCCTGCACCTGGTCCGCCGCGATCTCGGCGCCCACATCGCCAACCAGCTCGCCCGCCGCATGGTGGTGCCCGCCCACCGGCCCGGCGGCCAGGCCCAGTTCATCGACCTCGCCGTCCCGCACGCCGACGACGACCGGCTGAGCCCGGTGCTCGACTGGGCCCGCGCCCACCTCGACGGGCCCCTCACCGTGCAGGACCTGGCGCGGCGCGCGTCGATGAGCCCGCGCACGTTCTACCGCCGTCTGCACGCGGCCACCGGCACCACGCCGCTGCAGTGGATCCTCAACCAGCGCCTCGGACGCGCCCAGAGCCTGCTCGAATCGACGGACCTCCCGATCGAGAGGATCAGCGAACTGAGCGGCCTCGGCACGGCCAACAACCTGCGTCACCACTTCCTCAAGCAGTTCGGCGTACCGCCGGGCCACTACCGCCGCGCGTTCCCGCCGGGCAACCAGCCGTGAAGGATCCCGTCGGCCGCCGGTCTCCCCGCCCCCTCCCCACGGCGCCGCGTCCGCAGCACACTTGACCAAGAACTGCCGTTGCCGCAGGAGGGGGACGTGACATGCGGGACAGCCACCGGATGGAGGCCGAGCGGCTGTTGGCCCGGGCCGTGGAGGAGGAGGTGCGGCGCTCGGGCGGACGGATCGACGGCGGTGTGCTGCTGTCGCGGGCGCGGGGCGCGCTGGACGCGATGGCGCAGACCGCGGCCGAGGAGTACGAGGCGTACACCCGCGCCCTGGACGAGGCGGAGGCCGGGCGGCTCACCTTCGGGCAGCGGTACGCGCGCGAGGGCGGCGGGACCCCGCTGCTGGTGGCGGGCGTGGCGGGGGTCGCCACAGTGGTCGCCGACCTGGCGCTCGGCACGGGCGCGGGGACGGCGCTCGGGGCGGGCGTGACCGTGGGGGTGGTCGGTGCGGCGACGACCGTGGTGAAGGTGGCCGGGGTGCATCTGCCGGCCGCGCACCACCGGGCGGGTGCCGTCGGCCAGCCCGGCGGCCCGGAGCAGTTGCGGTTGCAGTGGCTGACCGCGCTGGAGGTACGCGGGATCCGCCCGTTCCTGGACCAGCAGCGGGTGCTGAGCGCGTCCACGGGGCCCAAGAAGCCGGGGCCGCAGTTGCGCGGCACCGACAAGAGCGCGGCGGCCCGCGGCCGCAGTGTGCTGGAGCAGTCCTTCGGTCAACTCCCGGAGGCGGAGGAGCCGTTCGCGGGGCGGCGGCAGGAGCTGGCGCGGATCCGGCAGTGGGTGCAGGCGGCCCGCGCGAGCACCGAGACCCGGCCGACGGTCGTGATGCTGCACGGGGCGCCCGGCAGCGGCCGTACGGCGCTGGCGGTGCGGGCCGCGCACGATCTGAAGGACCAGTTCCGCGGCGCGTGCCTGGTCGATCTGCGCGGCGGCAGCGGGGAGGAGCCGCCGCTGTCCACCCGGGACGCCCTGCTGCACCTGCTGAACCGGCTGGGCGCCCCCCGTGAGCAGTTGCTGTTCCGTGAGCGTTCCTCCCCCGACCAGCAGGTCAAGCGGCTCGGCGAGCTGTACCACCAGCATCTGACGGGGCTGCCGGTGACGATCGTCCTCGACGACGCCTCCGACGCCGAGCAGGTCCGTACCCTCGTCCCCGAACGCTCCGACAGCCTGGTCCTGGTCACCGCCCGGGACCCGCTCGACCTGCCGGCCGACCTCGCGGCCTGGGTGCACCGGCTGCCGGTGGAGCCCCTTGAGGAGGCGGGTGCCGAGGAGCTGCTGGGCGCGGCGGCGCAGGACGCCTCCGGGCCCTACGACGCCGAATCCGCCGACGAGATCCGCACGTTGTGCGGCGGCCTGCCGCTGGCGCTGCGGATCGCGGGCTCCTCGCTGGGCCCGCGTTCACCGCGCCGGCTCGCGGCCGATCTGGGCGCCTACGGTCCGGTGGAGCCGGTGGAGCGGGCGCTGTGGCTGCGCTACACCGACCAGTCGGAGCCGGCCCGGCGGCTGCTGCGCCGGCTCGCGCTGGCCGGGCGGGCGTCCCTGGGCACCGCGGCGGCGGCCGCCCTGCTGGCGACGGACGAGACGGAGGCCACCCGCCACCTGGTCGCCCTCTCCGACGCGGGGCTGATCGACCATGTCCGCGGCAGCCGTTACCGGCTGCACGACCTGGTCCGCGCCTTCGCCCACGCCCGCCTCCTGGACGAGGAGGAGCCCACCGAGCGGGCGGCGGCGCAGGAACGGCTGATCGTCAACTACGCGGACCTCGCCGACTCGGTGCTGCGCCTGGTCGACGGCAACATGTCGACCCGCTCGGACCGGTTCAGCCCGCACGGCTTCACCTCCCTCGACGAGGCGCTGCGCTGGCTGGACGACGAGTCGAGCTTCATCACGGCGGCACTGCGGCAGGCGGAGGGCGTGAACCAGGCGGCGGTGCTGGAGCTGCTGGGCGCGCTGTGCGACTACTGCCTGCTGCGCGGCGACCTGTACCGGCTGGGCGAGATCAGCGAGCTGGCCCAGGACGTCGACCAGGGCCTGCTGATGCGGTCGGTGCAGTGGCGCACGGGCATCGCGGCACGCCAGCTCGGCGAGCTGGACAAGGCGCGTACGACGCTGGCGTCGGTCGTCGACCTGTACCTGGAGGCCCATCACGACGCGGGAGCGGCCCGCGCCCTGTGCTCCCTCGGCATCACCCTGCACCACCAGGGCCGGCTGGCGGAGGCCGAGCGGAAACTGCGGGAGGCCCTGGACCTCCAGCAGCCGCCCCAGCTCGCCACTGACCGGGCCTGGACCATGCACGCCCTGGCCGCCGTGGAACGCGACCGCGCGCGTCTGTCGGAGGCGTGGGACCTGCTGAACCGTTCCCTTGAGCTGCACCGCGCGGGCGGCTCGGTGCACGGCGAGGCCTGGGCCCACTTCCAGCTGGGCCAGCTCGGCCTGCGCATGGGCGACGTCCCGCGCGCGGAGCAGGAACTGCACACCGCCCTCGACCTGTACGGCCGTACCCGCGACGCCCGCGGCGAGGCCTGGGCGCTGACCCAGCTGGCCCGCGCCCGCCTGGTCGCCGGCGACCCCTCCCCCGCGGTCGACGGCCTGCGGCAGGCGGCCTCCCGGCACCGCGACAACGAGGACGCCCGCGGCGAGGCCTGGACGGTCTACTACCTGGGCCAGGCCCTGGAGGAGACCGGCAGCCTGGACCTCGCCGTCCGCGAACTGGAACGTTCCCGCACGATGTTCTCCCGCATCCGGGACGTCTACGGCCTGGCCTGCGCCCGCCACCACTCGGCCCGCGCCACCCGCGACCAACGCGCCGCCCAGACCGGCTCGTTGCGCAACTCCGGCTTCGCCCGCCAGCTCCTCGTCGACGCCCGCGCCGACTTCCAGCGCATCGGCGTCGCCCACGGCGAGGCCTGGACCTGCCTGGAACTCGCGGTCGTCGAAGCCGGCAACTCCCGCAATCAGCAGGCCCTCTCCCTGTGCGACGAGGCAACCACCCTCTTCACCTCCTACGGCGACCGCCGCGGCGAGGACTGGTCCCGCTTCCTGCGCTGCACCCTCCTCCCCTACGCGGCGCCGGGCGGCGTCGAAGTCGGCACGGCGGTGGCCCAGGAGGAGCTCTCCCAACTCGCCCGCTCCGGCCACCCCTTGCGGGACGAGAAGCTGGAGGAGTACATCGGCGCCTACCAACTGCTGCTGGAGCGGGGCGTGAGCCTGGAGACGGGCTGGCAGGCCTGGCGGCTGGGGATGGTGCCCGGCCGGCATGCGCGGGAGGTCATGGGGGTGGGGGTGGCCGCGGCGGACCGGGGGTGATGTGGCGGGTTCTGCTGGCGGGCCGGGCGTGCGGCTGGGAACGTGGTGGCGTGGTCGAGTGCGGGGGAGGATCCGGTGGAACGTGACCTGCGCAAGCCCACGGGGCCGCCGGACGACGACGGGTTCGTGGGGCGGGAGCGGGAACTCCGCGACCTCCGCATCCAGGAACTGACCTCCCCCTACGTGCTCGTCCTGCACGGACCGGCGGGCGTCGGCAAGTCGGCCCTGGCCGCCGAGGCGGTACGGCGCTACGTCGAAGAGCGCGAGAGGTCGGGGTCGCACCCGGTCCCGGTGCACTGGCTCTCCCTCGGCGACACCGTGGACGTGGAGGGCGTACTGCTCCGGCTGCTCGCCGAGAGCGGGGCACCGCGCGGCCCCGTCCTCCGGGCGGCCCTGGGGCCCGACCGGAAGTTCGGCCGCACGCTGCGGAACGAGTGCGGCAGTCGTCTCGGCGAACGCGTCGTGGTCCTGGACGACGTACGCCCGGCCGCGGCCCGGCGCCTGCTGTCGGTGCTGCGGCTCTGCGACAGACTCACGGTGATCATCACCTCGCGCCGGAAACGGGGCTGGCGGCACGCAGACCGGCTGTACGAGGTGGGGCCGCTGGAGCCACGGGACGCCGCCGCGCTCTTCTCGGCCGTCTCCGGCTCCTCGGCCGAGGTGACGCCCGCCGCGGGCATGCACCCGCAGCTCGTGCGCATCGCCGGTGCACTCGTCCGGGAACTGCCGCCGCACGCCCTGGTGGAGGAGCGGCCGGACGTGCTCGTCCTGTTGGCTCTGCAGCAGTGCACTCCCCAGGAACTCCATCTCCTCGACACCCTGGCGGCGCGGCCGTCCCGTATCCCCTTCGGCCTTCGGTCGCTGCACTGGGACGGCGAACTCGACGGCCTGCTGAGCAAGCAGTTGGTGCGTCGGTGGCGCAAGGACGAGTTCTTCCTGCCGGCCCCGGTGGGCGACGCGGTGCGCCGGTACATGTCCTCGGGCCGGTCCTCGGCCGTGGTGGCGTCGGACATGGCCGAGGCCGCCGGGCAGACCGCCCACGACACGGCGGCCCGGTTGGACGGACGGCCCGAGCGGGTGTCCGACCACGGGCCTTCGACCGCACTGACACCCGCCGAACTCGCCTGGCACATCGACGAGTTCATGACGCTGATGACGGATGCCCGAGGGCCTCGCGGGATGCCGCGGGCGGGGCAGCTCGCGGCGGCGCTGGCGCCCACCCTGGCCGTCCTCCGGGACGCCCACCGGCTCGTGGCCCTGCACCGGAGGATGAAGAAGCGCCGCGAGGTGCACCGCGCCCTGTGCTCCCTCGCCCGCGGCCTGGGCCTGCTCACCGAGGCGCAGGCGCTGCTCGACGGCGACACCAGCCCCTACGCCGTCCACGAGAGAGCCGCGAACCACCAACACCGCGGGCATCTGGACGACGCCCTGGCCGCGCTGGGCCCGGAGCCCGAGACGGAGGACCTCCACGCCGCCTGGAACCTCCTGGTGCGCGGGGCCGTGCTGTGCGACCAGGGCAAGGTGCTGGAAGCCACCCGTCATCTACAGCTCTCCGCCCACCTGCACCGGATGTTCGACTGCCCTCGCGGACGCGGCTGGGCGCTGCTGCATCTCGCCCGGGTGAGTCTGCTGCGCGGCCTGACCACGGAGGCCGGGCGACAACTGGCGCAGGCCGAGCGGACACTGCGGTCCGTCGGGGACGTGCGCGGACAGAACTGGGTGGCCACCGAACGCGTACGGCTGCAGGGGCAACTCGGAGCCGGCACACCGGCGCGCGACACGGCGGAGGAGGCGATCGCGGCGCACAAGTCCGCCGGGGACCTCCGGGGCGTCGGCTGGACCCACCTCTGGCTCGGCCGCCTGGAGGCCGCGTCGGGCCGGGTCCACAAAGCGCGGTGGCAGTGGGCGCATGCCGACGAGTACTTCGCACTGTGCCAGGACGCGCTCGGTCATGCCTGGACACAGCATCGGACGGCGCTGCTCCCGCCCCCGGACGGGTACCGGTCTCCCGGCGTCGGGGTGGAGGAATGGCTGGACATCCACCGGGAGTTCGTCGAGATCGGCTGCACACACGGGCGCGCCTGGACGTTGGTGGAACTCGCGGCGCGCGTCCCCGGCGCGGAGCTGTCGGCCGCGTTCCTGTCCACCGCGGACACGGACTTCGAGCTGCTGGACGACAGCGGCGGCCGCTCCTGGGTGCGGGCTGTGCAGGCCGTACACGGCGGCGACCCCCACCGGTTCGCGCCCCTCGATCCCGTCGACATGCCGTGGGCCGACCAACTGACGCTCGAGATCAGCGCGTTCTTGGACGCCGGAGGCGACCGCGGCATCCCGGCCCGCGCCCGCGACCTCGTCCTCACCTCTTCGGGGGACGACCTCGCGGAGGCGGGTCCCGGCCTCCGCGGCCCCCGCTGCCGCGTCCGCATCACCCTCCTCGACGAATCCCCCACCGCCGGGACGACCTCCCGTCTCCTGGTCCGGGTCTCGCCCCAGGACGGCCACCCCTGGGCGGTGGACGCCGAAGCGGCACCGTGGCTGACCGCCACCGCGCTCCCGCTGACCCGCGCCTCCCTCGAACCCGCCTCCGCGCTCCTGCGGCCCTCCCGACTGGCGGAGCACGGTGCCGAGTTCGACTTCGTCCCGCACCGCACCGGAACCCACCGGATCCGGTTCACCATCGCCCTCGAACGCACCGGGACGGTCCTGCAGCAGGTGGAGACGGAACTCGACATCCTCGACAACGACGAGCCGGGCAGCCGCGGCGCGCCCCACGCCGTCACACCCCGCGGACGTTAGCCCGCCATGCCCACCGAACTCCATGTGCACGTCGTGCAGGACCCCAGCCGCGGGTTCACCACCCTGCCGGACCGGCTGACCCGCGGCCCGGACGTCACCGTCTGCCTGGACAGCCTGGGCGAGGACCGCATCAGGGCACGGCTGTACGGCCCCGCCGTGCCGTCACTGCACGGCACCGAGCACAAGGTGGACCTCGCGGTGCGCCCGGCCGACGTGCGGGCGGCGGCGGCCCGGCTGTGCCGGCAGTGGAAGGAGCACTTCGTCGATCACGAGCCGTACGCGTCCCTGACGGACCTGCGGTCGCGTCCGGCCGAGGAGTTGCGGGAGATCGTCGACGAACTCGCCCTGTGCGGTTCGGAGTTCCTCTACGGCACGCTCCTCGGCGGGGCCGATCCGCGTGTCGAGCGCTTCCGCGGCTATCTGACGGAGGCGCTCGGCCGGGAGGAGGGGCTGCGGGTCCGCTTCGACTCGGACCTGCATGTGCCGTGGCCCATGGTGTGCCTGGAGGGGAAGGACGTGACGGTGTACTCGCCGTCCCTCTTCCGCCGCTTCCTCGGCCACCGCCACCAGATCGAGCAGACCGGCGGGGCCTACCCCTGGCTCGTCGGCCTGCGCGAGGCCCCCGCCGTACCGGCCGTCAGCCTCAACCACGACACCCGCATCGACCGCAGGGGCCGTACCAGAGCCCCCGAGGTGGCCGCCGTACTCAACAAGGGCACCCGGTTCAGGGAGCGCACGACCCACCGCGAGCTGGTCAACGACCTCGGACAGGCGGATCTCAACGAGCAGTTGATGTACTTCTGGTGCCACGGCCACTTCGTGGACAACGGCTCCCAGCCCGCCTCCCTCGCCCTGCGGCTGACCGACAACAAGACCATCGACGCCCAGACGGTACGGGACCGTCGGCGCCGCTTCGGCGATGAAACCCCCTTCCAGCCGTTCGTCCTGCTCAACGCCTGCCATGCCGGGGTGCCCGAGGGCGGCGGCGACCACAAGTTCCTGAGCCTCGCGCTGATCGACGCGGGCGCGCGGGGCGTGCTGGGCCCGCAGATCGAGATGCCGCAGGTCTTCGCGGCCGAGTACGCGCTGGAGTTCCTGACCCGCTACCTCGACGGCACCGAGACCGCCGGCCGCATCGCGCACGCCGTCGCCCGGCACTTCGCCGACACCCTGCACAACCCGCTGGGCTTCGCCTACGCCCTGCACAACGGCATGGACACCCGGCTGGAACGGGCCGCCGTGTGAACGAGATCCATGCCGTCCACCTCGGGCCCGACGGCCGGCTGCTGGAGGAGACCGCCCGCGGCCTGCGTCCCGTCCCCGCCGACCGGCTGCTCGACCACTTCGCGGAGGAGCTGACGCCACCGGAGTGGGCCACCGACGTCGTGGTGTACGCGCACGGCTGGCGCACCCCGCCCGGTGACGCCCGCGCGATGGCCGAGGGGCTGCTGGGGCTGGCGGACGGGCAGTACCGGCGGCAGCGGGAGCTGTACCCCGGGCTGCCGGAGTGGCGGCCGTGGACAGTGCTGCTGTGCTGGCCCTCGGGTGCCCGGCGCGGACTGGGCGAGTACCGCAGGATGCGCGACCGGGCGCACGCGCTGAGCACGGACGGGCATGCGGGCCGTGTCCTCGGGCAGCTGCTGGGGTACGTCGACGCCCGGCGCGGCGATCCGGCGGCGCCGCCGGTGCTCGCCACGCGCGAGGGGCAGTATCTGCACCTGGTCGGGCACTCCTTCGGGTGCCGGGTGCTGTGCGAGGCGGTGCAGTGGGCGGCCGAGGGCCCGGCCACGCTGGGCTGGAGCATGCCCCGGCCGCCGGACCGGCCGTTCACCGCGGACTCGATGCTGCTGTTCCAGATGGCAGCCCCGCGCGACGCCTTCGCCACGCTGTTCACCGCGCTCGACGCGGCCCCGCTGCACGGCCCGGTCGTGGCGACGTACGCGCAGGCCGATCTCGCCGCCGGCTTCTGGCACGTGCGGGCCGAGAAGGGGCCGGGGGTCGGCTACGCGGGCATCGGGACCGCGCCCGCGCCGGTCTCCGGCATCCGGATGCGCGGCACGGGCGAGCCGTATCCGCACGACGCCCTCGACCACCGGTTCGTCAGCGTCGACGCCTCGGACGTGTTCGTCCGCAGGCGCGGCTGGTCGGGCGCGCACTCCGACCACGTACGGCCGGAGTCGGCGCACCTGCTGCTGTCACTGGCGCACCACGCGAGGTGACGCGCCGGGGGACGCACCGGGTGGGCTCAGCCCTTCGCGGCCTCGCCGCCCGCGGCGTCCGCCTTCGGGTCGGGGGCCTCGTCGAAGGAGACCTTCCCCATGTGCTTGTTCATCGACTTCATCAGGCCCCACACGGCCAGGGCCATCACCGCGAAGACGATGAAGCCGAGGACGCCGGGGGTGACCTTGTCCTCGTCCACCTCCTTGGCGAGGGGGACGAGGTGCGTCATTGCCAGGCTCACGCTTGCGCTCATGTCAGGCATTGTCGCGGATGCCCGCAAAGAGGTCGTCCTCGGGGAGGGAGGTATCGACGAGGGACTTCGCCAGCTCGTACTCCTCCGTCGGCCAGACCTCCTTCTGGATCTCCATCGGGATCCTGAACCAGCCGCCGTCGGGGTCGATCTGCGTGGCGTGCGCGATCAGGGCCTTGTCGCGGATCTCGAAGAACTCGGCGCACGGAATGTGCGTGGTCAGCGTCCGCTCGGCCCGCTCGGACTCGTCCCACCGCTTGAGCCAGTCCCCGTACGGCGACTCCAGGCCGCGGTCCAGCATCGCGTGGTGCAGGGCCTCGGTGCGCGGGCGGTTGAAGCCCTGGTTGTAGTAGAGCTTCTGCGGCTGGTACGCCGGGCCGAACTCGTCCTCCGGGTACTTCTCGGTGTCCGCCGCGCCCTCGAACGCCACCATCGTGATCTTGTGGGTCATGATGTGGTCGGGGTGCGGGTAGCCGCCGTTCTCGTCGTAGGTGGTGATCACCTGGGGACGGAAGGAACGGATCTTCCGCACCAGCTCGCCGGCCGCCTTGTCGACGTCCTCCAGGGCGAAGCAGCCCTCGGGCAGCGGCGGCAGCGGGTCGCCCTCCGGCAGGCCGGAGTCGACGAAGCCGAGCCACTCCTGCTGGACGCCGAGGATCTCGCGGGCCTCGTCCATCTCCCTCTTGCGCACCTCGTGGATGTGCTCCTCGATGTACGCGTCGCCCTGCAGCTTCGGATTGAGGATGGAGCCGCGCTCCCCGCCCGTGCAGGTCACGACCAGCACGTCCACCCCCTCGGACACGTACTTCGCCATGGTGGCCGCGCCCTTGCTCGACTCGTCGTCGGGGTGCGCGTGGACGGCCATCAGTCGCAACTGGTCAGTCAAGACTCAATCCTCGTAAGTCGGCGCACCCGGTGTGAGTCGGTGCGTTCGGCGGCTTCTATAGTGACCGAATCGGGGGCTGAATAATTCCGGGGTCGGGTTCCAGAGACGTTTTCGGGACGTTTCCCCCGTATACGGCCGAGAGGACGATCATGAGTACGGCGAGCACGCGCGCACCCGAGGGCCGTTACGGCCGTTCCTCGGACGAGCGAGCCGACCGCACGCTCAAGATCGTCGGCGCCGCCCTCGGCGCTCTGCTGCTGGCGCTGGTCGGCTACTTCGCCTACCACTACGTCGGCCAGAACAAGATCAGCGCCGAGATCATCAAGTACGACCTGTCCAAGGACTCCGTGCGGGTGCACCTGGAGGTCCACAAGGACTCCGGCGTCTCCGGCTACTGCACGGTCCGCTCCCAGGCGGAGAACGGCGCCGAGGTCGGCCGGGCCGACTTCCGCTTCGACGGGGACGCCACGCGCATCGACAAGGTCGTCACGCTCCGTACAACCTCACCGGGTACCACGGCCGAGCTGCTCGGCTGCCACGCGGACTGAGTCCGCCACCAACGCACCTGTCCTCGCCCGCAAAACACAGGGCCTGACCTGCGTTGACGTAATTCTGATGGCTTATGTCCTCCCCCTGGAGCCATTGAATTGTTAGGCTCGTGGTTTCGCCCATCCGTGAAGGAACATGCTTCTGGGTAGGGCGATGCTTTGTATTCCCAGTACCGACGAGGAGCACCTGTGACCCAGACCAGCGAGTCCGTCACCTGGCTGACCCAGGAGGCGTACAACAAGCTCAAGGACGAGCTTGCGTACCTTACTGGTCCTGCGCGCACGGAGATCGCCGCCAAGATCGCGGCTGCGCGCGAGGAGGGCGACCTGCGCGAGAACGGCGGGTACCACGCGGCCAAGGAGGAGCAGGGCAAGCAGGAGCTCCGTGTGCGCCAGCTGACCCAGCTCCTGGAGAATGCCCAGGTGGGCGAGGCCCAGGCGTCCGCGGACGGTGCCGTGGCCCCCGGCATGGTCGTGACGATCGCCTTCGACGGTGACGAGGACGACACCATGACCTTCCTGCTCGCCTCGCGCGAGTACGCGAGCTCCGACATCGAGACCTACTCCCCCCAGTCGCCGCTGGGCACCGGCGTGATCGGCCACAAGGTCGGCGAGGACGCGGAGTACGAGCTGCCGAACGGCAAGAAGGCCTCGGTGCGGATCCTGAAGGCCGAGCCGTACAGCGGCTGACCCCGCCCCCGCATGCCCCTGACCCGCCCCCGGCGTCCGCGCGACGCCGGGGGCGTCGTCATGCCGCCGCCGAGCGGTACTTCCGCACCGACAGCGTCCGGAAGATCACGATGATCAGGACGGAGTAGATCAGCGAGGCCCACACCGGGTGCTGCATCGGCCAGGCGTCCGAGGGCGAGACCCCGGGGTTGCCGAAGAGCTCCCGGCAGGCCTGGACCGTGGCGCTGAACGGGTTCCAGTCGGCGACGTGGCGCAGCCAGGGCGTCATACGGCTGGAGTCCACGAACGCGTTCGAGATGAACGTGACCGGGAAGAGCCAGATCAGTCCGCCCGAGGTGGCCGCCTCGGGGGTGCGCACGGACAGGCCGATCAGGGCCCCGACCCAGGTGAACGCGTAGCCGAGCAGGAGCAGCAGGGCGAACGCGGCCAGCACCTCGCCGACACTGGTGTGGGTACGCCAGCCCACCAGCAGCGCGACCATGGCCAGCACGAACAGCGTGAGCGCCGTCTGCACCAGGTCGGCCAGCGTCCGCCCGGTCAGCACCGCCCCGCGGGCCATGGGCAGGGACCGGAAGCGGTCGATGAGCCCCTTGTGCATGTCGTCGGCGATGCCCGCGCCCGCCCCGGCGGTGGCGAAGGTGACCGTCTGGGCGAAGATGCCGGCCATCAGGAACTCGCGGTACACGGAGGGGTCCGTGGTGCCACCGATGTTCATGGAGCCGCCGAAGACGTAGCTGAACAGCACCACGAACATGATGGGCTGGATCAGCCCGAAGATGACCATCTCCGGAATCCGGCTCATGCGGATCAGGTTCCGCTTGGCCACGACCAGGGAGTCGCGGACGGACTGGCTGACGGCGTTGCCGGGGGCCGGGGTGCGTGCGGCGTCGGTGACGGCGCTCATCGGGCGGCCTCCTTGTCGGTGCCCTGGTGGGGGGTCTGGTCGGTGGTCCTGCCGTTCTCCTCGTCCTTCACCTCGGCGACGTGGCCGGTCAGGGAGAGGAACACGTCGTCGAGGGTCGGGCGGCGCAGGCCGATGTCGTCTATCTCGATGCCGCGGGCGTCCAGCTCGCGGATGACCTCGGCGAGGAGCTTGGCGCCGCCGGTCACCGGGACGGTGAGCTTGCGCATGTGGTCCTCGACCGTGGTGTCGCCCTTGCCGAAGCCGCGCAGCACCTCCGCGGCCGTCGGGATGTGCTCGCGCTCGTGCACCACGACCTCGACGCGCTCGCCGCCGGTGCGGGCCTTGAGCTGGTCGGAGGTGCCCTGGGCGATGACCCGGCCGTGGTCCACCACGGCGATGTCGTGGGCGAGGTGGTCGGCCTCCTCCAGGTACTGGGTGGTCAGCAGCAGCGTCGTACCGCCGGAGACGAGGCGCTTGATGACGTCCCACAGCAGTTGGCGGTTGCGCGGGTCGAGGCCGGTCGTGGGCTCGTCCATGAACATCACGGGCGGGGAGACCACGAGGGCGGCCGCGAGGTCGAGGCGGCGGCGCATACCGCCGGAGTAGGTCTTGGTGGGGCGGTCGGCGGCGTCGGCGAGATCGAACTGCTCCAGCAGCTCGTCGGCGCGGGCCTTCGCCGCCTTGGACCGCATCTGGTAGAGCTGGCCGACCATCTGCAGGTTCTCGCGGCCGGTGAGGTATTCGTCGACCGCCGCGAACTGGCCGGACAGGCCGATGGAGCGGCGCACGGCGTCGGGGTGCCTGAGCACGTCGATGCCCGCGACGACGGCCGAGCCGCTGTCGGGGCGCAGCAGGGTCGTCAGACAGCGGACGGTGGTGGTCTTGCCCGCGCCGTTCGGCCCGAGCAGGCCCAGGACGGTGCCCTCCGGCACATCGAGGTCGACACCGTCCAGAGCCCGTACGTCGCCGAAGGTCTTCACCAGACCTTCGGCATGGATGGCGCCTGGCATATGAGTCTCCACGTCGTCGGGGATTACTTCGTCAGGAATGCTTGGGAAAGCCTAGATTCGTGCTTTTCGTTCCGCTTGATGAGTGGCGCGACTCTCACCATAACGCGATGTATCGCGTCCCTCAACGGAATTCACCGGTGCGGGTGACAAAGGGGCTCCGACCTGGTCTTTCCTGCGCTCGGCGGCTCAGTCGATGACGGTGTAGCCCGCCTCGCGCAGCGCCTGGCCGACCTCGGCGCAGTGCTCCGGACCCTTCGTCTCCAGGTGCAGCTCCACCTCCGCCTCCGTGAGCCCGAGCCGCGGATCGGTCCGTACGTGGCTCACATCGAGGACGTTAGCGTCCACCACTGACAACACCCCGAGAAGTGTCGCCAGCGCCCCCGGCCGGTCCGTCAGCCGCAGCCGTACGGCCAGGTAGCGGCCCTGCGCCGCCATGCCGTGCCGCAGCACCCGCTGCATCAGCACCGGGTCGACGTTGCCGCCGGACAGCACCGCGACGACCGGCCCCTCGAAGGCGCCGGGATCGCTCAGCAGCGCCGCGACCGGGCTCGCCCCGGCCGGCTCGACGACCAGCTTGGCCCGCTCCAGACACAGCAGCAGCGCGGCGGACAGCTCGTCCTCCGTCACCGTACGCACCTCGTCGACCAACTCGCCAACGATTTCGAACGGCACGTCCCCGGGGCGGCCGACCTTCATGCCGTCGGCCATCGTCGCCGGGTTCTCGATCGACACCGGATGCCCGGCCGCCAGCGAGGGCGGATAGGCGGCGGCGCCCGCCGCCTGCACGCCCACGATCCGCACATCGGGCCTGAGCGACTTCACCGCGATCGCGACCCCGGCCGCGAGCCCTCCGCCGCCGATCCCGAGGACGATCGTGCGCACCTCCGGGCACTGCTCCAGGATCTCCAGGCCGACCGTGCCCTGGCCCGTGATGACGTCGGGGTGGTCGAAGGGGTGGATGAACACCGCGCCCGTCCGCGCCGCGTACTCCTGCGCGGCGGCCAGCGTCTCGTCGACGACCTGGCCGTGCAGCCGCACCTCGGCGCCGTACTCGCGCGTCGCGCTGATCTTCGGCAGCGGTGCGCCGTTCGGCATGAACACCGTCGAACGCACTCCCAGCAGCGAGGACGCCAGCGCCACCCCCTGGGCGTGGTTCCCGGCGCTCGCCGCCACCACGCCCGCGGCGCGCTCCTCGGGCAGCAGACCCGCGATCCGCACGTAGGCGCCGCGCAGCTTGAACGAGCCCGTCCGCTGGAGGTTCTCGCACTTGAAGTGCACCGGCGCGCCCACCAGCCGGGACAGGTACCGGCTGCCCTCCATCGCCGTCACCCGCGCCACGCCCGTGAGCATCTTCTGCGCGCCGCGCACGTCGTCGAGAGTGACCGGCGGCAACAGGTCGGCCTTGCGGTAGCTCATGACTCAAGTCTCGCAGTTCACACGCGCGGGCTCCCGCTGTGACCAACCACCGAGACCGGTTTGCGCAGCGCCGGTACGGCCCGCCCCCCGGCCGCGTACCCTGTCCCCCAACCCAGCACCCCCTTCATGAAGTGAGCCCCCGGCCATGCCCACAACACCTGGAATGTCGATGGACATGTCGACCGTCGGTGACACCGGTCTCCTCGACACGCTGCAGCACGAGGTGGCGGTGTTCGCCCGCCGTGCCGAACAGACCCGGCTCGGCGGAGTCGGGCAGGTGCGCAACTCCATGGACCGCGCCGCATACCTGCTGCTCAACCGGCTCGACAAGGAAGGCCCCATGGGGGTCAAGGCGCTCGCCGCGAGCATGGGAATCGACTCCTCGACGGTCACCCGGCAGGTGGCCCCGCTCGTCGACACCGGGCTCGTCAAGCGCACCTCCCACCCCGAGGACGGGCGGGCCGTGGTGCTCCAGCTCTCCCCGCGCGGGCTGTCGCGGCTGGAGGAAGTGCGCTCCTCCCGGCGTCAGTTGATGGCCGAACTGACCCATGACTGGGCGCCGGAGGAGCGCGAGGCGTTCTGCACGCTCCTGACGCGCTTCAACACCGCGCTCTCCTCCCGGATGGCCGCCCACGGCATCCAGGGAGCGGAGCCGGCCCCGGCACCCGCCTCCTGAACCTCCGTACGCGCGCGTGGTGTCCGGCTCTTGACCTCGGGCCCGCCCCTGGCCTCATATGAGACCGGGTCCCGTACGTGGCCGGGATCCGACTCCTCACAGGGGTCGCCCTCACAGGCGGGAGGCGCGGTGCGAGAACGGCATGCGTCCCGAGGTGCCCGCCGGGCGCGGGAGTTCGAGGCGTTCGTCGCGGGCGCGGCGGGCCGGCTGCTGCACACCGCCACGCTGCTCACGGGGGAGGCACCGGCCGACAACCCGCGCGCGCGGCGCCTGCTGGCGCTCTCCCTCGCGCACACGTACGCGGCCTGGGACCGGCTGCGCGGCGAGGATCCCTACGACCACACCCGTCGGCATCTGGCCACCCGCTTCGCCCATGGGGCGTGGCACCACTACGGCGGCCTCGGCCGGGCCCGCCCGCACCCCGAGAGCCCCCTCGCCGCCCTCGGCCCGCAGGAACGCCTGATCCTCGTTCTCAGGCTGTACGAGGGGGTCGCCGAGGAGCAGACCGCGGCCCTGCTCGGGCTGCCCCGGGAACGCGTCCGAGCGATCTGCGACCGGGCCACGGCCACCGTGCTGCACCCGCCCCGGGGGCCTGCGCCCGCTCCCGTGCGGCCCGCGGCGAAGGCGACGGCGTGAGAACGGGGAGGCAGGCGTGAACCGCAGCGAACGGGAGGCCGCCGCACGGCAGATCATGGAGCGGACGCCGCCCGCGGTGCCGCCCGACCTCTGTGCCGACGCGGTCCGCCGCGGCCGGCGCATACTGCGCCGACGCACCGCCGCACGCCGGCTGCTGTGGCTGCTGATGTGCGCCGCGGCCCTGGCGTTCGTCGTGTGGGCGCTGCTGGCCCGTCCCTGGGTGGAGCCGCCGTCGGAGACGACCCCACCGCTCACGGGCTGGTGACGGTCTAGCCGAGCGCCTGCTTGAGGTCCTCCAGCAGGTCCTCCACGTTCTCGATGCCCACGGACAGGCGCACGAGGTCGGCGGGCACCTCAAGGGCGGATCCGGCCGCGGAGGCGTGCGTCATGCGCCCCGGGTGCTCGATGAGCGACTCCACGCCGCCCAGGGACTCGCCCAGGGTGAACACCTCGGCGCGGTTGCAGACCTCGACGGCCGCCTCCTCGCCGCCGGCGACCTGGAAGGAGACCATGCCGCCGAACGCGCGCATCTGCTTGGCGGCGACCTCGTGGCCGGGGTGCTCGGGCAGGCCCGGGTAGAGCACCTTCGTCACGCGCGCGTGCCGGGACAGCATGTCGGCGACCTGCACGGCGTTCTCGCTGTGCCGGTCCATGCGCACCGAGAGGGTTTTGGTGCCGCGCAGCACCAGCCAGGAGTCGAAAGGCCCGGCGACCGCGCCCATCGCGTTCTGGTGGAACGCCAGCTCCTCGCCGAGGCTCTCGTCGCCCACGATCAGCGCGCCGCCGACGACGTCGGAGTGGCCGCCCATGTACTTGGTCAGCGAGTGCACCACGACGTCCGCCCCGAGCGACAGCGGCTGCTGCAGGTACGGGGTGGCGAAGGTGTTGTCGACGACGAGCCGCGCGCCCGCGTCGCGGGCGATCTGGGCGACCGCCGCGATGTCGGTGATGCCGAGCAGCGGGTTGGAGGGGGTCTCCACCCACACGACCTTGGTCTTCGGGGTGATGGCGGCCCGTACGGCGGAGGGGTCGCTGGTGTCGGCGACCGACCACTCCACGCCCCACCGGGCGACGACCTTCGCGAAGAGGCGGAACGTGCCGCCGTACGCGTCGTTGGGGATCACCACGTGGTCGCCGGGGCTGAGCAGCGTACGCAGCAGGCAGTCCTCGGCCGCCAGTCCGGACGCGAACGCGAGGCCGCGACGGCCGCCCTCCAGGGCGGCGAGGTTCTCTTCCAGGGCGGTCCTGGTGGGGTTGGCGCTACGGCTGTACTCGTAGCCGCCGCGCAGCCCGCCGACCCCGTCCTGCTTGTAGGTGGACACCTGGTAGATCGGCGGGACGACCGCCCCGGTGAGGGGGTCCGCCGTGTTGCCCGCGTGGATGGCGAGCGTCTCGAAGTGCTGACTGATGTGCCTGTCGCTCATGGGTCACGAGCGTAGTGCGCCGACGGCGCTGATGACGGACGGCGGAGTTGTCCACAGGGGAGGGGACCGGGTTGGCCAATTGTCAGCGGCGTCTGGAACGCTTGAGGCATGGAGATTCTCTGGGTCCTGATGGCGATCGTCATGATCGGCTTCGTCGTGCTGCCGTTCCTGCGACGCCGGCGGGGGATGATCGAGCAGGTCTCGCCCGGCCACCCGGACGCGGCGGACCCCTCGAACTACGGGTTCGTACGGCAGGAGGAGCTGGACGTCCGCATGCCCGGCCCCGACCAGGACCTGCTGGACGTCCTCGACCTGGTGCAGCGCACCCAGGACTACCGGGCGGCCTCGCAACTCCTCGCCGGCACCGAGGCGGAGGGCGAGCTGCGCTGGCAGCGGGTGCAGGCCTTCGCGGGCGCGGCCTCGCTGGAGCTGGCGCAGCGGCCCGGCGGGGTCGGCGACAACCCCGGCGGTCAGTGGCTGCGGGTGTGGCGGGCCGAGCAGCCCAAGGACGCGGGCGGCGCGGCCGTGCACGCGGAGTTCCTGGTGCAGCAGGCGTGGCGCACGTCCGCGGCCGGCACCGACGAGTTCCGGATCATCATGGAGGAGGCGAGAGCGGCGTGCGCGGAGGCGGCGCTGCTGGCCCCCGGCGACCCGATCCCCTACATCGTCGAGCTGTCGGTGGCCCGCGGGCTGGCCTACTCCCAGCAGGAGTTCGAGCAGCTCTGGCTGAAGATCCTGGACCGCGCCCCGACCCACATGGGCGCCCATCTGGCCGCCCTGCACTACTGGTGCGAGAAGTGGCACGGCTCGCGCGAGCTGGCCTACACCTTCGCCGAGGCGGCGGCGGCCCGCGCCCCGCACGGCTCGCTGCTCGCCGCCATGCCGCTCTTCGCGGTCTTCGAGCACCTGCCCGAGGTCAACCTGGTCGGGGGCTTCTACCAGAGCGAGGTCGTGACGAAGGCGATGCACGGCGCGCTGCACGCCGTGCACTCCGCCCGCCCGGACGACCCGATGCTCGCCCACGTCCGCCATCTGCTGGTCTTCTTCCTGGTCCGCGCCGAGCGCTGGGCGGAGGCCATGAGCCAGCTGGTGCACGTCGACGGCCATGTCGGGGCCCTGCCCTGGACGCTCTCCCCCGACCCGGCCGCGGAGTTCGCGGTCTACCGCGCGCTGGCGGTCGCGGGCTACGAGGCGAACGGCGGCAGCCCGGCGACACTCCCCCACTGACCGGGCGGAGGCGCGCCCGCGGTCAGCTCTCCGAGCGCGCGGGCAGCTTCCACCCCGGGCGCGGGAAGTGACAGGTGTAGCCGTCGGGGTAGCGCTGCAGGTAGTCCTGGTGCTCCGGTTCGGCCTCCCAGAAGGGGCCGACCGGCTCCACCTCGGTGACGACCTTGCCGGGCCACAGTCCGGAGGCGTCCACGTCCGCGATGGTGTCCTCGGCGATGCGCTTCTGCTCGTCGTCCACGTAGTAGATCGCGGAGCGGTAGCTCAGGCCGATGTCGTTGCCCTGGCGGTTCTTGGTGCTCGGGTCGTGGATCTGGAAGAAGAACTCCAGGAGCGCGCGGTAGTCGGTCTGCGTGGGGTCGTAGAGGATCTCGATGGCCTCCGCGTGCGTGCCGTGGTTGCGGTACGTGGCGTTCTCCACGTCACCGCCGGTGTACCCGACCCGGGTCGCGGTCACGCCCGGGAGCCGGCGGATCAGCTCCTGCATGCCCCAGAAGCATCCGCCGGCCAGTACGGCCCTCTGTGTCTGCGCCATTACGGCCCTCCCATGTGTGTCGGCTCGGCCAGGGTCCCTGTCCATCCTCCCTCCTCAACAGGCCAGGGTGCCGAGCGATTCCGCGCAGCCGCGACGGGCTGCGGGCCGGAGGAGGTCCGGCCCGCAGCCGATCACCGTCGGTGCCCGCCTGGAACGTCAGATCGTCGCCGTGTCGATCACGAACCGGTACCGGACGTCACTCGCCAGCACCCGCTCGTAGGCGTCGTTGATCTCGTGCGCGGCGATCAGTTCGATCTCGGCGCCCAGGCCGTGCTCGGCGCAGAAGTCGAGCATCTCCTGGGTCTCGGCGATGCCGCCGATCATCGACCCGGCGAGGGTCTTGTTGCCGCCGATGAGGGAGAACAGGTTCAGGGCGACGGGCTCCTCCGGGGCACCGACGTTGACCAGGGCGCCGCCGGTCTTCACCAGGCTCAGGTAGGCGCCGAAGTCGAGCGGCGCCGAGACCGTGGAGACGATCAGGTCGAAGGAGCCGGCGAGCTCCTGGAAGGTCTTCTCGTCGCTGGTGGCGTAGTAGTGGTCGGCGCCCAGCTTCAGGCCGTCGTCCTTCTTGCGCAGGGACTGCGACAGGACGGTGACCTCGGCGCCGAGCGCGTGCGCGATCTTGACGGCCATGTGGCCGAGCCCGCCCAGGCCGACCACGGCGACCCTCTTGCCGGGGCCCGCGCCCCAGTGCTTGAGCGGGGAGTACGTGGTGATGCCCGCGCACAACAGCGGCGCGGCGACGTCCAGGGAGAGGCCGTCGGGGATGCGGACGACGAAGTTCTCGTCGACGACGATCTTCTGGGAGTAGCCGCCGTGGTTGGGCGTGCCGTCGCGGCCGATGGCGTTGTAGGTGGGGCCGATGCCGCCGTTGAGGCAGTGCTGCTCAAGGCCTGCCCTGCAGTTCTCGCACGTACGGCAGGAGTCGACCAGGCAGCCGACGCCCACCCGGTCGCCGACCTGGTACTTCGTCACACCGGTGCCCACCTCGGAGACCACGCCCGCGATCTCGTGGCCGGGGACCATCGGGAAGAGGGCCTCGCCCCAGCCCTCGCGGGCCTGGTGGATGTCGGAGTGGCAGATGCCGGCGAACTTGATGTCGATCAGGACGTCGAACTCGCCGACCTCGCGCCGCTCGATGGTGGTGCGCTCCAGGGGAGCCTTGGCGGCGGGTGCGGCGTATGCGGCGACAGTGGTCATGCCGGGGGTTCTCCTCGCGAAGGGGCCGGCCCGGCTGCCTTCCGGCCGGGCACGCTGCCCAGCCTGCCGGTCCCTCCCTCATTCACCCAGGTCACGGCTTTGCGTACGTTCGCTGTGCCTACTACTGGCGGGGTCAGGCTGCTGTGCGTACGACCGGGAATACTGGACGCATGGACGAACAGCCCGAACCCGTACAGGCCGCCGGCCCGGCTCTGGACCGGCGTGCCGAGCTCAGCGAGTTCCTGCGCACCCGGCGGGCCCGGCTGAAGCCGGAGGACGTGGGGCTGCCGGACTTCGGGCGGCACCGCCGGGTGCCGGGGCTGCGGCGCGAGGAGCTGGCCCAGCTCGCCGGGGTGTCGGTGGCGTACTACACCCGCCTGGAACAGGGCAACGGACGGAACGTGTCGGCGGAGGTGCTGGACTCCATCGCCCGCGCGCTGCGGCTGAGCAACGCCGAGCACGCGCATCTGACGCATCTGGCGAAGCCGAAGCAGCACAAGAAGAAGCCGGCCGGGCGGACCCAGCAGGTGCGCGGCGGGCTGCGGCAGCTGCTGGACTCGATCGACACCGTCCCCGCGTACGTCGTCGGCCGACGTACGGACATCCTCGCGTGGAACCGGATGGCCGCGGCGCTGTTCGGGGACTGGGGCGAGCTGCCGGCGCCGGAGCGGAACTGGGCGCACCTGGTGTTCCTGAACCCGCGGTACCGCGAGCTGTTCGTGGAGTGGGACCGCAAGGCGTCCGACATCGTCAGCTATCTGCGGATGGACGCGGGCTGCCATCCGGACGACCCGCGGCTGTCCGCGCTGGTCGGCGAACTCTCCGTGAAGAGCGAGGAGTTCAGGCGGCTGTGGGCCACCCACGACGTCAAGGAGAAGGGCCACGGCATCAAGCGCCTCCAGCATCCGCTGGTGGGCGAACTGACGCTGTCCTTCGAGACGTTCCGCCTGGCCGACGACGGCGAGCAGTCCCTGGTCACGTACCACGCCGAACCGGGCTCGCCGTCCGCGCAGGCGCTGCGCCTGCTGGCGAGCTGGGGCACGGACGCGACCCGGGCGGGGACGCAAGCGTCGGCTCCCTGAGCCTACGACCGGAACGGCAACTGCCCGCCGGGAGCGGTGCTCCCGGCGGGCAGTGTCACGCGTGCGGTCGGCCTACTTGCCGTAGTACGCGTTGTAGATCGAGATCGTCGACTTGTTGTTCTTCTTGTCGGTGATCTTGGCGTGGAAGGAGATGCCCTTGCCCTTGGCCGGGTTCTTCACCTTGATCTTGCCGTTGGTGACCTTGACCTTCTTCCAGGTCTTGCCGTAGTCGTACGACACGTACACCGCG
>NZ_JACVWU010000024.1 GCF_014596915.1 Streptomyces sp. TRM68416
GATACCTGGGCTTCATGTGGGCCCACCCCGGCAAGCAACTCCTCTTCATGGGCCAGGAGTTCGCCCAGGGCGCGGAGTGGTCCGAGGCCCACGGTCCCGACTGGTGGCTGCTGGACCCGGCCTACGGCGCCGAGGCCGACCACCGCGGCGTGCGGGACCTGGTCCGGGACCTGAACACGGTGTACCGGGCGACCCCGGCCCTCTGGCAACGCGACACCGACCCGGCCGGCTTCCAGTGGGTCGTCGGCGACGCGGCAGACGACAACGTCTTCGCCTTCCTCCGCTACGACGCGGACGACTCCCCTCTCCTGTCCGTCTCGAACTTCTCCCCGGTAGTCCGCCACGACTACCGCCTCGGCGTCCCCGACGACGTCCCTGCCTGGCACGAGACGCTGAACACGGACGCGTCCCGCTACGGCGGCAGCGACGTCACCAACCCCGACGCGCTCAAGCCGGAGCCCACGGCGTGGCACGGCCACCCGGCCAGCATCCGCCTAACCCTCCCACCCCTGGCCACGCTCTGGCTCCGCCCGGCATAGCCCTCCAGAGGCACCCACCCCTCAACCCCCGCCCTACGCCCACCCACCACCCGTTTCCAGTCGGCCAAATGGTGCACCCCGAAACCCACCGCCCTTGCCCACCCGCCCCCCCTCTCGACCCACCGAGTCGGGTAGTGGGCGAGCAAAGGTCGGGGGTCTGGGGGCGGAGCCCCCAGGGACGGGACGGGTAGGGGCGGCGGGGGCGAGGAACACACGCGGACGTCAGGGGGACGTCGGTACCAGGCCCGCCGGCAGGCGCCCCGTGTGCAGCACCCCCAGCCGCTGGGTCGCGCGCGTCAGGGCGACGTAGAGGTCGGCCGTACCGTAGCGCCCGGGCTCCACCACCAGGACGGAGTCGAACTCCAGCCCCTTCGCCTGCCGCGGATCCAGCAGGACCACCGACCGCGTCAGGTCGGGAACACCCCCCGCCGTCACCCCGTCCAGCCGCGCCGCAAGCCGCCGATGAAGCTCCCGAGGAGCGATCACCGCAAGCCGCCCCTCTCCCGGCATCAGCTCCGACACCGCCTTGGCCACCGCCCCCGGCAGATCATCGGTGGCCCGAACCCACGGCCGCACCCCCGTGGCCCGCACCGAACTCGGCGGCTCGAACCCCGGCCGCTCGGCCCGCACGACAGCCGCCGCAAGCTCCATGATCTCCGCAGGGGTGCGGTAGTTGACGCCGAGCCGCGTATGCTCCCAGCGGTCCTCCACATACGGCT
Organism: Streptomyces sp. TRM68416; assembly: GCF_014596915.1. Lineage (GTDB taxonomy): Bacteria > Actinomycetota > Actinomycetes > Streptomycetales > Streptomycetaceae > Streptomyces. The sequence goes on from NZ_JACVWU010000024.1 coordinate 1,259, forward strand.
CCAGGATCCCGGCCCAGGACCCCACCCCCGCCGCCTCCGCGGTCTGCGCGGGATCCCCGACCAGCGTCATCGACCGCGTAGGACACCGCCGCATCAGCAGCCGCCACGCCATCGGCGACAACTCCTGCGCCTCGTCGACGATGATGTGCCCGAACGCCCACGTCCGATCGGCGGCCGCCCGCTCCGCCGCACTGCGGTGGTCGTCCTCCTCGTGCCGCTCGGCGAACCGCTCCGCGTCGATGATGTCGTGCGCGGACAGCACCTCGGAGCCCTCGGGGTCGCTGTCCTCCTTGTCCTCGAACTCGTACGTGCGCGAGGCGTACGACACGTCCAGCACGCCCTGCGCGTAGGCGATCTGCGTCTCCCGCTCGCGCTCCGCCCGCAGCCGCGCCACCCGGTCGTCCACGCCCAGCAGTTCGGCCGCCTCGTCGAGCAGCGGCACGTCCGCCACGGTCCACTTCCGGGTCGCCGGACGCCGGATGGCGGCCGCGTCCTCGTCGGGGAGGTAGCCCACGGGGTCGGCGAGGAAGTCCGCGACCAGCCGCTCGGGGGTGAGCACGGGCCACAACTGGTCGATGGCGGCCCAGACTTCGGGGTTCTCCGCGAGTTCGTCACGGATCTGCGTGATGTCGCTGGGGTCGAGGAGATTCGTCCCGTCGTACGGGTCCGTGCCGATGCGCTCGGCGACCATGTCGGTGAGCGTGTTGAGGATGTGGCCCTCGAAGTGCTCGCGCGCCACGTTGTGCGGAAGCCGCGCCGCGCGGGCGCGCTCCCGGGCCACCTTCACCAGCCCGTCGTCGAGCATGAGGATCTCGCGGTCGTGCTCGATCGCGATCACCGGATCGGGCAGCGACTGCCAGTCGCGTACGACGGCGGCGAGTACGTCGGCCATGTCGGCGCGGCCCTTCACGGCGGCGGCCTCGCGGGTGTCGGTGGCCGTCGCCTTCACACCGGGGAACAGTTCGCCGACCGTGGCCAGCAGCACCCCGGTCTCGCCCAGCGAGGGCAGCACCTCGCCGATGTAGCCGAGGAAGGCGGGGTTGGGGCCGACGATCAGGACGGCGCGCTTGGCGAGCAGTTCCCGGTGTTCGTAGAGGAGGTACGCCGCCCGGTGCAGGGCGACGGCCGTCTTGCCGGTGCCCGGACCGCCCTCGACGACGAGGACGCCGCGGTGCGGGGCGCGGATGATCTCGTCCTGCTCGGCCTGGATGGTCTGCACGATGTCGCCCATGCGGCCGGTGCGCGCGGAGTTGAGCGCGGCGAGGAGCACGGCGTCGCCGCTCGGGTCCTCGTGGCCGGTGCGCTCCTGGTCGCCGAGGTCGAGGATCTCGTCGTGCAGGGCGGTCACCGTACGGCCGCTGGTGCTGATGTGGCGGCGCCGGCGCAGGCCCATCGGGGTGTGGCCGGTGGCCAGGTAGAAGGGGCGGGCGACGTCGGCCCGCCAGTCGATGAGGATCGGGGTGCGCTCGGCGTCCTCGGTGCGCAGGCCGATGCGGCCGATGTGGTGGGTGAGGCCCGAGGACAGGTCGATGCGGCCGAAGCACAGGGAGCCGTCGACCGCGTTCAGGGCGGCGAGCAGCCCGGAGCGCTCGGCGACGAGGATGTCCCGTTCCAGCCGGGCCTGCATGGGCGTGTTGCCCTGGGCCAGCGCGTCCTGGACGGAGGTCTCGGTGTCACCGCGCAGGGCGTCCACGCGCGCGTACAGGCCGTCGATGAATTCCTGCTCGACGCGCATTTCATCGTCCGGAAATTCGCTGTTTGACAATTCCACTCCCGCCCGGATATACTGTGCCCAATGGACTTCTTCGCGACCCAATTCCCGTGAAGTCGCGAATCATTGAATATACGCAAAGAAATCCCCCGAGCGCAATTACTCGGGGGATTTCTTCGGTCCGGACCCTCACAGCACGTCGGCGACCTCCTCCAGCAGCCTCCGCTTCGGCCGTAATCCTTGACGTCGACGTCAGGGCAACAGCGGTTTGCGCTCCACCGGAGAGGTGAGCACGATCGAGGTCGTCGTGCGGCCGAGGGCGGAGATCTCTTCGAGGATCTCCTCCAGGTGGACGGTGTCGTGAACGGCGACCTTGAGGATCCAGCAGTCCTCGCCGACCACGTGGTGCACCTCGGTGATCTCCGGGCGCTCCATCAGTTCCAGGGTCCTCGGGTGCTTGAGGTTGTAGCCGCCGTGCGGGTTGACGCGGACGAAGGCCTGGATGCCGTAGCCGAGCCGGGCCGGGACGACCTGGGCGCCGTAGCCACTGATCACACCCGCCGTCTCCAGGCGGCGCACCCGCTCGGTGACCGCGGCGGGGCTCAGCCGGACGCGGCGGCCCAGTTCGCTGAGCTTGATCCGGCCGTCGGTCTGGAGGAGTTCGAGGATCTGCCGGTCCAGCGCGTCGAAGGCCACCGTCGTTTCGTCGGCGGTGGCGCGCGAACGTCGTGGTTCTTTTGGCGCGACGGCCCGAACTCCCATGGTTCCCCCTTCAGGGTGTCGTTGTACACCGGAAGAATTATGGCCATGGAAACGGGACGACAGGTACTGGTCATCGGCGGCAGCCGCTACTTCGGAAAACGGCTGGTCAACCGGCTGCTGGCGGCCGGGGACCGGGTCACGGTCCTGAACCGCGGATCAGCGGCGCCGCCCGCCGGGGCGCTGCATCTCGTCGCCGACCGGGACGACGAGAACTCCCTGCGCGAGGCGCTCGGTTCCCGCACTTTCGACGTCGTCGTCGACCAGGTCTGCTACACCCCGCGCCAGGCGGCCGTGGCCCGCCGGGTGTTCGCGGGGCGCGTCGGACGGTATGTGATGACGTCGACGGTGGAGGTGTACGAGTACGAGGACTCCCCCGCGCCGGTCGGGGAAACGGCCGTCGATCCGCGCTCGGTCGCCGTCGACCTCGAACTCCCCTGGGAAGATCCGGAGTTCCTGGCGGCCCACTACGGCGAGGGCAAGCGGCAGGCGGAGGCGGTACTGGCGGCGGACCCGGCCCTCCCCTACGTGGCCGTACGCGTCGCCCATGTGCTGGGCGGGGACGACGACTTCACCGGACGGCTCGCCCACTACGCCGACCGCATCCGCTCGGGCACGCCGATCGCCGTCCCGGCGGTCGACCGGCCCGCCACCTACATCCACGTCGAGGAGATCGCCGACTTCCTGGCCTGGACCGCCGGCGCGGACTTCACCGGGCCGGTCAACGCCGCCTCGCACGGGCGGCTGACCACGGCCGAGCTGTGCGAGGCGGTGGCGGCCCAACTACCGGGCGGGCGAACCGTGTTCCGGCCCGTCGAGGTCGGCGCCGTCTCACCGCTCTCCTTCGCCCGTTCCTACGGCATGGACAACTCCCGCGCCACCCGGCTCGGGTTCACCTTCGACGACGTACGGCAGTGGCTGCCGAAGGCCGTCGCCGAGACGCTCGGGAAGGACAACTGACATGCGGTACCGCACACTTGGCGGCCTGCGCGTGAGTGCGATCGGGCTCGGCGCCATGCCCCTGTCCATCGAGGGCCGGCCGGACGAGGCCCGCGCCCTGGCCACCGTGCACGCGGCACTGGACGCGGGGGTGACGCTGCTGGACACGGCGGACTCCTACCATCTGCCCGGCGACGGGCCCGGCCACAACGAACTCCTGGTCGCCCGCGCCCTCGCGGCCTACGGCGGCGACACAACCGATGTCCTGGTCGCCACCAAGGGCGGGCGGGGCCGGCCCGCGGACGACAGCTGGACGGTGACCGGCGACCCGCGGCATCTCAAGGCGGCCGCCGAGGGGTCGTTGAAGCGGCTGGGCGTCGACGCCATCGGCCTCTACCAGCTCCACAAGCCCGACCCGGCCGTGCCGTTCGAGGAGTCGGTGGGCGCGCTGCGCGAACTGCTCGACGAGGGCAAGATCCGGCTGGCCGGCGTCTCCAACACGGACGTGACGCAGATCCGCGCGGCCCGCGCGATCCTCGGCGACCGGCTGGTCTCGGTGCAGAACCGGTACTCGCCGGCCGTCCTGGACAGCGAGGCCGAGCTGCGGCTGTGCGCGGAACTGGGGCTGGCGTTCCTGCCGTGGAGCCCGCTGGGCGGCCTCTCACGCAGTTCCCTGGACGGGCCGTCGAGGCTTGAGGGGGCGGCGGGCGGCGGCCTGGAGACCTTCCACGCCGTGGCACGCGAGCGGGGCGTCAGCCCCCAACAGGTCTGCCTGGCCTGGCTCTTGGCACGGTCACCCACCGTGATCCCGATCCCGGGCGCGAGCCGACCGGAGACGATCCGGGACTCGGCGGGGGCAGCGGAACTGGTACTGAGCCCGGCGGAGACGGCACGGCTGGACGCGGCCGTCGACGCGCGCAGGGGTTGATGAAGGCTGCCACCTCGGCGGCGTGGAGCTGGGCGGTGTCGAATCCCATGTCCGGTGAAGTGCCCGGCGGGTTCGAGGGACAGCACGCCGTGGAGGCGGTTCAGCAGGTCGGGGCGTGGCGGAGCGCCTGCGGAGGGAGGCTCCTGGCCGGGGTGGGGCGGGGTGGGGTGGTCCGGGGTGGTGCCGATCCGGGCCGCCGCCGCGGGCAGCGCGCGCTGCGGCCCCGGCCTCGCGCTGCAAGGGGTCCCGCGGGGCATCACCCCTGGCCCGTCGCCTCAAAGAGCGTCGGCCTCAAGCGCCGGACGGACGGGCGAACGGGCGGACAGGCGAACGTGGAGGCGGCGGGCTGCGGAAGCCCGCCGCCTCGCCCCCGTTCCCCCGGTCGCCCGGTCGCCCGTTCTTCCGTAGGCCCTACTCCCCCCGCCCCGACCGGACCGCGTCCCCTCGGCCGGTCAGGAGCAGGAGGAGGTCTGCGATGGGGGCGCGGATTTCCTCGCCCTCGCCGTGGGTCCAGTCGATGTCGGTGGCGACGAGGCGGGCGTGGGGGCGGGGCCACTGGCGGAGGGGGAAGCCCATGGTGCAGACGCGGTCGGCGGCGTCGCGGGCGGCGGCGGGCGGCATGTCGCGGTGCCGACCCAGCGCGAGCGCGATGTCCTGGCCGTGGACGAGGATGTCGATCAGCGGTTCCCGGGGTGTGGTCGACGGTGCCAGGCGGCGGGATCCGATGATCGCGCGCAGGTTGGCGACGATGTCGGCCACGGGGCGCTGTGCCTCGCGGACCGCCGTGTCGTGGATCATCCGGTCGACGCTCCCCCGGGCGCGGACGAACTCGCGCAGGGCGGCCCCGTAGGTGATCCGCGCTGCCAGGGTGAGGTGGGCGGCCACGTCGCGCACCCGCCAGTCGCCGCAGCTCGTCCGCGTCTCCCACTCCTCGGGCGTCAGCCCCTCCAGGAAGTCCGCGAGGCTCGCCCGCTCCCGGTCCACGATCTGCCAGCGCTCGTCCGCGCCCAGCACGACACCCATGGGGATCACCGCCCACTCAAGTGGTAAGCTTCACTGACCAAAGTAGTCAGAGCCTCTGACCAATGTCAAGCAGTGCACCCCAAAGCAGTACACCCCCAGGAAGGACAGGGACAGAGATGGTCGCGGACAGCGAGCTCAACACCGGAGTGCTCCTGTTCATCCCGCACCGGGCCCTGGAGAATCGTGTCTTCGCCGCGCTCGCCGAGGCCGGTTTCGACGACTTCACGCCCGCCCAGGCCCGGGTCATGCAGCGCATCGGCCCGAACGGCACCCGGCTGACCGAGCTGGCCGAGCAGGCCCAGGTCACCAAGCAGACGGCGGGGTTCCTGGTCGACCAGCTGGAGAAGGCGGGCTATGTACGGCGGGTTCCGGACCCGACGGACAAGCGGGCCCGGCTGGTGTGCACGGCGGAGAAGGCGCAGGCCGCCAAGGTGGTCGCCGACGCGGTCGTGGCCGACGTGGAGAAGGAGTGGGAGGAGCACCTCGGCAAGCGCCGTATGAAGCAGCTCCGCGAGGCCCTCACCCTGCTGCGGGAGATCACCGACCCGTGGGCCTGAGCCGCGCCGCGGCCGACACCCGACAAAGGCGGTACGCCCGCCACGGTCAACGAGGTGACCGTGGCGGGCGTACCCGCCTCGACGCGGAAGTGACCGAGCGGCCGGACCGACGGGGGGAAAGTGCCCGGCCGCTCGGCGATTCGCGGGGCGCGGCCCTACACCCTGGCAAGCTCCTTCTCCCCGCCCGACTCGGGCACCTGCACCGCAGCAGCCGCCTCGTCGCCGTCGTCCAGCAGCGTCTTCTCGTCGAAGGGCAGCTCACCGGCGAGCACCTGGTCCACCCGGCCCCGGTCGATCTCCTTCGTCCACGTGCCGATCAGCACCGTCGCGACCGCGTTGCCCGCGAAGTTGGTCAGCGCACGCGCCTCGCTCATGAACCGGTCGATGCCGACGATGAGACCGATGCCGTCGACCAGCGCCGGCTTGTGGGACTGGAGACCGCCCGCCAGGGTGGCGAGACCGGCGCCCGTGACACCCGCCGCGCCCTTGGACGCGACCAGCAGGAACAGCAGCAGCGGGATCTGCTCGCCGATCGACATCGGCGTCCCCATGGCGTCCGCGATGAACAGCGAGGCCATGGTCATGTAGATCATGGTGCCGTCGAGGTTGAAGGAGTAGCCGGTCGGAACGGTGATGCCGACCACCGGCTTGCTCACCCCGAGGTGCTCCATCTTCGCGATGAGCCGCGGCAGCGCGGACTCGGAGGAGGAGGTCGACAGGATCAGCAGGAACTCGCGGCCCAGGTACTTGAAGAACGTGAAGATGTTCAGGCCCGCGACGATCCGCAGCAGCGCGCCGAGCACGATGAAGATGAACAGCACGCAGGTGACGTAGAAGCCCAGCATCAGCACGGCCAGGCTCTTGAGGGCGTCCAGGCCCGCCGAACCGGTGACCGCGGCGATGGCGCCGAAGGCACCGACCGGGGCGGCCCACATCACCATGGCGAGGATGCGGAAGACAAGCCGCTGGATGTGCTCGATGCCGCGCAGGATCGGCTGCCCGGCCGAACCCATGGCCTGCAGCGCGAACCCGGCGAGCAGCGCGACGAACAGGGTCTGCAGGACCTCGCCCGCGGTGAACGCGGACACGATCGTGGTCGGGATGATGCCGAGCAGGAACTCGGTGGTGTCCTTGGCCTCCGCGCCGACCTGCGCCTGTCCGACCTCCTTGACCGCGTCGGTCACCGCGAGGCTGGAACCGGGCTCCAGGATGTTGCCGACGACCAGGCCGATGCTGAGGGCGACCAGGGACATGGCCAGGAAGTAGACGAGGGCGATACCGCCGACGGCGCCGACCTTGGCGGCCTTCCGTACCGAGCCGATGCCGAGCACGATCGTGCAGAAGATGATCGGCGAGATCATCATCTTGATCAGGTTCACGAAGCCGGTGCCGATCGGCTTCAGCTCGACAGCGAAGTCCGGTGCGGCCAGGCCCACGGCGATACCGGCGGCGACCGCGATGATCACCGCGATGTAGAGGTAGTGGGTGCGGTCCCGTTTCACTTTCACGGGTGCCGTATCGGGGGTGCTGGCGGCCACGGCTGCCCTCCTTGACGTCTTCGTCGGCATCACCGGCGTGCGGCTCACGTCCGGGGGTTTTGAGGAATGCCGTGACTATCTCCCGGCCTGTGAGGGCGGTCACCCTTCCGTTCATTTAGTTCACGCTTATCCGGGAGGCACACTGACTGCCATGCGCCTCCCCGTCCCCCGACCCCGCAGCCTGGCCGGCCAGCTCTTCGCCATGCAGGCCGTGCTGATAGCGGTGCTCGTCGCCGGGTACGCGCTGTTCACGTACGTCAGCGACCGCAGCCAGGCCGAGGAGGCGGCCGGCCGCCAGGCCCTGGCAGTGACCCGCTCGGTGGCGGACTCCCCGTCCGTACGCGAGGCGATCCGCACCTCCGACCCCACGGCCCGGCTCCAGCCGTACGCGCAGCATGTGCAGCGGGACACCGAGGTCGACTTCGTCACGATCATGAACCCGGAGGGCATCCGCTGGACGCACCCCCGGCCGGAGGAGATCGGCCAGCGCTTCCGCGGCCACATCGAGGCCGCGCTGCGGGGCGAGGCGTTCACGGAGACGTACACCGGCACGCTCGGCCCGTCGGTCCGCGCGGTCGCCCCGGTCTGGGACGGCGGGAAGATCGTCGGCCTGGTCAGCGCGGGCATCCGGGTCGAGGAGATCAGCAAGCGGGCGCAGGGCCAGCTCGCGGCGCTCCTCGGAGTCGCGGGCGGCGCGCTCGCCCTGGGCGCGGTCGGCACCTACGTCATCAACGCCCGCCTGCGCCGGCACACCCACGGCATGAACGCCGCCGAGCTCAGCCGTATGCACGACTACCACCAAGCCGCGCTGCACGCCGTACGCGAGGGCCTGCTGATGCTGGACGGGCAGTTTCGGGTGGCCCTGGTCAACGACGGCGGACGGGAGCTGCTCGGCGTCTCGGAGGAGGTCATCGGCCAGTCCGTCGCCGACCTCGGACTGCCGCCCTCACTCACCGGCGCGCTGCTGGCCTCCGAGCCGCGGGTGGACGAGGTGCACCTGACGGCGGACCGGGTGCTGGTGGTCAACACCTCCCCGGTCTCGGGCGGCGAGCGCCGCGGCACGGTCGCCACCCTGCGCGACGTCACCGAACTACAGTCCCTGATGGGCGAGTTGGACTCCGAACGCGGCTTCACCCAGGCCCTGCGCTCGCAGGCGCACGAGGCGGCGAACCGGTTGCACACGGTCGTGTCACTGATCGAGCTGGGGCGGGCGGAGGAGGCCGTGGAGTTCGCGACGGCTGAGCTTGAGCTGGCGCAGGCGCTCACCGACCAGGTGGTGGCGGCTGTGAGCGAGCCTGTGCTGGCGGCCCTGCTGCTGGGCAAGACGGCCCAGGCGAACGAGCGGGGCGTGGAGCTGGAGGTGTCGGAGGAGAGCCGCCTGGACGACGGGTTGCTTCCCCCCTCCCTGCCCGCGCGGGACCTCGTGACGATCCTCGGCAACCTGATCGACAACGCCGTGGACGCGGCCCAGGGAAGCGCGCGGGCCCGGGTGACGGTCACCGCGTACGCGGAGGAGGCGTCGCTGGTCCTGCGGGTGGCGGACACCGGCGAGGGCGTGGATCCGGCGCACGCCGAGGCGGTCTTCGAGCGGGGCTTCTCCACGAAACCGGCCGGGCCCGGCGGGCGGGGACTGGGACTGGCGCTGGCCCGGCAGGCGGTGAGCCGCCACGAGGGGTCACTGACGGTGGCGGCGGCCGACGGGGGCGGGGCGGAGTTCGAGGTGCGGCTGCCGCTGGGGGGCGTACGGGCAGGTGAGGGCGGGGACTCGCCGGGGGGCGTGCAGGGGGACGTGTCCGGGAGCGGGGTTTCGGAGGGCGTAGTTTCTGGGGGCGCAGTCTCTGGAGGCGACGTATGACCACTTCCCCCAAGCAGATCCGTGTCCTGGTCGTGGAGGACGACCCCGTCGCCGCCGACGCGCACGTCATGTACGTCAACCGCGTCCCCGGCTTCACGGCCGTCGGCAAGGTCCATACGGGCGCGGAGGCGCGACGCGCCCTGGACCGTACGCCGGTGGACCTCCTCCTCCTCGACCTCCACCTCCCGGACGGCCACGGCCTCCAACTGGCGCGCTCCCTACGGGCGTCGGGCCATCAGACGGACGTGATCGCGGTGACGTCGGCGCGGGATCTGGCGGTGGTGCGGGAGGGCGTTGCCCTCGGGGTCGTGCAGTACGTGCTGAAGCCGTTCACCTTCGCCACCCTGCGGGACCGGCTGGTGCGGTACGCCGAGTTCCGGGAGACGGCGGGGGAGGCCAGCGGCCAGGACGAGGTGGACCGCGCCCTGGCCACACTGCGGGCGCCTGGTCCTGCGGCACTGCCGAAGGGGTTGAGCGCGCCGACGCTTGAGCGGGTGACCGTGGCGCTGCGGGACTGCGGGGAGGGGCTGACTGCGGCGGGGGTGGCGGAGGCGGTTGGGATCTCGCGGATCACTGCTCGGCGGTATCTGGAGCATCTGGTGGACGCGGGGAGGGCGGCGCGGAGTCCGCAGTACGGGACTGTGGGGCGGCCTGAGCTGCGGTATCGGTGGGTTCGGGGGGAGGGGGAGCGGGGGCGGTAGGTGGGGTGGTGAGGGTGGTGGCTCGGGTGCGGGCGTCGGCGGGGGCGTTGGCTCGGGTATAGGCGTCGGCGGCCTCAAGGAAGGCGGCGCGGGCCTCGGCCGGGCGGCCGACCGTCTCGTGGAGGCCGGCCAGGTTGTACAGGGCCGCTCCCGTGCTGTACCAGTCCTCGCTCTCCCGACAGATCACCAGGGACGCGCCGTACGCCTGCATCGCCTCCTCCGCCCGGCCCGCCTCCCGCAGGGCGTTGCCGAGGTTGTTCCACGCGGTTGCCTCACGGGGGCGGTCTCCGGTGCTCTGGTGCAGGTCGCGGGCCCGGGAGTGGGCCTGTACCGCCTCCTCCACCCGTCCCGCCTCCCGCAGGGCGTTGCCGAGGTTGTTCCATGTGCTCGCCTCGCCAGCGCGGTTCCTGGCTGCTTGGTGCAGGTCGCGGGCCCGGGTGAGGACCCCCACCGCCTCCTCCACCCGGCCCGCATCCCCCAGGGCGAGGCCGAGGTGGTTCCACGCGTCTGCCTCGCCGGAGCCGTCCCCGGCGGCCTGGTGCAGGTCGCGGGCCCGGGTGAGGACCTGTACCGCCTCCTCCACCCGTCCCGCCCGCCGCAGGGCGAGGCCGAGGTTGTTCCACGCGCCCGCCTCGGCCAGCCGGTCACCCGCCCGCCCGGCCGCCTCCCGCGCCACCTCCGCCACCGCGATCCAGTCGTCGACATGCCGCCGCCAGAGCAGATACTCCGCCAGGCACTCGGCCAGCCGCACAGCCTCCCGCCCGAACCGTTCCTCCCGCCCCCACTCCACCGCCGCCACCAGCCCCGCCCGCTCAGCGTCGAACCACGCCAACGCCTCCCCCCGCTCCCCGAACCGCTCCGGCACCTCCCTCCCCGGCAACCACCGCAACCGGTCATCCGCCGCATCCGCCCACCGCAGGTAAAAGCCCAGCACCCGCTCCCGAGCCCGATCCCCCTCCTCCCGCAACCCCCCATCCCCCGCCACCACACCCACCCCGAACGCTCGCACCAAGTCATGCAACCGCCACCACCCACGCCCACTCCCCCGCTCCACGAGATGCGCACGGGCGAGGGCCCTCAGTTCCCGTACCGGCGGTGCCTCTGCACCGACCAGCGCGGCGACGACCTCGTCGCTCGCCTCGGGCCCCGGAGCCAGCGCGAGCAGGCGCAGCAACCGGGCCTGCTCGGGCGGCAGTCGGCGATACGAGAGGTCGAAAGCGGCGCGGACGCTGCGCTCGCCGTCGTCGAGGTGGTCGAGCAGGTCGCGGGACTCGGTCAGCTCCGCCACGAGGTCGGTCACCGCCATGCCCGGGTCCTCCGTCAGCAGAGCGGCCACGATCTGCAGGGCCAGCGGCAGGCGTCCGCAGAGAGCGGCGAGACTCAAGGCCGCGTCGCGATCCTCGGCGGCCCGGGTGTCGCACGGGTCGGCGATCCGCAGGGCACGGTCGAGGAGTTCGCACGCCTCCCCGGGGGTGAGCTGGTCCAACGGGACGAGCCTGGCCCCGAGTTGAGACAGCTTGTCCCTGGAGGTGACCAGGACCCGGTGGCAGGCGTGGCCGGGCAGGAGGGGGCGTACCTGGTCCGGCGAGGAGGCGTTGTCGGCGAGGACGAGGACGGGGCCGTGTTCCCGGGCTCGGGCGGCTAGAGCGGAGCGATAGAGGGCGGCTCGCTGCTCCGGGGCCGTGGGGATGTGCTCGGGCCGAATGCCGAGGGTCAGCAGCAGGGCTTGCAGGGCCCGGTCGGCGGTGACGGGCTCCTGGTCGTAGCCGTGCAGGTCGAGGAAGAGCACCCCGCCGGGAAACCAGCCCTTGGAAAGGGCCTGGTGAGCGGCCTCGATCGCCAGGGCCGTCTTGCCGATGCCGCCGAGGCCGGACACGGCGGCGTGCAGAACGGCGGCCGGAGTCTCCGCCGCCCCCTCCCCGGCCGGGTCCAGCACAGCCAGCAGCGCCGCCGCCTCGTCCTCCCGCCCGGTGAACCCACCGGGCCTCGGCGGCAGCCCCGCCATGGCCTCGGGTACGGCGGCCCCGCCCTGCTGGATCACGACCTGCACGCCGATCACCTCGCGCAGGAAGACCCCGCCCCGGAAGTCGGTGTGGTCCCGGCCGTACCAGGCAGCCCCGCTCCCCGGGGCGTCCTGCTCCATGGCCTGCGCGACGGCTCCGGCGAGCCCGGGATCGTCGGCGAGCAGTTTCACCACCCGCTCGCCCCAGGCCCGCACCGCCTGCGCCCGCTCCGGCCTGCCCGCCGCGTCGGCGAGCGCCTGCGCGGAGGAATCCGGGTCCAGACCCAGTACGCGCGTCAGCTCGTCGACCGCCCCGCGCCCCACGTCTCCGGCCGCGCCGCCGGCCAGGGCCTCCAGCAACGCCGTTCTCATGCACCGTTCCGTCCTGTGGCGCCACCTCTGTGAGTCAACGGTACGGCGTCAGCACGACCCGCGCGCCGAGGTTCACCGTTGCCAACCCCCCGTTACAGCCGGTCACTTGGGACTACGCTGGCAGGATGCCGGAGACAGCCCCGACCGTCCTGGTCCTCACCGCCCTCGCGCTCGAATACCGCGCCGTCCGCGACCACATCACGGACCGGGAGGAACTCGTCCACCCCAACGGAACCCGCGTCGAACGCGGCCGACTCCCCAAGGGCGACCACGACGGCCCGTCCGGCGCCGCCGACTGGCACGTGGCCCTCGCCGAGTTGGGCGAAGGCACCAGGACGGCCGCCGCGCTCACCACGCAGCTCATCACCTGGCTAAAGCCGCAGGCCGTCCTGTTCGTAGGCGTCGCGGGCAGCCTCAAGGACGACATCGAGATCGGCGACGTCGTCATCGGCACGAAGGTCTACGGCATCCACGGCGGCAAGCAGACCCCGAACGGCTTCCTGGTCCGCCCCGAGGCCTGGCCGGTCTCCAACGCGCTGTTGAACGCGGCCCGTTCAGCGGTACGGGACATGCCCGACGTGCGGGCCCATTGCAAGCCCATCGCCTCCGGGGACGTGGTCCTCGCCGACGCCGAGTCGGAGATCGCCCGCCACCTGCGCGAGAACTACAACGACGCCGCGGCGATCGAGATGGAGGGCTCCGGCGCGGCCCAGGCCGCCCACCTCAACGGCCGGCTGGACGCCCTGGTCATCCGGGGCATCAGCGACAATGCCAACGCCGACAAGCCCACCGCCGACGCCCAGGGTTCGCAGGAACGCGCCGCCCGGCAGGCCGCCTCGGTGGCGGTGGCCGTCCTGCGCAAACACCGGCCGCGTGAGGGGTCCGCCGACGCCGAGGAGCGTCCCCATGTCCGCGGGGACGGCGGTACGACGTACGGCGGCGACCACATCGACTTCCGGGGCGGCACCTTCCACGGCCCCGTCACCGGCAAGACCGACCGTCGGGGGTAACCGGGGAACGGCCCACGGCCCGGCCCCCCACGCGAGCGCGACGCTGCCGCTCCGCCCGCCGGGTTTCACCGGCCGCTCGGCGGAACTGGACCGCCTGCTCCCCCACCTCGCCCCGACCTACGACGACACGACAGCTCTTCCGCTACTCATCTTCGCCGTCACCGGCATGGGCGGCATCGGCAAGACGGCGCTGGCGGTGGAGGCGGCACACCGGGCACGCGGGCAGGGCTGGTTCCCGGGCGGAACACTCTTCGTGGACCTGCGCGGCTACGACGACGATCCCGTCACCGCCGACCAGGCGGTACTGGCCCTGCTGGACGCCCTCGGCGTACGGGACCGGGACCTACCGCCGACGCCCGAGCGCCAGTACGACGCGTACCGCACGCTGCTCGCCGAGCGTCGAGACCGAATGCTGCTGATCCTCGACAACGCGTCGGACCCGTCCCAGTACCTGCCCCTCCTGCCCGGCACGGACCACCACAGAGTACTCATCACGTCCCGCGACCGCCCCGACGCGCTGCCGATCCGCCTCATCGACCTGGAGACCCTCGCCCCGGACGACTCCGTGACCCTGATCGCGCGGGCCCTGCACGACACGGACGAGCGTGACGAGCGTCCGGCGCGGGAGGTCGACGCCGTACGCGAACTGGCAGACCTCTGCGGCCATTTGCCCCTCGCCCTACAGATCGCCGCGGGCATGCTGCGTCGGCGACGACATCGGGACATCGCCTCTCTCGTCACCGAGATCCGAAGCGCCGCGGACCCGACGGCCGCCCTCGACCAGGGCAGCCCCGGGAGGGACCTGTACGGCCGGTCCCTGGTCCTGCGCCCGGTACTGGAAACCTCGTACCGTCGACTCCCGCCCGAACAGGCACGGTTGCTGCGGCTGCTCGCGCTGGCTCCGGGGGTGGAGACCGGCACGGAGGCGATCTGCGCGCTTGCGGATCGTGAGGAGTCGGTGGTTCTGGGGTTGTTGGAGGACTTGGACGCGGCTCATCTCGTCATGCCGGTGCGGAGTGTCGACGGTACGGCTGCTGATGTTCGGTGGCGGTTGCATGACTTGGTGCGGGCGTTCGGGCTGGGGGTGGTGGCGGGGGATGGGGGGTTGCGGGAGGAGGGGGATCGGGCTCGGGAGCGGGTGCTGGGCTTCTACCTGCGGTGGGCGGGTGCGGCGGATGGCCGGTTGCGGTGGTTGCCGGGGAGGGAGGTGCTGGAGCGGTTTGGGGAGCGGGGGGAGGCGTTGGCGTGGTTTGACGCTGAGCGGGCGGGGTTGGTGGCGGCGGTGGAGTGGGGGCGGGAGGAGCGGTTCGGGCGGGAGGTGGTGTGGCTGGCCGCGTGCCTGGCGGAGTATCTGGACTGGCGGCGGTATTTCGACGACTGGGTCGCGGTGGCGGAGGCGGCGGTGGAGGCGGCCGGGCGGGCGGGTGACCGGCTGGGCGAGGCGGACGCGTGGAACAACCTCGGCCTCGCCCTGCGGGGGGTGGGCCGGGTGGAGGAGGCGGTGCAGGCCCACTCCCGGGCCCGCGATCTGCTCCAGGCCGCCGGGGACCGCCCCGGCGAGGCGGACGCGTGGAACAACCTCGGCATCGCCCTGCGGGAGGCGGGCCGGGTGGAGGAGGCGGTGCAGGCTCTCACTCGGGCCCGCGACCTGTTCCAGGCCGCCGGGAATCGCCCCGGCGAGGCGAGCGCGTGGAACAACCTCGGCATCGCCCTGCGGGAGGCGGGCCGGGTGGAGGAGGCGGTGCAGGCCCACACCCGGGCCCGCGACCTGCACCGGGCCGTCGGGAACCGCCCCCGCGAGGCGAGCGCGTGGAACAACCTCGGCCTCGCCCTGGGGGAGGCGGGCAGGGTGGAGGAGGCGGTCGAGGCGTACGGCACGTCCCTGGAAATCTGCCGGGAGTGCGAGCACTGGTACGGCGCGGGGCAAGCCCTGTACAACCTGGCCGACCTTCACGAGACGGTCGGCCGCCCGGCCGAGGCCCGCGCCGCCTACCTTGAGGCCGCCGACGCCTACACCCTCGCCAACGCTCCCGCCGACACTACCGGCGCCCGCACCCGAGCCACCGCCCTACCGCAGTAACCCCACCCCTCACCCCACCCCCACATACCCCCGAGCCCCCCGCCAAGGCACCACCGCCCACATCCGCGTCCCACCCCCGGGCTCCCGCGCCTCCCCGAACCCCCACTCCCCCTCGCATGCCCGCACCACGCACCCGAGCACCCGCAGCGCGGCCCGCCTCCGGGCGTCACAGGCCGCCGCCAGCCGGGGGTGGGTATGGCGGGGGTGACCGTCGTAGAGGATCACGCGGAGGTCGCCGTCCCGGTACCGCAGGGACACGTACACCTCGCTGTCCGGCGTGAACCGGCAGGCGCAGGCGGCGAGTTCGGCGACGACTTGGACCACCGCGTCCGTCATGTCGGCGAGGCCGTGGGTCTGGAGGACGACGCGGGTGGCGGCGCGGGCGATTCGGGCGCTGGCCGGGCCGGCGGGGAGGGTGAGGCTGTAGGCAAGGGTGTCGGGGGACGGCGGCGGGGTGCGGCGTTCGTCTGTGGAGAGGGGGCAGGGGGAGACGGTTCCGGCGATGGATGTGGACATGAACGACTCCTCGGCGTAAGTGACTTCACCCGGCGGCCGGTGGCTTGTCTCTCCGGCACGAACCCGCCCCTCCCGGAGAAGGAGAACGCGGACAGGCTCGCGCGATGCGCTTCCGACAACGCCGGTGCGTAATGGTTGCCTTACTGACCGTAGAGCATTGTTGGGCACACGTGCCACATACTCCGACTCATTGCCGCCCTAGAATTGGACCCGCGTGACAGACGCAGGGCAGACTGACCCCCGACCAACGGGGAGGAAGCACACCGATGCCGACACGACCCGCGCCGACCGAACGTCAGAAGCGGCTGGGCGCCGAGCTGCGCAGGATGCGCCTGGCAGCCGGGCGAACCACGGAGTACGCGGCCGGACTGCTCGGCCTGGACCGCACGAAGGTCTCCAACATGGAGGCGGGCGTCCGCGCCACCTCACCGGAGCGGATCCGCCTCCTCGCCAGCAACTACGAGTGCGCGGACGAGGCCTACGTCGAGGCGCTGGTCACCATGGCCGACACACGACGCGGATGGTGGCAGCAGTACCGGGGGGCGTTGCCCCAAGGGCTGCTGGATGTCGCCGAGTTGGAGTGGTTCGCGACCCGGCTGCGGAGCTACCAGTCCGTGCACGTTCCCGGACTGCTGCAACTCGGCGAGTACGCCCGCGCCATCTTCGCCGCCGCGCTCCCGCCCCTGCCCCGGTCGGAGGTCGAACTCCGAGTGGTCCAGCGCGTGCGGCGACAGCAGGTGCTCGACCGTGAGCAGCCCCAGCCGCTCGACTACGTCGCGTACGTTCACGAGTGGGCCCTGCGCATGCAGTTCGGCGGACGCCGCGTCATGCGCGAGCAGCTACTGCACCTGTGCGAAGCCTCCGACCGCCCTCATGTCGACCTGCGTGTACTGCCGGTCGAGGCCGGTGCGTTCCCCGGCGCCGGACACGCGGTGCTGTACGCCCACGGGGCGGTCCCCCAGTTGGACACCGTGCACCTGGACTCCGCGCACGGCGGCGAGTTCACTCACTCCGAATCCCAACTCGCCAAGTACCGGGCTCACATGGACTGGTGGCACACCCACACGCTGACCACCAAGGAATCACGCGACCTGATCCACTCCATCGCCCGCCAACTCTGAGGAGCCACCATGCCCGACATCACCTGGGAAGAGCCCTTCTGCGCCGAAGGAAACAACTGCTTCCGCATAGGCACCGACCCCCAAGGCAACGCCTACATCGCCGTAGCCGGCCAAGAAGACACCCCCCTCACCGACACCCTCGAAGCCCTCCGCACCCTCATCCGCGACATCAAGTCCGGCAAGGCGGACCACCTGCTCTGAGCTACCGGAACGGGCGGGCGTAGACGACGACTTGCGCCGCCAGGCCGACGACGGCGAGCGCCTCGACGACGGAGACGGCGAGGAGCCCGGGAGACGTCTGCCCCGCCCCCCAGTAGACGGCCAGCCCGGCGAGCGGCACGACGCAGAAGGCCAGCAGATCCACCGCACACTGCACGGCCTTGCGGGAACGCCGACGGGAGTCGGTGCGATGTGCGATCTCCCAGGCGAACGCCCTTTCCGCATCGGCGAGTTGGGCGAGTCGGGGTCCGAGGTCCTGGCGTATGTAGCGGCCGATGGCGGAGATTTTCTCGTCGTTGACGAGGTAGGTCCAGCCGAGGACGGCGCAGACGGGCGGGATGGCGAGCAGCATCGCGGACTGCTCGGCCTGCGCGGCGGCGGCGATCACGGCGGCGACGACGGTGAGGGTGACGTAGAGGAGGTTGTCACGGAAGCCGATGCGGGTCTTCTGCTCGTCCTTGACGGTCTGGTACTCCGCGAGGAGGAGCTGACCGAGGGTCACGTCTCGCTCGGCCATTGGCATTCCTTCCCCCGATGTTCATGTCCCCTGGCAGTACTGTAAGCGGCCGCCGATCCACCGCAGACGCATTGACCTGACTAGACCACCCCACCTACGTTCACACGGCAGCCACTCCGCGCCACAACGACGTGAGCCCGCAGGAGGTCATGCCCGTGCGCCCCACCGCCGCCCTGATCACCACCGCCACCGTCCTCGCCGCCACCGCGACCCTCACCGCCTGCGGCGGCGACTCCGGAAGCGACCCGGACACACTGAAGGTGTCCTTCAAACAGTCCACGGACAACAACATCAAGGTGATGGACACCTTCCTCGCGGACATCAAGAAGCAGTTCGAGAAGAAGTACCCGGGAAAGAAGGTCGAGTTCATCCCCATCAAGGCCCCGGACTCGGAGTACTACACCAAGGTCCAGCAGATGCTCCGCTCCGCGAAGACGGCGCCCGACCTGGTCTACGAGGACACGTTCCTCATCAACTCCGACATCACCAGCGGGTACTTGAAGCCCCTGGACGCCTACCTCGCCAAGTGGCCGGACTGGAACCAGTTCATCGGCACGGCGAAGGCGGCGGCGAAGGGCGAGGACGGCAAGACGTACGGCGTCCCGGACGGCACCGACACCCGCGGACTCTGGTACGACAAGGGCATCTTCGCGAAGGCCGGCCTGCCGACCGCGTGGCAGCCGAAGACGTGGGACGACGTCCTCGACGCGGCTCGCACGATCAAGGAGAAGGTCCCTGACGTCACGCCCCTCAACGTCTACACGGGCAAACCGGCGGGCGAGGCGGCGACCATGCAGGGCTTCGAGATGCTGCTGTACGGCACCGAGGACCGCCTCTACGACGAGTCGTCGAAGAAGTGGGTTGCCGGAAGCCAGGGCTTCAAGGATGCCCTCGCGTTCGTGGAGACGGTCTACGAGGAGAAGCTCGGCCCGGACATCTCCACCGCCCTCGACCCCAACATCCAGACCATCGTGCGCGGCGACCTCCTCCCCAACGGCAAGCTGGGCATCAACCTCGACGGCTCCTGGCTCCCGCAGGACTGGCTGGAGGGCAGCGGCCACGAATGGCCCGAGTGGTCGAGGAAGTTGGGCCTGGCCGCCATGCCGACCCAGCACGGGCAGGCCCCCGGCAAGGTGAGCATGTCCGGCGGCTGGACGTGGGCGATCCCGGCGAAGGCCGCCAACCCCGACCTCGCCTTCGACTTCATCAAGACCATGCAGAGCAAGGCGAACGCCCAGAAGTGGTACGTCGCCAACTCCGGCATCGCGGTCCGCGAGGACGTCGCGAACGACCCCGCCTACGCCGACGCCCAGCCCGGCATCAAGTTCTTCACGGACCTGGTGGCCAGCACGCACTACCGGCCCGCGTACCCGGCGTACCCGAAGGTCTCCACGGCGATCCAGGAGGCGATGGAGGGCGTGACGACGGGGGACGTGTCGGTCGAGGAGGCCGCGAAGAACTACGACGAGGAACTGCGCAGGGCGACCGACGGCCAGGTGATCGAGAAGTAAGGGGCCACGGCGGATGAAGCTCACCCGTTTCCTCACCCTCTCCCCCGCCGTCGTCCTCCTGCTCCTCTTCCTCGCCGGCCCCATCGCCTACTGCGCGTACATCGCCTTCACCGACCTCCAACTCACAGGCCAGGCCAAGGAGTCCTTCGTCGGGTTCGAGAACTTCCGTACGGCGTTCCAGGACAACGCCTTCCTGAACGCCGTATGGCTCACGCTCGTCTTCACGGTCGTATCCGCGCTGATCGGCCAGAACACCCTGGGCCTGGCCCTCGCCTCCCTGATGCGACGCGCGTCGAAGCCGGTGCGCACGCTGACGGGCGGAATCGTCATCGCGGCCTGGGTCCTCCCGGAGGTGGTCGCGGGCTTCCTCCTCTACGCCTTCTTCCGCCGCGAAGGCACCCTGAACGCCCTCCTGGACTGGCTCCATCTCCCCACCCAGAACTGGCTGTTCACCCTCCCGATCCTGGCGGTGTCCTTCGCCAACGTCTGGCGCGGCACGGCCTTCTCCATGCTGGTCTACTCGGCCGCCCTGAACGACATCCCCAAGGAGATCACCGAGGCCGCCGAGGTCGACGGCGCGGGCGGCTGGCGCCGCCTGTGGCACATCACGCTCCCGATGATCCGCCGCTCCATCGCCACCAACCTGATGCTGATCACCCTCCAGACCCTCTCCGTCTTCGGCCTGATCTGGGTGATGACGAGAGGCGGCCCGAGCGGCAAGAGCCAGACCCTCCCCCTCTTCATGTACGAGGAGGCCTTCCAGAAGAGCATGATCGGCTACGGCACGGCGGTCGCGCTGCTGTTGCTGGTGGTCGGCGCGCTGTTCTCGCTGGTCTACCTACGCCTGCTGCGGACGGAGGTGTGAGAAGCCATGCGACTTCGAAGAAGCACGCGTCGACTGGCCGCCGACGCCGGGCTGTTGGCCCTGGCAGCGACCTTCGCCCTCCCCCTGGCCTGGGTCGTCCTCTCCGCCCTCGACCCGGACGCGGACCTGAGACTCAAGGCCCCCGACGGGGTGACCTGGGACAACTTCGACGCGGTTCTGACCGACGAGATCACCTTCACCCCACTCCTCAACAGCCTCCTGCTGTGCGGCGGCGGCACCCTGCTGACCGTGACATGCGCGGCACTGGCCGCGTACCCCCTGTCCCGCTTCCGCTCCCGCCTGAACCGCCCCTTCCTCCTGACCATCCTCTTCGCGACCTGCCTTCCGATCACGGCCGTGATGGTCCCCGTGTACGCCCTGTTCGTCCAGGTGAACCTGATCGACACGATGCGAGGCACGATCTTCTTCTTCGCCGCCTCCCAACTCCCCTTCGCCATCTGGTTGATGAAGAACTTCATGGACGGCGTACCGAAGGAACTGGAGGAGGCCGCCTGGACGGACGGGGCCTCGGCACTCCAGTCCCTCGTCCGCATCGTCCTACCCCTGATGGGCCCGGGGGTCGCCGTCGTCACGGTCTTCTCGTTCGTGATGATGTGGGGCAACTTCTTCGTCCCGTTCATGCTCCTGCTCACCCCGGACCAGCTGCCGGCCGCGGTGAGCATCAACGAGTTCTTCGGGAATCGGGGGAGCGTGGTTTATGGGCAGTTGGCCGCGTTCTCGGTTATCTATTCGACGCCGGTGATTCTGCTGTACGTGCTGGTGGCGCGGCGGTTGGGTGGGGGGTTTGCGTTGGGTGGGGCGGTCAAGGGGTGAGGATTTCCCCTGCTGCTTCGCGCGCGTCGGCGGCTTCGGTGGGCGCGTTGGCTCGCGTGTAGAGGTCGGCGGCCCGGAGGAGGTGGGCGCGGGCCTCGGCGGGACGGTCGGCGGCCCAGTGGGCCAGGGCCAGGTTGTGGAAGGCGTGCCCCGCCCCGTACCAGTCCTCGAACTCCTGGAGAATCTCCACGGCCGTGGCGTACGCCTCGATCGCCTCTTCCACCCGGCCCAGGCTCATGAGTGCTACGCCGAGGTTGTGCCACACCGCGCCCTCGGCCCGGCGGTCTCCGGCGGCCCGGCATCCGTCGAGGGCACGCCTGTGGGCGTCGATCGCCTCCTCGACCCGGCCGGCATCGTGCAAGGCGACGCCCAGGTTGGCCCAAACCAGGGCCTCGGCACGGTGCTCACCGAGCGTCCGGAACAGCTCTCGGGCGCGGATGTGGGCGTCGATCGCCTCCTCGACCCGGCCCGCATCCCCCAGGGCGTTGCCGAGGCTGTCCCACGTCTCGGCCTCGCTGACGCGGTCTCCGGCCGCCTGGAACAGACCACCGGCGCGGGTGTGCGCCTCGACCGCCTCCGCGGCTCGCCCCGCCATCCGCAAGGCTTCGCCGAGGCTGCGCCAGGCGGACGCCTCGTCGTGACGGTCTCCGGTGAGCCGCGCGGCATCACGCGTGGCGCGCGCCACCGTGATTGCGTCGGCGACGTACCTCCGCCGTCCCAGGTACACCGTCAGGCACTCGGCCAGCCCCGCCGCATGCTTCGCGTACCTCTCCTCGCCACCCCACTGCACGGCCTCGACCAGCCCGCCCCGCTCCTCGTCCAGCCAGGCGAGTGCCTGCTTCTGGGTGGCGAAGCGGTCCGGCTCCGTCAAGCCCGGCAGCCACTGCAGCCGGGTGTCCGCCGCCTGCGCCCAGCGCCAGTAGAACAGCACGAGCAGTCGCTCACGCGCCGTCTCCGCCTCCTCTCTCAACTCCGCGGACCCCGCCACCAGGTCCAGCCCGAACGCCCGCACCAGGTCGTGCAGCCGCCACCGCCCACGCCCGCTCGCCCGTTCGACGAGGTGGGCGCGCGCCAGCCCGTCCGTCCCAGCACCGAGGCGGGATGTCCTCACGGGTCATGACCCCTACGGCCTCGGTACTCGCATCGTCCCCGGGAGCGAGGCACAGCAGGCGCAGCAACCTGGCCTGATCGGCGGGCAGTCGCCGGTATGACAGAGCCAGGGCACTGCGGACACTGCGCTCGCCGTCGTCGAGGTGGGTCAGGCGGTCACGCAGGTCGGTGAGTTCAGCGACGAGTTCGGCAACGGGTTTGTCTCGGTCCAGCACCAGCAGCGCCGCCGCGATCTGAAGGGCGAGCGGCAGATGGCCACAGCGTGCGGCGAGCCGCCTGGCCTCCCCGGCTCGGTCCGCGACACGGCTGTCGTCCGGGTCGGCGATTCGCAGGGCACGGTCGAGCAACTCGTGCGCCTCTTCCGGCGACATCTCCCCCAAGGTCAGCAATCGTGCCCCCAGTTGAGGCATTTTGTTGCGCGAGGTGACCAGCAACCGGTGCCTCGCGTCACCGGGCAGCAGCGGCCGCACCTGATCCGGCGAAGAGGCGTTGTCGGCCACGATCAACACCGCCCCCCGCTCCGCCAGTACCGACCGATACAGCGCCGCCCGCTCGTCCACCCGCACCGGAATGTGCTCAGGCTCCACGGCCAACGCCCGCAGCAACGCCTCCAGCGCCTGCTCCCCGCTCACGGGATCCTCGTCGTACCCGTGCAGATCGAGGAAGAGCGCTCCCCCGGGAAACCACCCGCGCCCGTACGCCTCGTGAGCCGCCTGCACCGCCAGCGCGGTCTTCCCGATGCCCCCAAGCCCGGACACGGCAGCAACCAGGACCGCCTCATGCCCTCCCCCGACCGCCGGCTCGAAGGCACGGAGCAGCTCCCCCAGCTCCCCACCCCGCCCGGTGAACCCCGCCGCCCTCGCAGGCAGCGCGCTCAACGCCGTAGGCGCCGCCGCCCGCTGATAGAAGTTCCCCTTGGCGACGACGGGCCCCCTGAACTCCCCGCCCCGGAAGTCGACGTGATCGCCACCGTACTCACCGACCATCGCCCCACGGTAAACCCCCAACACCCCTGCTGGTCAGGGAAGTTCGCAGTACCGTGAAGGGCGTGCCCACCGTCGCCGTGCTCACCGCCCTCCCCCTGGAATACACGGCGGTCCGCGCCCACCTCACGCACATCGAGAAGCGCGTGCACCCCGACTACGGCACCCGGGCCGAGGTGGGCCGGCTCCCCGGAACCCCCTGGCAGGTCGCCCTCCTTGAGCTGGGCGAGGGAACACGCGGAGCCGCCGCGCTCACCGAGCGGGCGATGACCTGGCTGACCCCGCAGGCGGTCCTGTTCGTCGGCGTGGCAGGCGGCCTCAAGGACGACATCCATATCGGCGACGTCGTCATCGCCACCAAGGTGTACGCCATCCACGGCGGCAAGGAGACCCCCGACGGCTTCCTCGACCGCACGGAATCCTGGCAGCCCCCGCACGAACTCGACCAGGCCGCCCGCCACGCCCTCCGAGGCCAACCGCACATCCACTTCAAGCCCATCGCCGCCGGCGACGTCCTCCTCTCCGACGCGGACTCCCCCCCTCGCCCACCGCCTCCGACAGCGCTTCAACGACGCCGTCGCCATCGAGATGGAGGGCTCGGGCGTGGCCCAGGCGGCCCATCTCGCGGGCGGCGCGGGCGCGTTGATCATCCGGGGCGTCAGCGACAAGGCGGACGCGGACAAGTCGCGGGCGGACGCGCGGGGTTCCCAGCCGGAGGCTGCCGCGAGGGCGGCGGAGGTCGCCATGGCCGTACTCCGAGAACTGGAGCCGAAGGAGGAGGAAGAGAGAACACCCGTGCCCCCTCCCCACCACGGCCCGGTCCCCACCGCCTCCACCACGCTCCCGCCCCGCCCCCTCGGCTTCACAGGACGATTGGCAGATCTGGGCCACCTCCTGACCCACCTGGAACCGACCGCCGACGCCCCGACCGCACCCCCGCTCCTCATCTCCGCCGTCACCGGCATGGGCGGCATCGGCAAGACGGCCCTGGCGATCGAGGCCGCTCACCAGGCGCTTTCCAAGGGCTGGTTCCCCGGCGGGACGCTCTTCGTCGACCTGCGGGGCTACGACGACAACCCCGTCACCGCCGATCAAGCGGTCCTGGCCCTGCTGGACGCGCTCGGCCTACGTGGCCCAGATCTGCCAATTACTACGGCACGGCAGTACGACGCCTACCAGGCCCAACTCGCCCGGCACCGGCCCCGCACCCTCCTGATCCTCGACAACGCCTCCGACCCGGCACAGTTCCTCCCCCTCCTCCCCGGCACCGACCACCACCGCGTACTGATCACCTCCCGCGACCGCCCCGACTCCCTGCCCCTGCAGATCGTCGACCTGGAGACCCTGCCCGAGGACGACGCGGTCGCCCTCGTCACCAACGCCCCGCGCGGCGACCCACGCGACGACCGCGCCTCTCGCGAGCCGGAGGCACTCCGCGAACTGACCGCCCTCTGCGGCCACTTGCCCCTCGCCCTCCAGATCGCCGCCGCGATGCTGCGCAGACGCCGGCATCGTGACATCGCCTCTCTGGTGGCCGAGATCAAGGCGGCCGGGGATCCGACGACCGTCCTCGACAACGGCAGTCGGGGCACCGACCAGTACGGCCGCTCCCTCGTCCTGCGTCCGGTTCTGGAGACGTCGTACAAGCGGCTGCCGCCCGAGCAGGCACGGGTGCTGCGTCTGCTGGCCCTGGCACCCGGCGCAGACGTCAGCACGGAGGCCGCGGCTGCGCTGACCGACTTGGACGAGGATGCCGCCGTTGGGTTGCTGGAGGACCTGGCCGCCGCTGGGCTGGTCACGGCCAGGGAACTGCGGTGGCGGTTGCACGACCTGGTACGGGCGTTCGGGGCGGGACTCGTGGCGGGGGATGCGGAGTTGCACGAGGAGGGTGAACGGGCGCGGGAGCGGCTGCTGGAGTTCTACTGGCGGTGGGCGAATGCGGCGGACGATCGGCTGCTGTGGGTTCCGGGTGCACCGGAGCCGGAGCGGTTCACGGATCGTAGAACGGCACTGGCATGGCTGGACCGGGAGCGGGCGGGGCTGGTCGCAGCCATGCAGTGGGCGGGCGAGGAGCGGCATGCACAGCAGTTGGTGGGGCTGGCTGCCCGCCTGGGGGTGTACCTGCGTTGGCAGCGGCACTTCGACGACGCGATTGCCGTCGCGCTTGCCGCGCGGGATGCCGCCCACAAGGGCGGGGATCGCGGAGCTGAAGCGGGTGCGTGGGGATTCCTCGGCAGCGCTCTTGAGGACGCGGGCCGAGTGGAGGAGGCAGTACGCGCCCTCACCCGTTCCCGCGACCTGTACCAGGCCGCCAGGAACCCTCATGGGGAGGCCACCGCGTGGGGCTTCCTCGGGATCGCCCTGCACGTGGCGGGCCAGATGGAACAATCGATCGACGCCCACACCCGCGCCCGCGACCTGTACCGGGGGGTTGGTGACCGCCGTGGCGAGGCCGACACGTGGTCCAACCTCGGCAACGCCCTGTGGAAGGAAGACCGAACGGAGGAGGCGATCGACGCACACAGATACGCCCTCGACCTGTACCAGGCGGTCGGTGACCGCCACTGCGAGGGCATGGCATGGAACAACCTCGGCCTCGCCCTACACGAGGCGGACAGGGTGGTAGAGGCCATTGAGGCGTTCGGCAGGGATCTAGAGATCTGCCGCGAGTTCGAGGACTGGTACGGCGCAGGCCAGACGCTCAACAATCTGGCCCGTGTCTACCGGGACACCCACCCCACCCAAGCCCGCACCCACTACCTCCAAGCCGCCGACGCCTTCACCCGCGCCAACGCCCCCACCGAAGCCGCCGACGCCCGAGCCCGAGCCGACTCTCTGCCAGACGCTTAGGCCTCCGGCAAAACCCCCGCCCGAAACCGCTCCACCCCCACCACCCTCCGCACCCGATCCACCTCGATCAACAGCATCACCCGCCGCTCCCCGGGCAGCAGCCACGGATACCGCTCCTCCCCGATGTACTTCTGCGCGAGCCGGTCCATAGCCCGCTCGGCGGCCTCCCCCTCCACGAACCGCACCACCCGCCCCCGGACCTCGGCGCGGTCGTACGGGTTCTCGGGGTCGATGTGGGACAGGGATACGAACGGATTGCGCCGCAGGTTGTCGACCTTCACCCGCCCGATCGACGTGTTGACCATGACGAACTCGTCTTCGATGTCCGCCCACATGGGCGAAACCTGCGGCGCCCCATCAGGGCCCACGGTCGCGAGGTGCCAGAAGTTGGGAGCGAGGAGCCGTTCGCGAATATGCCCGCTGAGCTTGCCGTTCACTGGAACACCACCCTCCGGGGGCGACGGACGCGCACCCCGGCGTCATCCTCCCCAGCGCCTCCGACCACAGGCAGGGCGATCTTCGGCCACCCCGAACCCATGACCGAATCCGTACGTTCCTACAATCCGTGATCCTGGCCGAACAGACCGTAGTCACCGCAGCGCCGCGCCCCTAGCTTGAGGCCCGTGCGTCGACCACCAGCTCAACCGAACCAGCCCCCCACTCCGCCGACCCCGCCGTTCAACGCCCCCGCCGCTCGCCGGCTCCGTGCCGCTCTCGCCATGGGCCCGGAGCATGTCGCCTACGGGATGCGCTCCTCGTACGGACTCCCCTACGTCACACCGGACCTGGTCATAGCCTGGGAACGCGGGGCGGTCTGTCCCTCGAACCCGGAGCTGACCGCCCTCGCGGGGGTGCTGTGGTGCTCGCCGGGTGAGCTCATCGGGCGGCCGCGGACCCTGCGGGAACACCGCACGGCCCGTGGGCTCGCCCCCGAGGACGTCGCCCGTGCCGTCGGGCACGAACTCGCCGCCTACCTGCGCATGGAGGAGATCGGCGAGTGGCACGGCACCGAGCGCCAGGCCTCCGCCCTCGCCGACGTTCTCGACCTCTCCCTGCCCGACTTCGTCACGGTCACGGGCCGGGACGCCAAGCTCGCCGATCTGCTGCGCAGTGCGGTGACGACGCGCTGGCAGGCGTACGTACGCCCGGTCGGGAGGCTCGTGCCGCTGGATCGGCGGCTCCTGGAGGACGCCCTCCAGGAGCTGCACCGCGACTACCAGGGGCAGATGGTCGCCACTCTCAGCTGGGGCGGCGCCGACAGCGGTTCCAGCGCGGCCGGCCGGGAGTTCCTGGACCGGATCGTGGAGAGGTTCTGGGCGGCGGTCCAATAACTCCGACCGCGAGACCTGCCCTAGAAAACCGACTCCGCCTCGTCCATCCGGTCCTTCGGGACCGTCTTCAGCTCCGTGACCGCCTCCGCCAGCGGCACCATCACGATGTCGGTGCCGCGCAGGGCGGTCATCCTGCCGAACTCGCCCCGGTGCGCGGCTTCCACCGCGTGCCAGCCGAAGCGGGTGGCGAGGACGCGGTCGTAGGCGGTGGGGACGCCGCCGCGCTGGACGTGGCCGAGGATGACCGGCTTGGCCTCCTTGCCGAGGCGGCGCTCGAGCTCGAAGGCGAGGGCCGTGCCGATGCCCTGGAAGCGCTCGTGGCCGAACTGGTCGATCTCGCCCTTGCCGTAGTCCATGCTGCCCTCGGCGGGGTGGGCGCCCTCGGCGACGCAGATGACGGCGAACTTCTTGCCGCGCGCGAAGCGCTCCTCGACCATCTTGACCAGGTCGGCGGGGTCGAAGGGGCGCTCGGGGAGGCAGATGCCGTGGGCGCCGGCGGCCATGCCGGACTCCAGGGCGATCCAGCCCGCGTGGCGGCCCATTACCTCGACGACCATCACGCGCTGGTGGGACTCGGCGGTCGTCTTCAGGCGGTCCATCGCCTCCGTCGCGACGCCTACTGCCGTGTCGAAGCCGAAGGTGCGGTCGGTCGAGGAGATGTCGTTGTCGATGGTCTTCGGGACGCCGACCACCGGGAGGCCCGCGTCGGACAGCATGCGGGCGGCCGTCAGGGTGCCCTCGCCGCCGATCGGGATGAGGGCGTCGATGCCGAAGTCACGGGCGATGTCGGGGGCGTTCTCGCAGGCCTCGCGCAGGCGGTCGCGCTCCAGGCGGGAGGAGCCGAGGATCGTGCCGCCGCGGGCCAGGATGCCGCTGACCGCGTCGAGGTCGAGGGTGCGGTAGTGGCCGTCGAGCAGGCCCGCGTACCCGTCCTCGAAGCCGATGACCTCGTCGCCGTACTGAGTGAGCGCTCGGTGCACGACCGACCGGATCACTGCGTTCAGGCCGGGGCAGTCGCCGCCTGCGGTGAGAACTCCGATACGCATCGTGCTGTGTCTCCTGCTCGCTGTTGATACCGGTGAGCCGTTTCCGATTGTTTCACGTCCCGCGAGACGCTGTCGCTTCCGTCCGGTCCGTCCCCTTCCGACCGCTCCGGGCTTCGACGCTGACGGGCGCCTTATCTATCGCCAGAGGTATTGTCAAGAGGGTTCTGCTCACCTCGGTGGGCGATTTTTGCGTTGACGAAGACGATGAACGTTGACGAAGGCGATGAAGGGGAGACCACGCGTGACGCGCAGCGTGTACGTGACCGGTATCGACCGCGGCGACGGCCGCCAGGTCGTCGAACTGGGGGTCATGGAGCTCCTGACCCGGCAGGTCGACCGGGTCGGTGTCTTCCGTCCCCTCGTCCACGACGGCCCGGACCGCCTGTTCGAGCTGCTGCGCGCCCGCTACCGGCTGGCGCAGGACCCGGCGACGGTCTACGGCATGGACTACCACGAGGCGTCCGCGCTCCAGGCCGAGCAGGGGACCGACGAGCTGGTGTCGACCCTGGTCGACCGGTTCCATCTGGTCGCCCGTGACTACGACGTGGTCCTCGTCCTCGGCACCGACTTCGCCGACACCCAGCTCCCGGACGAGCTGTCCCTCAACGCCCGGCTCGCCAACGAGTTCGGGGCGTCCGTCATACCCGTGGTCGGCGGCCGCAAGCAGACCGCCGAGGCGGTGCGGGCCGAGACGCGCAACGCCTACCGGGCCTACGACGGCCTCGGCTGCGACGTGCTGGCCATGGTGACCAACCGGGTGGCGCGGGAGGACCGCGACGAGATCGCGGAGCGGCTCGCGAACCGGCTGCCGGTGCCCTGCTACGTACTGCCGGACGAGCCCGCCCTGTCCGCGCCGACGGTCGCGCAGATCTCGCACTCCCTCGGCGCGAAGGTGCTCCTCGGCGACGACTCGGGGCTCGCCCGGGACGCGCTCGACTTCGTCTTCGGCGGTGCGATGCTGCCGAACTTCATCAAGGCGCTGACCCCGGGCTGCATGGTGGTGACCCCGGGCGACCGCGCGGATCTGGTGGTGGGCGCGCTGGCCGCGCACAGTGCAGGTACCCCGCCGATCGCGGGTGTGCTGCTCACCCTGGACGAGCGGCCCGGCGACGAGATCCTCACGCTCGCCGCCCGTCTCGCCCCGGGCACCCCGGTGATCTCGGTGCCGGGGTACAGCTTCCCCACCGCCGAGCTGCTGTTCTCCCTGGAGGGCAAGCTGAACGCGGCGACCCCGCGCAAGGCGGAGACCGCGCTCGGCCTGTTCGAGCGGTACGTCGACACCGGCGACCTGCTCAAGCGGGTGAGCGCCCCGAGCAGCGACCGGGTCACGCCGATGATGTTCGAGCACAAGCTGCTGGAGCAGGCCCGCTCGGACCTGCGCCGGGTGGTGCTGCCGGAGGGCACCGAGCCGCGCGTGCTGCACGCCGCCGAGGTGCTGCTGCGGCGCGGGGTGTGCGAGCTGACCCTGCTGGGCCCGGTGGACCAGATCCGCAAGAAGGCCGCCGACCTCGGCATCGACCTGGGCGAGACGCAGTTGATCGACCCGGCCACCTCGGAGCTGCGCGACTTCTTCGCCGAGAAGTA
Organism: Streptomyces sp. TRM68416; assembly: GCF_014596915.1. Lineage (GTDB taxonomy): Bacteria > Actinomycetota > Actinomycetes > Streptomycetales > Streptomycetaceae > Streptomyces. The sequence goes on from NZ_JACVWU010000024.1 coordinate 31,221, forward strand.
CGCCGCGCTGCGCGCCCACAAGGGCGTCACCGTGGAACTCGCCTACGACGTCGTCTCCGACGTGAACTACTTCGGCACCCTGATGGTCGAGGAGGGCCTCGCCGACGGCATGGTGTCGGGGTCGGTGCACTCGACGGCCGCCACCATCCGGCCCGGCTTCGAGATCATCAAGACCAAGGGGGACACGAAGATCGTCAGCTCGGTCTTCTTCATGTGCCTCGCCGACAAGGTGCTGGTCTACGGCGACTGCGCGGTGAACCCGGACCCGAACGCCGAGCAGCTGGCCGACATCGCCATCCAGTCGGCCGCCACCGCCGAGCAGTTCGGTGTGGAGCCGCGGATCGCGATGCTGTCGTACTCGACGGGTACGTCCGGTTCGGGCGCCGATGTCGACAAGGTGCGCGAGGCGACGGAGCTGGTGCGGGAGCGGCGGCCCGATCTGAAGATCGAGGGGCCGATCCAGTACGACGCGGCCGTCGAGCCGACGGTGGCCGCGACCAAGCTGCCGGAGTCGGATGTCGCCGGGCAGGCAACGGTTCTGATCTTTCCTGACCTCAATACAGGCAACAACACCTACAAGGCCGTGCAGCGTTCGGCCGGCGCCATCGCCGTCGGGCCGGTGCTGCAGGGTCTGCGCAAGCCCGTCAACGACCTGTCCCGCGGTGCGCTCGTGCAGGACATCGTCAACACCGTCGCCATCACAGCGATCCAGGCCCAGTCCCCCGTCGAGAAGGCGTCCCAGCAGTGAGCTCCTCCCGTGGCACCCGCGTCCTCGTTCTGAACTCCGGCTCCTCGTCGGTGAAGTACCAGCTGCTCGACATGCGGGACGGCCACCGGCTCGCGGTGGGGCTCGTCGAGCGGATCGGCGAGGAGTCCTCGCGGCTCAAGCACACTCCGGCGGGCGGCGAGGTCCGGGAGTGGACCGGCGCGATCGCCGACCACGAGGCCGCGCTGAAGGCCGTATCGGCGGAGCTGGCCAAGGACGGCCTCGGTCTTGACTCGCCGGAGCTGGCCGCGATCGGGCACCGGGTGGTGCACGGCGGCAAGCACTTCACCGAGCCGACCGTGATCGACGACGCCGTGCTCGCCGAGATCGAGCGGCTGATCCCGGTGGCCCCGCTGCACAACCCGGCGAACCTCACCGGCATCCGCACCGCCCAGGCGCTGCGGCCCGATCTGCCCCAGGTCGCCGTGTTCGACACCGCCTTCCACACGACGATGCCGGAGTCGGCCGCCCGCTACGCGATCGACGTGGAGACCGCCGACGCGCACCGCATCCGGCGCTACGGCTTCCACGGCACGTCGCACGCGTACGTCTCCCGGGCGACGGCGAAGCTGCTGGGGAAGTCGCCGGAAGAGGTGAACGTCATCGTGCTGCACCTCGGCAACGGCGCCTCCGCCTCGGCCGTGCGCGGCGGCCGGTGTGTGGACACCTCGATGGGGCTGACGCCTTTGGAGGGGCTGGTGATGGGTACGCGCTCCGGAGACATGGACCCGGCCGTCATCTTCCATTTGATGCGCGTTGGCGGAATGTCCACGGACGAGATCGACACTCTTCTCAACAAGAGGAGCGGGCTGATCGGTCTGTGCGGTGACAACGACATGCGGGAGATCCGCCGCAGGGTCGACGAGGGTGACGAACAGGCGCAACTCGCCTTCGACATCTACATTCACCGTCTGAAGAAGTACATCGGCGCCTATTACGCCGTCCTCGGACGGGTGGACGCGGTGGCCTTCACAGCGGGAGTCGGGGAAAACGCGAGCGCGGTGCGGGAAGCTGCGGTGTCGGGCCTGGAGGAGCTGGGCCTGGTGGTGGACGGCGAGCTGAACGCCGTGCGCGGTGAGGAGCCGCGGCTGATCTCGCCGCAGGGCGCGCGGGTGGCCGTGGCCGTCGTACCGACCGACGAGGAACTGGAGATTGCGACGCAGACGTACGCGCTGGTAAATGGCTCACGGAATCTCACCTGAGCGGCTCCCCGCCCCTTTGTACTTTCCGCCAGACGGAATATTCCGCGCCGAAACAAACCGATAGGATCGCCCCATGCGCCGTTCGAAAATCGTCTGTACTCTCGGCCCCGCGGTCGACTCCCACGAACAGCTCGTGTCGCTGATCGAGGCCGGCATGAACGTGGCCCGCTTCAACTTCAGCCACGGCACGCACGAAGAGCACCAGGGGCGGTACGACCGCGTCCGTGCCGCCGCCGAGGAGACCGGCCGCGCCATCGGCGTCCTCGCCGACCTCCAGGGCCCCAAGATCCGTCTGGAGACCTTCGCCGAGGGTCCCGTGGAGCTGGAACGCGGTGACGAGTTCGTCATCACCACCGAGGACGTCCCGGGCGACAAGCACATCTGCGGCACCACCTACAAGGGCCTGCCCGGCGACGTCTCCCGCGGCGACCAGATCCTGATCAACGACGGCAACGTCGAGCTGAAGGTCCTGGACGTCGAGGGCCCCCGGGTCCGGACGATCGTCATCGAGGGCGGTGTCGTCTCCGACCACAAGGGCATCAACCTGCCCGGCGCGGCGGTGAACGTGCCGGCGCTGTCCGAGAAGGACGTCGAGGACCTGCGGTTCGCGCTGCGCATGGGCTGCGACCTGGTCGCCCTGTCCTTCGTCCGGGACGCGGGTGACGTCCAGGACGTGCACAAGGTCATGGACGAGGTCGGCCGCCGCGTCCCGGTCATCGCCAAGGTGGAGAAGCCGCAGGCGGTGAACAACATGGAGGACGTCGTGATGGCGTTCGACGGTGTGATGGTCGCGCGCGGCGACCTGGCCGTCGAGTACCCCCTCGAAAAGGTCCCCATGGTGCAGAAGCGGCTCATCGAGCTGTGCCGCCGCAACGCCAAGCCGGTGATCGTGGCGACCCAGATGATGGAGTCGATGATCACCAACTCCCGTCCGACCCGCGCCGAGGCCTCCGACGTGGCCAACGCGATCCTGGACGGGGCCGACGCGGTGATGCTGTCGGCGGAGTCCTCCGTCGGCGCGTACCCGATCGAGACCGTCAAGACGATGTCGAAGATCGTCCAGGCGGCCGAGCAGGAGCTGCTCTCCAAGGGCCTGCAGCCCCTCGTCCCGGGCAAGAAGCCGCGCACGCAGGGCGGTTCGGTCGCCCGCGCGGCCTGCGAGATCGCCGACTTCCTCGGCGGCAAGGGCCTGATCGCCTTCACCAAGTCCGGTGACACCGCCCGCCGGCTGTGCCGCTACCGCGCCGCCCAGCCGATCCTCGCCTTCACCACCGACGAGGGCACCCGCAACCAGCTGGCGCTCAGCTGGGGCGTGGAGTCGCACATCGTGCCGTTCGTGAACAGCACGGACGAGATGGTCGACCTGGTGGACCAGGAAGTCCTCAAGCTCAACCGCTTCAACGAGGGCGACGTCCTCATCATCACGGCCGGCTCGCCCCCCGGCGTCCCCGGCACCACCAACATGGTGCGCGTCCACCACCTCGGCGGCGGCGACACCGACTGACGCCCCCGCAAAGGGACTTGTACGGCACTGAGGGCGCCCCCCGGTATCCAGGGGGCGCCCTCAGCCTTGTGCGGCTCCCGAACGGGCTTGTGCGGCCGCTCAGTCGGTCACGAACTGATGCAGGCCGGGCACGTGCAGGGTGCCGCCGAACTGGCCGGCCTGCACGACCTTCACCTTGGTGAAGTAGATGATCGGGATGTCCAGCGGCGGCGGGTGCTTCGGGTCGAAGGTCACCGGGATCAGCCCCAGCAGGTTGCCGGAGATGCTCTCGGTGTACATCACCGTCTCGCCGTCGCGGATCGTCGACGTCGAGCCCGAGGCCGCCTGCACGTGGTAGGTCTTGCCGGCCTGCGGGTCCCGCACCGTCTGGTGCAGGTCGCCGATGTCGGTGCCGTCGTGGATGACGTACTTCAGGACGTCCTTGGTGGTGCCGTTGGCGGTCCTGACCTTGACGATGCCCTCGTACTTGGCGCCCTTGAGCAGCAGCGAGCTGGCGTTCAGCTGCCACGGGTCGTCGGGCAGCGGCACGGTGTTGTCGACGCCGCCCCTCTCGTCCGTGGCGACCGGGCAGTCCTCGGGGTCGAGGGTGGCGCTCGCCGACGGGCTGGGCGTGGCGGTGGCCTCGTCGGCCGCCTCGGAGGCCTCCTCCTGGACCGCCTCGGTGGTGTCCTCGGCCGTCTCGGCGGTGTCCTTCACCGTGTCCTCGACCGTGCCGGTGACCTTGCCGGGAACGTTGCCGGTGGTCTCCTGTACGGGGTCGGACGTGTCCTTCTCGTCCGCGGCGGGCGTCTCGGACGCCGACGGGGTGGGCGACGGCGCCGGGCTCGCGCTCGACGTGTCCTCCTCGCCCGGCCTGAAGATGCCGGTGATGGCGTCGCCGATCTGCTCCAGCACGTTGCCGTCCTCGCTCTCCGAGGCCGACGGGGCCGGGGCCGGCGTCGTGGGCTCGGAGGGCGCGGAGTTGCTCTCCTTGCTCGGCGAGGCGGACGGCGTGGGCGTGGGCGTCGGTGCCGACTCCGGCTCGGCGGTCTCGTCGTCGGAACCTGAATCCGGCGAAGAGGAACCGTCGTTCGAAGTGGCCGAGGGCGTCGGCGTGGGCTCCGCCGTCTCGTCCGTGCCGGGGTCCTCGCTCTGGCTCGCGGACGGCGACGGGGAGGCGGACTCGTCCTCCAGGGCGGCCACGCACTCCTTGTACTCGTCGGCCGTCAGGCTCCGGGAGGAGGGCTGGTCCTCCGCGTTGGCGAGCGTCGGGGTGAACCCCATTCCCATGAGGACCGCGGTCGGCATCGCCGCCAGGGCTATCGCCTTGCCGGCCGGCACGTGGAACCTGGTGAACAGCGGCTTCTTGGGTGCCGCATGGCGCGGCCCGGTTCTCGCACGGGACGTGTCCACGTCAGTCCCGTGGGTCACCTCGTCAGCCGGCACTGTGCCTCCCGTTCGCCCCGTTCACCGGGCTCGTTCCTGACAGATCTTTGGGCTCGTCCACGCCGTCCCGCGGAGCGGGGATCCCGCCCTCGGGCGCGTCGCTCTTCTCGAAGGGCGCGTCGCTCTTCTCGAAGGTGGTGACCGGCGCCGCCGGCACCACGCCCTCGGGAGCGTCGCCCTCGCCGGCCGTGCCCCCCTGGACCGGCTGAGGCTGCGGCGGCGCACCGGGTGCCCACGCGACGGCCATCGCGCCGCCGACGAGGGCGAACAGGAAGCCGATCAGGAAGCCGCCGATGTTGGAGACGGGGATGGACACCAGCGCCAGCAGGATCGCCGCGACACCCGCGAAGGTGCGCACGTGCTTCTGGAACCAGAGGCTGACACCGAGTACGACGAGCAGCACGCCGATGATCAGGGATCCGGCACCCGCGGTGGTGGCCATGGCCAGTGTCAGGTGACCGATCTGGAGGTTCGCGTACGGGAAGTAGGCGATCGGGAGTCCGCCGAGCATGACGAACAGACCGGCCCAGAACGGCCTCTCGCCCCGCCAGGCGCGGAACCTCCGCCTGACGACCCGCAGGTAGTGCTCGTCGCGGCCGGGTACGGCAGGAGTCTCGGCGCTCATGGAAAACAGCTCCCTGTCACGGCGTTGCTGTGGTGGTGAATTGTGGTGCTGGTGGCGGACGCGTGCAGAGGCGTCCGGAGGGTGTGACGGGCGGGGGCGCCCACGGCACCCCCGCCCGTCAGCGAGTGCTTAGTAGCACTCCTTGACACCCGTCGACAGCTTCATCGACAGACCGCTGAGCTTGAAGGTTCCGGCGGTGGTCGCCCACGCCGTCTGCTTCACGTCCTTCAGCACGACCGAGTCGGCCTGCTGAGCGAACCCGAACGGGTTGGACTGCTCCGAGCCGCCCTTCATGCCCGGACCCTTGCTGGCGTCCTTGGCGGCCACACCGATGTCGATGCCCTTGAACGTCGCGTCGGCCTCGAGGTCGGCCACGTCGATGTACAGGTTCTCGGCCTCGACCGGCTTCTTCGGGTCCTCGCCGGCCCGCAGGATCAGGCTGACGCTGCCGAGCAGCGGGATGTCAGGGGTGACAACCGACTGGCACAGGCTGTTGATGGTCGCGGACTTGAAGGCCGAGACCGCGACGGGGTGAACCGTCTTCTTGCCGCTGAGCGTGTAGCCCTCGTCAAGGGCGCCGTACTGGGCGAAGCCCTTGCCGTCGAGCTGCTTGGTCGTCACCTTGAACGACTGGCCCGACACGCTGAACGACGCGGCGAGAGCACCCTGCGCAAGGGCGACACCTATCGCTGCCGTCGCGGCCACACTGGGCACCATGACGACGGCGAACCGCTTCCATCTGGTCCCGCCACGCACCTGGGACTCCATATTTCCTCCTTCTCGGACGTACATCTCCTGACCCTGACTGCCCCTGTCGAACATGACGGCTCAGCCGGGCAGGGATGGGAGAAGTGCTACGTCCTCGGGAAGGAGAGCGCCTGAGCTCGGCGGCGCGAACCGCGCCCGAATCACCGGCGATCACCCCCGAGCGACAACCACTGGTCGCGCCTGACACGCATCACGCACAACCTTGCTGGACAGGCTTCACCGGGTGGGCGAAGACCCCCCTGTCCTAGAACCGGCGCCACTGCCGCCGGCTCTGCCCGGTGGGGACCCTTGTCTCCCGTCGCCCGACCGGCTGTCGGGTGGTACGGGAATGGACCGAGCGTCGCCGATCGTGGTGCATTCTCGCCGCCCGCACAAGGGGGTTCGTTACTCGCTAGTAACGGCCGGATAACCGAACAACGACCCGTGGGTCTCGGACGGGTACACAGGGTGGCGCCCAGCGGGGGGACAAACGAGGGAATGGCCGGACAGAATCCGACAGAACAACGCCCTCGACTTACTTGCAGTAACAGCGGCCGCGATTGCCAAGATTTGGCAAAGCGCGGCCGCACTGGCACTCCAGCGCCCGCTTTTTCACTCGGGCAACACGCGTCCGGACGTTTAGCGACTGGTCAGAACGGGGCTCGCGGCCCGGTCAGAACAGGGCGCGCGCAAGAGCCCTGCGCGCCGCCGCGACCCGCGGGTCCTCGGGGCCGACCACCTCGAACAGCTCCAGCAGCCGCAGCCGTACGGCATCGCGGTCGTCGCCCGCCGTGCGCTGCACCGTCTCGATGAGCCGCCCGAAGGCGTCCTCGACATGACCGCCCACCAGATCCAGGTCGGCGGCCGTGATCTGCGCCTGCACGTCGGCCGGCTTCTCGGCCGCGTCCTTGCGCACCTGCTGCGGGTCGAGCCCCTGCACCCGCTGGAGCAACTCGGCCTGGGCGAGGCCCAGTTTGGCCTCGGTGTTGCCCGGGTCGTCACTCAGGACGTTCTTGTACGCCTGTACGGCACCGCCGAAGTCACCGGCGTCCAGCGCCCGTACGGCGGCCTCCAGCAGCGCGTCGTACGGCCCGGCCGGCGCCGCGGGAGCCGTCTGGTCGGCACCGGGGTCGGCCTCCGGGTCGACGGAGAGGCCGGTCAGCCCGAAGCGCTGCTCGGCCACGGCCACCAACTGGTCCAGGGTCTCGCGGATCTGCGCCTCGCCGGCGGCACCCTGGAAGAGCGGCAGGGCCTGGCCCGCCACGACGGCGAAGACGGCCGGGATGCCCTGCACCCCGAACTGCTGCATCAGCATCTGGTTGGCGTCGACGTCGATCTTGGCAAGGACGAAGCGGCCGTTGTACTCGACGGCGAGCCGCTCCAGGACGGGGCTCAACTGCTTGCAGGGCTGGCACCACTCGGCCCAGAAGTCGATGACGACCGGGACCTCGGTGGACCGCTGAAGTACGTCCCTCTCAAAACCGGCCTCGTCGACATCGATGACGAGATCCGCGGGCGAGACCGCCCCTCCCCCGCCCCCGCCCTGCCGGGCCGCTTCGGCGCGCGCCTGCTCCGCCTTCGCCTTGGCCTCCTGGGCCGCCTTCACCGCGGCGAGGTCGACGACTCCGCTCATGGACATGTTCCGTGGCTGCATGCGTCTATCCTCCCCCGTTCTCGCGCACGAGTGAAAAGCGATTGCCGTTCTGCGTCGGTCTGCGTCGGGTCCCCACCCCACGCCAGTGGTTTCGCTACGAGTCGTAGCGTAATGGCACCGCGTGTCTCCGGTACACCGGGGTGCGGTGATCTGCCTCACGGAGTCAGGGCGGCGGCCGGTGGTTATCGTCAGGGAATGCAGAGCCGCACCCCCGCCCCACGCGCCACAGGACGCCCCCGCAGCGCAGCCGCGGACGCCGCGATCCTGGCGGCGACGCGGGAGGCGCTGGTGGAGCTGGGCTGGTCCAAACTCACCCTGGGGGACGTGGCGGCGCGGGCGGGGGTTGCGAAGACGACGATCTACCGCCGCTGGACCGGCAAGAACGAGCTGGTCGTCGACGCGGTGGCCGAACTCTTCGACGAGCTCACGCTCCCCGACCGCGGGACGCTGGCCGCGGACATCGAGGGCGTGGTGCTCCAGTTCGCGGCGATCCTCGCCCGGCCCGAGGCGAAGAGCGGCCTGATGGCGGTGGTCGCGGAGTCGACGCGCGACGACGCCCTGCGCGAGCGCATCCGCACGTCGATCGTCGACCGTCAGAAGCGGCTGGTGCTGGAGGGGAGGTCTCGCGCCCAGGGCCGCGGAGAGCTGCCGCCCGAGTCCGACCCGTCCGAGGCCGCCCGCACCGTCGACCTCATCTTCGACGTCGTCGCCGGCGCGGTGGTCCACCGCACGCTGGTCAGCGCGGAACCGGCGAACGAGGAGTGGGTACGCACCTTCACACGGGTACTGGTGGCGGGCTTGGCGGCGGCTGCGGCCGCGTCCGCGGGGTGAGGTGCGTCGCGGTCCGCGGGCGCGGGCCGCTCATCCTGCGGGCATGCGTGCCGCCTGGGGCGGCACGGGTGGGCGCAGGCGGCAACCCGTTGGCGCCGGGCTGCGCGTCCCACCCCCACGCCCGCCCCGGCCGACGGTTCGCTCAGAAGCCCGCCGGCTCCGTGTAGACGCCCCACTCGTCCCGGAGGACCCCGCAGATCTCGCCCAGCGTCGCCTCCGCCCGCACCGCGTTCAGCATGGGCTCGATCATGTTGGAACCGTCACGGGCGGCGGCGATCATCGCGTCCAGGGTCGATCGCACCGCGGCCTCGTCCCGGCCGGACTTCCGGTCGCCCAGGACGCGCACCTGCTCCCGCTCCACCTCGTGGCTGACCCGCAGGATCTCCAGATCCCCGGTGACGGACCCGTGGTGGACGTTCACCCCGACGACCCGCTTGTCGCCCTTCTCCAGCGCCTGCTGGTACCGGAACGCGGACTCGGCGATCTCGCCGGTGAACCACCCGTCCTCGATGCCGCGCAGGATGCCGGAGGTGATCGGACCGATGGGGTGGCGCCCGTCCGGGTGCGCCCGCAGCCCCCGCTCCTTGATCTGGTCGAAGATCTTCTCGGCGTCGGCCTCGATCCGGTCGGTCAGCTGCTCGACGTACCACGCACCGCCCAGCGGGTCGGCGACATTGGCGACGCCGGTCTCCTCCATGAGGACCTGCTGGGTGCGCAGCGCGATCTCCGCGGCCTGCTCGCTGGGCAGCGCGAGGGTCTCGTCCAGGGCGTTGGTGTGCAGGGAGTTGGTGCCGCCGAGGACCGCCGCGAGCGCCTCCACGGCCGTACGCACCACGTTGTTGTACGGCTGCTGCGCGGTCAGCGAGACACCGGCCGTCTGGGTGTGGAAGCGGAGCCACTGCGCCTTGTCGGTCTTCGCGCCGTAGACGTCGCGCATCCAGCGGGCCCAGATCCGGCGCGCCGCGCGGAACTTGGCGATCTCCTCGAAGAAGTCGAGGTGCGCGTCGAAGAAGAAGGACAGGCCGGGGGCGAAGACGTCCACGTCCAGGCCGCGCGAGAGGCCCAGTTCGACGTAGCCGAAGCCGTCCGCCAGCGTGTACGCCAGTTCCTGCGCGGCCGTCGCCCCGGCCTCGCGGATGTGGTAGCCGGATACGGACAGCGGCTTGTACGCGGGGATGCCGGCCGCGCAGTACTCCATGAGGTCGCCGATGAGGCGGAGGTGCGGCTCGGGCTGGAAGAGCCACTCCTTCTGGGCGATGTACTCCTTGAAGATGTCCGTCTGGAGCGTGCCGTTGAGGACGGCGGGGTCCACGCCCTGCCGTTCGGCCGCGACCAGGTACATGCAGAAGACGGGGACCGCCGGTCCGCTGATCGTCATCGAGGTGGTGACGTCGCCCAGCGGAATGTCCTTGAACAGGACCTCCATGTCGGCCGCCGAGTCGATGGCCACGCCGCAGTGGCCGACCTCGCCGAGCGAGCGGGGGTCGTCGGAGTCGCGACCCATGAGGGTCGGCATGTCGAAGGCGACGGACAGGCCCCCGCCGCCGTTGGCGAGGATCATCTTGTAGCGCTCGTTGGTCTGCTCGGCGTTGCCGAACCCGGCGAACTGCCGGATGGTCCACGTCCGCCCGCGGTAGCCGGTCGGGTACAGCCCGCGCGTGAAGGGGTACTCCCCGGGCCAGCCGATCCGCTCGAAGCCGTCATAGGTGTCCCCCGGCCGGGGACCGTACACCGGCTCCACGGGGTCCCCGGAGAGCGTGGTGAAGTCAGCGTCGCGCTTGCGCGCGGCGTCGTACCGGGCCTGCCAGCGACGGCGGCCTTCCTCGATGGCGTCAGCGTCCATACCCTCAAATTTACTTGGACGTCCTAGTAAATGTCGATGGTTCACGAGCGTTAACTTGGACGTCCTAGTAATTCTGCAGCAAGAACCGCCGCACGATCGAGTCGTACGGCGGTCCGGTCAGGCCTTGGCGACGGCCGGGGCCCGGTCGCCGATCAGGGGTTCGACCTCGCGGGTCACCTTGCGCTCCACGAAGAAGGCGGCGAAGGGGATCGTCCCGGAGAGCAGCAGCCACAGCAGCTTGCCGAACGACCACTTGGCCTTGGAGCCGAGGTCGAAGGCGAAGATCAGATAGATGATGTAGAGGAAGCCGTGGACCTGGGAGACGGCGAAGGTGACGTCCTCGCCCGTGTCGAAGCCGTACTTGAACACCATGCTCACGCAGAGGACCAGCAACATGACGGCGGTGACGTAGGCCATGACCCGGTAGCGGGTCAGCACGCTTTTTCGCATGCCCACGAGCGTAACCGCTCACCAAAACCCCGCGTCGACGGGGACCACGTGATGCTGCTCGCCCTGTGCACCTGCATGGTCGGAACACCCCCGCACCGGCGGGGAGCAGCGCGCTGACCCGCGGAAACCCTACTCGCCCTCGAAGTCTCGCGCAGCGATTCGCAGCGGGCGCAGCATCGCGAAGATCTCCGCGCACTCCTCGGCGTCGTAGACGCCGAGCCCGAAGTCCATGGCCATCAGGTCGGCCGTGGCCGCGTCGACCACCTCGCGGCCCTTGGGGGTGATGACGGCGAGGGTGCCGCGTCCGTCGTTGGGGTTGGGGCGCTTGTCCACCAGGCCCGACTTCACCAGGCGGTCCACCGTGTTGGTCACGGAGGTGGGGTGGACCATCAGGCGCTCGCCGATCTTCGACATGGGCAGCTCCCCGGCCTTGGAGAAGGTGAGCAGCACCAGCGCCTCGTAGCGGGCGAACGTCAGCCCGTACGGCTTGACCACCGCGTCGACCTCGGCGAGCAGGATCTGCTGGGCGCGCATGATCGAGGTGATCGCGGCCATCGACGGCACGTTTCCCCAGCGCTGCTTCCAGAGCTCGTCGGCGCGGGCGATGGGATCGAAGGGAAGACTGAGGGGCTTCGGCACGTCACCAGACCTTACCGGCCGGTCACATGCTGGTCAGCCCCGTCTCGTCTTTCGGGCGCGGAGTGCTCACGGAGACGGCGGGCCATGTCTTTTCATGGGTGATTTGCACAATTATGCAACGATTGGCTACCGATCGTCACTGCCCGTCACCCCCCACCCAGGGAGCAGCATGTCCCGGCTGATCCGCATCCGCACCCTCGCGGCTCTCACGGTGCTCGGCCTCGCGGCGGCCTGCTCGTCCGCGACCGACGTCGACGAGGCCTCCGTCACCGGCGCCGACTCCAGGAAGTCGGACCCGGCACCGTCCTCCTCCCCGTTCTGGGTCGATCCCGACAGCCCGGCCGCGCAGCAGATCGAACTGTGGCGGCGCGAGGGCCGCACGCAGGACGCCGAGCTGCTCCGGCGGATCGCCGACCGGCCGGCCGCCCAGTGGCCGGCCGGCGAGATCGACCCGGGCCCCGACGTCCGTACGGCGACGGCGGCGGCCTCGGCCGAGGGGCGTACGGCGCTGTTCGTGGCGTACAACATCCCGCACCGGGACTGCGGCCAGCACTCGGCGGGCGGGGCCGCCGACGCGGACGCCTACCGGCAGTGGATCGGGAGCTTCGCCGACGCGCTCGGGGAGAGCCGGGCCCTGGTGGTGCTGGAGCCCGACGCGGTCGCGCACATCGTGGACGGCTGCACACCCGGCGAGTACCACGCCGAACGCGAGCAGCTGCTGGGCGAGGCGATCCGCCGGCTCAAGCAGCAGCCGCACACCAAGGTGTACCTCGACGCGGGCAACCCCTCCTGGATCAAGGAGCCGGGGAAGCTGGTCGAACCGCTGCGGCGCGCCGGGATCGCCGAGGCCGACGGCTTCGCCCTGAACGTCTCCAACTTCCAGACGGACGACGCCACCAAGGCGTACGGTCTGAGGCTCTCCCGCGACCTCGGCGGCAAGCACTTCGTCATCGATTCGAGCCGCAACGGCAACGGCCCCCTGCCCGGCGTGTGGTGCAACCCGCCGGGGCGGGCCCTCGGCACCCCGCCCACGACGGAGACCGGCGAGCCCGCCGTCGACGCCTACCTGTGGGTCAAGCGGCCCGGCGAGTCCGACGGGACCTGCGAGGGCGGACCGGACGCCGGGCAGTGGTGGCCGGAGTACGCGCTGGGTCTCGCCCGGAACGCGCGGTCGTGAGGGTCATCGCTTCACCTGGATCCACTGCGCCTCCGACGGGGTGCCCTCCGCGTCGGTCACGAACAGCATGTACCAGCCGGGCGGCACCAGGGTCGGGTCCTTCGGTACGTCGACCGTGACCGCGTGCGCAGTCTTGGTGAGGCCGAGGGCGATGGAGCGCTGTTCGACGTCCGTCGTGTGCGTGACCGCGCTGGGGCGCATCAGGCGGGCGTTCTCGATCCGTTCCGGGTGGTCGGTGCGGAAGGTCGCCCGGTGGTCCTCGTCGAGTTCCTTCGGTCCGTCCTTCAGTACGGGGCGCTCGGCGCCGTTCTTGTGCAGGGCGGGCGGGGTGAAGACCTCCATGCGCTGCTCGAAGTGGCCCAGCTTGGTGTTCTGTTGGTCGTCGAAGAGCGGGTCGGAGCCGAAGGTGGCGACCCGGCCGTCGGGCAGCAGCAGCGCCTCGGAGTGGTAGTTGCGGCCCACCCTGGGCGCGGCCGCCTCCTTGAAGACGTTCTCCTTCGGGACGTAGAACTGCGCCTTGAGGATGTTGCTGGCGCTGCGGCCGCGGTAGTCCTCGGAGCCGTTGGAGGTGAAGACGGTGTCGTCGGGCATGATCACGCTGTTCAGATAGCGCGTGCCCTGGGGGAGGTCGGGGCCGTCCTCGAAGGCGGGGTTGTCCTTCTTCAGGTCCACGACGGCCGTGCGGGGGGTGGACTTCTTCGACTCGCCGACGCCTCCGCCGCCGAGGATCATCACCTTCTGGTCCTGGGCCGGGGGCAGCAGCAGGGAGGCCGCGGTCTCCGTCTCGTCGGGGTCGCGCAGGCCGGGCACCTTCTCGAAGGTGTTGGTCTCCAGGTCCCACAACCCCGGTTCGCGGCCCATGTCGGCGGGGCCGTAACCGGCGTTCGCGGCCGGGTAGAAGAGCTTGCCGCCCTTGGTGAGGAAGAGGGCCGGGTAGGTCGGGAAGTACCGCTTCGGGCCCGGCGTCCACTTCTTGGTCTTCGGGTCGTAGATCTCGTTGTCGCCGGGGTCGACCACGCCGACGTCGTCGAGGCCGGAGACGGCGAGGATCCGGCCGTCGTCGAGGCCGACCAGGGTCGGGTACCAGCGGGCCTTGTCCATCGGGTCGACCGGGATGTACTTCTCGGCCACGGGGTCGAACTCGTAGGCGGCGCGGATTCCCTGGAAGTCCTGCTTGTCGAGGGTGATCTTCTCGGAGAGGCCGTAGACGTTGTCCGCGTCCTTGCCGGCCAGGCCGACGACCTCGTACTGCGCCTGCCGGTCGGTGACCGACAGCGGTCCCGCCTCCACGGCCTCGACGAAGACCCGGGCCTCGCTCGCCGTCACCTTGGTCTGCCAGGGCTGCATCACACCGGCCTTGTTGTACGTCACCTTGAACGTGCGTTTGGCCTTCGGGACGGTGACGTCGAACCGGGTGACGTACTCGACTCCGGCGGGCGAGCGGAAGCGGGTGCCCTTCTTGAGGAACACCGCCTTGTCCGGGCTCTCGTTCTTCACCCGCATACCGCCGCCCGCCCGCTCGACCTCGCCGTCGAGGAGCTCGTAGCGGGCGGTGCCGCCGGCCACGAGCAGGCGGCCGTCGGGGAGTTGGGCATGGCCGGAGCAGAAGAAGTCCTCGGGGGTCGGGATCTTCTTGAAGGTGTTGGCCTTCGGGTCCCAGAGGACCGTGTCGAAGGACCCCGCGTCGAATTTCTTCTGCTCGTTCCCCGAGCCCGCGACGATCAGGACCTTTCCGGTGTGCAGGAGTGCCGCGTGGATGGCGTTGGTGCGGTACTCCTCCGGGATGTCGACCTGGCTCCAACTGCCGTACCTGGCTTTGTACTCGGGCTGGGCGATCTTGTACTCGTGGTACTTCTCGCCCGCGAAGTCCAGCGCGGCCGGGGCGTTGAGGCCGGCCAGGATCGCGATGCCGCCGATGCCCAGGACGGTCTTCTTGGTCTTCTGCGAGGGGTGGTAGGCCATGGCCTAGTTGCCTCCTGTCGTGGTGCTGGAGACGGGCGCGGTCGCTCCGCTGGTGGCGAGGGCGGGCTCGGTGCCGTCCACCGGGCGTGCGGCCGGGTGCGGTTGCTGCCGTGCCCTGCGCTCCTTGAGCAGCGTGACGGCCCATACGGCGACCGGCGCCAGGGAGATCACCATGGCGAGCACCGCCCAGGTGCGCATGGCCACGTGTGTGTGGTCCAGGACCACCGAGGCGGCCAGGGACGTCGCGAGGAGGGCCGCCCAGCACAGGTGGATGCGGAAGGTGAGCAGGCGGTCGGGGCTGGTGCCGCCGCCCTTGGGTGTGACGACGAAGCGGCTGGGGCGGCGGACGAGTGCCTCCGTGAAGGACTTCAGGTAGATCGGCGCGGAGAGCGCGGACATCGCCATGCCGGCCAGTCCGCCGGAGCCCTCCGGCTCGTGGGGCGAGACGTTGTGCCGTCTGTTCCACAGGTACAGGCAGATCTGGAGGGCGGCCGCGTCGCTGTAGAGCATCAGCCAGACGGAGGCGGTGACCTGGGTGCCGGAGGCGCCGAACCAGAGGAAGAGGAAGCAGCTGAGGATGCCGAGGAACCAGTTGACGGCGGTCATCGGGTAGTAGAACAGCATCAGGCTGTACGAGAAGAGCCGGCCCGGGGGCATGGTGAACGGCGCCTTCCAGTACTGCTTGAGGAGCGTCTCGTAGGTTCCGCGCGACCAGCGCATCTGCTGGGTGAAGAAGTCGGTCCAGGAGGCGGGGCCCTCGCCGACGGCCAGGACGTCCGGGGTGTAGACCGAGCGCCAGTGGCGGCGGGTCTGCGGGTTGCGGCGGCGGTGGAGTTCGAAGCCGGTGGCCATGTCCTCGGTGATGGAGTCGTAGAGGCCGCCGATCTGCTGGACGGCCGCGATGCGTACGACGTTGTTGGTGCCGACGAACATGGGGGCGCGGTAGCGGTTGCCGGCGCGCTGGATGAGGGCGTGGAAGAGGAACTGCTGGGACTCGGCGGCCTTGGTGACGGGGTTGTGGTAGTTGCCGTAGACCTGCGGCCCGACGACGAAGGCGACGTCCGGGTCGCGGAAGTAACCCATCATCCGCTCCAGGAAGTTGGGGAGCGGGACGTGGTCGGTGTCGACGGAGGCGAAGAAGTCGTAGTCGTCGCCGTGCATCGCGATCCACGCGTTGTAGTTGCCGTGTTTGGTGCGGGCCTTGTGGACGCCCTTGGGGCGGTTCCACTCCGGGACGCCGTGGCGGGTGAAGTGGCGGACGCCGAGCTCCTGGCAGAGGGCCTTGGCCTGCTCGTCGTCGCCCTCGTCGAGGAGCCAGACGTCGAGGGGGCCGGTGTGGTGGATCCTCGTCGCCCCTTCGAGGGTGGCGCGGACCATGTCGAGGGGTTCCTTGCCCGGGACGTACGTGGTGAGGAAGGCGACGCGGGTGCCGGGTTCCGGGGTGACGGGGACGGGGTCTCGGGCCATGAGGGTGGCGTGGGCCACGGAGACGACGTTGACGACCATGAAGAGTTCGATGAGCCCGATGGCCACCAGCATGGTGATGTCGAGTCCGACCAGCCACTGATCGCCGCCCTCTCGTTCCACCCAGTGGTTGGGCCACAGCAGGTAGGCGAGCAGCGCGCCCGTGAGCAGGGGCGCCAGTGTCATCAGGACGATCGCGCGTATTCGGTGGGGCTCGCGGGACAGCAGCGAGGTGTACTGCACCCGGTACGACGGGCCGACCGGCTCCGTGAGCGGCCCGGCGAGTCGGCTGTGGGTGTCGTAGTCGTAGCCCTCCGGCCGCACAGCGCCCTCCAGTGATTGAGGAGTCATCGGCGATCAAGTCCGATATCCATACAAAAGTGGAGATTTGGTGGCGTGTCGAACTGGGGGCGTCCAGGTGGGTGGGGTATGGAGGGCTTCCTGTGGTGGGGGCTGGGGCCTTGCCTGCGGCGCATGTGCGGGTCTGGCGGGGGTGCGCGTAGCGCCTGTGGGGGGGTGTGAGTCGGGGCCGGGGTGGGGGGTGTCCGTCCTCGGTCCGGCCTACCGCCCGCCACATCGGCCCCGCCCCCAAACGCCCGCCGCTGCGGGCGGACACCCCCCACCCCGTCCCCTTCCCGCCGCGGGCGCCTGGGGGCACGCGGGATGCCCGGCTCGCACCCGGTTGAGGACGGCTGGCGGCTGGCGGCTCCGGGGGCGCAGCCCGTCCGGCGCGCGAGAACGATGCGGACCCTTATCGACGCCGGTCGTCACATCCAGCCCGTCCGGCGTTTGAGGACGAGGCCGTTCAGGCCGAACGGGGGTCCAGGGGGCGGAGCCCCCTGGCGGGGTCGAAGGGGCGGAGCCCCTGGGGGATGGGACGGGTAGGGGCGGCGGGGGCGAGAAACGGGCCGTGGCTCAGCCGGCGGACGCCGACCGGCGGCGCAGGTGGTGGCGTACGGCCCGCTGGGTCACCGGACCGAGGTCGTCCAGGGCCGCCACGAGCGCGCCGAGCTGCTCGAGCGCGTCCAGCGCCGAGTACGCCCCCTCCGCGTCAACCCCTTCGTACAACTCGATCCCCACGAACGACGCGGCCACCGCCCGCGCCAGCCCCGCCGGATCGACGAACTCCCCGAACGGCATACGCGCAAGAACCCGCACGAGGACGTTCTCGATCTCCACGATCCACAGGTCAAGACCGACCGCCGTCGCGGGCCCGAGGCTCGCATGGGTCTGGGCACCGGCGAGCAGCTGCCCGAGGAGGGAGACGTAACCGGAGGCCCGTTCCTCCTCGTGTATCTCCCGGCCGAGGGCCAGCAGTTCGGAGAGCGAGGTGATCTCCGCGAAGCGGGAACGGTAGCGGGACACCCGCTGCTCCGCCCCGTACCGGCACGCCGCCGCCAACAGCTCGTCCACGGACCCGAAGTGGTAGAAGACCAACGCCTGGTTGACCCCCGCGGCCGCCGCCACCGACCGCGCCGACGTCTTCGCGATCCCCTGCTCGGTGAGCGTCCGCAGCGCCCCTTCGAGCAGCTTCGTCTTCGTCTCCAGGGACTTCGCCGTCTCCGGACTCACGCGCGCGCCTCCTCGCGCACGGGCCGCAGCCCCGGCCGTACCCCGCAGGCGCGGAGGTCGGTGTAGGTGGCGCGGAAGGTCCCCTCGTAGCCGAAGAGGGGTCCGAAGTAGCGGTTGACGACGCGGACCCGGATGCGGAAGCGGTCCGTCGAGTCGTCGTAGGACTCGCGCACTTCGGCGGTGGCGCCGATCAGTTCGGGTACGCGTACGTCCACCACCCCCTCGCGGAACCGGTGTTCGCCGGAGCGGATCAGGAGCGAGCCGTCGGGCTCGGCGTGGAAGTGCAGGTCGCTGGCGAGGTGTTGATGGGTGCCCAGGTAGTCGAGGATGCGGTCGCCGCGGGGGCCGAGCACCATCTGGGCGTCGAAGCGCCGGGCACGGCCGGGCAGGTCGAAGGTGCGCACGAAGGACACCGTCTCACGCCCGTAGGTGTCGACGTAGGGCACGTTCTCGATGGTGAAGGGCACGTGGCGGCCCTCGCGCGGGACGAGGATGTTGCGGGTGCCGCCGAGCGACAGGAACGGCTTCACGAAGGCCCGGCCGTGCCAGATGCGGTCCATGACGCCGTGGCCGGTGCACGCTTCCCCGGACGCCAGGCCCACGGAGAAGCGGCGTCGCAGTTGTGGGTGCAGGCGGTCGAACTCCCGGCCCATCGCCGTGCGGAAGATCGAGGTCATCGGGGGTTCTCCAGGGTGCGAAGAAGGCGCGGCGCACGCGCGCGTGCGGGCGGCCTGCGCAGACAGCGCCGGGCGGCGGGCGTGCTGGGCAGCGGCGCCTTGAAGAGGGCCGCGCAGACCGCGGCGATGAGGAGGACGGGGCAGAGGTACGCCAGGGGCGCGGCGTAGGGGCCCAGGAGGCGGAGGGCCGATTCCAGGGCCAGGCCGGTGCAGCCGGCCGTGATGACCAGCGCACGGACCGCGAGTTCCGTGAGCCAGTTCAGGCGGGCCCGCTCGGGGGTGATGCCGTGCTCCAGCCACAGGCGCAGGCGGTCGAAGGACCAGGCCGTCGCCCAGCCCATGAGCGGGCGGAAGAGCAGGCGGTCGGCGAGCGCACCGAGGGCGCCCCAGCGGGGGCGGTAGTCGTAGCCGGTGAGGAAGCGGATCCCGTCGTCGTCGGGGACGTAACGCCAGTAGCCGCTGCCCTCGGCGAGGAGGGAGAGGGGGTGCGGGGAGGCGAAGCGCAGGGCCGAGGTGCGGGTGCCGTCGGGGCGTTCCTTCTCGCCCGCCGAGATCCCGGTGCCGGCGACGGTGAGGCCGGGGAGCACGCGCGTGGCGTAGCGGAAGCGCTGCGGTTCGCCCTCCGCGTGCGGGAGGTGAGCGATCTCGGTGAAGCGCAGGTCCCAGCGCTGGTGCTGGGACGGCTCCTGGGTGCGGGCCCAGAGTTCGTCGAGGTCGGCGCGGATCCGCGCCTCTATGTAGAGCCCGTGGTGGCTCATGCGATTCCCCCAGGTCAGCTGTGTGTTTGAGCGACCGCTCAAACTGCTTGAGGAGGAAGGTACCCGGTTTTGAGCGACTGCTCAAACAGCGGGCAGAAGAAAACCCCGGTCCGCGCGGGACCGGGGTTCGGCGTATGTGCCCGTGCTACTCGGCGGACAGGTGCCGCTCCACCGTCTCCACCTTGGAGGTCAGCCCGTCCGTGACTCCGGGACGGATGTCCGCCTTCAGGACGAGGGACACACGCGGGGCGCGCGCCTCCACGGCGGCCACCGCGCGCTTCACCACGTCCATGACCTCGTCCCACTCGCCCTCGACCGAGGTGAACATCGCGTCGGTGCGATGGGGCAGTCCGGACTCACGTACGACACGGACGGCGTCGGCGACGTACTCCCCCACGTCCTCACCGACCCCGAGGGGTGTCACGGAGAAGGCGACGATCACGACGTCTTCACCGCGCTCTCCTGCCGCGCGCGGGAGGCGATGACCGCGTCCTCGGCCTCACGCTTGAGCTTGCGGTCGGCGAAGAATCCGCCGGTGGGCAGCACGGAGAGGACGAAGTACAGGGCCGCCGTCCCCAGGGACCACTTCGTGCGGTTCCAGGCGTCCGCCCAGAAGATCACGTAGAGGATGAACAGAACGCCGTGGATCATGCCCATCACGGGCACCGCGTTGAAGTCCGTGGTCCGCTTCAGTACGGAGCACAGGAGCAGCAGCAGGAACGAGACCGCCTCGGGGCCGGAGACGAGGCGGAGGCGGCGGAGGGCGGTGGCGGTCTTGATGTCCACGGGTCACCTTCGATGGGAGATTACGGCGAGGGCCTGGCGGTTTGTGAACGCGAGCACAAACGTTCAACCATTGTGGCAAACGGCCGAGCGGGGGCAGGCTTGGGGTCCCGCGACGGCTCTCCGAGGGGTGCGCACGTGCAGTTCGTCTTCTTCATGACCCTGCCGGGGCTCGTGGTGCTGCTGACCGTGCTGGCCTTCGTCGATCAGCTGCTGCTCCGGGCCGGCCGGGCCGGAGCGCTGCCCTGGCGGAACGCCGCGCGGCAGGGCCAGGTCTCCGCGACCGGCTTCGAGCAGCTGCATGCCGCGCTCTCCCCCGGCAAGCAGCACGAGCTCAAGGAACGGCAGAGCTCCCTGGTGATGCGGGACGACGAGGAGGACGGGGCGCCGCCGAGGTCGACCGTGGATCTCACCCGGGGGACGGCTGTCATACGGCTGCCCGCGCCGTAGTGGGCGACGCCCCCCGTTATAGGGGGATATTCAGGGTGGATCTCCGCCCACAGGCCCTGTCGGCGGCGGCCTCCCGCGGGCTACCTTCGCAGCGTGGCAGTGTTTCGACTTCAAGGCAGCAAGGTGCTCGCCGTCGAGATGACCGGGGACGCCGTGAAGGCGAAGAACGGCTCGATGGTCGCGTACGACGGACAGATGGCGTTCAAGAAGCTCAGCGGCGGCGGCGAGGGCATCCGCGGCATGGTGACCCGGCGGATCACCGGCGAGCAGATGACGGTGATGGAGGTGAAGGGGCACGGGACCTGCTGGTTCGCCGACCGGGCCAGTGAGATCAACCTCGTCGGCCTCCAGGGCGACAAGCTGTACGTGGAGTCGAGCAACCTGCTCGCGACGGACGGCGGGCTCAGGACCGGGACCACGTTCACCGGTGTGCGCGGGGCCTCGCAGGGCAACGGTCTGTTCACCACGACCGTCGAGGGCCACGGGCAGGTGGCGATCACCTCGGACGGGTCGGCGGTGGTGCTGCGGGTCAGCGCACAGTACCCGCTGACGGTGGATCCGGGGGCGTACATCGCGCACCAGGGGAATCTGCGGCAGTCCCTCCAGTCCGGTGTGACGTTCCGCACACTGATGGGCGAGGGCGGCGGCGAGGCCTTCCAGATGCGGTTCGAGGGGGACGGCCTGGTGTACGTCCAGCCGAGCGAGCGGAACACGATCGCGGGGGATGTGTGACGTGGCCTTCCGTGAGATCAACTCGAAGATGGTCGAGGCGACGGTGCTGCCCGGGCAGCGGCTGTTCAGTCAGCGCGGCGCGATGCTCGCGTACAAGGGCGAGGTGTCCTTCACGCCCAACACGCAGGGCGGGCAGGGCGGGCTCGCGTCGATGATCGGGCGCCGGGTGGCGGGCGAGGCCACGCCCCTGATGACCGTCGAGGGCAGCGGCACGGTCCTGTTCGGGCACGGCGGGCACCACATCCAGGTCATCAACCTCTCCGGCGACACCCTGTACGTCGAGGCGGACCGTCTGCTGGCCTTCGAGGGCACGCTGGAGCAGGGCACGATGTTCATGGGGTCGCAGGGCGGCGTCATGGGCATGGTGCGCGGACAGGTGACGGGCCAGGGGCTGTTCACCACCACCCTCAAGGGGCACGGCTCGGTGGCCGTGATGGCCCACGGCGGCGTGATCGAGCTGCCCATCACCCCGCAGCGGCCGGTCCATGTCGACCCCCAGGCGTACGTCGCCCACCACGGCGAGGTGCGCAACAAGCTGTCCACCGCGCTGGGCTGGCGCGACATGGTGGGCCGCGGCTCCGGCGAGGCCTTCCAGCTGGAGCTGAGCGGCCACGGAGCGGTGTACGTCCAGGCGTCGGAGGAGAAGCTGTGAGCGCCTACCCGGGTGCGGGTCCCGTTGTGCACGACCCCATGACGCTGCCCGTCGACGACAACGTCGACAGCTACACCTTCTGCGTCGAGCTCAAGGGGAGCCAGTGGTTCCTGCAGAAGGGGAAGATGATCGCCTACTACGGTTCGATCGACTTCAACGGCATCGGGCACGGTCGACTCGACCGGCTTGTCCGTACGTCCTTCCATTCACCACTGCACGCGGCCGACTGGGTCGTGGCGGAGGGCTCGGGCAAGATGCTGCTGGCCGACCGGGCCTTCGACGTCAACTCCTACGACCTCGACGACGGCAATCTGACCATTCGCTCGGGCAACCTGCTCGCTTTTCAGCCAAGTCTTTCGCTGAAGCAGTCGATCGTGCCGGGATTTCTGACGCTGATCGGAACCGGAAAGTTCGTGGCCGCATCTAACGGTCCGGTGGTGTTCATGGAACCTCCGATCCGGGTGGACCCGCAGGCGCTCGTCGGCTGGGCCGACTGTCCGTCGCCCTGCCATCACTACGACCATGGCTACATGACCGGCTTCATAGGCGGTCTACGTGGGATGACGGGCCTCGGCGGGGCGTCCGGCGAGGAGCACCAGTTCGAGTTCGTGGGTGCCGGGACCGTACTCCTGCAGTCCTCCGAGGCCCTCATGGCCGAGCAGGCGACGGGGGCGGTGCCGCACCAGGCGGGGGTACCCGGAAGCGGTGGTTCCGCAGGTGGCTCACCGCAAACCGGCGCACCGCGCCTTCCCGGACAGCTGGGAGACCTCCAGCGTCGCTTCGGGCTGTGAGCGGTAGTCTGCGGAGTGTGATGGCTTCGAACGCGTGCGCACCGTCACACCACCCTCAGTAGTTCGCCTTTCAACATTTTAGGTAGACTTCATTCATGGAGACCGAGACGGCCACGCGCTGGCTGACCGAAGCGGAGCAGTGTGCCTGGCGCACCCACCTGGAGGTCAACAGGCTGTTGACGTACCAGCTCGAAAAGGATCTGCAGCCGTTCGGCCTGACGATGAACGACTACGAGATCCTGGTGAACCTCTCCGAGTCCGAGGACGTACGGATGCGGATGAGTGACCTGGCGTCCGCCACCCTCCAGTCCAAGAGCCGCCTCTCCCACCAGATCACGCGGATGGAAAACGCGAACCTGGTCCGACGCGAGAACTGCGAGTCCGACCGGCGCGGCCTCTACGCCGTGCTCACCGAGCACGGCATGGAGACGATGAAGAAGGTCGCCCCCCACCATGTGGCGTCCGTGCGCAGGCACTTCATCGACCTGCTGTCCCCCGAGGCGCTGGCGGAGCTCGACAAGGGCCTCAAGCCGATCGCGGAGCACCTGCGCAGCCAGCGGGGACGCCCCTAGCGCCTAGGACAGCGGCAGGCGGAGTTCGAACAGGGCTCCGCCTGTCGGCGCGGAGCGCACCGTGAGGGTGCCGCCGTGGCGTTCGGCGACGTCGCGGGCGATGGCGAGGCCGAGTCCGGCACCGCCGTCGTCCCGGCTGCGGGCCTCGTCCAGCCGTACGAACCGCTCGAAGATCCGCTCCCGGTCGGCCTCCGGCACCCCGTCCCCGTCGTCGGCGACCTGCACGACGGCCCAGCCGTCCGCCCGGCCCACCGCGACGGTGACCGCCGAACGGGCGTGCCGCTGCCCGTTGTTCAGCAGATTGGCCAGCACCCGCCCCAACTGCCCCCGGGACCCGGTCACTTCCGTCGGCCCGTCGGCCGTGACCGTCACCCCGGCCCGGCCCCGGGCCTCCTGCCGGGCCAGCGCAACCAGGTCCACACCCGCGTCACCGGGCCGCTCCCCCGCGTCGAGCCGGGCGAGCAGCAGCAGATCGGCGGCGAGCTGCTGGAGCCGTACGGTGTCCTCGACCGCCCCGTCCAGATCGAGCAACTCCGGATGTGCCGCCGCCACTTCGAGCTGGGTGCGCAGTGAGGCGATCGGGCTGCGCAGCTCGTGCGAGGCGTCGGCGACGAAGCGGCGCTGGCGTTCCACCGAGGCCTCAAGGGCGGACAGCGTCTCGTTGGTGGTGCGGGCCAGCCGGGCGACCTCGTCGTGGGAGCCGGGCTCGGGGACCCGCCGGGTGAGATCGGCGGAGGCGGTGATCTCTGCCATCTCGCGCCGGATGCCCTCCACCGGGCGCAGCGCGCGCCGGGTGACCAGCCAGGTCACCGAACCGACCACCGCGAGCAACGCGGGCAGCCCGATCAGCATGACCGTGGTCGCGGTGCGCACCGCGTCCTGCTGGGCCCGGAGGGAGCCGCCGGCGTAGACGCGGACCGTCTCGTCGCGCCCGTCGGTGACCTCGACCTCGGCGAACCGGTACGCCTCGCGCTCGCCGTCGACCGTGGCCCAGCCCTGGCCGTGCCAGGTCACCTCGCCGACCTCACCGGCCTCGGCACCGTCGTCGTCGCCATCGTCGTCGTCACTGTCATCGTCGTCGCCGCGCGTGGCGCCCGGGCTGGGCGCGGGCGTGACCTCGGACACGCGCGTGCCGCTGATCGCCTCCAACCCCTCGCTCGCCGCGAGCAGTCGGCCGTTCCGGTCCACGACCTGCACCGGAGGGTCCTCGTCCAGGTCGAGCCGGGAGTACGGCACGTTCCTCGCGATCTGCGCCGCGACCTCGCGGGCGGCGTTGTCGGCCTCCCCGTCCGCCTCCCGGGCGAGGGTGGCGCGCAGCGACAGCAGGACTACGGCACCGGCGGCGACCAGCGCCACGGCGACCACCAGGGTCGCGCCGAGCGTCGCCTTCGCTCGCACCGAGCCGAACAGCCGCCTCACCTTCCGGCCTCCAGCCGGTAACCGGCGCCGCGCACGGTGTGGATGAGACCGGCGCCGAGCTTGCGGCGCAGGGTGCTGATGTAGACCTCGACGATGTTCGGGTCGCCGTCGTAGGCGAAGTCCCAGACGTGGTCGAGGATGTCCGCCTTGGAGACCACCTGCCCGGCGCGCAGCGCGAGTTGTTCCAGGACCGCGAACTCCTTGGTGGTGAGCGGGATTTCGGTGCCGTCGCGGAAGACCTGGCGGGCGCCGGTGTCCACGCGCAGGTCGCCGAGGGTGAGCACGGGCGAGCCGCCGGTGCCGCGGCGGCGCAGCAGCGCCTTGATCCGGGCGACGAGGACGACGTACGAGAACGGCTTGGTCAGATAGTCGTCGGCGCCCGTGTCCAGGCCCTCGGCCTCGTCGTACTCGCCGTCCTTGGCGGTGAGCATCAGGATCGGCACGTCGTGGCCGGCGGCCCGGAGGGCGGAGCAGACGCGGTAGCCGTTCATGCCGGGCAGCATGATGTCGAGGATCAGCAGGTCGTACGGTGACTCGTTCGCCCGGTGCAGTCCCTCCAGGCCGTCGTGGACGACGTCCACGGCGTAGCCCTCGGCCGTGAGGCCCTTGGCGAGGGACAGGGCGAGGCGTTTCTCGTCCTCGACGATGAGAAGGCGCATGCGGAACAGCGTGGCAGAGCGAAGCTGAAGTGATCTTCAGGTGGGTTCAGCGTGGCTTCAGGTCGGGTGGAGCAGCGTGGTGGTCGTCGAAAGCGACCGAACTCCTTGGAGGACCTCATGAAGCGCAACCTCGTCATCGCCACCGTCGCCGTGGCCGCCCTCGCGGGCGGCGGCACCGCGGTCGCCCTCGCGAACGGCGACGACGACGCGCGGACCGCGACACCTACGACGACCACGGTGCACGACGGCAAGGACGACGACCGCGGTGACGACCGTGGCGACGACCGCGACGACCGCGACGACGTGACCGGGACGCGCACCGCGAAGGTGACGAAGGTGACCGTCGCCCAGGCGATCGAGGCGGCCCTGGAGTCCCGGCCGGGCACGGTCGTCTCCGTCGACCTCGACGACGACCGGGACGACGACGGCGACTTCCGTGGCTGGGAGGTCGACGTGCTCGGCCGGGGGACCACCTCGTACACCGTCCAGGTGGACGCGGCGACGGGCAAGGTTGTCGGCACGCAGACCGACCGTGACGACGCGGACGACGTCAACGAGGCGCGCGCCGCCCTGAAGGGGACGAGCGTGGATGCCCGCGAGGCCGCCGACGCCGTCGCCCCGAAGGGCACGGTGACCGACGTCGACCTGGACGACGACGGCCGCTCGGCGGTGTGGAGCGTGGAGACGCCCCAGGGCGAGTGGAAGGTCGACGCCCACACGGGCAAGGTCACCCAGGACCACGACGACAGGAACGGCGACGACCACGACGGCGACGACGACTGACGCTCCCGCCAGCCGAGGGGTACGGGCACCCCCGTACCCCTGCGCAGCACTTCCGCCGCGCCGTCGACGCCGGGGCCAAGGCGGGCGCGGCGGTCGCGGCGGTCGCGGCCGTGCCGGCCGGACGGCTGCCAGGACCCCGCCCGGACCCGCGACTCGGCCGACGCGGCCTCGTCGGCGATGAGGTACGCGGTGGTGATCGCCGGCGCCACGAAGACCCCGGCGACGGCCGCGGCCACCGCGCCGAGCCCCGCGGCCGGTCCCGCACCGAGCAGGGCCGGCCCGCGGCGCCGGTCCGCCCGTCGTCCGGCGTCGGGGCCGAGGCGGCTGTCGTGTCAGGCCTGGGTCAGGCCCTCGACCAGCTCGTCCGCGGCCCGGTACGGGTCGAGTTCGCCGGCCACGATGCGCTCCGCGAGCGCGCTGAGGCGGCGGTCGCCGTGGAGGTCGCCGATGCGTTCGCGCAGGGCGGTGACCGCGATGGTCTCCACCTCGCGGGCGGCGCGGGCACGGCGGCGCTCGGTGAGGACGCCCCGCTCCTCCATCCAGGCCCGGTGCTTCTCCAGGGCCTCGACGACCTCGTCGACGCCCTCGGCGCGCGCGGCGACCGTTTTCACGATGGGCGGGCGCCAGTCGCCGGGGCCACGGGACTCGCCGAGGCCGAGCATGTGGTTCAGCTCGCGGGCGGTGGCGTCGGCGCCGTCCCGGTCCGCCTTGTTGACGACGTACACATCGCCGATCTCCAGGATTCCGGCCTTGGCCGCCTGGATGCCGTCGCCCATGCCGGGGGCGAGGAGGACGACGGAGGTGTCCGCCTGGGAGGCGATCTCCACCTCCGACTGGCCGACGCCGACCGTCTCGACCAGGATCACGTCGCAGCCCGCCGCGTCCAGGACGCGGATGGCCTGCGGGGCGGCCCAGGCGAGGCCGCCGAGGTGGCCGCGGGTCGCCATCGAGCGGATGTAGACGCCGGGGTCGGAGGCGTGCTCCGACATCCGGACCCGGTCGCCGAGCAGCGCGCCGCCGGAGAAGGGCGAGGACGGGTCGACGGCGAGGACGCCGACCCGCCTGCCCTGTTTGCGGTAGGCCGTGACCAGGGCCGAGGTGGAGGTGGACTTGCCGACGCCGGGCGAGCCCGTCAGGCCCACGACGTACGCGTTGCCGGTCAGCGGGGCCAGTGCCGCCATGACCTCCCTGAGCTGCGGGGACGCCCCCTCCACCAGGGAGATCAGCCGGGCCACGGCCCGCGGCCGGCCTTCCCTGGCCTGGGCCACCAGTGTGGAGACGTCCTGCATCACAGCTCCGTTCGCGTAGAGAAAGCGCCTGAGAGAGTCCGGTCAGGCCTTGGGTACCCGCACGATCAGCGCGTCACCCTGACCGCCGCCACCGCACAGGGCGGCCGCGCCGACACCGCCGCCGCGCCGCTTCAGCTCCAGGGCGAGGTGCAGCACGAGACGCGCGCCGGACATGCCGATCGGGTGGCCGAGGGCGATGGCACCGCCGTTGACGTTCACCCTTTCCGTGGACACCCCGAGGTCCTTCATTGACTGCACCGCTACGGCGGCGAAGGCCTCGTTGATCTCGATCAGGTCGAGGTCGGAGACCTCCAGGCCCTCCTTCTTCAGGGCGTGCAGGATGGCGTTGGACGGCTGCGACTGGAGGCTGCTGTCGGGGCCTGCCACATTGCCGTGGGCGCCGATCTCCGCGATCCACTCCAGGCCCAGCTCCTGCGCCTTGGCCTTGCTCATCACGACGACCGCGGCTGCGCCGTCGGAGATCTGGGACGCCGTACCGGCGGTGATGGTGCCGTCCTTGGAGAAGGCCGGGCGCAGCTTGCCCAGGGACTCCGCGGTGGTCTCGGCGCGGATGCCCTCGTCCTTGCTGAAGACGACCGGCTCGCCCTTGCGCTGCGGGATCTCCACCGGGGTGATCTCGGCCTCGAAGATGCCGTTCTTCTGGGCGGCGGCGGCGCGCTGGTGGGACAGGGCGGCAATCTCGTCCTGCACCTCGCGGCCGATGCCGAGCCTGGTGTTGTGCTTCTCGGTCGACTCGCCCATGGGGATGTTCTCCCACGGGTCGGTCAGGCCGTCGTAGGCCATGGCGTCGATCATCTGCACCGCGCCGTACTTGAAGCCCTCGCGGGACTTCGGCAGCAGGTGGGGGGCGTTGGTCATGGACTCCTGACCGCCGGCGACGATCACGTCGAACTCGCCCGCGCGGATCAGCTGGTCGGCGAGTGCGATCGCGTCGAGGCCGGACAGGCAGACCTTGTTGACGGTGAGCGCCGGGACGTTCATCGGGATGCCGGCCTTGACGGCGGCCTGGCGGGCCGGGATCTGACCGGCGCCGGCCTGGAGGACCTGGCCCATGATCACGTACTGCACCTGGTCGCCGCCGATTCCCGCACGGTCGAGGGCGGCCTTGATCGCGAAGCCGCCGAGGTCGGCTCCGGAGAAGGACTTGAGCGAGCCGAGCAGTCGTCCCATGGGCGTCCGAGCGCCCGCGACGATCACCGAAGTTGCGGAAGACATGTCGTGCGATCCCCTTCCAGCCTGCACAGCCGAGGAGTGAACGAGGGTTTACTTCGAATGTACTGATGGCACTCCGTGCCGTCACCGGGCTGTCGGTGTGATCGCTGGCACGTTGCGTAACCACCTCCGGAGCGCTGCACTAGCAGCATGCTGACGCGAATCGACCACATCGGGATCGCCTGCTTCGACCTCGACAAGACCGTCGAGTTCTACCGGGCCACCTACGGCTTCGAGGTGTTCCACTCCGAGGTCAACGAGGAGCAGGGCGTGCGCGAGGCCATGCTCAAGATCAACGATACGTCCGACGGCGGCGCCTCCTACCTCCAGCTCCTGGAACCGACCCGCGAGGACTCCACCGTCGCGAAGTGGCTCGCCAAGAACGGCGAGGGCGTGCACCACATCGCCTTCGGTACGGCGGACGTCGACGGGGAGGCCGCGGAGATCAGGGGCAAGGGCGTACGCGTCCTGTACGAAGAGCCGCGACGCGGTTCCATGGGGTCACGGATCACCTTCCTGCATCCCAAGGATTGCCACGGTGTACTGACAGAACTCGTCACTTCGGCGCCGGTTGAGTCACCTGAGCACTGACCCTCGTACATATGGGCCGGTAGGGTTGGGGGCGGTCGTCGCTCTTGCACGGGCGACCTGGTCCTGTCGTCAAAGGTAGCGCCTGCCCTTCGGGCGGACGACGCCACCTTTGACGACAGGACCACCGGGGTCCGGGTTTCGGGGGACGAGCGTCGGGGCAGCAGCCCATGCTCCGCCGTTGATCTGACACCATTCCCCGGGGGCCCCGTTCGGCGGATGGACGGAGCTCGTATGGAGAGACTTGCGACCAGGGGACGGATGGGACCGCGCAGTGCGGGGCTACGAACGCCAGGAGCGAGAGCCGGCGGCTGACGTCGATCACCTCTCTCGGTTCGAGGCCGAGATGGATCGGCTCAAGACCGAGCGGGAAAAGGCGATCCAGCACGCCGAGGACCTCGGCTACCAGGTCGAGGTGCTGCGCGCCAAGCTGCACGAGGCGCGGCGCACCATCATGTCCCGGCCCGACTTCGGCGGCGGTGACATCGGCTACCAGGCCGAACAACTCCTGCGGAACGCGCAGATCCAGGCCGACCAGCTCCGGCAGGACGCCGAGCGGGAGCTGAGCCAGGCCCGCGCCCAGACACAGCGCATCCTCCAGGAGCACGCCGAGCAGGCCGCGCGCCTCCAGGCGGAGCTGCACCAGGAGGCGGTCACCCGCCGCCAGCAGCTCGACCAGGAGCTGGCCGAGCGCCGCCAGACCGTCGAGAGCCACGTCAACGAGAACGTCGCCTGGGCCGAGCAACTGCGTGCCCGCAGCGAGGCCCAGGCCCGGCGGCTCCTCGACGAGTCCCGCGCCGAGGCCGAGCAGGCGATGGCCGCGGCCCGCGCCGAGGCCGAGCGGCTGACCACGGAGGCCCGCCAGCGCCTGCAGAGCGACGCCGAGGCCGCCCGCGCCGAGGCCGAGCAACTGCTGCGGCGGGCCCGCGCCGACGCCGATCGGCTGCTGAACGCCGCCTCCACCCAGGCCCAGGAGGCCACCGACCACGCCGAGCAACTGCGCAGCTCCACGGCGTCCGAGTCGGACGCGGCCCGCCGTCAGGCGCAGGAGCTGAGCCGCTCCGCCGAGCAGCGGATGGCCGAGGCCGAGGAGGCGCTGCGCAAGGCGCAGTCCGAGTCGGAGAAGCTGCTGGCCGAGGCCAAGGAGGCCGCCGCCAAGACGCTGGCGAGCGCCGAGTCGGCCAACGAGCAGCGCACGCGTACGGCAAAGGAGCAGGTCGCCCGGCTGGTCAGCGAGGCCACCAAGGAGGCCGAGGCCACCAAGGCGGAGGCCGAGCAGCTCGTCGTGGACGCCCGCGCCGAGGCCGAGAAGCTGCTGGCGACGGCCGCCGAGAAGGCGCGCACGATCACCGCCGAGGAGAGCGCGACCCAGCTGTCGAAGGCGGCCAAGACCGCCGAGGACGTCCTCAACAAGGCGCAGGAGGACGCGCAGAACACCACCAAGGCCGCGGCCGAGGAGGCCGAGCGGATCCGCCGGGAGGCGGAGGCCGAGGCGGACCGGCTGCGGGCCGAGGCGCACGACATCGCCGAGCAGCTCAAGGGCGCGGCGAAGGACGACACCAAGGAGTACCGCGCCAAGACGGTCGAGCTGCAGGAGGAGGCCCGTCGGCTGCGCGGCGAGGCCGAGCAGCTGCGTGCCGACGCGGTCGCCGAGGGCGAGAAGATCCGCGCGGAGGCCCGCAAGGAGGCCGTCCAGCAGATCGAGGAGGCGGCCAAGACCGCCGAGGAGCTGCTCTCCAAGGCCAAGGCGGACGCGGACGAGCTGCGGCAGAGCGCGACGGCGGACAGCGAGAAGGTCCGCACCGAGGCCATCGAGCGGGCCACCACGCTGCGCCGGCAGGCCGAGGAGACGCTGGAGCGCACCCGCCAGGAGGCGGAGCGGCACCGCGCCGAGGCCGTCGAGCAGGCGGAGGGCATCAGGTCCGAGGCCGAGCGGGCCGCGCGCGAGCTGCGCGAGGAGACCGAGCAGGCCCTGGAGGCCCGCCGCAGCGAGGCCGCCGAGGAGTTGACCCGGCTCCAGGCGGAGGCGGAGCAGCGGCTGGCCGCCGCCGAGCAGGCGCTGACCGACGCCCGGGAGGAGGCCGCGCGGATCCGCCGGGAGGCCGCCGAGGAGGCCGAGCGGCTGCGCACGGAGTCCGCCGAGCGGATCCGTACGCTCCAGCAGCAGGCGGAGGAGGAGGCCGAGCGGCTGCGCACGGAGGCCGCCGCGGACGCGTCCGCCTCCCGCGCGGAGGGCGAGGCCGTCGCCGTACGCCTGCGGTCGGAGGCCGCGGCCGAGGCCGAGCGGCTGAAGTCGGAGGCTCAGGAGAGCGCCGACCGGGTGCGTGCCGAGGCGCAGGCCGCCGCCGAGCGTCTTGCGACCGAGGCGTCGGAGACGCTGGCCGCCGCCCAGGAGGAGGCCGCCCGGCGCCGCCGCGAGGCCGAGGAGACGCTGGGTTCGGCCCGGCAGGAGGCCGACCAGGAGCGCGAGCGGGCCCGCGAGCAGAGCGAGGAGCTGCTGGCCTCGGCGCGCAAGCGCGTGGAGGAGGCGCAGGCCGAGGCGGTCCGGCTGGTCGAGGAGGCCGACCGGCGCGCCACCGAGATGGTGTCGGCCGCCGAGCAGCACGCCCAGCAGGTGCGCGACTCGGTCGCGGGGCTGCACGAGCAGGCCCAGGAGGAGATCCAGGGGCTGCGCAGCGCCGCCGAGCACGCGGCGGAGCGCACCCGGCGCGAGGCCGAGGAGGAGGCGGACCGGGTCCGCGGCGACGCGTACGCCGAGCGGGAGCGGGCCTCGGAGGACGCGGGCCGGGTCCGGCGCGAGGCGGCGGAGGAGTCCGAGGCGGCCAAGGCGCTGGCCGAGCGTACGGTGTCGGAGGCGATCGCGGAGGCGGAGCGGCTGCGGTCGGACGCCTCCGAGCACGCCCAGCGGGTGCGTACGCAGGCCTCGGACACCCTGGCCGAGGCGGACCAGGCGGCGGCGCGGACCCGGGCGGACGCCCGTGAGGACGCCAACCGCATCCGCTCGGACGCGGCGACGCAGGCGGACACCCTCATCACCGAGGCGCGTTCGGAGGCGGAGCGGCTCACCACGGAGACGGTCGCGGAGACCGACCGGCTGCGGTCGGAGACGGTCGCCGAGGCGGAGCGGCTGCGGTCCGAGACGGTCGCCGAGGCCGAGCGGGTGCGCGGCGAGGCGGCCGAGGAGGCCGAGCGGACCCGGTCCGAGGCCGTGGCCAAGGCCGACAGGCTGCTCGCGGAGGCCACCGGCGACGCGGAGCGGCTGCGCGCCGAGGCCGCCGAGACGGTGAACTCCGCGCAGCAGCACGCCGAGCGGATCCGCGGCGAGTCGGAGCGGGTGAAGGCGGACGCGCTGGCGGAGGCCGAGCGGGTGACCGCGGCCGCCCGCGAGGAGGCCGAGCACACCCTCGACGAGGCCCGCAAGGACGCCAACAAGCGGCGTTCGGAGGCGGCCGAGCAGGTCGACACGCTCATCACGGAGACCACGGCCGAGGCCGACAAGCTGCTCACCGAGGCGCAGAAGCAGGCGCTGAAGACCACCGCGGACGCGGAGTCGCAGGCCGACACGATGGTCGGCGCGGCCCGCAAGGAGGCCGACCGGCTGGTCGCGGAGGCGACGGTCGAGGGCAACTCCCTGGTGGAGAAGGCCCGTACGGACGCGGACGAGCTGCTGGTCGGTGCCCGTCGGGACGCGACCGCCATAAGGGAGCGCGCGGAGGAGCTGCGCGACCGCATCACCGGCGAGATCGAGGAGCTGCACGAGCGGGCCCGTCGCGAGGCCGCGGAGACGATGAAGTCGACCGGCGACCGCTGCGACGCGCTCATCAAGGCCGCCGAGGAGCAGTTGGCCAAGGCGCAGGCGAAGGCCAAGGAGCTCGTCTCGGAGGCCAACTCCGAGGCCGGCAAGGTCCGTATCGCCGCGGTGAAGAAGGCCGAGGGGCTCCTGAAGGAGGCCGAGCAGAAGAAGTCCTCGCTCATCAAGGAGGCCGAGGAGCTCCGGGCCGAGGCGATCCGCGAGGCGAAGCGCACGGTCGAGGAGGGCAAGCGCGAGCTGGAGGTGCTGGTCCGGCGGCGCGAGGACATCAACGCGGAGATCTCCCGTGTCCAGGACGTCCTGGAGGCGTTGGAGTCATTCGAGGCCCCGTCGGCGGGCAAGGACGGCGGCGTCAAGGCGGGCGCCACGGTCGGAGCCCCTCGTTCGGGTGGCAAGGCGTCGGACGGCTAGCGGACCGGTTGGATTCCGGTGTCGTCTGGGGCCTTTGACCAAGTTTTTGGCAAGCCGTCCTCCGCTACGCCACTCAAAAGGGGTGTCATTCTCCAGATCAAACACGTATCCGCTCGATGACACACCGCTTCGGCCCCTAGGATTCCCCCTATCACCTCACCGGTCTCATTCGACAGGAACCCCATGAGCGACACTTCCCCCTACGGCTTCGAGCTTGTGCGGCGTGGGTACGACCGCGCTCAGGTGGACGAACGGATCTCCAAGCTCGTCTCCGACCGTGACAGCGCTCTCGCCCGCATCACCGCTCTGGAAAAGCGCATCGAGGAGCTCCACCTCGAAACGCAGAACGCCCAGGCCCAGGTCACCGACGCGGAGCCGTCGTACGCCGGTCTCGGCGCGCGCGTGGAGAAGATCCTCCGCCTCGCCGAGGAGGAGGCCAAGGATCTGCGAGAGGAGGCCCGGCGCGCCGCCGAGCAGCACCGCGAACTCGCCGAGTCGGCGGCCCAGCAGGTCCGCAACGACGCAGAATCGTTCGCGGCGGAGCGCAAGGCCAAGGCGGAGGACGAGGGCGTCCGGATCGTCGAGAAGGCCAAGAGCGACGCCTCCCAGCTCCGCTCCGAGGCCCAGAAGGACGCGCAGTCCAAGCGCGAGGAGGCCGACGCCCTCTTCGAGGAGACCCGCGCCAAGGCCGCGCAGGCCGCCGCGGACTTCGAGACCAACCTGGCCAAGCGCCGCGAGCAGTCCGAGCGCGACCTGGCCTCGCGTCAGCAGAAGGCCGAGAAGCGCCTGGCGGAGATCGAGCACCGCGCGGAGCAGCTCCGCCTGGAGGCCGAGAAGCTGCGCACCGACGCCGAGCGCCGCGCCCGCCAGACGGTGGAGACCGCGCAGCGCCAGGCCGAGGACATCGTGGCCGACGCCAACGCCAAGGCCGACCGCATCCGTTCGGAATCCGAGCGTGAGCTCGCCGCGCTGACCAACCGCCGCGACTCGATCAACGCCCAGCTGACGAACGTGCGCGAGATGCTGGCAACGCTCACCGGTGCCGCCGTGGCCGCCGCGGGCACGCCGACCGAGGACGAGCCGATCTCCCGTGGGGTGCCGGCGCAGCAGTCCCGGTAACGATCGGGCGTACAGCCGCTGAACACCTGCAAAGCCCTCTGCCGCAGAAGTGGCAGAGGGCTTTGTCCCGTTTTAGCGTGTCCGCATGATCGAGGTCGAGGGGCTGACGAAGCGGTACGGCGAGAAGGTGGCGGTCAACAACCTCACCTTCACCGTCAGACCCGGCATCGTGACCGGGTTCCTCGGTCCCAACGGGGCCGGCAAGTCGACGACCATGCGGATGATGCTCGGCCTGGACCGGCCGACGGCCGGTGACGTCCTGATCGACGGCAGGCACTACGACCGTCTGAAGGACCCGCTGACGTACATCGGGGCGCTGCTGGACGCGAAGGCCGTGCACGGCGGTCGCAGCGCCTACCACCATCTGCTGTGCCTCGCACAGAGCAACGGCATCCCCCGCGCGCGGGTCGACGAGGTCCTCGACACCGTCGGGCTGACCGCCGTTGCGAAGAAGAAGGCAAAGGGCTTCTCGCTCGGCATGGGCCAGCGGCTGGGCATCGCGGGCGCGCTGCTCGGCGATCCGCGGATCCTGATGTTCGACGAGCCGGTCAACGGCCTCGACCCCGAGGGCATCCACTGGATCCGCAATCTGATGAAATCGCTCGCGGCGCAGGGCCGGACCGTGTTCGTGTCGAGTCACCTGATGAGCGAGATGGCGCTGACCGCGGACCACCTCGTCGTGATCGGCCAGGGCAGGCTGCTCGCGGACACCTCCATGGCCGACTTCATCGCCCGCAACTCGCGTTCCTACGTCCGTATCCGCACCCCGCAGCGCGAACGGCTGCTGGACGTGCTGCACGAGGCCGGGATCACGGTCGTGCAGACGGGCAGCGGCGTGCTGGAGGTCGACGGCGGCAAGTCGGAGCGGATCGGCGAGCTGGCCGCGCAGGCCCAGATCGTGCTGCACGAGCTGAGTCCGCAGCAGGCCTCCCTGGAGGAGGCGTTCATGCAGTTGACCGCGGGGTCGGTGGAGTACCACGCGCACACCGACACACCGCCCGGGTCGCAGCCCTGGGGCGACGACTGGAAGGGGAACTGACCATGGCCACGACCCAGGTCGTCCGCTCCGAGTGGACCAAGATCCGGTCGGTGGCGTCGACGGTGTGGACGCTCTCCCTCGCGGTGGTCGTCACGATCGCCGTCGGCATGCTGATCTCGGCCCTGGCGAAGAACGAGTTCGACAACCTGGACCGGGCCGGCCGGCTCTCCTTCGACCCGACCTTCGTCAGCTTCGCCGGCATGAGCCTCGGCCAGCTCGCGATGATCGTGTTCGGGGTGCTGGTGGTGTCCAACGAGTACAGCACCGGCATGATCCGCACCTCGCTGGCGGCCGTGCCGCAGCGCGGCTCGTTCCTCTTCAGCAAGATCGCGGTGGCCGCCGGGCTGGCCCTGGCGGTCGGTCTGGTCACCAGCTTCGCGGCGTTCTTCCTGGGCCAGGCGATGCTCGGCGACCTCGGTGTGTCCCTGTCCGACCCCGGGGTACTGCGCGCGGTCATCGGCGGCGGCCTCTACATGACCCTGATCGCGATGTTCTCGATGGGGGTCGCCACGATGCTGCGCTCGCCGATGCTCTCGCTGGGCATCCTGATGCCGTTCTTCTTCCTCGTCTCCACCATCCTCGGCAACGTCTCCGCCACCAAGAAGATCGGCCGCTACCTCCCCGACCAGGCCGGCAGCAAGATCATGCAGGTCGTCACCCCGACCGACAACGACACCCCCTACGGCCCCTGGGGCGGTCTGGGCATCATGAGCCTGTGGGTGCTCGCGGCCCTGGCGGGCGGCTATGTGCTGCTGAAGAAGCGGGACGCCTGAGCGCTCCGCCGGACGGTCTGAGCGTTTCGTGATTTTGCTGTGCCTTGAAGGGAACCGTCAGCGCCCGGTTATCCTCCTAACCCTTACGGGGGCGTGTGCCCCGCTGTCCTGAACCTTTCGATGGGTGCGGAGCATGATCGAGGCTGTCGGCCTGACCAAGCGCTATGGCGACAAGACCGCTGTGTACAACCTTTCCTTCCAGGTGCGGCCGGGTTCCGTGACCGGCTTCCTGGGGCCCAACGGCTCCGGCAAGTCGACGACGATGCGGATGATCCTTGGCCTGGACAACCCGAGCTCGGGGCAGGTGACGATCGGCGGCTACCCGTACCGCAAGCTGCCGAACGCCCCCCGCCAGGTGGGTGCCCTGCTGGACGCCAAGGCCGTGCACGGCGGCCGGACCGCCCGCAACCACCTGCTGAGCCTCGCGCAGCTGTCCGGCATCCCGGCCCGCCGGGTGGACGAGGTGCTGGGCGTCGTCGGGCTCCAGGACGTGGCGCGCAGGCGCTCCAAGGGCTTCTCCCTCGGCATGGGGCAGCGTCTCGGCATCGCCGGCGCGCTGCTCGGCGACCCGCAGGTGCTGCTGTTCGACGAGCCGGTCAACGGCCTCGACCCCGAGGGCATCCTCTGGGTCCGCAACCTGATGAAATCGCTCGCCGCCGAGGGCCGTACGGTCTTCGTCTCCTCTCACCTGATGAGCGAGATGGCGCTGACCGCCGACCACCTGATCGTGATCGGGCGCGGGCAGCTGCTCGCCGACATGAGCGTGCAGGACTTCATCGCGGCGAACTCGGCGGGCTTCGCGCGGGTGCGCACGCCCGACACCGAGCCGGAGCTGCGCGAGAAGCTGTCCACGGCGCTGGCCGAGGCGGGCGGACACGTGCTGCCCGAGCAGGACGGCGCGCTGCGTGTGACGGGGCTGCCGCTGCCGCGGATCAGCGACATCGCGCACGACACGGACGTACGGCTGTGGGAGCTGTCACCGCACCAGGCCTCGCTGGAGGAGGCGTACATGCGGATGACGCAGGGCGCCGTCGACTACCGCTCCACGGCCGACCAGAAGGCGGGGCTCCAGCAGCCGCTGCCGCCCGGCGCGCAGCCGCCGATGCCGGTCCCGGGGCAGGGCCAGCCCGGCTGGTACGCCCCGCCGTCGCCGCAGCAGGGCGGGCAGCCCTTCGCGATGCCGCAGGGACAGCCGCCACAGGGCCCGTACGGCGCCCCGGCGGCGCCCGGTGCCGCCCCGGCCGCCCCCGCCGCTCCCGGGGCCGCAGAGGCGAACCCGTACGCCCAGCCGCCCACTCCCCCGGCCGCCCCCGCCACCGCCCCCGCCGTCGACACGACCAAGCCCGAGGACGCCCGATGAGCACGCCCCAGCCCCCGATGCCGCAGGCCGCCGCACCGAACTGGCAGGCGGAGTCCGGCGCTTCCTGTCCCGCTTACACCTCGCCGATCCCGGTGGTGCGCACGCACCTCGGGCATGCCATCGCCTCGGAGTGGACGAAGATCAAGTCGGTGCGCTCCACGATGTGGACGCTCGGCGTGTTCGTCCTGCTCGTCGTCGGCATCGGCCTCGGCGCCGCTGCGCTGATCGCCGCCAACGCCTCCGAGTCCGACCTGGCGAGCGAGAATCCGCTGTCGTTCGGCTTCTTCGGACTGCTGCTCGGCACCATGCCCATCATCACGCTGGGCGTGCTGACCACCGCCTCGGAGTACGGCACCGGCATGATCCGGACCACGATGACCGCGTGCCCGTCCCGCGGGCGGGTGCTGGCGGCGAAGTCGATCGTGTTCTTCACGGTCGCGTTCGTCGTCACGCTGGTCTCGGCGCTGCTCGTCGCCCTCGCGGACGTGGCCATGCTGGACGGCGCGCGGGAGCCGAGCAACGAGGAGTGGCTGAAGGGCACGGTCGGCATCTCGCTCTACATCGCGCTGCTCGGCCTGCTCTCGCTCGTGATCGGCTCGATCATCCGGCACTCGGCGGGCGCCATCACCATCATGATCGGCGTGGTGCTGGCCCCGCTGGTCGTCGCGCTGTTCATGTTCTCGGAGTCCCTCCGGGACCTGCAGCAGGCCCTGTTCGAGTACTCCATCCCGAACCAGCTCGGCATCTTCTACGACAACTCCCTCAGCGATTCCGGCCCGACCGGCTGGGACCCGCTGTGGATCATGATCGGCGTGACGGCGGCCGCGTTCGCCGGGGCGTACGCGCTGCTGCAGAGCCGGGACGTGTGACCGGCTAGAACTTCGGCGCGTTACGGGACCGCTGCACCCTTGTGGTGCGGCGGTCCTTCGCGTTCCAGCAGGCCTTGTGCCAGTGGCGGCGGTCGTCGACGCCCGAGTGGTCGGGCCAGGCCACGACGTGCGGGACGCCGTCGGGGATCATCTGGTCGCAGCCGGGGCAGCGGTACGACTTGCCCTGCGCGCTCGCGCCCGCCACGTGCCGCACGTTCCAGTCCTCGCCCCGCCAGTGCTCCGAGGACTGCCAGCCGCCGTAGCGACCGGGGCGGTCGTCCTCCGCGCTCCGGCCGGACGAGATCGACGCACCGGTGGCCTTGGGGCGGTTGCGACGCGGGGACACAGGACACCTCACGGGGCTATACAGGAAGCAGGGGCCGTGTCCAGCCTACGCGGCACGGACAGGGGTAGGCGTAGGGCACCAAACGCCACAAGTCCCCTTCCGATAGGCCTCATTCTGCAGACAATCCGCAAATTACTCCGTCAGGCCGTGTCCTCGGCACGTGTCAGACGGTTATGCCGCGTGGGGGAGCTCCGCGTCGGAGCCAAGGAAGCAGGAAAAGCAATGCGCGTTGGAAGTTTCGTGTTGGCGGCCCAGTTCCCGGGCCAGGGGCAGGGGGAGGCGCTGCACCGCGCGGTCCGCTCGGCCGAGGTCGCGGAAGAGGCGGGGCTCGACTCGGTCTGGCTGGCCGAGCACCACTTCGTGCCGTACGGCACCTGCCCGTCCGCGATCACCCTGGCGGCGTTACTGCTCGGCCGCACCCGCCGGATCCGGGTCGGTACGGCCGTCAGCGTGCTGCCGACCGCCCATCCGGTGAGCCTCGGCGAGCAGGCCGCGCTGCTGCACGTGACGAGCGGCGGACGCTTCTCGCTGGGCGTCGGGCGCGGCGGGCCGTGGGTCGACCTGGAGGTGTTCGGCTCCGGCCTCGAGGCCTACGAGCAGGGGTTCCCGGAATCACTCGATCTGCTGGTGCGCTGGCTGCGCGAACCGTCGGTCGCCGCCGACGGGGACCGCTACGCCTTCCGCGAGGTGCCCGTCGTCCCCAGGCCCTCGGAGTGCCTGACGGAGGCCGCCGGACCCGAGGTCGTCCTCGCGTGCACGTCCCCGAGGAGCGTACGGATGGCGGCCGAGCGGGGGCTGCCGATGCTGCTGGGGATGCACGTGGGCGACGAGGAGAAGGCCGAGATGGTCGCCCTGTGGCGGGAGCACGCCCGCGCCGCGGGGCGGTCGGCGGAGGAGATCCGCGCGGCCGCCCATGTCTCGGCGGGCGTCTGCCAGATCGCCGACCGGCGTACGGAGGCCGCGGAGACCCTGCTGAAGGCGATGCCGGGATGGCTGCGGCAGGGCCTGGAGGCCCATGTGACGGTCGACGGACGCCACCGGGCGATGCGGGACCCGCTGGCGTACACCGAACTGCTCTGCGGGCTGCACCCGGTGGGCACACCCCGGCTCTGCGCCGACCGGCTCGCGGCGACGAGCGAGCGGACCGGCATCACCCGCTTCGCCCTGCTGGTCGAGGGCTCGGGCGAACTGGCGGCGACGGAGGAGAACGTACGACGGCTCGGCGCCGAAGTGCTGCCGCACCTCGGCTGAACCGCCCTGCCCGGCCGGAGGCTTGCCGCCCCACTGGTCATGCACCTCCCGCATAGGGAGCGGCAAGCTAGCGGCTCACGGGCGTCAGCAGTCCCTGAACTCCGGGGACTGGTTCAGCAGCTGGTTGCGCACCGAGGTGAACCGGGCGAGCGTCTCGTCGACCGAGGGGTCGAGCGGGAACACCGCCACGCGGTGGCAGTTCTGGAACGCCAGCCGGACACCGAAGTGCCGCTGCAGAGCCCCGCGTATCGCGTCACTCGCGAGTGCACGCAGCAGCTGACCACGCGCCTGCTCGTCCGGCGGGGGCGTCTGGTTGTCGGCGAACTCTCCACCGTCGACCTTCAGCTGAGCCACCAGGGAGCTGATCATCTCCCATGCGTAGGGCAGGGAGGTCCGGACGCAGTCGACGAAGGCAGCTTCGTCGACCTCGCCTCGCTCGGCCTGTTCCAATAGGGCCGGTGAGACGTCGAGCGACATGAGTTCTCCTCTCGCACCCCCGAACAACAGGGGTTGCCGGACAGGGGTAGGGAGCTCACGGCGCCGACACGCTGCGTGCACACGCCGCGACCTCCTGTTCTTCTACGGTAGGCAACGGACCGTGACGGCACCAGGAGAATGCGTACATGGGGCGGTCCGGATGTGCTCACAATCGGCCACAACCGAACATCGGTCGTCTGTGGTGATCCAGGACAAGCAGGGCGGCCTGTGAGGGCCCGGTTGAGGGTGAGCAGGGCGACGGGAGGGCGAATCGCGTCCGGGTGCGCCCGTCGAGTAGCGTTGCCGACCATGCGTCTCGTCATTGCCCGGTGCTCCGTCGACTACGCGGGCCGGCTCACCGCCCATCTCCCGTCCGCTCCCCGCCTGATCCTGGTCAAGGCGGACGGCAGCGTCTCCATCCACGCGGACGACCGGGCCTACAAGCCCCTGAACTGGATGTCGCCGCCGTGTTCTCTGAAGGAGGGCGACGGCGAGCAGCAGGACGTCTGGACCGTCACCAACAAGGCGGGCGAGAAGCTCATCATCACGATGGAGGAGATCCTCCACGACTCCTCGCATGAACTGGGCGTCGATCCTGGCCTGATCAAGGACGGCGTGGAAGCGCACCTCCAGGAGCTGCTCGCCGACCGCATCGAAACGCTCGGCGAGGGCTATACGTTGATCCGCCGCGAGTACATGACCGCCATCGGGCCGGTCGACATCCTGTGCCGGGACGCCGAGGGGCAGACCGTGGCGGTCGAGATCAAGCGGCGCGGCGAGATCGACGGTGTCGAGCAACTCACCCGCTACCTGGAACTCCTCAACCGCGACCCGCACCTCGCCCCGGTCCGCGGCATCTTCGCCGCCCAGGAGATCAAGCCCCAGGCCCGCGTCCTGGCCACCGACCGCGGCATCGGCTGCACCGTCCTCGACTACGACGCCCTCCGCGGCATCGAGGACGACAAACTGCGCCTGTTCTGACCCCCGCCGCCGCCGACGGAGAGGGCCGCGTCCGCCCAACGGCCCCCGGCCCTCCCACGTACCGAACCACCTCACCCCAACTACCGCCCCCACGCGGGACACCCCACCCGGAACTGCCGGGCGCACCCGCCCCGACCGGCTCCGGGCCCCGGCGAGGCACCCGCCTCGGCCACCCCGCCCACCGGCGCAACCCACAAGCCCCCGGAGCCCAGTCCGCCGCCCGCATGGCGGTCACATGTCAGACGGCGTGATCGGAGCCGCCGGGCCGGCCCGCCCCCGGCACCCCGGAGAACGGGCCGCCGACCACGCAACAACCCGGCCCTCTATGCCGCCCCCGCGCGGGACACCCCCGCCCGGAGCCGCCGGGCGCACCCGCCTCGCCCCCCGGGGCACCGGCGAACCCGCCCGTCGAGCCCCAGGGTCCAGCCCACCGCCCGCACGAGATGTCCCGGCCGCCCGCGAGACGGCCCGGCCGGAGTCGCCGGGCGCACCCGCCTCGCCCCGGCGCCCCGGAGTGCAGGCCGTCGACCGGGCGGCTTGTGGTGGGCGGTCAGATGACTTGGTCGGAGCTGGTGGGGGAGGCCGCGTTGGTGGTTTCCGGGGCGTCGGCGGAGCTGGTGGTGTCGGTGGGGCCGCCGGCCGAGTCGGAGGTGGTGGGGGTGGACTCCGTCTCCGACGGCGGGTCGGTGGGGGTTTCCGTCGGGGTCTCGGTCGGGGGCCTGGTCGTCTCCGTCGGCGGCTTGGAGGTTTCCGTCGGCGGCTTCGAGGACGTGGGCGGCTTGGACGACGTAGGCGGCTTTGAGGAGGAACTCGGAGGCTTCGACGGGGAGTTCGAAGGGGTGCCCGGCGCGTCGGAGCCGCTCGGGTCGTCGGACGGCCGGGCGGAGTCCGTCGGGGTCGGGTCGTCGGAGGTGCCGTACGTCCCGTCCGGGCCCGGGTCCGTCGGACGGCTCGTCGCCGTACCGGTGTCGCCGGAGTTCTTGTCGTCCTCCACCCGGTCGGCGCCGAGGCTGTCGTCGCCGGAGCCCTGGCTGGCGGACGGGTTGACGCCCACCCGGTCGGACGGCGGCGTGCCGTCGTTGTCGGAGGTGGCGCCGAGGGTCACCACGGTGCCGAGCACAGCCACGAGCATCGCGCCCGCGCCGGCCGCCACGAGGTTGCGCTTGGCGAACCCCTTCAGCCCGCTCCCCGCCTTGCGCGACGGTCCCGGGGCCGAGGTGCGGTGGACGACGAAGGTGGAGTTGTCCGCGGCCGGCCCGCGCGGCGCGAAGGCCGGCACACCGCCGGGCGGGGACTGCGACTCCTCGTGGCGCGCGTCGGGCACCTCCTCGCCGGAGGTCGAGGCGGCCCCGGCCGGTACGCCGACGCCGGGGGTGTCGCCCGCCCGGTCGGCGACCAGCGCCAGCGCACGGCGGCCGGCGACGGTGCCGCGCTTGTCGGCGAGGGCGCCGCGCAGGCCGATGGAGGCCTCCAGTTCGGCGCGGGCCCGGTCGAGCTGTCCGCCGCAGAGCGCGAGGACACCCAGCTCGTGCTGGAAGTAGGCCTGTTCGCCGACGTCCCCGGCGAGCCGGGAGGCCTCGGTGCCGAACCTGAGCGTCCGTTCCCAGGCGCTCCAGTGCAGTCCCGCGGCGAACGCGGGGGCCGCCGTGCGGGCGAGCGCCACCGTGGCGCTCTCCTCCCCCTCGGCGGGCGGGGAGGTGCCCGGCACGAGCACGGCGAGGGCGGCGAGCACGG
This sequence comes from Streptomyces sp. TRM68416, assembly GCF_014596915.1. Taxonomy (GTDB): domain Bacteria; phylum Actinomycetota; class Actinomycetes; order Streptomycetales; family Streptomycetaceae; genus Streptomyces. Next base: position 74,639 of record NZ_JACVWU010000024.1, read on the forward strand.
CGTCCGCCTCGGCGCACACCCGCTCGGGGGTGACCGAGGGGTGGCCGGCCCACCAGGCGTAGTGCCGGGCGGCGGCCAGGGCCCGGTCCTCGACGTCGTCGGTGTATCCGGCGGCCTCCAGCTGGGTCAGCACACCGGCCGCGAGCCGGTAGCGGGCGCCGACCGGGGAGACCAGTCCGCTCGCGGCCAGCTCGCCGAGGGCGGCGTCCGCGTGGGTGTCGCCGACGAGGGCGGGCAGATGGGCCTGGTGGGGCACCTCGCCGCCGAGCGCCACGGCGAAGCGCAGGGTGGCACGGGCGGAGGCGCTCAGCCGGGAGGCGAGCAGCGGGGCGGGCGCGGCCGCCTCGCCGAGGGCCGGCAGGGGTATCTCCTCGACGTCCTCGGGGTCGAAGGGCGCGTCGACCGGCAGGGCGTCCTCGAAGACGCCGAACTCGTCCACGGCTCCGGCCCCGGCCCGCAGCTGGTCGCGCTGGCGCAGCAGTGCGCCGGCCTGGACGAAGCGCAGCGGCAGGCCCTCGGACTCGAACCAGAGGTCGCCGGCCCAGTTGGTCTCGTCCTCGGTGAGAGGGCGGCCGACGGCGTGTTCCAGCAGGTCAAGGCCCGCGGCGCGGTCCAGGCCGTCGAGGAGGACCTCCTCCAGGGGGGAGTCGGCGGACGGGGCGGGCACGTCGGGGGTGGCGCCGAACAGGAAGGCGCACTCGGGGGTGGCGTCGAGCAGCTCGTCGAGCGCGGTCCCGCCGAACTCCAGGTCGTCGACGACCACGACCGCGCCGATCTCCCGGAGGCAGGCGAGCAGTTCGTCCCGTTCCGGGCGGTGCAGGGGGGCGTCGTAGACGGCGTAGAAGAGGTCGTGCAGCAGGTCGTCGGCCGTGCGGTGGAAGCCGTTCAGGCGGACGACGCCGTCGGGGGCGAGGTCCGCGCAGTCCTCGGCGACGAGGTCGAGGAGGCTGGTGCGGCCGGATCCGGCGGGGCCGGTGAGGCGTACCGAGCGGCCGCGGGCGAGCAGCCGGACGAGACGCTCGCGGTCGTCCTGGCGGGCCAGCAGCGGCAGGGCGGGGCCGCCGGGGCCGGCCGGTACGGGCGGCTTGGCCGCGCGGTCGGCCTCGGCGCGGGCGGCCGGGGTGAGCTTCGCGGGCCGGGTCGGCCGTTCCCCGGGCGGGCAGTTCTCGATCTCGCTGCCGTCGACGGGGTTGACGGTGAGCAGGAAGTCGCCCGAGACGAGCTGGACGGTGCGGGCCAGTGCGGGCGCGTGCTGTCCGAAGTCGGGTGTGAGGGGGTCCCTGGGCGGGCGCGGACGTGGCGGGTCGCCGCCGCCGTTCTGGCCGTACTCCGCAGGTTCCCGGTTGTTCGGGTCCATAGGTTTCAAGCCCCCCAAAAGCGTCGTGTGCCGTGGTTCCCGGCCCCTCCCGGCCTGCTGCACACTGCGCTGTCGCTTCTGGTCCGGGCCCGCTCGAAGGGTTGTCACGCAGCGGGCGACCGAACCCTAAACCTTCGCACAGTATCTCCGACAGGGCGGGGTACCGCGCCGTCCGAGACATCACAGTCTCGTGAGAATTGCGCGCGACGCGCGTTTCGCCGACGCCCGCCCCGGGTCTCCCCGCTCGCCCGGTTCACACCCGAATGGCGCGTTCACACGCGCGGCAGCGACTCCACACCGATGCCGCCCTCGATGGCGAGGATGCGGTGCAACCGGGTGGCCACCAGCAGGCGCTGCATCTGCGGCGGTACGTCCCGCAGGACCAGCCGGCGTCCGCAGCGGCCGGCACGCCGGTGCGCTCCCATGATCACTCCCAGGCCGGTGGCGTCCCAGGAGTCCAGCTCGGACAGGTCGAGCACGAGATCGCCGACTCCGTCGTCGACGGCCGAATGCAGGACCGTACGGGCGTCCGCCGCGCTGCGGACGTCGAGGCGGCCCCCGACGACCAGCTCGGCGTGGTCGCCCCTGATGTGCATAGCGCTCCCCTAAGCGTGCGTCTCGTGCTCCGTGTGTGTGTCCGGTGATGCAACCTCTGACAGTGAAAAGCGGCCGGAGGTTGCCGTCTGTAAGCGAACCGATACCGAATTCACCCCCGGGAGTGATACTCCCGGGGTCTGTGCGGTTTCGGTGCCCTCAGTGCTTGTAGAAGCCCTGCCCGCTCTTGCGGCCGATGTCACCGGCGTCAACCATCCGGCGCATCAGCTCCGGCGGGGCGAACTTCTCGTCCTGGGACTCGGTGTAGATGTTGCTGGTGGCGTGCAGCAGGATGTCGACGCCGGTGAGGTCCGCGGTGGCCAGCGGGCCCATGGCGTGGCCGAAGCCCAGCTTGCAGGCGAGGTCGATGTCCTCGGCCGTGGCGACGCCCGACTCGTAGAGCTTGGTCGCCTCGACGACGAGCGCCGAGATGAGACGGGTCGTCACGAAGCCGGCGACGTCCCGGTTGACGACGATGCAGGTCTTGCCGACGGACTCGGCGAACTCCCGCGCGGCGGCGAGGGTTTCGTCGCTCGTCTTGTAGCCGCGGACGAGTTCGACGAGCTGCATCATCGGGACCGGCGAGAAGAAGTGCACGCCGACGACCCGCTCGGGGCGCTCGGTGGCCGCCGCGATCTTGGTGATCGGGATGGCGGAGGTGTTGGAGGCGAGCACGGTGTCCGGGCGGACGATCGAGTCGAGCGTGCGGAAGATCTCGTGCTTCACCTCCAGCTTCTCGAAGACGGCCTCGACGACGATGTCGGCGTCCGCGGCGGCGTCCAGGTCGGTGGTCGCGGTGATGCGTCCGAGGGCGGCCTCGGCGTCCGCCGCCGCCAGCTTGCCCTTGCCGACGAACTTGTCGTACGAGGCCTTGATGCCGTCGGTTCCGCGCTTCAGCGCGTCGTCGGTGACGTCGCGCAGAACGACGTCCCAGCCCGCCTGGGCGGAGACCTGGGCGATGCCGGAACCCATCAAGCCGGCGCCGATGACGGCAAGCTTCCGTGCCACTGTGCGACTCCCCATTACACGCTGTTGAGATTGCCTCTCCGGCGGACCCTAGCGTCCGTGAGGGGCTGTGTGGCCGGTAAGTAACGCGCGTCACGTCTCATCTGACGGACATCACACCGGCAGGGGTCATGACGGGCCCCGTACGGCGTAGTTGGGCCCCTCCTCGCCCAGTGGCCGCTCGCTGTCTACGCTGGCCGCATGGTCAATCTGACGCGCATCTACACCAGGACCGGCGACCGGGGCACCACCGCCCTCGGCGACATGAGCCGGGTCGCCAAGACGGATCTGCGGATCTCCGCGTACGCGGACGCCAACGAGGCGAACGCGGTGATCGGGACGGCGATCGCGCTGGGCAGCCTGGACGAGGAGATCGTCGAGGTCCTGACCCGCGTCCAGAACGACCTGTTCGACGTGGGTGCGGATCTGTCGACGCCGGTGGTGGAGAACCCGGAGTTCCCGCCCCTGCGGGTCGAGCAGTTCTACGTCGACAAGCTGGAGGCGGACTGCGACCGCTTCAACGAACGGCTGGAGAAGCTGCGGTCGTTCATCCTGCCGGGCGGTACGCCGGGCGCGGCCCTGCTCCACCAGGCCTGCACGGTCGTACGCCGGGCCGAGCGCTCCACGTGGGCGGCGCTGGAGGTCCACGGCGAGACCATGAACCCGCTGACGGCGACCTACCTGAACCGCCTGTCCGACCTCCTGTTCATTCTGGCGAGGACGGCGAACAAGGACGTCGGTGACGTGCTGTGGGTGCCGGGCGGCGAGCGCTAGCCGCTCTCCCGCACTCCTCTGTAGAGGCCCGTCGCGACGAGCACGCCGCCGACGCACAGCATCACCAGACCGACCTTGGTCAAGGTGACGACGGGGACGTCCACGTCCTCGGTGAACAGCCACAACGGCAGGCCGACCAGGACGAGGACGACTCCCTCCAGCAGGTCCTTCATCGCCTTGCTCATCGCCGTGCGTCCTCCTTCGGGATCGTCAGTGAGTGATCGGTCGTGGGTGCGGCCGGCTCCTTCTTGGGCAGGATCAGGTACGCGAGGGCGACGAGGCCGTGGATGCCCGCGGCCCTGAGCGCCGCCCCTTGGAAGGACCGCAGCGAGGAGATGTCACCGTCGTCGCCGACGTACCAGACCGCGCCCTGCAGCAGTGCGCAGGCCACGGCCGCCGCCAGGACCGTACGGAGCCACAGCCGTCCCTCGTGCCGGGCGCGCGGCATGCCGTAGCGGGGCGGCCCGGCCGGTTTGGGCGCTCCGGCCAGGCGGTGCGCGGCGTGGCCGTCCAGCCAGCGGATCGTGTAGTGGCCGTAGGCGACGGTGTAGCCGATGTAGAGCGCCGCCAGGCCGTGTTCCCAGCCCGGCTCGGCGCCGTTCTTCAGGTCGATCGCCGTGGCGACGAACAGGACCAGCTCCAGCACCGGCTCGCACAGCAGCAGCGCCGCGCTCGTCCGGCGCCACTTCAGCAGGTAGCGGACGGTGAGGCCGAGCGCCAGCAGCACCCAGAAGCCGACCTCACAGGCGATGATCAGTCCGACGATCACGGAACGCTCCTCTCGATCACCCTTCCAGGCTCCCGGCGCGACGCGCCGCTTTCGTCGTCGTCGGTGACGAACCGGCGCTACATCGAAAGATGCAGTCCGGGACCGTTCCCGGGCAGCAGGCGCGGGGCGCCCGGCCCGTGTTGGATGGAGCCATGGCCGTAGGACTACTCCCCCGACCGCACCGCTTCGACGTGTCCATCGCCGTCGCCGGCCTGCTCGGTGGGGTCGCGATGTGGGCGCTCGGCCTGCACACGTCGGGCAGCGGGCTGCTGCCGGCCTCGTGGGGGCTGATCCCGCTCGCCGTGACGGCCGGCATGGAGCTGCTGCGCCGTACGAGACCGCAGTTCGCCCTGGTGGTGGGGGCTCTCGCGCTGACCTTCGACATGCTCACCCCGGGCAACGCGGCGACCATCATCATGTTCACGGACCTCGCCTACGCGGCCGTGCTGTACGGCACACCGGCCGCGGCCCGCCGCATCCCGGTCATCACCGGTCTGATCAGCGTCGCCGTGATGCTCGGCTTCCTGATCTGGTGGCGCAATCCGCAAGCGCTGTTCGTCGGCCTGGGCGCGGGCATCGTCTCCTTCGGGCCGGCCGCCACCGGCGCCCTGGTCCGCAACCACCGCGAGGCCGCCGAGGCCGCCCGGCTGCGGGCCGAACAGACCGCGCTGCTGGCCGAGATGGACCGGGTCCAGGCGGTGACCGCCGAGCGCGCCCGGATGGCCCGCGAGTTGCACGACATGGTCGCCAACCATCTCTCCGCGATCGCCATCCACTCCACCGCCGCGCTCTCCCTGGACGACCCGAGGACCTCCCAGGACGCGCTCGCCGTCATCCGGGAGAACAGCGTGGCGGGGCTGAACGAGATGCGCCGGCTGATCGGCATCCTGCGGGACGGCAGCGGCGACCTGGAGCCGGCCGCGGCTCCCACGCTCGACGGGCTCGACGCGCTCGTGGCGGGCGCCCGCGCCAACGGCCTCGACGTGGGCCTGGACACCGCGCACGGCAAGCTGCCCGCCCCCGTCGAGCTCGCCGCCTACCGCATCGTGCAGGAGTCCCTCACCAACGCCCTCAAGCACGCCTCCCCCGGCCGGGTCAGCGTGGCCCTGGCCCAGCGGGACGGGGTCCTGGACGTGCGGGTGACCAGCCCGTACGGCGACCGGGAGGGCCCTCGCGCGCCGGGTTCCGGAGCCGGTCTGGTCGGCATGCGGGAGCGGGTCGCGCTGCTCGGGGGCACCTTCGAGGCGGCGCCCGAGGACTCGCCGGACGGCAAGATCTGGGCCGTACGCGCCACGCTTCCCGTGTCCGACACCCCGCAAGGAGACCCCACATGATCCGTGTGCTCGTCGCCGAGGACCAGTCCGCCGTCCGGGCCGGGCTGGTGCTGATCCTGGGCAGCGCGCCCGACATCGAGGTGGTCGGCGAGGCGGCGGACGGGGAGCGGGCGGTGGCGCTGGCCCGGGAGCTGCGGCCGGACCTGGTGCTGATGGACGTACAGATGCCGCGTCTGGACGGGGTGTCGGCGACGCGGGAGGTGGTCGCGGAGGGGCTGGCCGATGTGCTCGTGCTGACCACCTTCGATCTCGACGAGTACGTGTTCGGGGCGTTGCGGGCCGGGGCGTCCGGCTTCCTGCTGAAGAACACGGAGGCGCGGGATCTGCTGGAGGCGGTACGGACGGTGGCGCGCGGTGAGGGGATCGTCGCCCCGGCCGTCACCCGGCGTCTGATCGCCGAGTTCGCGGCGGGGCCCGTACGGGAGCCGAAGGCCGATCCGGCGGTGCTCGACACGTTGACCCGGCGCGAGCGCGAGGTGTTGGCGTGTCTCGGGGAGGGGTTGTCGAACGCCGACATCGCCGGCCGTCTGGACATGGCGGAGGCGACGGTGAAGACGCACGTCAGCCGGTTGCTGGGGAAGCTGGAGCTGCGCAGCCGGGTGCAAGCGGCGGTGCTGGCACAGGAGTTGGGGATCTAGGAGGCGTCCTCGGAAGCTTCCCGTTCAACTGGTCTGGACCTATTGACCTATGGTCCAGACCTTTCTATTCTCGCGGCACCGTGGGCGTGAAGGCTCAGTCATGCCCCACCACCCCCTTCAGACAGGGAGGCGCAGCATGCGCTTCAGACACAGAGCCGCGGCAGGGTTCGCGACCCTGTTGCTCCCCTTCGCCGGACTGGTCGGACTCGCCAGTCCCGCTCAGGCGGCCACCGAGGCAACGGCCACCTACACCAAGCCCTCCGACTGGGGCACCGGCTTCGAGGGCAAGTGGACGGTGAAGAACACCGGCACCACGACCATCTCCTCCTGGACCGTCGAGTGGGACTTCCCCTCCGGCACCTCCGTCACCTCCGCCTGGGACGCCGACGTCACCTCCTCCGGCAACCACTGGACCGCCAAGAACAAGTCCTGGAACGGCACGCTCGCCCCCGGCGCCTCGGTCTCCTTCGGCTTCAACGGCACCGGCTCCGGCTCCCCCGCGAACTGCAAGCTGAACGGCGGCAGTTGTGACGGCGGCGGCACGGTCCCGGGCGACGCGCCCCCGTCCGCCCCCGGCACCCCGACCGCCTCGGACATCACCAACACCTCGGTGAAGCTGAGCTGGTCCGCCGCCACCGACGACAAGGGCATCAAGAACTACGACGTCCTGCGCGGCGGCACCAAGGTCGCCACCGTGACGGGCAGGACGTACACGGACACCGGTCTGACCGCCGGCACCGACTACTCGTACACCGTCCAGGCCCGGGACACCGCCGACCAGACCGGTCCGGTCAGCGGCGCGGTCGCGGTGCGCACCACCGGCGGCTCCACCGACCCCGGCCCGCAGCCCGGCTCCAAGGTCAACCTCGGCTACTTCACCGAGTGGGGCGTCTACGGCCGCAACTACCACGTCAAGAACCTGGTGACCTCGGGCTCCGCCGCCAAGATCACGCACATCAACTACGCGTTCGGCAACGTCAAGGACGGCAAGTGCGTCGTCGACGACACCTACGCCGCCTACGACAAGGCCTACACCGCCGACCAGTCGGTCAGCGGCACCGCCGACACCTGGGACCAGCCGCTGCGCGGCAACTTCAACCAGCTGCGCCAGCTGAAGGCCAAGTACCCGCACATCAAGGTGCTGTACTCCTTCGGCGGCTGGACCTACTCCGGCGGCTTCGGCCAGGCGGCGGCCAACGCGTCCGCGTTCGCCAAGTCCTGCAAGGCCGTGGTCGAGGACCCGCGCTGGGCCGACGTCTTCGACGGCATCGACATCGACTGGGAGTACCCGAACGCCTGCGGTCTGACCTGCGACAGCTCGGGACCGGCCGCCTTCCGCACGCTCTCCCAGGCACTGCGTGCCGAGTTCGGCCCGAACTACCTGGTCACCGCCGCCATCACGGCCGACGCCTCGTCCGGAGGCAAGATCGACGCGGCCGACTACGGCGGCGCCGCACAGTACCTCGACTGGTACAACGTGATGACGTACGACTACTTCGGCGCCTGGGACAAGACCGGCCCCACCGCCCCGCACTCGCCGCTCACCTCCTACAGCGGCATCCCGAAGGCGGGCTTCAACTCCGCCGACGCGATCGCCAAGCTGAAGGCCAAGGGCGTCCCGTCCGCCAAGCTCCTGCTCGGCATCGGCTTCTACGGCCGCGGCTGGACCGGAGTCACCCAGTCCGCCCCCGGCGGCACGGCGACCGGCCCGGCCACCGGCACCTACGAGCCCGGCATCGAGGACTACAAGGTCCTCAAGGCGTCGTGCCCGGCCACCGGCACCGTCGGCGGCACGGCGTACGCGCACTGCGGCACCAACTGGTGGTCCTACGACACCCCCGCCACCATCGGCACCAAGATGGCCTGGGCCAAGAACCAGGGCCTGGGTGGCGCGTTCTTCTGGGAGTTCAGCGGTGATACCAGCAACGGCGAGCTGGTGAGCGCGATCAGCAACGGTCTGCGCTGACCTGGTCCCACTCAGCCGGGGGCGTGCGGCATTTGCCGCACGCCCCCGGCGCACGCGTCCCCAGGACTTTCGGTCCTCGCCCCAGGACGATCGGCCAATGCCGGGCCACCGCCGCGCACTCCACGGCCGCGGGAGTGTACGACACCACCACCACGTACTCCGCCGTGTGCCAATGGGTCACCGGAGAGGGCAAGAAGGGCGAGAGGATCCACCTGGTCACGCACAAGCGGACCGCCGGTGTGAACAGCGTCGTCAGCTACGACGCACGGGAGCGGAACCAGATCACGGGCTTCACGCTCCACGGCTTCGGCGCGACCACCACCACCGGAACCGTGCCGGTCGAGGGCGGGGCCTGCGTCGGCAACGAGGACGGCGTCAACCACAACGGGACGTGGGTGTCGGTCGTCCCCGAGTCCACCACGGGCGGCCTGTCCGTCGCCCACGGCGGGTCGAGCGTGCCGCTCGGTTGAGAACTCAGGCGAATGCGGCTACGCCACATTCACTCTCTGTCCGGGCGGAGCCGCCTCCAGCCAGGCGAGGAAACCGGTCAGCGCGTCCTCGCTCATCGCCAGCTCAAGGCGCGTCCCGCGGTGCAGACAGGTCAGGATCACCGCGTCGGACAGCAGCGCCAGCTCCTCCTCCCCCTCCGGGACCCGGCGGCCGGCCACCTCGATCGAGGCGCGCTCCAGGATGCGGCGCGGGCGGGGGGCGTAGGAGAAGACGCGGTACCACTCGACGCGGTCGCCGTTGTAGCGGGCCACGCCGTAGGACCAGCCCTTGCCGCTGGTGTCCGTCTTCTCCGGGGTGTTCCAGCGCAGGCTGCAGTCGAAGGTGCCGCCGGAGCGCTGGATGAGCCGTCTGCGCAGGCCGAAGACGAACAGCCCCAGCACCACCACGGCCACGACGATTCCGCACACAGTCAGAGCGAGGACCATCGACACCGACCTCCTCGTCTCCTAGGTACCTTCAATTCAGGTAACGGAACGGAAAAAACATCCATATCTGCCTCAGCCGCGGCTGGTACCGGATCTCTCCGGTCCCAGCCGCGGCTGAGGTACGTCATCGCGCGATCCGCGCTGGGGTCAGCGCGCCGCCGCGGCACGCAGTCGGACGTCGGCGCGCCGCAGGGCGGAGGCGTCGGCCTCCGACTTCGCACGCTCCAGCGCCCGCTCCGCACGCTGGATGTCGATCTCGTCCGAAAGTTCGGCGATCTCGGCCAGCAGCGACAGCTTGTTGTCCGCGAACGAGATGAAACCGCCGTGCACCGCGGCGACGACCGTTCCACCTTCACTCGTACGGATGGTCACCGGGCCCGACTCCAGCACACCGAGCAGCGGCTGGTGACCGGGCATGACGCCGATGTCGCCGGACGTGGTGCGCGCGACGACCAGGGTGGCCTCGCCGGACCAGACCTCTCGGTCGGCCGCGACCAGCGCGACGTGCAGCTCAGCAGCCAAGGGTGGCTCCTCGGGTCACCACCCGGCGGGTGTGCCGGGTGTTGGTTACAAGTCTAGTAGGCGTGAAAGAGGGGGCGGGACGCACCCGCCCCCTCAGACGTGAGCCGCGGGGCTCACTTCGAACTCAGCGAGTTCAGGAGACGCCCAGCTCCTTGGCGTTGGCCTTGAGGTCCTCCAGGCCACCGCACATGAAGAACGCCTGCTCCGGGAAGTGGTCGTACTCGCCGTCGCAGATCGCGTTGAAGGCCGCGATCGACTCGTCCAGCGGGACGTCCGACCCGTCGACGCCGGTGAACTGCTTGGCGACGTGGGTGTTCTGGGACAGGAAGCGCTCCACGCGACGGGCACGGTGGACAACGAGCTTGTCCTCCTCGCCGAGCTCGTCGATACCGAGGATCGCGATGATGTCCTGGAGGTCCTTGTACTTCTGCAGGATCGTCTTGACGCGCATGGCGGCGTCGTAGTGGTCCTGCGCGATGTACCGCGGGTCCAGGATGCGGGACGTGGAGTCCAGCGGGTCCACGGCCGGGTAGATGCCCTTCTCGGAGATCGGACGGGACAGAACCGTCGTCGCGTCGAGGTGGGCGAAGGTGGTGGCCGGGGCCGGGTCGGTCAGGTCGTCCGCGGGGACGTAGATCGCCTGCATCGAGGTGATCGAGTGACCACGGGTCGAGGTGATGCGCTCCTGGAGGAGACCCATCTCGTCGGCCAGGTTCGGCTGGTAACCCACCGCGGAGGGCATACGGCCGAGCAGGGTCGACACCTCGGAGCCCGCCTGGGTGAAGCGGAAGATGTTGTCGATGAAGAACAGCACGTCCTGCTTCTGGACGTCACGGAAGTACTCGGCCATGGTGAGGCCGGCCAGCGCGACGCGCAGACGGGTGCCCGGGGGCTCGTCCATCTGGCCGAAGACCAGCGCGGTCTTGTCGATGACGCCCGAGTCCGACATCTCCTCAATGAGGTCGTTGCCCTCACGGGTGCGCTCACCGACACCGGCGAACACGGAGACACCGTCGTGGTTGTTGGCGACGCGGTAGATCATCTCCTGGATGAGCACCGTCTTGCCGACGCCGGCACCACCGAACAGACCGATCTTTCCACCCTTGACGTACGGGGTGAGAAGGTCAATGACCTTGACGCCGGTCTCGAACATCTCGGTCTTCGACTCGAGCTCGTCGAAGTTCGGGGCCTTGCGGTGGATCGCCCAGCGCTCGCCCTCGTAGGACTCGTCGACGTTCAGCACCTCACCGAGGGTGTTGAACACCTTGCCCTTGGTGAAGTCGCCGACCGGGACGGTGATGCCCGTGCCCGTGTCGGTGACCGGGGCCTGGCGGACCAGACCGTCGGTGGGCTGCATGGAGATCGTCCGGACCAGGCCGTCACCCAGGTGCTGGGCGACCTCAAGGGTCAGGACCTTCTTCTCACCGGCGTTGGCCGGGTCGGCCACCTCGACGTGAAGGGCGTTGTAGATGTCGGGCATCGCGTCGACGGGGAACTCCACGTCGACGACCGGGCCGATGACCCGGGCGACGCGGCCCGTGGCAGCGGCCGTCTCAACTGTCGTCGTCATTTACCTGTCACTCCCCGCGCTCGCGTCGGCCAGGGCTGCGGAGCCACCGACGATCTCGCTGATTTCCTGGGTGATTTCGGCCTGGCGGGCCGCGTTGGCAAGCCGGGAGAGGTTCTCGATGAGCTCTCCGGCGTTGTCGGTGGCCGACTTCATCGCGCGCCGCGTGGCGGCGTGCTTGGAGGCGGCCGACTGGAGCAGCGCGTTGTAGATACGGCTCTCCACGTAGCGCGGCAGAAGGGCGTCGAGGACGTCCTCCGCCGACGGCTCGAAGTCGTAGAGCGGAAGGATCTCGCCCTTGGGGGCTGCCGCTTCCTTGGCGACCTCGTCGAGGCTGAGCGGCAGCAGACGGGCGTCGAGCGCCGTCTGCGTCATCATCGAGACGAACTCGGTGAAGACGATGTGGATCTCGTCCACGCCGCCCTCGGCCGTGTCCTTCTCGATGGCCTCGATCAGCGGCGCCGCGACCTTCTTGGCGTCCGCGTACGTCGGCTCGTCCGTGAACCCGGTCCACGACTCCGAGACCTTGCGCTCACGGAAGTTGTAGTGCGCCAGACCACGCCGGCCGACGATGTACGTGTCGACCTGCTTGCCCTCGCGCTCCAGGCGCTCGGTCAGCTGCTCCGCGGCCTTGATGGCGTTGGAGTTGAAGGCACCGGCGAGACCACGGTCGCTCGTCAGGAGCAGCACCGCGGACCGGGTGACCGTCTCGGCCTGGGTGGTCAGCGGGTGCTTGGTGTTCGAACCGGTGCCGACCGCCGTGACCGCGCGGGTGAGCTCGGTCGCGTACGGCGTGGAGGCCGCCACCTTGCGCTGCGCCTTGACGACGCGCGAGGCGGCGATCATCTCCATCGCCTTCGTGATCTTCTTGGTCGCGGTGACGGATCGGATGCGACGCTTGTAGACCCGGAGCTGGGCTCCCATGAGTCAGGTCCCTTCCTTACGTCACTTGGCGGCGGCCGGGGCGTCCTCGCCGAGAAGCTTGCCGTCCGAGGTCTCGAACTGCTTCTTGAAGTCGGCGATCGCGTCGGCAACAGCGGTGAGGGTGTCGTCCGACAGCTTGCCGCCCTCGCGGATGGAGGTCATGAGGCCCTGCTCCTTGCGGTGCAGGTACTCCAGGAGCTCCTTCTCGAAGCGGCGGATGTCGGCGACCGGAACGTCGTCCATCTTGCCGGTGGTGCCGGCCCAGACGGAGACGACCTGGTCCTCGGTGGACATCGGCTGGTACTGAGCCTGCTTGAGCAGCTCGACCATGCGCTGACCGCGCTCCAGCTGCGCCTTCGACGCGGCGTCCAGGTCGGAACCGAAGGCGGCGAACGCCTCCAGCTCACGGAACTGGGCGAGGTCCACGCGGAGACGACCCGAAACCTGCTTCATCGCCTTGTGCTGCGCGGAACCACCGACTCGGGAGACGGAGATACCGACGTTCAGCGCGGGGCGCTGACCGGCGTTGAACAGGTCCGACTCCAGGAAGCACTGGCCGTCGGTGATGGAGATGACGTTGGTCGGGATGAACGCCGAGACGTCGTTGGCCTTGGTCTCGACGATCGGCAGACCGGTCATCGAGCCGGCGCCCATGTCGTCGGAGAGCTTGGCGCAGCGCTCCAGCAGACGGGAGTGCAGGTAGAAGACGTCACCCGGGTAGGCCTCACGGCCCGGCGGGCGGCGCAGCAGCAGCGACACGGCACGGTAGGCGTCGGCCTGCTTCGACAGGTCGTCGAAGATGATGAGGACGTGCTTGCCCTCGTACATCCACTGCTGACCGATGGCCGAACCGGTGTACGGCGCCAGGTACTTGAAGCCGGCCGGGTCGGACGCCGGGGCGGCGACGATGGTCGTGTACTCCAGCGCGCCGTTCTCCTCCAGCGCGCGGCGGACCGACGCGATGGTGGAGCCCTTCTGGCCGATGGCGACGTAGATGCAGCGGACCTGCTTCTTCGGGTCGCCCGAGCGCCAGTTGTCGCGCTGGTTGATGATCGTGTCGACGGCCAGGGCGGTCTTGCCGGTCTGGCGGTCACCGATGATCAGCTGACGCTGACCGCGGCCGATCGGGGTCATCGCGTCGACGGCCTTGTAGCCGGTCTCCATCGGCTCGTGCACCGACTTGCGCTGCATGACCGTGGGGGCCTGCAGCTCCAGCGCACGACGACCGGACGTCTCGATCTCGCCGAGGCCGTCGATCGGGTTGCCGAGCGGGTCGACGACGCGGCCGAGGTAGCCCTCGCCGACGGCCACGGAGAGGACCTCACCGGTACGCGTGACCGGCTGACCCTCCTCGATGCCGCTGAACTCACCGAGGACGATGGCACCGATCTCGCGCTCCTCGAGGTTGAGGGCGAGGCCGAGGGTGCCGTCCTCGAACTTCAGCAGTTCGTTGGCCATGGCCGAGGGCAGACCCTCGACCTTCGCGATGCCGTCGCCGGCAAGGGTGACCGTACCGACCTCCTCGCGCGAGGCCGCGTCCGGCTTGTACGACTGGACGAAGTTCTCCAGCGCGTCCCGGATCTCCTCCGGCCGGATCGTGAGCTCCGCCATCTGGGTTCCCTGCTCTCCTTGTTGGGCCCGAAGTTTCACTTTGGGGGTCTGGGGGCGACCCCCAGGATTCTTCTGCACGGCCCAACCAGGGCCGTCGTAAGTAGTACTGCGTATGGAGTTACTGCTCAGCCCGCCACGCGGCGGCCGGCGTCCTCGATGCGGTCGGCGAGGGAGCCGTTGATGACCTCGTCACCGACCTGCACCCGGATCCCGCCGAGGACCGCGGGGTCCACGTCGAGGTTGAGGTGCATCTGGCGACCGTAGAGCTTCGCCAGGGCGGCGCCGAGGCGCTGCTTCTGGCCGTCGCTCAGCGGCACCGCCGAGGTGACGACCGCGACCATGCGGTCCCGGCGCTCGGCGGCGAGCTTGGACAGGGACTCCAGTCCCGACTCCAGGCTACGTCCACGCGGCGCGGTCACAAGGCGCGTCACCAGACGCTCGGTGGTGGCATCGGCCCGGCCGCCGAGCAGGCTGCGCAGCAGCTCGCCCTTGGCCGAGGTGTTCGCCGAGCGGTTGGTCAGCGCGGCGCGCAGCTCGGTGTTCGAAGAGACGATCCGGCCGAACCGGAAGAGCTCGTCCTCGACGTTGTCGAGCGTGCCCGCACGCTGCGCGGCGGTGAGGTCGGCGGTGTTCGCCAGCTGCTCCAGGGCGTCCACCAGGTCGCGCGACTGCGACCAGCGGGAGCGCACCAGACCGGCCAGCAGATCGGCGGTCTCGCCGCCGACCTGGCCACCGAGCAGGCGCTGGACCAGCTCGGCCTTGGCCTCACCGGCCTGCGCCGGGTCGGTCAGGACCCGACGCAGCGACACCTCGCGGTCGAGCAGCGCGGTGACGGCCGCCAGCTCGTCGGCGAGCTGCGCCGCGTCCACGGACGTGTTGTCCGTCAGCGCGTCGAGACGCTCACGTCCCGCTGCGGTGGCCTCGCGGCTCGCTCCGTGCGCTGTCATCGAGCCGCCTCTGCCTTCTCCTCAAGCTCGTCGAGGAAGCGGTCGATGACACGGCTCTGGCGGGCGTGGTCCTCGAGGGACTCGCCGACGAGCTTGCCGGCCAGGTCCGTGGCGAGCTTGCCGACGTCCTGGCGCAGCGCGGACGCGGCGGCCTTGCGGTCGGCCTCGATCTGGGCGTGACCGGCGGCGACGATCTCCTCGCGCTGCCGCTGGCCTTCCGCACGCATCTCGGCGATGAGCGCGGCGCCCTGCTCCTGCGCCTCCTGGCGCAGACGCGCGGCCTCGTGCCGGGCCTCGGCGAGCTGAGCCTTGTACTGCTCAAGGACGCTCTGGGCCTCGGTCTGCGCGGCCTCGGCCTTCTCGATACCGCCCTCGATGGCCTCGCGACGCTCTTCCAGGACCTTGTTGATGGTCGGGAGGAGCTTCTTGGCGAGGAAGCCGAAGACGATGACGAAAGCGATGAGGCCGATGACAACTTCCGGCCACGGCGGGATGAGGGGATTCTCCTTCTCCCCCTCAGCCGCCAGGAAAACCAGGGCGGATGTCACATCAGTGCCTTTCGTCGAAAGGGTCGGTCGTCCGGGCTCGTCTTAGTAGACGAACGGCATGACGAGACCGATCAGGGCGAGCGCCTCACAGAAGGCGAAGCCCAGGATCTGGTTGGCGCGGATCAGGCCGGCAGCCTCGGGCTGGCGGGCGAGGGCCTGGGTGCCGTTGCCGAAGATGATGCCGACGCCGACGCCGGGGCCGATGGCAGCGAGACCGTAACCGACGGAGCCGAGGTCACCGGTGACAGCAGCGAGGGTCTGGGACATGCCAGTTCTTCCTTCTCTTTACGGACCGGTGGGGGTTGGCCACCGGACGACTATGGGGTTCGAAAGCGGGGTGCTCAGTGGTGCTCGGCGAGCGCGCCCTGGATGAAGGTGCAGGTCAGCAGGACGAAGACGTACGCCTGAACCGCCTGGATGAACAGCTCGAACGCGGTCATGACGATGACCATCGTGAACGAGACGGCCGAGTAGGCGATGCCGATGCCGTTGAGCATGTACCAGCTGGCGATGGTGAACAGCAGCAGCAGCGTGTGGCCGGCGAACATATTCGCGAAGAGTCGCACCGCGTGCGTGAAGGGGCGGACCAGGAGGTTCGAGAAGAACTCGATCGTCATGGCCAGCGGGAGCACCGCGCCGAGCGACTTGTCGTAGCCCGTGAAGTTCTTGAAGGCGCCGACGAAACCGTGCCGCTTGAACGTCAGCGAGACCCAGGTGATGTAGACGATCAGGGCCAGGATGGCCGGGTAGGCGATGATCGAGGTCACCGGGAACTGGGCGACCGGGATGATCGACCAGAGGTTCATCATCCAGATGAAGAAGAAGAGGGCGACCGCGAGCGGTACGTACTTCTCGCCCTCCTTCTTGCCGATCGTCTCGTAGACGATGCCGCGGCGTACGAAGTCGTAGCCCATCTCGGCGACCATCTGGAGCTTGCCCGGGATCACCTTCGGCTTGGCGAAGGCGGCCCAGAAGAAGCCGACCACGATGATCGAGCCGAGGAGGGCGAGCAGCATCGGCTTGTTGAAGTAGAAGCCGTTGCCGTCTGCGTCGCCCCAGAGCGGCTCGAAGAGGAACGAGTGCAGGCCGGGAGCCGGGAAGCCACACCCGTCGAACAGGTGGCAGTCGGTCTCGAAGGCGAGCACCTGCGTCGGGTCAGCACTCACCGCGGGCTCCTTCATCGTGGCGCATAGGTACGGCAACCTCGTTGTGTCGGCGCGGCAAGCTACCGCGGTTCGGCACGGGACTGGTGTTACGGATGTGGGGGCGGCTGTGGGGCATCTCGCCTCGCGATTGAGCAGGCGTCAGCTCGGATGCCCGCGCCCGCGATGCCGCAGTTGGCACCGGACGATAGCAGGATCTCTCACGCGCCTTTATCCCGGCCCTACCCCTCACGACGAGTGCCCCGATTTTTCGGGCTTGTCGCCGTTCGAGGAGGCGGCCGAATCGGGCTCGACGTAGAGGATCTTGGACTTCATGTGCGCACGCGTCTGGGCGGCGATCCAGGCAAGGGTGCCGATGACCAGAGTGAGCGCGAAAGCACGGGGATTGAACAGCGTGGTGTTCTTGAACGCGGCGACGAAGATGAACAGCAGAAGAATCTGCGCCGCATAGAGCATGAGACCCATTGCCTGGAACAGGTGCGGAAGCGATTTGGCAGTGCGCTGCAGAACGTAGAACCCGATTCCCATGAAAAGGATCACGACCAGCGTCGCAACGACCGCTCCGACCGCCCCCTTGCCGCCGGCCACCACACCGCTGACGACGGCTGCAACAGCACCGACGGCGGCTGTGGGCACAGCGGCCTGGAGCAGGATCCGGGCGTCATTGGACGGCATGGCGGCAACTCCGCTTTCGCAGGGGGCAGGGTGTCGTCATGGACGAGCGTAGTCCCGGGTTGAGAGAGAACCTCACGCCAATGGACCGTCGCACTGCGGTCCTTCGGCTCTGTCCGGGGGTTCTCGTGAACGGTATCACAAACTATTTGATGAGGTCTTTACCTGTCGGGTGTGCTCGGTGTCACACATGAGAGTGACAGTGCACGTCTGTGCAGGAACCGCGCCCCTTTGTCTGATATAGGGCCAGTTCGTTCCCCCACGGTTTGGCAATGCTCTAGTCAGATTCTTACCTTGCCGCGTCAGCGCGGCGTTCCCGCTTTACGCCTGTCCAGGAGGTGCGAACGGGCGCCGAGGGCCGTCGCGCCGTTGACGCCCGCCACTCCGACGGGCGTGGGCACGGCCTCCCCCTCGGGCGTCTGCGGGGTGGCCGCGGCCGGCTCCGCCACGGGGACCCGGCGCCGGTAGCGCGGCGGCACGACCCGCTGGGCCCACATCGGGGCGCGCGGCGTGAAGCGGGGCAGCAGGAGCAGGACGAGGCCGATCGCGCTCAGTACCACCACGCCCAGCACGATCCACATGGACGCCGAGTTCACCGAGTAGGCCAGGGCGCCGAAGGCGATCAGCGCCGACCAGAAGTACATGATCAGGACCGCGCGGCTGTGGCTGTGGCCGATCTCCAGCAGACGGTGGTGCAGGTGGCCGCGGTCCGCCGCGAACGGCGACTGACCGCGCCAGGTGCGCCGCACGATCGCCAGCACCAGGTCCGCGGCCGGGATCGCGATGATGGTCAGCGGCAGCAGCAGCGGGATGTAGACGGGGACCGTCTGGTGCACCGCCGCCTGCTCGGATCCGGCGAACAGCTTCAGCGCGTCCGGGTCGACCTGCCCGGTGATGGAGATGGCGCCGGCGGCGAGCACCAGGCCGATGAGCATCGAGCCCGAGTCGCCCATGAAGATCCGCGCGGGGTGCATGTTGTGCGGCAGGAAGCCCAGGCACATGCCCATGAGGATCGCCGCGAACAGGGTGGCCGGGGCGGCGGACTCGATGCCGTAGGAGACCCAGACGCGGTAGGCGTAGAGGAAGAACGCGGCCGACGCGATGCACACCATGCCGGCGGCGAGGCCGTCGAGGCCGTCGACGAAGTTCACCGCGTTGATGGTGATGACGACCAGCGCGACGGTGAGCAGGGTGCCCTGCCACTGGGTCAGCGCGACGTTGCCGACGCCGGGGATGGGCAGCCACAGGATCGTCAGGCCCTGCATGACCATGACGCCGGCGGCGATCATCTGGCCGCCCAGCTTGATCAGGGCGTCGATCTCGAACTTGTCGTCCAGCACACCGATCAGCCAGATCAGCGCGGCCCCCGAGAGCAGCGCCCGCGGCTCGTTGGAGTTGTCGAAGACGGTGCTGAGGTTCGTCAGATGGTCGGCGACCAGCAGGCCCGCGCACAGACCGAAGAACATCGCGATGCCGCCGAGGCGCGGAGTCGGTTCGCGGTGCACGTCCCGCGCCCGGATCTCCGGCATCGCTCCGGCCACGATCGCGAACTTGCGTACCGGCCCTGTCAGCAGATACGTCACCGCGGCCGTGATGCAGAGCGTCAGCAGGTATTCACGCACGGGCTTCCCCACAGGTCTCGCTGGCCATCTCAGCCCCACACCCTAGCGAGGAGCGCATATGGTTGGGGACTTCCGGGTAGCGACGATGGTTGCACGTGTACCTGTGCATGCAGGTGCGTGTACCCCCGCTCAGCCCGGATACGGCGGAAATCCCCCGGCCAGCTCCCGCACTTCTTCACGTGCCTTCTGGGTCTCGGTCTCGCCCCGGAGCACGCCCGCCGTCAGGGCGGCGATCCGGGCCATCTCCTCCTCCCCCATGCCCTGCGTGGTCAGCGCCGCCGTGCCCAGGCGCAGCCCCCTGCCGTCGCCGTGCGGCAGCGGGCAGCAGTCCAGGACGATCCCGGCGGCGGCCAGCCGGCCACGGGCGGCGCGGCCGTCGACGCCGAGCGGCGCCGGGTCGGCGGTGATCAGATGCGTGTCCGTGCCGCCCGTCGTCACCACCAGCCCCTCGGCGGCGAGACCGGCCGCGAGAACCCTCGCATTGGCGACCACCTGATGGGCGTACGCGGTGAACGCCGGTGTTGCCGCCTCGCCGAACGCGACCGCCTTGGCGGCGATGGTGTGCATCTGTGCCCCGCCCTGGGTGAAGGGGAAGACCGCCCGGTCCACCCGCTCGGCCAGCTCGCCGCCGCACAGGATCATCCCGCCGCGCGGCCCGCGCAGCACCTTGTGCGTGGTGGCGCAGACGATGTCGGCGTACGGCACCGGACTGGGCGCCGCTCCCCCGGCGACCAGACCGATGGGGTGCGCGGCGTCCGCGACGAGATAGGCGCCCACCTCGTCGGCGACCTCGCGGAAGAAGGCGTAGTCGAGGTGGCGGGGGTAGGCGATGGAGCCGCACACGATGGCCTTGGGACGGTGGCCGCGGGCCAGGGTGCGCACCTGGTCGTGGTCGATCAGGCCGGTCTCCGCGTCCACGCCGTAGGGGACGAAGTCGAACCAGCGGCCGGAGAAGTTGGCGGGCGAGCCGTGCGTGAGATGACCGCCGTAGGGCAGGCCGAGCGCCAGGACGGTGTCGCCGGGGCGCAGCAGGGCGGCGTAGGCCGCGAGCACGGCCGACGAGCCCGAGTGCGCCTGTACGTTGGCGTGTTCGGCGCCGAACAGGGCCTTCGCCCGGTCCACGGCGATGCGTTCGGCGACGTCGACGATCTCGCAGCCGCCGTGGTGCCGGGCGCCGGGGTAGCCCTCGGCGTACTTGTTGGCCAGCGGCGAGCCGAGGGCGGCCAGGACGGCCGGGGAGGTGAAGTTCTCGGCGGCGATCAGCTGAAGCGTCGTCGCCTGCCGCTGCCGTTCCCCGAGCAGGATCTCCGCGAGCTGGGGATCCTGCCGGCGCAGGACCTCGGCTTCGACCTCAAGAGCAGGGCTGACCGACATGGTGGACTCCGGCCGTTGGCGGTGGCGTACGTCCAATGTAGGCCCGGGAGCCCTGGGGCGCTCGGTTGTCAGGTCCTTGCGGGGACACCTGTGAGCGCCGTGACGACCGGGTCCATGGCGCCGCGGCCCGCGTCAGGCTCGCGCAGGTACGCCGGTGAGTGCCGTGACGACGGGGTCCAGGGCCTGGTGTATCTCGTCGCCGATGGAGCGGAAGAACGGCAGGGGTGCCCCGTACGGGTCGTAGACCTCGTCCGCCTCGGCCGTCGGGGCCAGGAGCCACCCGCGCAGCGCCGCCGCGGCGCGCACCAGGGCGCGGGCGCGTTCGACCACGCCGTCCTCCAGCGGGGGCAGGGTGGCCGGGTCGATGGCGTTCACCAGGCGGGTGAACTCCTTCAGGGTGAAGGTGCGCAGGCCCGCCGAGTGACCCATCGAGACGACCTGGGCGCGGTGGTCGCGGGTCGCGGTCAGGACCAGGTCGGCGCGGATCACGTGCTCGTCGAGGAGCTCCCGGCCGACGAAACCGGAGGCGTCGGCGCCGAAGTCGGCGAGGACCGTCTCCGCGTTGGCCTCCATGGGCGCGCCCTCGTGGCCCCAGGTGCCCGCGCTCTCCACGATCAGCGCGCCGCCCAGGATGCCGAGCCGCTGCATCACGAAATGCCGCGTCAGCCGCTCGGTGATCGGCGAGCGGCACACGTTGCCGGTGCTGACGTGGAGGATGCGGAAGGTGTCCCTCGGGAACCCGAAGGTGGTCGTCTCTTCCCCGTTGCCTATGCCACGCCCCGCGTCAGGGGCTGTCAATTCGCCACCTCGAGGTCGGGTACGACCTTGCGGAGCTCGTCCGCCGAGATCGCGCCCTCGCGCAGCAGCAGCGGGACCTCTCGCGTCACGTCGACGATCGACGACGGCACGTTGCCGGGCGTGGGGCCGCCGTCCAGGTACACGGAGACGGAGTCGCCGAGCATGCCCTGGGCCGCGTCGCAGTCCTCCGGCGCCGGGTGGCCGGTCAGGTTGGCCGAGGAGACCGCCATCGGGCCGACCTCGGTCAGCAGCTCCAGCGCCACCGGGTGCAGCGGCATGCGCACCGCGACCGTGCCCCGGGTGTCGCCCAGGTCCCACTGCAGGGACGGCTGGTGCTTGGCGACGAGGGTCAGCGCACCCGGCCAGAACGCGTCGACCAGCTCCCAGGCCAGCTCCGAGAAGTCGGTGACCAGACCGTGCAGCGTGTTCGGGGAGCCGATGAGGACGGGCGTGGGCATGTTGCGGCCCCGGCCCTTGGCCTCCAGCAGGTCGCCGACGGCCTCCTTGGTGAACGCGTCGGCGCCGATGCCGTAGACCGTGTCCGTCGGCAGCACCACGAGCTCGCCACGGCGGACGGCGGACGCGGCCTCGCGCAGACCGGTCGTGCGGTCGGTCGCGTCGTTGGTGTCGTATCGCCGAGCCATGTCTAGCGGGCCTCCTCGTACACGTACATCTGAAAGGTCTTGGCGGTGCTCACGGCAGTGCCTTGCGGGCCGTGGCGAAGCGGGGGCGGTTGTTGAGGTCGGGGTGGTCGGCCGCGTCGGCCCAGCCCCGCTCCTCGGTGAAGATCCACGGCACCTGGCCGCCCTGGGTGTCGGCGTGCTCGATGACGACGACCCCGCCGGGGCGCAGCAGCCGGTGTGCGGTGCGCTCCAGGCCGCGGATCAGGTCCAGGCCGTCCTCGCCGGAGAACAGGGCGAGTTCGGGATCGTAGTCCCGCGCCTCGGGAGCGACGTACTCCCATTCGGTCAGCGGGATGTACGGCGGGTTGGAGACGACCAGGTCGACCTGGCCGTCGAGGTCGGGGAAGGCGTCCAGGGCGTTGCCCTGACGCAGGTCGACCCTGGACCCCTCCATGTTCTTGCGGGTCCACTGGAGCGCGTCCTCGGACAGCTCCACGGCGTGCACCCGGGAGCGCGGGACCTCCTGGGCGAGGGCGAGCGCGATGGCACCGGAGCCGGTGCACAGGTCGACGATGCAGGGCTCGACGACGTCCATGGCGCGTACGGCGTCTATCGCCCAGCCCACCACGGACTCCGTCTCGGGCCGGGGCACGAAGACGCCCGGCCCGACCTGGAGCTCCAGGTACCGGAAGAAGGCGCGCCCGGTGATGTGCTGGAGCGGCTCGCGCTGCTCACGGCGCGCGACGACCTCCCAGTAGCGGGCGTCGAAGTCCGCATCCTTCACGGAGTGCAGCTCGCCCCGCTTCACGCCGTGCACGAACGCGGCGAGCTCCTCCGCGTCGTTGCGCGGCGAGGGCACGCCGGCGTCGGCCAGCCGCTGGGTGGCCTGTGCCACCTCCGCGAGCAGCAGGTTCACGCTCGTCCTCCGGTACTCAAGAGTCTCCGTGCCTTACGCGGCTGCGAGCTTGGCGGCCGAGTCCGCGTCGACGCAGGCCTGGATCACCGCGTCGAGGTCGCCGTCCAGGACCTGGTCCAGGTTGTACGCCTTGAATCCGACGCGGTGGTCCGAGATGCGGTTCTCCGGGAAGTTGTACGTACGGATCTTCTCGGAGCGGTCGACGGTGCGGACCTGGCTGCGGCGGGCGTCGGCGGCCTCCCGCTCCGCCTCCTCCTGTGCCGCTGCGAGCAGCCTGGAGCGCAGGATACGCAAGGCCTGCTCCTTGTTCTGCAGCTGGCTCTTCTCGTTCTGGCAGGAAGCGACCACTCCGGTGGGGATGTGGGTGATGCGCACGGCGGAGTCCGTCGTGTTGACGGACTGCCCGCCGGGGCCGGAGGAGCGGTACACGTCGATGCGGAGGTCGTTGGGGTTGATCTCCACGTCGACCTCCTCCGCTTCGGGGGTGACGAGGACACCGGCCGCGGAGGTGTGGATGCGGCCCTGGGACTCGGTGGCCGGCACGCGCTGCACGCGGTGCACGCCGCCCTCGTACTTCAGGCGGGCCCACACGCCCTGGCCGGGCTCGGTGGCGCCCTGGCCGCCCTTCGTCTTCACGGCGACCTGGACGTCCTTGTAGCCGCCCAGCTCGGACTCGGTGGCGTCGATGATCTCGGTCTTCCAGCCGACCCGCTCGGCGTAGCGCAGGTACATGCGCAGCAGGTCACCGGCGAACAGCGCGGACTCGTCGCCGCCGGCGCCCGCCTTGATCTCCAGGATGACGTCCTTGTCGTCGCTGGGGTCGCGCGGGACCAGCAGCAGCCGCAGCTTCTCGGTCAGCTCCTCGCGCTGCTTGTCCAGCTCCTTGACCTCGGCGGCGAAGTCCGGGTCGTCGGCGGCCAGCTCGCGCGCGGTCTCCATGTCGTCGCCCGTCTGCTTCCAGGAGCGGTACGTGGCGACGATCGGGGTGAGCTCGGCGTAGCGCTTGTTCAGCTTGCGCGCGTTCGCCTGGTCGGCGAAGACCGACGGATCGGCGAGCTTCTTCTCCAGGTCGGCGTGCTCGGCGACGAGTTCCTCGACGGCCTCGAACATCTTGGGCTCCTGCTTTCGTACGGCGGTGAAGTGGGCGGCGACCAAAAACGCCGGTCCCGGCGCGCCCTGGTGGGGGCGCGGCCGTGGACCGGCGGAATGGGGCTCGCTACTTGGAGCCGGCAGCAGCCTTGCCGAAGCGGGCCTCGAAGCGGGCCACGCGGCCACCGGTGTCGAGGATCTTCTGCTTGCCCGTGTAGAACGGGTGGCACTCGGAGCAGACCTCGGCGCGGATGGCGCCGGACGAGATCGTGCTACGGGTGGTGAACGACGCGCCACAGGTGCAGCTGACCTGCGTCTCGACGTACTCGGGGTGGATGTCGCGCTTCAAGGTGTCTCCTAGTTTCGGGAGGGCGCCGGGTCGCCGCCGCGGGATGCGGGGGCGTGAACCGGAGCCGACGTACCAGTCTGCCAGGACTGGGGCCATCCCCCAAAACGAGGGGTGCCCGTGAGGTATTCCCGGCGCCTCTAGGGCCTGTCCGGCGGATCAGGTCGCAGGAAAGCGGCGGTGACTCATCGATGCCGGTGAGCGGGGCCTGGTGCGTGCAGCTGCAAGGCGGAGGAGGGCGTCGACGCGGAGCGTCGGCAACCGACGACAACGCGGCAGATGGGCGTGCCAGGCCCCGCGTCTGCGGCATGATCCGCCGGACAGGCCCTAGCCGGCGCTGACGACGTCCTTGGCCTCGCCCGTCGCCGTGCCCTTCGTGGCCGACTTCGGGATCGCCTCGTCGTTCTTCAGGGCCGTCCAGACCTGCTCGGCCTGCTGCTCGGCGACGATGACGCGGTTGGGGTTGGCGGGGTCGTACCGGACCGGCATCGTGATCATCTTCATGTTCTTGGCGTCGATGCCCTTGAGCCCGTTCGCGAACGACATCAGGGACTGCACCGAGTCGAGGTCGGAGTCGGTCGTGAGGGCGTTGGTGGCGGCGTCGGCGAGGTCGAAGAGCTTCTTGGGGTTGCCGAACAGGTCGACGTCCTTGACCTGGTTGATCAGCGCCTTCATGAAGGCCTGCTGGAGCTGGATCCGACCGAGGTCGGAGCCGTCGCCGACGCCGTGCCGGGTGCGGACCAGGCCGAGGGCCTGCTCGCCGTTCAACCGGTGGGTGCCGGCCTTGAGGTTCAGATGGCTGTCGGGGTCGCTGATGTCCTCGGTGGTGGTGACCTCGACGCCGCCGAGTTCGTCGACGAGCTTCTGGAATCCGCTGAAGTCGACCTCCAGGTAGTGGTCCATGCGGATGCCGGTGAGCGACTCGACGGTCTTGACCGCGCAGGCGGCGCCGCCGGTGGTGTACGCCGAGTTGAACATCACGCCGGAGGCGGCGGCGTGGGTCTTGCCGTCGGTGTCGGTGCACTCCGGGCGGTCGATGAGGGTGTCGCGCGGGATGGAGACCACGCTGGCCTTCTTGCGGCCCTCGTAGAGGTGCACGACCATCGCGGTGTCCGAGCGGGCGCTGCCGTCGTCGGTGCCGCCGCCGAGCTTCCGGTTGGAGCCGGAGCGGGTGTCGGAGCCGAGGACGAGGATGTTCTCCGAGCCGTTGTCGACCTTGTCGGGCCGTTCGGTGCCGAGGGCCTGGTTGATGTCGACGCTGTTGATGTTGCCGTTGAGCTTGAAGTACAGGTAACCGGCTCCGGTGCCGCCCAGGACGACGATCCCGGCGGCGGTCCAGGCCATGACCAGCAGGCCCTTGCGCTTGGCTCGGGGCTTGCGGCGGCGGCCCTTGGCGCGGTGGCGCGGGCCGTTGGTGCCGTCCTCGTCCGGTATGCCGGGCTCCGGCGTGCTCTCGGCGGTCATGTGCTCCTCGGTTCTCGTCCCGGTCGGTTACCCCCTGCTTTCAGGGCCAGGCGTGGCAATTCATGTCGTATCGCCCATGGTCACTCCATCTGGTCAGACGGGGAAACCGGGGACAGGGTTGCACAACGCTCTGTGCCCACCGCCGGGGACGGTGGGCACAGAGCGTAGTTGCCGAGCTGGTGAGTACCGCGTTCACCTGGGGATTCAGGCCCAGATGTCGTACTGCTGGTAGCCGGTTCCGACGGAGATCCTTGTGGCGAAGATCTCGCTGGTGGCCTTGCCGGTGCCCTTGTACAGGTAGAGCGTGCCGCCGGGCGTACGGGCCAGGAGGTCGGCCTTGCCGTCGCCAGTGACGTCGCCGACCGCGGCGAGCTTGTTGTACGTGGTCCTGCTCCACGTACGCACCTTGACCCGCGGGGAGAACGGGGACGAGGCGGAGCCCTTGCCCTTGTACAGGTAGACGGAGCCGTTGCTGCGGTTGCGTGCGATCAGGTCCGTCTTTCCGTCGCCGTTGAAGTCGCCGTGCCCGACCACGAAGTCGTACTGGTTCCAGCCCGTGCCGGTGCCGACCTGTACGCGGCCGGAGAAGGAGCCGGTGCCGGTGCCCTTGTAGATCCACAGCCGGCCGGCGGAGTCCACGCACAGCAGGTCGGGCAGGTAGTCGCCGGTGACGTCACCGGGCGCGACGATGCGGGTGCGGCTCTTCCAGCCGTCGCGGAGCTTGGTCGTCGCCCAGGAGCCGCTGGCGGGCACCCAGTGCATCCAGAACACGTCGCCGTCGGAGCTGCGCCGGGCGATGAGGTCCTGGTAGCCGTCGCGGTTGAAGTCGCTCTGCAGGACGAGGTTGAAGGCGCCCCAGTTGCCCCAGGACTGGCGGGCGCCGAAGGAGGTGCCCTTGGAGTCCTTCCCGTAGCCGGTCTTGGTGGAGGCGTTGCGCACCCACAGGTCGGCCCGGTGGTCGCCGCTCAGGTTGGTGTCGTCGATGCGCGGGTAGACCGTGCCGACGTACGTCTTCACCTTGCTGAACACGCTGTACGCGCCCTTGGCCACGCAGTCCCGCACGCCCCAGGAGACGACGCCCACGACGCGGTTGTTGACGACGAGCGGGCCACCGGAGTCGCCGTTGCAGGCGGTGGTGGTGCCGGCGTCGGTGCCGGTGGCGGGGGTGCCCGCGCAGACCATGTGGCCCTTGACGAAGTCGGCGCCGTAGTAGCCGGCGCAGGTGGCGTCGGACTGGATCGGCAGCGTGGCCGTCTTCAGGGTCGTGGAGACGTTCTGGTTGGTGGAGGTGGTGCGGCCCCAGCCGTAGACCTTGGCCTGGGTCCCGGCGGCGTACGGAGTGGTCGCGGTCGACGTCGTCATACGGATCGGGGTGGCCTTGACCGGGTTGGCCAGGGTGAGCACCGCGATGTCGTTGTCGATGGTCCGCGAGCTGTAGGACGGGTGGGTCCACTGGCGGTGGACGGCGCTGGCGGTGCCGCCGTGCAGGTCGCCGTCGTAGAGCTGCGCGGTGCCGGTGACGACACCGCCGTTGGCGCTCCAGTCGTAGCCCTTGACGCAGTGCGCCGCGGTGAGGATCTTCGTCGGCGCCACGACCGCGCCGCCGCAGAAGAAGCCGAAGTCGTTGACCTCGTCGTAGTACCAGAGCTGGGCCATCCACGGGGCGCTGGTGATGCCGGTGGTGCTGCCGCCGATGATCTTCGCGTCGACGCCGGATCCGCTGCTGTACGAGGACTTGTCAGCCGTGGCGCCGGGAGCGTCGTCGGAGGCGGCGGCCTTCGTCATACGCGCCTCCAGCTCGGCGAGCGAGGCAGAGGCGGCGCCCGTCAGGGCCGGCGGGCTGGGCTCGGCGGACGCGGCGCCCGCGGACGAGGTCAGCAGCGCGGCGGCGACGGCCGCGGCGACGCCGGCGGCGGCGACGGGCAGGGCGATCCGTATACGGCGTCTGTGACGGCCGTTGCCGGACGTGGGCGTGGGCAAGGAAGTCCCCCCAGGGGTGCATGAGTTGGATGGGCGCACTGCGCCCACCTCTCTCTGCGCCGAAAGGCCGCTTCCCGTCACACGGTGACGGGAAGCGGCCTTTTGAGGAGTCGTCCGGCGGTCGGTCAGTCGCCGTTGCCCGGAGTCGGCGTCGTCTTCTGGATCTGCATCAGGAACTCGACGTTCGACTTCGTCTGCTTCATCTTGTCGAGGAGCAGCTCGATGGCCTGCTGCTGGTCGAGCGCGTGCAGCACCCGGCGCAGCTTCCAGACGACCGCCAGCTCCTCGTTGCCGAGCAGGATCTCTTCCTTGCGGGTGCCGGACGCGTCGACGTCCACCGCCGGGAAGATGCGCTTGTCGGCGAGCTTCCGGTCGAGCTTGAGCTCCATGTTGCCGGTGCCCTTGAACTCCTCGAAGATCACCTCGTCCATGCGGGACCCGGTGTCCACCAGGGCGGTGGCGAGGATGGTCAGCGAGCCGCCGTCCTCGATGTTGCGGGCCGCACCGAAGAAGCGCTTCGGCGGGTACAGGGCGGTCGAGTCGACACCACCGGACAGGATGCGGCCGGAGGCCGGGGCGGCCAGGTTGTAGGCGCGGCCCAGACGCGTGATCGAGTCGAGCAGCACGACGACGTCGTGGCCCAGCTCCACCAGCCGCTTGGCGCGCTCGATGGCGAGCTCGGCGACCGTGGTGTGGTCCTCGGCCGGGCGGTCGAAGGTCGAGGAGATGACCTCGCCCTTGACCGACCGCTGCATGTCGGTGACCTCTTCCGGACGCTCGTCGACCAGGACGACCATCAGGTGGCACTCGGGGTTGTTGTGCGTGATCGCGTTGGCGATCGCCTGCATGATCATGGTCTTGCCGGTCTTCGGCGGGGCCACGATCAGACCGCGCTGCCCCTTACCGATCGGCGACACCAGGTCGATGATGCGGGTGGTGAGCACGCCCGGGTCCGTCTCCAGGCGGAGGCGGTCCTGCGGGTAGAGCGGGGTGAGCTTGTTGAACTCCGGGCGGCCGCGGCCGTGTTCGGGCGCCATGCCGTTGACGGAGTCGAGGCGGACCAGCGCGTTGAACTTCTCGCGGCGCTCGCCTTCCTTCGGCTGGCGCACGGCACCGGTGATGTGGTCGCCCTTGCGCAGGCCGTTCTTGCGGACCTGGGCGAGGGAGACGTACACGTCGTTCGGCCCCGGCAGGTAGCCGGACGTACGGATGAAGGCGTAGTTGTCGAGGATGTCGAGGATGCCCGCGACCGGGATCAGGACATCGTCCTCGGCGATCTGCGGCTCGCTGGCGATGTCGTCGCGGCCACGGCGGCCACGGCGGTCCCGGTAGCGCCCCCGACGGCCACGGCGGCCGCCCTCGAAATCGTCCCCGTCCTCGTCGGCCCGCTGCTGGCCACGGTCCTGACGGCCGCCGCCCTGCTGCTGGTTCTGCTGCTGGCCGCGCTGGCCGCCCTGCTGGTCGTCGCCCTTGCGGCGGTCACCACGGTCACCACGGTCACCGCGGTCACCGCGGTCACGGTCCCGGCCGCGCTCGCGGCGGTCACGACGGCGGCCCTCGCCACCCTCACCGGCTTCGCCCTTGGCCTCGCCCTGCGCGGGCGTCTCGGCCTTCGGCTCGCTCTTGGCCTCGGCGGCGACCGTCTCCGGGGCGGCGGCCGCGGGGGCGCCGGCCTCGGCGGTCGCGCGGCGGCGACGGCGCTCGGCGGGGGCGTCGTCGGAGGCGGGCTGGCCGGGAATCTCGATCTGCTGCTGGGCCGCGGCCTTCTCGGCGGGGGCCTTCTCCGCCTTCTTGGCGGGGGCGTCCTCGCCCGTGCGGGCCTTGGAGGTGGCCCGGCGCTTCGGCTTGGTCTCGGTGGCGGCCTCGCCCTTGGTGGGGGCCGCGGCACCTCCCCCGGCCTGCGCCTCCTTGATGACCTCGATCAGCTGGCTCTTGCGCATACGCGCGGTGCCCCTGATGCCGAGGCCGGATGCGACCTGCTGCAGCTCGGCCAGCACCATGCCCTCGAGGCCGGTACCGCGGCGCCGCCGGGAGCCGGCACCGGTGGCAGGCGCGGAGGCGTCCGTGGCGGGCGCGGCAGCGGTCTCCTCGACACGTGCGCCCATCAGATCGGTGGTGTCGCTCACGAAGGGTCCTTCCCTGGAGCGGACGTCGGCCTGTCTGGCTCGGCGACCGGTTGTGCTGTCCGGCTTCGGTCCTCGTCGTGGACCGTGCCGGGGCGGTGGTCCGCCAAAGCGGCGGAGGAAATATCGGTGATGGCGCTTCCCACAGCCGTGACATCGGATGTCCGTGTCACGTGGCTTGGTCACACCGGTTCCGGAGCGTGCCCGGCGAGTCGCTCAGTGCCCGCGTACGAGGTACTGCCCGCGTACGTCGTACGGAACACAGTGCGGCTTGGGAGGCTCCCGGAAGAATGTCTGTCCCGGACGGGGACACGAAGCACCTCGCCATGGTGGGGTCGGGTGCAGACTTGAGATTAACACTACCGGATCCAACAAACATTCCCCCTCTCGTAATCCGGCAACCGTGTGTCAGGGCGCAAGCGGCAGCACGCTCGCTCCCCGGGCGTCGAGCCGGAGCCGGTTGGCGGCCCAGCCCTCGCCTGCCAGATGGGCGGTCTTGTCGGCGCTGCCCTCGTCGACCAGCGCCAGCACGGTGGGTCCCGCGCCCGAGATGACCGCCGGGACTCCGTCGGCCCGCAGCCGCTCCACCAGTGCGGCGCTCTCCGGCATGGCCGGGGCGCGGTACTCCTGGTGCAGCCGGTCCTCGGTGGCGGGCAGCAGCAGCTCGGGGTTGCGGGTGAGGGCCTCGACGAGCAGTGCGGCACGGCCCGCGTTGGCGGCGGCGTCGACGTGCGGCACGGTACGCGGGAGCAGTCCGCGCGCGGTCTCGGTGAGGAGCGGCTTTCCGGGCACGAAAACCACTGGAACGATGGAATCCGCGGGCTCCAGCCTGATCGCCCGGGCGGCGCCGGCCTCCATCCAGGCGATCGTGAAACCGCCGAGCAGGCACGGGGCGACGTTGTCGGGGTGGCCCTCGATCTCGGTGGCCAGTTCCAGCAGGGCGGCGTCGTCGAGCTTGGACTCGCCGCCTATGGTCACGGCACGCGCGGCGACGATGCCCGCGCAGATGGCGGCCGAGGAGGAGCCGAGGCCGCGGCCGTGCGGGATGCGGTTGGCGCAGACGATCTCCAGCCCGCGCGGCTGGCCGCCCAGCAGGTCGAAGGCGGTGCGCAGGGAACGGACGAGGAGGTGCTTCTCGTCCCGCGGGAGGGTCTCGCTGCCCTCGCCCGCGATGTCGATGTGCAGCCCGGAGTCGGCCACCCGGACGACGACGTCGTCGTAGAGCCCCAGCGACAGGCCGAGGGAGTCGAAGCCCGGGCCGAGGTTGGCGCTGGTGGCGGGGACGCGCACCCGTACGGCGGCGGCGCGGAAGGCGGGACCGGCCATCTCTCGATGACTCTCCTTGAGCTGCGTGATGGTCGAAGACATTCGATACGTACGTGGAGACCCTCGGGCCGTGGAGACGGCGCGGCGCCCCACCGGATGCGAAGGCATATGCGGCGGGCGGGTTCAGTACAGCCTATCGAAGGAAGGTTCTGTGGCGACATAGGGCGCACAGGAGGCGCACGATGCGTGTCGCAAGCCCCCTGTGCACCCCCTATGCCGCCGTTTGTACAGCGCCTGTGCCGCCGTTTCTACGGCTGCCTGTGCGCTGGCGTTTGTACGGCTGCCTGTGCCGCCGTTTGTTTACGGCTGCTGGTGCCGCCGTTTGTACGGCTGCTGGTGGCGCTGTGGTCAGGCCAGCCCGAGTCGCTCGGCCGCCGTCGCCGCGTCGACCGGGACGGTGACGGGCTGCGGGGCGCCCGCGACGGCCCAGTCGGGGTCCTTCAGACCGTTGCCGGTGACGGTGCACACGATGCGCTGGCCCGGGTCGACCTTGCCCTGCTCGGCGGCCTTGAGCAGGCCCGCGACGGACGCGGCCGACGCAGGCTCCACGAAGACGCCCTCCTGCGAGGCCAACAGCCGGTAGGCGCGCAGGATCTCACGGTCCGTCACCTCGTCGATGAGGCCGCCGGACTCGTCCCGGGCCGCCAGCGCGTACTGCCAGGAGGCGGGGTTGCCGATACGGATGGCGGTGGCGATGGTCGACGGGTCCTTGACAACCTCGCCGCGCACGATCGGGGCACTGCCGGAGGCCTGGAAACCCCACATGCGGGGGGTCCGCTTCGAGACACCGTCGGCGGCGTACTCCCTGTAGCCCTTCCAGTACGCGGTGATGTTGCCCGCGTTGCCCACCGGCAGGACGTGGATGTCGGGGGCGTCCCCGAGCATGTCCACGATCTCGAACGCGGCCGTCTTCTGACCCTCGATACGCACCGGATTGACCGAATTGACCAGCGCCACGGGGTAGTTGTCGCTCAGCGCGCGGGCCAGCGTGAGGCAGTCGTCGAAGTTGCCGTCGACCTGGAGGATCTTCGCGCCGTGCACGAGGGCCTGGCCCATCTTGCCCAGCGCGATCTTCCCCTGCGGCACGAGAACGGCCGAAACCATTCCCGCGCGCACCGCGTACGCGGCGGCCGAGGCCGAGGTGTTGCCGGTGGAGGCGCAGATGACCGCCTTCGCGCCCTCCTCCTTGGCCCGCGTGATGGCCATGGTCATGCCGCGGTCCTTGAAGGACCCCGTCGGGTTCGCGCCCTCCACCTTCAGGTGGACCTCGCAGCCCGTGCGCTCGGAGAGCACCTGCGCGGGCACGAGGGGCGTGCCGCCCTCGCGGAGCGTCACGACCGGCGTGGTGTCGGATACCGGAAGCCGGTCCCGGTACTCCTCGATGATTCCGCGCCACTGGTGGGTCATTGCTGGTTACTCTCCTTCAACCCGCATGATGCTGGCGACACCGCGCACGGTGTCGAGCTTGCGCAACGCCTCGACGGTCCCGCTCAGGGCGGCGTCGGACGCACGGTGGGTCACGACGACGAGGGAGGCCTCGCCGTCCTTGCCCTGCTGGCGAACCGTATCGATCGAGACACCGTGCTCGGCGAAGACGGTCGCGACCTGGGCGAGAACACCCGGTTTGTCGGCGACGTCGAGGCTGATGTGATAGCGCGTGACGACGTCGCCCATGGGGGATACGGGCAGGGCCGCGTACGCGGACTCGCCGGGTCCGGTGGCACCGGCGAGGCGGTTGCGGCAGACGGCGACGAGGTCGCCGAGGACGGCGGAGGCGGTGGGCGAACCGCCGGCGCCGGGGCCGTAGAACATGAGCTGGCCGGCCGCGTCGGACTCGACGAAGACGGCGTTGTACGCGCCGCGCACGGAGGCCAGCGGGTGGCTGAGCGGGATCATCGCGGGGTGCACGCGCGCGGTGACCGAGCCGCCGTCCTCGGCCC
Source organism: Streptomyces sp. TRM68416 (assembly GCF_014596915.1). Lineage (GTDB taxonomy): Bacteria > Actinomycetota > Actinomycetes > Streptomycetales > Streptomycetaceae > Streptomyces. The sequence continues at coordinate 107,566 of NZ_JACVWU010000024.1, forward strand.
GCTCACAGATGGCGAGCAGCTTGATGGTGCAGCCCATCTCCTTCGCGGAGGCGAAGTCGGCGGCCGTCACCTCGGTCATGCCCTCGCGGTAGACGTCGTCGAGGCGCACGCGCGTGTGGAAGGCGATGCCGGCGAGGATGGCGGCCTTGGCGGCGGCGTCGAAGCCCTCGACGTCGGCGGTCGGGTCGGCCTCGGCGTACCCCAGGGCGGTGGCCTCGTCGAGGGCCTCCTGGTAGCCCGCGCCCGTGGAGTCCATCTTGTCGAGGATGAAGTTGGTGGTGCCGTTGACGATGCCCATCACCCGGTTGATCTTGTCGCCGGCGAGGGACTCGCGCAGCGGCCGGATCAGCGGGATGGCACCGGCGACGGCGGCCTCGTAGTACAGGTCCTTGCCGTGCTCCCCGGCGGCGGCGTGCAGGGCGGCGCCGTCCTGGGCGAGGAGCGCCTTGTTCGCCGAGACCACGGAGGCGCCGTGCTCGAAGGCGGTGGTGATGAGGCTGCGCGCGGGCTCGATCCCGCCGATGACCTCGACCACTACGTCGATGTCGCCCCGTTTCACCAGGGCGGTGGCGTCGGTGGTGACGAGGTTCGGGTCGATGCCTTCGCGCACCTTGGAGGGGCGCCGCACGGCCACTCCCGCGAGCTCCACCGGGGCGCCGATCCGGGCGGCGAGGTCGTCGGCGTGCGTCGTCATGATGCGCGCCACCTCTGAGCCGACCACTCCACAGCCCAGCAGCGCCACCTTCAGCGGACGCGTACGCATCATCCGACCTCGTTTCCTTCTCACCGTCGACGGTTGTTCTACGGTTGGACCAGTCTCACTCACCGGACCGGAGTTTCTATCCCTGGTCCGGATCGTGAGACGACTATTTCATTATTCCGGCGGCCGCAGACAGGAGATCTTGCGCCCGCCCGGCCGGGGCTCCCCCGCCCCCCTCATCCGACATCGAGACGCAGGAGATCCTCCTCCGTCTCACGGCGGACGATCACCCGCGCCTCACCCTCGTTCACGGCGACGACCGGCGGGCGCAGCACATGGTTGTAGTTGCTGGCCATGGAACGGCAGTACGCCCCCGTGGCCGGTACGGCGATCAGGTCGCCCGGCGCCAGGTCGGCCGGCAGGAACGCGTCCCGCACCACGATGTCCCCGCTCTCGCAGTGCTTGCCGACGACACGCGCGAGCATCGGCTCGGCGTCGGAGGTCCGGGACACCAGGGAGACGCTGTACTCGGCGTCGTAGAGCGCCGTACGGATGTTGTCCGACATGCCGCCGTCGACGGAGACGTACGTACGCAGCCCGTCGAGGGGCTTGATGGTGCCGACCTCGTAGAGCGTGAAGGCGGTCGGGCCGACGATGGCGCGCCCGGGCTCGACGGAGATGCGCGGCGTGCGCAGCTTGGCGGCCTCGCACTCACGGGTGACGATCTCGGTGAGCGCCTTGGCGATCTCGTGCGGCTCGCGGGGGTCGTCGTCGCTGGTGTAGGCGATGCCGAGGCCGCCCCCGAGGTCGATCTCGGGAAGCTCGACACCGTGCTCGTCGCGAATGTCCTTGAGCAGCCCGACGACGCGGTGGGCGGCGACCTCGAACCCGGACATGTCGAAGATCTGCGACCCGATGTGGGAGTGGATCCCGATGAGCTCGATCCCGTCGAGCTGCAGCGCCCGCCGCACCGCCTCCGCGGCCTGCCCGCCCGCGAGCGGAATGCCGAACTTCTGGTCCTCGTGGGCGGTCGCGATGAACTCGTGGGTGTGGGCCTCGACGCCGACGGTGATACGGATCTGGACCCGCTGCACCTTGTCCAGCGACCGCGCGATGTGCGCGACACGGACGATCTCCTGGAAGGAGTCGAGCACGATACGCCCGACGCCCGCGGTGATCGCCCGGTGGATCTCGTCCGGGGACTTGTTGTTGCCGTGGAAGGCGATGCGGTCGGCCGGCATACCGGCGGACAGGGCGGTGGCCAGCTCGCCCCCGGAGCACACGTCCAGGTTCAGCCCCTCCTCGTGCAACCACCGCACGACGGCACGCGAGAGGAAGGCCTTGCCCGCGTAGAAGACGTCGGCCTCGGTCCCGAAGGCGGTGCGCCAGGCCCGCGCGCGGGCGCGGAAGTCGGCCTCGTCGATGACATACGCCGGGGTGCCGAACTCCTCGGCGAGCCGCGTCACGGGAATCCCCCCGACACTGAGGACGCCGTCCGGGGTGCGGGTGACGGTCTGGGCCCACACCTTCGGGTCGAGGGCGTTGAGATCGGCCGGCGGCGCCGAGTAGTGGCCCTCGGGGAGGACATCGGCGTGACGGGGCCCGGCGGGGTGTGCGGAACGGCTCATGACTGTTGTGCGCTTCCTCAGAGGTGTTCGGGTGCGTCGATACCGAGCAGGGACAGGCCGCCGGCCAGCACCGCCCCGGCGGCTTCGGCAAGCGCGAGCCGGGCACGGTGGGCGGCCGAGGGTTTCTCCGCACCACGGGGCAGCACAGCGGGCAGAAACGCCAGCACACCATCGGCGACGGTGACGAGATGCCGGGCGAGCCGGTCGGGAGCGTGTTGCGCGGCGGCTTGGGCGAGGACACGGGGGTGATCGGCGAGGGTTCGGACGAGGGCGTCGGCGACGGCGGCCTCGGGTGCCGCGCCCGGGTCGGTGGGGCCGGGGTTCGCGGTGAAGCCCAGGTCGGCGGCGTTGCGGGTGACGGCGCGGGTGCGGGCGTAGGCGTAACGGATGCGGAAGAGGGGGTTGCCCTCGCGCTGGACGAGGTGCTCGTCGGTGATGCGGGGCCGGTCGTGGGCGGCGGGGTGGAGCAACGCCCAGCGGGCGGCGTCGCGGCCGAGCGGGAGGGGGTCGGCGGGGGCGGGGGCGGGCCGGACGACGACGTCGGGCGCGCCTGCGCGGGAGGCGTCGACGCTGTCGATGCTGTCGATGCTGTCGCCGCTAGGGCCGCTGTCGCCGCTGGGGCCGCTCACGCCGAGCAGGGCCTCCCACTCCGGCTCAACCGGACCGTCGCAGCTGGTGTGGACGAGGGCGCCCTGGGATCGCAGCAAGCGGGCGACGACGTCCATGACGACGACGGCACGGACGTCGTGGGCACAGTGCAGCCGAACGGCCCCCCCGCTCGAACCGCTCGAACCACTCGAACCACTCGAACCGTCGACGAATCCGTACCGAGGCCCGCGCCGCAGAATCTCCGCTACGAGGGAGGCGGGGGCGGTGCCACGCAGGCTGAAGTTGATGAAGCCGGGGCCGGTGACGACGACGTCGGCGACGCCGTCCGCGCCGACGAGATGCGGCCGCAGGATCTCGGCGACGCGCCGGGGCGGCTGCCCTGCCGGGCGGGCAAGCTGGAGGGCGATGTTGGTGGCGTAGTCGCCGCACCCGCCGGGCCCGGGCGCGGTCACCACAGCCCGCTCGGGCACGGCCACGCTCAGCTCCCCGTCGTCGACAGCACGACGCACCGCGCGCAGCACGGTACGGGAGAGCTCGACGGGGGTCACGGGACCAGCGTATGGGAGGAGGGGGGTGGGTAGGCGAACCGGTTTCGGTGAAGTCCCGGGATGTGGACGAGCAGGGGCGCCAAGCCGAAAGCCGACCGCCGCGACGACGATCCCCGACCTTCACTCAGCCGCCGGCCCGCTCGCCTTCCCCGACGCTGCAAACGTCCCCGAGCACCGACCTGTCGCCCTCCGCTTCCGCCTCCCCGGCCGCCCGCCCCTTCCCGCCCCGCTTCCGCTCGATCAACTTCCTCACGACGGAGACGAGTTCGGCGGGCTGGAAGGGCTTGGCGAGGAAGGCGTCGACGCCGACTTCGAGGCCGCCGTCCACCTCGTACTGCGTACAGGCGCTGACGATGGCGAGGGGCAGATCACGCGTACGGGAGTCGGCACGCAGGCGCGCGGCGGTGCGCAGCCCGTCCAGCCGCGGCATGACGACATCGAGGGTGACCACATCGGGCCGCACCTGATGAACGACATCCAGACACTCGGCACCATCGGCCGCGGTCACGACCTCGAAGCCCTCCAGCTCAAGGTTGACCCTGATCAGCTGCCGGATGACCTTGTTGTCGTCCACAACAAGCACCCGACCCGACGCGCCTGGCACAACTTGAGAGTAGGTCGGGACCGACCACCGCGTCCGGGTTTTCCCCACTTCCACCCCCCGCGGGCGACCCCGCCCCCACGGAAACCCGTTCATGAACACCCCACCGGAGCTGGTAGTGTTCTACCCGTCGCCGCCAAGCAAGGCGCCCGACACGCCCCCGTAGCTCAGGGGATAGAGCAACGGCCTCCGGAGCCGTGTGCGCAGGTTCGAATCCTGCCGGGGGCACCCCTTATGAGGTGCCTAAAGACCCCGCCATCAGCGCGTTCGCTGAGTGCGGGGTCTTCGCGTATATGCAGCCGTATGCCACCCTGAGCGGCCGCATGTCGGGGTCCGTGGACTATTTGTGGACACGATCTTGAGGCATCGCCCCTGGTCAGCCCCGGCAACGGCAAAGGCCCCCGGACGAGTCCAGGGGCCTGAAGCCTAGCGCGACGCGTGCGGGATCACTCGTACTCGCGCAGCAGCTCTTCGATCTTGCGGTTGGCGATCTCCTGCCGACCGTCGATGCACTTCGCGTAGCGACTCAGCAGCACCTCGACGCTGTTGCCTGCGCGCTCCGCAACCTCGGTCGCGTCAACTCCGGAGTTGAGCCAGGTCGACAGAGCCGAATGACGGAGGTCGTACGGGCGGGCGGCGAGCGGGGAGACCAAAACGGCCGGTGGGAGTGCCAGCGCGCGAGCCTCCTGCCAGACGCGGTAGTACGTCGACGAGCCGACCACTCCCCCGCGCTCGTTGGTGAACAAACGCCCGTCGTCGGCCACGCCGAAGGTGTCGATGTGCTCCCGCAGGATCGCAACGAGGTGGGGCGGAATCGGCACGGGCCGCACCTCTTCCACGGGCCGGTTCTTGAGTCCGCGGTCGTCGTGCGTCTCGCCGGAGTCAGTCCACCGCTTGCCGACGCTGGGCCGAGTGCTGTTCAGCAGCGCCGTTCCCCAGCCACTTTCCGGCAGCTTCAGGTCCGCCGCTTTGAGTCCAACAGCTTCGGCCGGCCGGAAGGCGCCGTAGTACATGCAGGCAAAGAGGCCAACCAGTCGACGCCCCCGCGCCCTGCCATAGCCGCCAACGTACGACACTGCGGCCAGCAGGGCGCGAGCCTGTTCGGGATTGGCGACCACTCGGGGGTCGACTTCCTTGACAACCTTCGGCTTCTTCCAGCGAACAGAGGTGATCGGGTTCTCTTTGAACTCGCCGAGATCCACCGCGTAGTGCATGGCGTTGACCAGGGTCCGCCGCTTGCGTCGTACGGTTTCCGCGGCTGCCGCCGTCCCGTCGAGCTTCAGCTTCAGCGAGTCCAGTACGCCCCTGGCGATCGCTGCGTCACCGAGGTCTGAGAGCGGGCGCGAAGCCTTTGAGACCCAGTCCAGCGTGTTCGCGATCTCTGTCGGCAACTCGCAGTCGTCAGGACCGGGCAGGACGAAGGCCCAGTTCCGAAGAGCCTTTCTCAGCAGTTCGTCGGCCGGTCGTCCCGGACGGTCGCCGAGGAGAGTCACGGTGACCGCGGTTAGCGACTCGTTGATCCCGTCGCGCGTGTTCGGCGCGGCGTGCGGCCACTTCATGGCGAGGTACTTCAAGGCGAAGGCGTACCACGTCATTGAGGGTGTCTTTTCGACCATCGAGTCGGGAAGCCCGGTCACCGTGTCGAATTCCTCGCCATCGCGCATGGCGCGGAGCAGCTTGGAACGGAAGTTGTCGGCAAGGCCCTTGGTGCGGAACTGCTCGGGGAACACGTTCCCGGCAACAACCCACCTGACGTCATAGGAGGGCTTTTTGGTCTTCCTCTTCCGTACGCCCCAGACCTTCACATCGAGCGACTTCATGCCGCAGCCCTTTCCCGACTGTTCAGCCATGCCGTGAAGTCGCTCCGCCACACCCGCAGTTCGCCGTTGGGCAACTTGAAGGCCCGCGGAGCCTGGCCCAACTCGCGCCACCGGTAGAAGGTCCGCCGTGAGATGCCCTTGAGCTCAGCAAGGATCTCCGGAACGGTCATCAGCTCGTCCTTCACACTGGTTCTCCTTCCAAGGCTTCGCGGGCGGTTTCACGGTTCAGTTGGAGGTCGCGGGCGATGGAGGCGGCGAGGGCGGACTCGCCGGAGGTGTGCCCGTGGCCGGCGTATTGCCAGGAGGCGAGGACGAGCACGCTGTCGGGTTCGTAGCCGTCGAGGCCGAGAGCCTCGCGCTCCTGGGCGGCGCGGTAGTCGGCTCGGATCTGCCGGAGCACGCCGAGGGTGGTGGAGTAGCGACGGGACTTGGAACTGAAATGGCCGCGGAAGCCGAGCATGTGCGCCCACGCAATCAGCCGACGGTCCGGGTAGGCCGCATCGAGGTCGAAGCACGCTTCGATCAGGCGGCGTGGGTGGTCGGGCAGGCCGAGGAGAATGACTGCTTCGCGGTTACCGATGCGCCGGTCGACGGTGCCGGTGTTCTCGGCGGCTTTGGTGGCGTACTTGGCGACGTAGGAGGCCACAGCCTGTTCGGTGATCTCTGAGCCGTCGCCGAACGCCTTGATGGGACGGACGTCGAGCTGTCGACCCCACCGCAGCTTCCGCCCGTTGGGGAAGCTGGCGTCTGCGTGCGGGGGAACCTCAGCCGTGACATAGGGGTGCGCGACGGCGGCGCGGATGGCGCGAGTAAGCAGTTCCGTGCTTGCCCACCGGGGCGGTGGAGTGTCGGGGCCGTCGGCTCCGTCGAGGCGGATCACGGCGTGGAAGTGGACGGCACCGCGCTTTTGGAACTCGGCGACCTTGCCGTACGACAGCCGGGCGACCTCTTTGAACGCCTTCTGGGTGATGCCGACCTGGGCGGCGATCTCGCGGCGCAACCGGTTGACGAAGCGGTGCCACAGCTCGCCGGCGTGGTTGTTGAAGAGCACCGCCCCGGCGTAGTCGTACGCGTCGGGGTCGAGTGGCGTGCCGAGTGCCGGGTCGTCGTCGCGGTGTGCGGTGCCGCACCGGCAGTCGCCGTGCGTGGGCCGGTTGTGGACGGGTCCGAAGGACGGGGCGGTGAGGGTGGCGAAGACGCGGGGCCGGTGCCGGATCGTCGCGGGTATCTCGTGCCGGGTGTCCCCAACGAGTCCGCCGCGGATGAGGTGGTAGGTGTCTCCGGCGTAGGTCCAGGCGCAGGCCGGGCAGCGGGAGGCGCGGCGGTTGCCGCAGGCGATGCGCAGCCGGCCGCCGGGTTCGGTGTCGGTGGTGTAGGAGCGCAGGGTCTCGCCGGTCGTCTTGTCCTTGGTGATGGACCAGCCGGTGAGGTGGATCGGGTCGGCGCAGCCGCCGGTGCGCTTGATCTGGTCTTGCCAGCGGTCGAAGCCGGGGGATGCGGCCACCCTCAGCAGGTCGGTGAGGGTGGCCGTGCCCAGGCCCGTCTGGGTGGCGGTGTCGGTCACGCGAGCACCTCCTGACGGGTGGTCAGGAAGGAGGTGCCGATCCACCGGGTGTAGGCGGGGGGTATGGCCTCGGTCAGTTCTTCGGGGACGTCGGTCCAGGTGATGCCCATGGCGGCTTGCATCTCGGGCACGGTGGCCTTGCCGCCGCCGTCCCCGTACGCGGCCACATAGGGCCCGTCGCGGTAGACGCCGTGGCGCCAGCCGCGCACATACCCCCGGTGTCGGGGGTGGGCCGGCTGCATGACCCCGAAGCCGCCGAGTTCGAAGTTGCGGTGCCTCAGCACGCCGAGGCCGAACATCTCGCCGCACAGGGTGAGGTCTTTGCGGATCTTCGCCTTGCCGTTGGGTTGTTCCACCACGTACGGCAGGCCCGTCCGGTCGAGCAGGGACCGTGTGGGGGCAACGAGGTCGGTGTGCGTGCCGCCCCAGCCCTGGGAAGCGTTGGTGCCCACGGTCAGGGCGCAGCCGGCCTGGCAGGGCGGGGAGGCGTGTACGAGGGTGTACCGCTCGATCTCGCCGGTGGCGATCAGGTGGGCGAGGTATTCGAGGGCGTCACCCCGGTGGTACGGGAAGGGGTAGCGGGGCCGGTCGAGAAGGTCGCAGCCGTCGACCTCGAACCCGGCGAGGTGGTAGCCCCAGCCGGCGCCACCGGCGCAGGAGAACAAGTCCAGGACGCGGGGGCGGTTCATGCGGCGACCGCCCAGTCCGTCGGGCGAGGACGGCGAGCCGGCGCGGTGCCGGTGCCGTGGCAGACCGAGCAGTCCACGGTGAGCGTGCGCAGGTGGCCGGAGCTGTCACGTCCGAGGTCGAAGGTGACGGCGGCGGTGGCGAAGCCGTCACAGTTCGAGCAGATCCGGGCGGTTGTCGTGGTGGCCGGGGTCGGGCCGGTCATGATGGAGGTTCCTTCCGGTTCAGTGGATCGGACAGGGACGGCGCCCGGAGCGGACGAGACTTGGCGGTTGACGCCGCTCCGGGGGCCGGTCAGCGTCGGGTGTCGCCAGCGAGGATCGAACGGATGACGAGCGCGCACACGGCGACCGAAGCGGCCGTGACGGCGACGGCGAGCAGGATCGAGACCAGCACGGCACCGATGACGAGCACGGCAGCCAGGCCCATCCCGGCGACGGTGACGACGGCGCCAGGGGTGAGCTGGATGGTGGGCCTGGACGACGCCAGCGCGACCGGGACGGACGGCGGGGTCTGGGTGCTGGGCACGACGGCGGTGGGCTGGATAACGACGGGCGGTGTCGTGTGCCCGGTCGGCTTGGGGTTGGTGGGGATCTGCGGGCGAAGCATGTGCGGCCTTCCTTCCGTGGGTTAGTCCTTGAGGGCGATCTCGATGGCGGGGGCGAGGAAGCTGGAGGCGAGCAGGTAGCCGCCGATCATCAGGACTGCCACGAGCCACCAGGGCGGGCGCAGGAGCTTGACGCCGACCCAGCCGAGGCAGGCGATGAAGAACCACAGCGGTACGGACATGGCGCGGTCTCCTTCAGCGGACGGGGCAGCGGTGGCCCTGGGCGGCGATCATGGCGGCGTCGAAGGTGTCGAAGGCGGCGGACCAGCCGCAGTCCTCGGTCTCGCAGGCGGCGATGTACTTCGTCTCGCCGGTGTGGCGGTCGGAGCCGCCGCCGACGTGGGTGGTGCCGACGTGGTGCATCTCGTTCCAGATCTTGTAAAGGCCCATGGGGTGACTCCTTTTCGGTTCAGGTGAGTTGGGCTGCGATGGCGTCCGCCAGGGGGGCGGGGACGCCGAGTCGGGTGCGCAGGGTGTCGGTGTCGATCCGGGTGCCGGTGCGGGCCTGGTGATCGGCGGCGACCTTGCGGGCGTGGCTGACCAAAGCGGCCGGTACCGGCGTAGCCGCGGTGGCCGGGGGCAGGGCCGCGGGCGTGTCCTCGACGGCAGGCGGCGCGGGGGCGGGCTCGATGCCGGGTTGGGGGGCCGGGGCTGCAGGTGCCGACGCAACCGACACCCGGTCCCGGCCCGTGGCCGACGTGGGGGCGTGGGCGAGGAGGGTGCCGCCGAGGAAGGCGAGCGCGGGCCACCCAGCGACGCCGAACCGCAGCCAGGCGGGCGGGTGGTCCAGGTCGAGGAATCCGGCGGTGGCGACGTTGGCGCCGAGCGAGGCGAACAGGGCGATCAGGAACCAGCACCAGGCCAGCCGGGACGGGCCATCGGTGCGCAGCCGTCGCCACGCAGCCACGAGCAACAGGTCGACGGAGACGGGGTAGGCCCAGGCCTTCCAGCCGGTCTGTCCGGCCGCGGCGGCAAGGTCGTGCAAGTGGGCGAAGGACAGGGCTCCGGCAATCACGGCTTGGATGAGGACGGCGTCCGGGCGGATCGAGCGGGCCATGGTCTTCACCTCCCTTCACAAGGGGTCGGGGCCAGGGGCGGGGCGCGGTGTCCGGCCGCCCAGCCCCCGGCAGATGTTCAGTCGGTGAGGGCTTCGCCGGTGCCGAAGCAGGCGAGGCAGATACCGGTCTGCTGGCCGACCGTGCGGCGCTTGCGTCCGACGCGGACCGTGCGGGCTACCTCCCCGGTGCCCTTGCACGGCGCGCACGGCTTGGGCTCCGCAGGCTTGCGCTTGCGAGCGGCCATGGCCGTCACCCCTCCGTGGGGTACTCGGGCCCCTCGCCGGGGTCGCAGTCGGGCGGGATCAGACCAGCCGGCGGCTCGGGCAGGGACGCGGCCAAGGCGCCGCCCACCAGGTCGGCAAAGACCGGGTCAGCGTCGCACCGTTCGGCGTACAGGGTCAGGGCGCCGAGCAGCATCACGGTGCGGGCGAAGTCGTCGCAGCTAGGGCACATGACGGGTGCCTTCCTTCAGGCATGGCTCGGGTAGGGACCTGGCGCGAAGCGGTCGCGCCGACCGTGGAACGGCAGAGGGGTCAGGCAGCCTCGACGACCGCCGGCGCCTCGACGGGCGCGAGATCCGTCAGCGGCCGGAAGCGGGCCAACTCCGGGATGTCCGGGGCGAGATGCGCATAGCGGTTGCAGGCGGCCACGGCTTGCCGCATGGACGTGTGCGGGGCGCGGACGCGCACCCATTCGCCGGTGGAGTAGCCGACCACGGCCATGCCGCGCCGGTTGTTCGGGATCTGCGTGGCGGCGAACACCGCGTGCGGGGAGATGTCGCCGAAGGCCATCTTCGCGGTGGTCACGTCGTTGACGCGGTGCACCATCCGGCCGGTGAGCTGGGCGCGCAGCATGGTGATGCCGTCGCCGAGTTCGGAGCCGAAGCGCTGCCCGTACAGGTCCAGGAACATCCCGGCAGCACGGCCGAGCTGGGCCAGGCGGACCAGCGCGGTGACGATCCGGTCCCGCCGCGGATCGTTCTTCTTCGTGCTCAGGGCCAGTTCGGCGATCTCGTCGATCGTGATCACGACCGGGACCGGGCGCAGCGCCTCCGGCAGGTCCCAGATGTTCGCGGCGATCTCCCCCTCCGGGGTATCGGCGCTGATCCGTTGCTCGCGGCGGATCAGGTCGTAGATGCCCTCCATCCGGTCCACCAGGGCTTCCAGCAGCTCCCTGGCGTCATCGGGGTTGTCTGCGAGGGCGGAGAAGCGGCGCGCGAACGGACCGAGTTCGATCTTCTTGCAGTCGATGCCGACCAACGCGACCGGCTGCGCAGCCAGTTCCCTGATCACGGTGCGCTGGGTGACCGACTTGCCCGACTGGGTGGCGCCGACCGTGACTGAGTGCGGAACCTCCCGGTAGTCGCGGTAGTGCACGCTGCCGTCCTCGACCATGGCAATCGGGATCTTCAGCATGCCCCGGTCGGTCGTGGCGGGCATCTGCACCCGCTTGAGGACGTCGTAGCCGGTCAGGGCGAGTTCGACCACACCCGGCTTGATCTCGCGGGAGGTGACCTGATGGACGGCGAAGGAGTGGCGCAGCCGGTCCGAGGCGGCCGCGAACTCGAACGCGTCCTGTCCCGGCCGCATCCGCAGCCGCAGCCTGAGCCCGACCCGGGTGGGCTTGATCCACAGCATGACGGGCACCTGCTGCCGAGGCGTCTCCCGACCCAGCAGACGGGCCAGGGTACGGCGCCAACGCGGCGCCGGCGTGGTCAGGTGGCAGGCCTCCATAACCGAGGCGAAGCGCCAGCGCACCCGCAGCACGGCCAGCACGACACCGAAGCTCAGCCAGTACCAGACGGGACGGCGCCACCGCAGCAGCAGCGCCAGCCCGACCACGACCGCAAGCGCGATCCATAACCACCCCATGATCAGGCCGCCTTCGGCTTCGAGGCGCCGGCGACCAGCGAGGTGACCGCGACCGCACGGAACGCGATCCCGTGCCGCTTCTGCCCGTTGAACTCGTTCTCCCACGGCCGCGCGATCAGACCCGTCAGGGCCACCGGGGTACCCATCAGGAGGTCACCGGAGATCCCGGTCTCCGGGACAGTGACGTTCAGGATCTCGACGTCGCCGTCCAGCGCGAACATCACGTTCACGGTCAGCAGTGTCGTGCCGGTCTCGGCATCGGTGGCAATCTCACCGGTACGACGGTCCTTGATCTTGGGCTCGGGGGCCTGGGCCACCATCACGGTGGCGGCGGAGGTGTCGACGGGGATCTGACGCATGATGGGACTTCCCTTCGTGGGCACCAGGGGCGACGCATCTGCTTGGCGGTGGGAGCGTCGCCCCGACTTGTTTCCTCCTTGAGGCAACCTCCTTGAGGAGGTCTCCATGAGGTATGAGTGTCGACCTCCTTAAGGAGGTCGTCAAGGGGTTCGCAGAAACTTCCCTAGGGCGACCTCCGTAAGGAGGTCTACAGTGGGTGGCAGAAGGTGAGAGAGGACCCTGAATGACCACCAGCAAGCGGCTCCCCCGCAGCCGTGAAGTCGCCGATGAGCTGCGCCGAGACATCGAGTCAGGCGAGCTTCCGCCGGGCAGCGTGTTGCCGTCGGAACGTGAGCTGGTGGAGCGTTTCTCGATCTCCAGCGGCACGGCAAGCAAGGTCGTAGCGCTACTCAAGTCCACAGGGTTGGTTGAGAGCCAAGTCGGACGCGGCGTGTTCGTGAAGCGACGCACCCAGTTGATCCGTCACGCGCACGACAGGTACGCCCGACGCTGGCGAGAAGCAGGCAAGGCACCTTTCCGTACCGAGGTCGAGGCGCAGGGCCGGACCGCCGAGGTCGAGGTGACCAGTATCGAGCGCGTGACTCCACCCAGGTGGGTCGCGGAACGCCTCGCCCTGCCGGCCGACGCTCAGGTGGTCCGCCGAGAGAACACGTACCGCGCTGACGGGCGAGTGGTGCAGCTCGTGACCACGTACATTCCACTCGCGATCGCCGGAGACACTTCCTTGGAAGAGGCCGTTCCTGGCCCCGGCGGGATCTACGCCGCGTTCGAAGGACTGGGGCACCGGCTCAGCCGGATGCTCGAAGAGGTTCAGGCCCGTATGCCGAGGTACGAGGAGGCGGAACGGCTCGGCGCCGAAGCCGGTACGCCCGTCCTCGATGTGGTGCACATCAGCTACGACCAGGACGAGACACCGATGGACGTCAGTCACTTCGTGCTGCGCGCCGACGAGAACGTCTTGACGTACGAGCTACCGACCGACTGACGGGAGCACACGCCCGATGAGCCACGACACCGCCTCCGGCCAGACCTCCGCCATTCGACCCCGCACGGACGACGACATAGCCGAGGCAGCCACTGCACTGGTGGCAGTCCACGCCACGGACGGCTATCCAGTGGAGGGCGTCGACGACCCCGAGGCGTGGCTGACTCCGCCCGATCTGTTGGGGGCATGGGTCGCTGTTCTTGATCAGCAAGTCGTTGGCCACGTGGCGTTGAGCCGTCCACACGGCGAGGATGCCGTACGGCTCTACGTCGAACAGAGCCAGGAACCCGAGACGCGCGTCGCCGTGCTCGCCCGGCTGTTTGTCCATCCGGAAGCCCGCGGGCACTCGTTGGGCGAGCAACTAGTCCGGGAAGCTACTCAGCACGCCTACGGCCAAGGGCTCCGTCTGGTGGGCGACGTGATGACCAAGGACAAGGCAGCCATCCGGCTGTACGAGCGGCTCGGTTGCCAGATCATCGGCAGCACGATGCACACCTACGGCAACGGCGAGGAGATCCCGGCCGTGTGCTTCGTCGCCCCAGGACCGTGATCGCGGACAGACTTTCCCTACGTCATCAAGGCTCGCTTCGCTCGCGGCTGCTGCTTCAGCCGCGAGCGCCGGCCACCCGAACCACGGGGCAACGATCACGGGAGCGGGAGAGCCCGCAGCGCACCGCCGCCACGATCCGACCTCTGTAGGGAGAACACTTCAGTACCCGTTGCCTCGCACCTGCGGGCCGATTCCGCCAGCCACAGCAATACCCGCACTGCCTGACAGGGTCAGGTCGATCATTGATCGAGGGCCGCGCACGCGCGGCGGCGACGGTCGGCCGCCGCCGCCCTGCCTCCATGTCTCCGCCACCGGCTGGGCACCGCCGTCCGCCCGTCGCCACCAGCAGCGGCCAAATACAGCACTGGGATAGGTGAGCCGAGGGGATTGCCGCACAGCAGGTCACAGACGCTTTGTGTTACCGAATGAGGTCGGATCGTGGCGGCGGTGCGCTGCGGGCTCTCCCGCTCCCGTGATCGTTGCCCCGTGGCTGGGGCGGTCGGCTCCACGACTTTAGGCAGCCACCATGGGGCGAGCCTCGAAGATCATGGCCCCAACGTCGTGCTTTAACGGGCAGGTCCACAGACTGCCCGACTCGCTGAAGCTTACGGGGCCATGATCACTCGCCCCATGGCAGCTCCCGCCCAAAGTCGCTCCGCCGACCGTTGTCAGTGCCGAGGTATACCCTCGTAAGTTTGACGTTCCTTCAGTCCCGAACTAGCCCCGAAACCACTACATGTTGTGCCCCTACGCACGAGTAACACAACTTATGGGGTCCTTGCTTGCAGAGCGTCGCCCGGGGTGCTGTACTGATTCGCGTTCGAACCAAAGCAGGCCCCAGCCAGGGGCTTCGACTATGAGGTCGAACCGTCCGGCATGGGGCCTGGTGCGTTGGTGGCGCCCTGGGACCCTACAACCTCCCCGCCTTGACTCCAAGATGGGAGGCCGGGCGGTTCGCCTCTGAAACGGAGATTTAATGTCCGGACAGGCGAACTCCCGCGACGTGGTACGTCGCGATGACGGAACGTGGGCAGTCACGAGACCGGGATCTGAGCGCGCAAGCGCGGTCACCGACACCCAGGCCGAGGCCATCGAGCGCGGCTCTCAGATCCTCGGTAACGACGGCGGCGGGGAACTCCGCATCCACGGCACGGACGGTCGTGTGAGGGATCAGCGCACCATCAGCCCCGGCAACGACCCGCATCCGCCGAAGGGCTGATCACCATGGCTCACTTCTGGATCAATCAGGGCGTCCCGGGAGCGAAGGAACAGCAGGTTCACGCGCACGCGTACGTCATGGAAGGCGAGTACGTCCACTTCCTCGACGAGACCAAGCGGAAGGTGATGAGCATCCGCCAGGAGATCACCTTCCTCATCGAGCGCAGCGACGCGTAACCCGCGTGCCCCCCGCGTGCCCGATCCGATGGGCGCGTAGGGGGCACCACGGGGAACGACGGGCAGGACTCCACAAACAAGCAGGTCAGCGAAGCGCCAGGTCAATCGGCACCGGCATACGCGATCTTCCAAACTGGTGCTCCAAAACCCGGCAGCAGCGATTGACTTTGTCGTTGAGACTCCGCCGGCCTCGGGCACACTGCTGTTATGAACGGAGCATGGGGAGTACCGCACTCAACCAGTACGGGACCATACCGTCACCCGACAAGAGAGGTCGCCGTGATTCCCGTTCTCAACTACGAAGTAGCACCTGAGATCCCCGAACGTGCCACTTTCTGGATGCCGACAGAAGATGATATCCCAGATGATGAAGGGTTGGGCTACTTTCGAGATGTCTGGATGATTCTGAATGAGCCATTGGAATATACTCGGCGCGTCATAGAGTCCGAAAGAGGCTTCATCACACTCGTTGATCGACTCGCTGAATCCGTCCAGGATTACGAGACCCTGGCCAGCCTGATCGAAAATGGTGAGACAGAGCGAGTCATTACTGAACCGCTCCTAGGGCGGCTAAAGGCAGAAGCACGGGAGATTCTCGAATGGACGGAAGATGACGAGCTGCCTCTCCGAAGTCTAGAACTCGGCGTTGCCGGACTCTCGTATGCCCTGTCAACGATTGGATCTGTTCCTGTTGCAAGCTGTCGAGGCCACATGGATGGGTGGTCGGATCAACCCGTAGTCTATGCCGCGATCGACGAGCAGCGAGCCCACTGGCTTCAACCGCTGGTACAGGAAGCGGGGTGCGGATTCCATATAGGCATGAACCGGGAAGAATTTCTTGCCATTGACGGGCCGTCCATCCATCACACAAATAATCTAGCTCAAGCTGTGGTATCGAAATTTGGTGGGCACACAGAGATGTTCGACAGGTGGCTCGACCTAGACGCGATTTATACGCGTTACGAATAGCCTTACGCCCCTGGGGGTGAAGGCAGCTTGAGAAACGTTGCAGCATGGCAGCCCGACACATTTACCAAGCCAACCTAAACCAACCCCCAGTGGACGTCACAGCAAGACCGACAACCGAGAATCAATTCTCGTCTTCATCAGTTCCGCTGTCGTCCCCCTGCGGCCCAAAGGCCGGGTCCTCGTAGCTGACGTCCTGGACGCCTAGGCCGGCTTTCCTGTCAGCAGGCGATCGATATGCCCCCAGCTCTAGGACTCGACGAGTCTGCATCACCTCACGACGCTTTCGGTCAAATCCCGCTGTGGATACGTCGGCCCTAAGAACTTCCCTATAGTGATCATAGTACTTGCTGACTTGATCATAGATCGAGTTCCAGGTAAGCCTTCGGGCCGTGCTGTTCCATCGCTCTAGAGGGAACTCGTAGCTATCGCCGCTGATGAAAACAGCGTCGATCTTCGGGTGCGCTTTACTCAGTGCGTCAACATATTTATCGAGCTTCTGCACGTCATCCCGCGTTACGGTGTGCCCAGACCTCTTAATCTCAATAACCTTCACCCTCCCATCTCCCGCCAGTGCCAGGAAGTCGTATCGGGAAAGGTCTTGCTCGTCGAAGTCGCGCACCTTCCACTCTCGGAGTTGCTTACTGATCTGCTTTTCTTCGTACAGAACTTGCCATTCTGGATCGATCAGCCACGGATACCAGGCAATTAGATCGTGCAAGTTCTCCGTGCCAGCAGGGTTAGCCGTCTCTGAAATATTCATAACTAGGGCATTATTAAACTTGTCGATAATGGCAATACGCCCATCAATCACCTCCAGGATCGCGCGACTTTCAAGAACCTTCCACTTGGAGATGCGCCCCATGAGCTCTTCCAAGCGCTCGGGGTCGTCGCTTACTTCTTCAATGTCAGCAACTATGTCATGAAAATGCCGATACTCGAAAGCACGAATGACCGAGTCCGCCAGTGGCCTGATCTTTTCCTGGTCTCCGCCCGCTTGCCCGAGAGACTGCAGAAAACGGTGCACCTGGGTTCTGGAAGGTTCGTCCAGAACGTCGATGCGTCCGGAGAACTCAGGGTCAGATGTGATTTTGTCAACGAAGGTTGTCCCTCGCCGGCCCGCCCATTCACGCAATGCCTTGCGCGTCAGCTCTTGCCCCCAGTAGGACAGCTGCTTCGCGGCGTCCGATTCCCAGTCAATCTCCTGCCTATCGGTGGAGATGACATCCGATTCGTCGTCAATTCCTTCATCCAGAAAATCGGCGTGAATCTCCCCATGCAAATAGCGCGTGCCGTGCTGCCCGGAAGCAGTTCCTTCGACAAAGAAGTAGAAGGGAGACGTCTGTGCTATCTTGCCGTTCACGTAGACAGCAAAACCGCGCATCAGGCTCTGACTAAGCACCTGGTCGGAAAAACCGAAGAAATAGCGCACCTCCCCTCCACCGGGCAGTGCGTGTGTCAGATAGCCACTCTCGGGAACTCTTTGTTCAAAGCTAACTTCCGGGTCAGCTACTTCTACCCCGTTCACCCTGATTGACATTTCCCCCCGCGTCACTCGACTGAATCTTCTAGCCAGCGATTCTCTAAGCGTGTACTCGCCTATAGGTGTCGAGTGCTTAAGCCTAGACAGGATAATGCGGGTGCCGGACGGAGTATCAGTAGGCGCTTCAGCTCCAGTGCGAGCCAGAATTGGCACAGGTTCGATTGTCTGCTCAGCAGTCGCGTCGCGCTTCAGCTCTTCCATGTCCATAGAGAAGGCAGTGCACGGCCCATTTCGCCAAGTAGATACTTCCATGTGGGAGGCGATACCGAATCCGGCTAGCTTCCCAATCCCCTTCCTGCCCATGACTTTACGATTAGGTGCAGGGTTCACCGCGGCACCGGCAGAGCGCCTGTTTCTACCAACGACCAGATAATCGCTCTGCACCTCATCCTCGGTCATGCCTACACCGTTATCAGTGATCACAATCTTCGATGAGCTACGATCGTAGCCAGCTACGTCGACTGTAATATCAACTTGTGTAGCTCCCGCATCCCAGCAATTCGCCACCAACTCGGCAATTGCCGTGTCACGCCGCTTGTACATCTGGGCGCCGAGATGTTCGAGAGTGCGCCCTAGTACCTGAATGGTGTAAGTGCGGGTCCCTTCCATGGAACGATCTTAGACCGCACTGGTCGCCTTCGGAGACATTTCTATCGATCCGCTAGGCGCCTCGTGGCTGGTCATGGTGCAGCCAAGGCGCAACCGCTGCGCGTGCCACTCGGCCAGCATCTGGCCAGCACCACCGAGGTGACCACGGGACTTCACGCTTCCTTCGAGGAGCGGAGCTGACCTGGCATGATCTCGGTCGGCCGCTCGAGAAGCTCTAGGAGACCAGCGAAGCGCGTCTCGTCGGCTCCGTCGCATACGGGGTGGGGTTCTGCCCCGAACAGCGCAGCAGGAACGCAGTTCCGCCTCAAGCACGCACCTCTAGGTCCTCACACCCTCCACGACGTGTAATGATCACTCCTTCGCCGGTCCCGGGGAGGGGTTGCCATGGGAGAGATGCTGCGCGTCGGGCAGGTGCTGCGTTACACGAGTGCCAAGGATCCAACCGAGGCCGTACTTAACGGGTACACGAACTTCCACTACGTGACAGATGCTCCCGGCCACAAGAAGGCACTTCTCGAGTCCGGCATCAATGGCATGGCGAAAGTCTCGGTGAGCGGGCGGCCGCGACGGCCAGTGATCTTGATCCGCTCCAGCCCGTGGAAGGCTGGCAGCGAACAGACGCCGTGGCACGACGTCTTCGACATGGACAACGGCCACGTGCGCTACTTCGGTGACCACAAGGCCGGGCTGACCAAGCCCCCCGGAACCACCACCGGAAACGCCGCCCTTCTCGACGCCTTTACAGAGCATCAGGCACCCACCCCGGAGGAGCGAGCCGGCGCAGCCCCTCTGTTGCTGTTCCGCGCTGTGTCACGCAACGGCAAGGTCAAGGGCTTCGTCGAGTTCTGCGGACTCGGGGTCGTAGAACGGGCCGAACGCATCGTTCAGTGGGCAGGACACGAGCACACCACGTTCACCAACTACGTGTACGACATCGCGCTGATCGATCTGGCTGACGAGAACGATCAGGTCGACTGGGATTGGATTACAGCGCGCCGCAGTCCGGGGGTCTCCGATCAGGAAGCCCTCGCCAAGGCGCCCCGTGCCTGGCGGGAGTGGGTCAAGCGGGGACACTCCGCCCTGCCACGGGTGCGCCGGCGCGTTGCTCGAGCGCGCGTCGTGAAAGTGCGGGATCAACGTCCCGCGCCGGACAGTCAACGGGACGACGACCTCCGGTTCATCTATGACCAATTCGAGGGACGCAAGCACGAGTTCGAGGCCGTCGCTTCCGCTGTCGCCGCTCGTGTGCTGAGGGGGTCCGGGCACAGCTACCGTGAGGGATGGATCACTCGACGCTCAGGAGATGGCGGAGCGGATTTCGTCGGGCGCATCGACCTCGG
>NZ_JACVWU010000025.1 GCF_014596915.1 Streptomyces sp. TRM68416
CCCGGGCGGGGGGCCCCCCCCACCACCAGAAGGGGTGAACGGTCGTAACTTTCCCGCGCGGGTCGCGTTCGATCGCGCTAAGAGATCAAGCAGTTACGTTTCGTTAGGTCACGGCCGTTTCCGGCGCGCGGGCGCCCTCAGTTCCCGGGATACGCCCACGGGTTGGCGCGGCAGCGGATGCCGTCGTGCTCGAGGAACTTGGTCTGCTGCTGCATGACCGGGGCGAGGTCGCCGTCCTTGTCGCACGTGACGTGGCGGTAGCCGAGCCGGTGGCCGACCTCGTGATTGATCAGCATCTGCCGGTAGGCGTGGATCCGGTCGCCGTAGGTCTCCGAACCCTGCGCCCACCGATAGGCGTTGACCATCACGCGCTCGGTGGCGGCCGAGTCGCAGGACACGTTGTCCACAGTGGTGTCCAGACCGGACTTGGCGCACCAGTCGGCGGTCGTACCGGGGCTGGCCAGGGTGATCACGAAGTCGGGCGTGCCGGAGTGGATGCGCTCGAAGGTACGGGCGCCGTTGTGGGCCCAGCTCCGGTCGTCGTTCAGCGTCTTCTGCACGGCCTGCGCGAAGAGTTCGCCGTCGAGCCCGAGGCCCTGCTCCACGTCCACGCGGTACGTGAACTTCTGCCCCTTGCCGGGCGCCTTGTCGATCCCCTGGATCGCGTCGAACTTCCCCGAGCCGTCGAGCGTGGGGCTGAGCGGGTACTTCCTGTCCATCCGCTGCTCGTACGTCAGCGGCGCCGCCGCGGTCGGCTCCCCGGCCGGCGTCGGCCGCCCGTCGCTGCGCGAGGCGGAGTCCCGGGCCTCCCGCGCGCGGTCCCCCGCGGACTGCGACTGTACGTCGGTGTCGTCGCCCCGGTCGGTGACCTGCCCGGCCACGACGACCGCCAGCACGGTGGTGACGGCGGCGGCCGCGATGCCGGTGAAGGTCCGCCCCCTGGAGCCCTTGGCGGGCGCGGGTTCGCCGGTCGGCGGGGCGTCGTAGGGGTCGGTGCCGCCCCCGATGCCGCTGCCGTCGGCGGACCAGTCGGTGACGGAGGCGTACGCGTCGGCGGCCGTACGGGGCTCGAAGACGTCGACGTCACCGAAGGCGTCGACGTAGTCCTGCCGCGGCCCACGACCACCACCCGGCGCCGGCCGCTGCCGCGGCACACCGACCCCGGGCTCGGCCGACGGAGCCGCCACGCCGGCCCCCCTCAACTCACCCCAGCCACCCCCGGCTTCCCTCTGCTCCGGATGCCCACCACGCGCGCGAGGGGTTCCGTGAGCGGGCGTGCCGTCGGGGAAGCGGGGGACGCCATGAGCCGGCGTGCCGTCAGGGAAGCGGGGAACGCCATGAGCCGGCGTGCCGTCACCAAACCGCGGCATGCCATGGGCAGGCGTGCCGTCCGGAAACCTGGGGACGCCATGAGCCGGCGTTCCGTCTGCGAGCCGCGGCACCCCGTACGCCGCCGGCCCACCGCCCGGGCTCCCCTGCGGTGCCCCCTCCGGACCGGCCGCCCAACGACCAGCCCCAACACCGGCGTCCGGCCAACCATCCCGCGGCCCCTGCGGCCCCTGCGGCCCCTGTGATGCTCGCGCCCCCTCCGGCCCAGGCACCCCCTGAGCGACCCCGGGTGCTACCCGCCCCCTCCAAAGCCCGCGCCCCGTACCCGTACCCGTGCGCGCACTCGTACCCGTCTCGGCGTCATCGCCCTTGGGGACAGGCCCCCGGCGGCTGTGGCGTCCCACGTCCCGCCTCAGCTCCCCGCGTTCTCGGTCAAGGCTTCACCGTCGACCACCGACGCACCACCGCCGCCAGCCGACGCATCACCGCCCCCAGACGCACCGCAGTCAGCCGAGGCACCGCCATCAGCCGACGCGCCACCGCCAGCCACCGTTGCACGCCCGCCAGCCACCGTCGCGCCCCCCGCCGCCGACGAGCCGCCGTCCGCCGGTCCGGCACCGCCCGCCGGCTCCCCCGAATCCGCCAGGAGCTCATGAAAGGCCCGGGCCACGGTGTCCGGGTACTCCATCATCGCCACATGCCCGGCGTCGGGCAGGCTGAGCAGTCGGGAGTAGCGGAAGGCGCGGGCCGCGCGCTGGGCCATGCGGTAGCCGACGAGCTGGTCCCGGCCGCCGTAGACGAGGAGTGTCGGCGCGAGGACGCGCTCGGCCTGGCGCCAGAGCGCGTGCTGGCCGCCGAGGGTGTACGCGTTGACGATCCCGCGCGCGGAACGCGTCATCGCGTCCCAGAAGTACGGCAACCGCAGCCGCCGCTCCATCTCCTCCACGGCGTTGCGGAACGCCTCCGGCGACACCCGCGCGGGATCGCCGTAGCACAGCGCCGTGACCTCGCGGACCCGCTGCTCCGCCGTCCACTCCCTGGTGAACCGGGTGAAGAGCGCGGCCACGCCGGGCAGCGCCAGCAGGGCCGTCGGTACGGCGGTGCGCTGGACGCGGATCTCGGGCAGGGCGGGCGACACAAGGGTCAGCGTACGGACCAGGTCCGGCCGCACCGCGGCGACGCGTGTGGTGACCGCACCGCCGAGTGAGTTGCCGAAGAGATGCACGGGTCCGCGCCCCGACGCGTCGAGGTAACGGATGACCGCGCGCGCGTGGGCCGTGACCGAGTAGTCGCCGTCGTCCGGCGGCGGGGAGTCACCGAAGCCGGGCAGGTCGACGGCCTCACCGTCGACGGCCCCCTCCAGCTCCTCCATCAGCGCCGACCAGTTCTGCGAGGAACCGCCGAGTCCATGGACGTAGAGCGCGGGCGGCAGGCCCTCGCGCGCGGGGGGCCTGGACCGCACCGACAGCGTGATGCCCGGCAAACCGACCGACCGCAGCCGCTCCCCCTCGGCGACCCGGACGGTCGCCACCTTCGGCAGTACATTGGCCGCCGGGAAGGCGGACGGCAGCTCGGTCGAAGACATGCGGCAATGTTACGAGACGATCACGCAGTGGTTCATGTGTTCGCCGTCACAAGCGGAAGAAGTGTCCACTTGCTTCGCGCGCTCTCCACACGCCCCCCACGCGCGCGGGGAGTGACCCTCCGGACGCGGATCGCATAGCGCCCCGATCGCGTGTCTCCTACGCTCATAAAGAGGGCACCCGCGTGTGGCCCCTGCTTTTCCCAGGGACGTTCGTAGGAAGGGAGCCCATCATGGCCGTAGACCCCACCGACCCCGAGACGTTCGAGGACGACGACACCCAGGACGCCGAGGAGTTCGACGTCGAGGCCCCCGCGGCCGACGCGGCCGAGCAGCACACCGAGGTCGCGTCCGACCGCGACGACCCGCTGACCGGCGTGAACCCGGACCGCGCCAACGAGGCCGACCTCATCGAACAGGCCCGGGTCGTCTCCCAGGACGAGGACGACTATCGGTGACGGAAGGCGCCGGAAAGGTGCCGATGAGGTCCCGGGGAGGTGCCGATGAGGCCCCGTGGAAGGCCTCGCGGAGGTCCCGCTGAGCAGGAGGGAGGCCGATTTTTGCCCGCTGGACCCCTGTTCCAAACCTTCTGTACTGCTTTCGCCATCGTCCGGTCCGTGAAATTCTGCGCTCGCACCGCGCACACCCGGGTTACCGAAAAGTACGATGGCGGCGCGGCGCACACCGCATATGGACGACTTTGGGAGGCGGCGTGACAGCCATCGAGCAGACAGAGGCGGCACGCCCGCGAGGTACGCGCCTGCCGCGCCGTGCCCGACGGAACCAGCTGCTGGGCGCCGCCCAGGAAGTATTCGTGGCGCAGGGCTACCACGCGGCCGCGATGGACGACATCGCCGAGCGGGCCGGCGTCAGCAAGCCGGTGCTCTACCAGCACTTCCCGGGCAAGCTCGACCTCTACCTCGCCCTGCTGGACCAGCACTGCGAGTCGCTGATCCAGGCCGTACGGCACGCCCTGGCGTCGACGACCGACAACAAGCAGCGCGTACGGGCCACCATGGACGCCTACTTCGCCTACGTCGAGGACGACGGCGGCGCCTTCCGGCTGGTCTTCGAGTCGGACCTGACCAACGAGCCCGCGGTACGCGAGCGCGTGGACAAGGTCACGAACGACTGCGCGGAGGCCATCCGCGACGTCATCGCGGAGGACACCGGCCTCTCCCCCGCGGAGGCCATGCTCCTCGCCTCCGGTCTGGGCGGCCTCGCCCAGGTCGTGGCGCGCTCCTGGCTGCACAGCGACCGCAGCGTCCCGCGCGACGAGGCGGTGCAGTTGCTGACGTCGCTGGCGTGGCGGGGCATCGCCGGATTCCCGCTGCACGGCACGGACCACCACTGACCGAGCGTTTGTTCCCGCCCGCTGTTCGCTCCTGGCGTTCTTGCGCGGAGCGTGTACGTCCCCTCACCGGGCTAATGTGTGCTGGGTACGGCGCGGTAGGCCGCGCACTTCACTGACCGTCGGAGGGACATAGCCGTGGAGGTCAAGATCGGCGTGCAGCACGCGCCCCGCGAGATCGTTCTGGAGAGCGGTCAGAGTGCCGAGGAAGTCGAGCGGGCGGTGTCCGAGGCGCTGGCCGGCACGTCGCAGCTGCTGAGCCTCGTGGACGAGCACGGCCGCAAGGTCCTCGTCCCGGCCGACCGTCTCGCGTACGTCGAGCTCGGCGAGCCGGCCCCGCGCAAGGTGGGCTTCGGCGCGCTGTAGACAGCGGACGACATTCGGAGGGTCCGGCGGTTCACGACCGCCGGACCCTCCGGCGTTCGCGCACCGTGACCCCACCCGCCCTCCACTCCGCTCTCAGCCCGCCCTCCACCCGCTCTCATCCCGCTCCCCTCCCGCTCTCCTCCCGCTCTCCTCCACGGATGGAGCACAACTCGAACACAGGGGAGGATTGGATTCCGCAGGTCAGGGGTATGACGGGCTACGACCGTTTCGAGCAGGCCGGCCATGTGGGAGGGACCCTCACCATGCTCTTGGAAGCGCTCAGTTCCGCGATCCTCGGCCTGGCCCTGGCGTGGGCGGCGGCTCACCGCCTGCCGCACCGTCTCCCCGCCCGCTCCCTCGTCCTCTCCACCGGTGCCGCGGGCGCCCTCTTCGGCGCCTTCATCACCCACACGGCCCTCGGCTTCGGCAACCTGCTGCTGATCCTGGCAGGCGCCACGGCCGTCTCGGCAGCCTCGCTCTCGCTCCTGCTGCGCCCGGCGGGCAGAAGACTGGGCCGCTCAGCGACGGCTTAGACAAGCGACCTGACACTTAGGCAGACGGCCTGACAGGGGCGCCCCGTAGGGGCGCGGGGAACTGCGCGACCAGCCCCCACCACCAACCGGCAGCCGCGCAACGCCCCGAACCGCCCGCCTCCCCCATCACCCACACAGAGCGCTACGCAGCCAACCCCAACGCGGCCATCCGCTTGGTGTGCGCCTCGGTGATCCGCGAGAACATCCGGCCGACCTCGGCCAGATCGAACCCGTCGGCCACCCCGCCCACGAGCATCGTCGACAGCGCGTCCCGGTCGGCGACCACCCGCTGGGACTGCGACAGCGCCTCCCCCATCAGCCGCCGCGCCCACAGCGCGAGCCGTCCGCCCACGCGCGGGTCCGCGTCGATCGCGGCGCGCACCTTCTCCACGGCGAAACCGGCGTGCCCGGTGTCGTCGAGCACGGCGAGCACGAGCTCACGGGTGTCGGAGTCGAGCCGGGCCGCGACCTCCCGGTAGAAGTCACTGGCGATCGAGTCGCCGACGTAGGCCTTGACCAGACCCTCCAGCCAGTCCGACGGCGCCGTCTGCTTGTGGAAGCCGTCCAGCGCGGCGACGAACGGCTCCATCGCCGCCGTCGGCTCCGCCCCGATCTCGGTCAGCCGGTCCCGCAACTGCTCGAAGTGGTGGAACTCGGCCGAGGCCATCTTCGCCAGCTCCGCCTTGTCCTCCAGCGTCGGCGCCAGCTTGGCGTCCTCCGCCAGCCGCTCGAACGCCGCGAGTTCCCCGTACGCGAGCGCACCGAGCAGGTCGACGACCGCGGCGCGGTACTGCGGTTCGGCGGAGGCCTTCGCCCAGTCCTGGGCAGCGACTCCGGTGTGTTCGACGGGAGCTTCAGGCTTGTCAGAGGAGGTCATGAAGCGCACAATAGCCCGCTCGCCGGAAGGCGGAAGGCCCTGGTCAATCAGTGTGACGACGACTACGTGACCAAATCGGCCATCGCATGTGCGTGATTCCGGGGTATGGTGGTAATGCGCCTGCTGAGTACGTCGACGCTGTTCGACGGTGTCTCGACGGGCCGCACGTATGAGGATGCCCGGTCGGTGGCCCGATCGGCTCCGACCCGACAGCCCCTCGTCCGTACGGCACTGTGCGTACGGATTCCCGGGGGGACACCCTCAGCGGTACGAGCGCTAGAGCGTCGGCAGTGGTCCCGTGCCCTACGGCTTGCCCGTAAGGCAGCCGACGTCCCCGGCACGGTCCGTCACAGACCCCCGCGCTCGCCTCGCACCGCGCACACAGAAGAGGCAGCACCCTGACTACGACTTTCCGAGAGCTCGGAATCCTCCCCGAGACGGCCGAGGCCCTTGAGGCCGTCGGTATCGTCAACCCCTTCCCCATCCAGGAGATGACGCTCCCCGTCGCCCTTTCGGGCACCGACGTCATCGGCCAGGCCAAGACCGGCACCGGCAAGACGCTCGGCTTCGGTCTTCCGCTCCTGGAGCGCGTCACCGTTCCCGCCGACGTCGAGGCCGGCCGCGCCAAGCCCGAGGACCTGACCGACGCCCCGCAGGCGCTCGTCGTCGTCCCCACGCGCGAGCTGTGCACCCAGGTCACCAACGACCTGCTGACCGCGGGCAAGGTGCGCAACGTCCGCGTGCTCGCCATCTACGGCGGCCGCGCCTACGAGCCGCAGGTCGAGGCCCTGAAGAAGGGCGTCGACGTCGTCGTCGGCACCCCGGGCCGTCTGCTGGACCTCGCCGGCCAGAAGAAGCTCGACCTCAAGCACGTCAAGGCGCTCGTCCTCGACGAGGCCGACGAGATGCTCGACCTGGGCTTCCTGCCCGACGTCGAGAAGATCATCGACATGCTGCCGGCCCGCCGCCAGACCATGCTGTTCTCGGCCACCATGCCGGGCGCGGTCATCGGCCTCGCGCGCCGTTACATGTCCCAGCCCACCCACATCCGCGCCACCGCGCCGGACGACGAGGGCGCGACGGTCGCGAACATCAAGCAGTTCGTCTACCGCGCGCACTCCATGGACAAGCCGGAGATGGTCGCCCGCATCCTGCAGTCCGAGGGCCGCGGGCTGGCGATGATCTTCTGCCGTACCAAGCGGACCGCCGCCGACATCGCCGAGCAGCTCCAGCGCCGCGGGTTCGCCTCCGGCGCGGTCCACGGCGACCTCGGCCAGGGCGCCCGCGAGCAGGCGCTGCGCGCCTTCCGCAACGGCAAGGTCGACGTCCTCGTCTGCACCGACGTCGCCGCCCGCGGCATCGACGTCGAGGGTGTGACGCACGTCATCAACTACCAGTCCCCCGAGGAGGAGAAGACGTACCTGCACCGCATCGGCCGTACGGGCCGCGCGGGCGCGAAGGGTACGGCGATCACCCTCGTCGACTGGGACGACATCCCGCGCTGGCAGCTCATCAACAAGGCGCTGGAGCTGGACTTCAACGACCCCGTGGAGACGTACTCCACCTCCCCGCACCTCTACGAGGAGCAGAACATCCCCGCGGGCACCAAGGGTGTCCTGCCGCGCTCGGAGCGCACGCGCGCGGGGCTGGCGGCGGAGGAAGTGGAGGACCTCGGCGAGACCGGCGGCCGCGGTGCGCGCGGACGCGGCGGCCGTGGTGGTCGGGACGAGTCCCGTTCCGCCGAGCGCGAGCGTCCGGCCCGCACGCCGCGTCGCCGCCGCCGTACGCGCAACGGCGCCCCGCTGGACTCGACCGCCCCGGCGACGGAGACCTCCGAGGTGGCTCCGGCCGCCGAGGAGGCCACTGCGACCCGCACCCCGCGCCGCCGTCGCCGCACCCGCGGCGGGGCTACGGCGGAGGCGGCGGCGTCCGTGACACCGACGACGACCGAGCCCGCACCGACCGAGGCCGCCGAAGCCGCGGTGACCACGGCGGAGGGTACGACCGAGACCCCGGCCAAGCCGCGCCGCCGCCGCACCCGCAGGTCGGCCCAGACGGAGGCCGTGCACCTCTCGGAGGCCACCACCGAGACGCCCGAGCCCGCGCCGGCCGCCCCGGAGGCCGCGGTGAACGCGGTCGAGGCCGCCACCCCGGAAACCACGGAGAGCAAGCCGCGCCGCCGCACCCGCAAGACCGCGGAAGCCGCCGTGGACGCTGTCGAAGCCGTCGAGGCCGAGCCGCGGACGCGTCGTACGCGCAAGGCCACGGCGGCCACGGCCGAGACCGCGGAGACCGCGGAGACCGAGGCGAAGCCGCGTCGGGCCCGTAAGGCGACGGCCGCGGTCGACACCGCCGAAGGCACGGAGACCAAGCCGCGCCGAACCCGCAAGGCCACCACGGCCACCGCCGAGACCACCCCGGTCGAGGCCGCCGAAGAGGCCAAGCCCCGGCGCACCCGCAAGGCCACCACCGCGGTCGACACCGCCGAAGGCACCGAAGCCAAGCCCAAGGCCCGCCGCACCCGCAAGACGGCCGCAAGCGCCGACAGCACCGACAGCACCGAGAGCGCCGACATCCCGGCCCAGGCCACCGAGGAGGCCAAGCCCGCGGTGCGCCGCGCCCGCAAGGCCACCGCCGCGGTCGCGCCGGAGCCGGAGGCCGCCGAGGCCAAGCCCCGGCGCACGCGCAAGGCCACGGCGGCCACGGCCGAGACCGCGGAGACCGCGGAGACCGAGGCGAAGCCGCGTCGGACCCGTAAGGCGACGGCCGCGGTCGACACCGCCGAAGGCACGGAGACCAAGCCGCGCCGAACCCGCAAGGCCACCACGGCCACCGCCGAGACCACCCCGGTCGAGGCCGCCGAAGAGGCCAAGCCCCGGCGCACCCGCAAGGCCACCACCGCGGTCGACACCGCCGAAGGCACCGAAGCCAAGCCCAAGGCCCGCCGCACCCGCAAGACGGCCGCAAGCGCCGACAGCACCGACAGCACCGAGAGCGCCGACATCCCGGCCCAGGCCACCGAGGAGCCGACGGCCAAGCCGCGGCGGACGCGCAAGACGGCGGCCACGGCGGAGACCGCCGAGGCGAAGCCCCGCCGCACCCGCAAGGCCACGGCCGCCGCGGAGCCCGCGGAGGGCTGATCGCGCAACCGGACGGCCCGTTCCCGCACCGCGCGGGAACGGGCCGTTCGCGTTCCCGGCCCCCTCCGCACACCGCTGGGTCGGAACGCGTCCGCCAACCCCCGCTAACCTCACCTCGTGACCAGAGCCGACGCCCCCCTCACCACCCGCCGCTCCCTGCCCACCGCCCGCGGAGACTTCGCCGTCGTCGACTGCCCGGTGGCCGCCGGGGTGGAGCCGCGCGGTGTCGCACTGCTGCTGCCCGGGTTCACCGGCAGCAAGGAGGACTTCGGCCTCCTGCATGAACCGCTCGCGGCGCGCGGGTACCGTACGGTCGCCGTGGACGGGCGCGGGCAGTACGAGTCGGACGGGCCCGCGGACGACGAATCCGCTTACGCACAGGCGGAGTTGGCGAAAGACGTACTCGCGCAGGCGGAGGCCGTCGGCGCCCCGCTCCACCTGGTCGGGCACTCTCTCGGCGGCCACATCTCCAGGGCCGCCGTCCTGCTCGACCACTCGCCCTTCCGGTCCCTGACGCTCATCGCGTCCGGTCCGGCGCAGATCTCCGCCTCACAGCAGCAGCGCGTCGCACTGCTGCGGGACGCACTCGCCGTGATGAGCATGGCCGAGACCTGGGACGCCATCCTGGCGATGGGTCCGCCCGAGGAGGTCGGCGGCCCCGCCCGCGGCCTCGGCGGCCCGGAGCAGTTGCGTCGCCGCTGGATGGGCAACAAGCCCGCCCAACTCCGAGCGACGGGAAGCCAGTTGTGCACCGAGCCGGACCGGGTCGCGGAACTCTCCGCCGTGCCGCTGCCGATCCACGTCCTGTCGGGCACCCGCGACGACACCTGGCCGGTCCCGGTCCTCGACGACATGGCCGTACGCCTGAAGGCGCACCGGACGGTCGTCCAGGGCGCCGAGCACTCACCCAACACCGACCGCCCCGAGCCGACCGCCCGCGCGATGGCCGACTTCTGGGACGCGCACACGGACGAGCCCGCATAAGACGGAAACCCAAGAGGGCCCGCCCGGCGCCGTACGCCGGACAGGCCCTCCCGGAAGCGGGGCCGTCAGATCATCAGTCCGTTCCGAACTCCATCGCCGCCTGGTCGAGCAGCTCGTCGCCCTCGGGGCCCTTGCCGCCGGAGGCGATCGCCTCGGCGCCGCCCTCGGTCAGCGCGCCGATCAGGCTGGTCGCGCCGGCGGCGGTACCCGCGGTCTCGACCGCCGCCGCCTGCGTGCCGCCGACCATGCCGAGTCCGGCGTACAGCTCCAGCTTGGTGCGGGAGTCGGCGATGTCGAGGTTGCGCATGGTGAGCTGGCCGATCCGGTCCACCGGGCCGAAGGCCGAGTCCTCGGTGCGCTCCATGGAGAGCTTGTCCGGGTGGTAGCTGAAGGCGGGGCCGGTGGTGTCGAGGATCGAGTAGTCCTCGCCGCGCCGCAGCCGCAGCGTCACCTCGCCGGTGACGGCCTGGCCGACCCAGCGCTGCAGCGACTCGCGGATCATCAGGGCCTGCGGGTCCAGCCAGCGGCCCTCGTACATCAGCCGGCCGAGGCGCCGGCCCTCGTTGTGGTACTGGGCGAGGGTGTCCTCGTTGTGGATGGCGTTGACGAGACGCTCGTAGGCGGCGTGCAGCAGGGCCATGCCGGGCGCCTCGTAGATGCCGCGGCTCTTGGCCTCGATGATCCGGTTCTCGATCTGGTCGGACATGCCGAGGCCGTGCCGGCCGCCGATGGCGTTGGCCTCCATCACCAGGTCGACGGCGGAGGCGAACTCCTTGCCGTTGATGGTGACCGGGCGGCCCTGCTCGAAGCCGATCGTCACGTCCTCGGCGGCGATCTCGACCTCGGGGTCCCAGAACCGGACGCCCATGATGGGCTGCACGATCTCCAGGCTGGTGTCCAGGTGCTCCAGGGTCTTGGCCTCGTGGGTGGCGCCCCAGATGTTGGCGTCGGTGGAGTACGCCTTCTCCGTGGAGTCCCGGTAGGGCAGGTCGTGGGCGACCAGCCACTCCGACATCTCCTTGCGGCCGCCGAGCTCGGTCACGAAGTCCGCGTCCAGCCAGGGCTTGTAGATCCGCAGCTGCGGGTTGGCGAGCAGGCCGTAGCGGTAGAACCGCTCGATGTCGTTGCCCTTGAAGGTGGAGCCGTCGCCCCAGATCTGGACGTCGTCCTCCAGCATCGCCCGCACCAGCATGGTGCCGGTGACGGCACGGCCGAGCGGCGTGGTGTTGAAGTACGCCCGCCCGCCCGAGCGGATGTGGAACGCGCCGCAGGTGAGCGCGGCCAGGCCCTCCTCGACCAGCGCCGCACGGCAGTCGACCAGGCGCGCGATCTCGGCGCCGTAGGACTTCGCGCGGCCGGGCACCGAGGCGATGTCGGGCTCGTCGTACTGCCCGATGTCAGCCGTGTAGGTGCACGGGATGGCGCCCTTGTCGCGCATCCACGCGACCGCTACGGAGGTGTCGAGGCCGCCGGAGAAGGCGATCCCGACGCGTGAGCCGACGGGCAGGGAGGTGAGCACTTTGGACATGCACACAAGTATGCATGGGATCGCATGAGTATGCAAGGTGGAGCTGGTGGAGCACTGAGCCCGCGGGCCGGTGAGGGTTTGTCGCGCCCACGCGGCGGAGCCGCATTGTCGATACAGCCCCGAGCCCCCGAAGGGGCGCTCCCCTGGACGGGCGCCTCCCGGCGCTCCGACTAGTACTGCGACTAGTACTGCGACTGCAAGTGGCCCCAGAAGCCGTCCCGCAGCGCCCTGCGCAGATCGGCCTGGCCCCGCAGGGAGTACTGGAGCAGGCTCTCCGCCTCCACCAGGAGGTCCTGGTCCACCGAACCCGGCAGATAGGGATGGCCGGGAAGCAGCTCCACCAGCGACTCCCTGCCCCGCGCCGCCAGCCACTTGGCCGCGATCTGGGCGCCTACGAAGCGGACGTCCTCCCGGGAGGGGCGGGTCGCCGTCGACTCGTGGGCGGCCGCGACGCGGCGGGAGACGTAGGGCTTGAAGAAGTCGAGGTCGAGGGTGCGCTGGCTGTCGACCTCCCAGAGGAGCGGCTCGGCCTGGTTGCGGCCCTCCGGCGCCTCGATGCCCCACAGGTGGACCCGTGCGCCGTAGCCCTGCGCCGCCTCCACCGCGGACACCAGGTCCTCGTCGCCGCCGAGGAGCGCCGCGTCACTGATGGCGCGGTGCCGGGCGAGCGATTCGAGGTCGGAGCGGATCAGCGAGTCGACGCCCTTCTGCTGGTTGTTGGAGTTGAGGTTGCCCAGCCGGACCTTCACGTCCGGCAGTTCGGCGATCGACTGCTGCTCGGCGGTGTGAATACGGCGCCTGGCGCCGTCGTACCAGTAGACGCGCAGCAGCCTGCTGTCGGCGAAGATCGTCCGGGCGCGGTCGATGAGCGCCTCGATGAGCCCCTCGGCGTCCAGGTCGAAGGCGCGCCGGTCCTCCGTGCCGGCGACGAGCCGGCCCGCGGCCGCGTACAGATACCCCGCGTCGACGAAGATGGCATGCGTCGAGGGCGTCTTCGCCACCTCGGCCAGCATGCGCGTGAGCAGTGTGTTGGTGCGGTCGATACGGGCACTCAGGGCCGCGAGGTCGTCGTTCATCACCCCCATTGTCCCGAGGGTCACGCTACGAACACAACCGGCCCCGGCGCGTCCACGAGTGGTCGCTTACCCGTCAGTAGTTAGTTGTTCGAAAAATTTCTTTAGCGTAGGGAATGTTTGTAACCTGCAGGTCGTTGACTCCTCATGTAGCCAGCAATTCTCCGCAGGAGGATGACCAGACGAAGGGAGAAGCCATGCGCTTCGAGATCAGGCGACTCGACGAGGTCGACGGCACCACCGTGGACAGCACTGTCGTGGACGCCGCCTCCGTCAACCGGATCGTGCAGCAGGCCGCCGCCACCGGGCAGCGCCTGTGGATTCGCCCGGCCGACACCACGGCCTCGTAACCGCGAGTCCTTCACACTTCGGAGCCCCGTACGGCATCGACGCCGTACGGGGCTCCGCTTGTGTCCGGCGGGCTCAGCCGCCCTGGATCACCTGTGTGACGCCGTTGATGATCTGCTGCACGGCGATCGCGGAGAGCATCATGCCCGCGAGCCGGGTCACCAGGACCACGCCGCCGTCCTTGATGACACGGATGATCAGCAGCGAATACCGCATCACCAGCCACAGCACGACATGGATGGCGAGGATCGCCGACCACACCGACACCTGCAGGGCGGCACTGTCGGCCTTCTGCACGGCCAGGATGACGGACACGATCGCGCCCGGCCCGGCCAGCAGCGGCATGCCCAGCGGTACGAGGGCGACGTTGACGTCCTTGGTCTGCTTCGGCTCGTCGGTCTTGCCGGTGAGCAGGTCGAGGGCGATGAGCAGGAGCAGCAGCCCGCCCGCGATCATCAGCGCGGGCACGGACACATGCAGGTAGTTCAGGATCTGGTGGCCGAGCAGGCCGAAGACGACGATCACTCCGCCCGCCACGCAGACGGCCTGGAAGGCCATCCGCCGCTGCACCTTGGCCGGGCGGCCGGCGGTCAGCGCGAGGAAGATCGGGGTGATCCCAGGGGGATCCATGATGACAAAAAGGGTCAGAAACAGAGAGCCGAAGACGGCAGCGTCGAACATCAGTGAAGGGGCCTTGCGAAGAAAGGAACAGAAGGTGGGCGCGTAGCTGCGCCTCGGGGGCACTCGGAACGCGGGTCGGACCCCCGGCCCTCGGATCCGTGACGGATCGTCAGAGCCGGTATCGGGCCCTCAGTGCAGGTATCGGTCGCTCAGAGCCCGATACGGGCCCTATGGGTCCTACGGGTCCTCAGACCCCGCCGGTCCCGGGCACCGGGAACGCCCCGGTCGCGCGCCGCGTGATCTCGCCGTAGACCTCGGGGTCGGTCAGGTTCTCGCCGAGCAGACAGGTCTTGCGGCTGCCGTGGTAGTCGCTGGAGCCGGTCATCAGCAGACCCAGCTCCTTGCCCAGGCCGCGCAACCGCGCCCGGGTGTCCGGGTCGTGGTCCATGTGGTCGACCTCGATGCCGTCGAGCCCGGCCGCGGCCATCTCCGCGATCGCCGACTCCGGCACGGTCTGTCCGCGCTTCACGGCGGCGGGGTGCGCGAACACCGCGACACCGCCCGCGCCCTTGATCAGCCGGATGGCCTCGAAGGGGTCGGTCTCGTGCTTCTCCACGAAGGCCCGCCCGCCGTCGGCCAGCCAGTCCTGCGTGAACGCGTCGCCCACAGTCGGCACGACCCCGAGCTCGACGAGCGCGGAGGCGACATGCGGCCGCCCGACGGACCCGTCACCGGCGATCCTCAGAACCTGCTCCCAGGTGACCGGCACGCCCAGCTCGTTCAGCTTGGCGACCATGCCCTTGGCCCGCGGTACCCGGTCGTCCCGCACCAGCTCCCGCTCGGCGAGCAGCGCCGGCTCCTCGGGGTCGAAGAGGTAGGCCAGCATGTGCATGCTGACACCGTCGATACGGCAGGACAGCTCGGCACCGGTGACCAGCGTGAGCCCCTGCGGCAGCGCGGCGACGGCCTCCGCATGCCCACGGGTGGTGTCGTGATCGGTGAGTGCCACCACGTCCAGCCCGGCCGCGGCGGCGTTGCGCACCAGCTCGGCGGGGGTGTCCGTACCGTCGGAAGCGGTGGAGTGGGTGTGCAGGTCGATACGCACGCGCGAACTCCAGGGTGTGACGGTACGGAAGGGACGCTCCAGCATAACCGTTCCGCCGAGCCCGCCTGTCACAGTCGAACCAGGGGTTCACTTCTTACGAACGGTCGGCCAGCAGGGGGCGCGGGGAACTGCGCGACAAGCCACGA
Source organism: Streptomyces sp. TRM68416 (assembly GCF_014596915.1). Classification (GTDB taxonomy): domain Bacteria; phylum Actinomycetota; class Actinomycetes; order Streptomycetales; family Streptomycetaceae; genus Streptomyces. The sequence goes on from NZ_JACVWU010000025.1 coordinate 14,984, forward strand.
CGAACCCGCACCCGCCAGAACAGCTCCACCCACCCGAGCTCCTGGGCGCTCACGGCTCCAGCAAGCGCGGCGACAGCGCCCCGCAGGGCACCAGCTCCACCTCCGCCCCCGCGTCCCGCAGATCCGTCAGCACCAGTTCGTCGTACATCAGCAGCCCGGTCTGCTCGGGCCACACCACCGCCCACAGCCACAGGCCCAGCGCCTCGCCCGCGAAGACCGCGCGGTCGTCCGGTGTCCCGGTGACATGCCACAGCGGAGTCGGCCGGCCGGCCGCCAGCACCTTCGCCTGGGGCGGCTTCTCGACGCTCATGTACGGCCCGGGATCCGGCCCGTCGATCCCCGCGTACCGCGCACCGAGCCCGACGCCGAGCTCCTCGGCCACCAGGATCAGCTCGCCCATGCCGCCGAGCGGCCCGGGACCGGTGCAGGCGACGGCGGTCGCCCGCCCGCCGCTGCGGTCGTCGCCCGCGCACGCCACGCCCGTGAACAGCCATCCGACCGGCAGCGGCCATGGCATCCACACCGGCACCTGCGTGCGATGCACCACGACGCTGAGGGCCTCGACGCTGGGCGGGATCACGGGCTGCAGCGGATGCACCGTGCCGTGCACATCGCACTGCCAGGAATCGGCGAAGAGTCCGGGAGCCCTGACCCGGCCACCACACTTCGGGCAACTGGGTTCGCCCCTCATAGGGCCCCACGGTCCTACCCCTGCTCCCCCACGTCAAGGACGATCACCCGTCCGGACGGAACCGATTCACGCACGGAACCAGATGCGGATGGCATTAATTAGCGGCGCTAACCCCTTCCGCGACGGTCGCGGGGCGGCCGGCCGCGGCCACCGAAGGCCGCGCGGGCGACCGCCGGACCCTGCGTCCGGGCACGCGTTCGGCCCGGTCGTCGCGCGACCGGTCGGCACCTCGGACGCGGTCACCGGACCGGCCGGCCTCTCGTACGGGCAGGGCTCGGGAACGGGCCCGCCACCTCCACCCGCCCGCCGGGATCACCGGCACGCAGACCCACGCGGTCCGAGGCCGATCTCGCGGCCTTCGCCAACTGGCGGACCCCTAACGCCCGTTGGTGAGCTTGCTCACGTCAGGGGGACCGAGGCGCGGGACGGGTCCCGGAGATCCGTGCCGTTCGTCAGCCAGCGCTCCTGGAGGGCCTGGGCGCCGTGCACGCGCTTCCAGGCGGCCTCGTTGGGGGTCATGGGGAGCAGGGGCAGGAAGTGCACGGGGTCCATGGGCTCGTCCAGCTCCAGATCCTCCACCAGGCCGCCCGGCTCGGCGACCAGGACCGAGGTGAACGGGGCGCCGGGCCACAGGGGTTCGCCCACGTCCAGGGAGGCGCCGGGGGCCACGACGACGCCCTCCACCTGCGGGGACGCGGCGAGCACGGCCAGCGGGCGGAGCGCCTTGTCGGTGTCGGCGAGGCCGGCGCGCACGGAGAGGACCAGCTCGGCGCGGGGGCCCTTGACCGGGTCGGCGAGCACCGCGGTGGGGTCCGCCATCGGCTGGGCGGACATGCCGAGCGTGGCGTAGCGGACGATGTCGTCCCGGTGGAAGCGCAGCACCTCGATGCGGTCCGTGCCGAGGAAGGTGACCGCGGCGCGGGCGTCCGGCTCGCCCAGCGCGGAACGCAACCGGGCCTCGACCAGAGGAAGAACATCTGTCATGCGGCGAGCATAGAACTCGTCAGTAGCGGGTAAAGCCGGGCCTTGACACTTCAGTCGGCTGATACTGTTGCCCGGTGGTTCGGGGCAGCACGCAGAAGCGTCGCGGTCAGGCCCCGACGCCGACGACACTCCCCTACGGGGGACCGGCCGGAGGAGGTGGGGCTGTCATGGATCGAAGTCGACCGTGCAGTAGCACCCGCTCTTTCCGCCGCTGATGTAGCTGCTCTGCTTTTCTAGCCGGCTGCCACCTCACGCCTGCCTTTCACGCGGAAGAGCCTTTGTCTCGTTTTGCCTGATCTGTCTGTCATTAGCAGCAGCTGAATCAGCAACGAAGCTCGCCACCGCGACGGTGCGGTGCTCCCCGCTTTGTGGACGTGCCAAACATCCTCCCCTTCCCCAAGGGGTCGGGAGACCTCTCGGCCGGACGTCCCCATTCCGGGCAGTTCCACCCGCCACGGCGGCCTTTCGTTGCTCTCCCGCGAAGGAGCCTGCCATGTCGATGATCCGTGACCTGCGCGCCGCGGTCCGCCCGTCCCGCCCCTCGCTGCGCAAGGGGATGCACCTGGACAGCGGTGCGTACGACACCACGCGCGACAGCTCGATGTCCTCCGCCGTCGTCGACTGCGCGGTCTACCGCGACGGTGCCCGCGTCGAGTGCGACAGGTCGCTGAGCCCGCAGGAGGCGATGCGTCAGGTGCGGCGCGACGGCGGGTTCGTGTGGATCGGGCTGCACGAGCCGACGGAGGCCGAATTCGCCGGTATCGCCAGCGAGTTCGGGCTGCACCCGCTGGCCGTGGAGGACGCGGTCCAGGCCCACCAGCGCCCCAAGCTGGAGCGCTACGACGACTCCCTCTTCACCGTCTTCAAGACCGTCCACTACGTCGAGCACGACGAACTCACCGCCACCAGCGAGGTCGTGGAGACCGGCGAGGTCATGTGCTTCACCGGCCGGGACTTCTTCATCACCGTCCGGCACGGCGGGCAGGGCTCGCTGCGGGCGCTGCGTCACCGGCTGCAGGACGACCCGGAGTTGCTCGCCAAGGGCCCCTCGGCCGTGCTGCACGCGATCGCCGACCATGTCGTCGACGGCTACATCGCGGTGGCCGACGCGCTCCAGGACGACATCGACGACGTGGAGACGGACGTCTTCTCACCGGGCCGCAAGGGCAGCCCGCGCGGCACGGACGCCGGCCGGATCTACCAACTCAAGCGGGAGATCCTGGAGTTCAAGCGGGCGGTGTCGCCGCTGCTGCGGCCCATGCAGTTGCTCAGCGAGCGGCCGATGCGGCTGATCGACCCGGACATCCAGAAGTACTTCCGGGACGTCGCCGACCACGTCGCTCGGGTGCACGAGCAGGTCATCGGCTTCGACGAGCTGCTCAACTCCATCCTCCAGGCCAACCTCGCGCAGGCGTCCGTGGCACAGAACGAGGACATGCGGAAGATCACCTCGTGGGCCGCCATCATCGCCGTACCGACGATGGTGTGCGGGGTCTACGGGATGAACTTCGACCACATGCCCGAGCTGAAGTGGAAGTACGGCTACCCCCTGGTGCTCGGCGTCACGGTGATGATCTGTCTCAGCATCCACCGCACCCTCAAGCGCAACGGCTGGCTCTGAGCGCCCCTCGATAGGCTGGGCTCATGACAAGCGAGCTGCTCGACCAGGCCCTCGTCGAGGAGGCCACGAAGAAGTCCGGGCTGATCTGGGTCCAGGGGCCGGGCGTTCCCGCCCGCGCCCTGTGGCACGCGTGGCACGACGGCGCGGCCTGTGTCGTCGGCGACGGGCCGGGCGAGCAGCCGCTGCCGGGGCTCTTCGACGGAGCCGCCGCCGAGGTGACCGTCCGCAGCAAGGACAAGGGCGGCCGGCTGGTCTCCTGGCCGGCGAAGGTCGTGGAGCTGACCTCGGGCTCCGAGCAGTGGGAGGCGACGGTCGCCGAGCTCAAGGGCAAGCGCCTGAACGCACCCGACGGCGAGGAGATGCCGCTGCGGTGGTCCCGCGAGTGCAGGGTCCTGCGCCTGGAGCCCACCGGCCCCACGGCCCCCCTGCCCGACGGCGACCTGGCCCGGCCCCCGCTCCCGTCACCGGCGACCACACGCCGACCCGCCCCCGCGGCCCTGCCCCGGCTGCTGCTGAAGAAGAGGCGCCGGACAGCCTGAGCACTCCGCCGCGGACTCGTCGTGGCTGGTCGTCGCACGGTTCCCCGCGTCCCTTCGGGGCGCCGAACCGCAGTCGAACGCGCCAGGACCGCTCAGGACGTCGGCAACTGCGGGCCGTAGTCCACTGTCTCGTTCTTCTTCGGTTCCTCCAGGGTGAAGTCCTTGCCCCAGGCCGAGAAGGAGAGGGTGCCGGCGCCGCCGCCGCGGACCAGGCGGACGGGGTAGGGCTTGCCTTCGAGGGAGACGTCGAGGGTGCCCCCGGAGCCGCCGTCGCCGGTGATGCGGATGGTGCGGGTGCCGGACTGCTCGTGGTGGCCGTCCTTCTCGACCGTGCCGTGCAGGGTCAGCAGGCCGTCCAGGAGCACGTTCATGTCGGTGAACCCGCTGAACTTCTTGTACGAGGGGTCGCCCTGGGGCACCTTGACGTACTTGCCGTCGAGCTTGGCGGCCGCCGCCGCGTCCGTGTCCCCGTGGCTCCAGAAGTCGGCGTCGGCCATGAGGTACAGCTGCTCGTCGATCCGCAGCAGCCGGAAGGTCGACCCCTCGGAGGTGACGGACCCGGAGCCGCCGTCGGCCTTCAGGCGCATGTCGAGCCGGTAGGTGCGTCCGCTGGTGACCACGTTCCCGGACAGACGTACCGCGTCGGCGGAGTCCGCGGCCGTACGGGTCTTGCGCTGGATCTCGTCGGCCGACAGCTTGCCGACCCCGTTGGTGCCCGCGTCGGGGTCGTCCCCGCCGCAACCCGTCAGCCCCGTTCCCGTCACGACCAGGGCGCACATCGCGCTCAGCAACGCGGCCCGGCGGGTACGGCCCTGGGGAATCGCAGTCACAGGTGCGCTGCCTTTCTGACGGGGGTCCTGAGCGGCGTACGGCAGCGTACCGGGGTCGCGGCGGCCGAGCGGAGCCAGTCCGTCCGGACCGCTCACCAGGGCGTATCCGATCGGGACGGGCTAGCCTGAAGGCCGTTCAAGCAGATAAAGAGGGGCAAATACCGGCAGGGAGGAGGTGGGCATGGCAGGGGGCGTACCCCGGGTCTTCGTCTCGCACCTCTCCGGCGTCGCCGCCTTCGACCCGAACGGCGACCAGGTGGGGCGCGTACGCGACCTCGTCGTCATGCTGCGGGTCGGCCGACGGCCCCCGCGGCTGCTCGGCCTCGTCGTCGAACTGTCCACCCGGCGCCGCATCTTCCTGCCCATGACCCGGGTGACCAGCATCGAGTCCGGACAGGTCATCACCACCGGAGTGCTCAACGTCCGCCGCTTCGAGCAGCGGCCCACCGAGCGGCTGGTCTTCGGCGAGCTGCTCGACCGGCGGGTCACGCTCGTCGAGACCGGCGAGGAGGTCACCGTCCTGGACCTGTCGGTGCAGCAACTGCCCGCCCGGCGGGACTGGGAGATCGACCGGGTCTTCGTGCGCAAGGGCGGCAGGAGCGGGCCGCTCAGGCGGGCCAAGGGAGAGTCACTGACCGTCGAGTGGTCCGCCGTCACCGGGTTCTCGCTGGAGGAGAAGGGACAGGGCGCGGAGAACCTGCTCGCCACCTTCGAGCAACTGCGCCCCGCCGACCTCGCCAACGTGCTGCACCACCTCTCCCCCAAGCGTCGCGCCGAGGTCGCCGCCGCCCTCGACGACGACCGGCTGGCCGACGTACTGGAGGAGCTGCCGGAGGACGACCAGATCGAGATCCTCGGCAAGCTGAAGGAGGAGCGCGCGGCGGACGTCCTGGAGGCCATGGACCCGGACGACGCGGCCGACCTGCTCGCCGAGCTGCCGGAGGAGGACAAGGAACGGCTGCTGAGCCTGATGCAGCCCGACGACGCGGCCGACATGCGGCGCCTGATGGCCTACGAGGAGCACACCGCCGGCGGTCTGATGACGACCGAGCCGATCGTGCTGCGCCCGGACGCCACCGTCGCCGACGCCCTCGCCCGCGTCCGCAACCCCGACCTCTCCCCCGCGCTCGCCGCCCAGGTCTACGTCTGCCGCCCGCCCGACGAGACCCCGACCGGCAAGTACCTCGGCACGGTCCACTTCCAGCGCCTGCTGCGCGACCCGCCGTACACGCTCGTCAGCGCCCTGCTCGACGACGACCTCCAGGCCCTGGAGCCGGACGCCGCGCTGCCGGTCGTCGCCGGGTTCTTCGCCACGTACGACATGGTCGCGGCGCCCGTCGTGGACGAGTCCGGGTCGCTGCTGGGCGCGATCACCGTGGACGACGTCCTGGACCACATGCTGCCCGAGGACTGGCGGGAGACGGAGTTCCACCTCGACGAAGGGGCGGCGCATGGCTCCTGAGCGTGAGGGCGTCCGGGAGCGCGCGGTGTCCGGGGCGACCGCGGCCACCCGCGCACGCGCCCGGCTGGACCAGCCGCGGCCGCCGCGGCGGCGGATCCTGCCGGAGTGGGACCCGGAGGCGTTCGGGCGGCTGTCGGAGCGCATCGCGCGCTTCCTGGGCACCGGACGGTTCATCGTCTGGATGACGGTCGTCATCATCGTGTGGGTGCTGTGGAACATCTTCGCGCCGCGCGACCTGAAGTTCGACGAGTACCCGTTCATCTTCCTGACCCTGATGCTCTCCCTCCAGGCCTCCTACGCGGCCCCGCTGATCCTGCTCGCGCAGAACAGGCAGGACGACCGCGACCGGGTCAACCTGGAGCAGGACCGCAAGCAGAACGAGCGGTCGATCGCGGACACCGAGTACCTGACCCGGGAGATCGCCGCGCTGCGCATCGGCCTCGGCGAGGTGGCGACCCGCGACTGGATCCGCTCGGAACTCCAGGACGTTCTGAGGGAGCTGGACGGCCATCGCGCGGGCGGTCATGCCGTATTCCCGGCAGAACGGCCGCACGGACGTGACGTAGACGACCGGTGACGGGCATCCCGGGGCCCCCGCCCTGCGCCGTACCATCGTCCTTATGGTTAAGGAAGACGCGGTGCGCGAGGCACTGTCGACGGTGAACGACCCGGAGATCAACCGCCCCATCACCGAACTCAGGATGGTCAAGTCGGTGGAGATCGGCGCGGACGGAGCGGTCGCGGTCACCGTGTACCTGACGGTCTCCGGCTGCCCGATGCGGGACACGATCACGCAGCGCGTCACCGAGGCGGTCTCCCGCGTCGAGGGCGTCACCCGCGTCGATGTCTCGCTGGACGTCATGAGCGACGAGCAGCGCAAGGAGCTGGCGACCGCGCTGCGCGGCGGCCAGACCGAGCGCGAGGTCCCCTTCGCCAAGCCGGGCTCGCTGACCCGGGTGTACGCGGTCGCGTCCGGCAAGGGCGGCGTCGGCAAGTCGTCGGTGACGGTGAACCTGGCGGCGGCGATGGCCGCGGACGGCCTGAAGGTCGGTGTCGTGGACGCCGACATCTACGGCCACAGCGTGCCGCGCATGCTGGGTGCCGACGGACGTCCGACGCAGGTCGAGAACATGATCATGCCGCCGTCCGCGAACGGCGTGAAGGTCATCTCCATCGGCATGTTCACGCCGGGCAACGCGCCGGTGGTGTGGCGCGGCCCGATGCTGCACCGCGCGCTCCAGCAGTTCCTGGCGGACGTCTACTGGGGCGACCTGGACGTCCTGCTGCTGGACCTGCCGCCCGGCACCGGCGACATCGCGATCTCCGTCGCCCAGCTGGTCCCGAACGCCGAGATCCTCGTCGTGACGACCCCGCAGCAGGCGGCGGCCGAGGTGGCCGAGCGGGCGGGCTCCATCGCCGTCCAGACCCACCAGAAGATCGTCGGCGTCGTCGAGAACATGTCCGGGCTGCCCTGCCCGCACTGCGGCGAGATGGTCGACGTCTTCGGCACCGGCGGCGGCCAGACGGTGGCCGACGGCCTGACCCGTACGACCGGCGCCACGGTCCCGGTCCTCGGCTCCATCCCGATCGACGTCCGTCTGCGCGAGGGCGGCGACGAGGGCAAGCCCGTCGTCCTCACCGACCCGGACAGCCCGGCGGGCGCGGCCCTGCGCGGCATCGCGGGGAAGCTGGGCGGACGTCAGCGGGGCCTTTCGGGACTGTCGCTGGGGATCACCCCGAAGAACAAGTTCTGATCTTCGACTCCGTCGGGGGCAGCGTCCCCAGGGGCGCGGGGAACTGCGCGACCAGCCGCATACGGCCCGCAGTTCCCCGCTCACCGCGGCGCGTTACGCGTACTCGCCGATGTCCTTGACCATGGCGAAGCCGAGCCCGTACGCGCTCATGCCTCTGCCGTACGCCCCCACGTGCACGCCCTCCTGCGTGGACCCGGCGAGCACCCACCCGAACTCGGACTCGCGGTAGTGGAAGGGCGTCGGCACGCCGTCCACGGGCAGGGACAGCGTCGACCACTCGGGGCCGTCCAGATCGTCGGCCAGCGCCCACGCCGTCTCGGTCTGCTGATCCAGCCAGTCGTCCCGCAGACTGTGGTCCATCTGCCCGGGCCAGGTGAACGACAGCAGCCCCACCCCGGCCAGCCAGGCGGCCGACGAGACCGACGTCGCCTCCAGCAGCCCCGTGCCGTCCGCACTCCGCCGGGACGGACTCGCGGCCACGGTCACCACAACGGCGAACTTCTCCCGGTCCTCCGTCGCCTCGTTCCGTACGGAGGGCTCGTCGCCGTGTCCGATCGATCCGTGCTCGACGGCCCCGTCGGCCGCCGTACCGACCTGCATCAGCCAGCGCGGCCCCGTGAACGCCTCGTCGAGGCCGTACCACGGGAAAGGCGCCAGCAGGTAGCCGTCGACCGTGCGCCGGGCGGAGGGGACCTGCTGTCCGCCCTCCGCGGCCGGCGCCTGCGCGACTGCCCTACTCGTCGTCTCCATGTGCCCGGACGCCTCCTCGCTCTCGTCGGATCCGGGCGGCCCGCCCCCCTTCGGGCGTACTCGTCCGGTCCCACAACAACTCGGCAGCATAGCCACACCGCTGGGAGCAGCCGAGAAACCGGCCGACGCGCGGGGCGCTCCGGGGTCGGGTTCAGGCCGCGCGCGGCCCCCACCGGAGTATGAAACGCATCACGTACCAGGGCGGACAGGCCCTACGGCTCAGGTGGCGTCCGCGTCGTAGGGCGGGCGCTCCTCGGGCTTCTTCGTCAGGTCGACGCGGTCGCCGGACGAGGAGGAGGACGAAGGCGACGACGAGGAGGAGGCGGACGAGGACTCGGAGTCGCGGCCGTGGACCGCGTCCGTGACCTCGGCCATCTCCTTCTTCAGGTCGAAGCCGTTGCGGATCTCCTTGAGTCCCAGCTCGTCGTTGTCCAGCTGCTTGCGGATGAACGTCTTGGGGTTGAGGTCCTCGAACTCGAAGTCCTTGAACTCCGGCCCGAGTTCGGACCGGATGTCCTGCTTGGCGCTCTCGGAGAACTCGCGGATCTTCCGGATCGTCCGGGTGACGTCCTGGATGACCTTCGGGAGCTTGTCCGGACCGAAGACGAGCACGGCGAGGACGATGAGCGTCACCAGCTCCAGCGGTCCTATGTCATTGAACACCTGATGCTCCTTGCGATCCGGGCCGGGTCCACGGTACCCGGCGATCCCCTGCGACCGGTACTGTCCCGGGACTTCCGCGTGCGGGCACACATGCGGTTTTCCGGGTTCTTTGCCTTGTCAGGCCCCTTGTGCGGGCCCTTGTGCGGCCGTCAGCGCCCGTCGGAGGAGCCGAGGACCAGCGAAATGGTCATTTCCTTGCCGTCGCGCTCAAGCGTCAGCTCCAGCCGGTCGCCGGGGCGGTGGGCGCGGGTCTTGACGATGAGTTCCTCGCCGGAGTGGACGCGCTGCCCGTCGATCTCGGTGATCACGTCGCCGGGCTCGATGCCGGCCCGGTCGCCGGGGCCGCCCGAGGTGACGGCGGGTCCGCCGTCGCTGCCCTTGGTCCCCACGCGTGCGCCGTCGCCCGAGTAGTCCATGTCGAGGGTGACGCCGATGACCGGGTGGGTGGCCCGGCCGGTGTTGATCAGCTCCTCGGCGACGCGCTTGCCCTGGTTGATCGGAATGGCGAAGCCGAGCCCTATGGAACCGGCCTGGCCGCGGTCCGGGTCGGCTCCGCCGCCGGCGGAGCGGATGGCCGAGTTGATGCCGATCACCCGGGCCTGGGCGTCCAGGAGGGGGCCGCCGGAGTTGCCGGGGTTGATGGGCGCGTCGGTCTGCAGCGCGTCCACGTACGACACATCGCTCCCGTCGCTCTCGCCGCCGGCGGTGATGGGCCGCTCCTTGGCGCTGATGATGCCGGAGGTGACGGTGCCCTCCAGGTCGTAGGGGGCGCCGATGGCGACGACGGGGTCGCCGACCTGGACGTTGTCGGAGTTGCCGAGCGACAGGGCGGTCAGCCCGCTGACACCGGTCACCTTGACCACGGCGAGGTCGTATCCGCTGTCCCGTCCCACGACGGTGGCCTCGGCGGTGTCGCCGCTGTGGAAGGTGACGGAGATCTTGCCGTCGGAGCCGGCCGGTTCGACGACGTGGTTGTTGGTGAGGATGTGGCCGCGCTCGTCGAGGACGAACCCGGTGCCGGTGCCCTGTTCGCCGGCGCCGGACACATGCAGGGTCACCACGCTGGGCAGCGCCCGCGCGGCGATTCCGGCCACGCTGTCCGGGGCGCGCCCCGTGGGCTCCGCCGCGGCCTGCGGCAGCTCCACTCCGCCGCCGACCCCGCCGTTGCGCTCCAGGTACGCCCCTACGACGCCGCCGACGCCCCCGGAGACGAGCGCGAGCAGTACGGCCCCGGTGAGCAGCGCCCTGCGCACCCGCTTGCGCCGCTGCTCCGTGGTGGTCACGGCGGCGCCGTTCTGCTGGAGGGGGGCGGCGGGCAGGGGGGTCGGGGCCCAGGGGTCGTAGTTCTGCCAGGGGGTGGCGGCCGGGGCGGACGGGCTGACGGGGCTGGGGGTGCCGGTGGCCGGGGCCGGGGGCGGGCCGAGAGGGCTGTGGGTGCCGCCGGAGGCCGGGGGCGGGCTGAGAGGGCTGTGGGCGCCGGTGGCCGGTGGCGGACCGACGTGGCCTGCGGTGTCGGAAGCCGGCGGCGGCTGCGTGCCGGGGGCCTCATGGGGCGGCGCCGCCGGTATCGCCGTACCACCGGCGGGGGTTGCCGCCGGGTGCTGCACGGGAGGGGCGGGCGCCCAGGGGCCCGGCTCACCGTACGGCGGGGTGCTGTAGGGGTCGGGGTCGTGCAGGGGCCGGGGCCGCTCGTCCACGGGGCCGGCAGGGCCAGGGGGCGCTACGGTCCGACCGGCGTCGGACGCGGACGGCACAGCGGCCTCCACGGCCTCGGACGTAGACGGCACCACGGCCTCTACGGCCTCGGACGCGATCGGAGCCACAGCGTCGACCGTGTCGGGCCGGGTCGGCGGCACGGCCTGACCGGCGTCCGACGCGGACGGCGGCACGGCCTCCGCGTCCGGGCGGGTCAGTTCGTAGTCGCCGTCGTCGGGGGACGGTGACGGCACCGTCTCCGGCCCGCCGACCTCGGGGCGCTTCAGCTCGAAGTCCCCGTCCTCGTTCGGAACCGGTGTCGGCGGAGCCCCTTCCGTCTGGCCCTCGGGGCCCTGGAGCCGAGGCCGGCTCCACCATTTCGCCTTCGTGGGCTTCCCCTCGTCCATGTTCTCCCCACAGCTGGCCGCGGCCGCGACTCGTTGAACTCCGCCACCGCGCCCGGCTGCCTGCCGTGAGCGCGGCCCACCCTGGATTCAACCAGGTTCGTGGGCCGTCGCGCAGAGGCCGGGTCAGCGAGCGGTGGTGGAAGGAGAGGAGGTGGCGTCGGGGACGGGTGCGGCGAGGAGGCCGGGGGTGGTGATCTCCGGAGCGGTGTGCCAGGACGTGAGGGTGAGCGGCGGGGCGGCGCTGAGCGGGCGTATCAGGGGGGACATGGCGGCCGCACCGGCCACGACGGGCGTGGTGAGCGAGGTGCCGGACGCATGGTCCTGGGCCGGTCCCGGTACGCCCGGCAGCAGCGGCGCGGAGACCGCGGTCGAGGCCACCGGGGCTTCGCCGAGGGCCCGCTGGCCCTGTGCCAGCAGCGGTGTGGTACCGCGGCGGCGCTGGCTGTCGGGGGCCGTCGAGGCACCGGCGCCCGGCGAGCGCACCGGCGTCACATTGCTCCCGGAACCGGAACCGCCACGGGCCTCCGCGTCCGTGGGCACCCCGGTGGTGACACCGCCGAGCGCGATCGCGGCCAGCGACACCGCTCCGGCGGCGACGAGCGTGAACCGCAGCCCGCGCGAGGTCGACCGCTCGGCGTCCTGACGGCCGACGGAGTGAATGCGGAAGCCGCTCGGTGCGGGGTCCGCGAGCGCGGGGGCATGAGCGCGCGAGGGGACGTAGTCGAACTCGAACCGCTCGCCCCGCTTCACTCCGAAGACCCCGGTGGTGCCGGGCCGCTCGGACAGCCCGCCGAACGGCCCCCCGCCCAGCGGCGGGCCACCGCTGTCCGGGTCACCTCCCGCGGGGAGTCCCTGGAGCCGGGCCAGGAAGCTCTCGGAGGGGGGCGGCGGGGCCGCCTCCGCGAAGACGTTCTTCAGTCGGCGCTGGGCGTCGGCCTCGGCCTTGCACCTGGCGCAGGTGGCCAGGTGGGCGAGGACCCGCTCGCGCGACTCATGACCGAGCTCCCCGTCCACCAGGGCGGAGAGTCGGTCTCCCAGATGCTGCTCGGCGAGGCGTCGCTCGCCGGGGCCAGGCCGTGATCCACTCACGCGGTCGCGCCCCCTCCCCCCAGCGCGGGCACGCGTGCCACGAAGGACCGGCGCTCGGCTCGGGCCTCGGGCGAGCGGTGCGCGAGCGCCTTGCGCAGCTGCGAGCGGCCGCGGTGGATACGGGACCGGACGGTGCCGAGCTTGACGCCCAGGGTCGCGGCGATCTCCTCGTAGGACAGGCCTTCGATGTCGCACAGGACGACGGCGGCGCGGAACTCGGGCGCGAGGGTGTCGAGGGCCTGCTGGACGTCCGCGTCGAAGTGCGCGTCGTTGAAGACCTGCTGGGGCGACGGCTCGCGGCTGGGCAGGCGCTCCGCGGCGTCCTCGCCGAGGGCGTCGAAACGGATGCGCTGCTTGCGGCGGACCATGTCCAGGAAGAGGTTGGTCGTGATGCGGTGCAGCCAGCCCTCGAAGGTGCCCGGCGTGTACGTGGACAGCGAGCGGAAGACGCGGACGAAGACCTCCTGGGTGAGGTCCTCGGCGTCGTGCTGATTGCCGGTGAGGCGGTAGGCCAGACGGTAGACGCGGCCACTGTGCGTGCTGACGATCTCCTCCCACGTGGGCGGAGTCCACGCCTGCACGTCCGCGTCGGTGGAGAAGGTCGCGGTCTGGGTGCAGTCGTTGGCGTGGCTGGGGTCAGCAGCGGTGTCGTTCACGGATTTCGGCCTACCTGCCGATCCGAGAAAGCGCCGCAGCACTCCTCCCCGATCCACAGGCGCAGCCGCACCTCCCCTGTCGGCTCTGGTGGTGTCCAGTGGAGCCCCTACCATAGCCACCTCGCCCGTTAGCTCCGGATAAGCGGTTTTACGAGAATTTGATCTGGGCTGATACGGCTGGTGCGACTGCGTCAGCACTTGCCGCGGCTCTCGCCCCTCGTCGTGATCCAACCGTGTCCCCCCTGTCGTCTCCCACCCCTTCAAACGCCCGGTCCCATCTGCGGGTTCCCGGCCGCAGCGGATACAGTCACGCCCAGGCAACCATGGGGACAGGAGAGGGCCATTACCGGCAACCGGCAGACGAGCTGGGCGTTCGCCGACGCCTATGTCGCCGAGGACGAAGCGCTGCGCTGGGCCCGCGACCGGGCCCGTGAGGCAGGGCTGCGCTCGGTGTCGCCCGGTACGGGCGCCGCGCTGCGCTTGCTCGCCGCCACCGTGGACGCCAAGGCGGTCGCGGAGATCGGCACCGGGACCGGCGTCTCCGGCATCCATCTGCTGCACGGCATGCGGCCGGACGGAGTACTGACCACGGTGGATCCGGAGCCGGAGCACCAGCAGTTCGCCCGGCAGGCCTTCCGAGCCTCCGGCTTCGCCAGCAACCGGGCCCGGTTCATCCCCGGCCGTGCCCTGGACGTCCTGCCCCGGCTCGCGGACTCCGGCTACGACCTCGTCTTCTGCGACGGTGACCGGCTGGAGTTCCTTGAATACCTAGCTGAATCGTTGCGCCTGCTGCGTCCGGGTGGCCTCGTGGTCTTCGAGGGCGTCTTCGCCAACGGCCGGACGGTGGACTCGGGCCCGCAGCCCACGGAGGTCCTGCGGCTGCGCGAGCTGCTGCGCGGGGTACGGGAGAGCCCCGACCTGGTGCCCTCGCTGCTGCCGGTGGGCGACGGGCTGCTGTGCGCGGTCAAGCGCTGAAGAACACGTACCGACGACAAGTACTGGACGACAAGTACTGAAGAAAACAACCGCCCCGGCACCGCGTGCGGTGCCGGGGCAGCTGAAAGGGTAGGGTCGCGTTCCGCGTCAGCCGACGACCTTCTTGAGGGCGTCGCCGAGCGCGTCGGCCTCGTCAGGGGTCAGCTCGACGACGAGCCGACCGCCGCCTTCGAGCGGAACGCGCATGACGATGCCCCGCCCCTCCTTGGTCACCTCGAGCGGGCCATCGCCCGTCCGCGGCTTCATGGCCGCCATGCTCGTTCCCCTTCCTGAAACCAGCTCATCGTCAAAGCCGACGGCCCCTGGGAGGGCACGCGTGATCCGGGAAGGACACGCGACACCGGCATCGAACACATTGCTTCCAAGCCATTATCCCGCATCTCAGGACCCGATGACCAACATCGGTCGGCATCGCTTGGGCAACGCGCGCGAGCAAAACCACTCAATTCGGCGATGTGACTGCGATACTGCGCCACCGCGCGCTTGTCCGCCGAACGGAAACCGCCCGGATTTCTTTGACGCAGGTCACACGTCCGCTTCCGGCGATCTCCGCCATGCTGTCCTCAGAGACGAGCCAGACACCGGACTGAGCCGCGACACCGGAGGGGACACACCATGGCAGACACCGTGCTCTACGAGGTGAGCGACGGACTCGCGACGATCACGCTGAACCGCCCCGAGGCGATGAACGCGCTGAACATCGAGACGAAGGTCGCCCTGCGGGAGGCGGTGACCGCGGCGGGCGCGGACGACGCCGTACGGGCCGTGCTGCTGACCGCGGCCGGGGAGCGGGCCTTCTGCGTGGGGCAGGACCTGAAGGAGCACATCGGGCTGCTGGCCGAGGGCTCCGGCCAGGTGATGAGCACGGTGAAGGAGCACTACAACCCGATCGCCAGGGCCCTGACGGAGATGAGCAAGCCGGTGGTGGCCGGGGTGAACGGTGTCGCGGCGGGGGCCGGGTTCGGTTTCGCGCTGGCCGCGGACTACCGGGTCGTGGCCGACTCGGCCGCCTTCAACACGTCGTTCGCCGGGGTCGCGCTGACCGCGGACTCGGGGATCTCCTGGACGCTGCCGCGGGTGGTCGGGCCCGGGCGGGCCGCCGATCTGCTGCTCTTCCCGCGCAACATCAAGGCGCAGGAGGCCCTGGAGCTGGGGATCGCCAACCGGGTGGTGCCCGCGGGTGAGCTGCGGGCCGAGGCCGAGAAGGTGGCCCGGGCGCTGGCCGAGGGGCCGACGGTGGCATACGCGGCGATCAAGGAGGCCGTGGCCTACGGGGCCACGCACTCCCTGGCCGAGACGCTGGAGAAGGAGGACGAGCTGCAGACCCGGGCGGGGGCGTCCGAGGACCATGCGATCGCCGTGCGGGCCTTCGTGAACAAGGAGAAGCCGACGTACTTGGGTCGCTAGAGATCCAGTGCGCCCCTAAAGGGCCCCGCTTCTCGCTACGCACGTCTCCAAGTGGTCGTCCACCAGGCCGCACGCCTGCATCAGGGCGTACGCCGTGGTCGGGCCCACGAATCTCAGGCCCCGCTTCTTCAGGGCCTTGGACAGGGCCGTCGACTCCGGGGTGATCGCGGGGACGTCGGCGAGGGTCTTCGGGGCCGGGCGCGGGTCGGGGGCGTGGGACCAGATCAGGGTGTCCAGGTCGCCCTCGGCCCAGTCGGCCAGCACGCGTGCGTTGGCGAGCGTGGCGTCGATCTTGGCCCGGTTGCGGATGATGCCCGGGTCGGCGAGGAGGCGTTCGCGGTCCTCGTCCGTGAAGGCCGCCACCTTCTCGATCCTGAAGTCGGCGAAGGCGGTACGGAAGCCGGGGCGGCGGCGCAGGATGGTGATCCAGGACAGGCCGGACTGGAACGCCTCCAGGCTGAGGCGCTCGAAGAGGGCGTCGTCGCCGTGGACCGGGCGGCCCCACTCCTCGTCGTGGTACGTCACGTAGTCCGCGGTGGACAGGGCCCAGGGGCAGCGCGGTCTGCCGTCCGGGCCCGCGACCGCCGTACCGTCGCTCACTGCTGGTCCTCCGGTGCCGGCTTGTCCATGGGGACCTGGGCGGTGGTACGGGCTCCGGCCAGCGCGGACTCCAGGTCGGCGATGCGGGCGTCGCGCTCGGCGAGTTCCGCGCCGAGGCGGCTGAGGGCGTCGTCGACGTCCGCCATGCGGTAGCCGCGGGCGGCGAGCGGGAAGCGCAGGCTCTCGATGTCGGCGCGGCTGACCGGCCGGTCGTACGGCAGCGGGTCCTGGAGGCGCTCGGGGGCGGCCTCGGGCAGCGGGCCGCCGCCCTCGCCGCCGCCCACCACCGCGAGGGTCACCGCGGCGACCACGACGGCGAGCGCCACGACCAGGAACAAGAACATAACCATCGCTGAGGTCCCCACGGTCGGTGCATGTGTGCGGTCGAATGTGTCAGGGTCCGATCGTGCCATGCGAGTCCGACAGTTAGGGTCGCAGACGGCCGATGAGCAGGCGGCCGACGATGAGGAAGCCGGCGATCAGGCGGCCGACGGTCAGGACGTACGGGAGAGGTTCAGGGGATGCTCAGGCTGGGCAGGCGTGAGTTCGACACGCACGAGCCGGTGATCATGGCGATCGTGAACCGGACCCCGGACTCCTTCTACGACCAGGGAGCGACCTTCCGGGACGAGCCCGCCCTCGCGCGCGTGGAGCAGGCGGTGGCGGAGGGAGCGGCCGTCGTCGACATCGGCGGGGTCAAGGCCGGGCCCGGCGAGGAGGTGACCGCCGAGGAGGAGGCGCGGCGGACGGTCGGGTTCGTGGCGGAGGTGCGGCGGCGGTTCCCCGACGTCGTGATCAGCGTGGACACGTGGCGGGCCGAGGTCGGCGAGGCGGTCTGCGAGGCCGGTGCGGATGTGCTGAACGACGCGTGGGGCGGGGTGGATCCGCGGCTCGCGGAGGTCGCCGCGCGGTACGGGGCCGGGCTGGTGTGTACGCATGCGGGGGGTGCGGAGCCTCGTACGCGGCCGCATCGGGTGACGTACGACGACGTCATGGCGGACATTCTGCGGGTGACGTTGGGGCTGGCCGAGCGGGCGGTGGCGTTGGGGGTGCCGCGGGAGTCGGTGATGATCGATCCCGGGCATGACTTCGGGAAGAACACGCGGCACAGTCTGGAGGCGACTCGGCGGTTGGGGGAGATGGTCGACACGGGGTGGCCGGTGCTGGTGTCGCTGTCCAACAAGGACTTTGTCGGGGAGACGTTGGACAAGCCGGTGAAGGAGCGGGTGGTGGGGACGCTGGCCACGACTGCGGTGTCGGCGTGGTTGGGGGCGCAGGTGTATCGGGTGCACGAGGTTGCGGAGACGCGGCAGGTGCTGGAGATGGTGGCGTCGATCGCGGGGCATCGTGCGCCTGCGGTGGCCCGGCGGGGGCTGGCGTAGGGCCCTTTCGCCCCCGCCGCCCCTACCCGTCCCGTCCCTGGGGGCTGCGCCCCCAGACCCCCGCTTCGGCCTGAACGGCCTCGTCCTCAAACGCCGGACGGGCTGGATGCACCGACCGGCGCCGACAAGGGCACCCTGGGCTGCCGCCTCGTCCTCAAGCGCCGGACGGGCTGTGGTTGGCCGGGGTTACCTGCCCGCCTCCTTCGAGACCAGTGCTACCGCCTCGTCGACGTCGTCTGTTACGTGGAACAGGAGGAGGTCCTTCTCCGAGGCCTTGCCCTGGGCTACGAGGGTGTTGCGGAGCCAGTCGACCAGGCCGCCCCAGTAGTCGCTGCCGAAGAGGACGATGGGGAAGCGGGTGACTTTCTGGGTCTGGACCAGGGTGAGGGCCTCGAAGAGTTCGTCGAGGGTGCCCAGGCCGCCGGGCAGGACGACGAAGCCCTGGGCGTACTTCACGAACATCATCTTGCGGACGAAGAAGTAGCGGAAGTTCAGCCCGATGTCGACGTAGGGGTTGAGGCCCTGTTCGAAGGGGAGCTCGATGCCGAGGCCGACCGAGATGCCGTTGGCCTCGCAGGCGCCCTTGTTGGCGGCTTCCATGGCGCCGGGCCCGCCGCCCGTGATCACCGCGAAGCCGGCTTCGACCAGCCCCCGGCCGAGCCGCACGCCCGCCTCGTACTCCGGTGAGCCCGCCGGAGTACGCGCCGAGCCGAACACGCTGATGGCGGGCGGGAGTTCGGCGAGCGTGCCGAAGCCCTCGATGAACTCCGACTGGATGCGCAGGACCCGCCACGGGTCGGTGTGGACCCAGTCCGTGGGGGCGCGCTCGTCCAGCAGCCGCTGGTCGGTCGTGCTCGCCGTCATCTGGCCCCGCCTGCGGACGACCGGTCCCAGACGCTGCTCCGACGGTGGCTGCTGCGTCCCCTCGGGGTTGTCGGTAGCCATGTGCGCTCCCTCCGCTAGCCGTGTTTCCACCTCAGCGTAGATCTACGCTGGTTACGGAGGGGGGACCTGGGCATGTCCGCCATGAAGCGCCGTCCCGCAGCTTCGGGGTTCAGGCGGTCAGCCAGGCCCGCAGGCGCTCCTCACCGGCCAGGATCTTCGCCGTGTCCACGCGTTCGTCGCGCTTGTGCGCCAAGTGCGGGTTGCCGGGGCCGTAGTTGACCGCCGGGATGCCGAGGGCCGAGAAGCGGGACACGTCCGTCCAGCCGTACTTGGGCATCGGGGTGCCGCCGACCGCCTCGATGAAGGCCGCGGCGGCCGGGTGGGAGAGGCCGGGCAGCGCGCCGGGGCTGTGGTCGTCCACCACGAACTCCTCGACCCCGCAGTCCGCGAAGACCTCGCGGACGTGCGCCAGCGCCTCCTCCTCCGTACGGTCCGGGGCGTAGCGGAAGTTGACCGCGACGACGCACTCGTCGGGGATGACGTTGCCGGCCACGCCGCCGCCGATGCGGACCGCGTTGAGGCCCTCGCGGTACTCCAGGCCGTCGATCACGGGCCAGCGCGGCTCGTACGACGCCAGGCGGGCCAGGATCGGTGCCGCCGCGTGGATCGCGTTGGAGCCCATCCAGCCGCGCGCGGAGTGGGCCCGCTCGCCCTTGGTCTTCAGCAGGACCCGCAGCGTGCCCTGGCAGCCGCCCTCCACCTGGCCGTCGGACGGTTCCAGCAGCACCGCGAAGTCGCCCTCCAGCCACTCCGGGCGGGCCTCGGCGACGTGCTTGAGGCCGTTCAGTTCGGCGGCGACCTCTTCGTTGTCGTAGAAGACGAAGGTGAGGTCGCGGTTGGGGGCGGGGACGGTCGCAGCGATGCGGAGCTGGACCGCGACGCCGGACTTCATGTCGCAGGTGCCGCAGCCCCACAGGACGCCGTGCTCGTCGAGCCGGGAGGGGACGTTGTCCGCGATCGGGACGGTGTCGATGTGGCCGGCCAGCACGACCCGCTCCGCACGGCCCAGGTTCGTCCGGGCGACGACGTTGTTGCCGTACCGGTCGACCGTCAGGTGCGGCAGGGCGCGCAGGGCGCTCTCGACGGCGTCCGCGAGGGGCTTCTCGGTGCCGCTCTCCGAGGGGAAGTCGACGAGCTGCGCGGTCAGCCGCGCGGCGTCCAGCGTGAGGTCAAGCGGGGTATCGGCCATGGCCCCGACCCTAACGCCCGGCCCCGCCGCCCACCTTCCGCATCGGCCTCCTGCCCGCGCCTACTCTCCAGTACCTTGTACGCGTGCCAGAGCCGTCATCCTCCGTCAAGCGTCGCGGCCGCCTGTTCCGTCTCGGGGCGGCCTTCGTGGTCCTGCTCGCCCTCGCGGGATACCTCGTGGTGCAGTACGTCGCCGGCGGCAGGGGCGGTCCCGGCTGCCGGGTCGTCTCGGGCGACGGCGACGGGGCGACGTACGAGTTCACCCCGGAGCAGGCCGTGAACGCGGCGACCATCGCCGCCGTCGGCACCGGGCGGAACCTGCCCAAGCGGGCGGTGACGATCGCGCTCGCCACGGCCCTGCAGGAATCGACGCTGCGCAACATCGACTACGGCGACCGGGACTCGCTGGGCCTGTTCCAGCAGCGGCCGTCGCAGGGCTGGGGCACGGAGCGGGAGATCATGGACCCGTCGTACTCGGCGGGCATGTTCTACGACCATCTCGTCAAGGTTCCCGACTACACCCGCCTTCCGCTGACCGTCGCCGCGCAGCGGGTGCAGCGCAGTGCCTTCCCGGACGCCTACGCCAAGCACGAGCCGGACGCCGCGCTGCTGGCGGCCGCCCTGACCGGCCGGTCCGCGGCCACGCTGACCTGCGAGGGACGCCCGGGGGCGGGCACGGCGGCGGGCGCGGAGTCGGTGCGGGCGGCGCTCGTACGGGACTTCGGACGCGATGTGCTGGAGCCGGCCGGCGCGCAGGTGGGCGAGGCGTCGTCCGCGCCGTCCGCGAGCGCCTCCGACGACGGGGACGAGCAGGTCGTCATGCTGCCGGTGGCCGAGGAGACCGCGGCCGCCGGGCGCACGCTGCCGCAGCGCGGCTGGCAACTGGCGCACTGGGCGGTGGCCAACGCCTCCGCGCTGCGGATCGAGCGGGTGTCGTACGCGGGACGCGAGTGGATAGCCGGGCGCACGGACAACCAGTGGCGCGCGAGCACCTCCAAGGGCGCCGCGGGGGCGGAGAAGGACACCGGATCGGTTCGGATCGTGACCGTGCAGTAGTGCGGGCGGTCCCCCGGGAGAATTAGCCGGGGCCGCGGCCGACGGCGGGGTGCGCAGGATTTCGGACGGTCACCCCCGAATCCGCCGAATCCCTTGGGAACAAAGGGCTGCATGGATTCTGCGGACTTTCCGACCGGGCACTCTTTGCCCGTTTTTATCCACAGCCGATAATGCGACGCATTACCAACTCTTTACGTTACTTCGCCGCAACCTTCGCGGACTTCGAGCGGTAGTCACTGCGTCCGAGGCCGGAGATCAAGTCCGGCCGGACACACCATCGTTCTCACCAGACGAACCCGTCGAAGGAGCATCATGACCCTCCCCCTGACCCGCCGGATCGCCCGTGCCGCGCTGCTCGTCGCTGCGGGAGCGGCTGCCGGGGTCGGTGCGGCCGGCTCCGCCAGTGCGGCCCCCGACCTGCCGGCCACCCCGAACCTGGGCGGGCTGACCGCCCTGGACGGGACCAGCGTCGGCAACACGGTCGACGGCGCGGCGCAGAACGTCACCGGACTCGCGGGCGAGACCGGCAGCAAGGCGGTCGAGAAGTCGGTGCCGGCCGCCGGCAAGACCAGCGGCAAGGCCGTCAAGAAGGCGACCCCCGCCGCGCAGAAGACCGCGGGCGAGGCGGCCGGGTCGGCCGGTGACATCGTCGGCGACACGGCGACGACCGCGACGAAGGGCGGCCTGCCGACGGAGTCCCTGACCAAGGGCGGGCTGCCCGGGGCGGACTCACTGCCGGTGAAGCAGCTTCCGCTGGGCGGCTGATCCCTGCGCGTCGCTGCGCGGCTCGAACGGATGACGGGACCCTGGGTGCATGGTGCCCCCTGGGTCCCGTCGCCGTTTCGTGATCGGTTGCCCGGCGCTGCAGGCTGAGCCCACCCGTTCCGCCCTGCGGAACGATTGCCCACAGCGGTACCGGTACCGGCAGTACGCCCCCTACGCCAGCCTCTCCACCGCAGCCCTCACCCGTTCGTCCGTTGCCGTGAAGGCCACGCGTACGTACTTCTCGCCGGCCTCGCCGTAGAAGTCGCCGGGGGCGACCAGGATGCCGAGGGCGGCCAGGTGGGCGACGGTGTCCCAGCAGGACTCGTCGCGGGTGGCCCAGAGGTAGAGGCTGGCCTCGCTGTGCTCGATACGGAAGCCGTGGCTCAGGAGTGCGGTGCGGAGCGCCTCGCGGCGGGCGGCGTAGCGCTCGCGCTGGACGTGGACGTGGTCGTCGTCGCCGAGGGCGGCGATCATGGCCGCCTGGGTCGGGGCCGGGAGCATCATGCCGCCGTGCTTGCGGATCTCCAGCAGCGGGCCGAGGACCGCCGGGTCGCCCGCCAGGAAGGCGGCGCGGTAGCCGGCCAGGTTGGAGCGCTTGGAGAGGGAGTGGACGGCCACGATGCCGTCGTAGGAGCCGCCGTTGACGTCCGGGTGCAGGACCGAGACGGGGTCGGCCTCCCAGCCCAGCTCCAGGTAGCACTCGTCGGAGAAGAGCAGGACGCCGTGCTCGCGGGCCCAGGCCACGATTCGGGTGAGTTCCGCCTTGCTCAGCACCCGGCCCGTGGGGTTCGACGGGGAGTTGAGCCAGAGCAGCTTCAGGCCGTTGGGGTCCAGTTCGGTCGGGTCGTCGTAGACCTCGTACTCGGCTCGGGCGAGCCGGGCACCCACCTCGTAGGTCGGGTAGGCCTGGCGCGGGTGGGCGACGCGGTCGCCGGGGCCGAGGCCCAGCTGGGTGGGGAGCCAGGCGACCAGTTCCTTGGAACCGACGATCGGCAGGACGTGCCGGTGGGTCATCCCGCGGGCGCCCAGGCGGCGCTCCACCCAGCCGGTGATCGCGTCGCGCAGCTCGGGCGTGCCCCAGACGGTCGGGTAGCCCGGGGAGTCCGCCGCGGCGATCAGCGCTTTCTGGATCAGCTCGGGGACCGGATCGACCGGCGTCCCGACGGACAGGTCGACAATGCCGCCCGGGTGGGCCGCGGCCGTCGCCTTGTAGGGCGCCAGCTTGTCCCAGGGGAACATCGGGAGGCGGTCGCGAAGCGACTCCTTGGAAGGGTGGCGGCGGGCGACGGGAGGGCGGTCGGAGACTGCGGACACGGGTTCTGGCTCACTTTCTCGCACGTCGGGGAACGTACGTAAGGCAAACGCCTCGGTCCCGTACGGCGACCGGGGTCGGTCGGGCCGTACGGGACCGAGGCGGCACAGCTGTGCGGGCCGCTTGCGTGGTTACTCGGCCTGCGGCGGGAGCGCGGCGACGAAGGGGTGGTCGCGCTCGATCAGGCCCAGCTTGCTGGCGCCGCCGGGAGAGCCGAGCTCGTCGAAGAACTCGACGTTCGCCTTGTAGTAGTCCTTCCACTCCTCCGGCACGTCGTCCTCGTAGAAGATGGCCTCGACCGGGCAGACCGGCTCGCAGGCCCCGCAGTCGACGCATTCGTCCGGGTGGATGTACAAGGACCGGGAGCCCTCGTAGATGCAGTCGACCGGGCACTCCTCGATGCACGCCTTGTCCTTGACGTCGACACAAGGCTCTGCGATGACGTAGGTCACGCTGTCGTTCCTCCTCGATAGGGCGCTGGCGGGCCTCCTACAGGCTCCGCCGCCTGGCGCGCGGGAGCGCGGCGTCGTCGATGCCCGCCCCTAGTATCTCCGTTCTTGGGCATGATCCGAACAGGAGGGGTGAACTGACCTGTGGAAATCTCTGCGACGGGGCGCCTTGAGGTCCGTATCACCGTTGCTGACGTGGGCAAACGGGTCTCGGTGCGGCGGCTGAACGATCCTGCGCCGCCGGGCGAGAAGTTCACCGACACGGTGGGTGTTCTCGCATCCTGGGACGACGGTGTGCTGCTGATCACACGGAAGAGCGGGGAGACCGTCCGGATTCCGGAATCCTCGCTGGTCGCGGGGAAGGTCGTGCCCGCCGCTCCGGCCCGTCGGCGCGGGCCCGCCGCCTCCTACCCGGAGCTCGCGCGCGTCGCCGCGCGCGCGTGGCGGCCGGTGGAGAGCGAGCGGCTCGGCGAGTGGGAGCTGCGGGCCGCGTCCGGGTTCACCCGGCGGGCCAACTCGGTGCTGCCGCTCGGCGACCCGGGCCTGCCGCTGGACGAGGCCCTGACCGTCGTACGCGGCTGGTACGCCGAACGGGGCCTGCCCGCCTACGTCCAGACCGCGACCGGCGCCGAGGGCACGCAGGAACTCCTCTGCGCGGAGTTGGAGAAGCGCGGCTGGACGAGCGAGGTGACCGCCGAGCTGTGGACGGGGGCGCTCGCACCGCTCGCCGACCGGGAGGAGCCGGCCGGTGTCGTGCTGTCCCGGTCGGCGGACGAGGCGTGGCTCGCGCGCTACCAGCGCAAGGGGGTGAGCGAGGTGGCCCTGAAGGTGCTGGGCAGCGGGGCTTCGGTGTGGTTCGCGACCGTTCCCGGTGAGGGCGAGGGCGCGCCCGCGGCCGTCGGCCGGTGCGTCGTGGACGGGCGGTGGGTGGGCTTCGCCGCCGTGGAGGTGGATCCCGCGCTACGGCGGCGGGGGCTGGCCACCACCGTGATGGCGGCGCTGGCCCGGCGGGCGCTCGACGAGGGCGCGTCGGCGGCCTGGCTCCAGGTCGAGGCGGACAACGCGGCCGCACGGGCGCTCTACGCCGGTCTTGGCTTCTCGGCGCACCACGCGTACCAGCACTACCGCGAACCGGGAGCTGCGGCTCCGGCCGGTAACCGATCGCCGTGAGAGGGCACGAGCCTGCTATGCGTCCCCCCTACCCCCCACCCCCCGAACGCTCGACGGAACTGCGACGGCGGTTCGCCGAGGAGGCGCGCTCCGAGCGGCCCGACCTGGCGACGCTGTGCCTGCTGACCGGAGCGGAGGCGGACGGCACCCTCGACGAGGCGGGCATGGACGCGGCCCAGATGGAGCTGGACCGGCTGGCGGGACTGCTGCCGTTCCGGCCCGGCGGGCCGCGCTCGTGGGCCGTGGCGCTGCGCGAGCTGCTCGGCGACCGGTTGGGCTTCCACGGCTCCCCCGGCGACTACCGGCGGCTGGAGTCCTCGCTGTTGCACGAGGTGCTGCGGCGCAGGCGCGGGCTGCCCATCCTGCTGTCGGTGGTGTGGATGGAGGTGGCGCGGCGGGCGGGCGCCCCGGTGTGCGGGGTCGCGCTGCCCGGGCACTTCGTGGTCGGCTTCGGGCCGCCGGAGGAGCAGGTGCTGGTCGACCCGTTCGACGGGGGGCGGGTGCTCAGCGGGGCCGATGCGGAGCTGCTGGTCGCGGGGGCCACGGGGGCGGCCCTGCATCCGTCGATGCTGGTGCCCGCGGCGCCTCTCGAGGTGGTCTCGCGGATCCTGAACAACATCCGGGCGTGGGCCGCGGCCCGGCCCGAGCGGACGGATGTCGCCCTGTGGGCGGTGGAGTTGTCGTTGCTGCTGCCCTCGCACGCGGCCCGGTTGCGGTACGAGCGTGCTCAGCTGCTCGTCCAGCGGGGTGACTTCGTCGAGGGCGCGCGCGAACTCGACGCGTACGCCGACGTGGTCTCGGCGGTCGACGAGCCCGCGGCCGAGCGGATCCGGGGGCAGGCGCGGGCGGCTCGGGCCATGCTGAACTGACGCGGGGGCACCCGGCGGTGGCCGGGCGCCCCTGCGTCTGCGTGCGGTGCCTTCCCCGCGCCCCGCAGGGGCGCGGGGAACTGCGCGACCGGCCACGACGAGTCCGCGGCCGAACGACGGCACATCACGGCACTCCCAGCGGAGCGCTCAGCTCGGGTCCGTCTCGATGACGGCGTCCCGGTCGGTCGTGCTCATCAGGGCCTGGCGCAGTGCGCCGTAGACGTCCTGGGGCGTGACGGCCGTCTTCTCTCCGTTGCCGCGGGTGATCAGCACGCCGTCGAAGGTCTGGCCGTAGAGCTCCTTGAGCGCGTTGAGATCGGGGCTGTCGACGAGCTTGCCGTCCACGGCCTGCACCCTGAGAAACTTCCACAGGGAGTTCTCCGGGCTGAACTCGATGAAGCGGGTGGCGTCCGTGCGCACGATGACGTTGGCCGACATCGCGGGCGTCGCGAACTCCTTCATCATCCGGTCGACCTCGGCCTTGGTGATCTTCGGCTGCTGGGTCGTGGTCGCGACCTGCACCGGGTCGGCCGTGCCGGTCTCCACCTGGGTGCGGTACGCCTGCTCGACCGCATCGGCGGAGGAGGCCACGTCGATGCCCTTGCCGGGCTTGCCGTACACGGGGACGGCCTTGCCCGACTCGAACTTGATCGTGCCCTCGGTGACCGAACCGGAGCCGCCGGCGGCGTTCTCCAGGGCGGCCTGCAGCTTCTCCTCGTCGACCGGCATGACCGGCTCGACGACCCGCTGCTGCCCGAA
This sequence comes from Streptomyces sp. TRM68416, assembly GCF_014596915.1. Taxonomy (GTDB): domain Bacteria; phylum Actinomycetota; class Actinomycetes; order Streptomycetales; family Streptomycetaceae; genus Streptomyces. The sequence continues at coordinate 41,023 of NZ_JACVWU010000025.1, forward strand.
GAGCGAGCCGACCACGGAGACCGGGTTGTAGTCGCTCTGCGCGGCCTGGCTGACGGTGGCCGCTGCGTCGAACTGCAGCCCCGCCTTGTCCGGCTTGAGCGTGACGGTCTCACCGCCCACCGACAGCTTCAGCGCCTGGTTCACCCGGTCGGCCAGGGCGGCGTCGAGCTTCTTGACCGCGGCGTCGCGGGTGCCGCCGCCGATGTCGACGCCGAGCACGGTGGTGCCCTTGGGCACGTCGGAGTGGTTCATCAGCAGGCCGGCGCCGTAGACGCCACCGGCCAGGACGATCACACCGCCGGTGAGCAGCCCCAGCTTGCCGCGGCCCTTTTTCTTCTTGGGCGCGGAGGCCGCGGGCACGTTCTGCGCGACCGGCTCGGGCAGCTTCGGAGGGGTGTGCGCGCCCGGTCCGCCTGGTCCGGCCGGTCCGCCGGGGCCGCCCGACCCGAACGGCACGTTCTGGGCGTGGGGCGGCACGACCGGGATGCCGCTGGTGACGGTGTGCCCGGAGACGTTGTCGGCGGGGTTGCCGTAGCCGGGGCTGCCCGGCTCGGGGGCGGGCTTCTGCGGCGTGAGGATCGCGGTGTCGTCACTCAGGCCGCCGCCGGGGGCGTGGGCCATGGTGGGGTTGGCGGCGCCGGGGCGGTGGGGGGCGCCGGGGCCGCCAGACGCGCCAGGACCTCCGGGGCCGCCAGGACCGCCGAAGTCTTCCCCGCCGCGCGAACCGCCCGGACCACCGAAGCCGTCCATGCCGCCCGAACCGCCCGGACCACCGAAGCCGTCCGTCCCGCCGGGGCCGCCGGTGACAGGCGGCACGATCGGGCCGTCTCCGGTGACCGGGCCGGTCGTCGGGCCTGCGGGGCCCTGCTGACCGCCCGGCCGGCCGGGGCCGCCCACGCCGTTGAATCCGCCGGGGGCGCCCTGACCGCCGTAGCCACCCTGGCCGTTCTGGGTGTTCTGACCGTTCTGGGTGTTCCGGCCGTTCTGGGATCCGCCGTTGCCGGAGAAGTACGGCAGGTCGTCGCGGCGCGTTTCGCCGGTGGTGGATCCGGAGCGGGTGCCGGCGGCCAGCGCCTCGGTGACGTCGAAGGAGCCGGTGCCGCCGCCGTGTCCGGGCGCGACGGGGCCGCCGGTGGCGCCGCCCGGAAGCCCGGCGCCGTTGGTGCCGCCGGGACGGGAGCCGCCCGGCGACTTCATGCCGCCGACCACGCCGCCGGGGCGCGGTGCCCCGGCCGTACCCGCGTCCGCGCCCGCGGCCGGGCCCGAACCGCCGGGCAGACCGGCCCCGTTGCTCTGGCCGCCGCTCTGATCGGGCTTGGGGGCCGAGGACTTGCGGGGTGCGAACCAGTCGCTCGTCTTCTCCTCCGCCGGAGCCGGAGCAGGAGCGGACGCTGCGGCTGCCGGTACGGCGGGGGCCGGTGCGGCGGGTGTGTCCGCGGTGGGCGTCTCGGCGGTGTCGTCGGAGCCCTCGGCGCCCGCGACGGGGGTGCGCACGACGACCGGCGGAATCGGCCGGGATCCGGGGATGTTGATCCGGATCCGGGTCGTCAGCGTGGTCTCGGTCTTGCGTTCCTCCGGCCGCGTGGCCGAACGGCCCGCATCCGCACCGCCGTCGGGAGCCGTGGGCGTCCCGTACGGCGGCGTGCCCGAAGGGTAAGCGGCTCCGCCGCGCCCGTTGGGCCCGGAGGACGGACTGTCAGTTTCACGACTCAAGGCAGGTTCTCCCGGTTGGCTCCGCCGCCCGGTTCGACCTCACTGCTGCTTCGGGCGGCTCGGCGGCGCGCACCACCATACTGGCCACTTCTGGCCCGTATCCCACGACCGCCGGGGAAACCCACACGGGACTCGCACCTGCGTGGAGTGGAGAAGTGGTACGTCACTTGCCAAGTCGGACCGGGGCGCCGTCCGGTTGCCTCGTCGGCGCGAGGGTGGCACACATCACAGCCGCGGCCATACCGCCGAGCAGGAAGACGTACGAGCCGCCTCCCGAGGCGAAGACGAAGTCGCCTTCCGGGCGGCTGGCGGTGAGCAGGATGACGGCGAGCAGCCAGCCGCCGGCGGGGGCGACGGACCCGGCCCGGGAGCGGAGGGCGAGCGCCCCGCCCAGGCAGAGCCCGGCCTCACCGGCGAGCGCGAGCAGCAGGCCGCCGGGGAACCAGGCGGCCTGCACCAGCGAGCCGGCCGCGCCGACGACCGCGCCGAGCACGAAGAGGCCCAGCAGGAGGGCGGCGCGGGCGACGGAGGGGAGGCGGATCGGCTGGGCGAGCATCGAGGTGCGGTCGGCGTTCATCGTGCGTCCTCGATCCCCGCGAACAGGTCGGTCTCCGGTGCCCCGTCCCGTGCGCCGCGCACCAACTCGTAGTACTCGGTGGTGAAGACGGGCTGGGCGAGTTCGTTGGAGAGGACGAAGTAGTCGCCGGACACCGTGATCTGCGTGGCGTGCGCGGCCATCGCCGCCGCCTTGGCGCCCGCGTACGCCGTGCCGTCGACGACGGTCGTGATCCGCTCGTCGTCCACCACTCCGGGTACGTCGTCCAGCACGCCCGCCTTGCCGAAGGGCAGCCCCGGCAGCGCGTCCGCGAGCCGGGCGAAGGCCTCCTCGCCGACGGTGCGCGGCACCCGGTTCCAGTAGACCTTGTCCACCGGGCACCCGGCCTCCGCGGCCAGCTCGACCGCGCGCATGGCGACGCGGTGGGCCTGGATGTGGTCGGGGTGGCCGTAGCCGCCGTTCTCGTCGTAGGTGACGAGCACCTGGGGGCGCACCTCGCGGATGACCTCCAGGAGGAGGGCGGCGGCCTCGTCGACGTCGGCCTGCCAGAAGCAGTCGGGGTCGTCGTTGTCGGCCAGGCCCATCATCCCGGAGTCGCGGTAGCGGCCCGGGCCGCCGAGGAGACGGAAGTCCTCGACGCCCAGCTCGCGCATCGCGGCGGTCAGCTCGCCCAGGCGGTACTCGCCGAGGGCCGGGCCGGACAGGTGCGCGAGGTCGGGCGGGATGACCTCGCCGCGCTCACCGAGGGTGCAGGTGACCAGGGTCACGTGGGCGCCCCGGGCCGCGTAGGCGGCCATGGTCGCGCCGTTGTTGATCGACTCGTCGTCCGGGTGCGCGTGCACCAGCAGCAGACGCCGCGAGGGCAGTTCCGTCATGGGGCCCACCCTACGGGTGGCGTCAGAACTTGATGCTGCCGATCATGCTGGCCACGCTCGTGGTCAGGTCGCTGATCGTGGGGGCCATGGTGGAGGAGGCCAGATAGAAGCCGAGCAGGATGCAGACGACCGCATGCCCGCCCTTCAGGCCCGACTTCTTGATCAGCAGGAAGACGATGATCGCCAGCAGCACCACCGCCGAAATCGAGAGTGCCACGGCGGCTCACCTCCAAAGAACCCAGGGACGTGGGGGTCGGACCGGTACGGAACTACGGAACCAAGGGGGCAGATAAATCCACACAGCAGCCAGCAGGTTCATACCCACTATGCGCTAGTGATCATAACTATCCGTACGCGCGCATCGATCGGCGCACGGCCGCACAAGGGGGCGCATGGCCAATATGGTCGGAGCATGACGACGAGGTCCGACTCCTTCCCCCGACGGCACGCCCGCACCCAGCGGTTCACGCTCGGCGCGCCGCGCGCGTTCGCCGTGGCGCCCGATGGTTCGCGTGTCGCGTTCCTGCGCTCCACGTCCGGCACGGACCGGGCGAACTCCCTGTGGGTACTCGATCCGGCGGACGGCCGGGAGCGCGTGGCGGCGGATCCACGCGCCCTTCTGGGCGGCGGGGAGGAGCGGCTGTCGCCCCAGGAGCGGGCCCGCCGCGAGCGCAGCCGCGAGGGCGGGTCCGGCATCGTCGGGTACGCCACCGACGCGGCCGTGGAGCTGGCGTCTTTCGCCTTGTCAGGGCGGCTTTTCGTGGCGGAGCTGCCGGCCGGCACGGCACGTGAACTCCCGGTCCCGGGACCGGTGATCGACCCGCGCCCCTCCCCCGACGGACGCCTGGTGGCCTACGTCGCCCAGGGCGCCCTGCGCGTCGTGGGCGCCGAGGGCGAGGGGGAACGGGCGCTGGCCGAGCCGGAGTCGGAGCACGTCTCCTACGGCGTGGCGGAGTTCGTCGCGGCCGAGGAGATGGGGCGCTCACGGGGTTTCTGGTGGGGTCCGGAGTCGGACCGGCTGCTGGTGGCGCGGGTGGACGACACGCCGGTGAGCCGCTGGTGGATCTCCGACCCGGCCCACCCGGAGCGCGAGCCGCAGCGGGTCGCGTATCCGGCGGCGGGGACCGCCAACGCGGACGTACGGCTGTTCGTGCTGACCCTCGACGGGGGGCGCACGGAGGTGGTGTGGGACCGCGCGCGCTATCCCTATCTGGCGCATGTGCACTGGTCAGCGGCGGGGGCCCCGCTGCTGCTCGTACAGGCGCGCGACCAGCGCAGCCAGCTGTTCCTGGCGGTGGACGCCGAGTCCGGGGCGACCCGGATGGTGCACGCGGACGAAGATCCAACTTGGCTGGAACTTTTCCCTGGCGTGCCGTGCTGGAGCCCTTCCGGGCAGCTCGTGCGGATCGCGGACGAGGGCGGCGCGCGGGTGCTCGCGGTGGGGGAACGGCCGCTGACCGGGCCGCAGTTGCACCTGCGCGCGGTGCTGGACGTCTCCGCCGACGACGTCCTCGTCTCGGCGTCGGCCGGGGAGGCGGCGGGCGATCCGGAGACGGGCGAGGTGCACGTGTACCGGGTCAACGAGCTGGGCGTGGAGCGCGTGTCGCAGGAGCCGGGCGTGCACTCGGCGGTGCGCGCCGGGGGCGTGACCGTGCTGGTCTCGGCGGCGCTCGACCGGCCGGGGGCGCGGGTACGGGTGCTGCGCGACGGGAAGCCGACGGCGACCGTCACCTCGTACGCCGAAGATCCCGGTATGACCCCGCGCGTGACGCTCACCCAGGGGGGCGCACGCCGTGTCCCGTGCGCCCTGCTTATGCCGAGGGACTACCAGGGTGACACCTCACTGCCGGTGCTCATGGACCCCTACGGCGGTCCGCACGGGCCGCGCGTGGTGGCGGCGCACAACGCGCACCTCACCTCGCAGTGGTTCGCCGACCAGGGCTTCGCGGTGCTCGTCGCCGACGGCCGGGGCACCCCGGGCCGCTCCCCCGCCTGGGAGAAGGAGATCCACCACGACCTCACCGTCTGCCTCGACGACCAGATCGACGCGCTGCACTCCCTCGCCGAGACCCACCCCCTCGACCTGAGCCGGGTGGCGATCCGCGGCTGGTCCTACGGCGGCTGGCTGGCGGCCCTCGCGGTACTGCGCCGCCCGGACGTCTTCCACGCGGGCATCGCGGGGGCGCCGGTGACGGACTGGCGGCTGTACGACACCCACTACACCGAGCGGTACCTGGGCGACCCGGCCGCGCATCCGGAGTCGTACGCGAGGAGCTCCCTGGTGACGGACGCGGGTCTGTCCGATCCCGCCGCCCCGCACCGCCCGCTGATGATCGTCCACGGCACGGCCGACGACAACGTGGTCTTCGCGCACGCCCTGCGGCTGTCCTCCGCCCTGCTGGCCGCCGGCCGCCCGCACGAGGTGCTGCCGCTGTCCGGGGTGACCCACATGACCCCGCAGGAACAGGTGGCGGAGAACCTGCTGCTGCTCCAGGTGGACTTCCTGAAGCGGTCGTTGGGCCTGGCCCAAGCCGAGTGACACGGCAACGGACCGGGGCGACATGGCGCGCCCCGGTCCGTTTACGGCACCCGCACGGCCGTACGCTGTTCAGACTGACGCGTCCGTATATCGGTACCGCTTCAGTGAAGTTGCCTGCTTGTTAACGCACTTCGTCCCTTTTTGAACAGTTATGCCTCCCCGTCGGAACCCCCCTCCACCGGCACCACCTGCTTCTCCTCGGCGAAGTGGCAGGCCGAGTCGTGGGCCGCCGGGCCCTCCAGGGGCCGTAGGTGCGGCGGGACCGCGAGCAGCGGCACCTCCAGGGCGCAGCGCTCCTGGGCCTTCCAGCAGCGGGTGCGGAAGCGGCAGCCGGAGGGGATGTTCGTCGGCGAGGGGACGTCGCCCGCCAGGATGATCCGCTCGCGGTGCTCACGGGCCTCCGGGTCCGGCACGGGGACCGCGGAGAGCAGCGCCTGGGTGTAGGGGTGCGTGGGGTGGTCGTAGATCTCGGCGTCCTTGCCGATCTCCACGATGCGGCCGAGGTACATCACCCCGACCCGGTCGGAGATGTGACGGACGATCGACAGGTCGTGGGCGATGAAGACGTAGGAGAGGTCGAAGTCGTTCTGGAGGCGGTCCAGGAGGTTGATGACCTGGGCCTGGACGGAGACGTCCAGCGCCGACACCGGCTCGTCGGCGACGATGATCTCCGGGCGCAGGGCCAACCCGCGGGCGATGCCGATGCGTTGGCGCTGGCCGCCGGAGAACTGGTGCGGATAGCGGTTGATGTACTCGGGGTTGAGGCCGACGACGTCCAGCAGGTCCTGGACGCGCTTGCGGCGGTCGCCCTTCGGGGCCACCTCGGGGTGGATGTCGTAGGGCTCGCCGATGATGTCGCCGACCGTCATGCGGGGGTTGAGCGAGGTGTACGGGTCCTGGAACACCATCTGGATGTTGCGGCGTACGGACTTCAGGGCCTTGCCGGACAGCTTGGTGATGTCCTCGCCCTTGTACTTGATCGAACCGGCCGTCGGTCTCTCCAGGTTGACCAGCATCTTGGCCACCGTCGACTTGCCGCAGCCCGACTCGCCCACGATGCCGAGGGTCTCGCCCTGCTCCAGCTCGAAGTCCACCCCGTCCACGGCCTTGACCGCGCCGACCTGCTTCTTGAAGAGGATGCCCGTGGTGAGCGGGTAGTGCTTGACCAGCCCGCTGACCTGAAGAATCGGCTCAGCCATGCAGGCACTCCCTCCAGAAGTGGCAGGCGCTGCCCCGCTCTTCGGACACCTCGTAGAGCGGCGGTTCGTCGGTGCGGCAGACGTCCTGGGCCATGGGACAGCGCGGGTGGAAGGCACAGCCGGGCGGGATGTGCATCAGGTTCGGCGGCAGGCCCTTGATGGCGTAGAGCTCCTGGCCCTTCTGGTCCAGGCGCGGGATCGAGTCGAGCAGGCCGCGGGTGTAGGGGTGGGCGGGCGCCTTGTAGATGTCGTGCACGGGGGCCTGTTCCACGATCCGGCCCGCGTACATCACCGCGATCCGGTCCGCCACGTCCGCGACGACGCCGAGGTCGTGGGTGATGAGGATCAGGCCCATGTTGTACTCGCGCTGCAACTCCGCGAGCAGATCCATGACCTGGGCCTGGACGGTGACGTCGAGGGCGGTGGTCGGCTCGTCGGCGATGATCAGGGCGGGCTCCAGGGCCAGCGCCATCGCGATCATGATGCGCTGGCGCATACCGCCGGAGAACTGGTGCGGGTACTGCCTGACCCGTTCCTTGGCCGCCGGGATGCGGACGCGGTCCATCAGCTCGACGGCCTTGGCCCGCGCGTCCTTCTTCGACATGCCCCGGTGCACGGTGAACATCTCGCCGAGCTGGTCGCCCACGGTGAGCACGGGGTTCAGGGAGGACAGCGCGTCCTGGAAGATCATCGCCATCTCGGCGCCGCGGACCTTGCGCCGCTCCTCCTCCTTGAGCTTCAGCAGGTCCCGGCCCTGGAAGAGGATCTCGCCCGAGGTGATCCGCCCGGGCGGCATGTCGAGGATGCCCATCACCGCCTGGGCCGTCACCGACTTGCCCGAGCCCGACTCACCGAGCACGGCGAGCGTCTCCCCGGCGTCCACCGAGTAGGTGACCCCGTTGACCGCCTTGGCGACCCCGTCCCTGGTCCGGAACTCCACGTGCAGATCGCGCACTTCGAGGAGCACGACTCACCTCAGCTTCGGGTCGAGGGCGTCGCGGACCGCGTCGCCGAGCATGATGAAGGCCAGGACGGTGATCGCCAGGGCGCCCGAGGGCCACAGCAGGGCGTGCGGGGCGTTGCGGATGTACGGGGAGGCCGCGGAGATGTCGATTCCCCAGGAGACGCTCGGCGGCTTCAGGCCGACGCCGAGGTACGACAGGGTCGCCTCCAGCGCGATGTAGGTGCCGAGCGCGATGGTCGCCACGACGATCACCGGCGCGACCGCGTTGGGCGCGATGTGCCGCAGCAGCATCCGGGAGTTGGAGGCGCCGAGCGCCCGGGCGGCCTGCACGAAGTCGTTCTGCTTGACGGTGATGACCGAGCCGCGGGCGATACGGGAGATCTGCGGCCAGCCCAGCAGCACCATGAACCCGATGACCGGCCAGACGGTGTTGCTGGTGACGACCGACAGCAGCACCAGGCCGCCGAGGACGACCGGGATCGCGAAGAAGATGTCGGTGATCCGGGACAGGATGGAGTCCCAGACGCCGCCGAAGAACCCGGCGAGCCCGCCGAGGACGCTGCCCAGGAGCGCGACGCCGAGCGTGGCGCAGACGCCGACCGTGACGGACGTACGGGCGCCGTAGACCGTGCGCGTGTAGACGTCGCAGCCCTGGCCGTCGTAGCCGAAGGGGTGGCCGGGCTGGGAGCCCTGCTGGGCCTTGGAGAGGTCGCACTTGAGGGGGGAGCCGGAGGCGATCGCCGAGGGCCACAGGGAGATGAAGACCAGGAAGAGGATGACCAGGCCCGAGAGGATGAAGACCGGGTTGCGGCGTAGGTCCCGCCAGGCGTCGGACCACAGGGAGCGGGGCTTGTCCTGGGGGCCGGTGCTCTCGGGGCCGCCGGCGGTCTTCTCCAGGCTGGTCGCCTCGCTCGCGGCGAGGTCCATCGCGCCGCCCATGCCGGTGCCGGCGATGGCGCCCTCGGGTTCATGAGGCTCAGGCATAGCGGATCCTCGGGTCGAGTACGGCGTAGAGGAGGTCGACGAGCAGGTTGGCGACCAGGAAGACGAGGACGAGGACGGTCACGAAGCCGACCACCGTCTGGGTGTTCTGCCGGAGGATGCCCTGGTAGAGCTGGTAGCCGACGCCGTGGATGTTGAAGATCCGCTCGGTGACGATCGCGCCGCCCATCAGGGCGCCGATGTCGGTGCCGATGAAGGTGACCACCGGGATGAGCGAGTTGCGCAGCAGGTGCTTGGTGATCACCCGGCGCCTGGGCAGTCCCTTGGCGACGGCCGTACGGACGTAGTCGGACCGCCGGTTCTCCGCGATGGAGGTGCGGGTCAGGCGGGTGACGTAGGCCAGGGAGACGGAGGCGAGGACCAGCCCGGGCAGGATCAGCTCGTCGAAGGGGGCGTCCGGGGAGACGGACGGTTTGATCCAGCCCCACTTCACCCCGAGCAGCAGCTGGAGCAGCAGACCGGTGACGAAGGTGGGGACGGAGATCACCACGAGGGTGCCCAGCAGCACCCCGGTGTCGACGGGCCGGCCGCGGCGCAGGCCGGTGACGACGCCCAGGGTGATGCCGATGACGATCTCGAACAGGATGGCCACGACGGTCAGCCGGATGGTGACCGGGAAGGCCGTCGACATCAGCTCGGTGACCTCCTGCCCGTTGAAGGCGGTCCCGAAGTCACCGGTGAAGACGTTGCCCATGTAGGTCAGGTATTGCTGGGTCACGGGCTTGTCGAGGCCGAACTCCTTGCGGAGCTGGGCGGCGGTCGCCGGGTCGCACTGCCGGTCCCCGCACAGTCCCGCGATGGGGTCGCCCATCACGTTCACCATGAGGAAGATCAGCAGTGTCGACCCGATGAACACCGGGACCATCTGGAGCAGGCGCCGGACGACGTACCGTCCCATCGGCGCTCAGCTGACCTTGATCTCGTTGTAGACGGGGACGCTGAACGGGTTGAGGGCCACGTCGGAGAGCCGGTCCGACCAGCCCGCGCTGCCGTTCTGGTACCACAGCGGGATCGCCGCCATGTCGTCCCGTACGACCTCCTCGGCCTGCTGGAAGAGTTCCACGGCCTTGGCGGTGTCGGTCTCCTGGTTGGCCTGGTCGACGAGCTTGTCGAAGTCCTCGTTGGACCACTTGCCGTCGTTGGAGGAGGCGTTGGTGTAGTACAGCGGCTGGAGGAAGTTCTGGATCAGCGGGTAGTCCATCTGCCAGCCCGCCCGGAAGGGCCCGGAGAGCTTCTGGGTGGAGGCCTGCTCGCGGAAGTCGGCGAAGGTGCCGACGGGGTTGCCGACGCAGGCCTTCTCGTTGTCCAGGGCGTTGTTGATGGAGTTGCAGACGGCGTCCACCCACAGCTTGTGGGAGCCGGTGTCCGCGTTGTACGTGATCTTGACCTGGCCGCCGGGGATCCCGCCGCCCTCTTCGATCAGCTTCTTGGCTTCGTCGGCGTCGTACTCGCAGAACTCACCGCACAGGCCCTCCTTGTAGCCGCCCTCCTCGCCGAGGACCGGGGAGGTCCAGTCGGTGGCGGGGGTGCGGGTCTTCTGGAAGATCGTGTCGGTGATCTGCTCGCGGTTGATCGCCCGTGACAGGCCCTTGCGGACCTTGTCCGAGTCGGCCTTGTTCCACTGGTCGTCGTAGAAGGGGAAGGAGAGCGTCTGGATGATGCCGGCAGGGGTGTTGAGGTAGCGGTCGCCGAGGTCGCTCCTGACGTTCTTGAGCTGCTGGGCCGGGACGTCGTCGACGAGGTCGAGGTTGCCGGCCATCAGGTCGGTGTAGGCGGTGTTGTTGTCGGTGTAGACCTTCAGGGTGACGCCGCCGTTCTGCGCCGCGTCGTCGCCGGGGTAGTCCTCCCACTTCTTCAGGCTCATCTGCGAGCCCTTGGCGTAGGAGTCCACGGTGTACGGGCCGTTGCCGACGGGCTTGCCGAGCCAGGCCGAGTGGTCGTCGAAGAACGCCTTGGGCAGCGGGTAGAAGGCCGTGTAGCCGAGGGTGTCGGGGAAGGTCGAGAACTTCTGGGTGAGCTTGACCGTGAAGGTCCGCGGGCCGGTGACCTTCAGACCGGACATCGTCTCGGCGCTCTGGTCGCCGCCGTCCTCGGGGTGGACCTTGTCGTAGCCCTCGATGTAGCTGAAGAAGTAGGCGTTCTTCTGGTTGTTCTTCAGGCTCGCGCCGTAGTTCCAGGCGTCGACGAAGGACTGGGCGGTGACCTCCTCGCCGTTGCTGAAGGTCCAGCCGTCCTTGACGGTGATGTCGAAGGTCTGCGAGTCGCTGGTCTCGATCTTCTCGGCGAGCATGTCCTCGGCCGCGCCGGTCCTGGGGTTGTAGCGCTTCAGCCCCCGGAAGATCATGTCCATCACCTTGCCGCCCTGCACCTCGTTGGTGTTGGCCGGCTCCAGCGGGTTCTGCGGGTCGGTCCAGGAGGAGGTCAGCACGGCACCGCTGTCACCGCTGCCGCCGCCGTTGTCGTCGTCCCCGCCCCCGCAGGCCGTCGCGGCGAGGGCTACCGCCACCGCGCATGCGGCCCATTTGGCGTGCGTGGCTCCACGCATGGAGTGCCTCCTCTTCACTGCGCTGTCCTTCAGCGACCTGACACTGATCCGTTATCGGTCAATATCGACGCATATGGGATACATCGCACGCTTTTGCCTCCCTTCGGGCTAGCGAGCTGCCCGAGGGCGGACTGTCGAGGAGACGGAAGACCGGCGGGCACCCCGCGAGACGACCGTCAGGCGCCCGGCGAGACGACCGTCAGGACGCGGTGCCACCGTCGGTCGCCTGGCGTTGACGCCGGTAGTAGCGAGCCGCTCGCGCGCGGTTTCCGCACGACGGCGTGCACCATTCCTGCCGCCCATGGCTCTTGACGAAGTAGCGCACACAGCGGGGAGCGGTGCAGGCACGCAACTGCTCCCGCTGCGGGCCGCTCAGGAAGTCGACGGCGGCGCGTGCCAGGGCCGCCGTGAGACGTACCCTCGGGTCGCCGTCCGCGGACTCCAGGCGGGTCGTGGGCGCACCTTCCGACGGCCAGTCCAACTGCGGGACGACCGGTACCCGGGCGGCAGCCGCGTTGAGGCGGGTCAACGCCTCGCCGACCGGCATCAGCCGTCGGGCGTCCGCCGAGCTGGGCGGCGCCGGACTGACCGCACGGGCGAACAGCGCCCGGACCGCCCGCCGCAACTCGGTGATCTCACCCCTGAGCCCCTCGTCCGCCGTGAGCCCTCCGGGCGGGAGGAGACCGGGCAGCAGGTCCGCCTGGGCCTGAATCCAGCGGGTGGCTCCGCGTGCCGTGGCGAGGTCGTCGGTGACGCCACCGTCTCCGTCGTGGCGGATCGTGCTCGCCAGCTCCAGCGCCAGCCAGCGCTCCATCACCGTCTCCTTCACCGCCGGCCCGTCGGCCGCTTGATCAAGTTTCCGTGTGCCCCGTAGAGTCTCTAACGGTAAAACGAAGGATTCCGTTAGACATCGAAAGCGTCGAAGGCATCGAGGCGGGGGACGACCCATGGCTGTGCTGCTTGCCCAGATCAGCGACCTGCACTTGGACGGCAGCGACAGGGCCACCCGTCGCGCACACCGCGTCATGGATTACCTGCGGTCTCTGCCCCGACCGGTCGACGCGCTCCTGGTCACCGGGGACATCGCCGATCACGGCGAGGAAGCCGAGTACGAGGAAGCGGCCCGCATCCTGAAGGCCCCTTTCCCGGTTCTCACCTGCCCCGGCAACCACGACGCCCGTCCGGCCTACCGCAAGGCCCTGCTCGGCGAAGCGCCCGACGACGGGCCCGTCAACCGGATCCACCGCATCGCCGGCGCCGCCGTCCTGATGTGCGACTCCACCATTCCCGGCCGCGACGAGGGACGCCTCGACGCCCCGACGCTCGACTGGATCGACGCTCAACTCAGCGCACTGCCGCGGGACACCCCGGCACTGATCGCCTTCCACCAGCCACCGGTCGAGCTCCACCACCCGCTGCCCGACTCGGCCATGCTCGAACAGCCGGCCCGGCTGGCCGCCCTGCTGGACGCACACCCGCAGGTCGTCGCCGTGCTGACCGGGCACGCCCACACGGCAGCCGCCTCGACCTTCGCCGGCCGTCCGCTGATCGTCGGCCCCGCCGTCACCTGGACCCTGCGCATGCCCTGGGAAGGCGACCGCCCCGCCGACCGCGAGCAGCCGCCCGGCCTCGCCTTCCACGTCCTGGGCGACGACCGGCGCCTGACCACGCACTACCGCGTCGTGCTCTGATCCCGCCCGCGCCGGCCTAAGCGGACCGCGGGCCGAACCGCCCCAACAGCCTTGCGCCGACCGAAGCCGCCGGGGGACCGGACCGGACCGCCCAATAGCCCTGCGCCAGCTGAAGCCGCCGGGGGACCGGACGGCCCGACGACCCTGCGCCAACCGAAGCCGACCGAAGCCGACCGCGGGCCAGGTTGCCCAGCGGCCCTGCGGCAGGCGGAGGAAGGGCCGGAGGCCATGCCGGCCCACCCGGACACCGGGCACGAACACGCCGAGCCTGCCCGCCGGAGGGCCGTACCCGCTGGGGGTGCGGCCTGCTTCGGCGGACAGGCCCGTGGAGCGTGAGAGGTCAGTCCTGGCCCGACTCCAGGGCCTTGAGCGCCGGGTCCATGACGACGTCCTCGTCGCGGGCCTCGACGGTCGGCTCCTCCGGGAAATGACAGGCCGAAAGGTGACCCTCGCGGTTGCCGGAGAGCTGGATGAGCGGCGGCTCCTCCGTGGCGCACTTGTCCTGCGCCTTCCAGCACCGCGTGCGGAAGCGGCAGCCGGACGGCGGGTGGATCGGCGAGGGGACGTCACCGGAGAGCCGGATCCGCTCGCGCTGCTCGGCCTCGTCGTCCACCTGCACCTCGGGCACCGCGGAGAGCAGGGCGTGGGTGTAGGGGTGCCGGGGCCGGGTGTAGATGGAGTCGCGGTCACCGACCTCGACCACCTTGCCGAGGTACATGACGGCCACGCGCTGCGAGAAGTGCCGCACGATCGCAAGGTCGTGGGCGATGAAGACGAACGCGATGCCCAGCTCGTCCTGGACCTTCTGCAGCAGGTTCACCACCTGCGCCTGGATGGACACGTCCAGCGCCGAGACGGGCTCGTCGGCCACGATCAGCTTCGGGTTCAGCGCGAGCGCGCGGGCAACGCCGATGCGCTGGCGCTGACCGCCGGAGAACTCGTGCGGGAAGCGGTTGTAGTGCTCGGGGTTGAGGCCGACCAGCTCCAGCAGCTCCCGGACGCGCTTCTCCCGGCCGCCCTCGGGGTTGATCCCGTTGACCTCCATCGGCGACTTGATGATGGAGCCGACGGTCTGCCGCGGGTTCAGCGAGGAGTACGGGTCCTGGAAGATCATCTGGATCTCGGACCGGACCGGCGCCAACTGCCTGCGGCTGGCGCGCGTGATGTCCTGACCGGCATACGTGATCTGCCCCGCGGTCGGCTCCAGGAGCCGGGTGATCAGCCGGCCGGTGGTGGACTTGCCGCACCCGGACTCGCCGACCAGTCCGAGGCTCTCGCCGACTCCGACACTCAGGTCGACGCCGTCGACGGCCTGGACCGCACCGACCTTGCGTTTGATCGGGAAGCCGCCGTAGATCGGGAAGTGCTTGGTCAGGCCCTTGACCTCCAGGAGGGGTTCCGTGGAGGTGCCGGTGGAGCCCTGCTGTGCGGGGAGGGTGAGGTTCTCGCTCATGATCTCGGTTCTCCCTAGCGCAGCCGGGGCTGGATCTCGTCGATGAAGATGGTCTGCTTCTGCTCCGCCGTGAGGTGGCAGGCAGCGGCACGGCCCTCGCCGAGCGGGGGCCTGACCTCGCTGCACAGGCTGCCGGACACCTTGTCCCGGAAGGCGCAGCGCGGGTGGAAGGGGCAGCCGGACGGCGGGTTCAGCAGCGACGGCGGGCTGCCCGGGATCGGCGTCAGCTCCTGGCCGATGTCGCCGTCGAGGCGCGGCATCGAGCTGAGCAGGCCCCAGGTGTAGGGGTGCGTCGGGGTGCGCAGCACCTCCTTGACCGTGCCGCGCTCGACGGCCCGGCCCGCGTACATCACCAGCAGGTCGTCGGCCATGTTGCCGATGACGCCGAGGTCGTGGGTGATGAAGATGATCGCGGAGCCGAACTCCTGCTGGAGGTCCTTCAGCAGGTCCAGGATCTGGGCCTGCACGGTCACGTCGAGCGCGGTGGTCGGCTCGTCGGCGATCAGCAGGTCGGGGTCGCACATCAGCGCCATGGCGATCATCGCCCGCTGGCGCATACCGCCGGAGAACTGGTGCGGGTAGTCGTCGAAGCGCACCTTGGGCTGCGGGATGCCGACCTTCTCCAGCATCTGGACGGCACGGTCCTTGGCCTCCTTCTTGGAGGCGCCCATGTGCTTCATGTACGGCTCGGAGAGCTGCCGTCCCACCGTGTAGTACGGCGACAGTGCCGTCAGCGGGTCCTGGAAGATCATCGCCATCTTGTTGCCGCGGAGCTTCTCCAGCTCCTTCTCCTTGGCAGTGACGAGTTCCTGGCCGTCCAGGACGATCTCGCCGTCGATGGTGCTGGTCCGCGGGTTGTGCAGGCCCAGGATGGTCAGGTTGGTGACGGACTTGCCGGAACCCGACTCGCCGACGATACCCAGGGTCTTGCCGCGCTCGACGTCGAAGGAGAGGCCGTCGACCGCCTTGACAATGCCGTCCTCGGTGGAGAACTGCACCCGCAGGTCACGGACCGAGAGGAAGCTCTCGGGCCCGGTCGGGGCCGGGACGTCCTCGGTCTTGGTCAGTGTGGTCACGGTGGTTCGTTCTTCCTTAGGAGAGTCGGACGCGCGGGTCGATCCAGGCGTACGCGATGTCGACGAGGATGTTCAGGAGCAGGATGCAGAAGGCACCCACCAGCATGACACCCATCGTCAGTGGGAGGTCCTTCTGGACCGCCCCGTCCACGGCAAGGCGGCCGATTCCCTGGAGGGAGAAGGTGAGTTCGGTGACGACACCGCCGCCGAGCAGCGAGCTGAGGTCGATACCGAGGATGGTCACGATCGGGATGAGCGAGCCGCGCCAGGCGTAGCGGAAGAAGACGTACTTCTTGCCCATGCCCTTGGCGCGAGCGGTCCGGACGTGTTCCTCCTGGAGCTGCTCGATCATCGAGGAGCGCGCCATACGGGTGTACTGCCCGGTGAAGATCGTGGCCATCACGGCCATGGGAATCCACAACCCGGCGAGCCAACCCGTCGGGCTGTCGGTGAACGGGACGTACTTCGGGTCCTCCACCCAGCCGGTGCTGTACACGAAGATCAGCAGCACGATCGGGCCAAGGAAGTAGATCTGGAACGAGCTGAGAACCATGGATGCACCGGTGGCGGCCTTGTCCACCATGGTTCCGCGCCGGTAGGCGGCGAGCATGCCGGCGCCGATGCCGACGACGAGGAAGACGACCAGGGCGCCGACCGTCAGGGAGATGGTCAGCGGGAAGCGGTCCATGATGATCGAGGTGACGTTGTCACCGTAGTAGAACGACCGGCCCAGGCACGGTGCGGGGCAGTTGCCCTCGGGGAAGTCACGGCCGGCCACGATGCCGGACATGAACTCGAAGAACTGCTGGGCGAGCGGCTGGTCGAGGCCGAGTGCGTGCCGGATGTCCTCCAGTCTCGCGGGCGAGCAGTCCTTGCCACAGGCCAGGGAGGCGTAGTCGGAGGGCGCGGCGACGAAGAGGAAGAAGGTGGCGGCGCCGATCAGGAACAAGGTGACGACGGCACCGACCGAGCGCCGGATGATGAACTGAAGCATGGCGGTGGGGGCTGCTCTCTGCGGAGACGGTGGACGGGTTCACGGAACCGCGGGGGTGCGCTCCGCCTGGTGCGCACCCCCGCGAACAGCCGTAGAGAGTTACGACTTCAGGAACAGCTGGTTGAGGTCCATGTAGCTGGACTCAGTGCTGTAGCGGACGCCGCCGACGTTCGAGCCGTGCAGCTGGAACTGCTTGACGTACCACAGCGGAGCGGCCGGGTTGACCTCCTCCAGGATGTACTTGTGGGCCTCTTCCCAGGTCTTGGAGGCCTGCTCCGGCTGCTCGCCCAGAGCCTTCTTGATCAGCTCCTGGACCTTCGGGTCCTTGATGTGCGAGTAGTTCGACCCACCGTTGGCGACCTGGTCACCGTCGTAGATCGGGGTCACGACCGTGGACGGGGACGGCCAGTCCTGGCCCCAGCCGGTGATGTACATGTCGTACGGGTTGTCGAGCTTGCCGATCTGCTCGTAGTACGACGCGGCGTCGATCTCCTTGGAGACGACGTCGAAGCCGACCTTCTCCAGCGCGTCCTCGATGGCGACCTTGCGCTTCTGGCCCGCCTCGGAGTTGGCGTAGGCGAAGACGAGCTTCTTCTCGGCGGCCGGGACGTCCGCGAGCAGTTCCTTGGCCTTCTCGATGTTGCCCGCCGGCGTCTTCAGACGGCCGTAGGGGTCGTACTTCGCGTCGTAGCCCGGGAGGGTCGGGGCGAACAGGTTCGGAGCGACGTCACCGCCGTACGCGCCACCCTCACCGGCGATCAGCGACTTGGAGTTCACCGCGTAGGTGGCGGCGTCCCGGACGGTCTTGTTCTTGACGCGGTCCAGGTTGAACGTCAGCTGCATGACGTAGGGCGCGTAGCCCTTGACCGTGCGCTTGTTGACGGCCGCGTCGCCGACGACGTCCTGGATCTGGGTGGCGTCGACGCTGCCGGTGAACTGGATGGCGTTCTTGGCGTCGCCCTGGTCGGCGATCAGACGCTTGGTCTGGGTCGACTCGGTGACACCGAACTGGAAGTCGAAGCCGTCGACGTACTGGTGGCGGACGGCGTCGGTCTTCGGGTCCCAGTTCTCGTTCTTGACGAGCTTGAGGGCCTTGCCCGCCTTGAACTCCGCGATCTTGTACGGGCCGAGAGCGACGGGGGCCGCGTCGTACTTCTCCTTCGTGTCGGTCTCCTCCGGCACGATGGAGTAGCCCGGCATGGCCAGCGTCATCGGCAGGTCGGGACGCGGGGTGTCGAAGTGGAAGATGACCGTCTTGTCGTCCGGGGTCTCCAGGACCGAGTCCGGCAGGTGCTTCTTGCCGAAGCCGCCGTCCGGCAGCTTCTTGCGGTAGTCCGGGCCGCTCAGCCAGGTCTGGAGGTAGGTCGGGCCGTCGAAGATGAACTCCGCGTACAGGCGCTCGACGGTGTGGCGGACGTCGGCCGAGGTGATCTCCTTGCCGTTCTCGTCCTTGATGCCGTCCTTGAGCTTGAACGTCCAGGTCTTGTTGTCGTCGGACGCCTGGCCGGAGTCGGTCGCGATGTCACCCACGACCGAGACGCCGCCCTTGCCGTCCTCCTGGAAGTTGGTCAGACCGCGGAAGACCAGGTTGGAGAACTGACCCGCGTCGGAGACGTAGATCTGGCCCGGGTCCATGTGCGTGAGGCCGGACTCCTGGTAGACCGTCACGGTGCCACCCGGCTTCGCGCCCGCGACGTCCTTGGCGGGGCCGGCCGAGGCCTTGGCGTCGAGGTACGCGACGCCCTGCTGCTGCTCCTTGGCCTTGTCCTGGTTCTCGGCCTTGGCACCGGTGTTGTTGCCGGTGTTCTCCGAGCAGCCGGTGAGCGCGAGGGAGCCGGCCGCGATGGCGACCATGATGGCGCGCGCTCTGCGCGAGGTGAACGACTTCATAGCGGTGTATGCACCTACCTGTCGGTTGTTATCCATGAGTACTGCCTGACGCGGCTGGTAGGCCGACGCGGGGGCGGCAGTCACCCCCCACCAATGGACGGTTCAGCGCCCGGACTTGGGGTCGAAGGCATCCCGTACCGAGTCTCCGAGGAGGTTGAAGCACAGGATGAAGATCACCAGCGCCACGCCCGGGAAGAAGATGAAGGCGGGGTCCTGCTGGGTGTACTGAGCACCGGCGGCGAACAAGCGCCCCCAGTCCGGAGTGGGCTCGACGAAGCCGACGCCCGCGAAGGAGAGGAAGGCGATGGTCAGGATGGTGCTGGGGAGCTGGTACGTGAACTGCACCAGCACCGGCGTGACGATGTTCGGGAGGATCTCCTTGCGGATGATCCGGCCCGGCGAGGCCCCGGAGACCTTGGCGGCCTCGATGAACTCCCGCTCGCGCAGGGCCAGCACCACGGAACGGACGAGACGGGACATGCCCATCCAGCCGAGCACCCACAGCACGATCAGGATCGCCAGCGCCCTGAAGTACGTGGGCGTCTCCTCCCGCGGGTCCACGAAGAACGAGGTCACCACGGGCATGAAGGCGATGAAGAACAGCTGCGACGGGAACGACAGGAAGAAGTCCGTGACGCGACCCAGCCAGTAGTCGGTGCGACCGCCGAAGTAACCGCCGACCAGGCCGATGATCACGCCCGTGACCGTCAGCAGGACTGACACACCCAACGCCATGAACAGCGACGTCCGCATGCCGTACATCAGCATGGCGAACAGGTCGCGACCGTACTGCGGCTCCACACCGAACCAGTGGTCGGCGGACACCCCGCCGAAGTAGCCGAGCGGAAGCCCGAAGTCGTCCAGGATGGGCTTGTCGGCGTAGGTCGGGTCCTGACCGTACAGGGTGTACGGGTTGGTACCGCTGATCGCGGTGAGCAGCGGAGCGCACAGCGCGATGACGAAGAAGAAAATCACTACGCCGGCGCAGAACATCCCTGTACGGTCACGCCTGAAGCGCTGCCACATCAACTGCCCGGGAGAACGCCCCTCAAGCTTCTTGGGACTCTCGGCGACCTCGGAGGTCGCTTCGAGCTGTGGGTCCAAGGCGGCCGCGGACCCGGAGCCCTCGGCCTTCGTCGGACTGGTCATGTGTGTTCTTCCCCCGGGGGGTTGGAGAGTTGAGCGCAGCACAGATACCGGCAGGTTCTGTGGTTTGGGGGAACTTTCGCCAAATGACTCAACGCGCGTCAAGGGCGGAAGGCATAGGGATCTCCCTATCGAACTTTTTTTGAGCAAAAATTGCAAAGATTGACACCTGGTTGCGCTTGACAGGTGAGAGTAACTTCCGGCCATTCGGACATACCGGGGGATAATTTGGTTTACATGTCCGAAACTCGATCGCTGCCTCACCGATATCCGAACGCCCTCGGCGCGGTTCCCCGAACATGGCCTGAACACGTCCGCACGGGCATCTCCAGGGCACGCCGAGGACCCGGCCCTCCTCTCGGGAAGAACCGGGTCCCCAGCAGGCGCTGTTGAGGCGGTGTCAGCCGTGCTTGGCGCGGCTCGCGGCGCGGGCGCGCTCGCGGGCGTCCAGGTTCACCTTGCGGATGCGAACAGCCTCCGGGGTGACCTCGACGCACTCGTCGTCGCGGCAGAACTCCAGCGACTGCTCCAGGGAGAGCTTGCGCGGCGGGACGATCGACTCGGCCACATCGGCCGTGGACGACCGCATGTTGGTGAGCTTCTTCTCCTTGGTGATGTTGACGTCCATGTCGTCGGAGCGCGAGTTCTCGCCGACGATCATGCCCTCGTACACCTCGGTGCCCGGCTCCACGAAGAGGACGCCGCGCTCCTGGAGGTTCGTCATCGCGAACGCGGTGACGGCGCCGGAGCGGTCGGCGACCAGGGAACCGTTGTTACGGGTCTGCAGGGTGCCGAACCAGGGCTCGAAGCCCTCGTGGATGGAGTGGCCGATGCCGGTGCCGCGGGTCTGGGTCAGGAACTCGGTGCGGAAGCCGATCAGACCGCGGGAGGGCACCACGAACTCCATGCGCACCCAGCCGGAGCCGTGGTTGGACATGTTGTCCATCCGGCCCTTGCGGACGCCCATGAGCTGGGTGACGGCACCCATGTGCTCCTCGGGGACGTCGATGGTCATGCGCTCGACGGGCTCGTACGTCTTGCCGTCGACCTCCTTGGTGACGACCTGGGGCTTGCCGATGGTGAGCTCGAAGCCCTCCCGGCGCATGGTCTCGACCAGGATGGCGAGCGCGAGCTCACCACGGCCCTGGACCTCCCAGGCGTCCGGGCGCTCGGTCTCCAGCACCCGCAGCGAGACGTTGCCGATCAGCTCGCGGTCCAGGCGGTCCTTGACCTGGCGGGCGGTGACCTTGCGGTCCTTCACGGCCGACTTGGCGTCGGCGCCCTTGCCGGTGCCGCCGCGGCCGACCAGCGGCGAGGTGTTGGTGCCGATGGTCATGGAGATCGCGGGCTCGTCCACCGTGATCAGGGGCAGCGCGACCGGGTTCTCCGGGTCGGCCAGCGTCTCGCCGATCATGATGTCCGGGATACCGGCGACGGCGCAGATGTCACCCGGGCCGGCCTTCTCGGCGGGCTTGCGGGTGAGCGCCTCGGTCATCAGCAGCTCGGAGATGCGGACGTTGGAGACGGAGCCGTCGCGCTTCATCCAGGCGACGGTCTGCCCCTTCTTCAGCTCGCCCTGCTGCACGCGCAGCAGCGCGATACGGCCGAGGAAGTTGTCGGCGTCCAGGTTGGTGACGTGGGCCTGGAGCGGGGCGTCCGCGTCGTAGGTCGGGGCCGGGATGTGCTCCAGGATCGTGGAGAAGAACGGCTCCAGGCTGGTGGAGTCGGCGGGCACGGTGCCGTCCGCCGGCTTGGTCAGCGAGGCGACGCCGTCGCGGCCGCAGGCGTAGACGATCGGGAACTCGATCTGGTCCTCGTCCGCGTCCAGGTCGAGGAAGAGGTCGTAGGTCTCGTTGACGACCTCGTCGATACGGGAGTCCGGGCGGTCCGTCTTGTTGATGCACAGGATGACGGGCAGGCGCTGCTGGAGCGCCTTGCGCAGCACGAAGCGGGTCTGGGGCAGCGGGCCCTCGGAGGCGTCCACGAGCAGCACGACACCGTCGACCATCGACAGACCGCGCTCGACCTCGCCGCCGAAGTCGGCGTGGCCGGGGGTGTCGATGATGTTGATCGTGATCGGGTCCCCGCCGTCCTTCGGGTGGTACTTGACCGCCGTGTTCTTGGCGAGGATCGTGATGCCCTTCTCACGCTCCAGGTCGTTCGAGTCCATCATGCGGTCGTCGACGGAGTCGAGCTGGTGGGCGGCGAAGGCACCGGCCTGCTTCAGCATGCCGTCGACGATGGTGGTCTTGCCGTGGTCGACGTGGGCGACGATGGCGACGTTGCGGATGTCGTGACGCGTTGCGGACACAGCCATATTGCGGCGTTCTCCCGGAGTGGTGAGGACGGCTCTCGCGTACGTCTGTGTTACGCGGGCCCTGCCGGGCTGGACACGCCACGGCCTCACCCCATGGTACGGGGCCTACGGGGTGAGGGCGCGCCGGGATACGTTTGGTCTGTTTGGGGTGGGTTTGCGGTGCGCGGGGTGAGTGCGTGGGTGCCCGGTGCCAGGGCCGACGCGGGGTGGGTCGGCTCACCGGCGCCGGCCGGGTGCCGTCGCGCCCACCCGTGCCGCCCCAGCGGCACGACTGCCCGCGGCTGACCGGGCTCGCGGCTACTTCCCGCTCGGCCCCGCCGCCGCCCCCGTGCCCTTCTTCAGGAAGCCCATGTCCTCGTAGACCGGGGTCTGGAAGCCGAAGGCGCCCGCGTTGGCGAGGTTCTTCCTGGCCGCCGTCAGCTGGGGGCGCTGGTAGAGGGGGATGGAGCCGGCGGCGGCCCAGATGCGGGAGTCGGCCTTGCGGATCAGGCCCCTGCTCTCGCTCTCGTTCAGGGTGGAGACCGCCTGGTCGAAGAGCTGGTCGACCTGGTCGGTGCCGACGCGGGTGTAGTTCTGCTCGACGTTCAGGGAGCCGTCCGCCGCGGGGACGGGCTTGGCGTAGATCGGGCGGGCGTCGGTCGCCGGGAAGGCGGAGGCGGGCCAGGAGTAGAGCGCCAGGTCGTACGCGCCGGACGCGACGTGGTCCTTGAAGTAGCTCTCGTCCGACACCTTCGACAGCTGGGTGCGGATGCCGACCCGGTCCAGCATGCGCCGGATGTGTTCGGCCACCGTCCTGAGCGTCTCCGAGCCGGGGCCGGAGGGGAGCACGAAGCGCAGGGTGAGCGGCTTGCCGTCCTTGGCCAGCGCTCCGGCGGCCGCGGCGCCCGCGGGGGCGGCGGTGCCCTTCGGGGCGTACGCGCCGGGCACCCCGCCCTGCACGTGCTTCTTCTCCCGGTCGGCCTCGGCGGGCGCCTTGTCGTCGTCCTGGCCGACGATGTAGGTGCCGTCGTCGCCGCCGGCCGACTCGTCCTCGTTCTTGTCCTTGTCCTTGCCCTCGTCCTTGCCCTCGTCCTCGTCCTTGTCCTCGTCCTTCTTCGACGACTTCTCTCCGGAGGACTTCGACCCCGCCGCCTTCTCGCCCTTCTTCGTCTCCTTCAGCGGCCCCCCGAGCTCCCACCCGGCGTCCGCCAGCAGCGCCCGCGCCTCCGCCGTGTCCTGGCCGCCGAGCGCGCCGCTGTTGTCGGCGTACGCGGCCTGGCCGGCGAGCGCGAGATGGCTGCCGACGGGCTCGGCGGGCAGCCCCAGGGGCTTGAGGACGAGCCCGGCGAGTTCCTCGCGGTCCAGGGCACGGGCGACGGCCCGGCGCACCCGCTCGTCGGCGAGCGGGCCCTCGGCGCCGTTGAGGGCGAGCTGGGTGTAGGCGGGCTCCAGGGACCGGCGGGCCTCGAAGCCCTGGAGGGCCCGCTGCTGGCGCTCGTACTTGCTGATCGCCTTGCGCTGCTTCTTCCGTGCGCTGATCTCCTCGTCCGCGGCGTCCTCGTCGGAGCCGTTGGCCACGGCCCAGGAGCGCAGGGCGTCCGCGGCGGTCACGTCGCTGCCGGGACCGTAGAGCGGGGTGCTCTTGCCCTTGGCCTCGGCGCGGGCGGCGCGGGTGATCCGCTGGACGGTGGCGGGGTCGATCTCGGCCAGGTCGAGTTTCCCGGCGGCCAGCGCGGCGGCCCGCTCGTCGCGCGGAACGGCCCGCAGCACGATCTCGGAGAGCTTGGCCGGGTGGCCCCACCAGCGGGGGTTCCTCGCCAGGGTGATCCTGTCGTCCTTGCGGTCGACCTTCTTCACCTCGAACGGGCCGGCGGTGACCTTGAGCTTGCGGCGGGCGCTGTCGTTGAAGGAGTCCGGGGTGCCCATGACGTCCTTCGGGTACAGCGGCGAGAACAGCGAGCGCCAGTCCGCGTAGGGGCGGCCGAAGGTGACCTTGACCTCCAGGTCGTTGGCGCCGCGTTCGATCTTCTCGATGCGCTCGTAGCCGGCGTTGCGCGCGGTCCAGTAGGCGCTGTCCTTGCCGGACAGGG
Organism: Streptomyces sp. TRM68416; assembly: GCF_014596915.1. Lineage (GTDB taxonomy): Bacteria > Actinomycetota > Actinomycetes > Streptomycetales > Streptomycetaceae > Streptomyces. The sequence goes on from NZ_JACVWU010000025.1 coordinate 65,052, forward strand.
CGCGCCACTGGGCGGCGAAGTCGGCGGCGCCGATCTCGCGGCCGTCGCTCCAGACGGCCTGCTGGTTGAGCTTGTACAGCACGACCTGCTTGGGCTCGGTCTCGACGACCTTGGCCGACTCCAGGTAGTCGGGGTTGATCTCCGGCCGCCCGGTCTCGTCCAGCCGGTACATGGACGGCAGGACGGCCTGGGCGACGCGGGTGGTGGTGGCGTCGGCGTCCGCCTGGAAGGTGTTCAGGGTCTCCGGTACGGCGTCCACGGCCCAGCGCAGGGTGCCGCCGTCGGCTACGAGGGAGCGGGCGGCGGGTGCGATGTCCTGCTCGGCGAGGGGCTTGCCGGCCTGGTCCTCGGAACCGCAGCCGGCCAATGCGGGCACCGCGAGTGCGCTCGCGGTGAGGAAAACGACCGTACGCATCACCGCGCGCGGTCCGGGGCCGTCGTAGGACATCTCTGCTTACCTCCGGGAGCCGCGGGGCGTTATGATCACTTTTGGCGGTATATGGAGCTGATCACATGTATGCGGCCACTGAAGAGGAAAGGGTTCGGCAACGGGCGGCGACACGGCGACGGACGCCGGGAACCCACCCGTGCGGCGCAACGCACCGCGGGGATGCACCCACGCGCCTCGGCCAATCGGTGCACGTCCCTTCACAGCGACAGGTGTGACGCGCGACACTCGCAGGCGCATGAACGTTGCCGCCCACGGCCGCACGGCCGACGGAAGTGAGGTCACGTCATGTCCGTGAACGACGACCTGACGTCAGTCCAGCGCTGCCTCGACGACCTGCACAGGTCGGTGAGCCGGCTGGAACAGCAACTCGGCACCGGCGGACTGGACATCCGCCGCGTCCGCACCGACTGCGATCACCTGCGCGAGAGCGTGGCCCTGCTGCGTACGGCCGCCGCCGCGTCCGCACCGCAGAAGCGCCCCGATCTCGTGACCATCCCCGACACCCCGTACGACGACTCTCTGTGGATCGACACGGACGACGAGGGTCTCGGCGCCCGGGACCGGCACGCACCCTGAACCCGAACCCGAGAGCCGAAGGCGGACCCGAGCCCGACCCCGCCCCGCCCTCGACCCCGACCTGAACCCGACGGAGTCACACGTTGGCCACTGGTACGGAACCACCCTCCACAGACCCCCATCCCCCGGGCGGCGGCGTACGCGCCGCCACGCGCGCCGCGATCGCCGCCCCGCACCTGCGGACCGACCGCTGGTGGCTGGCGCCGGCCGCCACGGCGGCCGGTCTGCTCGCGTTCGTCGTCTACTCGACCTGGCGGGCCCTCGCGAACGCCGACTACTACGCCGCCCCGTACGTCTCGCCGTTCTACTCCCCCTGCCTGGCGGAGAACTGCGAGCCGATGAAGGCCGGCCCCAACTGGGAGCTGTTCGGCAGCTGGTGGGGCCTGTCCCCCGCGATCATCATCCTGATCTTCCCGCTCGGCTTCCGCCTGACCTGCTACTACTACCGCAAGGCCTACTACCGGGGCTTCTGGGCCTCCCCGCCGGCCTGCGCGGTCGCCGAGCCGCACAAGAAGTACACCGGTGAGACCCGCTTCCCGCTGGTCCTGCAGAACATCCACCGGTACTTCTTCTACGCCGCGGTCCTGGTCGCCGGCATCCTCACCTACGACACCGTGCTCGCCTTCCGCGACGAGGACTACAACTGGGGCCACATGGGCCTCGGCACCCTGGTGTTCCTCGTCAACATCGCGCTGATCTGGGCGTACACGATCTCCTGCCACTCCTGCCGGCACATCGTCGGCGGCAAGCTCAAGCACTTCTCCAAGCATCCCGTGCGGTACAAGGCCTGGCAGTTCGTCGGGAAGCTGAACGCCCGTCACATGCTGCTCGCCTGGGCGTCGTTGGTGAGCGTGGCGCTCGCCGACCTCTACGTCTATCTCGTCGCGTCCGGTGCCTTCGACGATCCGAGGTTGTTCTGATGTCCGTGGTCGACCGCCAGGAGTGGGACGTTGTCGTGGTCGGCGCCGGCGGCGCCGGGCTGCGGGCGGCGATCGAGGCCCGCGAACGCGGTGCCCGTACGGCGGTGATCTGCAAGTCGCTGTTCGGCAAGGCGCACACGGTGATGGCCGAGGGCGGCATCGCGGCCGCGATGGCCAACGCCAACGAGCACGACAACTGGCAGGTCCACTTCCGCGACACCCTGCGCGGCGGGAAGTTCCTCAACCAGTGGCGGATGGCCGAGCTGCACGCGCGGGAGGCCCCGGACCGGGTCTGGGAGCTGGAGACCTGGGGTGCCCTGTTCGATCGCACGAAGGACGGCCGGATCTCCCAGCGCAACTTCGGCGGCCACGAGTACCCGCGCCTGGCCCACGTCGGCGACCGGACCGGCCTCGAACTGATCCGCACGCTCCAGCAGAAGATCGTCTCGCTCCAGCAGCAGGACATGAAGGAGACCGGCGACTACGAGTCCCGCCTGAAGGTCTTCCAGGAGTGCACGGTCACCCGGGTCCTCAAGGACGGCGGCCGGGTCTCCGGTGTCTTCGCCTACGACCGGGAGACCGGCCGTTTCTTCGTCCTGGAAGCGCCCGCCGTGGTGATCGCGACCGGCGGCATCGGCAAGTCCTTCAAGGTGACGTCGAACTCGTGGGAGTACACCGGCGACGGGCACGCGCTGGCGCTGCTGGCCGGGGCGCCCCTGCTGAACATGGAGTTCGTGCAGTTCCATCCGACCGGCATGGTCTGGCCGCCGTCGGTGAAGGGCATCCTCGTCACGGAGTCCGTGCGCGGCGACGGCGGGGTGCTGCGCAACTCCGAGGGCAAGCGGTTCATGTTCGACTACGTCCCGGACGTCTTCAAGGAGAAGTACGCCGAGTCGGAGGAGGAGGGCGACCGCTGGTACGAGGACCCGGACAACAACCGGCGCCCCCCTGAGCTGCTCCCCCGCGACGAGGTGGCCCGCGCGATCAACTCCGAGGTGAAGGCGGGCCGCGGCTCCCCGCACGGCGGGGTCTTCCTCGACGTGTCGACACGGATGCCGGCCGAGGTCATCAGGCGTCGGCTGCCGTCGATGTACCACCAGTTCAAGGAGCTGGCGGACGTCGACATCACCGCCGAGGCGATGGAGGTCGGGCCGACCTGCCACTACGTGATGGGCGGCATCGCGGTCGACTCCGACACGGCGGCGGCGCGCGGGGTGCCGGGCCTGTTCGCGGCCGGTGAGGTGGCCGGCGGCATGCACGGCTCCAACCGGCTCGGCGGCAACTCGCTCTCCGACCTGCTGGTGTTCGGCCGCCGGGCGGGCTGGCACGCGGCCGAGTACACGGCGGCCCTCGCCTTCGAACGGCCCGGGGTCAGCGACGTGGAGGTCGACGCGGCGGCGGCGGAGGCGCTGCGGCCGTTCTCCGCCGAGGGCCCGCAGGACGGGGCGCCGGAGAACCCGTACACCCTGCACCAGGAGCTCCAGCAGACCATGAACGACCTTGTGGGCATCATCCGCCGCGAGGGCGAGATGGCGCACGCCCTGGAGAAGCTGGCCGAGCTGCGGGAGCGGGCGCGGCGGGCGGGGGTCGAGGGGCACCGGCAGTTCAACCCGGGCTGGCATCTGGCCCTCGACCTCAGAAACATGCTGCTGGTCAGCGAGTGCGTGGCGCGGGCGGCCCTGGAGCGCACGGAGTCGCGCGGCGGTCACACCCGCGAGGACCATCCGACGATGGACCGCAAGTGGCGCAACGTCAACCTGCTGTGCGAACTGGTCGACCCGACCGGCGGGTTGGCGGCCACGGACCCGGTACGCGGCCAGATCAACCTCACCCGTGAGACCACCGACCCCATCCGCCCGGACCTGCTCGCCCTCTTCGACAAGGAGGAGCTGGTCAAGTACCTCGCCGAAGAGGAGCTCTACAAGTGAGCAGCTACGAGGCCCGCTTCAAGGTGTGGCGGGGTGACGTCGAGGGCGGCGGCCTGGAGGACTTCGCGGTCGAGGTGAACGACGGCGAGGTCGTCCTGGACATCATCCACCGCCTGCAGGCCACCCAAGCGCCCGATCTCGCCGTCCGCTGGAACTGCAAGGCGGGCAAGTGCGGTTCGTGCTCGGCGGAGATCAACGGGCGGCCCCGGCTGATGTGCATGACGCGCATGTCGGTGTTCACCCGCGAGGAGACGATCACCGTCACTCCGCTGCGAGCCTTCCCGGTGGTCCGGGACCTGGTGACGGACGTCGGCTTCAACTACGACAAGGCGCGCGAGGTCCCGGCGTTCGTGCCGCCGGAGGGGCTGGGGCCGGGCGAGTACCGGATGATGCAGGAGGACGTGGACCGCTCGCAGGAGTTCCGCAAGTGCATCGAGTGCTTCCTGTGCCAGGACACCTGCCATGTGGTGCGCGACCACGAGGAGAACAAGCAGGTGTTCGCCGGGCCGCGCTTCCTGATGCGGGTGGCGGAGCTGGACATGCATCCGCTGGACTCGGCGGCGGAGGCGGGGCTGGACCGCAGGACCACCGCCCAGGACGAGCACGGCCTGGGCTACTGCAACATCACCAAGTGCTGCACGGAGGTCTGCCCCGAGGGCATCAAGATCACCGACAATGCGCTGATCCCCCTGAAGGAACGGGCCGCGGACCGCAAGTACGACCCGCTGGTGTGGCTGGGCGACAAGATCAGGCGACGGCGAGCGGACACCCCGACCGCGCCATCGGGCCCGGGGAGGTGAGCCACACCAGGCCCACGCCCGGTAGGTGAACCGTCGGGCCCGCTCCGGGTCCGCCCCGGTCGCGCTTCGGCATTCCGGCTCATACGCTCCGAAATGTGACGTCATCCATGTTCCGGGGGCGGTCCCGGCGGGTCGGCTGCCCGATATCCGTGGCGGTCGGGCATGCCGTGCTGGGTGTCCTGGCCGCCGTGGTGTGGCTGGTGCTGCCGGCGATGACGTCCGGTGCCGGTGATCCGGTCGCGGTCACCGGCGACGGGCCCGTCGCGAGCGCCGCCGCCCAGGAGGAGCGGGACGGGACGTCGGCCGTCGACCTGGTGGCGCCGCTCGCCGTGGCGGTCGCGGCGGTGGCCGCGGCCGGGTACGGATACCTGCGCCGCACCCGCCGGGCCCGCGCCCGCACGACGCCCGGCGGTGCCCCCGTCCGGGTGCCCGGCCCCTCCCCCGGGGAACTCGACGAACGGGCCGAGGCCCTGCTGGTGGAGGCCGACGACTGGGTGCGCACCAGCCGCGAGGAACTCTCCTTCGCCGAGGCCCGCTCCGGCCCCGAGGCCGTCGCCCCCTACACGCGGGCCGTGCGGGACGCGGCAGCCGAGCTGACGTCCGCCCTGCGGATCCGGCGGCGCTACGACGACGGCGTCCCGCAGGACGACAGCGGCCGCCGGCAGGCGCTCGCGGGGATCGTCGGCCGCTGCGAGGAGGCGGGCCGGCGGCTGGACGCGGAGGCCGCCGGGTTCGACGCGCTGCGCGGCCTGGAGGGGGACACCGGCGAGGCGCTGGCGGTCGCGGAGGCCCGGTTCCGGGAGCTGGCGGGGCGGACGGGCGGCACGGAGGCGACCCTCACGGAGCTCGGCAAGCGGTACGGGACCGGCGCGACCGCCTCCGTGACCGGGTACGTCGAACAGACCAAGGACCGGCTCGTGTTCGCCACCGCCTGCCTCAACCGGGCCCGCCAGAGCGCCGACCGCGGTGAGACGGACCGCGCGATCGGCGCCCTGCGCGCCGCGGAGGGTGCCGTCGCCCAGGCCGCTGTCCTCGTCGACGCCGTCGACCGGCTCGCCGCGGAGCTGGCGGCGGCAGCGGACCTGGTGGCGCCGGTACTGACCGGCGCCGAGGCGGAGATCGCCGGGGCGCGGGAGGCGGGCGCCGGGGTCCTCGCGGGCGCGCTGCCCGCCCGGATCGCGCACGCGGACGCCGCCCTGGCCGCCGTACGGGAAGAGGTGACCGGTGGGCCGTACGACCCGCTGGGTGCGCTGCGGCGGATCCTGACGGGGGTGGCGGGGCTCGCCGAGGGGCGGGCGGGGGCGCTGACGGCCGCCGCGGCGCTGGTCGCCCGGAGTGCCGTGGCCGCCGCGGACGACTGCGTCGCCACGCACCGGGGTGCCGTCGGCGGTCCGGCGCGGATCCTGCTCGCGGAGGCGCGACGGCTGCTCGACGCCCCCGACCTCGCCGACCTGCGGACGGCCGACGCCCTGGCCCTGCGGGCCCGGGACCTCGCCGAACAGGACATACGCCTGCACGGACACCCTCTCTCGGGCGCCGCCCCGACCGGCGTCCTCCTGAAGGGCAGCCGCCCCGCAAGCTTCGGCGGCCCCAGGACCCGCGCCCGCCGAGCCCCGCTCACCGCATCAGAGCCTCCGCCGGATCAGTGAACGCCGGGACGCGGGCCCCGCACGGTGTACGGCGGGAGCCCCTCCCCCACGGAGCGGCCGCCCCGCGGGCTTCGGAGGCGCGCGGCCCCGCGCCCCTTCGGAACAGACTCCGCGCGAGCGCCTCCGCCCCTTCAGAACAGGCTGAGCAGTGCCTCCGCCGGGTCAATGAGGCCCGTTTCCCCGTCGGGGAGCGGTAGTTCGAACCACACCGTCTTGCCGCGCGGGGTGCGGCGGGAGCCCCAGGCGGCGCTGAGGAGGCCGACGAGCTGGAGGCCGCGGCCGCCCTCGTCGGTGTCGCGGGCGCGGCGGCGGCGCGGCTGGACCAGGCCGGAGTCCCAGACCTCGCAGACCAGGGTGCGGTCGAGCAGGAGCCGGAGTCTGATCTCGCCCTCGCCGTACCGCAGGGCGTTCGTCACCAGCTCGCTGACCAGGAGTTCCGTCGTGTCGACGAGGGGTTCCAGGTCCCAGCTGAGCAGCTGTCCGCGCGCGTACTCGCGGGCGCGGCCCACACTGCGCGGCTCGCGCGGCAGCGTCCAGTCGCCGACGGACTCGGCGGGCAGGCCCTGGACGCGGGCCATGAGCAGGGCGATGTCGTCCTCGCCGTGGTGGGTGTCGAGGGTGTTGAGGACGTGGTCGCAGACGTCCTCCAGCGGGCGGGCGGGGTCCGTCAGCGCTCCGACGAAGGCCTGGAGGCCCTCGTCCAGGGGGTGATCGCGGCTTTCGACCAGTCCATCCGTGTAGAGCGCCAACAGTGCACCTTCGGGAAGTTCGACCTCCACCTCCTCGAACGGCTCGCCGCCGACACCGAGCGGCATGCCCGGCGGCACGTCGAGCATCAGCGCGTCCTCACCGGGTTCGACGAGCACGGGCGGCAGATGGCCGGCGTTGGCGAAGGTGCAGCGGCGGGTGACGGAGTCGTAGACGGCGTAGACGCAGGTGGCCAGGTACACCTCGGACAGGTCGGCCTCGCGGGGGCGGCGGGCGGCCCGGGTGGCCTGCTGCACGCCGCCCGGCGCGCCGAGGCCGCGGGCGATCTCGTCCAACGCCGAGAGGACTTCGGCCGGTTCGAGGTCCAGCAGGGCCAGCGTGCGGACGGCGGAGCGCAGTTCGCCCATCGCCACCGCGGCGCGCAGTCCGCGTCCCATCACGTCGCCGACCACCAACGCCGTACGGTGACCCGGCAGTTCGATGACGTCGAACCAGTCGCCGCCCACCTCGCTGGGCCGGTCCGAGGAGGCGTTGCCCGGCAGATAGCGGCAGGCGATGTCCAGGCCGGACGCCACCGGGTCCCCCGGCGGCAGCAGCGACCGCTGCAGTATCAGCGCCCGTTCGTGCTCCCTGCGGTACAGCCGCGCGTTGTCGATGCACACCGCCGCCCGCGCGGCCAGCTCCACGGCCAGGTCCCGGTCCCGGTCCCCGAACGGCTCGCTGCCCTTCGTCCGCGAGAACTGCGCCAGTCCTACGACGGTGTCGTGGGCGACCATCGGCACGGCCAGCGTGGACTGCACCAGGCCGCCGTCCTCGGCCGGCACGGACTGCGGGCGTGCCGTGCGCAGGGCGTCCGCGCAGGGCGAGTTGAAGGGGTAGTGGTGGACCGCGCCGACGGCGACGGGCGCGCCGCCCCCGACGAGGGGCGCGTCGGAGACCGCGCTGGCGAAGGCGACGCGGCGCAGTTCCGCGCTGCCGTCGGCGAGGCCGGGCGGGGTCTCGTCGCCGGCCAGCAGGCCCTGGTAGAGGTCGACCGTGGCCAGGTCGCAGAAGCCGGGGACCACGACGTCGAGCAGTTCGCGGGCCGTGGTCTCCAGGTCCAGGGAGTTGCCGATGCGGGCGCCGGCCTCGTTGAGCAGGGCGAGGTTGCGCCGGGCGGCGGCGGCCTCGCGGGCGGCGGCGCGGCGGGCGGTGATGTCGGTGGCGAGCCAGGCGATGCCGATGGGGCGGCCGGAGCCGCTGTGCACCCGGTAGAGGTTGACCGACCAGTGGCGGCGCTCGGCGGAGTCCGGCAGGAAGCCGGTGACGTGCATGTCCGTGATGGAGTCGCCGGTCTCCAGGACGCGGCGCAGGGTGGCGGTGATCCGTTCCGCCTCGGACCTCGGCAGGTAGTCGTGCACGCCGCGGCCGCGGTGGTCGTCGGGGGTGCCGCCGAACACGTAGGCGAACCGCTGGTTGGCGCGGCGCACCCGCAGGTCGGTGTCGATCAGCAGGAAACCGAAGGGGGATTGGCCGAATATCGCCTGTGAGGCGGCGAGGTCGGTCTCGATGCTGCGCAGGGTGCGCACGTCGACGACGATGCAGACGGCGGCCTTGTCGCCCTCCTCGGTCCGCGTCGGCATGACGTAGACCTCGGCCAGCGCCTCCTCGCCGCGTCCCGTCGGCCCGGGGTCCGGCTTGCGGAAGGGGACGACGCCGGTCCACTCCCGGCCGTCGAGGATCTCGGCCATCTTGCGGTGGCCCTGTTCGCGCCGGTCGGGGTCGATGAACGCCTCGATGGGGTCCATGCCGACGGCGCGCTCGGCCGGGATGCCGAAGAGTTGCTCGGCGCGCAGGCTCCACTGGTCGACGAGCCCATCGGGGCCGATGGAGAAGGACGCGACGCGGATGTAGTCGTAGATGGAGCCGGGTGGGCTGCTCTGCCACATGGCGTCCGCGGACGGCTCGTCGCCGGAGACGGATGCCGTATCACGGGAAGCAGCCGTCGCGTCCGGCGCGGCGGCAGCCGCGGCAGCCGTCCTGGCGCCTTCCGACGGGTCCTCGGACTCCGTGGCCTTCGCTGGTATCTCGCTCACGCGAACCGTCCCCTCCAGCTCACCGCGTCCGGTACCGGTCACCGGCGGCGGCTGCCCGCAGTATCCAGCACTACGGCGCCGCACAACACGGTGTTCACGATCACAGCACGTTCCCGATCGTTTTTGGACCGGACCGCGGAAACACTTCCAGTCTTCTAACCAGCCAACACGCTGTCGAATCACGCTCTCCGACAACCGCCAGTGGCCTGAACCAGCCAGTGGACAGGGTGGGCGGCGGCGTACAGCCGGAGCGGCCGTGTCAGGGCACCGCGAGTTCGAACCAGACCGTCTTGCCGACGGCGCCCGGCCGGGTGCCCCAGCGGTGCGAGGAGTGGGCGACCAGTTGGAGGCCGCGGCCGCTCTCGTCCTCCGGGCGGGGCTCGCGTTCGCGGGGCGGGTCCGGGAGCGGGTCGGAGACCTCCACCAGCAGGAGGTCACCGAGGCGCGCGGGGCGGACGAGGCGCACGCCGACCGGGCCGGTGGCGTGCCGCAGGGCGTTGGTCACGAGCTCACTGACCAGCAGGGTCGCGATGTCGGCGAGGCTGTCGAGGTTCCACTCGCACAGTCGGTCGCGGACGGCTGCGCGGGCGGCACGCACGGCGCCCGGCTCCGCGGGGAAGGTCCACTCGGCACAGTCGCCTTCGGTGTCGATCACGCCGATCACTTCCCGGGCCACAAGCCCACGAACTGTCCTTTTTCGTGGGGTTAATGGGCACATACCCGATATCGGCGGGGCAGTACCGTCCGGGTGGACGCACTGTGGCACGTATGGCGCACGAGGGGGCGCCCAGGACCCTGCGGCCCGTCGGCCCGGAGGCGCGGGCGCTACGGGCGTTGCGCGGCGAGCACCTCGCGGACCGCCGGCACGTCCTGGTCGAGCCAGTCCACGGACCAGATCTCGTCCGGCGTCAGCCAGCGCAGTTCGTCGTGGTCCTCAAGGGGTTCGGGGGCGGCCGAGCCGGGGCGGAGGCGGGCGGACCAGACCTGGAGGACGTAGGGCGGCCTGAGCGGCCATTCGCCCGGGATCCGCTCCCCCGCCTCCGCGTCCACGCCGAGCTCCTCGCGCAGTTCCCGGACGAGGGCCGCCCTGGGCTCCTCGCCCGGTTCCACCTTGCCGCCGGGCAGTTCCCAGCGGCCGGCCAGTTCGGCGGGGGCGCTGCGGCGGGCGGCGAGCAGGCGTCCGTCCGCGAGGAGGGCCGCTCCCACCACCACGATCCGTTCCGTCATGCGCCGGAGCCTACGGGACCCGGCGGCGGTCTCAGTTCGCGGTCGCCGTGCCGTTCGCGCCGATCTTCTCTACCCAGTACAGCTGCTTGTGGCCGCGGCTGTCGAGGCTGTCGGCGATCTTCTGGGCCTCGGACCGTGTCGCGTAGCGGCCCACGCGGTAGCGGTTGCCGTTGTCGTCCTGCCGTATGACGAGCCAGGGGAGAGTGATCGTGCCGTCGCTCATCGCGCCCCGCCTCTCCTGGCCGCCCCGGCTCGCACCGGGCCCGTCCGCGGCCCGTGCCGTACCCCGCCCGCTAAGGAAACCGCAATCCGCATATGCCCGAGCGTACGCCTAACCTTCACGCAGCGAACACGGCTTTGCACAAAGAGGTACGCAACCGGCCAGTACGCAGGGGGCGCACGACGTCGAATGCGCCGTCGACGGACCCCGACGGACGCGGTCAGCGGCATGGTGCACACATTGGCGGCGACCTGCGAGAACGGCCAGATTCCAACGCCTGCGGACGGGGGGTCCGTTGGGAGGGGGACGGGGGCAACTCCCGGAACTGTGTGCGCTACTTCACCGGCAGGTGGTACGACGCCCGGTAGCGGTCCGCCGGGATCACCACGTCCGCCGTCTCGACCGGGCGGCCCGAGGCGTAGTAGGTGCGCTGGATGACGAGGACGACATGGCCGGGGACCCCGCCGAGGGCGAGGAGTTCCTCGGCCAGGCCGGGGCGGGCGCCGACCTCCTCGGTGACGTTGTCCACGATGACGTCGATGGCGCGCATCCGCTCGACGACGCCCATGCCGCCCAGCGGGCCCTCCTCGGGGAGCATCACGGGGGTGCGGCCGGTGACGGCGAGCGGTTCCCAGGAGGTGGAGAGCATCATCGCCTCCCCGGCCTCGCGGAAGAGGTACCGGGTGCACATCACGCGGTCGCCGGGCCGGATGCCGAGCCGCTCGGCGACCGCCCCGCCGGCCTCCGCCTGCTCGCTGCTGGACTCCCAGGTGCCGCGCACCTCGCCGTCGGCCTGCTCCTGACGGAACGGCGTGGCTCCGCCGGAGGGCCGGAATCCGGAGCGGGAGATCCGGCGGGGCACCGGCCGCTCGCGCACGTACGTCCCCGAGCCGGAGCGGCCCTCGACCAGGCCCTCGGCCATCAGCACCTTGCGCGCCTCCAGGGCGACGGTGTCCGAGACGCCGTACTCCTCGCGGATCCTGGCCTGGGAGGGGAGGCGGGTGTGCGGTGGCAGCGAACCGTCGACGATCTTCTTGCGGAGATCACCCGCGACGCGCAGGTACGCCGGCTGCTCACCGAATGTCACTGGCCGCTCCCATCAGGTTGTACAGACAGCAACAGCCTGGCAACCGTGGGTTCCGTGATGCAAGCAAAGGCCAAAGAATCACTCGATGTGATGACTTATGCCCCGAGGGGGCTTTACGCAGGCGGTTTCTCCCCGCTATGGCCGCCCTCACACATCGAGTTCGCCGCCGCCCGCCCCCGGGGCGCCGCCCTCCTCGTAGTCTTCGTACGACGGCACCGTGGTGGCCAGTCCCAGAGCCTTGCGCGCGGTGACGGTCGTCCGGCCGTCGACGAACGCGTAGCCGCTCTCGTAGTGCTCGTAGAACGTGTCCACGTCGTCGGTGGCGGCGGCCTTCGCCCAGGCCTTCCGGGCGTCGTCCATGTCCGCGACCAGGTCGGCGACGGGCTGCTCCGCCGCCTTCGGCCAGGTGTGCTCGCGCAGCTCCGCGATCTGCTCGCCGAGGACCTCCTCGACGTCGCCCGCCCAGGCCCGGCTGCCCGCCAGGTCGTCCTCGGGATAGTCCTCCGGCTCCTCGAAGAGCACGTCGTCCACGGCGTTGAGCGCCTTCAGCAAGGCGAGCTGATCCGCGTCGAGCGTCGTCGCGTCGGTGCGCAGCGAGCCGTCGAGGGTGGCGCCCTTCTCGGCGCTCGCGAACACGCAGGTGACCTCACGGTCGCCCAACCGCCAGGCCGAGCCGGTCGGGTAGAGGTAGTACACGCCCACCTCCTCCGGCACCGCCCAGTAGTCCAGCGCATACGCCGACGCGAGCGCGTCGCACCGCTTCTCGGCGGTCCGCGTCACCTCGTCCTCGCCCGGGTACGTTCCGCCGGGCAGTTCGACCACGCCGAAGACCTCGCCGTCGTGCCGGCCGGCGCAGGGCACCTCGTCGACGTCGGGCGGGGCGCCGTCGCGGAACCCGGACGGCGCGTCGAAGCAGTCGCCCTTGGCGAGCGCGTACGTGGCGTCGCTCTCGAAGTTCTTGAGGTCGTCCCAGGCCTCGCCGAGGGCCCCGGTGGACAGCGACACCGTCCACAGTGCGAGCCCGACGGCCGACAGCACGGACCCGGCCACGGCCATCCCCTTGCCGCGCTCGCCCTTCCGCCCGATCTGCCGCAGCGCGATCAGACCGAGGACGAGTCCGACGGCCGGCAGGAAGCAGAGGATGCCGAGGACCAGGGCGGCGATGGCGACCCCGTTGACGGGCGCGGGGCGGCCGTAGCCGTAGGGGAAGTGGTGCCCGTACGGGCCCTGGGGGTAAGGGCCTTGAGGTCCCGGAGGTCCGTAGGGCCCCTGGGGTCCTTGCGGCTGTTGGGGGCCTGGGGGCGGAGGGATGGACACGAGTACCGTGCTCCTGTTTCGGGCGGCGGTGCCGGGACGAGGCAGAACAGACGTACGACTGGACGCACCGCGCATGGTAAGCGTGGGGCGGGCGGGGGCGGAATGCGGGTTACAAACGTGACAGTCCGGGCGGTGAACGCGCTGACCGCGCGGTGGGCCGGTACGGCGGAGAGCGGCACGGTCTTCTCCGCGGCGGGGGTCTGGCCCCTGCTGGCGTTCCTCGCGGACGGCGCGGACGGCGCAGCGCGGGCCGAGCTGGCGGACGCGGTCGGGATGCCCGCGGACGAGGCGGCGGCCGCCGCGCGGGGGCTGCTGGCGGGCCTGGACGCGATGCCCGGTGTGGACAGCGCCCTCGGCCTGTGGACCAAGCGCACGCTGGAGCTGCGCGAGGAGTGGGAGGCGGGGCTGCCGGCGGAGGCGCACGGGGTCCTCACCGGTGACCCGGCCGCCGACCAGGAGGCCCTCGACGCCTGGGCCGCGAAGCGGACGGGCGGTCTGATCGAGCGGATGCCGGCGAAGGTCACGGACGACACCGAGCTGCTGCTGGCCAACGCGCTGTCGCTGCGCACGCGGTGGCTGCGCCCCTTCCGGGAGACACCGTGGCAGCCGGAGGGCGGGCCGTGGGACGGGCGCGTGCTGCTGGGGCTGCGGCGACAGAGCGCGCTGCTGGACCGGATCGGGGTGGCCGACACCCCGGACGGGCATGTCACCGAGCTGAAGGTGCACGGGTCCGACGGGATCGACGTCCGTCTCCTGCTCGGCGAGGAGGGCATGACGGCCGGGCAGGTGCTGGGGGCGGGCGTGGGCCTGCTGTCGGACCGGTCGGCGGTCGTGCCCGGTACGCGGTTGCCGTACGGGGAGGTCGGGCCCGGTGTGCGGGTGGTGAAGGAGCGTGCGACGACGCCCCGGCCGCCCACCCTGGAGGTCTGCACCCCCGCGTACGAGGTGCGGTCCGACCATGACCTGCGGAAGCGGCACGAGCTGTTCGGCCTCACGACGGCCCGGACCCGCGTCCCCGGCCACTTCCCCGGTGTGAGCGCGTTCCCGCTGTACGTCGCCGGGGCGCGACAGACCGCTCTGGCCCGCTTCGGCGCGCTGGGCTTCGAGGCCGCGGCGGTGACGGCCCTCTCCCTCGCCGGGACCGGCATCCCCGAGCTGCGCTGGATCGTGACGACGGTCGAGGCCGCCTTCGACCGCCCGTTCGCCTTCCTGGCCGTACACCGCCCCTCACGGCTGGTCCTGGCGGCGGGGTGGGTGACGGATCCGGCGCCCTTTCCCGAGGCAGAGTGGTAGGCCGAGGGGCGCGGGGAACCGCACAACCCCGGCAGCCGCCCGACAGCCCGGCCCTCCGGACTGTCGGGCGCCCGCTCTCTACCTGCTCAGTCGCCGCGTCAGAACTGCAGCGCCCAGGAGTCGATCCGTCCGGTGTCCAGCCGTGCGTTGTCGCTGACCCGGAGCTTCCATGTGCCGTTGGCCGTCTCGGAGGAGGCGTTCACCGTGTACGTGGTGTTGATGTTGTCCGAACTGCCGCCGGTGCCGTAGCCCTTGAGGGTGTAGGCCGACCCGTCGGGGGCGATCAGCTGGACCTGGAGGTCACCGATGTACGTGTGGATGATGTTGACCTCGACCGCCAGCGCGGAGGGCGCGTTGCCGGCGACGCCGGACACCGTCACCGGGGACTCGACCGTGGAGTTGTCGTTGATCGGGTAGTCGGCGGTGTTCTCGAAGCGCGGTCCGGGCGGGGTGGGGGTACCGCCGCCGACGTACAGCAGCCGGTTGGGCGAGCCGCTGCCCGGGCTGGTGACGACGTTGGGGGTGGCCGCCGTGGTCAGCGCCGTGGAGACCTGCGCGGGCGTGGCCGTGGGGTTCTCGGCCAGGTAGAGCGCGGCGGCGCCGGCCGCGTGCGGGGCCGCCATGGACGTACCGGAGATGGTGTTGGTGGCGGAGTCGCTCGTGTTCCAGGCCGAGGTGATCGAGGAGCCCGGCGCGAACAGGTCGAGGACGGTGCCGTAGTTGGAGTAGCTGGCCTTCGCGTCCGACGAGGTCGTGGCGCCGACCGTGATGGCCTCCGTCACGCGTGCGGGGGACCTGGTCGAGGCGTTGGTGGACTCGTTGCCCGCCGCGACGGCGAAGGTGACGCCGGAGGCGATGGCGTTGCGTACGGCGGTGTCGATCGCGGTGTCGGCGCCGCCGCCGAGGGACATGTTGGCGACGGCCGGCTTCACCGCGTTGCGGGCGACCCAGTCGATGCCGGCGACGACCTGCGCGGTGGTGCCGGAGCCGGAGTTGTTCAGCACCCGGACGCCGACAATCCGTGCCTTCTTGGCGACGCCGTAGGAACCGCCGGCGACCGTGCCGGCGACGTGCGTGCCGTGGCCGTGGCCGTCCTGGGCGGTGTTGTCGTTGTCGACGGCGTCGTAGCCGTAGGAGGCACGGCCGCCGAAGTCGCCGTGGCTGATGCGGACGCCGGTGTCGATGACGTACGCCGTGACACCGCTGCCGGCCGAGTCCGGGTAGGTGTAGGAGCGGTCGAGCGGAAGGTTGCGCTGGTCGACCCGGTCCAGGCCCCAGGAGGGCGGGCTGGGCTGGGTCGCGGCGATGCTGAAGGTGCGGTTCTGCACGACGGAGGCGACGGCCGGGTCGGCGGCGAACTTCTTCGCCTCGGCCGCGGAGGCCTCGACCGCGTAGCCGTTGAGCGCCTTCTGGTAGGTGCGCTCGATGTCGGCCCCGTACTTCCGGGCGAGCGCGCGGCCCTCGGCCGAAGCGGCGCGGGCCGCCTCCGGCTTGAGGGTCACGATGTAGCTGTCGGCCACGGCGTTCGCCGCGCCCGCGTACTGGACCCGGCCGTCGCCGGCGGCCGGGGCGGCACCTGCGGGGAGGGCGGAGACGAGGCCCGCGGTGAGTACCGCGGTGGCCGTCGCGCTGATCGCTGCCAGTCTTCGCCGGGTGGGACGCATCACTGCCATCTGAGGGGTCCTCCTCAATCGGTGGTGCGCTGGTGGGGGGTGGTGCAGGCACGACGAAGTCCACCCTCGGGTGGACGTGATCATGTCAAATCCGAGGGCGCTTGCTGTGCGGACTCTGTGTGCCAGCCGAAAGATTGAGGCCTGCACAGGAATTGCACAAGGGCCCTGCGTGACAGAGGCCCTTCGTGCGACGGTTGTTTTCGGCCGACAGCCAAGCGGACCCGGCGCATTCGGCTACGGTTCGGCAGCGCCCCAAAGGGGCCCGGGGCCGCGTCTGTCAGCGGTTCCGCCGTGGGGCGCTCGACCAGCCACAGCGAGCCCGCGGGCGAACAACAACACATCACCGCACGCCTCGGCGCGTGCGCCACCACGTGCGCAGCCACAGGGCGTTGACTCCGCCCAGGGCGATCAGTACCGCGGCCGCGTCGGCGTTGGCGGTGAGGCTGTGGTCGGGGCCCAGGCTCCGGGCCGCGCGGACCAGCAGGGCGATGTCGAGGGGCAGGGTGACGGCGGCCATGAAGGTCAGGCAGGCCGCCGTTCCGGCCACGAGGACGACGCTGTAGAGGCGTACGGCCCGGCGCTCGTGCGGTGGCAGCCCGGCGCTCGGGTCGCCGGCCCCGGCGGTCCGGCGCGGGCGCGTCACGCGCCGGAACAGGTGACGGGCGTACGCGAGGCCGTCGCCGTAGAGGTTCCGGCAGCCGGTGAGGTCCTGGAGGACGAAGTACAGGTCGGTGCGCGTGAACACCATGAACTGGAAGGGCACCGGCAGCAGGGTCAGCAGCAGGGCCGCCGCGAGCAGGCGGTGGGCCGTCGGCCCGGGGTCCGTCAGGGCGAGGACCAGGACCAGGCAGGAGGCGACGGAGAGGTTGAGGGCGATTCCGGCCAGATAGGCCGTCAGGCGGTGGCGGCGGGGCGCGAGTTCGATGCCGCTGATGTCGGTCTGCATGACGAGGAACTGCAGCCGGGTGCCGAGGCTCATTCTCGCCGGCACGCCCACGGCGCGGGCCGTGACCAGGTGCGCCAGCTCATGGGCCAGCAGCAGCGTCCATCCGGCCGCGGCCCCGCCGGCCAGGACCAGGCTGCCGTGCGGGCTCCACAGCATGTCGCGGTAGCCGGGGAGCAGGTCGGGGCGGTGGAACAGGGCGACGACGGCCGCCGTCAGCAGTGCCCCGACGAGCAGCGGAAGGACCGGGTGCAGGGCGAACCGGACGTGGCGGGGGCGCAGCCACGGCAGTGAGGCGCGCGGCGGTTCGGCGTCCGGGACCGGGCGGTCCCCGATCCGCGCCACGAACCCCAGGGCGGTGAGGTCCCTGACGAAGTCCGCGATCTCGAACTCCTCGCCGGTCTCCTCGCGCAGTGTCTGCTCCGTGCGGGCCACGCTCCGCCCCTCGCCCAGGAGTTCCACCGCGCGTGCGCCGGCCTGCGGCAGGGCGACGAAGGTCCGGGTGGCCATGCGGCCCACGATCCACTCGTCCCGGTCCCGCCGCACCGCGAGGTCGTGCAGCAGGACGCGGGCCGAGGGCTCGATCCGGGGCCGGTCCTCCGCCGCCGTGTCCGTCACGTCCGCTCCCCCCGCTCCGCGTTCACCGCCGACTGCACTCCTCCCGCCCCGGACTCACCACCGGCTCCGCTCCCCGCCCCGCGTTCACCACCGGCCGCTCCCCGCTCCGGATTCACCGCCGACTCCGTCCCCCCACTCCAGGCTCACCACCGGTTCCACCCCCCGCCCCAGGCTCACCAGCGGCTCCACTCCCCGCCCCGGATTCACCACCGGCTCCACTCCTCGCCCCGGACACCACCAGCTCCACTCCCCGCCCCGGGCTCACCAGCGGCTCCACCCCCCGCCCCAGGCTCACCACCAGCCCCACTCCCCGCCCCCGCGCCACCACCGACTCCGCTCCCCCGCCCCGTGTTCAGCGCCGGCTCCGTTCCGCAGGCGGGGCAGTCGGGGCGTTGGGCCGTGCGTTGCATGAGCGGGTCGCCGGGCGTCATGAGGTTCAGTCCGAAGCGGCATCCCGGGTCCACCGGCGGAACCCCGCACAGCAGCATGAGCGCGGCGTGGGCCAGCAGGCTGCCGGACAGGCCCGCGGTCACGGCGTTCACCGGGTTCCACGGCATACGGGGGGAGGCGGCGTCCTCGTCCTGGCCGGGCCCGAGCCGCAGATCGCGGCGCTCGATCTCGGCGCTGCGCAGGCACTCCCAGCACGCGCCCCGGCCGGGCGCGAAGACCCCGACGCTCACCAGGGGCCCGCGATAGCCCGCTTCGGCCCATGGCGTGCCGGTGGCCAGGCAGACCTGGTTGGCCCAGCGGCGGATCACCGGCGGGCGGTCGGCGCCCAGCAGGAGTACGTCGTACGGCCCTCCGCCGGCCAGCAGGTCCTCCAGGTCCGCCGGCCCCCGCACCTCGCGGCGCTCCCCCGTGACCGTCGTGTCCGAGTTCAGCGCCCGTAACGCGGCCAGCGCCGCGTCGGCCTTCGGCGTACCGAGGTCGTGCTCGCGGAAGAGGGTCTGCCGGTTGAGGTTGGACAGTTCCACGACGTCCGGTTCCACGAGGTGCAGCCGCCCCACTCCGGAGGCCACCAGGTCCCGGGCTGCGGCCCCGCCGGTGCCGCCCACCCCCACCAGCAGGACCCGGGCGCGGCGCAGCCGCAGCTGCGGCTCCCAGGGGTTCTCCCGCGGCCGGAGGTCCATCCAGCGCAGCAGCGCCATGCCCCGGCCGTAGCGCTCGCGTTCCCGCTCGGACAGCTCCGGCGGCGGTACGGCGCCGGCGTCCTCCACGTATCCGGCCTCGGTGAGGTCCGTCATCGCCTGGACGATGTCCGGTGCCGGCAGCGGCAGTTCGCCGTGGCGGCGGGACACCTCGGCGACGACGTCCGCGGCGCTGCGGGTGCCGTCCATGGCCTCGACCAGCGTCCACACCCAGCCGTCGGGGTCCTTGACCTCGGCGCCGATGCCGTGGACGACGCTCCCGATCCGTACGTTCCCGTCCACCGTCCGGTAGGCCCGGTGCTCCGGCTTGATCCGAGGCCGCCGCATCGCGTGCAACGTCATCTTCGCGCCAATCTCGTCAGCCCCAACTGCCCCTGCCACAACCGACATTGACAACAGTGACCCGATCAACGAACTCTTGCAAGGGCACGGAAAATCACCGCACGCCACAGCCACCTTCAGGAGGACAGGGCATGCCGAACAAGATCGAGATCCGTCCGCTGGACAAGAAGGAGACCACCGGCGACAGCGGTGGCAACGGCGGCTCCTGACCGGCCGCGAGCGACACCTGTGAAGGACCTCGAGTGACGCGAGTGAAGGACCGCGAGTGATGGACCGCTATCCCACGGTCGCGGACGTCACCGAGTCGGCGCGGCGGCTGGTCTCCCGGTTTCCGGGGGCCGGCCGCCTGCGCCGGATCGGGACGTCGCGCGCGGGCCGTCCGATCCTGATGCTGTCCGTGGGGCACGGGCCTCGCCACGTCCTGGTGGTCGCCGGGCCGCACTCCGACGAGCCGGTCGGCGGCGCGACCGCGCTGGCGCTGGCGGAGCGGGTGGCCCGGGGCGAGGGTCGGTCCCCGGCGACCGACCCCTCCCGCGTCACCTGGAACCTGATCCTGTGTCTGGATCCGGACGGTGCCACGCTGAGCGAGGGCATCGAGGAGGCGACGGCCGGCCCCGACCACGCCCTGGAGCGGTACTACCGCGCCGCCTTCCGCCCGGTCGCCGCCGAACAGCCGGAGTGGGCACCGATCGAGTCACGGCAACTCCCGGAGAGCCAGGCCCTGTTCGACGTGATCGACGAGCTGCGGCCGTTCCTCCAGTGCTCCCTGCACAGCGTCGACGCGGGCGGCAGCTGGGTCCAGTTGACCCGCGCGCTGCCCGGACTCGCCGCCCCCTTCCAGGAGTCCGCCGCGGCCCTCGGCATCCCGGTCCAGCACGGCACCTACGACGCCCTGTACTGGGAGAACCCGAGCCCCGGCATCCACGTCCTGCCCCCGCCGGACGCGACCGCCCGTCTGGCGGCCGGCTCCGAGAACATCGGCCGGTCCACCTGGTGCGCGCCGATGCGGTACGACGGTGTCACCGCGATCGTCGAAGTGCCGCTGTGGGCCACCGACCTGGCCGAGGACCTGTCTCCGCACCCGGAGGCCGCCGGGGCCCTGCGCGACCTGTCCGCACTGGTGCGCGAGGGCGGGCGCCAGGTGACGGCCGTCCTCGACAAGGCGCGCGGCTTCCTGCCCCCGCCCCAGGAGTCCCCGCCCAGGCGGGTGCTGGAGTGGATGGCCGACGACCTCTACGACCTGGTCGCCGACTCCTGGGAACCCCTCGCCCGCCGGGCCGCCACCCCCGAGGGCGCACACCTCCTGACGACAGCGCACATCAGCGCCCTCGACGTCGTGGCCCGGCGCCAGCCGCTGCGCGCCGCGGGCCTGCTGCTGCGGCTCCTCGCGGCGGCGGACGACCCGGCCGCCCCGGCCCTGCACCGCGAACTCGACGACCTCTTCCTCACCTGGTGCGAAGACTTCGAGAAGGCCCTGCGCCTGCGCTGGGTGCCCGTGGAACAGCAGGTGGCGCATCAGGCGCGCACGGTGGTGGCCGCCGCCGAGAGCGCGCTGACGACCGTGGGGTGACCCCGTACGCCGAGGCGGAGCGGACGTCTCCGATCCGTAAGAGTCAACGCGACATTTCGGACGTACGGTGACAGTGGACACCGGTCCCCCGCGGTGTCAGCCGCCCCGGCGGAAGGAGCGACCATGTCCACCCTCGACACACGGCAGCCCGCCCCGGACACGGCAAGGCAGGAGGCCTTCGCGGGCGAGGTGCTCGACGTCCTGAACAAGAGCGCGCTCGCCCTGCTGACCAGCGTCGGCCACCAGTGCGGCCTGTTCGACAGGCTGGCCGAACTCCCGCCCTCGACCAGCGCCGAGATCGCCGAGGCCGCGGATCTGGACGAGCGGTACGTCCGCGAGTGGCTGGGCGGCATGGTCGTCGGCGGGTTCCTGCAGTACGACCCGGAGCGGCGGACGTACGCCCTGCCCCCGGAGTACGCCGCCTGTCTGACGACCGCCGCCGGCCCCGACAACCTGGCCGGGATGATGCCGTACATCGGCCTCATGGGCGAGGTCGAGCAGCAGGTGGTGCGGTGCTTCCGGGAGGGCGGCGGCGTGCCGTACTCGGCCTATCCGCGCTTCCAGTCCCTCCAGGCCGAGGAGACCGCCCGGGTGTACGACCTGGCGCTCGTGGACACGGTCGTACCGCTGGTTCCCGGGCTCGTCGAACGGCTGGGGAAGGGCATCGACGTCCTCGACGTGGGCACCGGGCAGGGGCACGCTCCGCTCGTCCTGGCACGGGCGTTCCCCGCCAGCCGCTTCCACGGTCTGGACCGGTCCGAGGAAGGCATCGCGACCGCCCGCGCCGAGGCGGCCCGCGCCGGGCTCGGCAACCTCCACTACACGGTCTCCGACTCGACGCGGATCACCGGCGAGTACGACGTCATCACCGCCTTCGACGTGATCCACGACCTGGCACAGCCCGCCGAGACGCTCGCGGCGATCGCCAGGGCCCTGCGCCCCGGCGGCACGTTCCTCATGGGTGACATCGCCGCCTCCAGCAGGCTGGAGGAGAACATCGGGCACCCCTTCGGTCCCTCGCTCTACGCGTTCTCCGTCTTCTACTGCATGACGACCTCGCTCAGCACCGGCGGCGCCGGCCTGGGCACGGTGTGGGGCCGGGAGACGGCGGAGCGGATGCTCCGGGAGGCCGGGTTCACGAACGTCGACATCAAGTCGGTGGAGGGCGACCCGTTCAACGCCTACTACCTCGCGACCGGGCCCTGACGGCGTCCGGACGGCGGCCTACAGCAGCGTCAGCAGGAGCACGGTCCCCAGCAGGAAGACGGCCCACCAGGCCATCACATGCGTCGGCCACGGCTTCGCCGATCTCGCCTCCGGGCGCAGCGGGCGGGTGACCGTGCTCCACGCGGTGTCGCCCCAGCGGCGCAGCGGCGGGCCCAGCGCGCCCCCGGCTCGCAGGACGGCACGGGACAGCGCGTCCCAGCCGGCCGGCAGCGCCCGGCGGTAGACCACGTCGACGTCGAGGTTGACCGAGCGCACCGCCGGCGGGTAGCGGCCGGTGCGGACCAGCAGCGCGAAGGCCAGCGCGGCCGGCAGGAGCAGCTGCAGTTGGTTGATCACGTGCGGGACGGTGTAGGGCACATAGTCGACCGGGTACGGCAGCAGCCCGTACAGCAGGTTCGGCGCCACCCCGACGACTACGCAGATCAGCGCGGCCAGCGCCATGGCCACCCGCATGTTCAGCGGGGCCTCGGCCACCCGGTGGCCCCGGTCGTGGGCGAAGAAGGCGAAGAACGGGACCCTGATGCCGACGTAGTGGAGCACACCGGCCGAGGCGAGGAGGAGCAGCAGCCAGACCGCGGCCAGGTGCTCCAGCCCGGCCGCCTCCATGATCATCGACTTGGTGGTGAAGCCGGAGAACAGCGGGAACGCCGAGATCGACGCGGCTCCCACCATGCACAGAGCGGCCGTCTGCGGCATGGACTTGTAGAGCCCGCCGAGTTCGGAGGCCTTGACGGTGCCGGTGCGGTGGAGCACCGCTCCCATGCTCATGAACAGCAGGCTCTTGTAGACGATGTGCGCAAAGGCGTGGGCGGCGGCGCCGTTGACCCCCGGTTCACCGCCGATACCGACGGCGACGACCATGAACCCCAGCTGGTTGATCAGGCTGTACGCCAGCACGCGGCGCAGGTCGTTCTCCAGGACGGCGTAGAGGATGGGGAACACGGTCATGGCCACGCCGACCCAGATCAGCAGGTCGGTGCCCGCGAAACCGCGCGCCAGCACATACACCGCGAGCTTGGTGGTGAACGGCGACAGGGCCACCGAGCCGACGACCGTGGCCTCCGGGTAGGTGTCGGTCAGCCAGGTGTGCAGCAGCGGGAACGCGCACTTGATGCCCACCCCCAGCAGGATCAGCGCACTGCCGGGGCTGTCCGGGCCGAGGTGGGTGAACTCCACTCCCAGGCCCGCCTGGACGCGCAGTGCCGTTCCGGCGAAGATCAGCAGCCCGGCGGTCAGCTGCACGGCCAGGTACCGCAGGCCCGCCCGGTAGCTGCGCTCGCTGCGCCTCGCCCAGATCAGGAAGGCCGACGCCAGGCTGGCGAACTCCCAGTACACGAGCAGGGTGATGAGGTCACCGGCGAGCGCGCCGCCGACCGTGGCCCCGGCGTAGAGCGGGACGAGCGCCTGCTGGAGCGGGTCGCGCAGGTGCAGGGCGTAGACCGTGATCAGCAGCGCGGCGACCAGGAAGCCGGTGGCGAAGACCCGGGACAGGGCGTCGATGCGTACGGGGGTCAGCTCAAGGCCGAGGAACGCGAATGTGGCGCCGGTGCCCTCGGGCAGCAGCCACAGCACGATCAGCCCCGCCACCGGCAGCAGCAGCATCAGGACGTGGCGCGCCGTTCCGCGCAGCAGCGGCACGCCGGCCGCGCCGAGCACCAGCAGCAGAGCGGGGGCGGCGGCCGTCATCGCGGCCCCTCGGCGGGGGGCTCGTCGTGCCGGCCCCGGTGACCCGGGTCCGGCGGTACGTGGTGTTCCTGGTCCGGCGGTACGTGGTGGTCCTGGTCCGGCGGCTCGTAGTAGTCCTCGTCGCGGCGCAGCCACCGGCGCAGCCGCTGGGCCGTGAGAACCAGGATCACGCTGCTCACGAAGCCGTAGAGAGCGAAGAAGGCAGGCCAGCGTTCGAAGGAGAAGTAGGGATGCTTGGTGTAGAACAGGTCGGCCAGCAGGGCCGCCGCGCACAGGACGGCCAGGGCGTGCACGATGCGCGTCACGTTGCGCGGCTCGTCCAGCCAGCGGTGGTCGTCGGCCGGGCGGTGGTCGTCGTCGCTCACGGCAGCTCCAGGGTCGCGGCCAGCGGGTCGAGCAGGGCGTCCGCGCCGAGGAACAGCGCCACGCAGCCGAGCGCGGTCAGGGTCAGCGGCCCGGTCATCACCAGCGGTGCCTCACCGTGGGCGGGCAGCTCGGGCGGCGGTCGCAGGAACGCCCGCACCACGATCGGCATCAGATAGGCCATGGCGAGCAGGGAGCCGGCGAGCAGCACGACGAGCGGCACCATCTCATCCGCTTCGGCCGTGCCGAGGACCAGCAGCCACTTGCTCCAGGTGCCGCCCGTCGGGGGCAGGCCGACGATCGAGACCGTGGCCGTCGCGAACGCCGCGAAGGTCCACGGCATGACGCGGCCCAGCCCGTCCAGCTCGCTGACACGGGTCTTGCCCGCCGTGACGGCGATCGCGCCCGCGCACAGGAAGAGGGTGATCTTGCCGAACGCGTGGGTGACCATGTGCAGGGCGCCCCCGGCGGCGGCCACCTTGTGGGCCAGCGTGGCGGCCAGCACGATGTACGCGAGCTGGCTGACCGTGGAGTAGGCCAGCCTGCGCTTGAGGTTGTCCGCCCGGATCGCCACGACGGCAGCCGCGACCAGGGTGAACGCCGCCACCCACGTCATCGGGGCCGCCGCGCCGGTCTCGCGCAGGGTGTCCAGGCCGAACACGTACACGGTGACCTTCAGGACCGTGAAGACACCGGCCTTGACCACGGCCACCGCGTGCAGCAGGGCCGACACCGGGGTGGGCGCCACCATCGCCGCGGGCAGCCAGCGGTGCACCGGCATCAGCGCCGCCTTGCCGATGCCGAACAGGTACAGCGCGAACAGCACGGTGAGCACCCCGGAACCGGCCTGACCGGCCAGGATGCCGTCGGGGCGGAAGTCGGTGGTGCCGGCCAGCACCCAGGTCCAGACGATCGCGGGCAGCAGCAGCCCGAGGGAGGTGACCAGCAGCACCGTCACGTAGGTGCGGGCCCCGCGCCGGGCCTTGTCGTCGCCGTGGTGGGCCACCAGCGGCCAGGTCGCCAGGGTCATCAGCTCGTAGCCGATGAGCAGGGTGACCAGGTTGGCCGACAGCGCGATCCACATCGCGGAGGCGATCGCCAGGGCGAAGAAGGCGAAGAACCGGGCGTGCGCGGGCTCCCGCGCGGCGCGCAGGTACCCGGCGGCGTAGACGGTGGTCACCGGCCAGAGCACCGCGGCGATCGAGGCGAACAGCAGGCCCAGCGGTTCGAGGGCGAACGCCAGCGAAAGACCCGGCAGCCACGACCACAGCTCGAACCGCAGCCCGTCCTCGACGACCGGCCACAGCCCGATCACCACCCCGGCCAGCGCGAGCCCGAACCCCACGGAGGCCGCCTCCCGCGCATGCGGCCGGTTCCGCAGGAGCAGCACGGCACCACAGGCCAGCAGCGGAAGCCCCACCGCGACGGGAAGCGCGACGGCCCCTCCGGGGTCGGCCCACACGGCGTCCACCACCTCAGCCACCCCCGTCCCCGAGCAGTGCCTCGGCCGCGGTGTCGGCGAGGTGGGCGGGCAGCGAGGGGTCGATGCCGAGGTAGAGGGAGAGCAGGACCAGGGTCCAGACGGCCGCGACCATGGAGGCCGGGGGCCGGGGCGGCTCGGTCCGCTCGGGTGGCTCGCGGAACCAGGCGACTTCGACGACGCGGCCGAC
Organism: Streptomyces sp. TRM68416; assembly: GCF_014596915.1. Classification (GTDB taxonomy): domain Bacteria; phylum Actinomycetota; class Actinomycetes; order Streptomycetales; family Streptomycetaceae; genus Streptomyces. The sequence goes on from NZ_JACVWU010000025.1 coordinate 90,543, forward strand.
GTAGACGAGGGCGAGGAGCGAGCCGGACAGGACGGCCGCGAGGACGGGCCACTGGCCGTCGTCGACGAGTGCCGTCACCAGGGCCCACTTGCCGGTGAAGCCCGCGGTGGGCGGCACGCCGACGAGGCCGAGGGCGGCCAGTACGAAGGCGGCGAACGTCCAGGGCATCCGGCGGCCGATGCCGGCCAGCTCCGAGAGGCGGACCGAGCCGAGGCGCAGCATCAGCAGCCCGGCGATCGCGAACAGCGCGCCCTTGGTCACCGCGTGCATGATCATGTGCAGATAGGCGGCGGAGAGCCCGGCCGTGGTCGCCAGGCTGATCCCGGCCACGATGTAGCCGATCTGGGCGACGCTGGACCAGGCCAGCACGTACCGCAGATCGTTCTGGAAGCACGCGGCGGCGGAGCCGACCAGAATGCCCAGGGCGGCCAGGAGCAGCCCGATCCGGCCGACCGGCATCGTCCCGAACACCAGCGAGGCACCGAAGACGGTGAACGCGAACCGGCAGAAGACGTAGATCGCGACCTTGGTGCTGGTGGCGGCGACGAACGTGCTCACCACGGAGGGTGCCTCCCCGTACGCCGCGGGCAGCCACGCGTGCAGCGGGAAGACGGCCATCTTGACCGCGAGGCCCACGAAGACGAAGACCACGGCGGCCTGGAGCGCGCGGTTGTCGTGCTGGCCGCTCACCCGCCCGGCCAGGTCGGCCATGTTCAGCGTGCCGGTGACCGCGTAGGCCAGGCCGATGCCGAGCAGCAGGAACGTCGCCCCGATGGTGCCGATCACCAGGTAGCGGAACGCGGCCAGCAGTGCCTGCCGACGACGCCCCATGGCGATCATCGTGTACGTCGACAGCGAGCTGATCTCCAGGAAGACAAACGCGTTGAACGCGTCCCCGGTGATCGCCAGGCCCAGCAGACCGGCCAGACACAGGCACAGGCACGCGTACAGCAGCGTGCCACGCCGTGCGTCGAGTTCGTCGGCGACACTGCGGCGGCCGTAGACCGCGACGACCGCGGCGCTCAGCGACACCAGGAGCAGGACGGGGGTGTTGAAGCCGTTCACCACGAACTCGATGCCGTACGGCGCCTGCCAGTCGCCCATCGCGTACCGCAGTGTCCCGGCCTCGTCGACGCGCTCGGTCAGCCAGGCGGCGCAGGCCAGCGAGGACAGGGCGGCGGTGAGGAACAGCAGCCACGCCACGGTCCGGGAGCGCAGCAGCACGCACAGGGGTGCGCAGAGCAGGGGGACCGCCACCTGGAGCACCGGCAGCTGATCCGTCATGGGCCGCCGCCGTCCCGCTCGACGGCGCGCTCGGCCATGTGGTCGGCCTTGTCGTGGTCGAGCACCTCGTCCTCCTCGACGGTGCCGTACGCCTCGAAGATGCGGACGGCCAGCGCAAGACCCACGGCGAGCGTGGCGACGCCGACCACGATGGCGGTGAGGATCAGCACGTGGGGCAGCGGGTGGGAGTAGGTCTCGACCTCGTCCGAGACGATCGGCGCGCTGCCGCCGTCCCGCTTGCCGAGGCCGACGTAGAAGAGGAAGACCCCGACCTGGAAGAGGGTCAGGCCGATCAGCTTCTTCAGCAGGTTGCCGTGGCTGATGACGACGTAGAGGCCGGTCAGCATCAGGGCGAAGAAGATCCAGTAGACGTAGTGGGAGGCGATCACCGCGACACCCCCCGGCCCGCGAAGCCGAAGAAGACCGTCGTCATGACGGACGCGACGGTGATGCCGATGCCCGCCTCGACCACCAGGATCCCCGCGTGCTGCCCGGTCTCGGGGTGGCCGGCGAGGACGTCGTAGTCCAGGAAGGAGCCGCCGAGCAGCATGGTGGTCACGCCGAGCCCGAGGAAGAGCAGCAGTCCGACCGCGCCCAGGATCCACAGCGCGGCGGACGGCACGACCCGCTGGGCCCGGTCCAGGCCGAAGACCAGGCCGTAGAGCACGAAGCCGGAGGCGAAGATCACGCCGGCCTGGAAGCCGCCGCCGGGGCCGTATTCGCCGTGGAAGAGCACATAGAGCGCGAACAGCAGGATGAACGGCATCAGCGCGCCGCTGACGACCCGGATGACGCGGTAGTCGGCCAGGTGGAAGTCGGCGGCCGGCCGGGTCCGCTCCGGCCCCGCCAGCGGCCCGAGCAGGGACAGTACGGCGAGGCCCGCGGTGAAGACGACGACCAGCTCGCCCAGGGTGTCGAGGGCTCGGTAGCTGGCCAGTACCGAGGTGACGGTGTTCGGGATGCCGATGTCCTCCTGGGACTGGTGGAGGTACACCTCCGTGACGGGGTGGCGCTGCACGGGCGTGTCGGCGCCGCCGAACTCGGGCAGGTCGAGGCTGGCGTAGCCGAGCGTGCCGCCGACCAGCAGCACGGCGACCGCGCCGGGCAGGCGCCGCAGCCGGGGGGTGACCGACTCGCGCGAACGGGTCAGCGCGAGCACGCCGAGCAGCAGCACGGTGCTGATGCCGACGCCGACCGCGGCCTCGGTGAACGCCACGTCCACGGCGTCGAGGAGAACGAACAGACAGGCGGTGACCAGGCTGAACAGCGCCGCCAGCATCGTGGCCTCGTAGAGCGCGCGCAGCCGGGTGATGGTGACCGCGGTCGCCATGAGGATGGCGAGCAGCGAGACGTTGATCAGGGTGAAGGTCGTGGTCACCGGCGCGGGTCGCCCTCCTGCCACATCTGCACGCCGTCCCGCCGCGCGGCGTGCGCCAGGCTGTGCGTCGCCGTCGGACCGGTCAGGGCCAGGAACAGCACGATGATCAGCAGGCGGACCGCGGTGCTCCAGGCGTCCACCCGCAGCAGCAGGCCCAGCAGGATCAGTCCGGCACCGGCGGAGTCGGTGATGCCGGCGGCGTGGATACGGGTGTAGAAGTCGGGGAAGCGCAGCAGGCCCACCGCGCCGGTGAGCACGGCCAGGGCGCCGGCGGTCAGCAGCACCGCGCTCACCACATCGAGGACGGTCACCCTTCCTCTCCCCTCTTCGTGTCGCTCAGGAGTTCCTGGTAGTGGGTCAGCCGGAGCACCGCGACGGTGGCGACGAAGTTGACGAGCGCGTAGAGGATGCCGATGTCGAGGAAGTCGGGCCGGCCGAAGAGGAAGCCCGCCACCGCGACGAACAGCACGGTCTTGGTGCCGAACGTGTTGATCGCGAGGATACGGTTGTAGCGGCCGGGGCCCAGGAACGCGCGCAGCAGAGTCAGCCCCATGGCGACCAGGAGCGCCGCCATGACGGCGTAGATCATCGTTGCGCCTCCGTCCGCCGTACTCGCCTGAGCATCTGCCCCGCGTGCAGTTCCTCGACACTCGCCGCCTCCAGGCTGTGGACCTCGATGTGGTCCGCCTCCACGTCGAGGGAGAGCGTGCCCGGGGTGAGCGTGATCGAGTTGGCGTAGACCACCCGGGACAGCTCCGGCAGGTGCGGTGTCGGCGTGGGCTGCACCACCGGCCGCAGGTCGGGACGGGGGGCCCAGACCTTCCGGGCCACCGCGAAGGTCGACAGGAGCACCTGTCCACTCAGCCACAGGAAGTAACGCGGCAGACGCAGGGTGAAGGAGACCGTCGCACTGTGGTGTTCGAGCCCGGCCCGCAGGGTCAGCCAGCACACCACGGCGACCGAGAGGACCCCGAGCGCCAGCGGCAGCGGCTCGTAGTGCCCGGACAGCAGCAGCCAGAACACCACCGGAAGCGGAGCGGTCCGCAGCAGACGCAGGGGCTTCCTGCGCCGGGGCGCCCGCTGCGCGCTCGTGGCACTGGTGGAGTCTCGGTCGAGCAGGCTCACACGGCTTCCTCACAGGCGGGGCGGACGGTCATCGGGTGGGGTCATCGGGGGTGGTGGGGGCGGTGGTGACGACAGGCGAGTCCTCCGCTACGGCGGTGGTGACGACAGGCGAGTCCTCCGCTACGGCGGTGGTGGCCGGCGGGTCCTCCGCCACGGCCGCCTCGGCGGCGGTGGCGAGCAGGCCGAGCAGCCGGTTGGCGGTGACGACCCCGAGGATCCCGCCGCCCTCCCGCTCGACCAGGGCGAACGGGCACTGCCGCCGCACCATCAGCACCGCGAGCTCCACGGCCTTCGCCCGCGGACCGACCCTGGGGATCCGCGAGGGCCCCCAGGTGAGGACGTCACGGACGCGGGTGCCCGACATTGCCGCCGCCACACGGTCCGCATGGACCTCGTCCATGACGTGCACCAGGCCGGGGTCGTCCAGGAAGTAGGGCGGGAGCGCCGCCCGGAGCAGGTCGACCGAGGACATGCAGCCGATCAGCTCCCCCTGTTCGTCGGCGACGACCAGGCCGGGCAGCCCCTGTCGGGAGACCATCTGTACGGCAGACAGGATGTCGTCGTCCGGGAGGGCGGTCGGCAACGTCTCGATGACATCGGCGGCATGCATGCGTGTCTCCCGTCATCGAAAACATCAGCACGGGCAACTCGATTACCACGATTATCTGGTACTTCGTGAGCAGGGCCAACGTCCGACGCGACCCAACACCGGCCCACATTCGTTGCCGACACCCGGCAGGGAAGCCGCGCCTCCCGCCAGGCCCGGATCCGCCGAGCGCTCCGGTCGGCGTCCTCGGCGCCCCACTCCTCGGCCGGCCCGACGGCCCCTTACGGCTGTCCCGCGGATTCCCTGCGGGCCGCCGCACCCAGCCTCGCCTGCTCCTCCTCGACGATCCGGCGGGCCATCGCCGTGTCCGAGACGTCGACCGCGTCCGGCGTGGACTCGGCGACCTCGCTGCGGCGCGCGTACGCGTCGAACAGGCGGGTCTTGTTGTTCAGCATCTCCACCATCCGCTCGTCCACCCCCCGCGTGGCGAGCAGCCGGTGCACCTGGACCGAGCGCACCTGCCCCATGCGGTGCACCCGCGCCACCGCCTGGTGTTCGACGGTCGGCTTGATCTGGGGCTCGCAGATGATCACGACGGACGCGGCCTGCATGTTGAGCCCCACCCCCGCCGCCTCGATCTGCGCCACCAGCACCGCGGGACCGGCCACGGCGGCGAACTCGTCCACGAGCTGCTGACGGCGCGCGGGCGGCACGCTGCCCGAGAGCGGACCGAACACCTGACCGGCGCCCTTGCCCCGTACGCCGTCCAGCATGTCCGTCACCACCTTCAGGACATCTCGGAAGTTGGAGAACACGACCACCTTCAGCCCGTTCGCGGCGGCGTCCTCGACGATCTCGCGCAGCCGGTTCAGCTTGGCCGACTTCTCGGGGCGCGCGTACGCGGCCCTGCGCATCGCCATGAAATTCCCGGCGCGCACGGCCTCGTGGTAGGCGTCCTCGTCCGACGCGCTCAGCTCCTCCCACTCGTCCGTGTGCTGGAGCGCGGGCAGTTCGGTGAGGACGTCCTGCTGGTTGCGGCGCAGATAGACCGGGGCCACGGCCTTCCGGAACGCCTTGGATCCGGACACCCCGTGCCGGTCGCCCACCGCCTCCGCCAGGTCGGGCTGGAGCATCCGCACAAGGCTGCGGAACTCGGCGACCCGGTTCTCCATGGGCGTACCGGTCATGAAGAGAACGCGTTCGCAGTGCCCGGACCATTCGGTCACGGCCCGGGCGCGCCGTGTCTTCGGATTCTTCACGTAGTGCGCCTCGTCCACGACCAGCATCCCCAGCTCGCCGCCTTCGCCGGCCGGGAAGCCGCGCAGGGCGTCGAAGGTCGTCACGCCCACACCGCCCCGGGCCTTCCAGTCGGCGAACGCCTCGTGCCGCTCGGGGCCGTGCAGCGGCAGTACGCGCAGCCTGCTGCGGGCCTCGATCTCGCGTGTCCAGTTGATCAGGACGCTGGCCGGGCAGACGACCAGGAAGTGGCTGTGCCCCTCGGCGGCGAGATGAGCCAGAACGGCGATGGCCTGGATGGTCTTCCCGAGCCCCATCTCGTCGCCGAGGATCACCTTCCGTTGCGCCAGGGCGAAGCGTGCCCCGAAGGCCTGGTAGCCGCGCAGCGACACCCGCCGGTGCGTGTCGTCGAGCTGCTGGTCACGGACCCGCCCGGCGACTTCGTCGGGCAGGAAGCCCTCGGCGGCGGCGGTGTCGGGGCCACGGCCGGAGATCTCCGCGAGCAGGCTGTAGTACTCGGCGGAACGCAGCTCGAAGTCGACCCAGGCCGCGGCCTCGGTCGAGGTACCGCGCAGCAGATCCACCGACGCCTGCGCGAGCAGCTCCGGTACACCGGCGCCCGCCGCCTCCTCGGTCAGCCGGCGTACCTCCGCCACGGCCTCCCGGGCCCGAGCCCGTCTCTCCCCCCTCATCAGCAGCGGCCGCAGCCGCCCGGCGGCGGGCCTGGCCTCGGTCAGCAGGGGGCCGAGCCGTTCGGAGAGTGCCGCGGCCGTGTCGACGGCCCGCCGCGCGTCGGGGCCTGCTTCCACCAGCACCTGAAGGGCCATGACGAGTGCGGTGGTGCGGGGCTCCGGCCGCTCCACGTCGATGTGGACGGCGAGGGTCTCCCGTACGGCATCGGCTATCTGACGCGCCGCGGCGACGACCTGATCGGCGGTCCGCTGCCCCACGCCGGGAATCTGCCGCAACCGGTAGGGACCGGCATCGAGCACCTGCCGGACCGACCGCAGCCCGCTCCGCTCGACCTCCCCCAGCCTCAGCCGGCCCTCGGTGACCTCCTTGAGCCGGGTCACCGGGATGGCGTCCAGCGCCTGTTCCGCCTCCGCGTCGCAGATCGGCTTCAGCGCCGCCCGAACCGCCTCGACGGCCCGCCCGTGGTCACCGGCCACCGCCTGCGCCGCCGCGTACAGCCGCCCTCCCGCGGCAACCGCCTCCCGCTCACTGCGCCCCATCCCGCTCCGGCCTCTCTCGCTGTGTGCCCGCATACTGCCACCGCCGTCCCCGGTGCCGGGTGGTCTGCGGCGATCACGGCAGATCCGGCGCCGGCGGTGAGAGGTGCCGCTCGAAGCAGGTCTCCAGGGCCACCCCGCCTGCGCTGCGACGGCAGACTCGACAACACGGATACCTTCATGCCGAACTGCTGGGACCCTTGTGCGAAAGGTAACGAGGCCGGCGCGGAACCGCGCGTCCGAAAGGGTGGACGCAGGCGCTTGGGACGAGCGGGGCCGGGTGGCCCACGCCTGGGAGGCCGTGGTCGCCGCGATCGGTGACCGACCGGCTGCTGATCAGCGACCCGAGCGACTCGCGGCGGGCGGCGGCCGAGCTCCTCGCCCGACCGCGTGCCGGCCGCCGCGCGGACACGTGGGTGCCGGCCTTCGAGCGGGAGGGGGCGGCCGCCCGTGAGGAATCGCGGCGCACGTTCTCCCTCGCGCCGCCGTACGAGGTCGTCCAGGACCGACAGGGCCGCCTCGCGCACGCCCCGGCGGTCGACGCGTTCGTCGCCTCGGGCTACGACGACAGCGAGTTCGTCGACATGGCGAAGCTGCGGGAAGCGGGGAACGGCTCAGGCACAGGGTGATCGCGTCGATCGGGGCAGGACCGCGGCCGGTCTCGTCGTCGGGATCGGCCGTGCCCCCCGGAGGGCAGCCCAGTGCCCCGGCGCCGTCCGCGCCTCGCGCGGCACCGGGGCACGACAGCCTGCCCGATCAGCAGCTGGTGGCCCACTTGTGGGAACGGAGGGTCTTCGGGGTCGCGTAGGTGTACTTCAAGCCGTTGACCGCGCAGCCTTCGTAGGTGTTGTAGTTGGCGTAGCGGTAGTACTTGACGGCGTCGTAGCCCCCCGAGTAGCCGTTGTTGTACACCGACTTGACCTTCGTGGTGCCCGACCACGAGCACGTGATGGCACCGCCCCGCCAGTCGCTGTCGTTGCCGTCCCAGTTGCACATGCTTCCGCTACCGCCGCTGCCGGTGAAGAAGCAGACGTCGCCCTTCGGACAACGGTCGTAACCGCTGGCGGCGTGGGCTGAAGTGGCCGGGACGCCCAGGCCGACGGCCGTCAGGGCGAGTGTGGCGATGGTGACACCCATTTTGCGCATGTTTGTTCCCCTTGGTCTGCCTCGATCGAGGCGCATGAAGGCGCGGCCGGGCGTGGTGGGCGACGTTCAGTGATGTCGCTTCCGGTGTGCCACGCCGCTCCCGGTGACGTGTTCACACCATGGCCGACAGGGCCGGGTGCCGGTACCTCGTACATCAGAGGAGTGGCGGTACGCGCCGGCGAACCCCCCGCTCAGGCCGGGCATTCGCCCCGCCACCGCACGGAGTCGATGGTCCGGCCGCCGGAGGCGAAGTTGCCCCGGCCCTCGTCCCAGCCGCGGTGCAGACAGGCGCCGCCGCCCTCCGCGAAGGTGACCTGGACGTGGTCGTAGCCCTCCTGGACATTGCCGTTGTTGAAGAACGACTTGCGCAGGCCGCACGCGCTGCTGAGGTCGTCGCGGTCGGTCCGGCACACGCTGCCGGTTCCGTCAGTGCCGGAGTAGAAGCACACCGAGCCCGCCGGGCAGTCCTTCCAGGCGGCGGAGCCGCCGCAGTTGGCGCTGGTCACGCTCGGCCACTGCTTGCCGACGCCCGTGTACTCGACGCCGTTGAAGTGGACCGGCTTGCGGTGCCTTTCGTCGGTGAAGTCGCCGACCGCCAAGTACCGCTGTTCGTAGTGGAGATGGGCCCAACTCGTGCCGCCGGAGGCGCCGATCCGGCCGATGCGCGTCGAGGGCTGGACCTTGTCGCCCTTCTTGACGTAGCGGTCGGGGGCGTCCTTGAGGTGGTAGTACGCCGTGAACCAGCCGCCCGCGTGCTTGACCTGGATGGTGTTCCCCGAGCCGTTGTCCCAGTAGGTCGCGGTGACCGTCCCCGCGGCGGACGCCTGTACGGGCAGGCCGTCGGATCCGGTGTTGCCCTTCACCACGATGTCGAGTGCGGGGTTGTGCCCGGCGTCGTAGGTGTTGAGCTGCCACTGGCTCTGGCAGGAGAACGGCATCTGGAAGGCCGGCTTGCCCGGGGGCGGCGCCTGCGTGACCGAAGCCCCGGCGGCGGAGGCGGAACCGGAAGCCGAAGCGCCGGACATCGTGGCGGCTCCCAGCGACAGCGCGGCCGCACAGGCGAGCATCGCCGTACGCAGCCAATGTCCAAGGCGCCGGACTTCCCTCTTGCTCTGCGGCATCGGACCCCTTTCGAAGGGCCGGGCGGCGTGCCCGGCCAAGGTGTGCTCCGCTCACCGTCCCGCCGCAGGGCCGTCACCGCGTACTCGTATCTCAGAGGGTTGGGCCGCCGAAGGGGGCGCATCACTGGCTCGGCACTTCTTCTCCCAGATGTGCGACCGGGGCCGCAGCGGCGCGGTGAAGTTCTCCCTGGCGCCCACCTCGACGCAGCCCAGGGGCTCCCGGAGCCGCTTCTGCGCGTAGTAGGCGACATCGACGAACTCCTCGCCCGCGTCGGTGCCGTGGCCGTTGTTGAAGACCGACCGGGCCTTCTTCGGGGCGGCCCAACCGCAATGGTTCTCGCCTGCTGTCCAGTCGTTGTCGTCGCCGTCCCACGCGCACATCTCGCCCATGCCGTCCCGCTCGGTGAAGAAGCAGACGCTGCCCTTGTCGCACCGGTCGTAGCCCACGGCGCCCGCGGCGGTCTCGCCCGCCCCCGCCAGGGCGTTGTTCACCCCGAAGCCGAGCGCCGCGAGCCCGGCCGCCGCCATCGGGGCCCAGCGCCACCGCCGAGGCAGCGGGTGCGGCCGGGGCGAGCGGGCCGTGCCCGCCGCCGACTCCACCCTGCGCAGCAGTGACGCCGCGTCGTGGACGGCGCGCTCCCGGTGCGTGCGGGCCAGGCAGTCCGCGATGATCTGCTGCCAGGGGGAGGGGAGTTCGGGGGAGAGGCGCAACTCGTCATGGCCCTGCGCGTAGCGCACCGCGGCGTCCCGGCGGGCGGACGGGGTGGCGCCCGGCAGCGGCTGGGAGCCGGTGAGCACGACATGGGCGAGTACGCCGAAGGCCCAGACGTCCGCCGCCGGGCGGATCTGGCGGCCGCGTTCACCGATCTCGGACCAGAGCAGCTCGGGCGGGGTGTAGTCGGGCGTGGAGAAGGCGGGGGTGTACGCGTGCGTGCCCTCCATCTCAGCGGCCATGTTGAAGTCGGCCAGACGCACCGAACCGTCCTTCATGAGCAGGACGTTGGATGGCTTGAGGTCGCCGTGCACCCAGCCCGCGTGGTGCAGCTGGTACAGGCCGGCGCAGATCTGGGCCAGCAGCTCGGGCCCGCCGCTCGGTCTCGGCGTCCGGGCGAGCAGGGCGTCCAAGGACTCCTCGGCCTTCTCCAGTACGAGGACGGTGGCGCCGTCGAGCTCCGGATGCCCGGGGTCGTCCACCGTCAGCGTCTCGTACAACCGGATGAGGCGTGGTGCCTGCAGCCGGCTCAGCAACTCCACCTCACGCTCGGCGAGTTCCCGCAGATAGCGCAGCTGGCGTGGGGTGCTGGTGCCGGTGGGCAGGAACTTCAGCGCGGACACGGACGGGGACTCCCCGGACGGGCCGACGCGTCGACCCGCGTACACGCTGCCGAAGGCCCCGGCCGCCATGGGCTCGCGGACCTCCCAGCTTCCGACGCGATAGCCCTTGGGGACGTGTACGGAGTACGGATGTTCCGGGCTCGTACGGAACGGGCTCACCGCACCGCCTCGCGGGGGCTGGTGAGCAGGACGAGATCGTCCTCCCGGACAAGGTCGAAGCGGAGCGCGAGCGAGGCGAGCGACTCCTTCTTGCCGTTGAGCCGGGGACCGGACTCCGTCGTGTCCGGGGCGGGCTTGAGGCGCAGCTTCACCGCCAGGTAGTCGATGTTCCACTGCACGGCGGCGCGGTTGGCGGTGGGCCAGATCGGTCGCAGCCGCTCGACCAGCTGCTCGACAGTGGGCAGTTGCGCGTGCGGCGCACCGCACAGCCGAGGCTCGCACAGCGCGACCAGCACGGCGAAGTAGCGCTTGGAACGGTCCAGGACGAAGGCCGGGGCGGTGCTCGCGCCGCCGGGGGACTCCTGGTCCGTCGCCCGGGTGTCGAGGTAGTCGTGGCGTGGCGCCCACACGTCGAAGCTGAGCAGCTCGCCGCCGGCGGGCAGTACGACCCGGGCGAACTCGAAGGGGATCGGGGCGTTGAGGCGGCCCGGTGCGACCTTGATGTGCTCGCCCGCACCCTCCGGGTTCTCCACGACATAGGTCTGGGAGCGGCTGAGGTTGCTCAGTATCCAGAAGGTGTCGTGTGCGGATATCCGGCCGGCGGCCCGGGACACCCCCTCGTGCGCGATGGTGAGGTGAGGGCCTGGCGCCACCGTGCTCCGGCCGAAGTCGAGCTGCTCCCCGGGCGCGAGGCGGATCTGTTCCCCGGGCCCGCCGTACTCGGGCGGCACCACGACGATGCTGTACATCACATGTCCCCCTTGTTGTACTAACAAGCCCCAAAGCTAAGGGTGGTTCCCTTCTCGGGAAAAGGGGAAAGCGTTTCACTGCAGAGAGCGGCGTGCACCGCCTCGCGCCAGGCCGGCGGCACGGTCTTCACCAAGCTGGGCCTTCAGCGGTCGCGCGGAAGGGATTCCGCAAGGAGCAGCACCAGCGGATGGAACCGGTATCGGCGGACGCCGCCGTCCACCGAGGGCTCGACGTCGAGCAGGGCCGCGTCGGCGAGTTCGTCGAGGGTGCGCTGGGCCTGGGTCTCGGCGAGCCCCGTGGAGTCCGCGAGCAGCCGCGCCGTGAACGGGCCGAGGCCGAGCCGGGCCAGCCACGGCAGTGCGGTTCTGGTGGACGGGCACAGCTGGTTCAGCGGCTGCCCCAGTACGCGCGGCAGGTCGACATCGCCGTACGAGAGTGCCCGCAGGCGGCCGGCCGGCTCGCGCAGGAGCGCCGACATCCGGGCCATGGACCAGTGAGGGTGGGCGAGGAGCCGTGCGGCGGCACCGCGCAGCGCCGGCGGGAGCCCCGCGCAGTAGCGCACCACGTCGCGGGCCGCGGCGGGCTCCGCCGCCACCCGGGCCGGGCCGACGAGCGCGGACAGCAACGTGAGTCCTTCCTCGTCCGACAACGGTCCCAGCACCACGGTGTGCACGGCCGGCACCGAGTCGAGCCGGCTCCGGCCGGTGATCAGGGCGGCGGCCGCGGGGTCGGCCGGCAGCAGCGGACCGATTCCGTGGTCCGAGCCCGCGCCGTCGAGGACGACGAGCAGTCGGCCACGTGCGGTACGCGCCCGGTAGCGCCGGACGAGATCGGTGAGGTCCGTGGAGTCCGAGGCGCTCCGGTCGCCCAGGTCGAGAAGGAGTTCGGAGACGACCTCCTTCAGCGGCCGAGGGGCTCCCCGGCCGTCCTGCAGGGTGGCGTGCAGCACGCCGTCGGGAAAGTCACCGGCGAGCTCGTGCGCCACCTCGGCGGCGAGCGCCGACTTGCCACTGCCCGTCATCCCGGTGATCTGCACGGTGCGTCGCCCGCGTCCTGGCGTACGCAACAGCAGGCGCAACCGGGACAGTTGGGCGGAGCGGCCGGTGAAGGAGGCGACGCGGGGCGGCAGCGGTGCCGGCGAGGGATCGTCCACCGGCACGGGCTCGCCGCGCAGCATCGCCAGGTACGCCTCGCTCAGTTGCGGCCCGGGGACCACACCGAGCTGCTCGTCGAGAACGCGCCGGCCCTCCTCGTACACCCGCACGGCCTCGGCCTGACGCGAGGACCGGTAGAGCGCGGTGATGAGGTAGGCCCGCCACGGCTCCGCCATCGGGAACCGGGCGACCAGCGCGGTCAGTTCGGCGATCAGACCGCGGTGCCGGCCGCAGGCGAGGTCCGCCTCGATGCGCTGCTCCAGCACCTCCGTGCGCAGGGATTCCAGCCGGGGGCGCTCCGCCTGGAGCAGGTGCTCGGTGGTGTTGTCCAGCGGGTCGCCGGTGAAGCAGGCGAGCGCGTCCGCGAGGAGTTGGGCGGCCTGCGGGTAGCGGCCCTCCTCAAGGGCCTGCTGTCCCCTGCGCCGCAACCGCTCGAAGGTCAGCAGGTCGATCTGCCCGGACTCGGTCCGCAGCACATAGCCGGGTCCCTGCCGCAGGATCTGCACGGAGCCGCCGAAGTGCTTGCGCAGCCGGGAGACGTACGTATAGATCTGCGCGCTGTGCGTGGCGGGCGGGGCATCGCCCCAGAGCATGTCGCTGAGGCGCTCGTCGGAGACGGTGCGCCCGTCGGCCAGCAGCAGGACGGCGAGCACCGTGTGGATCTTCGTCCCCGACAACGGCAGCCGTACTCCGTGCCGTTGTGCCGAGACCGGGCCGAGCAGGCTGAACTGCACGGCCGGCACCTCGCGCGAGGGAGCGCGGAGGTGCACGGGCCTGCCTGCCGCAATGTCGGGTGTGGTCGTCGAAGCAATCACAGCGATCGTCCGTTTCCGGCGCACGGATCCGCGCGCAATTGGTCGGGGTGACGCAGCCGCAGATTGCGGCCGAGGGTCGTCATGGACGATACGGAGTGGCGTTTTCGGGCCGATTTCGCCTCGGCCTCGGTCGCCGCCAGAGGGCGAAAGCGAGAAGAAATCGAGACGACAACGCCCGCCTCTAATGTTTAAGTCACGACATCCCGCAGTGCCCTTAACGGAGGAATTGAACCGTGCGAAAGACCCGCATCGCCGCAGCCGCTCTGACCGCAGCCGCCCTGAACGTTCTGCTTCTGGCCGGTGCCGCCCACGCGGAAGAGCCTGGTCGGCAGGTAATGGGCACCGCAGTCGCCGCCGACAAGCCGGTGGGCTTTGCGCTCGACATCCTCGACCGGATCGGCGGTGCGATAGGGGGCACGGTCGACACCGAGGTCCCCTGGTCCTGATTCCTTGATCTTCGGGTGTGGGGTCCGGTGGTTCGGGTCGTCCGGTTCCCCCCACCCGGCTCAGGGCCTCACGGCCCGTTCAGCGCGTGGGCCAGCAGTTTCTCGTCCACTGCGGAACCGTTTCCGCAGCGGACGAGTGCCTCCCGCAAGCGCTTGGTACGACGCTCCCAGACAACGGCGTCGAGGGCTTCGAACTGCTCCACGGCCCCGTCCAGCCGGCGCACCGCGGAGTCCCCGCCGGACAGCGCCTCGACACAGGCCAGGCTGGTGTCGACGCGAGCGCGAAGGAAACGGTCCTCGATCTCGTCGGCGGCCCGCTGAGCCCTGGCGAGAACCGCGCGCGCCTGGTTGATCCTGCCCCGCCGCCAATGGGCCTCACCCAGGGTGCACAGACCGTAGGTCTCCCCTACTTTGTCGCCTTGCCCCCGGCTGAGGCTGATCACGTCCCGGCAGACCTGCTCCGCCTCGTCCAACCGCCCCGCTCCGACGAGAGCTTCGGCGAGTCGGTGGAAGTTCTGCGTTCGGCTGCGGACGGACCCTGCCTGGTAGCTGGCCTCGATGGCCTCCTGGCTGAGCTCGATCGCCCGCTCAGGGGCTCCTGAATCAAGTTCGATCTGCGAGAGCAGTCCAAGGGCGTGTGACAATCCCACGGCGTCGTCGGCCCTCCGGAACAGTTCCAGGGAATCGATGCAGTAACGTGCCGCGGCTGCCATGTCTCCGGTGAATCGAGCACAGAGGGCGAGATTGCGGCGGGCCATGGCCTGCCCCTTCACGATGCCGAGCTCGTCGAGAATGGCCACGGCTTCACCGAACTGGTGCTGCGCTTCGCCGTAGTTGCGCTGATACATATTGATGGTGCCAAGGCTGCTGAGCATGATTCCGGCCCCGCGCGAGTCACCCGCCGACCGTGCGGCCTCAAGGGCGTGCTCGGCGTTTCGCCGCCAATCAGTGAAGTAGTTCCGGGTCTCGAAGAGCGGCACCGCACGACTCGTCAATGCCCAGGCGTACTCGGCGAATCCGCTCTGGACCGCTTGCCCGATCAGCGCGGACAGGGGCCCGCGCTCGGACTCCATCCAGTCGATGGGCTCGATGAGCAGCTCGGTGGCCAGGTCCGCGGGCAGGCAGACGGTGCGGTCGAGGCCGTCGGGGAGTACCTCGTCCGGACCGTACAACTGCCGATGCGCCTCGTCCGCGAGCCCGAGCATCGCCGAAAGCACCCGCCCCAGGCTCGCCCTGCGCACCGGCTCCGGGTCCTCGACCTGTGAGCGCTCCCAGGCGTACAGGCGCAGCAGCTCCTGGAAGCGGAAGCGGCTCTCGGTGTGTTCCGGTGCCGGGCCGAACTCCAGAAGTTGCGCGCCGACAAGCTGCCGCAGCAGGTCCTCGGCCTCCCTCAGCTCCACGCCGAGGGCTGCGGCGGCGACCCATGCCGGGAAGTCGGGCACGGTGAGCTGGCCGAGGAGCCGGTAGAGCCTGGCGGCCTTGACCGACAGCTCTCGGTAGCTGAGCCAGACGCCGGAGCGGAACCCGCCCTCGTCGGGGCTGAGCAGGTCAAGGCGGCTGCGCCGGTCCTCCATCCGGCTGGCGAACTGGCACAGCGTCCCCTGCCAGTCGGAGGTCAGCCGGGTGGCGACGATACGCAGCGCGAGCGGCAGCCGGTCGCTGAGGTCGGCAAGCCGGCGGGCCGCCTCCGGTTCGGCCTCGACACGTTCGGAGCCGATCACGGCGACCAGGAGGTCGTGGGCCTCCGCATCGGTCATCCGCCTGAGCTCGATGCGGCGCGCACCATACTCGCCGACCAGCGCGGACAGCGGATCGCGGCTGGTGATCAGCACCCGGCTGGAGCCCGAGCCGGGCAACAGCGGGCGGACCTGCTCGGGCGAGGCGACATTGTCGAGGACCATCAGGACGCGGCGGCCGTCGAGTGTGCTGCGCAGCAGCGCGGCCCGCTCATGCAGTTCGGCGGGGATCGCGGCACCGGGCATGCCGAGGCCGCGCAGCGCGTGGTCGAGCGCGGCGAGCGGGGTCACCGGCGCACCGCGCTCGCGGAAGCCGGCGAGGTCGATGAAGAGCTGCCCGTCGGGGAAGTGCTCCGCCGCCTTGACGGACCAGTGCACGGCGAGTGCGCTCTTGCCGACGCCCGCGATGCCGCTGAGCACGGCGAGGGGCGGCCCCGAGGGGTCGAGCAGACCGTCGAGCTGTCTCAGCTCCGGTAGCCGTCCGACGAACAGCTCCGTGGGACGGGGCAGTTGACGCGCGACTCGGGTGCGCTGTTCGGCGGGCGGTGTCCGCGCCTGCGCCGGGGAACCGGCCAGCACCTCGCTGTGCAGTGCCTGCAGCTTCGCGCCCGGCTCGATCCCGAGTTCGTCGATCAGGGTCCGGCGTCCCTCGCGGTAGCACTCCAGGGCGTCGGCCCGCCGCCCCGAGAGGTGGTAGGCCCGCATGAGCAGGGCCCGTGCCTCCTCGCGGAGCGGGTGCTCGGCCACGAGGGGCCCGAGGTCGGCGATCACTCTGCGATAGCCCTCGAGGTGCAGTTGCAGCGCCGCGAACTCCTCGGCCAGGTCGAGGCGCAGCGCGGTGAGCCGGGTGACGGCGCCGTCGACCCCCTCCCCCGTCATGCCGTCGAGCACGGGGCCGCGCCACAGCGACAGTGCCTGCTCGAAGCGGTCCGCGGCGGCGGCGTGTTCGCCGTACTCCGCGGCCTGCCGTGCGCGGCCGACCAGCTCCTCCATGTCCTGGAGGTCGATGCGGTGGTGTCCGGGGCGCAGCACATAGCCGGGCGGGGCGGTCTCGATCAGACCGTCCACGCCCGCTCCCTCGCGCAGTATCTTCCTGAGCGCCGCGATGCAGATGGCGATCTGGTTGCGCGCGGTCGGCGGCGGGGAACCGTCCCAGACGGTCTCCGCCAGTGCGTCGACGGAGACCACCCGGCCGGGGGTGAGCAGAAGCATCACGAGCACCGTGCGCTGACGGGCACTGCGGATGAGCAGTTGCCGGCCGTCGGCGGACACTTGAAATGCGCCGAGCAGCTGAAACGTCAGGCGTGGTGGCATTCCGCGCTCCCTCCCCCAGATGCGCCGTCCGGTGATCATTCTGTGCCCGTTGTGCAGGCATGACAAATGTCGATCATGCGAACTTACGCTACGCAGCGGTAACAGGGGAGATCCGGGAAGATGACGGACAGTCCGCCACTCTCGGTGAGATCGGAGCTGTTTGTTCCGGTCAGTAACCTCCCCATTGAGACAGCAGCATGGCCCTCTCCTCCTCGTTCAGCAGGTCCACCTGCCCGGCCGGCCGGGCAGGGTCCCGGGCGAGTTCGGCAAGGGCACGCAGGGTCCGTTCGAGATACCGGGCGGCCTCCTCGCGCGGCACCACGTCCGGCCGGTGCCCCAGGCGCACCGAAAGCCCGCCGTCCTCGCGGGGTACGGCCACCAGACGCAGCGGGTAGTGGGTGGCGTCGTCGAGTCCGAATCCGGTGACCTCGGCCCGGGCCCCTGCGGGGTTCAGGGACGCGGCGTCGAAGGGATAGTTGACGAGCATGGTCGTGGTGTCGAACAGCCTCGGACGGCCGGTCGGACGCTGAATCCTGCCGAGCCCCAGGTGCAGGTGGTCGAGGAGGTCCGCGCGTTCGCCCTGGGCGCGGACGAGCGCGTCGAGGAGGCTCTCCTCGGCCGGAACCCTGATCCGTACCGGAACGGTGTTCACGAAGAGCCCCACCATCCGCTCGGAGCCCGCCAGTTCGGGCGGCCTGCCGGAGACCGTGGTGCCGAACAGGACGTCGTCACGGCCGGTGGCCCGGGCGAGTACCAGACCCCAGGCGAGTTCCAGGGCTGTGTTGAGCGTGACGCCGTGCGGCCGCAGCCGTTCGGTGAGTTCCGCGGTCACCGCCGCCGGCAGCTCGTCCTCCAGCGTGTGCTGCAGCACGGCCGCGCGGTGCTCGGACTCCGGCGCGACGAGCAACGGCTCGGCGCCGCCCGCGAGATAGGCGGCCCAGGCCCGCTCCGCGGCGGCCTCGTCCTGCCCGGACAGCCACCGCAGGTGGTCGCGGTGCGGCACCGGCCGGGGCAGCGCGGCCGCGGGGCCGTCGGCCCACAGCCGCAGCAGTTCGCCGACCAGGACGGGCGTGGACCAGCCGTCCCAGATGATGTGGTGGCCGGTCAGCACGAGACGGTGGCGGTGCGGCCCGAAGCGGATCAGCGTGAGCCGCAGCAGCGGCGGCCTGGCCATGTCGAAGGGGCGCACCCGGTCGCCCTCGGCGATGAGGGCCGCCTCGGCCACCTGGTCGTCGGCCGGACGTCCGGACAGGTCGATCTCCGCCCAGGGCAGGGCCGCTTCGCCGTGGACCGTCTGTACGGCCGTGCCGCGCCGCGTGGTGTGGAAGGACGAGCGCAGCGCGGTGTGCCGGGCCACCAGTTGCCCGCCGGCGGCGAGCAGGGCGGCGCTGTCCACCGGGCCCGCCAGGTCGAGGCGCACCTGGTTGGTGTAGACGTCGACCCCGCCGTTCTGTGCCTGCTCCGCGTAGAAGAGGAAGCCCTCCTGGAGCGCGGTGACGGGGAGGATCTCGGTGAGGCCGGGGGCGGCCTCCTCGATCCGTTCGATCTCCTCCTGCGCGAGGTCGAGCAGCGGCAGGTCCGAGGGGCTGCGGCCGCCCGCTCCCGGCCGGTCGGCGAGGGCGGCGAGGGCGGCCAGCTCCGCCTGCCACAGGTCCATGAGCTCGGCGGCCTGTGCGTCGGTGAGCACTCCGGCCGCGGTGGTCCACAGGGCGTGCAGGCGCTGCCCGTCGCTGTGGACGTTCAGTTCCACGGAGTGCCGCAACGGCATCCCGGGGTCACGTCCGTACGGCAGGTCGTCGCCGCTCAGGACACGCCAGCCGGGGGCGATCTCCTCGGCGCCGATCCGGCCCAGGTAGTTGAAGAGGATCTGCGGTCCGGGCAGTTCCGCGAGGACCGCGGCCGCCTCGGGGTCGTAGTGGCGCAGCGCTCCGAAGCCGGGTCCGGCGTGTGCGCGCAGTTCCTCCTTGACCCGCTTGACCGCGCTTGCCGCGGGTCCGCCGTGGCCGGTGACCCGGACCGGGTGGACGCTGGTGAACCAGCCGACGGTACGGGACAGATCGAGGTCTCCGTCACGGCCGTGGCCCTCGACGTCGATGAGCACGGGGACGTCGTGCGCCGCCCCGCCCCGGACCCGCCAGGCGGCGACGGCCCTGGCCAGTGCGGTGAGCAGCAGTTCGTCCGTACGGCAGTGGAAGGCGGCGGACACCTCGCCGAGCAGCGCTCCGGCGATGTCCGGCGGCACGGTCGTCCTGGTGTGCCTGGCGGTGGCGGCGAGGTCCCGGGCCGGGTCCGTGCGACGCGCGCCGAGCGGTGGTTCACCGCCGAGGACCCCGGTCCAGTGGCCGAGTTCGTGCCGCCAGGCTCCGTCGGCGGCCCGCCGCCGCAGGTCGAGGGCCCAGGCACGGTACGGCGTGGGCACCGGGTCGAGCGACTGCGGGTCGCGTACGGCGGCGGCGAGGTCGGGGAGCAGGGCGCGCCAGGAGACACCGTCGACCACGAGGTGGTGCACGCAGACGAGCAGCCGGTCGGTGCCGATGCGTACGGCTTGCAGGGTCTCGCCCGACCAGGGGTCGAGCCGGTCGCGGGCGGCCTCGGCCACGGCGGTGACGGAGGCCGACGCGCTCTCGGCGCGGAACAGGCGCGCCGGGTCCACGGTGCCGGGGGCGCCGATCTCGTAGCGGACGTCCGGGCCCGGACCGGCCTCGCTGTCGCGGACGAGCCGCGCCCGCAGCAGATCGTGCCGGTCCACCACCGCACCGAGAGCCCGTACGAGCTCCAAGTCCGTGGTACTGGACGGCAGTTCGAGGAGTACGGCCTGGTGGAATCCGTCGACCCGCGCCCCTTGCGCGAGCACGTCGTGGGCCACCGGCGGCAGCGGCGCGGGGCCGGTGGCCGGCTCGGCCGCCCGCACGGCGAGCACGGGGCGGGCGGCCGCGGCGAGCGCCGCGGGGGTGTGCAGCCGGAAGACCTCGCGTGCCGTGATCTCCAGGCCCTGTGCGCGGGCCAGGGAGACCACGCGCATGGCGAGGATGCTGTCCCCTCCCCGGTCGAAGAAGCCGTCCTCGGCCGAGACGCCGGTGAGTCCCAGGACTTCCTCGAAGGCCGCGACGAACACCCGCTCGGTGTCGGTCCGGGCCGCGCGGTGCCCCGTAGCGGCCGGCTGCTGCGGCGCGGGCAGCGCCGCGCGGTCCACCTTGCCGTTCGGCGTCAGCGGCAGGGCGTCGAGCACCACGACCGCCTGCGGAACCATGTAGTCGGGCAGCGTCTCGCCCATGGCCTCGCGGATGGCCGCGGGATCGTGCGCGGTGCCGACGGCGTACCCCGTCAACTGCTGGTGGCCGGGCCGGTCCTCGCGCACCACGACCACACACTGCGCGGTACCGGCGGCCTGCGCGAGCGCCGTCTCGACCTCGCCGAGCTCGATGCGCAGTCCGCGGATCTTCACCTGGTGGTCGCTGCGGCCGAGGTATTCGAGCACCCCGTCCGCACGCCAGCGCACCACGTCGCCGGTCCGGTACATACGGTCGCCCGGCGCACCGAACGGGCAGGCCACGAACCGCTCCGCGGTCAGCGCCGGGCGGCCCACGTAGCCGCGGGCCAGCTGGACCCCGGCCAGGTACAGCTCCCCCGCCACACCGACCGGCACCGGGCGCAGGGCGCGGTCGAGGACGTAGGTGCGCACATTGCGGATCGGCGCGCCGATCGGCACGGACCGCGACGGTTCCGCGGGGCGGCACTCCCAGGCCGTGACGTCGACGGACGCTTCCGTGGGCCCGTACAGGTTGTGCAGTTCGACACCGGGCAGCAGTTGGAAGAACCGCCGTTCGAGCTCCGCGGGGAGCGCCTCGCCGCTGCACACCACCCGGCGCAGCCCACCGCAGCCCGAGGCGGCCGGGTCGCCGAGGAAGGCGCCCAGCATCGAGGGCACGAAGTGCACGGTGGTGACCCGCTCGCGCTGGATCAGCTCCGCGAGGTACGCGGGGTCGCGATGCCCCTCCGGGCGGGCGACGACCAGCGTCGCGCCGTACAGGAGGGGCCAGAAGAACTCCCATACGGAGACGTCGAAACCGGCCGGCGTCTTCTGCAGGACCCGCTCGCCGGGCTCCAGCCGGTAGCGGTCCTGCATCCAGGCGAGGCGGTTGACGATGCCCCGGTGCGGGACGGCGACGCCCTTGGGCCGGCCGGTGGAGCCACTGGTGAAGATGACGTACGCGGTGTCCGCGGGGCCCGCCGTCGCGGCCGGCCGGTGCGCCGGGTACGCGGCGGGCTCCGGCTCGTCGACCAGCAGCAGACGGCCGTCCGCTGGCAGGCGCCCGGCGGTCCCCGCCGTGGTGAGCGTGCACACCGGCCGCCCGTCCTCCAGCAGTTGGGCGATGCGTCCGAGGGGGTAGTCGGGGTCTACGGGGAGATAGGCGGCGCCGGTCTTCAGGACCGCGTACAGCGCGACGATCAGGTCGAGGGAGCGCGGCACGGCCACCCCCACGAGCCGGTCGGGACCCGCGCCCTCGGCGAGCAGCCGGTGCGCGAGACGGTTCGCCGCGGTGTCGAGGTCGCGGTAGCTGAGCGTGCTCCCTTCGAAGACCACGGCGACGGCGTCGGGGGTGCGGTCGGCCTGTTCCTCGAAGCGGGAGATGAGCGTTCCGGCGGCCTGGGGGCCCTCGGTGTCGTTCCAGCGTTCGACGACCGTCGCGTACTCGCCGGGGGTGAACAGGCTCAACTCGCCCACGGGCTGGTCGGGTTGTGCGGAGATGCGGGTCAGCAGCCCGGTGAGCCGGTCGAGCAGCAGCCCGGCCTCGGCGTCGGGGACCAGGTCGGGGCGGTGGCCCAGACGCAGGTCGAGGGCGCCGTCGTCCAGGGTGGCGGCGAGGCGGAGCGGGTAGTGGGTGGAGTCGGCGACGGCCGCGTCCACCAGGGTCAGACCCGCCTCGGCGAGCGGGGCGGCGATCGCCGCGTAGTCGACCGGAAAGTTCTGGAAGACCGTGGTCGTGTCGAAGAGCGGGCCGTGGCCCGCCTGCTTCTGCACGGCCGTCAGGGCGAGGTGCTGGTGGTCGAGGAGTTCGGCCTGTTCGCGCTGGAGACGGCTGAGCGCGTCGGTGACCGGCTCGGCGGCGTCGACGCGGACCCGGACCGGGAGGGTGTTGAGCAGCATGCCGACCATGCGGTCCACGCCGGGCAGCTCCGGCGGACGGCCGGAGACCGTGCCGCCGAAGACCACGTCGTCGCTGCCCGTGAGGCGGGACAGGAGCAGACCCCAGCCGAACTGGACAGCGGTGTTGAGGGTGAAACCGTGGGTCCGGCCCGCCTCGGCGAGACGGGACACGGCCGCGGCAGGCACCTCGGCCCGCGCCTCGCGCTGGAGCACCGCCGGCAGGTCGGCCGCCTGCGGGGCGTACAGCGTCGGCCCTTCGAGCCCTTCGAGGGCCGCCGCCCAGGCCCGCTCGGCGGACGGCCGGTCCTGGGCCCGGTGCCAGGCGAGGAAGGAACGGAACGGCGGGGCGGGCGGAAGTCCCGCGCCGTCGCCGGAGGCGTACAGCCGGAACAGCTCGGCGAGCACCACCGGCACCGACCAGCCGTCCCACAGGATGTGGTGCACGGTGACGACGAGACGGTGACGGTCCTCGGCGAGCCGCAGCACGGCGAACCGCAGCAGCGGCGGGGCGGTGAGGTCGAACCCACGGCGGCGCTCGTCGGCCGCGTGGCGCAGCGCGGCCTCCGCGCGCTCGCTCTCCGGCAGTCCCGTCATGTCGTGCTCGACCCACGGCAGTTGTACGTCCTGGTGCACCACCTGCACGGGCCGCTTGAGTCCGTGGTGGCGGAACGAGGCGCGCAGGGCGCTGTGCCGGGCCACCAGAGCGCGGGCCGCCCGGTGCAGCCGGGACGGGTCGAGGGGGCCGTCGAGGTCCACGCGGATCTGGGTGGCGTAGACGTCGACGGCACCCGGACCGTCCTGTGCCGCGTGCAGCAGAAAGCCCTCCTGCAGCGGTGTGAGCGGGAGCAGGTCGGCGATACCGGGGGGCAGTGCGCTCATCGCGTCTCACCGGCCTCGGCGGTCAGGCCCGCGGTGAGCAGGGCGAGTTCGTCGTCGTCGAGGTCCATGAGCGGGGCCCCGTCGTCGAAGGCGGCGGCGGCATCGTCGACCGGCCGCGCGGCGGCGGCCAGGGCCTCGGGGGTGCGCAGCCGGAAGACGTCACGGGCACTGATCCCGAAGCCCGCCTCACGGGCGAGCGTGACCACGCGCAGGGCGAGGATGCTGTCGCCGCCGAGGTCGAAGAAGCCGTCGTCGACGGTGACCCGGGGAGCGTCGAGCACCTCGGCGAACGCGGCGGTGAAGGCCTTCTCGGCGGGGGTGGCCGGGGCGCGCCCCGTACCGCCGGTCGCGGTGAGCGCCGGCGCGGGCAGCGCGGCCCGGTCGACCTTGTCGTTCGCGGTACGCGGCAGGGCGTCGAGGATCACCACGGCCTGCGGCACCATGAACTCCGGCAGGGTCGCCGCCAGCGTCTCGCGGACGCTGTGCGGGTCGAGTCCGGCGCCCACGGCGTACCCGACGAGCTGTTGTGCTCCGGGCCCGTCCGCGCGGACCACGACGGCGGCCTGGTCCACCCCGGGGACCGCGCCCAAAGCCGTCTCGATCTCGCCGAGTTCGATCCTGAACCCACGGATCTTGACCTGGTCGTCGCTGCGGCCGAGGTATTCGAGCACCCCGTCCTGACGCCAGCGCACCACGTCGCCCGTCCGGTACATCCGACGGCCCGGCGCACCGAACGGGCAGGCCACGAACCGCTCCGCGGTCAGCGTCGGATGGCCCACGTAACCGCGGGCGAGTCCGGCACCGGCGAGGTACAGCTCCCCCGCCACGCCGACCGGCACCGGGCGCAGGGCGCTGTCGAGGACGTAGGCCTGCATGTTCTGCATCGGGGCGCCGATCGGGGGGAGTTCGTCGACGCGGTCCATGGAGTGGCAGGTCGCGAACGTCGTCGTCTCCGTCGGCCCGTAGCCGTTGGCCAGGTCGAGGTCGGGGCAGGCCTCGCGGACCCGGCGCAGGGAGGCGGGTGCCGCCGCCTCGCCCCCGGTGATGACCGCGCGCAGGCCCGCGAACGCCCCCGGGTCCTCCGTGGCGATCAGGTTGAAGAGCGCGGTGGTCAGGAACGCGCTGGTGACCCGGTGCCGGGCGCACAGTTCACGCAGGTGTGCGGCGTCGAGGCCGGCGGCCGGTGCGACGACGACCGTGCCGCCGGACAGGAGCGGCACCCACAGCTCGTAGGTGGAGGCGTCGAAGGCGTGCGGGGAGTGCATGAGGACGCGGTCGTGGGCGCCGCCGCGCCAGCGGGCGTCGGCGGCGAAGGCCACCACGTCGCGCTGCTCGACGGCGACGCCCTTGGGGACGCCGGTCGAGCCCGAGGTGTACATGATGTACGCGAGCTGCCGGGGCGACGCGCTGCGGCCGGGGCCGGTCTCGGCGCCTCCGCGCTCGGACACACGCAGACCGGCGCCTCCGCGCTCGGGCACACGCAGACCGGCACCCTCGTCCGCGGACACACGCAGACCAGCACCCCCGCCCTCGGACACACGCAGCACCACACGGTCCTCGGCGAAGGGCAGTTCGGCGTCCGGACGGTCGGAGATCAGCACGGGGGCGCCGGTGTCGGCCAGCACCCAGGCCATGCGCTCGGCCGGGTAGCCCGAGTGCAGGGGCACGTAGGCGCCGCCGGCCTTGAGCACGGCGAGCGTGGCGACGACCACCGCGGCGGAGCGCTCAAGGTCCACGGCGACGGGGGTCTCGGCGCCGACGCCGTGCTCGATGAGCCGGTGGGCGACGGAGTCGGCGCGGGAGTCGAGCTCGGCGTAGCTCAGCTCGGTGCCGTCCGCGACCACGGCGATCGCGTCCGGGGTGCGGGCCGCCTGCTCCTCGAAGAGCCGGGCGAGGGAGCCGTCCCGTACGGGGCCCGCGGTGGCGTTCCAGTCGGCGGTCACCCGGCGCGTCTCCTCGTCGCCGAGCAGGTCGATCCGGCCGAGGGGGGTGTCGGGGCGCTCGGTGATCTCCTCCAGGAAACGCAGGAACCGCTCCTGGCAGCCGTCGAGGCCGTCCGCCGCGTACCGCTCGGGGTTGCCGTCGAAGTCGAAGCGCAGACCGCTGCCGTCGCCGCGGTCGTAGACGGCTATGGAGAGATCGTCGACGGGGCCGAGCGCCAGGTTGTGCGCGGTGGCGGGCAGGCCCGCGAAGTCGAGCCGGTACGGGAACGCCATGATGTTGACCACCGGGCCGGTGAGCCCCGCGTCGCCGTCGGTCAGGCCCAGGTCGCGGCGCATGTCCTCGTAGCGGTAGCGCTGATGCCTGAGTACCTGGCGGGTCCGTGCGGTGACCTTCGGCACGAGGTCCGCGAAGGTGTCCTCGGGACCGACCGGGACGCGCAGCGGCACCACGTTGGAGGCGAGACCCGGGGTGCTGCGCAGGACGGGGGAGTCACGGCACGCGACGGGCAGTCCGAGCACCACCTCGCGGGCACCGGTGCTGCGGTGCACGAAGGCCGCTGCCGCGGCGATGACCAGGACCGGCCAGCGGGTGCGGACGGCGCGGGCCGCGGTGGCGAGCCGGTCGGCGAACTCCTGCGGACGGTGCGTGCCGCGCCGGATGTGCGCGGCGCCGGGGTCGGCGGGGCCGGGCGCGGGGCAGGCGATCCGGTCGTGCAGCCGGGCCGGGGCCGGCAGGCCGGTGAGCTCCTGCTGCCAGAAGGCGCGGTCGGCGGTGAAGCTCTCGCCGGACCGGTACGCGGCCTGCTCGTCGAGGAGTTCGGTGAGGGAGGCGGACGGTTCGACGCCGTCGTCGGGCACCTCTCCGGTGACCAGCTCCGTGTATCTCCGGGCCACCTTGCGGGAGATCAGGGAGCCTCCGTAGCCGTCGATCAGCACGTGGTGGGCGCGCTGGTAGTAGTAGAAGCGGTCGTCGGCGAGGCGCAGCAGCGCGAAGGTGCACAGGCCGCCCCGGGTGAGGTCGACGGCCGTACCGAGGTCGCGGTGGATCCACTCCATCGCCGCGGTGTGCGGATCGACGGCCGTGGACACGTCCACGTGCTTCAGGTCCCGCTCGGGGGCGGTGTGCAGCAACTGCCACAGCGAGCCGTCGTCGTCCTCGGCGATCGCGTGCACCCGCAGCGCCTCCACCTCGGCGATCGTGTGCCGCCAGGCCTCGCCGAAGAGACCGGGCCGCACGGGGCCGTTGATCTCCACGTACTCGGAGATGTTGTACGCGCGGCCGGTCGGGTCCAGATGGTGCGCGAGCCAGATGCCGGTCTGCGCCGCGGACAGCGGCAGCCGGGTCAGAGATGTCACGGTGCTTCCCCAGGAGTCGGGCGTCGGTTACGGCGGTCGGCTCGGGCGCCGCTCGCCGCGGGCGGTCTGCCGGCGCGCTGCTTGCGCGGGACGGTCAGCCGGCGCGCTGTTCGCGCAGGCTGCGCGGCCGCAGATCGGTCCAGTTGGCTTCGATGTACGCCTGGCAGGCCGCGCGGTCGGTGCGTTCCAGAGCGGTGTGCCAGCCGTCCGGTACGGCGGCCGCGGCGGGCCACAGGGAGTGCTGGCCCTCGTCGTTGACCAGGACCAGGAACTGCCCGTCGGCGTCGTCGAACGGGTTGCTGCTCATCACAGGCTCCTTGCGGGGGTCTGGAGTACCGGGAGGTCGGCGGCGAGCGCGTCGAGCACGAGCGCGGCGAGCGCCGGCATCTCGTTCTCCAGGTAGAAATGGCCGCCGGGCAGTTCCCGGGTGTCGCAGCCGGCGATCGTGTGGCGGTTCCACTGGGCCGCGTCGGCGAGTCCGAACGAGGCGTCGCTGTCGCCGGCGATCGCGGTGACGGGGCAGGTGAGCGGGGCACCGGGGACATAGCGGTAACCCGCGATCAGACGGAAGTCGGCGCGCAGCACGGGCAGTACGAGGGCGCGCAGCTCGGCGTCCTTGAGCAGCTCGGCCCCGGTGCCGCCCAGCGCGTCGATGTACGCCAGGGCCGCGGCGTCGTCGGCGAAGTCGAGCGCGCGGCCGGTGTCGATGTGCGGGGCGCGGCGGGCGGAGGCGAAGAGGCGGCGGACGGCGGCCGGGTGCGTGGCGCGCAGTCGGCGGGCGGTCTCGAAGGCGACGGTGGCGCCCATGCTGTGGCCGAAGAACGCGGCCGGCAGATCGAGCCGTCCTGCGATCGCGTCGCTGACCTCGGCGACGAGGTGCCCCATGGAGCGGGGCATCGGCTCGCCGTAGCGGTCCTGGCGGCCGGGATACTGGACGGCCACTACTTCGACCGACTCGGGCAGCAGGTTCCCGAACTCGTGGAAGGCGCTCGCGGCGCCACCGGCGTGCGGAAAGCAGAACAGCCGCATGCGGGGTGCGGGCCGCGGGTCGAACACCCTCAGCCAGCTGGAATCGGTCATGGTGGCTCCCTGATCGTGGCCTTGACAGCGCGGTGGGCAGTGGGCGGTGGGCGGTCGGCACAAAGGACTCCGGTCCCGGACGGAGTGATCCGTCCGGGACCGGACTGTGGCAGGGATGGCTATATTTTTTCCGTTATTCCGCTACGCCGGGAAGCGCTCCTCGGCGCGGGACAACTGGCCGTTCACCGCATGTACTTGATCTCCACGTCGCCGCCGTCGCTGCGGGCGTCGATCTTCCTCTCGGCGCTCGGGTCGTTGTCGACGGCGGTCTCGCTCTTGCCGCCTTGGGCGTCGACGCTCACGGCGTACGGACCGCTGGGCACCTGCACCGTGATGTCACCGCCGCCGCTCGCCGCGTAGATGCGGTCCG
The DNA here is from genome assembly GCF_014596915.1 of Streptomyces sp. TRM68416. GTDB lineage: Bacteria > Actinomycetota > Actinomycetes > Streptomycetales > Streptomycetaceae > Streptomyces. The sequence continues at coordinate 118,095 of NZ_JACVWU010000025.1, forward strand.
GGGCCTTGACGAAGGAGACGTCGACATGGCCGCCCTCCGTGCGCAGCCGGGCCGGTCCCGCGAGTTCCTCGCCGGTGATGTGGCCGCCGCCGCTGTCCACGCGGAGCTCGGTCCCGGCGGGCAGTTCGATGCGGTAACTGACCGAGCAGTCACCGGTGTTGCAGCCGGCGCCGATCAGCCGCAGCTCGCCGTCGGCGACCTTGTGGCTCGTGGCCGGCTTGTCGTCGCTGTAGGAGAGCTTCTCGGTGACCTTGACGGTGTCGGCCTCGGTGGCGATCAGTTCGACATGGCCGCCCTTCGTGTCGAGGTCGAGCGCACGGACCGGTTCGGTGACGGTGTAGCTGGACTCGGCGTTCGACCTGTCGTTGCCGAACGCGTCGTCCGCATCGCAGCCGGAGAGAGTGGCGAGTACCGCCGCGGCGACGGCGGTGGTGGTGAGCTTGCGCATGGGTGTCAGGTCCTCAGAAGGGTGGAGGTGCGGGCGGTCTCGGGCTCCTCGACGGGCTCTTGGGCGGCGGGGCCGTCCGCGGACGGGCCCTCGTCGGGACGCCGGCGTCCCCAGGCCCGGTCCCCGAGCAGGGTGAGGACGGCGGGCAGCAGGATGCCGCGGACGATGGTCGCGTCGAGGAGGATGGCGGTCGCCATGCCGACGCCGAGCATCTTGTACTCGATACCGGAGAGCGTCGCGAACAGCGCGAACACGGCGATCATGATAACGGCGGCGCTGGTCACCACGCCTGCGCTGGCGCCGACGCCCTGGACGACGGCGTCCTTGGAGTTCTCGCCGCGCAGCCTGCGTTCGCGGATCCGGCTCAGGATGAACACGTGGTAATCCATGCTCAGGCCGAAGAGGATCACGAACATGAACAGCGGCAGCCAGTTGACGACCCCGCCGAACGAGGTGAAGCCGAGCGGTCCCGCGAGGCCGCCGTACTGGAAGGCGAGGACGATCACACCGTAGGCGGCGCCGATGGACAGCAGGTTGAGCAGTACCGAGGCGAGGGCCACGAGTGGGGCGCGGAACGCGGCGACGAGCAGCACCAGGGAGATGGCGAGGACGAAGCCGATGACCCACACGGAGCGCTCGTCGAGCACCTCCGCGAAGTCGTGCAGGCCCGCGGTGCGTCCGGTGACGCCGTAGTCGAGTCCTTCGGTGCCTTCGAAGGCGCGCGGCAGCACCTCCTCGCGCAACTCGGTGAGCGCCTCGACCGACGTGGCGTCGGTGCCCTTGCCGGCCAGCGGCACCTTGACGCTCAGGACGTCGCCGACCGCCTGCACGGTGACCGGCTCGCCGAGCAGCTTGCTGCCGGCGGCCGCCTCGCGCACGGCGGCGACGGCGGCGTCCGCCTTGCCGTCGGTGGCGCCCTGGCCCCAGATGACGATCTGCGCCGGGTCGGGCCCGCCCGGGAAGGCCTCCTGCAGCCGGATGCCCGCGTCGACCTCGGGGATGCTGCGCGGCAGCGAGTCGAGGCGGCCGGGCTCGCTGAGCTTCATGTCGAGGGCCGGCACGGCGAGCGCGCCGAGGGCGAGCAGCGCGGCGCCGCCGAGCAGCAGCGGCTTTCTGACCACGGCGGCGGCGGTGGCGGTCCACAGCGTGGACTTGGTGGCGGTGGTGCGCCGACGGCCGAGGAACGGCACGCGCAGGGCGTCGACCCGGCGGCCGAGCAGGGCGAGCGTCGCGGGCAGCACGGTGACCGAGCCGAGCACGGCGAGGCCGACCACGATGATCGTGCCGACGGCCATGCCGTTGAACACGTCGACGCCGGTGAGGAAGAGCCCGGCCATGGAGAGCATCACGGTGAGCCCGGAGACCACGACGGCGTGCCCGGAGGTGCGCGCGCTGATCCGCAGTGCCTCGGCGGGGGTGCGTCCGGCCGCCCGCTCCTCGCGGTCGCGGCGCAGATAGAACAGCGAGTAGTCGACGCCGACCGCCATGCCGACGAGCAGCACCACCGAGGAGACGGTGCTGTTGGCCGGGACGACCGTGCCGGCCACCGCGAGCAGGCCGGTCGCCGCGAGCACCGCGGTCGCGGCGAGCAGCACGGGTACCGCGGCGGCGACCAGGGCGCCGAAGACCACGAGCAGGATGACCAGGGTGACCGGCAGCGACAGTGCCTCGGCCTGGGCCAGGTCCTCGTCGGCGGCCTGGTCGACGGCGGCCGTCAGGGACAGGTCGCCGGCCAGGGCGAAGCGTACGTCCGCGTGCGCCTTGCGCACCTCGGCCACCGACTTCTCGACCGCCGCGAACCGGGTGTCCGCCTTCGGCCCCGGTCCCGGGATCTCGAAGGTGACCAGAGCGGAGCGTCCGTCCTCGGAGACCAGTTCGGCGGCCGCCTGCGGGCTGTCGAGAGGGCTGAGCACCTTCTCGGCGGCGCCGTCCGAGCCGCGCAGCGCCTCGGTCACGTCCTTGACCGCGGCCTGCAGCCGCGGGTCGTCGGCGAAGCGGCTGTCCCGCCGCTCGGCCTCGACCAGGATGTTCTCGGAGTACGACGCGACGGTCCGCTCCTCGCGGATGACCCGCTGCGCCCTGCCGGACTCTCCGGCGTCGCTGGTCTTGGCGCCGCTGCCGGCAGCCGAGCCCGCCAGCACGGAGAGGACCACGAGCAGCAGCCAGCCGGCTATCGACTTCTTGGCGTTACGGGCCGACCAGCCCGCGACCCGCTCGGTGAGCGGCGCGCGTGCCGGCGGAACTCCGGCCTCGGTGGGGGGATGTGGGGGCATGAAGTCTCCTACGGTGCGGTGCGTGCTCCGGCTGTTGGGCGCCGTCGCGGTTCCCGTCGGTCCTATACCGGGGTTCTCTACGGAATCGATATCTACTGGTCCGGGCTGTTTGGGCGGGTGTTGCCCGCTTCCGCACGGCTGCCTCCACCACGTCGTACGACGGGCGAGGCCAGCGCGAGAAGGGCGAGCAGGGCCATGGCGGCCGCGGCGCCGAGGACGGCGGTGGTGCTGCCGAAGGCGTGCAGCAGGAAGCCGCCGAGGAGCGCGCCGAGCGAGTTGAGCCCGGAGCCGATGAGTGTGAAGACGCTGGTGGCGCGGCCCTGCATCGCGTCCGGGGTGACCAGGACCTGGTAGCTTCCGGCGGCGACGTTGAGCAGGGCGCCCGCGCCGCTCATCCCGGCCATCAGGGCGCCGAGTTGGACCGGGTGGTCCGCCACGGCGACGGCGCCCATCAGGACGGACCACAGCATGAGCGCGCCGATGAGGATCCCCTGCACCGGAACACGCCGGTTGATCCAGGGGGCCACGAGGGCGCCGGTCAGACCCCCGAGGCCGCCGAGCACACCGAGGATGCCGACCGTGGCGGCGCTGTGCCCGTTCTCCTTGACGATCAGGACCATGGCCAGGGTGATCAGCTGGAAGGCGAGATTGCTGCCGCCGACCAGGGCTATCGAGGCTCTCATGAAGCGCTGGCGCCACACCCACACCAGGCCTTCGCGGATCTCGCGGCGCAGGGAGCGCGGCTCGGGCCGCGCCTTGTCCTGCAGGTCGGCACGTATCCCGAACACCGTTGCCAGCGCCACCAGATGACCGAGCGCGGCGGCACAGAAGGGCAGCCAGCGCGCCGCGCTGAACAGCGCCGCCCCCATGGGCTGACCGAGCAGCCCCGCGCCGTGCCCGCGCGCCTCGCTCTGCGACAGGGCGGTGCGCAACTGCTCCTCGGGGACGACATGCCGTACGGCGGCCCGCTCGGCGAGCCGGTGCAGGATGCCCGCGGCGCCCTGGACGAAGGCGACGGCCATGACGTGCCAGAGCCAGAGCCGGCCCGCGAGCAGCGCGACGACCAGGGTGGCCATGGCGGTGAGCCCGGCGAGGCTGCAGGAGATGAGCACACGTCGGCGGTCGAGGCGGTCGACAAGGGCGCCGGCCGGCAGCAGTACGAGCAGTTGCGGCAGCAGGGAGGCGAACCCGACGAGCCCCGCCTCGGCCGGACTTCCGCCGGCCCAGAGATAGAGCAGCGGATACGCGGTGACGGCGGCGCGATTGCCGAGAAGGGCGGCACCGGAGCCGAGCCATAGCCGACGGAAGTTGCGGTTGCGGCGCAGGGGTGGGTGAACCGAGGTGTCGGGAGTGTCGTCGGCAGGGCGGGTGCTTGTGGAGGTCATGAGGGCTTCCGGGGTGGGGGCAGGCGGGCGGACGGGGAGGCCGGACTCGGAACGGCCCGGCCGACTGGGGCGCAGTCGGCCGGGCCGTCCAGGGGTGCCCGGGATCACCGGGCGGCGGTCGTCGGGCTGCGGCGGGCAGGTCCCGCGGCCCAACCCCCTTCATGCGCGCGGAGGTTGGGCCGCACGACGTCAGCGGGAGTTGCCCGCCGCGTTGCGCACCCGGGCGGCGACCGCCTTCGCCACATGCTCACCGGACTCACCGTTGGTGAGCACGACCAGTCCGCGGCCGGTGCCGAGGCGCAGCAGGGAGGCGCCGTAGTAGCCGACCGGGGTGCCGCCGTGACCGAACTCGGTGTCGGAGCCCAGCACGTCGACGACGGTGCCGAGCCCGTACAGACTGTCGGCGGCCGGCGTCAGCATCAGCTCGGCGCTCTCCTTGGACAGGAGACCGAGCGGCCTGCCGAGCGCGGAGCGCCGCAGTTCGAGCGCGGCCCGGGCGAGGTCGGACGCCGTGGTCCACAACCCGGCCGCCGCGGCGTCGGGCCTGATCCGCAGGCCGCCTTCGATCCGCCGGCCATGGGCGTCGTGGCCGTGGGCCACGAGCACGCCCGCCCGCTCCGGGTAGTCGGCCGCGAAGCTGCTGTCGTTCATACCGGCCGGCAGCAGGACGAGACGTCGCATCAGCTCGTCGAACGGCTCCCCGGTGACGTCCTCCATCACCTTCTGCAGCACGACGTAGTGCACGTTGGCCTTGCGGTACCCGGTGCCGGGCTCCGCTCCGCGGGCCACGGGAGCCACTTCGGGATCGGCCGCGCCGGTCAACAGGTCGAGCAGGGACGGAACGTGGCCGCCCGGCACGAACCCGCTGCCCGGGGTCGGAGTAAGACCCGAGCGGTGGCCCAGGAGGTGCCGCAGGGTGACCGGGGCGTCCCCGGGGGCGCCCGGAACCTGCCAGCCGGCGAGGTAGCGGTTCACGTCCTCGTCGAGCCGCAGCACCCCCTCCTCGACCAGGCGCATCGCGCCGAGTGCCGCGATGTGCTTGCTGATCGAGCCCGCCTGGAACCTCGTCCGCGGGGTCACCAGCCGCCCCTGGCCGTCCTGGCCCGCACTCTCCACGGCGACCAGGTCGCCGCCCTCGATCACGGCGACGGAGACTCCGGGCACCGCGTAGTCGGCGAGCAGCGCGTCCAGTTCACTGCCCGAGGGCACCCGCGTCCGCTCCGCCGCGGGCGCGGTCCGCGTCGGCTCGGCTGCCGCCGCGTCCACGGCCGCGGCCACGTCGGCGAGCGTCTCGTGCTGGTAGAGCATGAACAGCGACAGCGGCAGCTTCTGCCGCTGGCAGGCGGCGATCACCTTGATGACCTGGATCGAGTGTCCGCCGAGCGTGAAGAACCCGTCGCCGCGGCCGACCTGCTCCACACCGAGCACGTCCGCCCAGATCGCCGCGAGACGCCGCTCGGTGTCGCTGCGCGGCGCAACGTACTCGTGCTGCCGCTCGGCCTCGGCGGGGTCGGGCAGTTGGGCCCGGTCGACCTTGCCGTTGGCGTTGAGCGGCAGGGCCGCCAGCTCGGTGAAGCTGCCCGGGACCATGTAGTCGGGCAGGTGGTCACGGCAGTACGCGGTGAACGCGGCCGAGTCGAACGCGTCGGCCCCGGGACGCGGCACCACATACGCGGCAAGCCGGCCGTCGCCCGGTTCGGGCTCGTATCCGATGACGAGCGCCTCGCTGACCTGGGGATGGTTGTGGAGTACGGCTTCGATCTCGCCGGTCTCGATCCGGTAGCCCCGGATCTTCACCTGATGGTCGGTACGGCCCAGGAACTCCACCACACCCGGCTCGGCCCAACGCGCCAGATCACCCGTCCGATACATCCGCGAACCCGCAGGCCCGTACGGGTCCGGCACGAACCGCTCAGCCGTCAGGGCCGACTGGCCGAGATAGCCACGGGCCACACCCGTGCCGGCCACGTACAGCTCGCCGACCGCACCGACCGGGACACGACGGCATCCGGAGTCCAGGACCCGCATCACCATGCCCGGCAACGGC
>NZ_JACVWU010000026.1 GCF_014596915.1 Streptomyces sp. TRM68416
GGCGGACCGATCTTCCCGGACTGGAGGCGCTGGCGCTCGACGCGGATGGTGCCGGCCTTGAAGTCGACGTCTGACACCTTCAGGCCGAGCAACTCGCCGATTCGCAAGCCTGATCCGGCGAGCGTGACGATCGCCGCGCGGATGTACGGCGGCATCACGCAGGCCATGGCCTCGACCTGCGTGACCGTGGGCGGGGTGACCTCCTCGTCGGGCACGGGCGGAAGGGTGATCCGGCGGCACGGGCTGGAGGCGATGACCTTGTCCTCGACGGCCGCGACCATGAGGCGTACGAGGACGTCGTACACGTTACGCACGCTGCCGGGGCCGAGCTGCTCCGACAGGCTCTTGAAGAGCACCTGGAGGTCGTTGCGGCGTATCGCCGCCATGGCGCGGGCGCCGAGGGCCGGGACGAGGTGGAGCCGGAGCGCGTTGTCGGTGATCCGCTCGCCCGCCTCGCTGGCGATGAGCGACTCCTCCCACTTCTTCGCGTACTTCTCGAACGTGATCCGTCCGGCCTGTGGGTCGACGTACTGGCCGGTCACGATGCTCGCCGTGACCTCGTCGAGCCAGCGCTGGGCGTCGAGCTTCCGGTCGAAGTGGCGGGCGTGCTCCTTGCCGTCGAGGTCGCGGTAACGGGCCCGCCATTTGCCATTGGGGCGCTTCTGGATGTTCGCCAAGTGGCTTCTCCCTTGGGTTGGTTATCGGTGGTAGCCGCCGCCCTCGATGTGCTCGGTGAGGGTGCGGGCGTCGCGCTCATCGCCCATGAGGCGAAGGCACTGCTCGTGGATGGCCCGTGAGCTGTCGGGGTGGGCCTGGATGTACTCGGCGATGCCGACGACGGCGTGGTGCAGCCGGTCCTCGGCGTCGCGTGTCTCGTAGTACGCCTCGACGGCCTCCTGGACGAGCCGTCTGCTGTCGAGGTCCAGCCCTTCCAGCGGCGGGGACATCAGCTCTTCGAGGGGCAGCTCGAAGACGCGAGCGAAGGCGAGGGCTTCGTCGACATTGATGCGGCGGCGCGGGGTGCCGTTCTCGATGCGCCAGACCGCGGTCTGGTTCATCTTGACGCCGGCCTTGGACACCCGATCCGCCAGCTCGATCGTGCTCCACCCCCTGACCTCGCGCTCCAGTGCCACCCGCGCGGCGATGTTGCCCTCGCTGTAGAGCAGCGGTACCTCACCGCCGTCGACCTTGTCGCCTGTCATCGGACCTCCACCATGACCATCACTTTCCCAATTGAACCATACGCTTGCCGATTTGGTTAACCGGCGATCGTCGAGTACAACCTATGCAGACCGGATTGCTGCCTAGTCGATTGGGAATGCATGCGATATCTGACCACCGCCGAGGTCGCCGAGCGCTACCGCACAGCGGAGAGCACCGTCCGCTACTGGCGCCAGATCGAGAAGGGCCCGCGCGGCATCAAGATCGGCAAGCGGGTGCTGTACCCCGAGGCCGAGCTGCTGCGCTACGAGCGGGCGCTGATCGAGGGCCGAGACGAGTGGGGTCTGGCCTCCTGAGCCGCCGGAGGCCCGGGACACGGAAACGGCCCTCGGCGCGCCAACGCCGAAGGCCGGAGAGTCCCCCGCACACAGCCCATCCCTGAACGAACAAGCCGACGAGGGGCTGGACCTTGCCCGTCCTGCCCCTCGTCTGAGAGGAACGTCTATGGAGGACTCTACGTCCCCCACCAACCCGAACACGGTCCCCAAGGTCAGCTGGCCCGAGGTCGCGGTCCCCGGCCAAGGCGTCCCCGGACGCCGCGGGGACGCGCATTCTGCTGCTGCGGTATCAGGGGACCGTGCCCGCGATACATCCGGTCCCCTGGCGGCGCGAGCCACCGTCCCCATATCCACATCGGTTGGAGACGTGCAGGTCAGCGGCATCGGCGCGCCAACGGGGACCGGTCCCCAAGACTCTGGAGTTGCACCAGGGGACCGCACTGGGGACCGGGACAACGGCACTCACCTGTCGCCGGGGACAGACGTCCCCGTGGAGCGGGCTGAGCAACAAGAGGTCGCAGCCATCGATGGCGGGACGCTCGCCGACGGCCATGAAGGCGCCGGTGCTCAGGTAGCCACTGACGGGGTCGCGCTGCTGGACGAGTTGCGGGCAGCGATCGGCAAATACGTGGTGCTGCCCAGCGAGGAGGCGCTGACCGCTGTCACCCTGTGGGTGGCGGCCACGCACATCCAGACGGCTCTGCAGCATGCTCCGCGTCTGGCAGTGGTGAGCCCGACGAAGGGGTGCGGCAAGTCCCGGGTTCTGGACGTGCTCCACGAGACCGTGCACCAGCCGATGATGACGGTGAACACCTCCCCGGCGGTCATCTTCCGGGTCATCGGCAAGAACCCACCCACCCTGCTGGTGGATGAGGCGGACACCATCTTCGGCCCGAAGGCGAGCGGTGACAGTGAGATCCTGCGCGGCCTGCTGAATGCCGGGCACCAGCGCAACCGGCCCGCCTGGCGAATCTCCGGTCCGGATCACAAACCGACCCCGTTCCCCACCTTCGCCATGGCTGCCATCGCAGGTATCGGCGACCTGCCGGACACGGTCATGGATCGGGCGGTCGTTCTGCGGATGCAGAAGCGTAAGCCGGGCGAAAAGGTCACCCCGTTCCGCTCCCGGTATTCGGTGCCGGAACTCAACGCGCTGCGTGACCGGCTGACCGCCTGGCTGGGTCCCCTGCGCGGGCAGGCTGCCCGAATGGTGCCGCAGATGCCGGTAGAAGACCGGGCGGCGGACACCTGGGAGCCGCTGGTCATCATCGCCGACCTGGCAGGCGGCCAGTGGCCCGCCCAGGCTCGTGCCGCCTGCTTGGCCATGACCCGCCACGAGGCGGCCCAGGACGAGCAGAGCAGCCTGAAGACGCGGCTCCTGCGCGACATCCACCGCATCTTCGCGCAGGCGGACAACCCCGAGGCCCTGGCCACTCAGGATCTGGTCGCCTCGATGCTCCAGGACGCTGAGGCCCCGTGGGCGGAGTACGGCACCAAAGGGCTGAACGCGTACCACCTGAGCAACCTTCTGCGGGACTTCAACATCAGCCCGGCCAACTACCGGTTCGACAAGGGCAGGCAGGCCAAGGCGTACATGCGCAACCGGTTCCTGGACGCCTGGGCCCGCAACTGCCCCGACCTCGTCGAGGCGGCACCCGAGCCCGAACGCGGCGCCGCTCCCGCCCGCATGCCGCAGGGCAGGCCGCCCGCCGCCCCGGCGGGGACGCTGCCTGTCGGCCCGCCAGGTGGCCCCGCCGGACCGAAGCGCGCTCTCTGATCCCGCCGGGGTCCGTATCACTCCGTCGCATCCGTCCCCGCGCAGGTCAGCGCGGGGACGGACTCTCTCGCCGGGACGGAGTTCTCCGTACCTGCCCACGTGTCCGTACCTGTGCTGACCAGGCATGCGACGGATGCGACGGACGTGACACAGCCCGATCCCCCCTCTCCTGCGGAGCACCACCATGCACACCGAGAACGACACGAACCCCTCTTCGTCCCGCCGCTGGGGTTGGTTCAGCCGGGACCGACGAACAGCAGCAAGCTGGAGCGAACGAGCCCCTAAAGAGGCTTCGTCCGCGCTTGCCCCCGCCCCTGGGGTGGCGGAGGGAGAGGGGGCCGGGCGCCAGCGGGCGCCCGAGCCTGAGGAGGGGGTGAACGAGCCCCGCACCGCGTCTACCGCCGACAGCGCCACGCAGCCCGTCGCCGACTCCGTCACCCCACACGCCGAGCCGTCTGCCCGGCAACCGCGCGCCGCCGTTGAGCAGCCCTCGTGGCGTGAGCCCGACGCCCCCGCACTGCCCGCGCGGATGAACCGCAAGCGCACCATCGAGAAGCGCGACCAAGAGAAGAAGATCCGCTTCACGCCGACCGCAATCCGTCTCATCGACGCCGAGGCCAAGCGGCGCCACCAGAAGTTCGCCGGCTTCGTCGGCGACGCCGCCCTCGCCGTCGCGCTCGGCAAAGCGGGGATGGTCGGCAGCCCGGAGGACGACCCCATCCGCCCGCTGGTGGAGGCCATCGAAGCGCACACAAAGGCGCTGAACCGAATCGGCACCAACCTCAACCAGATCACGGCAGCCGTCCACTCCGGCGCGATACCCGAGCGCACCGAGGCCGTCCTCGACCGTATCGAGCAGGCCGCCCAGGCCAGTTACGCACTCATGGACCGGCTCCTGGCGGAAGGAGCCGGTCATGGTGCCTGACGTCTCCACCGGCTCCAGCACCCTCGGCCTGATCAACTATCTCTTCGGCAAGGGGCGGCGCGACGAGCACACGGACCCCCACATCGTGGCCGCCTGGGACATGGCCGGCGCCCCCGACCCCGGCCTCGACCCCGAGGCCACCTACACCCAGCTCGCCCGGCGCCTGGACCACCACGTCGACCTGCGCACCCGGGAGCTCGGCGGAAAGCCGCCGCAGCATGTGTGGCACTGCCCTGTGCGCACTGCGCCCGGTGACCGCTACCTCACTGACGCCGAGTGGGCCGAGGTTGCCCGCCGCGTCGTAGCTGCCACGGGAATCGCCCCTGAGGGAGACGAGAAGGCGTGCCGTTGGATCGCGGTCCGGCACGCCGACGACCACATCCACCTCATGGCAACCACCGTCCGAGCCGACGGCCGCCGCCCTCGTACGAACCGGGACGGCTGGCGGGCACAGCTGGAATGCCGCAAGATCGAGGCCGAGTTCGGGCTGCGCCGCCTGAAGTCCGGTGATCTCACCGCCCCGCGTACCCCGACCGGAGCCGAGCGCGCCAAGGCGGAGCGCCAAGGGAGGGAGGAGACCGCGCGGGAGTGGCTGCGCGAGCAGGCGTACGCGGTCGCCGCCGCCGTACGCAGCATCGACGAGTACTTCACCGTGCTGCGCTCCCTCGGCATCCAGGTCAGGCCGCGCATCGGCCCCGAGACCGGCGAGGTGACCGGCTACAGCCTGGCCGCGCCTGGCGACACGGCCAACGGCGAGCCGGTCTGGTACAGCGGCTCAAAGCTCGCCCCCGACCTGTCCTGCAACCGCCTCTGCGAACGCCTTCCCACCCAGGAGTTGGCCGACCGCCCTCAACAGCTGGCGGACCCGGCCGAACCGTGGCACCGCGCCGAAACCGCCATCCGCGGCGCCCGCACCGTCCTCGATTCAGGCGACGACGCGGTGGCCCAGGGGCATCTGGATGCCTTCGGCGACGCCCTCCACAACCTCGCCCTCGCCACCAACGGCGAGCACCGGGCCGAACTGCAAGCCGCCGCACGGGCGTTCAACCGCGCCCGCCGCTCGGCGATCCGGGCCGACCACCAGGCCGCCAGCGCCTTCCGGAAAGCCGCCAAGGAACTCGCCTACGCCCCACATGGTCCGGGCGGACTCGCCGTCGCCCTGATCTTCGCCGCGCTCCACTTGGCGCGCGCCGCCGCCAAGTGGCATGAGCAGCACGGCCACGAGCAGCAGGCCGCCGCGGCCGAGGAAGCCTTCCGCCACCTCCAGGCCGGTTACCAGCAGACCGCCCAGCCAGTCCTGGCGGATCTCACCCGTCGCGCCCCCAGCGCCACAACCACCAACCGCTTCGAGCAGGATCTGCGCGCAGTCCTCCCCGACCACGCCGCCCGCGTCCTCGCTGATGCCGCCTGGCCAGCCCTGACCACGACCCTCGCCCGCGCCGAGACCGCCGGCCACAACCCCCGACATCTCTTGGCCGAGGTCGCCGCACGGCGAGAACTCGACAGTGCCGAACGCCCTGCCGAGGTTCTCAACTGGCGCATCACCGTGCAGCCGAACAGGCGAGCACAGGCAGCTCGCAGCCGGAGCAGCCGCATCACCACACCCGTGACGCCCACGCCACAACCCACGCCCACGACGGTGATCGAACGGCCTGCGGAACGCGGCCGCCGGCGATAGCCAAGTCGCCTCTCAGCGACGGCAGACGATGATGCCGCCGAGACACCTGACCTCGAAGGTGCCCTTTCGGGCGATGTGATCGGCAAGGATCGTGCGGGCCCGCTCGATCGTGGCCTCGAAGGGCACCTCGTGCTGGTCCGCCCACGCCCGGTACGAGGCCATGTGCGCGATGACGGGCTCGGGGTTGTGGACCGTGATGGTGCCGGGCAGTTCGATCGTCTCCACCCGGCCGAACTCCTCCCGCAGGAAGGCCGGAGCCTTCTCCAGGGAGAAGCGGGCGCTGAGCGAGATGCGGGCCGGGCCGCGTCCGGTGCCGAGGACGTCGCCCGCGGCCCGCTGCCACAGGTCGTCGAGTTCGGCCTTGTCCAGGTCGCTGTTGGTGGAGGCGATCACCAGCCCGTCACGGGCCACGACACGGGACAGCTCCCTGACCGCCTGCGGGATGTCCGGGACGTGGTACAGCATGTGCAGCGCCAAGGCGGCATCGACGCTCGCCGTGGCCAACGGCAGGCGGGTGGCATCCGCGACGGCGACAGGGCCGGGCACGCCGGCGAGGATGCCGGGGGCGATGTCCAGGCCGAGCAGGGCCAGCTCGGGCCGGTCGCCGCGGAGCCGCTGAATGAACTTGCCGTTGCCGCAGCCGACATCGACCACGCGCCCGCGTACGCCGCTCAGCTGTTCGGCGACGATGCCAGGCAGGTCGTAACGGGGTGTCTGCCACTGGTAGAGCGACTGGCGGGCGGCCAGGTCCCGGTCGCTGTTGTAGGCGCTTCCGGCGAGGCGGCTCCGGTCGGTGACGGCGGCGTCGCGTGCGGCGGACAGTTCGGTCACGTCGGCAGCTCCGGTGAGTGGGCGGCGGGTGAGGCCGCGAGGACGGCCGTGTGCTGGAGTCGTTCGCGTAGGTGGGCGGCCTGCGCGGCTCCACCGTACTGCGGCCCTCCCAGCTCCCGGCCCAGAGCGGTGAGCCGGCGCACGATGCTGGCCGACATGCGCTCAGGCGGGGATTCGAGGACGAATCCGAGCATCGCCTCGGTGCCGTCCAGGTCGCCCAGGAGCAGGTGACCGCGGGCGAGATCGACATGGGCGGCGAACAGGTCGCCGACCGACTGGTCGTCGTCCTCGGCACTGCGGTAGAGCCGGATCGCACTGTCCGCGCTGACGATGGCCTGCTGGACGTGTTCCCTCCCGCCCACGGCCAAGTGGCTCGTGCCCGCGTACGCGAACTGCTTGGCGGCCGGGAAGGCGAAGATGCCCGGCACCTCGTCATGGCCGGGCATTGCCTCACGGGAGCGCTCGGCATCCGCAAGGGCGGCCACCGCGCCCACCCGGTCTCCGGCTACGGCCAGCGCACGCGCCTCCAGGCTCGCCAGCCGGGCTCCGATGCTGCCGGGAGCCCGGTGGTGGCGGCCGGCCTGCGCCAGCCGCGCCGCCTGCTCGTATCGCCCAGTCCAGTAGGCGATCAGGGACTCCACCGCCCGCACCCAGGCCAGCATCCCCTCGTGCCCGACCGCCTCCGCACACGCCCGAGCGGTACGGGCGTGGGTGGCAGCGGAGTCGTAGTCGCCCAGGTCCAAGCAGACGTGCGCGGACAGCCCGCACAACCGTGAGGCCGCGACGTACAGGTCAGCAGTCTGCCGGGGATGCTGGCGCCCGCGCAGCAACTCGAACGCCCCGTCCCGCAGCCGCTTGATCTCGATGTACAGCTCCATCAGCGGATGGCTGACGTAGGCGCGAGCGAGCCGAGCAACATCGGCTTCCAACTGCTCGACGACGAACTCGTCGGCGTTGCGCTGCGCGATGAACCGGGCGAAGTCCGCCGACATCGCCGCGTCCGCCGCCGACATAGCACCTGATCGCGAGGGCACCACAGGCCGCGCCGGAACGGTCTCCGCAGCCTTGTCTCCACCCTGGCGGCCCTTGCTGACCGCCACAGCACGGTCGAGCATTCCGATGTCGACGCCGAACACCTGAGCCAGGTACCTGCGGGTGTACGGAACCGGGATGCGCGCCTCGCGCTCGTAACGCCCAATCTCCTTACCGGTCTTGGCGGCCCGCCCCTCCAGGGCGTTGTATTCGTCGGCCACCCGCTGCTGGGTCCAACCACGCCCAGTGCGCAACCGGATGAGCAACGCACCGATCCCCGTGTCACCCATCCCATCTCCCAGGAACATGCGAACTCTGGCCCCCATAGTGGCCCCCCGCATGGCCCTCACGCTGGCTCCCGACCCAAACGAGCGACGGCGGTTGGCTGTTGGCCATGCCCAGCAGACTGCCCGACGAGCCGGACACCCTCGCACCGGACCAAGCCCTCGACGGCGCCGTCGAGCACGAAACGATGCTCTTCGACCGGCGCCGGACCACCCCAGGCGCCGCCCGCTCCTTCGTCGCCGGGACCCTTACCCAATGGGGCCGGACCGAACGCCTCGACGACATCCGGCTGTGCACCTCCGAACTCGCCACCAACGCCGTCCTGCACGGAGCTCCCGCAGGCGGTCAGGTCCTCGTACGAGTCGAACTGCACACCACCGTGCTGCGCATCGAGGTGCACGACGGCGGCAACGGCACACCCACCAAGCAGGAGCCACGGAGCACCACCGACGACGGCCGCGGCCTCCTGCTGGTCTCTGCCGTCGCCGACCACTGGGGCGTCGAGAAACGCCATGGCCCCGGCAAGTACGTCTGGGCCACCTTCCACCACAGCGCGGTGCCCACATGCTGACGCCTGCCCGCACCGAGCCCTTCGCGCCTTCCGCCGGTTTGATCGCCTCCCTGGCCACCACCACGTGGTTGGACACCACTCCGACCGGCGCCACTCTGTGCTGCCTCCTTCTAGTGCCCCAACCGCCCCACAGCTGCTACGAGACGCCGGCCGTCATCGAGCAACGCATGCGCGCCGTTGCCGAAGCGCTACACCTCGGCCCCGCCACCACACCCCCGCCGGACATCGGGCCACGCCTGCATCTGATCGCCCCGGCTGAAGTGGCCCTGCGCTTCGACGGCACCCCGTACCGCAAACGCATCCCCACCGGCCGCCCCTGGACTCTGCTGCTCGGCCAAGGAACCCCGGTGGCCCTCGTCCTCGGCCTCGACCCACTCTCCCGCAGCGCCGCACCTGCGGAGATCGACTCCTACCTGGACCGCGCCACGCTCCTCCAGCGCCTCCTCTTCGGCCACACCCGATCCGAGTGAACCCCAACCCACCCCAGGGGGACATCCCGTGACGCCCCACCCCGTCTCACCAAACACAGTCCTGGCCAACGCCCTCCACCACACCGAGGACGTTCTGACCCCACGCATCCTGGCCACTCCACCCGAGCGGATCGTGTTGGTCGTCGGCACCCAAATCAACGGCGCCCCGCACATCGGCACCTCACTCGTGCAGTCCCTGGCCTTCGCCATGGCCGCGCGCCTCCGTGACCGCTTCGGCAGCCCCACCGAAGTCCTGTTCAGCGCTCTCGACAACGCCCCCTACGAACTGACCACCGACCCGGTCAGTGGTCACCGATACCAACGCGCCTACGCCCAGGCCCTCGGCCACGAGGCTCTGACCGACCTCGTCACCGCCCTCTACCAGCCCCTGTTCACCGCGCTTTCTCGGCACCTGGGCATCCCTCACCGGATCGAGACCTACAGCCAGCAGCAGGCCGGCGAGCACTTCCGCCGCACCTGGCTCCGCCTCCTGCCCCGCCTCGACGCCGCCCGCTGGTGGCTCGCCCCCTCGACCGGCAACCCGCACCTACGCGTCCCTTGCCCACACCCCGGCTGCGGCTGGGCCGAGAAGCACGCCGAACGCATCCGAGTCCACCTCACCGACCGCGAGACCGCGCAAGTCGCTGCCGTATGCCTCCACCACGGCCCCTACCAGGCGACCATCACCCCAACCGGAGGCGCCTACCTCGACCTGGCCACCCTGTACCGCAATGCGGTCAAGGAACTCTCCGTGTCCAACCCCCACGGCACGCTGCACGTCATGGTCAAGGGCGGCGACTGGGTCTTCGGCTCCCACTTGGTCGACGAAGCCCTCCAAGCGGTCGGCCTCACCCGCGCCCAGCTCCCCGCCCGCCTGTTCTGCCCGCAGGTCGTCACCGACACCGGCGCCAAGCTGTCCAAGTCGCTGATCCGCGAGGGCCGCGCTCCCCTGCCCGAGGGTGCGGACGACTGGATGCTCGACACCCGGCAGTGGCCCGGCACCATCGCGGAGTACGCCGAGCAGCTGCTGGCCACGACCGATACCTTGCTGTCCGACCCCCGCCACTTCTTCCGCGCGTACTCGGCCGCCGAGATCGGCCGCATGATGACCGCACCAGCCACCAGGAGCGTTCCCGCCCCATGACCGACACCACCGCCCGCATGCACGAACTCAACCTCTACCGCCAGTACTTCGACCTCGTCGCCGCA
The DNA here is from genome assembly GCF_014596915.1 of Streptomyces sp. TRM68416. Classification (GTDB taxonomy): domain Bacteria; phylum Actinomycetota; class Actinomycetes; order Streptomycetales; family Streptomycetaceae; genus Streptomyces. The sequence continues at coordinate 10,278 of NZ_JACVWU010000026.1, forward strand.
GGCACCAAGACCATCGAGGTGCGGGTGAAATACCCGCACCTCACCGATCTCGGTGCAGGCGACATCATCCGCTTCCGCGTCAAGGGCACGGACGAAACCTGCAGGGTGAACGTCAAGCGGGTGACCGAATACGCCAATTTCGAAGCCCTGCTCGACGGCGAGGGACCGGCCAACATCAATCCAACCGCTACTCGCGAACAGCAGCTCAACAACATCCGAGCCATCTACCCGCCCAAGAAGGAAGCCCTGGGGGCTCTGGCCATCGAAATCGAACGTACCGCTGACCACTAGCCTCCGGCGTGTGATCAGCTTTCTGTCTCTGGCTGTACCGGCCAGCAGCAGGCCGGGAGCGCTTCACCGTTCCAGCATCGGCTTGATCAGTATCGGTGGCGTGAACCGCCTCAGCTCTCCTCCCGCCGACGCCGCGCGGCCCGGTAGACCAGCATGCGCGCGACGATGCTCGTGGCGTACTCGACGTCCTCGGCCTTCGGCATCTCCTTGCTCTTCCCATGCACAACGTCGTTGCGCAGTTTGCGAAGCTGCCAGAGCATTTTTATTTCGTCAGGCGTGTAAGTGACGCCGTCCACGTCTAGCGCCTTCATCAACTGCCGCCGCAACGGTGGACTATTGAGATTGGCAACAAAGTCGTTGATTCGGTCCTTCTGCTCCGGCTTCAGAGTGGTCGGAATGCCCGCCTTGATCGCATCGAGTTCCACCTGTGCAAACATGCGCTCGACTGCTGTTCCACTGGCATAGAACTCGATCGCTTCGAACAGGGCGAGCACACGGGCGAGCAGATCGGATTCATTTGCGGCACGAGCGAGGGCGAGAAACGCAAGACGCTCCTGCAGTGTCAGCCTTGGGACATCAGCATGGAATCTTCTGCCATCAGGCGTGAGAGGAACAGAGCGCGGCTGCGGAAGTAGTCCGGGCCGACGAAGCCAGAACCGGCCGGTTTGCATGCCTCGTATGGCCACCCAGTCTTGCCTGGCCAGGCGGGCGAGCGAGTCCTTCCTGCTGAAGTGGAGCGTCTCACCTGACGGCAGTGTGGCATGGCCGTAGCGGAGGTAGGTGGTCAGCCAGGCAAGCGCAAAATCGATGGCCGCGACACCCCGTTCCTCTGCGGTCAAGGCGAGCGTCGTCGTGACGAGCGCGAGCGCATATGCCTGTGCATCAAAGCCGTTGTATTTACCGTCTGAAGTGTCGAGGCCCGCGAGGATTCGTGATGCGGTGTCTGGGGGAATGAAATGTACCCCCGCGAAATCTGTAGGCTTCTCCACGATAATGCCGCTGACCGGCACGACCACTTCGAAGGTTTCTCGCGGCAAGGCGGCGAGTCCTTCGATTCTAAGTTGATCATCGCGCATTCCTCCGGAGCGAGCCAGAGTATAAATAAGCTCAGGGCCATTGAATCCACGATATGTAAACGTGTTTAGGACTGCCTCGGACAGCGAAAGCACTCCGAGCGCCTGCACGGAGACTCCGTCGGCATACGGCTCGGCGGCCGCCACGGTTCCCGTGAATCGCGGAATGACTGTGCCCTCCTGCTCCACCGCCACGCCGAGACCGGCAAAGTAGTCCGGAGTTGCTGCGCTACGCTCAAGGTCGAGCTTTACCCGAGCATCATTTCCGGTGTTCCTTGCAACGTTGACCTGCCCATCAGTGAACGCCGTAGACACATCCACCGGCCCAAACCGGATCACCCGGCGTCCCTGTGCCTTGAGGAGTCCGAATGCGTCCAGGTCAGGCTTCTTTGCCATCTTCACTCCCTCCTTCCGACAGGGCGTCCGCAAAGACCTGCGGTGCACGCAGAAGCTCGCCGAGAACAGAAAGCGCGAGAGGTGCGACGAGGGCCGTCACAGCGACCTCCGGAAGCACGCCCTTGGCTGTTCGTTGAGCGGCGACTTCAACGAGACGAAGCGCATTCGCGTGATCTGCACGTGGCACATATCGCGCCAGCCGCTCCAGGAGGTCGTCCGGTACGTCATCCCGCTCAGTTGCGGCGCGGTGGAAAAGGGCCAGCCGCACGTGCATCACGGAGGCTTCCATATCGCCTCGACCATATGCGATGGTCGCCAACCTCATCTGATCGAATGCCGTCGCCATCGATGGCGAGCGGGCCTCTGGGGCACCATCTAGGAGTGCAGCTGTGTTCCTGCTAACGCGTAGGAGATGGGCGGCCCGCTCGCGCACGAGGGAGAAGGCTCCAGCTTCCCACCACGTTTCGGTTTTGGCAGCGCGCCCCTTGGAGAAGGTCCGCCGTGCTGACGGCTCGCGCATGGCGACAACGGCACCAAGCAGCAGGGTAACCGCCTCGATCTCTGCAAGGCGTGCCTGCAGCACGCACTGTTCCCGATCACTGTTGTAGCTGTAGCGCGCCGCCTCGTGAGGTGGCGTCGGGAAGGCGGGAAGGCCGGGATCGACTCCGGCCTTTTGAAGGGCTCGGTCATAGGAACTCGCGCGCCTCTGGACTGCTGACAGGAGGCTTGCGTAGCGCGCCTGGGTCTCTTGCTGAGCTTCCGTCAGAAGGGCCCGGTCCATCGCCGTCGACCACGCTCTTTCTAGCTCATCGGAGAACTCTGTGGCGTGCTTTGCGAGCGCATCGAGGTCCTGGGCTTGATCGTCAAACTCCTTGGCCTCCTGAGCAGGTGGGGACGAGCCCTCATCGCCAACGCCCACCGGATCGACAACTTGCGCCGCTAGAGGCGGTCGGGGGTCCGATGCAGGCGGAGGAGCTGAGCGGATTTGTGAGCCCGAGGACGATTTCAGAAACTGTTGGGTGAACGACAGTGCGCGATGTAGAAGGACGCCTTTATCTAGAGGCAATGCCACGATATCCATGGTCATCTTTCGCTTGCTGCCAGCTTCCCCTTCCATAGATCTCCACCGGAACAGGCACGCGTTACCGTCAGGGACCTCTGCGGCAAGCTGGCGCAGGCGGAGGGAGTGGTTGTTGATGAGTGATGCGTATGTCTGAAGCTGGCGACCGATGAGCCGCTGTGCGATGACGACACCGCTGAAGAGCGATGCCATCAGGTCCAATCCGGGACCAACTCCGTCTACTGCGACGGCAAGCTGGCTGAGCGCTTCGGATTCGATGCCGATGCCCCCGCCCAACGCAATGAACGGGCCGGCATTGAGCGAACCGACGGCTATCAGGAGCCGAAACGGCGGACGAGCGGTTTCCTCGGAGATCGCAGCCTCGATCTGGGCGAACTGCTCGCTTGCCTCTCCGAAGTCCTGCTCAGCTGATCGCCTCAGCCCGTCCGAAAAGTCTGCAGCGATAGCGCCGAGGGCCCGTGCAGCCGAATTCATCTCGATCGCACGTCGCTCGGGAGTCGACTGGCGCTTGAGAGCTTTGTCAAGCTGCTGATATGCATCGACGAGCTGGGCGTATCCGGTCGCAGCCGCGAGTCGCTCGAGAAACCTGCTCGACTCTTGCGCCTGCTCGGCATCCTCGCGACTCAATTCGCGTAGAGCTGCGAAGCTGACCTTTGCCCCTGGGCTCGTGGGTGAAACTTGTGCGCCCAACTGCCACGGGATATCACCTGCGTCCATCCGCCCAGTCTGCCACGCGCTCGCCAGGGCCCGGATCGGATTATCCGGATAATCAAGCGGTGGTTGGCCCGCCACGTAGGAACCTTCGTCGAGAGCTCCTCCCAACGTCCGCCGCCAGCTACGTCCAACGCTCACACGCGGCCGTTTTCGGCTTCGAGTACTCAAGCTGTAGGTCGTGATCATGGTTGCCTCGCCCAGGGGAGTGTTCGAAGTCCCAACTCAGCAGCACGGGAGCCCTGTCCGTTGCGCACCCCGACCTCACATCGCCCCCGTCGCCTGATCAGTGGCCGCAATGAAAACGCTCAGTGATATCGCATCAGTCCCGGCCCAGTCCGCACACAGTCCGCAGAACACCCGATCAGGACCGTCGCACCCCATCGCCACCAATCACCAAAAGGCCAGGTCAGCGCCCCACAGGAAACATCCCCGCAGGTCACCGACCCGGCCCATTACTAGGAGACCAAGAAGGCCTGATCCATGGCGAGGCCTTCTGACCTGCTGTTTCGCGGGTCACATCGCCTACCTGCCCGCACCCGGCCCGCAGGCCGCCGAACATGGCGTCCGTGACGGTCCGGGTGCGGTCTTCTTTCTGTGGGGAAGTGCGTCGGAGGAGTGGGTCAGATCCTGCTCCTGGTGTCCTTCACCGTGCCGCGGGCCAGGGTCTCGTTCACCGACAGCGTTCCTGGAACCGCGATGTTCAGGGCCAGTGGATCGCCGAGCAGGGCGTCCTCGTGGCCCATGGGATAGCCGTCCGTCGGGTCGATGAGCAGGGAGTCGCGGAAGGTGGCGTTCTTGTGCCTGCCTTCCTGGGTGACGGCTAGCGCCTGCTGTCCCTGCCAGGTCGTTGTGGTGGTCACCGTGACGTCCGTGCACTTGGCGAGGACTCGGAGGGCTGCCGCGCGTAGCTCCGGAGCTACGACGCCGGAAGTCAGTTGGGCTGCGTTGAGCATGGCCGAGACGCCGTAGATCAATCGCCCGGCCTCCCAGTTGACCTGCTTCATCTGGGCGAGGAGCCGGTCAGGGTCGGTCGAGAAGGGGATGAGCTGCTGCCATTCGGGGTACGGGGTGAAATGCCCGGTCCCGTAGGTCTTGTCCTCTACGCCCTTGCCCTCGATCAAAGCCGCCTCGCGGGCGTCCCGTTCCTGATCCGGGTTGGGGAAGTACGGCCTGCCGTACCGGCGACGCTCGCGGCCGGAGCCGTCCGACGTCCTGATCCACTGCTCCGTCACCGTCGGCACGGCGGCGTTGGCGACCCCGCCGGGTACATCTCCGGCCGAGTTCAGCCACCAACCCCAGCTCTTGGTGTAGAGGTACGGGCCCTGCACGGTCTCGGGAGCGAGCTTGCCCACCTTGTCGGCGAGTTCTGTCAGCACGTCGTGCGAGGACCTGCCGGCGATGCGGCGCAGCACCAGTACCGGCTGCGTCGTCGCGGCCGCAGCCTCCCCGCCCGACGCGCCCAGCAGCCGGCCCACTTCTCCCGAGGCGGCCACAGCGGTCGCCGAGGCCACCGCACCGCCCGCCAGAAGAATGCTCCGGCGCGGCATGCCCTTGGGCGATCGCGGTTTCGGATCCTCTGTGGCCAGCAGCGCTGCCAACTCACGCTCGGCGCGGTCCGGAAGGACGCCGTCGCGTGCGAACCCGGCCTCCGGATCGGGAGGCATGAGCGCTCGCACCTTCCTGAGATCTCCCCTCACCGCGTCCTCCCGTCCACCGGCAGTCCCACCTCGGGTAGCTGAGCCCCGTCCTCGGCCACCGCCGCCTCCAGCATGCGGCGGGCCCGATGCAGGCGGACCTTGAAGGCCCCTGCGCTGCAGCCGAGGACCTTCGCCGTGTCGCGGGCGCTCAGCCCGTCCCAGGCCACCAGGAGCAGCACTTCCTGCTCCTGCGCCGGGAGCCGGTCCAGCACGCCTTGCGCCCCCAGCCTCAGCAGGACCGCCTCCTCGGCCGCGGGTTCGGCTCCGTCCTCGTAGTCCGCGCGTATCCGGTCGCCCAGCCGGTCGGCACGGTCCCGGGCCCGCCAACGCGTTGGCCGCCACGCGGCGGGCGACGCCGTACAGCCACGGCAGTTCGTCGCCCCGAATCTCGTGCCGGTGACGCCAAGCCACCAGAAACACCTCCGCCGCGGCATCCTCGGCCGCGGCGGGAGGCAGGCGCCGGCGCAGGAATCTCAGGACGGGCAGATACGTACGCCGATAGACCTCTTCGAACCCACGTGGGTCGTCCATCGGTCTCCTCACGCCCGCCCCTCCCCCTGCGCCATGGCCTCACCTTGTTTGTGTCCGGTGGCGCGCAGGAGTTGCACGGGTACGGCAACCAACCCGTCAGGCCGCCGGATGGGGCTCCCCGGTGCCCACCCTGCGGGCGAGGCGGCCGAGCAGGACGGCGTTGAGGAGGCCGGCTGCGGCGGTGCCGGTGAAGAAGATCAGGGAGGTGAGCCAGGAGTCGCCGGTGGGCATGGCCAGGACGGCGAGGAGGCTGAAGGGGGCCGTGGTCATGAGGGGCCAGATGCCCGCGAAGCCGGGGTCCGGCGACAGGTGGACGGCGTAGAAGCAGAAGCCCAGGGCCGCGGCGACCACGGCGAGGTATCCGCGTGCGAGCCAGTTGTCGACGGCGGGAGCGAGCAGGTCCCGGAGCCTGTGCGGCCGTGGGCCGGCGGTGCGGGTGCCGAGCGCGGCGGCGCCCTGCCTCGCGGTGAGGGCGCCGAGCACGGCCGCGTTCACGAAGGCGGCCAGCAGGAGCCATGCGGCGGTGAAGGTGAGGGCGAGCACCTGGGCCGCGCCTCCGCCGTCGGTGCCGGGGCCGAAGGGCAGGGCCATGGCGAAGAAGGACCAGGGTGCCGTGAGCAGCATCGGGGCGGCGGCGACGGGGCTGTCCGGGAAGAGGAACACCGCCGGGACGGAGGCGCCGAAGACGGCCAGGTAGCCGCGGCCGAGCCAGGTGCCCGTGGCGAGCGCCGACAGCCGGCGCAGGCGCGGAAGGCGGCGGGGGTGGGCGTCGTGCGTCATCGCGGGCTCCTCGGACGGTTCCGTGGTCGGTGTGTTCTCCACGATGGCCCGGCGGACGGGTTCGGACATGAGTACGCATGCTCAGACCCGTCTGGGGACAGTCGCCCGGATCGATACGGAAAACGCATGCTCCGCGACCGTCAAATTCGGTACTTTTCCCTTGCCTTCGGCGCCCGGACCAGTGCGCTGGAGCGCGTGAACAGGGGGAATCATGAAACTCGTCACCAGGAGCCAGCTCGGCTGGCCCACATCCGCCGCGCCGACCCAGACGTCCACCAAGGGCGTCAAGGTGCACTACGCGGGCTCACCCGTCTCCAAGAACCTCCTCGCCCACCACGACCTGTGCGTCGACCACTGGCAGCAGATCCGCAAGTCGCACCTGGCGAACACGGTGGAGAACTACTCCGACATCGCCTACAACTACGGCGCCTGCCCGCACGGCTACCTGCTGGAGGGCCGCGGCCTCCGCCGCCGTACCGGCGCCAACGGCAACCAGGAGCTCAACAGGGGCCACTACGCCATCATCGGCCTCGTCGGCAGCGAGGGCCTGACCCAACCCACGGACGCCATGCTCTCCGCGATCCGCGACGGCATCGAGCTGCTGCGCAAGCACGGCGCCGGCAACGAGATCAAGGGCCACCGCGACGGACACGCGACCGCCTGCCCGGGCAAGGCGCTGTACGCGTGGGTGCAGAAGGGTGCGCCCCGGCCCGGGGGCACCGAGACGAAGCCCGGCACCGGGGGCGGTCCGGCCAGGCCGAAGGTGGAGCCGTATCCCGGCGCCGCCTTCTTCCTCAAGGACGGCAAGCCCGCGCTGGGCAAGAAGTCGCCGATCTTCACCGCCATGGGCAAGCGGCTCGTCGCCGTCGGCTGCGGCCGCTACACGGTCGGCCCCGGCCCCACGCTCGGCCCCGCGGACATCGAGAGCTACGAGGCCTGGCAGCGCAAGTGCGGCTTCACCGGCGCAGAGGCCAAGTGGCCGCCCGGCAAGACGACTTGGGACAAGCTGAAGGTCCCGAACGTCTAGGCTGCACGCCCGAATTCGTCCGCCACCAGGCGGGACGCCCAGTGTCGCAGCGCCTGCTCCACCGGAGGGTGGCGCAGGCCGGCTGCGCGGGCCAGGCGGTCGGCGGATCCGGTGTCGTAGCGCTCCTCGGAGAGGAAGCCGAGCGTCTCCGGGTCCGCCCCGGTCAGGGTCCGGGGCAGGCGGCGGATCAGGCCCACGGGGAGGGTGAGGCGCGGTGCCCTGACGCCGAGGTGGTCCGCGAGGAGTGCGACCAGGTCCGGCAGGCAGGGGGTCGCGGGGTCGAGCACCCAGTGCCGGTGGACGGGGTCCTGGTCCAACTCCGTTACGGACGCCAGGAATTCGGCCAGGTAGTCGACGGTGACGACCGGGACGAACGTACGGCGGCTGCCGGGCAGCGCGGGCAGTCGGCCCGTCCACAACTGCTCGACGATGCCCGCCAGGCCGATGTACTGCCCCGCCTCGCCGGTGGCCGAATGCCCGATCACCGAGCTGGGGTTGACCACCGTCAGCGGCACGCCGAGCTGCGGCGCGGTGAGGCGTACCGCCGCGTCGCCCTCCGTCTTGGACGCCTCGTAGGCGCCCAACTCCGCGTAGAGACGCGGCCCGTCGAGCCGGGCCTCCTGGCTGACCCGGTAGCCGGACAGATGCACGAGCCTGCGCAGGCGCGGGCGCGTCGCCGACCAGTGCACTACGTTGCGGGCGCCGTCCGCGTTGACCGGGCGGGCCTCCTCGGCGGTCAGGCCGAAGCGGTAGAGCGCGGCGGTGTTGAACACGTCGCGGACGTCGCCGAGCAACTCCTCGTCGGCCGGGGTGAGTCCGAGGCAGGGGCGGGTGATGTCGGCGGCCACGGTGACGAGGGCGCGGTCGTCCGCGCCGTGGTCGCGCAGCCAGCGCCGCAGTCCCGCGTCGCGCGCGCTCCCGCCGCGTACCGCCGCGGCGACCGGCACGCCCCGGCCGAGCAGGGCGAGCAGAAGCCAGCGGCCGGTGAAGCCGGTGGCACCGAGGACCAGGGTGGAGCTCATGAGAACCTCCGAAAAAGTAGACCGGTCTGCATATTTTTAGGTCATGGGGCAAGCCCCGATCACTCCGCGAGCAGCAACTCCGCCGCCCGCGCCGCCTGTTCGAGCGGCAGGCGGCTGCGCTGCACCCTGGCCAGCAGCAGCGCCCCCTCCACCTGCGCGAGCACCGCACTCGCGCGCGCCTCGGCCGAGGCGGCGGAGTGCCCCTCCGCGGTCAGACAGTCGGCCAGCGCCTGCTGCCAGCGCCCGTACGCCTCGGCGCAGACGCCGCGCAACACCTCGTTGCCACCCGCCACTTCGAGCGCCACAGTCGCCAGCGGGCAGCCCTTGTCGTAGTCGGATGCCTCCATCCGCTCGGCGAAGACGTCGAGCAGCCGACGGACGATCTCCAGCGCGGACAGCCGGTCGGCACCGAGGGACGCGATCAGGTCGCCGACCTCCTGGCCGCTCTCCGTCAGCGCCGCGGCCACCAACTGGTCCTTGCCCGCGGGGAAGTGGAAGTACAGGGAGCCGCGCGGCGCCCCGCTCTCGGCCAGCACCTGGTTCAGGCCCGTGCCGAAGTAGCCCCGCGCCTCGATCAGTGCGCGCGTGGCGGCGATCAGCCGGGAGCGCGTCTCCTCGCCCTTGACACCCATGGGCAGGACAATAGACCGGTCTGCATATTTTCCGCTACCTGCCTTCATCACCCCCGCGTGGCGTGCGATGCTGGCTCCGTGAACATCGAGGACCTGGTCCGGCTGCGGCAGGCGCGGGACCGCATGGACCGCGAGTACACCGAGCCCCTCGACGTGACGGCCCTTGCCCGCACGGCCCTGATGTCCCCGGGCCACTTCCAGCGCAGCTTCCGCGAGGCGTTCGGCGAGACGCCGTACGGCTACCTCATGACCCGCCGCATCGAGCGCGCCAAGGCGCTGCTGCGCCGCGGGGACCTCACGGTCACGGAGGTCTGCATGGCCGTCGGCTGCACATCGCTCGGCTCGTTCAGCTCGCGCTTCACCCAGCTGGTCGGCGAGACCCCGAGCGCCTACCGGGCCCGCGAGCACACGGACAGCGCGGCCATCCCGCCCTGCGTGGCCCGTCGCTTCACCCGACCGAAACGGTCGTAGCTGCCGAAACGGTCGTGGCGGCCTAGCCTGCTGTCATGGACAGCAATCCGGGCGTCAAACTCAAGAACTGCTTCCTCGCCGTCGACGACCACGACAAGGCGATCGCCTTCTACGTGGACGTCCTGGGCATGGAGGTGCGCAACGACGTCTCGTACGAGGGGATGCGCTGGGTGACCGTCGGCTCGCCGCTCCAGCCCGACGTGGACATCGTGCTGGAGCCGCCCGCCGCCGACCCCGACATCTCCCCCGCCGACCGGGAGGCGATGGCGCGCCTCCTCGCCAAGGGTGTGCTGCGCGGGGTCAACTTCACCACCCCCGACTGCGACGCCCTGTTCGCGCGGGTACGGGAGTCGGGCGCCGATGTGATCCAGGAGCCGACGGACATGCCGTACGGCGTGCGCGACTGCGCGTTCCGGGACCCGGCGGGAAATATGCTGCGGTTCATGCAGGCCGGCTGACCTACGATCCCCGGCATGACCCTTCGCTGGACGTACGCCTTCATCGACCGCCCCGCCCCGCTCTTCGGCCCCGCCTGCGACTTCTGGACCGCGGTCACGGGGACGCTGCTTTCCGAACTCCGTGGTGATCAGGGTGAGTTCGTGACCCTGCTGCCCGACTCGGGGGACCCGTGCGTCAAGGTCCAGGGCGTCGCCGAGGGTGAGGGCGGCGCGCATCTCGACTTCGCCGTGGACGACGTAGCGGAATCCGTGAAGGAGGCACTGCGGCTCGGGGCCGGTATGGCGGCCGAGCACGAGGGGTGGGCCGTACTTCGTTCACCCGCGGGGCAGTTGTTCTGTGCCGTGCCCTGGCAGGGGGAGGCGACCCGGCCGCCCGTGGTGCGGGGAACCCGGCTGGACCAGGTGTGCCTGGACATCCCGCCCTCGCTCTACGACGCCGAAGTCGCGTTCTGGAGCACGCTGTTGCCGGGATGGGCGTCCCACCCCGGCTCGCTGCCGGAGTTCCACGTGGTCGAACCCCCGGCCGGGCTGCCCATCCGTATCCTGCTCCAGCGTCTCGGCACCGAGCGCCCGCTCTCCGCCCATCTGGACCTGGCCTGCGCGGACATCGCGGCGACCCGGGCCCGCCATGAGGAGCTGGGCGCGGAGACGGTTTCCCACGGCTCGCACTGGACGGTCATGCGCGATCCGGCCGGCGGTGCGTACTGCCTGACGGGGCGGAACCCGGAGACAGGCAGCCGCTAACGGCCCGTGCTGTAGGCGCACAGGACGATCGTCCCGTCGGAGCGGGGGGACGGGGTGAGGCCGGGGCCGGGGCAGTCGGAGTCCGGGCCCACTGATGGCGGCTCGAAGGTCTCCGCACCGCCGTGCGGTACCGGCTGCTCGTCCGTGTCCTGCAGCCACAGCGTGAGCCCGCCGCCCAGGATCACGACGGCCGCCCACACCGCCACGGCCCACCGCCACCGGCGGCGCCCTTCGGTCACGGCCACGGCTCCACGGCCACGACCGCCTCGACCGGGATCGGACCGTAGATGTGCGGGAACTCCTCGCCGCCGGGCTTTGCCGCCTCGTACTTCAGCGGGACGCCGAGGCGCCCGGGATCCACGACCAGGACGACGAGATCGTCCAGGTCCGCGAAGAACGCCGCCGCCGTGCGCGGCAGTTGGGCCCGGGTGGAGCAGTGGATGAAGCCCTCCTCCCGGAGGGTCCTCCCGCGCGTCGAGATCTCGTACGTGCCCTTGGCGCGGGCCGCCTCCCACAGGGAACGCTCGGTGAGGTGCAGGACGGGGTCGGTCATGGCTTCACGTTACGGCCTGATCCGCGCCGCACGCCCCAGCAGGTAGCGCTGCTCGGGCAGGCTCATGGTCTGCGCGGCCGCCGACTCGTAGGCGGCGCGGGCCTCGTCGTAGGAGCCGGCGCGCTCCAGGAGGTGTCCGCGTACGGCGTCGAGTCGGTGGCCCAAGTCGACGTCGAGGGTGTCCAGTTCGGCCAGGCCCGCCTGGGGGCCGTGGACCATGGCCACGGCGACGGCACGGTTGAGGCGTTCGACGGGGCCGGGGACGAGGTCCACCAGGACGTCGTAGAGGCCGAGGATCTCGCGCCAGTCGGTGGCCTCGGCGGACGGCGCCTCGTCGTGCACGGCGGCGATGGCCGCGCGCAGTTGGTAGGGGCCGGCCGGACCGTGCGAGAGGGCGTGGGTGATCAGGGCCACGCCCTCCTCGATCTCGGCCTTGTCCCAGCGGTCGCGGTCCTGTTCGTCGAGGGGCACGAGATCGCCGTGCGGGCCGGTGCGGGCCTCGCGGCGGGCGTCGGTGAGCAGCATGAGGGCGAGCAGGCCGGTGACCTCGCCGTGGTCCGGGAGCAGCCGGTGGACCGCGCGGGTCAGCCGGACCGCCTCGGCGGCGAGGTCGCGCCGCTGGAGGGACGGCCCCGAGGTCGCCGTATAGCCCTCGTTGAAGATCAGGTACAGCGTCTGCAGGACGGCGGGCAGCCGCTCGGCCCAGTTGTCCGGGCAGCCGAAGCCCACCCCGCGCACCTTCTGCTTGGCGCGGCTGATCCGCTGGGCCATGGTCGCCTCGGGGACGAGGTGCGCACGGGCGATCTCGGCCGTGGTCAGGCCGCCGACCGCGCGCAGGGTGAGGGCGACCTGGGCGGGCGGGGTGAGGTCGGGGTGGCAGCACAGGAAGAGCAGCGAGAGGGTGTCGTCCTCGCGGGGAGCGCGGTCCGCGCCGGACGCCAGGCGCTCGCCGAGGGCCACCGCCTTCTCCTCCCGCGCCCGCCGGGCGTCGTCCGCCCGCAGCGCGTCGGTCAGCTTGCGCGAGGCCACCTTGATCAGCCAGCCGCGCGGGTTGTCCGGCACCCCGGCCGAGGGCCACTGCCCGGCGGCGGCGAGCAGCGCCTCCTGTACGGCGTCCTCGGCGGCGTCGAAATGGCCGTAGCGGCGGACGAGTGCGCCGAGGACCTGCGGCGCGTGGCGGCGCAGCAGGTCCTCGACGGTGTCGCTCACGGGGTTCAGACGTCCCCGCCGCCTTCGCCGATGGGCCGGATCACCACCGGGTACTCGGGCGCCCCGGCGGGCACGGGGCACTGGGCCACGCGGGCGGCGATCTCGGTGACCCGTTCCAGGCTCGCGCAGTCGAGGACCCAGTAGCCGGCCAGCAGCTCCTTGGTCTCGCCGTACGGGCCGTCGGTGATCACGGGCTTGCCGTCCGCGCCGCGGCTGACGTGCCGGGCCTTCGCGGGCTCGGTCAGCCCCTGGGCGTCGACCAGTTCGCCGGACTCGGCGAGGTCGTCGTTGATCGCGCCCATCCAGGCGAACATCGCCTGGATGTCCTTCTCGGTCCAGGCCGCCGGGGAGTGCTCGGAGGTCCGGCCCTGCATGGCCTCGTAGTCCGCCTGCGTTCCCTGCACCATGACCAGGTACTTCATGACTGGGCTCCTTCGGTTCGCGCCACCCGTCGGGCGGCTCTCACAGGGGACGTCGGAGCCGGATCGGCGTTCTCGACATGGTGGGGGCCGGCGGTTCAGGAATTTTTCTCCGCGGGCTCCCCCGGCCCTTCGGGCTCGCCTCGATCCTCTGCGCGCTCGTGGTGGTCGGGGTGCTTGTGGCGTGGATGGTGCCCGTGGTGGTGATGTGGATCGCGGCACTCCTCCTCGGAGCCTTCTTCCACATAGGCCTCGCAGTCGGGGTTGCGGCACGGGCCGGCCACCCAGCGCGGGACCCAGGCGCCCAGCGTCTTGTGACGCCGGACGACCGTTTCGACGGACTGTCCGCAGACGGGACAGGCATGCGCGTCGCTGCCCATGGTCCCAGGGTAGGCCGGTCAGCGCTTTCGTGCGTAGGTGCGCACCAGCACTCCGTTGGCGAAGGTGCGCACCCCCTCCAGGGTGAAGTCCGTGACGCTGAAGTCGGTGCCGAACATCGGCATGCCCGTGCCGTAGACCTGCGGGTAGGTCTTGATGACGAGTTCGTCGATCTCGTCGAGGAGTTCGCCCGCCACCCGTGAGCCGCCGCAGAGCCAGATGCCGAGGTCGCTCTCCTCGGCCTTCAGTTCCCGGACCCGGGCGACCAGGTCGCCCTCGATCACCGTCACGTTCGGGTCGGGGGAGGCGCCGAGGGTGCGGGAGGCGACGTACTCGCGCAGGTGGGAGTACGGGCTGGTGATGCCGGCGTCGAGGGCGAGCTGGTAGCTGGCCCGGCCCTGGATCACCGTGTCGAAGTTGGGGTTCGCGGCGTCCTTGACGCCGAGTTGCTCGCGGCCCTGGGCCGGGAGGGTGTCCGGGTAGGCCGAGGTGAGCCAGCCGAGGAACTCGTCGTCGAGGTAGGCGTACATCGACGAGGCGTCGCCCTTCGGGTCGCCGATGAAGCCGTCGATGGAGCAGGCGACGTAGTACGTGAGCTTTCGCAAGCCGGTCTCTTTCCGTAGGGTGACCTGTGAACAACTCCATTTGTAGTGCTTCACTTGTAGTGGTTGCAAGGGTGTTTCACCGACTCGCAGCAACTGAGGGAGGAGATTCCGCATTGGCCAGGAATCCGGAGCGCCGGGCCGCGCTCGTGGACGCGGGGGTCGCGGTGCTCGCGCGCGAGGGGGCGCGCGGGCTGACGTTCCGCGCGGTGGACGCCGCGGCCGGGGTGCCGGTGGGCACCGCCTCGAACTACTTCACCGGCCGCGACGACCTGCTCCGCCAGATCGACGCCCGACTGCACGAACGGCTCGCGCCCGACCCCGAGGTGCTCGCCGGGCTGATGCGGCGCCCGAAGGACCGCTCACTGGTCACCGCGTTCATGCACGACCTGATGGCCCGCGCCACGCGCGACCGCGACGCCTATCTCGGCCTGCTGGAGATGCGCCTGGAGGCCACTCGCCGCCCCGAACTGCGCGCGTCCTACACCAAGTCGGTGCGCGCGGACCTGGAGGAGGGCATGGAGTTCCACCGGGACATGGGCCTGCCCGGCGGCGACGGGACGGTCGCGGTGCTCTATCTCGCGATGCTCGGGCTGATCCTGGAGCACCTGACGCTGCCGGACGTCCTGGAGGGCGTACTGCCCGGGGTCGCGGTACCGGACGGGCTGATCGAGCGGGTCGTGGAGACGATCGTGCCGGAGGCGTGAGTGCTCTGCCGGAGGCGTTCGCTCTATCGGAGGCGTTCGCCCTGCCGGAGACGTTCGCTCTGCCGGAAGCGTTCGCTCTGCCGGAGGCGTTCGTTCAGGATGCGGCCGGCTCTCGCCACATCGGCCACATCTGCGGGCCGTCGGGCAGGTCGAGGGGGCTGTCGAGGAGTTCGAAGCCGAGCCGCTCGTACAGGCCCCGGCTGCGGGCGCTGCTCGCCTCCAGATAGGCGGGCAGGCCCTCCCTGTCACAACGGTCGAGGACCGAGGTGATGAGCGCGGTGCCGAGCCCCTCCCCCTGCCGGCCCGGGTCCACGCCGATCATCCACAGGTAGGCGTGGGCGCGGTCCGAGGGGTGGATGTCCGCGGTCAGCCTGCCGATCAGCTCCACCCGCTCGTTCTCCGGGTCGACGGCGGCACGGAGCTGCGCGGGACCGTCGTCGTCGGCGTCGTGGCCCCCGGCGGGCACGGACAGCCACAGCGCGCAGGCCGAGCCGTCCTCGGCCAGGTCGATCCACCCCTCCGCGAGCACGATGTCGGCGAACGCCGCCATGAGCCGGTGGTGGGTCGCCCGCCGGTACGCGGCACCGGGAAAGACCCAGCCGCTCACCGGATCGTCCTGGAAGGCCTCGTCCAGAAGCCGCACCACCAGCTCCCGGTCCTCCGCCCCGGCCGCCCGGATCACCACACCCATGCCCTGCCCCTTCGCCTCAACCTGACTTGATCGTAAGGGGGTTGGAGACGATGTGCCGAGAGGGATCCGGACATTGTGAGTGTGGGAGCGGGCCCCGCACACCGTGGGGATGTGCGGGACCCGTGGCCGGGGGCGGTGGCCGTACGGGGTCAGGAGCCGTACGGGCGCCGCCTCCGGCGGTCTGCGGCGGGGCGTCAGGTACTGCGGCGGGTGACGAACTCGGCCAGCGCCAGCAGGCCTCCCGCCTCCTCCGGGTCGGGCACCGCCCGCGCCAGTTCCTGCATCGCACGGGCCATCCGGTCCGCGGCCTGGGCCTGCGCCCAGTCGCGTCCGCCGGCCCGCTCCACCGCCAGCGCCGTGCGGGCGGTCTCCTCCTCCGGCGTCAAGCCGCCCTCGCCGTACGGCACTTCGTACAGCTCGGCCAGCTCCGCGGCGGCCGGCGTGCCGGAGGCCAACGCGGCGACCACCGGCAACGACTTCTTGCGCCCGGCCAGGTCGGCGCCGGCCGGTTTCCCGGTGTGCCGGGGGTCCCCCCATATGCCGATGACGTCGTCGATGAGCTGGAAGGCGAGCCCGGCCTCACGGCCGAACGCGTCCATCGCCGCCACCTCCTCCTCGGCGGCCCCCGCGTACAGCGCGCCCAGCGCGCAGGCGCAGCCCAGCAGCGCGCCCGTCTTGGCCTCGGCCATGGCGAGCACCTCGGCGAGGGAGATCTCCGCGGGGCGGCAGCTCTCCATGGCGGTGTCGGCGTGCTGGCCCTCGCACAGTTCGACGACGCAGGCGGCGAGCCGGGCGGCGGCCGCCGCGGACGCCGGGTGCGGGTCCTCGGCGAGCAGCCGCAGGGCCAGTGCCTGGAGGGCGTCCCCGGCGAGGATCGCGTCGGCGTCACCGAACACGGTCCAGGCGGTGGGCCGGTGGCGTCGGGTGCTGTCGCGGTCCATCACGTCGTCGTGCAGCAGCGTGAAGTTGTGGACCAGTTCCACCGCGGCGGCCGCCCGGACGGCTGCCGCACGCGCGGGGCGCCCGCCGAGCGCCTCGGCGGCGGCGAGGACGAGCGCGGGCCGGATCGCCTTGCCCGCGTTGCCCGCCGCCGGGGTGCCGTCGGCGTGCTCCCAGCCGAAGTGGTAGAGCGAGACGCGGCGCATGGAGCCGGGCAACGAGTCGAGGGCGGCGCGCAGTTCGGGGTCGACGGCCGCCCTGGAACGCTCCAGGATGGCGGTCGCCTCGTGCCCGTCGAGCGGGCCGGGGCCGGTCTCCGCGCCGGTCCTGGCGGCCCTCGGCCCCTCGCGAGGCAGGGCGGCCGGTCGCCGTCGGCCGGCGGGGCGTTGCTGCGTCTCCGTCATGAACTCACCCATCGGATCGCCTGGTCGGGTCGGCGGGCGGTGGCCTGCGCTGCGGCCGGTCGTGTACCCCCAGGGGTGTACCCGCCCCGGAGGGCGGGGACACCGCAGGCTGCGGGGAGCGTCACCGCCAGCGCCCGATCTCGACGTCCTCCAGGACGCCGAGCGCATCCGGCACGAGGACCGCGGCCGAGTAGTACGCCGTCACCAGGTACTTGATGATCGCCTGTTCGTTGATGCCCATGAACCGCACGGACAGGCTCGGCTCGATCTCGTCGGGGATGCCGGCCTGCTGGAGCCCGATGACGCCCTGCTCCGCCTCGCCGGTACGCATCGCGATGATCGAGGTGGTACGGGCCTCGGTGACCGGGATCTTGTTGCACGGGTAGATCGGCACCCCGCGCCAGGTGGGGATGCGGTTGCCGGCCACGTCGATCGTCTCGGGGACGAGCCCGCGCTTGTTGAGCTCACGGCCGAACGCGGCGATCGCGCGCGGGTGGGCGAGCAGCAGCTTGGTGCCGCGGCGCCTGCTGAGCAGCTCGTCCAGGTCGTCCGGGCTGGGCACGCCGTCGTGCGGCTGGATCCGCTGGTCGTACTCGCAGTTGTGCAGCAGGCCGAACTCACGGTTGTTGATCAGCTCGTGCTCCTGGCGCTCCTTGAGCGCCTCGACCGTCAGCCGCAACTGCTGCTCGGTCTGGTTCATCGGCTGGTTGTACAGGTCGGCCACGCGCGAGTGGATGCGCAGCACGGTCTGGGCGACGCTCAGTTCGTACTCGCGGGGCCTTGCCTCGTAGTCGACGAAGGTGTGCGGGATGTCCGGCTCGCCGCTGTGGCCGGCCGCGAGGTCGATCTCCTTCTCGCCGTACTTGTTGGTGCGCTGGGCGGGGACCGCGCGCAGTTGCTCCAGGTGCTCGCGCAGGCTGTCGGAGCGCTCCGCGACCTGCTCGACGTCCTGGCGGGCCAGGACGAGGACGGTGCACGCGGTGACCGTGCGGACGGTGTACTCCCAGATGGCGTCCGCGTCGGTCAGCGCCTGGTCCCCCAGGTAGGCGCCGTCGGCGAGGACACCGAGGGACTCGTCGTCGCCGTACGGGCCCGTGCCGATCTTCTCGACCCTGCCGTGTGCCAGCAGGTACACCTCGTCGGCCGGACTGCCGAAGGAGGCGAGCGCCTCGCCCGCGGCGAGTTCGCGCTGCTGGCAGCGGCGGGCCAGTTCGGCGAGGACCTCCTCGTCCTCGTACGACCGCAGAGCGGGCAGTTCGCCCAGCTCCGCGGGGATGACCTCGACGCGGTCGCCGGTCTTCACGAAGGTGACGCGGCCGTCCCCCACGGCGTACGTCAGGCGGCGGTTCACCCGGTACGTGCCGCCCTGCACGTTCACCCACGGAAGCATGCGCAGCAGCCAGCGCGAGCTGATCTCCTGCATCTGGGGTGCGGACTTGGTAGTGGTGGCCAGGTTCCGCGCGGCGGCCGGGCCGAGGCTCTGCTGCGGCTTGCCCTGCTCTGTGCGGACCTCTTCGCCTACCGACATAAAGAAATGCCCTCCCGGTCATGCTCCGGCGCCGGTCTGCGCCGGGCATCGATTTCACGGCCCAGCCTTTCTCACGGAGCGTGTCGGTGCTATTACCCGAAAGAGCGGGAATGGATCTTCCGCGGGCTGGGCACATAGGGGCTCCGGCCCGTCGCCGCCCATTCCGCGGATTGGCCGAAACTGCACGCCGGCCGTGCGCTCGCCCGATTCCCGATCATTCCGTTTCGGTACAAGCAGCGGTACGAGGAGGCCGCGCACGGCGGCCGACGCACAGCACGGAGGAGGCGGCCGTGGCCTCACCCATGTCGGCGAGCAGATTCCTGGCGAGACTTCGGGCCGAGGGCGCCACCGTCGTCGAGGTCGGCGACTGGAAGAATCACAACCGCAATCACAAGGGTCCGTGGGGGCCGGTCCACGGCGTGATGATCCACCACACGGTGACCAAGGGCAGCAAGCGGACCGTGGACGTGTGCCGCAACGGCTACGCCGGCCTGCCCGGCCCGCTGTGCCACGGCGTCATCACCAAGGACGGCAGGATCCACCTCGTCGGCTACGGCCGTGCCAACCACGCGGGTCTGGGCGACGACGACGTCCTGCGCGCCGTCATCGCGGAGCGGGCCCTGCCCCCCGACAACGAGGCCAACACCGACGGGAACCGCCACTTCTACGGCTTCGAGTGCGAGAACCTCGGCGACGGGGTCGACCCGTGGCCGGCGGCCCAACTGGACGCGATCGAACGCGCTTCCGCCGCGATTTGTCGCCACCACGGGTGGACGGAGCGATCCGTCATCGGCCACCTGGAGTGGCAGCCGGGGAAGGTGGACCCCCGGGGCTTCACGATGAAGTCGATGCGCGAACGGATCCGGAAGCGTCTGAACTAGGGGGTTCGGGTCCGGCTACAGGTGCGGGTGCGGTGGGGCTGATCGCGCAGTTCCCCGCGCCCCTTCGGGGCGCTGCCCTCACCCCGCGCGACAATGTCACCGTGAGCAGCATCGACGTACTTCGGCCGCGGCTTCCTTCGCCCCTGGAGGAACTCGTCGACGACCGGTTCGCCCGTCGCGGTGTGCGTCTGCTGCTCAAGCGGGACGATCTGATCCACCCGGAGCTGATCGGCAACAAGTGGCGCAAGCTGGCGCCGAACCTCGGCGCGGCGGCGGGCAGGCCGGTCGTCACGTTCGGCGGGGCCTACTCCAACCACCTGCGCGCCACGGCCGCGGCGGGCCGTCTCCTCGGCCTGTCCACGGTCGGGGTGGTCCGCGGGCAGGAACTGGCCGGCCGCGCCCTGAACCCCTCCCTCGCGCGGTGCGCCGCGGACGGCATGCGGCTGCACTTCGTCGACAGGTCGACGTATCGCCGCAAGAACGAACCGGACACGTTGGCGGCGATCCTGCGCGCGGCGGACGCGCGCGGGGCGTACGTCGTCCCGGAAGGGGGCAGCAACGCCGCCGCCGTACGCGGCTGCCAGGCGCTCGGCACCGAACTGCGCGGCCACGCCGACGTCGTCGCGCTCGCCTGCGGCACCGGCGGCACCCTGGCCGGCCTGGCCGCCGGACTCGGGCAAGGCGGGCGGGTCCTGGGGGTCCCGGTGCTCAAGGGCGGTTTCCTGACCGCCGACATACAGGCTCTGCAGCAGGAGGCGTTCGGCGGCCCTCGGGGCACCTGGTCGCTCGACGACCGCTTCCACTTCGGCGGCTACGCCCGTACGCCCCCGGAACTCCACGCCTTCGCCGACGACTTCGAGGACCGCCACGGCCTGCCCGTGGAACGGCTGTATGTCGCCAAGTTGCTGTACGGACTTGTCGCCCTCGCCGCGGAGGGCGCCTTCGCGCGCGGGACGACGGTCGCGGCCGTCGTCACCGGCCGCCCGTTCCCCTGAGCAGGGGCCCAGAGCCCCGCAGCACGCAGCCCCTACCCGGCCTCCCGGTACGCCGCCGCCTCCTCCAGGTCCAGCCGGCGCAGCAGCGTGCGCAGCATCTCGTCGTCGATGTGGCGCCCGTCGCGCAGTCTGACGAAGACCTCCCGCTCGGCGCCGATCATCTCCCGGGACAGCCGCCGGTAGGTGTCGTCGACGGTCTCGCCGGTGACCGGGTTGACCTGTCCGAGCCGCTCCCAGACGGCGTTGCGGCGCCGCTCCAGGACCGCGCGGAGGCGGTCGGCGAGGGGCGGCGGCAGGGCGTTGCGCTCGTCGGAGAGGAGTTCCTCCAGGCGCCGCTCGGCGGCCCGGGAGGCCTGCGCCTGGGCGTTGGCCTCGGCGAGCGTCTCGGCCTGCGCGTCCCGCCCGGGCAGCTTCAGCAGGCGGATCAGCGACGGCAGCGTGACGCCCTGGACGACCAGCGTGCCGATGACGGTGGTGAAGGTCAGGAAGAGGATCAGATTGCGCTCGGGGAACTCCTCGCCGCCGTTGACGGTGAGCGGGACGGAGAAGGCGATGGCGAGGGACACCACGCCCCGCATCGCGGCCCAGGAGATGATGAACGGCCCCTTCCAGGTGGGGTTCTCCTCGCGCTCCCGGATCCGCGCCGACAGCAGGCGCGGCAGGAAGGTCGCCGGGTAGACCCACACGAACCGGGAGGCGACGACCACGAGGAAGACGGCGACCGCGTACCAGGCGGCGCTGCCGCCCTCGTACTCCCCGAGGCCCTTGAGGACCACCGGCAGTTGCAGGCCGATCAGCGCGAAGACCGCCGATTCGAGGACGAAGGCGACCATCCTCCACACGGCCTCCTCCTGGAGGCGGGTGGCGAAATCGACCTCCCACGCGCGGTGGCCGAGCCAGAGCGCGACCACCACGACCGCGAGCACTCCGGAGGCGTGCACCTGCTCGGCGACCGCGTAGGCGACGAACGGGATCAGCAGGGAGAGCGTGTTGCGGAACAGCGCCTCCTTCACGTGCGTGCGCAGCCACTGGATCGGCACCATCAGCACCAGGCCGATCCCGATGCCGCCGACCGCCGCGAGCAGGAACTCGCCGATCCCGCCGGCCCAGGTGGCGCCCTCGCCGACCGCGGCCGCGAGCGCCACCCGGTAGGCGGTGATCGCGGTCGCGTCGTTCACCAGGGACTCGCCCTGGAGGATCGTGGTGATCCGGGACGGCAGCCCCACCCGGCGTGCGACGGCCGTGGCCGCGACCGCGTCCGGCGGTGCCACCACCGCGCCCAGCACCAGGGCGGCGGTCAGCGGCAGCCCGGGCACGATCAGATAGGCGGCCCAGCCCACGACGAGGGTCGCGAAGAGCACGTAGCCCACGGACAGGAGCGCGACGGGCCGCAGTTGTGCCCGCAGGTCGAGGTAGGAGCTGTCGGTGGCGGCCGTGTGCAGCAGCGGCGGCAGGATGAGCGGCAGCACGATGTGCGGGTCGAGGGTGTAGTCGGGCACTCCCGGCAGGTACGACACGGCCAGCCCGGCAGCGACCAGCAGCAGGGGTGCCGGCACCGGGGTGCGTCTCGCGGCGGCGGCGACCGCGGCGCTGCCCGCCACCAGCAACAGCAGCGGCATCACGTCCATGCGTCTCGCCCGCCCTCGTCCATCGTCGTTCGCCCACCCTCGTTTTTCCGCGCGGCCCCGCGCGCGGCCGTCGTAACCTGGCAATCATGAAACAGTGCACGCACGCCGACGCGCTGCCGCACCCGGAGCCGCCGCCGCTGACCGAGACCTGCCCGGAGTGCCTGGCGGACGGGACGCACCCGGTACAGCTGCGGCTGTGTCTCACCTGCGGTCACGTCGGCTGCTGCGACTCGTCGCCGGGGCGGCACGCGACACGGCACCACGAGGACACCGACCACCCGGTCATGCGGACCTTCGAGCCGGGTGAGGCCTGGCGCTGGTGCTTCGTCGACCATGTCCTCGTGGCGCCCGCCACGACTCGGGATCCGGACGGTTCGACCGTCTGACGCCTGGGTACGTCAACCCGGCGCGCGCTCTTCCCATTTGGGCCCGGCAAACCCCTAGCCACGGAGCGTATCCATAGGTTTACTATGAGTGACAGCAGGGGGTTGGGGTCCCGGGGACAGGAAAGTTGAGAGCGCGATAGCGTCACCGCTGAACCACACATCGCGTTACCCGGGGGGCGACCCCCGGCCCCGAAACGCTTGTACCACCTTGGAGGTGAGGGTGTCCCAGATCGCAGGCGAGCCCGCGACCCAGGACTTCGTGGAAGTCCGGCTGCCGGCTGCGGGTGCCTACCTGTCGGTGCTGCGTACGGCGACTGCCGGCCTCGCCGCCCGTTTGGACTTCACCCTCGACGAGATCGAGGACCTTCGCATCGCGGTGGACGAGGCCTGCGCGATCCTGCTGCAGCAGGCCGTGCCCGGCTCGGTGCTCAGTTGCGTCTTCCGCCTCGTCGACGACTCACTGGAGGTGACGGTCTCGGCTCCGACCACGGACGGTCACGCACCGTCACGGGACACCTTCGCCTGGACCGTGCTGTCCGCGCTCGCGGGCAAGGTCTCCTCCGCCGTGGACGACGACAAGACCGTTTCGATCAGCCTCTACAAACAGCGCGGCGCGGGACCCGGGCCGGCGTGAGGAACGGGGACGGGCCGGTGCGGGACGAAGAGCGCGGGACACGGGAGCTGCCCGCCGAGGGCGGGGGTGCGCCCCGCCCGAGCGACGCCGAGGACCTGCGGGAGAACTCGGCGCTCGGTTCGCGGCGCATGGCGCACGGCGTCGACGGCATCCCCGAGCAGGCCCGGCCGCACCCGGAGGACGACTCCGGCGCCTCGGCCGAGGCCGGCGGCCCGGCCGACGGGCGGCGGGATCGACAGGGTGCCGTGCAGGCCACGCCTTTGGCGGAACGGATCGGGGCCTCCCCTGTCCGGGCCGGGGCGGGGGCTCGGGGAAGGGCTACGGGCGGGACGATGAGCGAGCACGAGCGACACGCCGGGGACGATGCGTTGGGTGCGCACAGCGGGCAGGCCACGCAGCACGCCTCTCAGGACCGCAGCGGGGCGCGCGCCATGTTCGTCGAGCTGCGCGGGCTGAAGGACGGCAGCCCGGAGTACGCGGAGCTGCGCAACCAGCTGGTCCGCATGCACCTGCCGCTCGTGGAGCATCTCGCGCGCCGGTTCCGCAACCGCGGCGAGCCGCTGGACGACCTCACCCAGGTCGCCACCATCGGCCTGATCAAGTCGGTCGACCGCTTCGACCCGGACCGCGGCGTGGAGTTCTCCACGTACGCGACTCCGACGGTGGTCGGCGAGATCAAGCGGCACTTCCGCGACAAGGGCTGGGCGGTGCGCGTGCCGCGCCGGCTCCAGGAGCTGCGCCTGGCGCTGACGACGGCCACGGCCGAGCTCTCCCAACTGCACGGCCGCTCCCCCACGGTCCATGAGCTGGCCGAGAAGCTGGCCATCTCGGAGGAGGAGGTCCTGGAGGGCCTGGAGTCCGCCAACGCGTACTCCACGCTGTCCCTGGACGTCCCCGACACCGACGACGAGTCGCCGGCCGTGGCGGACACGCTCGGGGCGGAGGACGAGGCGCTGGAGGGCGTCGAGTACCGCGAGTCCCTCAAGCCGCTGCTGGAGGACCTGCCGCCGCGCGAGAAGCGGATCCTGCTGCTGCGCTTCTTCGGCAACATGACCCAGTCGCAGATCGCGCAGGAGGTCGGCATCTCGCAGATGCACGTCTCCCGCCTGCTGGCCCGCACCCTCGCACAACTTCGGGAGAAGCTGCTGGTGGAGGAGTAGCCCACCGCAACCCACGGCTCACGCCGCCAGACCGACGGAACCTGCGGGCCGCGACGCAGGCCGCCGGAGCCGCCGATCGACAAGCGGCCCCGGCGGAAGCGGGGGTTGTGGGTCGGGCCCTGCGCCAGCGGTTCCGGCCGTCGGAGCCGGGCCGCAGCCCGTGGCGATCCCGCCCGCCGGAGCCGAGGCCGCAGCCCATGGGGATTGCGGCTGAGGTGACGCCGGCCGCTCCGGACGGGGAGCGGAACGAGCCACGCCGCCGACCGAGAAGCGGCCCGGCGGGAACCGCCGGCCGCAGAGCATCCCGGCGGGGCCACTGACCGACGGCTCCGCCCGGCCGAGAAGGAGCCCCGCGGATCCATTGCCCGACGAGCAACCCCGGCGGAAGCCGCCCGCCAACGAGCAACCCCGACGGAAGCCACCGGCCGAGGCGCAGCCCGGCACAAGCCGCCACCCGACCGACGAGCCCCCCCGGCGGGAGACATCGGTCGAGGAGCCATCCGACGAAAGCCACCGACCGAGAAGCAGCCCGGCACAAGCCGCCACCCGACCGACGAGCACCCCCGGCGGGAGACATCGGTCGAGGAGCCATCCGACGGAAGCCGCCGACCGAGAAGCGGTCCGGCGGAAGGCGTCGGTCGGCGCGCAGGCTGGGCGGAGGCGTCTGGCGAGGCGCAGCCTCTGCGGCGCTACTCCGGTGCGTTGCCGGGGCCCCGGATCCCGAGGGCCCGGGTGGTCTCGGCGTTGATGAGGAGGACCAGGGCGGTGACGGCCACCAGGCCGAGGGCGATTCCGGCGGGGATGGCCATGCTGTCGGCCTGGAGCAGGTTGTAGGCCACGGGCAGCGCCATGATCTGGGTGATGACGGCGGGGCCGCGGGCCCAGCCGCGCCGGGCGAGCAGCCCGCGCGCGGCCAGCAGGGGCAGCAGCGCGAGCGCGACGAGCGTCACACCGCCGGTGACGGCCTGCTGACGGTCGTCCGCGTCGCCCATGAGGCCGAGGACGAAAATCCAGACGCCGCCCACGACCAGGGCGAGCCCCTCCAGTGCGGCGAGCGCCGCCGCGTACGTCAGCCGCCGCGGGCGGGGTCCGTCTTCCGGGGCGGGGTTCTGCTCAGCACTCACCCCTGAAGGGTAGCCCTCGCGGGGCGTGCGCCCCGGGGCAGGTGGGGGCGCCCGTGGCGAGGTTCACGCACTGATTCTCTTACGAGATCCCTACTCGGCCTGGGATCGGTACCACCCAGTAGGTACGCTGCAGTCCATGCGTGCACTTCTCGTGGTCAATCCGGCGGCAACCACCACAAGCGCACGTACGCGCGATGTCCTGATCCATGCGCTCGCGAGCGAGATGAAGCTCGAGGCGGTCACCACCGAGTACCGCGGCCACGCCCGCGACCTGGGTCGGCAGGCCGCGGAGAGCCAGGACGTCGACCTGGTCGTGGCCCTGGGCGGCGACGGCACGGTCAACGAGGTCGTCAACGGCCTGCTGCACGCCGGACCCGACCCCGAGCACCTGCCCGGCCTCGCGGTGGTCCCCGGCGGCTCCACCAATGTCTTCGCCCGCGCCCTGGGCCTGCCCAACGACGCCGTGGAGGCCACCGGCGCCCTGCTGGACGCCCTGCGCGAGGGCAGCGAGCGCACGGTGGGCCTGGGACTGACCTCGGGAACGCCCGGCACCGAGGACGAGGCGGTGCCCTCGCGCTGGTTCACCTTCAACGCGGGCCTCGGCTTCGACGCCGGAGTGGTCGGCCGGGTCGAGCAGCAGCGGGAGCGCGGCAGGAAATCCACCCACGCGCTCTACGTCCGCCAGGCCCTGCGCCAGTTCTTCGGCGAGGCGCACCGCCGGCACGGGACGATCACGCTGGAGCGGGCGGACGCCGAGCCGGTGACCGATCTGGTGCTGTCCATAGTGTCGAACACGTCTCCGTGGACGTTCCTGGGCAATCACCCGATGTACGCGTCGCCTAAAGCCTCGTTCGACAAGGGGCTCGACGTACTCGGTCTCAGCCGAATGACGACGACCGCCGTC
This sequence comes from Streptomyces sp. TRM68416, assembly GCF_014596915.1. Lineage (GTDB taxonomy): Bacteria > Actinomycetota > Actinomycetes > Streptomycetales > Streptomycetaceae > Streptomyces. Next base: position 36,337 of record NZ_JACVWU010000026.1, read on the forward strand.
GCCCGGTATGGCACCCAGTTGCTCACTTCGTCCCCTGAGCGTGGCCCTCATGGGAAGCATGCCGTCTCACTGCACGACCTGGACCGGTTCACCTTGCATTCGAAGGTGCCGCTGCCCCTGCAGATGGACGGCGACCACCTGGGACTGCGTACGAGCGTGACGTTCACAGGCGTACGCCGTGCACTGCGTGTGATTGTGTGAGCAGAAGAGGCTAAAGTCCTTTCACTCGAACGTTTAGGCCAGGATCCACCCCATGGAAGTACGGCTGTGACCTAGTCGACACCGAGGAATCAAAAAAAACTTTCCGGAAGGGGTTGTATCCGCCGCTGAGGTTTGCGAGTCTCTACGTGGCGATCGGGACAGCCCGCAACACCGGCTCCAGAGATCACCGGAACCCCTCTTCAATTCACAGGACCACGCCAGGGCAACCTGTCGGTCGGCCCTTCACTTGTTGAGGGATTCGTGAAAGCGTTCACATTCACAAGCAACTTGCACGTAATACCAAGGAGAGGTAGCAGCCATGGACTGGCGTCACAACGCCGTTTGCCGCGAGGAAGACCCCGAGCTCTTCTTCCCCATCGGCAACACCGGTCCTGCGCTGCTGCAGATCGAGGAAGCCAAGGCCGTCTGCCGTCGCTGCCCCGTCATGGATCAGTGTCTGCAGTGGGCGCTCGAGTCCGGTCAGGACTCCGGCGTCTGGGGTGGTCTCAGCGAGGACGAGCGCCGCGCCATGAAGCGCCGCGCCGCCCGCAACCGGGCCCGTCAGGCCTCCGCCTGACACACCCGCCCCGCAACAGCCTGAGCTTGGCGGCGCGTACAGCGAGTACGCATCTCCCGCCCCCGAGCCGCAGCGCGCAGTACCCCCAATGCTCCCCCATAGCTTGAAGAGCATGGGGGTACCCCCATCGCATGAGCTTTTGGCCCCGGACCGATGACGGCCCGGGGCTCATTGCTGTCCACGGATGCCCGCATCCGCTTCGGCGGCTACTTCTGCGCCCGCACCGGGATGTCCAGGATGACCTGCGTGCCGCGCTCCGGCGCCGGGACCATGTCGAACGTACCGCCCAACTCCCCCTCCACCAGGGTCCGTACGATCTGCAGGCCGAGGTTGCCCGCGGTGTGCGGGTCGAAGCCCTCGGGCAGGCCGACGCCGTCGTCCTGGACGGTGACGAGGAGGCGGGCCTCCTTGGAGGTGCCGCCGCGGACCGCGGAGACCTCGACGGTGCCGGTGTCGCCCTGCCGGAAGCCGTGCTCCAGGGCGTTCTGCAGCACTTCGGTCAGGACCATCGACAGCGGGGTGGCGACCTCGGCGTCCAGGATGCCGAAGCGGCCGGTGCGCCGGCCGGTGACCTTGCCCGGCGAGATCTCGGCGACCATGGCGAGGACGCGGTCGGCGATCTCGTCGAACTCGACCCGCTCGTCCAGGTTCTGGGACAGCGTCTCATGGACGATCGCGATCGAGCCGACCCGGCGTACCGCCTCTTCGAGCGCCTCGCGCCCGCGGTCGGACTCGATGCGCCGGGCCTGCAGGCGCAGCAGGGCGGCCACGGTCTGGAGGTTGTTCTTCACCCGGTGGTGGATCTCCCGGATGGTCGCGTCCTTGGTGATCAACTCGCGTTCGCGGCGCCGCAGTTCGGTGACGTCGCGGAGCAGGACGAGCGAGCCGATCCGGGTGCCCTTGGGCTTGAGCGGGATCGCCCGGAACTGGATCACTCCGTCGTCGGACTCGATCTCGAACTCGCGGGGCGCCCATCCGCTGGCCACCTTGGCCAGCGCCTCGTCCACCGGGCCGTGGGTCGGGGCGAGTTCGGCGGTGGTCTTGCCCAGGTGGTGGCCGACGAGGTCGGCGGCGAGGCCGAGCCGGTGGTAGGCGGACAGGGCGTTCGGGGAGGCGTACTGGACGACGCCGTCCGCGTCGAGGCGGATGAGGCCGTCGCCGACGCGGGGCGAGGCGTCCATGTCGACCTGCTGGTTCGCGAACGGGAAGGAGCCGGCCGCGATCATCTGCGCGAGGTCGGAGGCGCTCTGGAGGTAGGTCAGCTCCAGTCGGCTCGGGGTGCGCACGGTGAGCAGGTTGGTGTTGCGGGCGATGACGCCGAGGACGCGCCCGTCCCGTCGTACGGGGATCGACTCGACCCGGACGGGGACCTCCTCGCGCCATTCGGGGTCGCCCTCGCGCACGATCCGGCCCTCGTCGAGGGCGGCGTCCAGCATGGGGCGGCGGCCGCGCGGGACCAGGTGGCCCACCATGTCGTCCTGGTAGGAGGTCGGGCCGGTGTTGGGCCGCATCTGGGCGACGGAGACATAGCGGGTGCCGTCGCTGGTGGGGACCCACAGGACGAGGTCGGCGAAGGAGAGGTCGGAGAGCAGTTGCCACTCCGAGACCAGCAGATGGAGCCACTCGAGGTCGGACTCGTCGAGGGCGGTGTGCTGGTGGACCAGCTCGTTCATGGAGGGCACGTGGGTGAGCGTACCTGGCGGTTTGTACGGCCCTGAAATATACGGCCGCCGTTTCGGAAGGGCCGTCGGGGACACCCGCGGGCCGCGGCGCCTGAGAGGGACCCTCAACCCTCCCGGCACCGCAGCCCGGAGCAATATCGGCCGGGGGGTGTGCGGTCCCGTCGGCCGAAGGATGAGGAGCCGGGGCAGTCAGGGCAGAGAGCACCGGTTCCTCGGTCCGCCCTCCTGTGCGGGGAAGGCGGAAGCCTGCGTCCTCGTATCACATGCACATGGACTGCTCACCATTGTGGACTAGACCACTCGATGTGTCCATGCGGTGGAGGATGTTTGCTGTTGTCGCTTCCGGTCCGGGACTCCGGTTGGTCGGACGTCCCAGCATTCACCACGCAGCCTAACGCTTGTGGGTTCATGTGCGGGGCCAGATGGACAGGGCAATTTCCGCGAGTGCCTCAAGCTCCGTACGGCTCGCGCCGTCGCGCGCCTGCTGGGACATGCCCTGGATCATCGCGCCGGCGTGCCGGGCGAGCGCGCCCGCATCGGTTCCGGCGGGCAGTTCGCCCGCGGCGACGTCCGCCCGGATACGGCTCTCGATGGCGGCGATGTTGGCATTGCGCCGGACCCGCAGCGACTCCTCCACCTCCGGGGTCGAGCAGTTGGTGGCCGCATGGACGACGAGGCAGCCGGAGGGGTGCCCGGGGTCGGTGTACTCGGCGGCGGCCTCGCGCAGGATCCGGGCGACGGCGGCGCGGGCGGTGGGCTCCTCGGCGAGGGCCCGGTCGGTGAAGGAGCCGTACCTCGTGCCGTACTCGCGGACCACCTCCTCGAAGAGGGACCGCTTGTCCCCGAAGGCCGCGTACAGGCTCGGGGCGCCGATGTCCATCACCCGGGTGAGGTCGGAGACGGAGGTGGCCTCGTAACCACGCTCCCAGAACGCGAGGAGCGCCTTCTCCAGTGCGGTCTCCCGATCGAAGGAACGGGGTCGGCCGCGGCGCTTCGTCGAGGCCCCGGCCTGCGCCTTCGTCTGCTCGCTGGTCACCATGGAGTGCATTTTATAGCGGGCGCTAGACAAACGCCGCCGCCGTGATCTACGGTCTTTCTGTAGCGACCACTAGATAAATGACGAGGGGGCGCCGGAATGGGCGTACTTGCAGGCAGGACCGCTCTGGTGACGGGGGCGAGCAGGGGCATCGGACGCGGCATCGCCGAGCGGCTGGGCCGCGACGGCGCACGGGTCGCCGTGCACTACGGCCGGAACGAGACGGCGGCGAAGGAGACGGTCGCCGCGATCGAGGCGGCGGGCGGCTCCGCGTTCGCGATCGGCGTGGAGCTGGGCGTGCCGGGCGACGCCGAGGCACTGTGGGAGGAGTTCGACCGGCACGCGGACGGCCTGGACATCCTGGTGAACAACGCGGGCATCGGGAACACCCCGCCGATCGACGCGATCGACGAGCAGGCCTACGACCGGGTCTTCGCCGTGAATGTGAAGGGACCGTTCTTCGTCGTCAAGCACGGGGTGGCACGGCTGCGGGACGGGGGCCGGATCATCAACATCTCCTCGGGGCTCGCCCGGACCGCGGTCATGCCGGACAACATCGCCTACGCCATGACGAAGGGCGCCCTGGACGTCTTCTCCCGGGACCTGTCCAAGATCCTCGGCCCGCGGGGCATCACGGTGAACTCGGTGGCGCCCGGGCTCATCGACACCGACATCACCGCCGAGTTCCTCTACGGCCCCGCGGGCGGCATGGCCCAGGCCGAGGCGATATCGGCGCTGGGCAGGGTGGGGCAGCCGGCCGACGTCGCGGACGTGGTGGCGTTCCTCGCCTCGGACGACGGACGGTGGGTGACGGGGAGCTGGGTGGACGCGACGGGAGGTTCACTGACCTGAGACGTCCGCCGCCGGACACGCGCCCTCCGTGCGTGTCCGGCACTGGTTCGCCTGGGAGGCGGGGCCCTCCTCTGTTAGATTGGTCTAAACCACATTGCCCCTCTCGGGTACCGGTTTGAGTCACCGGTTGAGCCCCCTCTCCAGATCGGCAGGCCCAGCGTGGAAGTAGTCATCGTTCCGGACGCCCAGGCGGGCGGCGAGCTCATCGCCGAGGCCATGGCACAGCTCCTGCGGCGCAAGCCCGACGCCCTGCTCGGCGTGGCCACCGGTTCGACGCCGCTGCCCATCTACTCGGCGCTCACGGCGAAGGTGCGGTCCGGTGCCGTGGACACCTCGCGGGCGCGGATCGCGCAGCTCGACGAGTACGTGGGGCTGCCGGCCGAGCATCCGGAGTCGTACCGCTCGGTGCTGCGGCGAGAGGTGCTGGAGCCGCTCGGGATCGGCATGGACGCGTTCATGGGGCCCGACGGGACGGCCGAGGACGTGCAGGCGGCGTGCGCGGCGTACGACGCGGCGCTGGCGGAGGCCGGCGGGGTGGATCTGCAGTTGCTGGGGATCGGGACGGACGGGCACATCGGCTTCAACGAACCGTGCTCGTCGCTGGCCTCGCGGACGCGGATCAAGACGCTGACGGAACAGACGCGGGTGGACAACGCGCGGTTCTTCGACGGTGACATCGAGCAGGTGCCGCATCACGTGATCACTCAGGGGATCGGCACGATTCTGGAGGCGCGGCACCTGGTGCTGCTGGCCACGGGTGAGGGCAAGGCCGATGCCGTTGCCGCGACCGTGGAAGGGCCGGTTGCCGCGGTGTGTCCTGCGTCGGCGTTGCAGTTGCATCCGCATGCGACGGTCGTGGTGGACGAGGGGGCCGCTTCCAAGCTGAAGCTGGCGGACTATTTCCGGCACACGTATGCGAACAAGCCTGATTGGCAGGGGATTTAGCAGCGGGCTCGTCTGCCGGGGCTGTGGTCTTCGGAGTGCGGGTGGTGTGTGGCTTGTCGCGCCCACGCGGCGGAGCCGCAGATCGATACAGCCCCGCGCCCCTTGGGCGCGTGACGGCGCCGGTCCCCTTTTCCACGGGGACCGGCGCCTTTGTCGTCGTAGCCGTTACCGGCGCCCTGCGATGATCTCCGCCGCCGCCCGGCCGCAGACCCTTGCCGCGCCGTGCGTCGCTATGTGCAGGGCGCCTCTGGGCGGGGACTGGGGGACGCCCATTTCGACGATGATCGTGTCGGGGCGTTCGTGGAGGAGGGTGTCCAGGGTCTTGGACATCCAGGGGTGGCGGTGTTCGTCGCGGACGACGGCGACGATGCGGCGGGGGCCCGCTGCCTCCAGGGCCGCCCGGGCCGCGGTCTCGTCGGTGTAGGTGGCCGTCTCCGTGCCCGGCAGGAGCTCACGGAGTTCGGCGGCCACGCCCCAGGGGGTCTCGTCGCCCACCGCGATGTTGGCCACCGGGGTGAGGGCGGCCACGTAGGGGGCCTCGGCCAGGGGCTCGTGCGGCCGGGGAGCCGTCACCCGCAGGGCTCGGCGGGCGGCCGTCAGGCCGATCTCCGGGCGGGGTGCCGCCTCCGCGGCCGGGGTCGCGGTCGTCCAGCGGGCCAGGGAGCGGACGCGTGCGGCCGCCTCCGCCAGGCGTTCCTCGGGGAGCTCGCCCGTGCGGACCGCGGTGACCAGCGCGTCGCGCAGGCGTCGTACCGTCTCCTCGTCGGTCAGGCCGCCGCCCACGCAGATGGCGTCGACACCGGCCGCGAGGGCGAGGACGCTGCCGCGTTCGATGCCGTAGGTGGCGGCGACGGCCCGCATCTCCATGCCGTCGGTGACGACCAGGCCGTCGTAGCCGAGTTCGCCGCGCAGCAGGTCGGTGAGGATGCGCGGGGACAACGTTGCCGGGCGGGCCGGGTCCAGCGCCGGGACCAGGATGTGGGCGGTCATGACCGCCCGGGTCCCGGCGGCGATGGCGGCCCGGAACGGGGGCAGTTCGCGTTCCGCGAGGACGTCGAGGCCGGCGTCGATGCGCGGCATCGCCTCGTGGGAGTCGACGGCGGTGTCGCCGTGGCCCGGGAAGTGCTTGGTGCAGGCCGCGACACCCGCCGACTGCAGGCCGGTGACATAGGCCGCGGTGTGCCGGGCGGCCAGGGCGGTGTCGGCGCCGAAGGAACGGACGCCGATGACCGGGTTCGACGGGTTGGAGTTCACGTCCGCCGACGGGGCCCAGTTGAGGTTGACGCCGCAGGCCGCGAGGCGGCGGCCCAGTTCGGCGGCCACCTCCCGGGTCAGCTCCACGTCGTCGATCGCGCCGAGGGCGTGGTTGCCGGGGAAGGAGGAGCCGGTGTGCACCTCCAGGCGGGTGACGTCACCGCCCTCCTCGTCGATCGCGACGAGCACGTCCTCGCGCTCGGCGCGCAACTGGGCGGTGAGGGAAGCCAGTTGCTCGGGCGAGGCGATGTTGCGGCCGAACAGGCCGACGGAGGCGAGGCCCTCGCCGAGGCGGCGCAGCAGCCAGTCGGGGGCAGTGGTGCCGGAGAAGCCGGGCTGGAGGACGGTGAGGGCGTCCCGCGTCAGGGTATCGCTGGCGAAAGTCGTCATCGGGTGGCGTTATCCCTTCACGGCGCCATCGGTCAGGCCGTTGACGGCCTTGCGCTGGAGGTAGACGAAGAGGATCAGGATCGGGACGGCGAAGAGGGAGGAGGCCGCCATCGTGGCACCCCAGTCGTCACCGAAGGCGGTGCGGAAGCTGGACACCCACAGGGGCAGGGTCTGGGACTCGGCCTCCTTGTTGATGACCAGGACGAGGGGGAACTCGTTCCAGGCGGTGATGAACCCGAACATGGAGGTCGACATCAGGCCGGGCGCGAGCAGCGGCAGGATCACCCTGCGGAACGCGGTGACGCGGGTGCAGCCGTCGACCATGGCCGCCTCCTCCAGTTCCCTCGGCACGGCGGCGACGAAGCCGCGCAGCGTCAGGATGGTGAACGGCAGGATCATCATCATGTAGAAGACGGTCAGCGGGATCAGGCTGTTCAGCAGGGAGGCGTCCCGCACGATCAGGTAGATCGCGATGACCATGACCTCCCAGGGTGCCATCTGGGCCAGCATGAAGCCGACGATGAAGCCGCGCCGGCCCTTGAACCGCATCCGGGCCAGGGCGAAGGACCCGGCGAGCGCGATGATCAGGGAGAAGACGACCGCGAGGCTGGTGACGATCAGCGAGTTGGACACATAGGTCCAGAAGTGGTCGACGCTCGTCGCGGTCCTGAAGTGCTCGAAGGTGAAGTCGGTGGGGAACCAGACGGGGTTCTCGGAGATGATGTCGCCGGTCGGCTTGAAGGCCGTGGAGAACATCCAGTACACGGGGAAGACGCAGCCGACGAACAGGACGGCGGCCGTGACGTTGGGCCAGATGCGGCCGAAGAGCGTGCGCTTCACAGCTCCCCCTCTTCGTCCTGCTTGAGCACGATCCGCAGGTAGTAGGCGGTGATGGCGAGCAGGATCAGGATGGTCAGGACGGCGATGGCGGCACCCATGCCGTAGTGCTGGTTGCCGACGCCCTCGATGTAGGCGTAGACGGGCAGGATCTCGGTGAGCCGGTCGGGGCCGCCCGCGTTGATGACGTAGACCTGCACGAACGCCTTGAAGATCCAGATGACTTCGAGGAACGTCGTGGCGTAGAGGAAGGGCCGCAGGACCGGCAGGGTGACCGTGGTGAAGCTCTTCCACGCGCCCGCGCCGTCGAGGGCCGCGGCCTCGTACAGCTCGGCGGAGATGACGGTGGTGGCCGCGTACAGGTTGATGGCGACGAACGGGATGGACATCCAGACGATCAGCAGCGTGACGACGAAGAATGTCGACATCTGGCTGCTGGTCCAGCTGTAGTCGGCCATGGAGTGCCAGCCGAGCCTGTCCAGCACCCAGTTGACGACGCCGAAGCGCTGGGCGAACAGCCACTGGTAGACGGTGGTCGCCGCGACCACCGGCATCGCCCAGGCGAGCACCAGGCCGATCATCAGCAGCAGCCGCATCCGCTTGCCGAGGCGGGCCAGCAGCAGGCCGACCAGGGTGCCGAGCACCATGGTGAGGACGACGTTGACCGCCGTGAACACGATCGAGCGGAGGGTGACGCGCCAGAAGTCCTCGCCGGTGAGGACCTCCTTGTAGTTGTCGATGCCGTTCCACTCGGTGGCGTGCTGGATCAGCTGCGCCATGTTGAGGTTCTGGAACGACAGCAGTACGTCCTTCAGCAGCGGCCAACCGAGCAGCAGCACGGAGGCCGTGCAGGCCGGCAGCAGCAGGAGGTACGGGGCGAGGGCCCCGGCGCGGGAGGCGGATCGCGGGGCCGCGGGCCGCCGTTCGCCCCTTTTGGTTACGTCCGCCGGGCCGGAGGGCGGCCGTTCGGTCTGCACGGTCATGCTCGCGTTCTCTTCTCCTCGACCTGCCGATACGCGGGGTGGAGGGCCGCCGTGCGGCGGCCCTCCACCCCGGTGCCTCTACTGCTGCTGCGAAAGGCGCTTGTTGAACTCGTCCTCGACCTGCTTTGCGGCCTGGGCCGGGGACTTACCGTTCAGCACGGCGGTCATGTAGGACTTGATCGGGTTGGGCTCGTTCTCGACGGCGGCCCACTCGGCGATCAGCGGCGTGGTGCCACCGCCCGCGGCGGCCGGGGCGGCTGCCTCGGCGACGGCGTTGCCGGCCAGGTTGGTCTGCAGCGCCTCCTTGTTGGGGATGACGCCGTTGAGCTTGGCGAGCTGGCCCTCGTGCTCGTCCGACAGGGCGATCCGCAGGAATTCCTTGGCGAGCTCCTGCTTCTTGCTGCCCGCGGCGACGGCGAGGTTGGAGCCGCCGAGGAAGACGCCCTCGGGCTTGGCCTCCGTGGGACCGGGGATCGTGAAGTAGCCGATCTCCTTCTCGATCTTCGGGTTGGCCTCGATGGCGATGCCGGCCTCCCAGCCCATGCCGATGAAGGCACCGACGTTGCCCTTGCCGAAGACCTCGCCCTGCTGCGGGGTGGCCTCGTCCTTGTCCTTGGGGGCCTTGGACAGGGCCTGGAACTTCTTGTAGGTCTCCATGGCGGCGGCGACCTTGGGGTCGTCGAGGTTGGAGACGTACTTGTCGCCGTCCTTCTTCACCAGCTCGGCGCCCTCGCCGATGGTGAGGCCGACGAAGTGGTACCAGTTCTGGCCGGGCAGGTAGATCGGCTCGGCGTCGGTCTTCTCGCCGATCGTCTTGAGGTTGTCGTAGAACTCGTCCCGGGTCTTGGGGGTGTCCTTGATGCCCGCCTCGGCCCAGACCTTCTTGTTGTAGAGGACGACGCGGTTGGCGAAGTACCAGGGGGCCGCGTACTGCTTGCCCTCGAAGACGGAGGAGTTGTTCAGGGACTCCGTCCAGTCGGCGCCGATCTCGGCCTTGAGGTCGGCGAGGTCGGCGAGGCCGCCGGTCTTGGCGTAGGCCGGGGTCTGGGTGTTGCCGATCTCGAAGACGTCCGGCGGGTTCTCCTCCGACAGGGCGGTGGTCAGCTTCTGCTGGATGCCGTTCCACTGCTGGATCTCGAACTTGACCTTCGCCTTGGTCTTCTTCTCGAAGGCGGCGGCGACGTCCTTCTGCCACTGGTCCGGGGAGGATCCGTCCATCACCCAGACGGTGAGGGTCTGGCCCGCGTACCCGTCGGCGCCGGTCTTGCCCTCGTCGCTGCCGTCGTCGCCACCGCATGCCGCGATGGAGACCATCATTGCCGCGACACCGATCGCGGATATCAGCTTGCGCTTCACGCCACCCTCCTCAAGGGATGCCCACACCCCCCCGCCCATGGAGCTGGGACCTGGACCAATGGTGTAGACCAGTACCGGGAGCTTGGACCAGACCAGGAAGCGTGTCAAGGGTGCTCGAACCGCCTCTGACCAGCCGTTATCCGACCTACATATGAAGGAACCTTTAAGTAAGAAGGCAGCGAAAACAGCCCCGGCGGAGTACTCTCCTCCACTAGACCACTTGACCTTTTGGACTAGACCAAAACAGGTGGTGACGGTATACAGAAGGGATCACGATGTGACCCGCATCCGGAGCCGGGAAGGCAGAGCATGAGCACCGACGTCAGCAGTGCGGAGAACGAGGGTGGGCCCACCGTCCGTACCGCGCGCGTGCCCAAGTACTACCGCTTGAAGAAGCACCTGCTGGACATGACGGAGACCCAGGCGCCGGGCACGCCGGTCCCGCCCGAACGGACGCTGGCGGCGGAGTTCGACACCTCGCGCACCACCGTGCGCCAGGCCCTCCAGGAACTGGTGGTCGAGGGCCGCCTGGAGCGCATCCAGGGCAAGGGCACCTTCGTCGCCAAGCCGAAGGTCTCGCAGGCGCTGCAACTCACCTCCTACACCGAGGACATGCGCGCCCAGGGCCTCGAACCCACCTCGCAGCTTCTGGACATCGGCTACATCACCGCCGACGACCGGCTCGCCGGCCTCCTCGACATCACCGCCGGCGGCCGGGTGCTGCGCATCGAGCGCCTGCGCATGGCCAACGGCGAGCCGATGGCGATCGAGACCACCCACCTGAGCGCCAAGCGCTTCCCGGCGCTGCGCCGCTCCCTCGTCAAGTACACCTCCCTGTACACGGCGTTGGCCGAGGGCTACGACGTCCACCTCGCCGAGGCCGAGGAGACCATCGAGACCTCGCTGGCCACTCCGCGCGAGGCCGGCCTGCTCGGCACCGACGTGGGCCTGCCCATGCTGATGCTCTCCCGACACTCGCTGGACCGGGACGGACAGCCGGTGGAATGGGTGCGCTCGGTGTACCGGGGGGACCGGTACAAGTTCGTGGCCCGCCTGAAGCGGCCGCAGGACTGAGCGGGTCGGAGTCGGGTTCTGTGAAGCCGGAGTCGGGGTTTGTGAAGGGCTGACACCCCGGGGTTTGCGAAGGGGATGAGACCGGGGACCGATATGCGGACGAGGGGTTCCGCTTCTGCGACGCCGTGACCTAGATTGCCTGCGCGTTACACAGGCGATCGGTGAGGGGACGGAGTCGCAGTGATGTCAGATGCCCCAGAGGCGCGCAGAGAGCCGGTGGTGACACCCGTGCGCGTCGTCATCGCCCTCTGCCTCGTCGCGCCCTTCGTGGCGATGCTGTGGGTGGGGTCGTACGCGAAGACCGACCCGGTCTTCATCGGCATGCCGTTCTTCTACTGGTACCAGATGGCCTGGGTGCCGATCTCCACCGCCCTGACGATGATCGCGTACAAGCTGTGGCAGCGTGACCAGCGCGCCCGCCGGGAAGGTGCGGGCCGGTGAACGACGGCGTGAACGGCGTCGCGCTCGCCGTCTTCATCTTATTCTTCGCGGCCGTCACGGTCATGGGCTTCCTGGCCGCGCGCTGGCGCAAGGCCGAGAACGAGCACAGTCTCGACGAATGGGGCCTGGGCGGGCGCTCGTTCGGCACCTGGGTCACCTGGTTCCTGCTCGGCGGCGACCTGTACACGGCGTACACCTTCGTGGCCGTCCCTGCGGCGATCTACGCGGCGGGCGCGGCCGGCTTCTTCGCGGTGCCGTACACGATCCTGGTGTACCCGCTCATCTTCACGTTCCTGCCCCGCCTGTGGTCGGTGTCCCACCGGCACGGCTATGTGACGACCTCGGACTTCGTGCGCGGCCGCTTCGGCTCCAAGGGCCTGTCGCTGGCCGTGGCGCTGACCGGCATCCTCGCGACCATGCCGTACATCGCGCTCCAACTCGTCGGCATCCAGGCGGTACTGGACGTGATGGGCGTCGGCGGCGGCGAGGACACCAACTGGTTCATCAAGGACCTGCCGCTGCTGATCGCCTTCGGTGTACTGGCCGCGTACACGTACTCCTCGGGGCTGCGGGCCCCGGCGCTGATCGCGTTCGTGAAGGACACCCTGATCTACCTCGTGATCGCGGTGGCGATCATCTACATCCCGATCAAGCTGGGCGGGTTCGACGAGATCTTCGCCAAGGCGGGCGAGAAGTACGAGGCCGCCGGGGCGGGCGGTCTCATTCCGCCCGAGGCGGGCCAATGGACGTACGCCACGCTGGCGTTGGGCTCCGCGCTGGCGCTGTTCATGTACCCGCACTCGATCACCGCGACGCTCTCCTCCAAGAGCCGTGAGGTGATCCGCCGCAACACCACGATCCTGCCGCTGTACTCGCTGATGCTCGGCCTGCTCGCGCTGCTCGGCTTCATGGCGATCGCGGCCGGAGTCAACGTCAAGAACGGGCAGTTGGCGATCCCGCAGCTGTTCGAGAACATGTTCCCGGCCTGGTTCGCGGGCGTGGCGTTCGCGGCAATCGGCATCGGCGCCCTGGTGCCGGCGGCGATCATGTCGATCGCGGCGGCGAACCTGTTCACCCGCAACATCTACAAGGACTTCCTCAAGCCCGACGCCACGGCCGCGCAGGAGACCAAGGTCTCCAAGCTGGTCTCGCTGCTGGTGAAGGTCGGCGCGCTGGCCTTCGTCCTCACCATGGACAAGACGGTCGCCATCAACTTCCAGCTGCTGGGCGGCATCTGGATCCTGCAGACCTTCCCGGCCCTGGTCGGCGGCCTGTTCACCCGCTGGTTCCACCGCTGGGCCCTGCTCGGCGGCTGGGCGGTCGGCATGATCTACGGCACAGTGGCCGCGTACGGAGTCGCCTCGCCCACGCAGAAGCACTTCGGCGGCTCCTCGAAGGAGATCCCCGGAATCGGCGAGATCGGCTACATCGGCCTGACGGCGTTCGTGCTGAACCTGGTGGTGACGGTGGGCCTGACCTTCGTCCTGAAGGCGATGAAGGCTCCGGAGGGCGTCGACGAGACGAAGCCGGAGGACTACACGGCGGACGCGGGGGACCCGGGGGTCAAGACGGAGTTGCCGGTGGGCACTCACTAGGCAGCCGCCCCACTCGTGACCGACGGGCCGCCGGAGGAATCCGGCGGCCCGTCCTCACGGCCGTCCGGCACACTCGGCCGCATGGACATCGTGATCCGGCAGGCAGAACCCACCGAATACGACACCCTCGGCACCCTCACGGCCGAGGCCTACCTGCACGACGGCCTCCTCACCTTCGGCGGGAGCGACCGGTACCTCGGCGAACTGAGGGACGTGGCCAAGCGGGCGGCCGCCGCGGACGTCCTGGTGGCCGCCGAGAACGACCGCGTCCTGGGCGGGGTCACCTTCGTCCCCGCCGGCGGCCCGATGGCCGACCTCGCACGCCCCGGAGAGGCCGAGATCCGCATGCTCGCCGTCGCCCGCACGGCCCGCGGCCGCGGCGCCGGAGAGGCGCTCGTACGCGCCTGCGTCGACCGCGCGAGAAACACCCCCGGCTGCACGGCCGTCATCCTGTCGACCCAGCCCGCCATGCACGCCGCCCATCGCATCTACGAACGGCTCGGCTTCGTCCGCGCCCCGGAACGGGACTGGAACCCGATCCCGGAGCACGGCGAGTTCACTCTCCTCACCTATCGGTTGACGCTCTGAAGCCGACGCGACACAACATCTGGGGGCGTCACCGCGCCCCGGCACAAGATGTATGCTCATGCTCGCTGTCGCCGCAGGGGAATCCGGTGCGAATCCGGAACTGTCCCGCAACGGTGTACTTGCGTGCTTCCGCACGCCTGTCCAGTCCGAGGACCTGCCGACAGCGTGCCCGGCCGTCCGGCCGGGTGCCCTGACGTCCGGGTCTCGTGGAATGGGCCGGTGGACGCGACGCCGTGTGCGCTCGTGAGCTGCCTCCTGCCCTCCGCAAGGCCCCCGTGCCGAGCGAGGGAGAGCCCCCACGTGACCATCGCGCCAGCCGATCCGGCTTCAGCCCTGGTGGAGACCGACAGTCCCGGTGCCGCGCTGCTGCGGACCCTGACCGAGCTGACCGCCGACCTGCCCGACGCCGACCCCGGCCGGGTCGCCGCCGCCGCGCTGCGTGGCCGGTCCGCCCGGGCCGACGTGTCGGAGCTGCGCGAGCTGGCCACCGAGACGGCCGCCGGGCTCATCTCCGAGGACCCCGCGTACAGCAGGCTGGCCGCCCGGCTCCTCACGATCTCCATCGCCGCCGAGGCCGCCTCGCAGGGCGTCACGTCCTTCACCGAGTCGGTCGCGGTCGGACACCGGGAAGGGCTCGTCGCCGACCGTACGGCCGAGTTCGTCCGTGTCCACGGCGACCGGCTGAACGCGCTGATCGACCCGGCCGGCGACGACCGCTTCGGCTACTTCGGCCTGCGCACCCTGCACAGCCGCTACCTCCTGCGGCACCCGATCACCCGGAAGGTCGTCGAGACGCCCCAGCACTTCATGCTGCGCGTCGCCTCGGGCCTGGCGGAGGACGACACCACCCGGTCCGTCGACGAAGTCGCCGCGCTCTACGGGCTCATGAGCCGCCTCGACTACCTCCCCTCCTCCCCCACGCTCTTCAACTCCGGCACCCGGCACCCCCAGATGTCGTCCTGCTACCTCCTCGACTCCCCGCTGGACGAGCTGGACTCCATCTACGACCGCTACCACCAGGTGGCCCGCCTCTCCAAGCACGCCGGCGGCATCGGTCTTTCGTACTCCCGCATCCGCAGCCGCGGTTCGCTGATCCGCGGCACCAACGGGCACTCCAACGGCATCGTCCCGTTCCTGAAGACCCTCGACGCCTCGGTCGCCGCCGTGAACCAGGGCGGCCGGCGCAAGGGTGCCGCCGCGGTGTACCTGGAGACCTGGCACTCCGACATCGAGGAGTTCCTGGAGCTGCGCGACAACACCGGCGAGGACGCCCGCCGTACGCACAACCTGAACCTCGCGCACTGGATCCCGGACGAGTTCATGCGCCGGGTCAACGCGGACGAGCAGTGGAGCCTGTTCTCCCCCGCCGACGTGCCCGAGCTGGTCGACCTGTGGGGCGCGGAGTTCGACGCGGCCTACCGGAAGGCCGAGGCCGACGGTCTCGCCAGGAAGACCATCCCGGCCCGCGACCTCTACGGCCGGATGATGCGCACCCTCGCGCAGACCGGCAACGGCTGGATGACCTTCAAGGACGCCGCCAACCGCACCGCCAACCAGACGGCCGAGCCGGGCCACGTGGTCCACTCCTCCAACCTCTGCACGGAGATCCTGGAGGTCACGGACGACGGGGAGACGGCGGTGTGCAACCTGGGGTCGGTGAACCTGGGGGCGTTCGTCGACCAGACGGCGGGCGACCTCGACTGGGAGCGCCTGGACGCCACCGTCCGTACGGCCGTCACCTTCCTCGACCGTGTCGTGGACATCAACTTCTACCCGACCGAGCAGGCGGGCCGCTCCAACGCCCGCTGGCGCCCGGTGGGCCTGGGCGCGATGGGCCTCCAGGACGTCTTCTTCAAGCTGCGCCTGCCCTTCGACTCCCCCGAGGCCAAGGCCCTGTCCACGCGGATCGCCGAGCGCATCATGCTCGCCGCGTACGAGGCCTCCGCCGACCTCGCCGAGCGCAACGGCCCGCTGCCGGCCTGGGAGAAGACCCGTACCGCCCGGGGTGTGCTGCACCCCGACCACTACGGCGTCGAGTTCACCTGGCCCGAGCGCTGGGCGGCCCTGCGGGAACGTATCGCCGCCGTCGGTATGCGCAACTCCCTGCTGCTCGCCATCGCGCCGACCGCCACGATCGCCTCGATCGCGGGCGTGTACGAGTGCATCGAGCCGCAGGTGTCCAACCTGTTCAAGCGCGAGACGCTGTCCGGCGAGTTCCTCCAGGTCAACTCCTACCTGGTGCAGGAGCTGAAGGAGCTGGGCGTGTGGGACGCGCGCACCCGTGAGGCGCTGCGCGAGTCCAACGGCTCGGTGCAGGACTTCGCCTGGATCCCGGCGGACGTGCGGGCCCTGTACCGCACGGCGTGGGAGATCCCGCAGCGCGGTCTGATCGACATGGCGGCGGCGCGCACCCCGTTCCTGGACCAGGCCCAGTCGCTCAACCTCTTCCTGGAGACGCCGACCATCGGCAAGCTCTCCTCGATGTACGCCTACGCCTGGAAGTCCGGGCTGAAGACGACGTACTACCTGCGCTCTCGCCCGGCGACCCGCATCGCCCGCGCCGCCCAGGCGACCGTCCCCGTCCAGCAGGCCGCCGACCCCGACGCGGTCGCCTGCTCCCTTGAGAACCCCGAGTCCTGCGAGGCCTGCCAGTAATGACCAGCGAAGCCAAGAACCTGCTCGACCCGGGCTTCGAGCTGACACTCCGCCCCATGCGCTACCCGGACTTCTACGAGCGCTACCGGGACGCCATCAAGAACACCTGGACCGTGGAGGAGGTCGACCTCCACTCGGACGTCGCCGACCTCGCCA
Organism: Streptomyces sp. TRM68416; assembly: GCF_014596915.1. Classification (GTDB taxonomy): domain Bacteria; phylum Actinomycetota; class Actinomycetes; order Streptomycetales; family Streptomycetaceae; genus Streptomyces. The sequence goes on from NZ_JACVWU010000026.1 coordinate 52,959, forward strand.
AGCTCAGCCCGGCCGAGCAGCACCTCATCGGCCGTCTGGTGGCCTTCTTCGCGACGGGCGACTCGATCGTCGCGAACAACCTGGTGCTGACGCTGTACAAGCACATCAACTCCCCGGAGGCGCGCCTGTATCTGTCGCGCCAGCTGTTCGAGGAGGCCGTGCACGTCCAGTTCTACCTGACGCTGCTGGACACCTATCTGCCCGACCCGGAGGACAGGGCCGCCGCCTTCGACGCGGTGGAGAACATCCCCTCCATCCGTGAGAAGGCCGAGTTCTGCTTCAAGTGGATCAACGAGGTCGAGAAGCTGGACCGCCTGGAGACCCAGGCCGACCGCCGCCGCTTCCTGCTCAACCTGATCTGCTTCGCCGCCTGCATCGAGGGCCTGTTCTTCTACGGCGCCTTCGCCTACGTCTACTGGTTCCGCAGCCGAGGTCTGCTGCACGGCCTGGCCACCGGCACCAACTGGGTGTTCCGCGACGAGACGATGCACATGAGCTTCGCGTTCGACGTCGTGGACACCGTCCGCAAGGAGGAGCCGGAGCTCTTCGACGACCGGCTCCAGCAGCAGGTCACCGACATGCTCCGGGAGGCCGTGGAGGCCGAGCTGCAGTTCGCGCGCGACCTGTGCGGTGACGGCCTCCCGGGCATGAACACCGACTCGATGCGCCAGTACCTGGAGTGCGTCGCCGACCAGCGGCTGACCCGCCTCGGCTTCGCCCCGGTGTACGGCTCGGAGAACCCCTTCTCCTTCATGGAGCTCCAGGGCGTCCAGGAGCTGACCAACTTCTTCGAGCGCCGTCCGTCGGCGTACCAGGTCGCGGTGGAGGGCACCGTCGACCTGGACGAGGACTTCTAGGTCACCTTGAGCGGCACGGCTTCCCCGGCCGGCATGACCCTCGCGGTCGCTGTCGTGCCGGGGAGGGCACCCGTCGGTACGGGACGAGGGCCGCGGGCCGCCCGAGTCACCTCGGGACGGGCCGCAGCAGCAGGTTGTGCGGACGGAGCGTGATGCCCACCCGCGTGGTGTCGTTGGACCCGGACACCTGCTCGAAGCGGTACTTGGCCGCCACCGCCGCCGTGATGAGCGTGAGCTGTGCCATCGAGAAGTGGTCGCTCGGGCACTTGCGATTGCCGACGCTGAACGGGCTCATGGCGTATTTCGGCACCTCCTTGACCCGCTCCGGCAGCCAACGGTCCGGATCGAACTCAAGGTGGGCCGCATACGAACGCGCGTCGCGCTGGATCGCATACGGGCTGTACACGATGTCCGCCCCGGCCGGAATGCGATAGCCGCCCAGCTGGGTGTCGGTGACCGCCCGCCGCGTCAGAATCCATACGGCGGGACGCAATCGCATCGCCTCGACGACGACATTGTTGGTGTGCCTGAGCTTCCGGACGTCCTCGAATGCGACGGGCCGGCCACCGGTGACGGATTCGACCTCGGCGGCCACCTTGTCGGCGTGCTCCGGGTGTTCCGCGAGCACCTGCAGCAGCCACATGATCGTGGAGGCCACGGTTTCGCTTCCGGGGGTGAGTATCGCGACGACCTGGTCGTGGATCTCCTGTTCCCCGATGGGCTCGCCATTCTCGTCCTTTGCCTCCAGCAATGCCGTCAGCAAATCGTCCGGCTTTTGACCAGATGCCCGTCGCTCGGCGACGATCTCGTCGACGAGGAGATGCAAATCGGCCAGCGCCCGGTTGAATTTGCGGTTGGCCGGAAGGGGCAGCTTGTACAACGGCCCGGCCGGTATCACCATCCGTCGGTACATGCCGCGGAAGACGGTGGCGAGCGCGACGCACAGCCGCTCGGCCCGCTCGTCCATGAAGTCGCCGCGCAGCAGGCACCGCGCCGCGATCCGCACGGCCACCCGGAACGACTCCGAGGTGCAGTCGATCGTCTCCCCCGGCCGCCAGCGCACGGTCAGCGCGTGCGCCTCCTCCTCCATGATCGGCCCGTACGCGGGGATGGCGTCCAGCCGGAACGCGGGCTGGATGGTGCGCCGCTGACGCCGGTGGCGCGGGCCGTTCGCCGTGGCCACGCCCTCCTTGCCGAGCAGTCCCTCCAGGGACTCCCACAGCGGCCCGTCGATCTTGAAGTCGGTGCTCAGCGCCATCGCTCCGGTGAGGGCCGGGGTGGTGACCGCGTACACCGTCTTGGGGCCGAGCTTGAGCCGGACGACGTCGCCGTGCTCGCGCAGCTGGGCCATGAAGGCCAGCGGGTCGCGCACCAGCTTCCAGCCGTGGCCGAGGAGCGGGGCTCCGCCGCCCGCGAGGGCCGGTTCGCGCAGCTCCGAATCCGCATATATCTGCGCTTCGGGCTTCACAGACTCGACGGTCATTTCTCACCTGCCGCTTCGTTGTTGACGTACGGGGGCGTGGACCGGTCGTCCCAGCTGTCGACCATGTACCGGCCGGACTCGTGGTGGAACCAGTAGACCGTGCTGAACCAGTTCCGCATGTTGCAGACACAAGCCCGCACGGCGGCGCTCAGTTCTTTGCCCTTCAGTGTGCCGTCGGCGAGTTCGTCGGCAAGCGCCAAGGCCTCCCGCTCGGCCACCAGGAATTCGGATATGCATTCCTCGACGCGCCGCCTGACTTCCGTCACCGCCTCTTCAAGAGTCAGCCCCTCGTGTTTGATGAGGCTGATTCCGAGATTGTGTACCTCGTCGCCCGCGAGTTCCTTGGGAAGCGAACAGAGGTCGTTGTACCAGGCGGCGAATTCCTGGCTCAGCAGCGCAGCCCGCCGATATGCGGGATGTTTTCTCACCGTGTCCGGGAGTTCTTGTCCGGCGCTCGGCTCCAGCAGATCGGTCCAGATCCAGTGGGCGAAGGTGAGCCGGCGCAGCGCGAGATATTCCTCGACCGTGGGGACGACCCCGTTGGTGCGGTTGTGGAATTCCCGGTCGTACGCCTCGATCACCGTGTGGAAGTGCCGGGCGAAACGCGCGTTCCAGGTCGGCGACAGGAACGAGTACAGCCGCCCCACGCTGTCGGCGAGACCGGCGACCAGCGGGTCCTCGTGGTGCAGGTGGTCCTCGGGGGAGCCGAGCGCCGCGTGCAGCCGGAACCTCAGCCGCCGCCAGGCGTCCGGGCGGTGGTGCACGATGTCACGGTCGTGGCGGTCGTCCCAGACGAAGAACCACGCGCTGTAGTCCGCTATCGCCTGGAGGACCTCGTCGGGGGCGCCAATGTAGTACCCCGCCATGAGGTCGGTGTAGCACAAGCCATCGGCATATTCCGCCACCTTGTCCGCCGGCATGAGCCGTTTTTCCAGGAGCCAGGTACGGGTCTTCTCCTGAAGCCTGGGCCAATACGGGTGCAGTTGCCTGGGAAACGCTGCCTCGATCACCGGGAGGGAGAGCGATGGTGGGACCGCGACCGCCGTCGGCGTCGATGTGGTGCTGTGTGAGAAAGCGTGCACGAACAAACCCCTCTCAGCCGCCAGTTGCGCACACCTCTCCCGTTGTGCCGGGCGTGCGCCGTTGCGTATCCCCGCACTTCCCATTCAGCACTACAACTGACCGATCTGGGAACGGATTTGCTCCATTCACTACCCCACGATGCCGAGAATCTCCCCTTGTGTGACTGATTACGGATCACCAGAGGGGCACAGGGGATCGAACGTACGACGCACAGACGAACGGCGCCCGGTCAGGGAGGGGTCCCTGAACAGGCGCCGTGCGAAAGGGGACTTGTGGGGCCGGAGTCGACTTCAGTCGTTCGCGACCACGGGGTAGCGGGGTTCGTTCTCGGCCATCTGGCGCAGGGCGTCCTTGCGCTCCCGCTTGGAGAGCCGGTCGATGTAGAGGTAGCCGTACAGATGATCGGTCTCGTGCTGCAAACACCGCGCGAAGTAGCCGGTGCCCCGCACCTTGATCGGGTTGCCCTTCTCGTCCTGGCCGGTCACCTCGGCGTAGTCCGGCCGGGCCAGCGGCGCGTACGCGGTGGGCACGGACAGGCATCCCTCGTTGCTGTCGTCCAGCCGGCGCCGCTCGGCGGGCAGGTCCACGAGCTTGGGGTTGCAGACCACACCGACGTGCCGCTCGCCCTGGTCGTCCTGGCAGTCGTAGACGAAGACCTTCAGGTCGACGCCGATCTGGTTGGCGGCCAGGCCCACGCCCTCGGCGGTGCGCTGCGAGGCGAACATGTCCGCGACGAGCTGGTCCAGCTCCGCGCCGAACTCGGTGACGTCCTTGCACTCCTTGTGCAGCACCGGGTTCCCGACGACCGTGATCGGCCGCGAGGTGCCGCGCTCACGCCAGGCGTTCTCGCGCTCCTCGGTCTCCTCGGTGTCGATGACGAAACCCTCATCGTCCACGGGAAGCACGCCCGCGTGCTGCTGATCGGTGTCCTGCTGCGCCATGACCGACGTATGCCTTCCTGAAACCAAGTGAATTCTGCGAATACAGGGTAAGGGGGGAGGGCGCCCCAAAGGGGCGCGGGGAACTGCGCGACCAGCCACAACGAGCCCGCAGCCGGACAACGCCCTCAGCAGACCTCTTCCAAATCCCGCCAGTCCCGGGAATCAGGGCTGTCCGCGACCCACCCGTCCAACAACCCCCGCACCAGAGAAGCCGGCGCAGCCACCCCGCACTCCCGCTCCGGCACCCACAGCTGCCCGTCCGTCCGATGCCCCAGCGGCCCGGGATGCCCCGGCTCACTGTGGTCGTGCGGATCCAGGTGCTCCCCGTCGCCCTCGTCGGAGGGCATCCGGGACTCGGAGCACGTCCGGCACAGCAGCCGCACCGACGACGACCAGTCCTCCGCCGCGAACCCGGCGTCGGCCGCGAGCTGCTCCAGCGCGTCCCGGTCGGCCTCGGTCGCCGCCTCCAGCAGGACGACCCAGGTCGGCACCGGCGAGGGCGCCCAGAGCTCGATCTCGTCGAACACCGGGAACGCGTGCCCGGCGGTGGTGGTGCGCTCCCCGTGGGGCACACCGTCGTGCAGGACGACCTCGCCCCAGCGCCGCCCGGAGGACGGCAGCGGAATCGACAGCACCTCCATCCGGGCGGGGTCCAGCCTGCGCCCCCACACCACCTCGGCCTCGCCCTCCGGGGAGAGCCGTACGGCGGCGCTGCCGAGTTCCATGCCCACGGGCTCACCGGCGTCGGCGGCCCCGCCCGGCACCCGCAGCCCGTAGGCCTGCCAGGCACGGCGGGCGAGCGGCCAGTCCTGCAGGGCGGTGGCCGCGATGCCGACGTTCCACCAGTCGGGGGCCCCGGTCTCCCGGTCGAGCAGCGCCACGGCCCTCAGCCCCGCCGCGCGGGCCTGCTCCCAGTCGTGCCGGAACTTGTGCAGCAGCGCGAGGTTGAACCAGGACTCGGACAGCCAGGGTTCCAGGTCGGCGGCGCGTGTCAGCAGCGCGCCCGCGTCGTCGTACCGACCGTCGCCGATCAACGTGAACGCGCGGTCGGTGGCCTGCCGCCAGGAGGCGGAGGGCCGGTGCCGTCCCTTGCCGAAGATCCTCACGATTCCCGCCTGCCAGTTCCGTCGAGTGGGCCGGCTGTGCCCCCGGACAGCCTCTCGGAGACCCTCTCCCTTCGCATCCAACCACGTACCGCTGGAGGGGCGCTCATTACCCATGGGTTACCCCACCGGCCCCAAGGTCAGACCGTCTCTTGACAGCACCCTGGCCAGCGCCGCCACGACCTCGGGCGCGTAGTCCCCGGCCGTGCCCAGCCGCAGCGCCTCCAGGGCCGTCAGCGGCCCGCCGGGCCCGGCGCCCTGCGCCTTCTCCTCGTAGGCGTTGACGGCTCGTACGATCCGCGCGGCGACCGGCTGCTCCGGGCAGGGGTCGGCCTGGCGCTCCACGACCACGGCGACCGAGCCGTCGACACCGGTGCTGCGTACCACGGCACCGCCGAGCAGGGCGATCCTGCGCTGTTCGGCGGCGGGCAGGTCGGCGGTGGCCCCGGCGGGGACGGGGTCGACGAGGCTCAGCTGGCCGATGTCGTGCATCAGGGCCGCGTACTCCAGGACGGTGAGTTCGGCCTCGGACAGCCCCAGGTCCCGTCCGACGGCCACGCTGAGCGCGGCGACCCGCCGGGCGTGCCCGGCCGGGGTGTACCCGGCGACCTCGGTGGCCCGGGCGAGTGAGGCGATGGTCTGCCGGTAGGTGGCGCGGACGGCGGCGTACCGGCGGAAGGAGAGCTGGGCGAGCAGCAGGGGCAGGCAGAACACGGGCAGCGCCCACAGCCCCACGACGGCCACCGCGAGCGCCATGACCGCGCCGGTCGCGCAGACGGCCGAGCCGATGCCGAGCAGGGCCCGCAGCTCGTCCCGGAGCAGCGGACCGAACGGCCATCCGGTCCGGGAGTGCGCGAGCGCGGCGGCCAGGACGGCGTCGCACAGGGCGGTGAGGGAGAGCAGCGCGAGCAGCAGCAGCGCGTAGGCGGGGCCGATCCACCCGTCGAACAGGCCCCGGTTGTACAGGGGTTGGAAGCAGGCGGCGGCGAAGGCGACGGTGAGGATCCGCCGGGCCAGGTGGTCGGGCGCGGCGCCGCGGCCGCGCGCGATGTGCGGCACGGCGCCGAGGAGGGAGGCGAGGAGCACGACGGTGACGACCTGGAGGACGCCGTGGTACGTGGGGTCTCCCGCGTTCTCCCCGAGCAGGGCGTACGACAGGGCCCCGGCGGCGGCGAGCGGTGCGGCCTCGCGGACGTGGGCGCCGGTTCCCCGGGTCAGCTCGCCGATGGTGATCAGCACGCCGAAGGCCAGGGCGACGGGCCGCTCCTCCAGGCCCTGCCAGAGGGTGTGCGGGAGGGCGGCGGCGGCGAGGAGGGCGGCCGAGCCGTGGACGAGGGCGCGGATCCACCGGGAGGGCGTCACCGCTGTGCCTCGGGTACCGCCGCGCGGGGGCGCGGCGGGTGGGCTTCGTCGGCGGTGACGGCGGGGTGCCAACCGTGCTGTCCCAGCGCGCTGACCAGGGCTTCGACCATCCGTGGGTCGAACTGCGACCCGGCGCACCGCCGCAGCTCCTCCAGCGCCGCGGCCACCGGCCGGGCCCTGCGGTAGGACCGGGTGGACGTCATCGCGTCGAACGCGTCCGCCACGGCCACCACCCGGGCGGGCTCGGGGATCTGGCTGCCGACGAGCCCGTACGGGTATCCGCTGCCGTCCAGCCGCTCGTGGTGGTGCAGTACGGCGGTCCGGGCCTCGCCGAGGAAGGAGATGCCGCGGACCATCTCGTGCCCGTACTCGGGGTGCAGTTCGATGATCCGCCGCTCCTCGGGGGTCAGCGGCCCGTCCTTGCGCAGCAGCCGGGTGGGCACGCCGAGCTTGCCCACGTCGTGCAGGATCCCGGCGAACCGGAGCACCTCCACGCGGCCGTCGTCCATGCCCAGTTCGCGCGCGATCATCATCGAGGCCTGTCCGACCCGTTCGCTGTGTCCGCGGGTGTAGCCGTCCTTGATGTCGACGGCCTGGACGAGCGCCCGGATCGTCGCCTGATGGGCCGCCCGCTCCCGGTGGTACTGCGCGAACGCCCACCAGGAGACGCACATCGGCAGCAGCACGAGCAGCGCGGCGACGGGCCCGTAGGGGCTGCGCCAGAGCACGGCCATCATCAGTCCGGCCAGCCCGTGCACCGAGATCGGCGCCAGGGAGCGCAGGAACAGCCCCCGCCAGGCCCGGCGGGCCGGCACCTGTTCGGCCAGCGTGAGGATGCCGCCGTCGAGCAGGGTCAACGCCAGGCAGAACGCCACCACCGCACCACCGGCCGGCAGGAGGACGTAGGGGAAGTCGGAGGCGACGACGGCGTCCCGGCCGCCGAGCGCCCAGTGCACGCGGGCGGCCGCCCAGACGGCGAGCGAGAGCTGCGCGGCCCGCCAGATCCGCCGGGTCGGCGCGCCCGGGGAGAGCAGTGCCGCGGGCAGCGGTACGAGCGCGGCGGCGGGCGGCGGCAGCAGGAAGGCCCCGGCGAGCAGGACGGGGTGGAAGGTGCCGGCGAACCGCCGTCGTGCGAGCCGCTCGCAGCCCGCGTACAGCACGGCGAGGAGGACGAGGGCCCACCACGGTGTGCGCACGGACGGCAGCGGAAGCAGGCAGAGCAGGGCACCGAGGGCGACGCAGGCGACGTACGCACGCGCCCGCGCGGGAATCCCCTCCATGACGTCCCTCCCCTGGCCACACCCGTCCAGCGTCGGGAGCCTAGAGGGGCCAGGGGGGAGTGTGCGGGCCTATCACCCGCCGATTAGCACGTTCGAGTGACGACAGCCTGTTCAGGATTCCTGCGGCGTCGCGGTGATGTCGTGCTCGGGGACGGCCTGCCCGGAGCGGATCAGATCGAGCCGCCCCAGGACCTTGGAGCGCAGGTCGGACGGTACGTCGTCGTGACCGCAGCAGCGCTTCACGAGCTTCTTGACGGCCTCTTCGAGCCCGTACTTCTCCAGGCACGGCGAGCACTCCTGGAAGTGCTGCTTGAACTTGTCGCGGTCGACGTCCGGCATCTCACTGTCGAGGAACTCGTAGAGATGGTCCAGGACCTCACTGCAGTCCGTCTCGTGCGGCTCTCCGCAGCTCATGAGCCCGAGCCTTTCGCTTCGTTCGACTCCCCGGCGCCCGCCGGGACCAGCCCGCGCTCACGGGCGTAGTCCTCCAGCATGCCGCGCAGTTGACGGCGTCCCCGGTGCAGCCGGGACATCACCGTACCGATGGGTGTCCCCATGATGTCCGCGATCTCCTTGTACGCAAAGCCCTCTACGTCCGCGAGATAGACGGCGATGCGGAATTCCTCGGGGATCGCCTGGAGTGCTTCCTTCACGTCCGAGTCCGGCAGGTGGTCGAGCGCCTGCGACTCGGCGGAGCGCAGACCGGTCGACATGTGCGACTCGGCGCGCGCCAGCTGCCAGTCCTCGATCTCCTCGGCCGCGCTGCGCTGGGGTTCGCGCTGCTTCTTGCGGTACGAGTTGATGAACGTGTTGGTGAGGATCCGGTACAGCCAGGCCTTGAGGTTGGTGCCCTCACGGAACTGGTGGAAGGACGCGTACGCCTTGGCATACGTCTCCTGCACGAGGTCCTCGGCGTCGGCCGGGTTGCGCGTCATGCGCAGCGCGGCCGAATACATCTGGTCGAGGAATTCGAGCGCGTCCCGCTCGAAGCGCGCGCTGCGCTCCGCGGTGGTCTCCGTGCTCGTGCCCCGGCCCTCGGGCTGCTCCGCCTGGCCGTGTTCGGTCCCTGCGTCGGTACCGGGAACCGGACCCACCTCCTCAAGATTCCGGGCAGCACCGAAACCGATGCCACCAGATTCGGAGGATAGACGACTACCCGTCTGCGCCGCCCCTCGAATAGGCGCGGTCTTGGCCGCGTGCAGCACCGTCCAGTCCAGGTCAGTGCGGCTGCTGCGGCTCGGGCAGTAAGTCGAACCCATGCGGCGGACTTCCTCTCTGAGACGTGTGCGCTTCTGTCCGCCTCAACAGGGGGCCGCTGCGCAACATTCCCGGGTCTTTACCCGAGTGACCCGGTCCACTTCACGACCGCGTCCGTGACGATCCCCACGGCCTCCTCCTGGGTGAGGTCGGCCCGCTTCGGCACGGCGAAGCCATGATCGCCGCAGGGCACCTCGACCAGTTCGTACTCCCCGTCCGGGAATTCCTCGGGCTTTCCGAAGGGGTCGTTGCCGCCCTGCACGACCAGCGTGGGCACCCCGGAGCCGAGCAGCTCCTCGGCGCGGGACTTCTCCGGCCTGCCCGGCGGGTGGAGCGGGAAACTGAGGGCTACGACGGCGGCGGCGCCCAGCTCCACGGCCGTACGGCAGGCGACCCGGGCGCCCGCGCTGCGCCCGCCGGAGATCACCGGCAGGCCCGGCTTCGCCACCGCGGGCCAGATGCCCCGCCAGCCCACGTCCAGGGTCTTCGGCGCGGACGCCACCTTCTTGCCGGCCACCCGCCAGGGCTGCTCGACGAGGGCGACGCTCACGCCGTGCCCGGGCAGGACGTGGGCGAGGGCCTGGAGGTCGCGGGCGTCGATGCCGCCGCCGGCGCCATGGCTGACGGCGAGGACGAGGCGCGGCTTCTTCGCGCGGTGCCAGGTGACGCGGGCGTCGCCCGCGTCGGTGCTGATGATCTCGGTGATCTCTTGGGTCACGTCAGAAGAGTGTGCCCTCTTCGGGCCCCTCCAGCTCCTTCAGCAGCTCCGGCCCGTTGTTGCGGACGTTGCTGACGGCCGTGGACACCGGGTAGGCGCGCATCAGGCCGGGCGGGGGCGGCTCCAGCAGGGAGCGCAGGTCCTCGGCGTCGGTGCGGGAGGGGTCCAGCCAGGAGTCCCAGCGGTCGGGGGTGAGCATGAGGGGCATCCGGGGGTGGATCTCGGCGAGCGTGTGCGGCCCGTCGGCCGGTGCGACCGCCAGCGGGGTCGTCTCCGCCTCGGTGGTGATGACGGAGCAGGTCACCCACCAGGCCTGCGGGTGGTCGTCGGGCAGGGTGCGGTCCCGCCAGAACTCGTAGAGCCCGGCCATCGCGAAGACCGAGCCGTCGGCGGGCAGCACGAAGTACGGCTGCTTGCGCGGCCGCTTCTTCCTCCCCTCGACCTCCAGGTCCCGCTCCTGCTTGCCGGTGACCCACTCGTAGTAGCCGTCGGCGGGGATGATGCAGCGCCGGGAGGCGAAGGCGCGGCGGTAGGACGGCTTCTCGTGGACCGTCTCCGCGCGCGCGTTGATCATCCGGGCGCCGCCCTCGGGCGTCTTGGACCAGGACGGGACCAGGCCCCACTTCAGCTTGCGCAGCTGGCGAACCGGGCGCGGCTCCTCGGCGTCCTTCAGAGGACGGTCCAGTACCGCGTAAACCTCTTTGGTCGGGGCCACGTTGTAGTCGGGGGCCAGGGTCTCCTCGGGATCCCATTTCTCGATCTCGAAGATTCCCGCGAGATCCTCCGGCCTACGACTCGATGCATACCGTCCGCACATACGTGCCACACTGCCAGACTCCGTATGAAGAGAGGGAGCACCCCGGGAACATGGACAGCAGCACCGCGACCTCTCTGTGGGACGAACTCGTCGGCACCCAGACCGACCCGGATCTGTGGGTGGTGATCGCGACGCTCGTCGCCGCGCTCGCGGTGGTCGTCCCGCAGGGCCTGTGGCGCCTCTCCCGCAACACGATCACCATCGCCCACGAAGGCGGGCACGGCCTGGTCGCGCTGCTCACCGGGCGTCAGCTCACCGGCATCCGACTGCACTCGGACACCAGCGGCCTCACGGTCAGCCGCGGCAAGCCGCACGGCCTGGGCATGATCCTCACGGCCGCCGCCGGCTACACCGCTCCCCCGCTGCTGGGCCTCGGCGGCGCCGCCCTGCTGGGCGCGGGGCGCATCACGCTGCTGCTGTGGCTGGCGACGGCACTGCTGCTGGCGATGCTGGTGATGATCCGCAACGCGTACGGCGCGCTGACGGTGGTGCTGACCGGCGGCACGTTCGTGGTGGTGTCCTGGCTGGCGGGGCCGCAGGTGCAGGCGGCGTTCGCGTACGCGGTGGTGTGGTTCCTGCTGCTGGGCGGTGTGCGTCCCGCTTTCGAGTTGCAGGCGAAGCGGGCGCGGGGCGGGGCGGGGGACTCCGACGCGGACCAGCTGTCCCGTCTGACGCATGTGCCGGCGGGGCTGTGGCTGTTCCTGTTCCACGCGGTGAGCCTGTGCTCGTTGATAGGCGGCGGCCGCTGGCTGCTGTCCGTCTGACCGGCCCGCCCGGGGGCGCCGGGAACGGCTCGACCAGGGGTGCGAGAGGCGGTGCGAGGGACGGCTCGACCAGCCACAACGCCGCCGCACCCGAACCGCGGCACCGCACTAGAGTGGGCTCATGGCTTTGAACCCCTCAGACACCGCCCTCTGGCCCGCCCCCTACGCGAGCGGAGCCGTCGACGCGACGGTCCACGTCCCGGGGTCGAAGTCGGTCACCAATCGCGCGCTGGTGCTCGCGGCCCTGGCCAGCGAGCCCGGCTGGCTGCGCCGCCCGCTCCGCTCCCGCGACACCCTGCTGATGGCCGGTGCGCTGCGCGCGATGGGCGTCGAGATCGAGGAGGGGGTCGGCCCCGACGGCACCGGCGAGGCCTGGCGTGTCCTCCCCACGGGCCTGCGCGGTCCCGCCACCGTCGACGTGGGCAACGCGGGCACCGTGATGCGCTTCCTGCCCCCCGTGGCCGCTCTCGCCGACGGCGAGATCCGCTTCGACGGCGACCCGAGGTCCTACGAGCGCCCCCTGAACGGCGTGATCGACGCCCTGCGGGTGCTCGGTGCCCGGATCGACGACGACGGCCGCGGCGCGCTGCCGCTGACCGTGCACGGCGGCGGCGCCCTGGACGGCGGCCCGGTGGAGATCGACGCCTCGTCGTCGTCCCAGTTCGTCTCCGCCCTGCTGCTCTCCGGGCCGCGCTTCAACCAGGGCGTCGAGGTCCGCCACACCGGCTCCGCGCTGCCCTCCCTGCCGCACATCCGCATGACCGTGGACATGCTGCGCTCGGTCGGCGCGCAGGTGGACACCCCCGAGTCGGGCGGCGAGCCGAACGTCTGGCGGGTCACGCCGGGCGCGCTGCTCGGCCGTGACCTGACCGTCGAGCCGGACCTGTCCAACGCCCAGCCGTTCCTGGCGGCCGCCCTGGTCACCGGCGGCAAGGTGACCGTCCCCGACTGGCCGGCGCGCACCACGCAGCCCGGCGACCGGCTGCGCGAGATCTTCACCGAAATGGGCGGTTCCTGCGAACTGACCGACTACGGGCTGGAGTTCACCGGATCGGGTCGTATTCACGGCATCGATGTGGACCTCGGCGACGTGGGCGAACTGACCCCCGGCATCGCGGCGGTCGCCGCCCTCGCCGACTCCCCCTCCACCCTGCGGGGCGTGGCCCATCTGCGGCTGCACGAGACGGACCGGCTGGCCGCGCTCACCAAGGAGATCAACGAGCTCGGCGGCGACGTCACCGAGACCGCCGACGGGCTGCACATCCGCCCGCGCCCGCTGCACGGCGGGATCTTCCACACCTACGAGGACCACCGCATGGCCACCGCCGGCGCGATCATCGGACTGGCGGTCGAGGGCGTGCGGATCGAGAACGTGGCGACGACGGCGAAGACCCTGCCGGACTTCCCCGAACTGTGGGCCGGGATGCTCGGGGCGTAGGGGCCGAGGATCATGCGCCGCTACGGCAAGCACACCGACGAGGACGACATCCGCAGCCGCCCCAACCGCAAGGGCAACCGGCCGCGTACGAACATCCGCCCCAAGCACGAGGACGCGGCCGAGGGCATGGTCCTCACCGTGGACCGGGGCCGGCTGACCTGCCTGGTCGAGGACCGGGTGGTGATGGCGATGAAGGCCCGCGAGCTGGGCCGCAAGGCGGCGGTGGTCGGCGACCGGGTGGCCATCGTCGGCGACCTGACCGGCAAGAAGGACACCCTCGCCCGCATCGTCCGCATCGAGGAGCGCAGTTCGGTGCTGCGCCGCACGGCCGACGACGACGACCCCTTCGAGCGGGTGGTCGTGGCCAACGCCGACCAGCTCGCCATCGTCACCGCGCTCGCCGACCCCGAGCCGCGCCCGCGCCTGATCGACCGCTGCCTGGTGGCGGCGTACGACGGCGGCCTCACCCCGCTGCTGGTGATGACGAAGTCGGACCTGGCCCCGCCCGACAAGCTCCTGGAGCTCTACGGCGACCTGGACATCCCGTACGTCGTGACCAGCCGCCAGGAGCTGGAGAACGGCGACGCCGCCGACCGCGTACGGGAGCACCTGGACGACAGGGTGACGGCGTTCGTGGGCCACTCCGGCGTGGGCAAGACGACGCTGGTGAACGCGCTGGTGCCGCAGGAGCGTCGGCGGCTGACGGGCCATGTGAACGCGGTGACCGGCCGCGGCCGCCATACGACGACGTCGGCGCTGGCGCTGCCGCTGGACGGCTCCGAGGGCTGGGTCGTCGACACCCCGGGCGTGCGTTCCTTCGGCCTGGCGCACATCGACCCGTCCCGGGTGATCCACGCGTTCCCGGACCTGGAACCGGGCACCGAGGGCTGCCCCCGCGCGTGCAGTCATGACGAGCCGGACTGCGCGCTGGACGCGTGGGTGGCCGAGGGTCACGCCGATCCGGCGCGGCTGTACTCGCTACGCAGGCTGCTGGCCACGAGGGAGCGCAGGGAAGGCGACTGACCTCCGCGTTGTTTGTCCCGGCGCGAGTCCGGTAAGGGCATAATCGCACCGAGCCGGAACCGACCTTGACCAAAGCCTGACGAAGCGGTCACAAGTACGTGGGGATACGGGAGGACAGCACATGGCGTGGCTGCTGGTCATCGTGGCGGGTCTGCTCGAAACCGGGTTCGCCGTCTGTCTGAAACTGTCACACGGGTTCACCAGACTCTGGCCCACCATCGCGTTCGCCGTCTTCGCCCTGGGCAGCTTCGGCCTGCTGACCCTGGCGCTGAGAAAGCTCGACGTGGGCCCGGCGTACGCGGTGTGGACGGGCATCGGCGCGGCGGGCACCGCGATCTACGGCATGGTCTTCCTCGGCGACCTCGTCTCGACGCTGAAGATCGTCTCGATCAGTCTGGTCATCGTCGGCGTGATCGGCCTCCAGCTGTCGGGGTCGGCGCACTGAGCGGGCCGGGTGCGGTCAACGGCGGTTCGGCAGCGCCCTGAAGGGGCGCGGGGAACTGCGCGACCGGCCGCGGCGGCGGCGCAGCGCCGAGGACGCTTCAGGACGCCGGCTGCCGGTGCAGCACGCCCCGTACGAGATCGGCCACCCCGCCCTCGCCGGGCGGCGCGGCCACGCAGGACAGGGCCAGGCGGACGACCAGCTCGCAGGAGCGGGCCAGTTCCGCGCTGTCCGCCTTGTTCGCGCCGGGCCCCGAGAGCACGGCCACGGCGCGGTCGCGGACGATGGCCACGAAGTCGCCCGGCGAGGGCAGCGGGCCGTCGGCCCGGCGCTGCGCCGGTACGGCGGAGGAGGACGGCACCGCCGACAGCGTCGGCGAGGGCAGCCGCTCGCTCCAGCAGCCGGTGAGCATGGCCCGGACGAGCGCGTTGTCCCGGGCGGCGCCGACGGTCCACTCCGCGGTGGCGGTGAGCCGGTCACGCGCGTCGGACTGGGTGGCCAACGCCCGTTCCACGCCCGTGAGGTAGCCGTCGGCCTCCCTTCTCACGAGCGCCCGGGCGAGCCCCTCCTTGCTGCCGAACTCGTTGTACAGCGTCTGCCGGGAGACCCCGGCCGCCGCGGCCACGTCCACCATCCGCACCGCCGACCACGGCCGGCGCGCGAGGGCCGTGTAAGCGGCGTCCAGTAGCGATTCCCGCGCTGCAGGCATCTTCGCCTCCCAGGGGCGAGCGGCTCTGCGCCCAGATTTGACGCACCCGAAAGCACTGTCAAGGGGTGCGGAGCCGCACAGGGGGTGGTGAGAAGCAACGCGCCCGCCGCAACCACGAACACCTACCGCCCGAGCCCCCCGCCCACCCTGCGGGCCGTCGTGCGCGCCTCGCGCGGTGCCGGCTCACGCCGTCCAGGCTGCGGGCCGTCGTGCCGCCGGGGCGGCGCCCGCTGCCGAGGAAGGGCGGCACCCCGATGGCGCCGGGCTGCGCGGCCCACCCCCGCGCCAGCCACAGCGCCCCACCCCGTCCACACTGCGGCCCCGCTGGCCCCGTAGAACCACCGGCAGATACCGTTCGTCACATGCCGGACTACCTCGACGACCTCCGCCTCGCCCACGTCCTCGCGGACGCCGCCGACGCGGCCACCATGGCCCGTTTCAAGGCCCTCGACCTCAAGGTCGAGACGAAGCCGGACATGACCCCGGTGAGCGAAGCGGACAAGGCCGCGGAGGAACTCATCCGCGGCCAGCTCCAGCGCGCCCGCCCCCGGGACGCGATCCTCGGCGAGGAGTACGGCGTCGAGGGCACCGGCCCCCGCCGCTGGATCGTCGACCCCATCGACGGCACCAAGAACTACGTGCGCGGCGTCCCCGTCTGGGCCACCCTCATCGCCCTGACGGAGGCCGGCGAGGGCGGCTTCCAGCCCGTCGTCGGCGTCGTCTCCGCCCCCGCCCTCGGCCGCCGCTGGTGGGCCGCGAAGGGCCACGGCGCCTTCACCGGCCGCAGCCTGGCCTCGGCCACCCGCCTGCACGTCTCGGGCGTCACCAAGCTCGCCGACGCCTCCTTCGCGTACTCCTCCCTCTCCGGCTGGGAGGAGCAGGGCCGGCTGAACGGCTTCCTGGACCTCACCCGCGAGGTCTGGCGCACGCGCGCGTACGGCGATTTCTGGCCGTACATGATGGTCGCCGAGGGTTCGGTCGACATCTGCGCGGAGCCGGAGCTGTCCCTGTGGGACATGGCCGCGACCGCGATCGTCGTCACGGAGGCCGGAGGCACCTTCACCGGCCTCGACGGCCGCCCCGGCCCGCACAGCGGCAACGCCGCCGCCTCGAACGGCCCGCTGCACGACGAGCTCCTGGGCTACCTGAACCAGCGCTACTGAACCTCACAAATGAGCGCGTGCGCCCTCACTCGTCCGCACGCGCCCCCTTGTTGACCCTCGCTTTGCCTGCGACTCTGAGAGGACCCTCATTTGTGAACTTGTGAATCGTCGAACTAGCTCGGCGATTCCCCAGGAGGTGACCCGGAACCCATGCTCGTCCGCGATGCCATGAGCACGGTGGTCCTCACCATCGGACCCGCCCACACCCTTCGCCAGGCCTCCGCCCTGATGTCCGCGCGCCGCGTCGGCGCGGCCATCGTCCTCGACCCCGACGCCGGCGGTATCGGCATCCTCACCGAACGCGACGTACTGAACTCCGTGGGCCTGGGCCAGAGCCCGGACACGGAACGCGTCCACGACCACACCACCACCGACGTCGTCTTCGCCGCCCCGGCCTGGACCCTGGAGGAGGCGGCCCAGGCCATGGCGCACGGCGGCTTCCGCCATCTCGTCGTCCTGGACCACGACGAGCCGGTCGGCATCGTCTCGGTCCGCGACATCATCCGCTGCTGGGCCCCGGTCCGGCAGCACGCCCCCGCCTGACCGCACCCGACCGCCCCTCATCACCCCAACGGAACGGGCCGGACCCCCGCCAGGGGATCCGGCCCGCCCACTGCCTACGTCAAGCGATCCAGTGCTGGTGTGTCGTTCAGCCGCGCAGGGCCTGGACCGCGGCCTCCAGCCGCTTGCCGTAGTCTCCGTCGGCCTGACGGAAGTTCTCGATCGCCCGCTCGACGATGTCGTCGCGCGAGACCTTGGCGATGAAGCCCGCCAGATTGGCGATCAGCCGCTCCTTCTCGTCCTCCGACATCAGCCGGTACAGGTTGCCCGCCTGCACGAAGTCGTCGTCCTCGGCGTGCACCGGGGCCGGGTGGTTGCCGGTGGCCCCGCTGACGGAGGTGGCCTGCCAGAGCGCACGGCCCGTCTGCTGCGGCCCGCCGAAGCTGTTCGGCTCGTAGTTCTTCGCACCGCCGTGGCGGCCGTCGTAGAGGAAGCCGTCCCGGGAGTTGGTGCGCGCCTCGGTGGCGTGCGGACGGTTCACCGGCAGGTGGTCGGCGTTGATGCCGACGCGGTAGCGGTGGGCGTCGCCGTAGGCGAAGAGGCGGCCCTGGAGCATCTTGTCCGGGGACGGTCCGATGCCCGGCACGAAGTGCGCGGGGCTGAAGATCGACTGCTCGACCTCGGCGAAGATGTTCCGCGGGTTGCGGTTGAGCTCCAGCTTGCCGATCTCGATCGGCGGGTAGTCCTCGTGCGGCCACACCTTGGTGAGGTCGAACGGGTTGAAGCGGTACGTCGCCGCGTCCGCCTCCGGCATGATCTGCACCTGCACGGTCCAGGTCGGGAACTCGCCGCGCTCGATGGCGGTGCGCAGGTCACGCTGGTGCGAGTCGGGGTCCCGGCCCGCGAGCGCGTCGGCCTCCGCCTGCGTGAGGTTCTTGATGCCCTGGTCGGTCTTGAAGTGATACTTGACCCAGAAGACCTCGCCGGCCTCGTTGTTCCACTGGAAGGTGTGCGAGCCGTAGCCGTTCATGTGGCGGTACGAGGCCGGGATGCCGCGGTCGCCGAACAGCCAGGTGACCTGGTGGGTGCTCTCCGGGCTCAGGCTCCAGAAGTCCCAGACGTTGTCCGCCTCGGTCGAGCCCGTGTACGGGTCGCGCTTCTGGGTGTGGATGAAGTCCGGGAACTTGATGGCGTCCTTGATGAAGAACACCGGGGTGTTGTTGCCGACGAGGTCGTAGTTGCCCTCCTCGGTGTAGAACTTCAGCGCCCAGCCGCGCGGGTCGCGCACGGCGTCCGCCGCACCGAGGTTGCCGGCCACGGTCGAGAACCGCAGGAAGACCTCGGTCTGCTTGCCGACCTCGGAGAGGAAGGCGGCCCTCGTGTACGGGGTCACGTCGGCGGTCACCGTGAAGGTGCCGTAGGCGCCCGCGCCACGGGCGTGCACCACCCGCTCCGGGATGCGCTCGCGGTTGAAGTGGGCCAGCTTCTCCAGGAGGAGCTGGTCCTGAACGAGTACGGGGCCACCGGCGCCCGCGGTCTCGCTGTTCTGGTTGTCGGCCACCGGTGCACCGGCTTCCGTAGTGAGCGGCCCGTGGGTCACGTCGCCTCCTGCGCCCGTCATTGCTGTTCCTGTCCCTTGGCTAATGCCGGTCTCGATCCTACAATGGACAATGTCTAAGTCAAATAAGGATCCAAAGTCACACCCATTCGGGACCTGGTCCCCTTGCTGTTAGGCTGTAGCGCATGAGTGACCTTCTGGAACGGCTGCGCGGACGTGGATGGCGGATGACCGCGCAGCGGCGCGTCGTGGCCGAGGTCCTCGACGGCGAACACGTCCATCTGACGGCCGACGAGGTCCATGCGCGGGCCGTCGCCAAGCTGCCCGAGATCTCCCGGGCCACCGTCTACAACACGCTGGGCGAGCTGGTCTCGCTCGGCGAGGTGCTCGAGGTCGCCACCGACAAGCGCGCCAAGCGGTACGACCCGAACGCCCACCGGCCGCACCACCACCTGGTCTGCGCCCAGTGCGGTGCCATCCGGGACGTCCACCCCACCGGCAACCCGCTCGCCGACCTCCCCTCCTCGGAGCGCTTCGGCTTCACCGTCTCCGACGTCGAGGTGACGTACCGCGGCATCTGCCCGACCTGCGCGACGGCGTAAACGAACACCCACCCGAAAGCCCCGGCACCGCTCAGCGGCGCCGGGGCTTTCCGTTCGGCCAGGAGCACACCGGCCACGAACACACCGAGGGCCGGAACCCTGTTTCGGATTCCGGCCCTCGGCCTTCAGTAGCGGGGACAGGATTTGAACCTGCGACCTCTGGGTTATGAGCCCAGCGAGCTACCGAGCTGCTCCACCCCGCGTCGATGAATGCAACGTTACGTCAAGAAGCCAGAGAGAAGCAAATCGCTTCGCGAGCGCCACACATCCAGCCTGTCCGGCGCTTGAGGACGAGCGTCCACGAACGAATCCGGCCCGGCACTTGAGGACGAGCGACCACGGACAAATCCAGCCCGGCACTTGAGGACGAGCGACCACGGACAAATCCAGCCCGGCACTTGAGGACGAGCGACCACGGACAAATCCAGCCCGTCCGGCGTTTGAGGACAAGGCCCGTTCAGGGCCGACGCGGGGGTCCGGGGGCGGCAGCCCCCGGGGACGGGACGGGTAGGGGCGGCGGGGGCGAAAACCCAAGACGCCAACCACAGCACAAGGCCGGCCACCACCACCCCCGGCGGAGCGTTACGCCGACAACTCCTCCCGCAACGCGTCCCGCAACCGAGCCGCCCGCTCCGCAACCTCCCCCGGCCCCAACGCCACCGCCCGATCAGCCCACCGCTGCCCCTCCGCCAGCTCCCCACGACGCGCGTAGACCAGGGCCAACCGCAACGCCGCCCGCCCATGCCCCGCATCAGCGGCCCGCTCCCACCACACCGCCGCCTCCGGCTCACTCCCCTCCCGAGCCAACAGCAGCCCCAGATTGAAGGCACCGTTGCGCGACCCGGCCTCGGCCGCCGACCGGTACCACCGAGCCGCCTCGACGACATCCCCCCGAGCCGCCGCCAGCATCCCGACCCGCACCTGCGCCCGCCGATGCCCCTGCGAGGCCGCCCGCTCGTACCACTCCTCGCACTCGCTCTTCTCGTGCACGATCTCCCCGAGCTCGTGCGCGGGCTCCGGCGGCCGCCGCGCGTCCAGCACGGTCGCCAGCCGGTACGCCCCCTCCGCGCTGCCACCCCCCGCCGCGCACCGCAGATGCCGCTCCGCGCCGGCCTCGTCCCCGTCGCGCAGCAACGCGATGCCGACCTGAAGCGCCGCCTCCGTATGCCCGGCGGCCGCGGCCCGCTGGTACCAGCGCAGGGCGATGCCGTCCTCGCCCCGCCCCGCGAACAGGATCCCCAGGTTGAACGCGGCGTCGACACTCCCCGCCTCGGCCGCCTTGGAGAACCACGGCTCCGCCCCGGCGGTGTCCCCGCCCTGCAGCAGCAGGATCGCCAGCGCGTTGGCCGCCTCCCGGTGCCCCGCGTACGCGGCCCGCCGGTACCACTGCTCGGCCTGCGCGGTCCGCCCCTGCTCGGCGCAGAGCAGCCCGAGGTTGTACGCCCCGTTGACATCGCCCGCGTCCATCGCGGCCCGGTACCACCGCTCGGCGGTCTGCGTCTGCCCGCGCTCGGCGTGCAGCGCGCCCAGCGCGTTGGCCGCGTTGCCGTCCCCGTCCTGCGCGGCCCGCAGCCACCACACGGCGGCGCTCTCCGTGTCCCCGGCGTCCCGCAGCAGGAACCCCAGCGCGCAGGCGGCCCGCGCCTCACCGTCCTTGGCGGACGTCAGATACCAGCGTCCGGCCTCCTTGAGCTCACCGCGCCGCTCCAGAATGGCGCCGAGGTGCAGCGCGGCCCTGCGATGCCCGCGCGCGGCGGCCTGCCGGTACCACTGCTCGGCCTCGGCGTCGTCGGCGGAATTCGCAGGAACCGGGTTCTCGCCCGACGGGTGCGTACCGGAGCCGTCCGCTCCGGCGCCTCCGACACCGTTGTCACCGTCGCCTTCCCCCCCGGCCCGCCGGTCCAGCGCTCTCGCCAGCCGGTACGCCGCCTCCCGGTGCCCGCGCTCGGCCGCGACCCGCATCCACCGCCGGGACCCGGGGTCGCCCCGGTGCTCCAGCAGATCGGCGAGCGCGTAGGCGCCCAGCGTGTGCCCCTGCTCGGCGGACTGGCGCAGCCAGTACTCGGCGGCCGGCTCGTCCCCGCGCTCACGGTGATGACGGCCCAACGCATGGGCGGCCGCGGCCGATCCGGCGACCGCGGCGATGCGCCACCAGCCGGCGGCCTCGTCGGCGTACCCGCGCTGGTGGAGGAGAACTCCCAGATTGTTGGCGGCGGCACGGTCCCCGGCGGCGGTCGCGGCGCGCAACTGGGGCTCGGCTCCGTCGAGATCACCGCGGCGCAGCAGCATGGCACCGAGGACACTCATCGCTTCGGCATCGCCCGCGTCGGCGGCGAGCCGCAGACGCAGCTCCTCGGCGGCCTCACCGGCTTCGTCCCGGTCGGCAGGCTGCACAAAACGCCCTGTCTCCAACAGAGTTGCCTTGTCCCCCATAACGTCCATCGTCGCACCACCCGCAACCCGGGTACACCTGGTATACCGCAGCCATTGAGGTCACTTCAGCGTTTTGTCGACATGCCCACAGAGAGACAAGTCAAACACAGTTCCCCCAACTCCCCACAGCAGCACGGCCATCCCAGCCCGCGGCACATGCGTTCGCACATCACGAAGGCCCGGATCCTCTTCAGGATCCGGGCCTTCGCCATCAGTAGCGGGGACAGGATTTGAACCTGCGACCTCTGGGTTATGAGCCCAGCGAGCTACCGAGCTGCTCCACCCCGCGCCGTTGTTCTGCAACCGTATCACGGCGCGGGGTGGGCTCTTGATCAGCCGCTGTCGGGACTACCGGTCGGACTGGGACTCGGGCTCGACGTCCCGCCGCTCCGCCCATCTGCGGCGTCCTGGGCCTTCTCGGCCCGCTCCAGCGCGTCCTGGAGGTCCTTCTGCGCCCGGCCGTACGCCTCCCAGTCGCCGTCCTTGAGGGCTTCCTGGCCGTCGTCGAAGGCCTTCTGGGCGTCGTCCAGCGCCTCCTGGACCGTCGGATCCTCGGACGAGGGCGGCGGCGTCGGTTCGCCTTCGCCTTCCTCGGGTGGCTCGGTGGTCGCTTCCTCCGTTCCGAAGATCTTGTCGAGCGCTTCGCCGAGGGTGTCCTCGAACGCCGTGGCGCCTCCATAGGTCACCAGGACCTTGCGCAGCAGCGGGTACTTGAGCCCGCCACCGCGGACGTAGACCGGTTCGACGTAGAGCAGTCCTCCGTCGAGCGGCACCGCCAGCAGGTTGCCGTACTCGACCTCGGAGTCGCCGCCTCTCAGCAGCCTGATCGTCTCGGCGATGTCCTGTTCGGAGTTGAACTGGCTCTGGACCTGTTTGGGCCCGTTGACGGTGGTGTTCGTCGGCAGTTTCAGGATTCTGATCTGGCCGTAGCCAGGGGTGCCCGCCTCGGCGTCGACCGCCATGTACGCACTGAGGTTGTCACGGCCGTTGGGCGTGAACGTCGTCGTGAGCGAGAACGCCTGTTCCTTCTGGTCGGGCATCTTCATGCTCAGGTAGTACGGCGGCACCGCGTCGCCCGACTTGTTGGTCGGGTCGTCCGGCACCTGCCACACCTCGCTGCCGCTGAGGAACGTCGTCGCGTCCTCAACGTGGTAGCGGGTCAGCAACTCGCGCTGGACCTTGAACAGGTCCTGCGGGTACCGCAGATGGGCCATGAGGTTCTCGGAGATCTCGCTCTTCGGCTCCACCGTGTTCGGGAACGCCTTCATCCAGGTCTTCAGGACCGGGTCCTGGGTGTCCCACTGGAAGAGCTTGACCTCGCCGGTGTACGCGTCGACGGTCGCCTTCACCGAGTTGCGGATGTAGTTGACCTGGTTCTGCTGGGCCACCACCGCGCGCGAGTCGTTGGTCGCGGTCAGCGAGTCGGCCGTCGTGTCCCCGAGGGTCGTACGGGAGGCGTACGGATAGCCGTTGGTCGTCGTGTAGGCGTCGACGATCCACTGGATCCTGCCGTCCACGACCGCCGGGTAGGCGTCACCGTCGATGGTCAGCCACGGGGCGACCGCCTCGACCCGCTCCTTGGGCGTGCGGTTGTACAGGATCCGCGAACCCTCGCCGATCGCCCCGGAGTACAGGATCTGCGGCTCGCTGAACGCCAGCGCGTACGCGGCCCGGTTGATCGGGCTGGAGAGGTTGACCCCGCTGTCGGCCTCGTAGGTGTAGGTCTTCTCGCCGTTGTCGTCGGAGTAGTCGATCTCCTTCTGGGGACCGCCGACGATCGAGTACATGGTGGTCTTCTCGCCGTAGTAGACCCGCTGCTGGTACGTCCCGAGGTCGCCCTTGGACGGCAGGTCGGACTCCGTGAACTTCGGGCGGCCGTTGGCACCGGCGCTGGTTCCCTCGGCCGCGACCACGCCGTATCCGTGGGTGTAGCGGAAGTGGTCGTTGATCCAGCTGTTCTTCGGAATGCCGTTGAGGTTGATCTCACGCAGACCGATGACCGTGTCCTGGTCCTTGCCGTCCTTGCTGTAGCGGTCGACGTCCAGGTTGGTCGGGAACGCGTAGTAGTTCCTGATCTGCTGGAGCTGCTGGAACGTCGGCGAGACGATGTTCGGGTCCATGATGCGGATGCTCGCCGTGTCGGACACGTCGTCGCGCAGCTTGGTCTTGTCCTCGGTCTTGCTGGTGCCCGGGTACTCGCTGACCTTCGCGTCGTCGATGCCGTAGGCCTCGCGCGTCGCCTTGAGGTTCTTCGCGACGTACGGCGCTTCCTTGGCCTGCTCGTTCGGCTGGACCTGGAACTTCTGCACGATCGCCGGGTACAGGCCGCCGATGAGGATCGCCGAGAGCACCATCAGGCCGAAGCCGATGACGGGCAGCTGCCAGGTGCGCCGCCACAGGGTGGCGAAGAACAGCAGGGCGCAGATGACGGCGATGCAGAACAGGATCGTCTTGGCCGGCAGATAGGCGTTGGCGTCGACGTAGCGCAGACCCGTCCAGCTGTCGGTCGCCTTGAAGTCACTGGACTTCACTGCGAGGCCGTACCGGTCGAGCCAGTAGGCGACCGCCTTGAGCGCCACGAAGATGCCCAGCAGCACCGACAGGTGCCCGGTGGCCGCCGCGGTGGCGCGCGCGCCCGGGCTGGTGATGCGCAGCCCGCCGTAGAGGTAGTGGGTGAGCGCGGCGGCGATCAGGGAGAGGATCGCGGCGGCGAAGCCGAAGCCCAGCATGAACCGGTACCAGGGCAGGTCGAAGGCGAAGAAGGAGACGTCCAGGTGGAACTGGGGGTCCTTCTGGCCGAACGACACGCCGTTGACCCACATCAGCCAGGTGCGCCACTGGCCGGACGCCGAGGCGCCGGCGATCAGGCCCACCAGGGCGGTGATCCCGAGCAGCAGCCACTTCTTGTACGGCGCGATGCCCATCCGGTAGCGGTCGAGGCTCTGCTGCTCCATCGACATGGCGCTCAGCGGCGGGCGCAGCCGGTGGGCCAGCCAGATGTTGACGCCGACGGACAGCGCCATCAGCAGGCCGAAGACGAAGAAGAGCCCGATCTTCGTCCACAGGGTCGTCGTGAAGACGGAGGAGTAGTTCACCGACCGGTACCAGAGCCAGTCCGTCCAGAACCCGGCGAACATGGTGAACGCCATGCCGAGTACGGCAAGGACGCCCAGCGTCATGAGCAGGGTCCGGACGCGCCGGGACGGGCGGCCCACTCTGATCCGTGGCCCCGTCGGGCCTCCGCCGCGGTCCGGCATCTGGAAAGCCAAGGTGCGCACCTCAAAGTTCGCTGTCGATCCGTCAGGCCCTCGCTTTTCGGACCTTCCGGGGGCCCCGTGATC
The DNA here is from genome assembly GCF_014596915.1 of Streptomyces sp. TRM68416. GTDB lineage: Bacteria > Actinomycetota > Actinomycetes > Streptomycetales > Streptomycetaceae > Streptomyces. Next base: position 77,834 of record NZ_JACVWU010000026.1, read on the forward strand.
GTAGGCCCACACCTATGCAACTTACCTACGCTTTACTCGGTTCCCGATTCGGGGCGGGAACGAGGCAGGATTGTGACCATGTCCAACACTCCCATGGCGGCGAGCCCGCTCACCCGGGCCGTACTCGAAATCGACGAGTACGCCTCCGGCCTCGGCTGGGATCAGCCCGCCCGCCTCTTCGCCCTCGTAGACACCGCACGGCTGCGGGCCCAGGAACCCGGCCTCGCCGCCCAGCTCGGCCTGGAGGGCGAGCAGGAGAACCCCGGCCTCACCCCCATCGAGCAGGATGAAATTCCAACGGGCAAGCCCCTCGACGAGTTCCTCGGCACCATCGCCTGGCCCGACGCGGTGGTCGGCTGCGCGCTCACCGTGGAGCGGCTGATGCTGCCGCCGTCCGCGGAGGCGCAGGTCCCGAAGGATCTGAGCGAGGCCGCGCTCACGAAGTGGGTGGCCGAGCACCCGGACCGTCAGGAGGTCCGGATGACGGTCGCGGTGCTGCGCGACGGCGCCCGCGAGTCGGCCCTGCGGCTGCGCGAGAAGGACTCCCCCACGGACGTCCTCACCGGCGCCGACCTGGTCCCGGGCCTGGCCCAGGCCCTGTCCGCCACCTTCGAGGACTGAGCACTTCGGCTACGGCGACGGGGTGCCCTCGTCGCCGTGGCGAGGCCGGCCGATCAGCCCTTGGCGCACGTCGGCAGGTCGGCGGTGTCGCCGCTGCGGATGTCCTTGAGGGCGCCCAGGGCGTCCTCCATGGTGCCGACCTTGACGAGGGTGAGCCCTGCGGGGGTGTCCTTGGCGGCGGACGCGCAGTTGTCGGCGGGCGTGAGGAAGTACTGGGCGCCCCGCTCGCGGGCGCCGACGGTCTTCATCTCGATGCCGCCGATCGGGCCGACCTTGCCGTCGTCGTCGATCGTGCCGGTGCCGGCCACGAACGCGCCGCCGGTGAGGCTGCCCGGGGTGAGCTTGTCGTAGATGCCGAGCGCGAACATCAGACCGGCGCTCGGGCCGCCCACGTCGGCGAGCTTGATGTCGATGGTGAACGGGAAGGTGTGGTCGGTCCCGGCGGAGATCCCGACGATGGCACGCTTCTCGCCGTCGTCGTCCGAGGCCGCGGTGGTGATGGTGACGTCCTCGGTCTTCGTCGCCGTCCGCTGCTTCTTCTCGGCCGCGGCCTGCTCCTTGGCGGGCACGATGGTGAACACGACGTCCTCGCCGGGCTTGTGCTCGGTCACCAGTTCGGCAACGTCGGCGGGCTCCTTCACGGCCTTGCCGTCGACCGCCTTGATCACGTCACCGGCGTGCAGCTTGCCCTCGGCCGGGGAGTCCTTGACCACCGTGGAGACGATCACCCAGGTCCGCACCGGGATGTCCAGTTCCTTCAGGGCGGCGACCTTCGCGCTCTCCTGGGACTGGCTGAATTCCTCGGCGTTCTCCTGGGTGGACTCCTCCTCGGTCTTGCCGTCCGGGTAGAGCGTCTCGTGCGGCACGATCTTGTTGTCGTGCGCGAGCCAGCCGTACACCGCCGTCACGAGGTTCATCTTGTAGTCGGCGCTGGTGACCCGGACCGTCGTCATGTTCAGATTGCCGCTGGTCGCGTACGTCTTGCGCCCGGAGATCTGCAGCACCGGCTCGCCGTCGTGCTCCCCGAGCGTGTTCACCGTCGGCCCCGGGGACATCTCCGAGTACGGCACGGGGATGAACACTCCCGCGCACAGGAGCGCGATCAGCATCAGGGTGGAGGCGAGCATCGTCGCGGTGCGGCGTGGCATGCCACGACAGTACGGGACGCCCCTGTCAGCGTCCCGTCAGGGCCGCGTCTTCTCCATGGCCGCGCGGAACCGGGCATATCCGTCCAGCTCGGGTCCGTCGCTGCGGACCTTGCGGGTCCGATTGGCCCAACTGCCCCACAGACCGGCACCGATCGCAGCGACAAGCGGGATCAGCAACCAGGCGAGCGCCGCCATGCCGTCCTCCCAACCCCAGTGAGCGACCGCAACTGACTGATCAGCAGATTAACCATCCGCACTGACAACGCTCGGGCCGGGGGGGCGGTTACGCAACCGGAGGGGTCGGAAGTCGGTCAGCAGGCGCCGACCCACTCCTCGGTACCGTCGGCGAACGTCTGGTGCTTCCAGATCGGCACCTCGTGCTTGAGGTCGTCGATCAGCTTCCGGCAGGCCTCGAAGGCCTCACCGCGATGCGGACAGGAAACGGCGACGACAACGGCGAGGTCCCCGACCTCCAGGTCGCCGATCCGATGCACGGCGGCCAGCGCGCGCACGGGGTACGCGGCGACGACCTTCTCCGCGATCCGCCGCATCTCGGCCTCGGCACTGGGGTGGCAGGAGTACCCGAGCCGGTCGACATCGGCACCCCCGTCGTGGTTCCGCACGGTCCCCACGAACAACGCGGTCCCCCCGGCGGCGTCGTCCCCGACGGCCCGGAAGACCTCGTCCAGAGAAAGCGCCGTCTCCCGAATGGAGATCAACTTGATGGGGTCCTGCGCGGCCTGCTCACCGGGATGGTCGTTCATGGGTGCCATGGGCCCATCGTGCCCCACCCCCACAAGAACCCGAAATAGCAAAATCACCCGGCACACGCGCGTGCCCCTTTGGAGCCTCCTACAGCCGCCGCCGAGCCTGCGGGCAATCGTGCCGCTGGGGCGGCACGGGTGTGCGCAGGCGGCACCCCGCAAGCGCAGGCGAGCGCACCCACCCCGACGGCACCCCACACGCGCGGCACCTCACCGACGTGGGCGAGGACACCGCCGTACGCCTCGCAGAGGACAGCGCCGCAGACCTCAGATCCGCCGCCGAGCCTTCCGCGCCCGCCGCACCACGGCCGCCGCACCCAGCAGCGCGACCGTCGCCCCGGCCGCCCCCGCGGCCGTCGCGTCCTTGCGCCCCAGCCGCCGCCCGGCCACCGTGTGCCGCCCGGTCACCTCCTCCAGCAACTCGGCCAGCACCTCCTCGTTCGTCCACTGCGGACGCCACCCCGCGTCATGCAGCCGGCTCCCGCTCACCACCCAGGGGTACATCGTGTACGCGAGGTCCCCGGCCGGCGACGGCGTCAGCCCGATCCGGTGCAGCCGCGCCGCCGCCCCGAGCGCGACCGCCGACGGCAGCTCCATCCGCCGGATCCCGCTCAGCTCCTCGACCTCCTCCTGCTCCAGCCACCCCTCGCACCCGACGGCGAGCTCCCCGTCGACCTTCTCCAGGACGGCGTACTCCAGAGCACTGCACAGATCCTCGACGTGGCAGAACTGCCAGGCGGGCCGCGACCCGGCCACCACCAGCAGCCGAGGCGACTCGAAGTACCTGGTCAGCGCGGTGTCGGTGCCACCCCCGACCAGCACGGCCGGTCGTACGACGGTGACATTGAGCCCGGGATGCGCCCGCGGCGCGCGCCGCGCGAGCCGTTCGACCTCCAGCAGGTCCCCGACCCCGGTGGCCTCCGCCGTCGCCCGCAGCTCGGCGTCCTCGGACAGCGGCAGCTCGTTGTCCGGCAGGGCGCCGTAGACCATCGCGGACGTACACAGCACGACCCGGTGCACTCCGGCCGCCGCGGCGGCGGTCAGCACGGTCTGCGTCCCCCGTACGTTGTAGGCCGTACGGGCGGCCGCGTCGGTCTCCAGGTCGAGGTCGAGCGCGAGGTGCACGACCACGTCGGCCCCGCGCAGTTTGTCCGCGATGGCCGGATCCCGTACGTCCAGGATGTGCCACTGCGCCGCCGCGCACTCGCCGCGCCGCTCGTCGATGGCGATGACCTGCTTGACCTCGTCGGATGCGGCCAGCCGCTCGGTGAGCAGCGCTCCGACGCCGGACGCGGCACCGGTGACCGCTACGACGGGCCCGCGCGCGGCGGGACTGGTTGACTGGTTTCGCGCTGCGCGAACCTGCGGATCAGGGGAACTCACCGGGCGTCTCCAGCGGTTGTCTTCAGTACGGGCGCGAGTGACGCGTACGTACCAGGTGGCATCCATCCTGCCGCAGGCCGAGAGTCGGCGAAGCACCGAGGCCCCAACCGCCCGTGGTGTCTACGCTGGGTGGTGTTATCGGGCAGCCGCGCCGTCGGAGACAACCGGCGGCCTTACCAGCCGAGGAATCCCGTGAGTGACACCCCATTCGGATTCGGCCTTCCGCCGGAGGAGCCGGACGACGGCGACGAGGGCAAGAAGAAGGACCAGCAGAGCGGTGGTGGTCAGGGCCCGGCCAACCCGTTCGGTTTCGGCGGGCTGCCCGGCGCCGGGGGCTTTGGCGGCCCGGGGGCCGACAACCCGTTCGCTGCCATGTTCGGTTCGCTGAACCCCACCGACCTGGGCGCCGCCTTCCAGCAACTGGGCCAGATGCTCTCGTACGAGGGCGGCCCGGTGAACTGGGACATGGCCAAGCAGATCGCCCGCCAGACCGTCTCCCAGGGCACGTCGGACGGCACCAAGGACGCGAGCGTCGGCCCCGCCGAGCGCAGCGCGGTCGAGGAGGCGGTCCGCCTGGCCGACCTGTGGCTCGACGACGCGACGTCGCTGCCCTCCGGGGCCGGCACGGCCGTGGCGTGGAGCCGCGCGGAGTGGGTCGAGGCGACGCTTCCGGCCTGGAAGGAGCTCGTCGACCCGGTCGCCGAGCGCGTCGGCACGGCCATGGGCGACGTCCTGCCGGAGGAGATGCAGGCCATGGCGGGCCCGCTGATCGGCATGATGCGCTCGATGGGCGGCGCCATGTTCGGCACGCAGATCGGGCAGGCCGTGGGCGTGCTCGCGGGCGAGGTCGTCGGCTCGACCGACATCGGCCTGCCGCTCGGCCCGGCCGGCCGCGCCGCGCTGCTGCCGGTGAACGTGGCGGCGTTCGGCAAGGACCTGGGCGTGCCCAAGGAGGAGGTGCGGCTGTATCTCGCCCTGCGCGAGGCCGCCCACCAGCGCCTCTTCGCGCACGTGCCGTGGCTGCGCTCGCACCTGTTCGGCGCGGTCGACGGCTATGCGCGCGGGATCAAGGTCGACACCGCCAAGCTGGAGGACGTGGTCGGCCAGTTCGACCCGCAGAACCCCGAGCAGCTCCAGGACGCCCTCCAGCAGGGCATGTTCCAGCCGGAGGACACGCCCGAGCAGAAGGCCGCCCTGGCCCGTCTGGAGACGGCTCTGGCGCTCGTCGAGGGCTGGGTGGACGCGGTGGTGCACGCGGCGGCGAAGCCGCGTCTGTCGTCCGCCGACGCGCTGCGCGAGACGCTGCGCCGTCGCCGTGCCTCGGGCGGCCCGGCCGAGCAGACGTTCGCCACGCTGATCGGTCTGGAGCTGCGTCCGCGCCGCCTGCGTGACGCGTCGCGGCTGTGGGCGTCGCTCACCGACGCGCGAGGGGTGGACGGCCGTGACGCCCTGTGGGCCCACCCGGACATGCTGCCGACGGCGTCCGACCTGGACGACCCGGACGGCTTCGTGCACCGCGAGCAGATGGACTTCTCCGAGCTGGACAAGATGCTCGGCGAGGCGGCCGAGAAACCCGACCTGCGCAAGAAGGACGACGACACCAAGGGCGACGACACCGAGTGAGCCTGTACGACGACGCCGTCCTGGTGCTGAAGGGCTACGAGGACCAGGGCCAGGCCGAGCTGCGCCAGGCCTACCTGGATCACCTCGCGGCGCACCCGGACGGCATGTGGAAGGCCTGCGAGGCCGGGCACGTCACGGCGAGCGGTCTGGTGATCGACCCCTCGCGCGGGCGTGTCCTGCTGACCCTCCACAAGAAGCTGCGGATGTGGCTGCAGATGGGCGGCCACTGCGAGCCGGAGGACACCTCCCTGGCGGCCGCGGCCCTGCGGGAGGCCACCGAGGAGTCCGGTATCAGCGGCCTCTCCCTGCTGCCGGGCGGCCCGGTGCGGCTCGACCGCCATCCGATCCCGTCGCCCTGCAACTGGCACTTCGACGTCCAGTACGCCGTCGTGGCCCCGCCCGACGCGGTCCAGGAGATCAGCGACGAGTCCCTCGACCTGCGCTGGTTCGCCTACGACGAGGTCGCGGACGTAGCGGACGAGTCGGTCGTACGCCTGCTGGAAGCCACTCGCGCCGGGCTGTGACGGTGTAAGGGGCGACCGCAATCGCGGTCGCCCCTTGCACAGGCGGTCGTTCGTGCCCCATAAGGGGCGCGGGGAACTGCGCGACCAGCCACAACGAGCCCGCGGCTGGTATGCGGCCTCCCCGCGGAGCGCTCAGCTCCAGACGTTGCCCTGGTTCTGGCCGCGGGCCCCCTGCTGGCCCATGCCGTACTGCGCGGCGATGCCCGAGCCGATCTGGGCGTTCTGCGGCGGCAGCATCTCGCTGGGCTGTACGAGGGCGTAGCCGCTGCCCATGAAGCTCAGCTCCCAGCCCTCACCGGTGTTGCCGCGGCGGCGCCACACCCCGGACGTGTGGGTCTGGGCCTGCATCTGCACGCGCAGGCCGGTCGACCAGGCCACGATGGCGTCGGCGTCGCAGTTGACGTACTTCTCCGGCGTGACCTGCATCAGCAGCGGCATGCCCGAGGTCATCAGGGCGACCTTGCCGCGGCCGGTGATGTTGAGCTGGTACTTCCCGGAGCCGGAGATGCCGTACAGGCTGTCGACGGCGATGACCTCGTGGTGCAGCGAGGAGTCCATGGCCAGCACATAGCTGCTGTCGACGGTCAGCCCGTCCTGGTCCACGTCCATCAGGTGGACGTGCTGCTTGAGGTTGGCGAGGTAGACGGTGCCCTGCCCGTGGCAGCGCATGAGGTCCAGACCCTCGCCGGTGTGCGCACGCGCGCGTCCCTGGTCGTTGCTCTGGTACTCGGCGTCGAACTCGACCATGCCCTGGTAGGCGACCATCGTGCCCTTGCGGGCGAGGATGTCGTCGTGGCCCTCCAGGGTGAGCCGGAGCATCTGCTTGTTCTGCAGGCTCCAGCGCTCCTGGGTCTGCTGGTCGTTGTACGCGAAAAGCGGGCTCTGCATGGTGTGGTGCTCCCCCTCAGCCCCGGATCCGGAGGCGGTCGGTGCTGTCCTCGCTGGGCTGGACGACGACGATGCCCTGGCCGGAGAAGGCCATCTGGTAGGCCTCGCCGCTGCCGCGGCCGATCAGCGACTGCGCCTTGAAGCTGCGCTTGCCCTTCACCTTGAGGTTCGGGGACCAGGCGACGAGCGCGTCGGGGTCGACGTACGTCTCGTTCTCGCCGCCGCCGCAGTCGACGACGATCGGCTTGCCCCGGGAGGTCAGCGCGACCCAGCCCTGCCCGGAGATCTTGGTGTTCCACAGGCCCTGTCCGGCGAACTTGGCCAGGCCCTTGACCCGCTCGACGCCCCAGGTGAGGTGCGCGTCGAAGGCGAGCAGGTTGGTGGCGTTGACGGAGATCCCGTCGCCGTTGAGGTTCATCACGACGACGTTCGCCCCGTAGTCGGCGAGGTAGAGCAGTCCGTCGCCGGAGCACTTCATCAGCGGCGCGCCCTCACCGGTCATCCAGTCCTTGGCGATCTGGCGCACGGCCGGCGGGTTGGGCTCGTACTGGACGAAGCCCTCGTAGGCGACCATCGACCCCACGCGCGCGAGGAGGTCGTGCCCGGTCTGCATGGCGACCTTCAGCATGTGGTTGCCGTGGTTCTCCATGCGGGCGGTGACGGGTGCGGGAGCGTAGCCCGCGAGCGGCTGGTTCATGACGGGCTCTCCCTCAGATCTCGTACGGCTGGACGACGATGAAGTTGCCGGGCGCGCCCCGGAACTGGAGGTTGACGCTCTCGCCGGTGTCCCCGGCGTAGGCGTTGCGGCGCATCCGCACCTGGCTGGAGACGACCACCTGGGAGGCGGCCGACCAGGCGACCACGGCGTTGCAGTCGGCGAACGTCGTGGGCGTCACCGGCAGCACCACGGGCGTGCCGTGCGTCTTGACGACGATCGTGCCGGTGCCGGTGAACTGCATCGTGAACAGCGCGCCACCGGGGATGCCGTGTCCCTCGATGCGGCGGACCTCGTACTGGAGGCTCTCGTCGAAGGCGAGGACGTTCTCGGCGGAGACGCAGATGCCGTCGCCCTGGAGCTCGATGGGGTGCAGCATGGTGGAGTCCTCGGCGAGGAACACCTGGCCCTGGCCGGTGCAGCGCATCAGCTGCATCTCCTGGCCGGTCGCGTTGCCGACGATCCGGCCGGCGAAACCGGCGCCCTTGTAGCTGAAGTCGACCTTGCCCTGGTAGAGCACCATGCTGCCCTGCCGGGCCAGCACGGGCTGCCCGCCGATGCCGAGGTCGACGCGGACCATCTTCCTGTTCTGCTGCGTCCAGCGCTGCCCGGTGGGCGTTTCCCGGAACTGCTCCAGCGCGGCGGCCACGCCGGGGCCCTGGGGCATGCCTTGGGGGGCGCCGCCCTGGGGCATTCCCTGGGGGGCACCTTGCGGCGCGCCGTACGGGGCGGCCGGCTGGCCCGGAGCCTGGCCGTAGGGCGGCTGCTGGCCGTAGCCGGGGGGCGGCGGGGTCGGGTGACCGTAGCCGGGGGGCGGGGTCGGTGCCTGGGGGGCCTGGGGCGGCTGGCCGTAGCCGGGGGGCATCGGCGCGCTGGGGGCGGCGGGGGCCTGTCCGTACGGGGGCTGCGGCTGGGCCGGTTGGCCCGGCTGGCCGTAGGGCGCGGGGGCCGGGGCGGGCGGCGGGACCTGGGTGCCGCCGGGGGGCGTCATGGGGGCCACGATGGTCGGCGCGGCGTGCATCGGGGGCGTGGGCGCCGGGGCCGGGGGCGGTGTGGCGCCCGGAGGGGGCGCGAAGCCCTGGGGGGCCGGGGCGGACGCGGGGGCAGGCGCCGGGGCGGGGGCCGGGGCGGGAGCCGGGGCTGCGGGGACTCCGAAGGCGGGCGGGGCGAAGCCCGGGGCGGCACCGGCCTGCGGCTGCTGCTGGGGCTCGGGGGCTTCCTCCTCCATGACCTCGCCGCCGAAGTTCTTCAGCAGCGCGTCGAGCCCGCCGTCGAAGCCCTGTCCGACCGCGGCGAACCGCCAGACGTCCTTCAGATAGAAGTCGCCCAGCATCACGGCACGTTCGGTGGAGAACTCCGAACCGTTGAACGCGTAGCGGGCCACTTCCTCGCCGCCTGCGACGATGCGGATGTAGCCGGGGCCGACCTGGGACATCTGCCCGGCGCCGTCGATCGTGGCCGTGAACGACAGCTTCTGGATCTGCGGCGGGATCCGGTCCAGCGTGACCCGGAAGGACTCCGTGTCGCCGGCCTGTGCGCCCAGGAGCTGGATGGACTCCTCGGGGGACTTCGGCTGGTTGAAGAAGACGAAGTAGCGGTCGTCCGAGAGCCGTTCGTCGGCGTCGAGACCGAAGCAGCTGATGTCGAAGGTCAGCCCGGGACCCGAGATCTGCACACCTACGTACAGATCCGTGCCCGCGGTGAGGTCACTGATCCTGGCCTTGTGGCCGCGTTGGAATTCCCTGGCCATGCGTAACGACCGTCCCCCATCCCGAATGTGAGTGCGTCGCGCAAGGCTAACGGCAAACTCGGACACCGGACGAAGTCGGTACACAGCCGGTACAGAACCGGCGCGCGACTGTACCGGAAGCCCCGCTTCCGGGAATGGTCACTCTCCGCGCGCGCCGGGCAGATGCGGCAGCCGGTCGGCGGCGACCACTCCTTCGAGGTAGCCCCGGGCCCGCTCGGTACGCGGATACGCCTCCAACAGCCGCCAGAAGCGGGGGCCGTGGCCGGGCACGAGCAGATGCGCCAGCTCGTGCAGGAGGACGTAGTCGACGACGTACTCGGGCATGCCCTGGAGGCGGTGCGAGAGCCGGATGCTGCCCTCGGCCGGGGTGCACGAACCCCAGCGCGTGTTCTGGTTGGTGACCCAGCGGACCGACGTGGGCCGGGCGCGACCGCTGAAATACTGGGCCGACAGCCGCTCCGCCCGCTCCGCCAGCTCCGCGTCGCCGAGCACCCGTTTGCTCTCCTGGGCGGCCAGCTTGTCGAGCATGACGTTCACCCAGCGCTGTTCCTCCGCCTCGGACATCCGGGCGGGGATGAGCACGACGGTGCGATCGCCCTCGCGGTACGCGGAGACCGTCCTGCGCCGACGGGTGCTCCTGCGCACCTCGATCGCGCTCGCCCCCGGGCTGCTCGGCGGCGGGCTCGTCGTGCTGCGCTGTGGCGTTCCGGCGCGGTGCAGTGGGTCGACGGACACGCCCCGACGTTACCCGCTGCACACGCGGGAAGTCCCGACTCCGGGTCGGTTCGGCACCGATCCCCCGCCATGCGTCGGATTTGTACGACGAACACCCACCGCCTGTGGACAACTTTCGGCACCCGGCCGCTGAGCCCGGCATGCTGGATCTCGCCGACGGAGCTGCGACCGACTCCACGGCACACGGGGACGAACCATGACGTACGAGGAACGAACCATGACGTACGGGGGCCTGTCATGCATCCGAGGGTGAAGCCCGCGCTCCGGCGCGGCTGGCGCGATCTCAACACCGTGCAGTTCGGGATGACTCCCGCGCACGCGATGACGCTCGGCCCGATGGACACGGCCACGGGCAGCTTCCTCGACCTCCTCAACGGCACCCGCGGGCTGGACCTGCTGCGTGCGGAGGGGCGCCGCATGCAGCTGCCCGACGGTCATGTCGACGGGCTGGTGCAGCGGCTGACGCGGGCCGGGCTGCTCGACGACGCGCGAGGGGGCGGCCCTGCCGCGGCCGACCTGCGCCGGAAGAAGGAGGTCATGGACCGGCTCCGCCCCGATCTGGCCTCGCTCTCCCTGACCACGCCCGAGCCGGGCGAGGCGATGCGCCGACTAGCCGCCCGCCGCTCCCTGCACGTACAGGTGAGAGGCGCCGGCCGGGTGGGCGCGGTACTGGCCTCGGTGCTGTCGGGCGCGGGCATCGGCGAGGTCGACGTGTGCGACGGCGGTCAGGTCGAGCCCTGGGACGTGGCACCCGGCGGACTGCCCGCCGAGTCCCTGGGGGACCGGCGGGACGAGGCCGCCCGGCGGGCCGTGCGCCGAGCGGCACCGGACCGGCCGCCGCGCCGCGGACCCCAGTCAGCGCCGGACGGCGACCACCCGGGCCACTCCCTGGTGATCCTCGCCCCACGGGACGACGTCGCCGTGCACGCCCCCGACCCGCCCGCCGCCGACCCGCTGATCACTTCCGGTACGCCGCATCTGTACGCCGGTGTGGTGGAGGGAACCGGCGTCGTCGGTCCGCTCGTCCTGCCCGGTGAGACGAGCTGCGCGGGCTGTCTGAGCGAAGGACGCGCCGACCGGGACCCGGCCTGGCCTCGCATGATCACGCAGTGGCGCTCGGGCGGCCGGCGACAGGTGCCGCCCTGCGACCTGGCGCTGGCCACGACGGTCGCGGGGCTGGCGGCCGCGCACGCGCTGGCGTTCCTGGACGGCCGGACGCCGTCCAGCGCCGGCGTCCGCTGGGAGGTGTCCCTGCCCGGTCTGACCTGGCACGCACGCCCGGTCCTACCGCATCCCGCATGCTCGTGCGGGGCCGCGGAGAAGGGTAAGGAAGGACACACCTCCAAGCAGGGGGAGGCACACGAGACAATGGCGGTGCAACGGCCGTCGAGAACGTCACGCCGTCAGGCAGACACGGCGCGGCTGCCTGGGACCTGGAGGGCGCATGTCTGATCTTCCCCGGAAAGCGGTCACCCGTACCGCCAAGCTCGCCGCGCTCCCGCTCGGCTTCGCCGGACGGGCGACCTGGGGACTGGGCAAGCGGATCGTGGGCGAGTCCGCGGAGATCGTCGGCCGCGAGCTGCAGCAGCGCACCGCGGAGCAGATGTTCAAGGTGCTCGGCGAGCTCAAGGGCGGTGCGATGAAGTTCGGGCAGGCACTGTCCGTCTTCGAGTCCGCCCTGCCCGAAGAAGTCGCCGGCCCCTACCGTGCGGCGCTGACGAAGCTGCAGGAGGCGGCCCCTCCAATGCCGACGCGCACCGTGCACACGGTGCTCGCCGAGCGGCTCGGCACGGACTGGCAGGACCTGTTCCAGGAGTTCGACGACAAGCCGTCCGCGGCGGCTTCCATCGGCCAGGTGCACCGGGGCGTGTGGCACGACGGCCGCGAGGTGGCGGTCAAGGTCCAGTACCCGGGCGCCGGCGAGGCCCTGCTGTCGGACCTCAACCAACTGAGCCGGTTCGCCCGCCTCTTGGGGCCGCTCGTCCCGGGCATGGACATCAAGCCGCTCATCACGGAGCTCAAGGACCGTGTCTCCGAGGAGCTGGACTACGGCCTGGAGGCCCAGGCCCAGCAGGTGCACGCGGAGGAGTTCGCGGGCGACCCGGACGTGGTGGTCCCCGGCGTGGTCCATCAGTGCGAGCAGGTCCTGGTCACCGAGTGGATCGACGGCATCCCGCTGTCGGAGATCATCACGGGCGGCACCGCCGAGCAGCGCAACCGCGCCGGTCAGCTCCTGGCGCGCTTTCTGTTCTCCGGCCCGGCCCGCACCGGCCTGCTGCACGCCGACCCGCACCCGGGCAACTTCCGTCTCCTGCCCGGCAAACCGGACGGTGAGCCGGACAGTGAGGACGACTGGCGTCTGGGCGTCCTGGACTTCGGCACGGTCGACCGCCTTCCGGGCGGCCTGCCGACGCCCATCGGTGAATCCCTGCGGATGACCCTGGACGGCGAGGCCGACGCGGTCTACGAGCTGCTGTGCACGGAGGGCTTCGTCAAGGAGTCCATAGAGCTGGACCCGGACGCCGTCCTCGACTACCTCCTGCCGATCATCGAACCGGCCCAGGTCGACGAGTTCACCTTCACCCGGGGCTGGATGCGCAGCCAGGCGGCCCGCGTCGGCGACCCCCGCTCCCCCGCGTACCAGCTCGGCAAGCAGCTCAACCTGCCGCCTGCCTATCTCCTGATCCACAGGGTGACGCTGAGCACCATCGGCGTCCTGTGCCAGCTCGGTGCGACGGTTCGGCTGCGCGAGGAACTGGAGGCCTGGCTGCCGGGCTTCGTGGCGGAGGAGGAGACGCCGGAGGAGTCGGCGGCGGAGGCGTGAGCCCTACCACCAGGCCGAGTCCAGCCGCCCCTCGATCGCCCTGAGATTCTCCCGGGAGCAGGCGTCGCAGAAGTAGCGGCGGGCGCCGTTCTCCACGGAGCAGGCCCAGGTGGGCTGGGGCGCCTCGGCCCGGGTTCCGCAGCGGGCGCACACCAGGGTCTGCCGCTCCGCGCCGGAACCGCCGTGGTCACTGTCCCCGGAAAGACTCGTCACCCGGCGACGATAACGCCGTCGTCGGCGGTTGCGCGGGCACAACGCACCGCGGGGGCCGGTCCGTTCGGACGGACCGGCCCCCGCGTGGAGAGCTGCTGCCTCCCGGTTCGGGAGGCCACCGCTTCGGGTGTGGTCGGTTACTGCATGACCGCCATGGCGAGCGCGCGACGGGCACGCAGCGAGGCGCGCTCGGCGCGACGCTGCATACGGCGCGCGGTCACCAGGCGGATGGCCTGGCGTTCCCGCTCGGCCTCGTGCAGACGCTCGTGCATATGCGCACGGGCCAGGGCTTCTGGGATGAGTTGCATTTCGCGGGTCCTGTTCTGGCGCGAGTCGATCGCGCCACTGGTGGTGAAGTCTTCAGGCGTCGTGGTGCCTGCGGGCTCGTTGGTGGACGGCTTCATCGGGGCCTGCTTCTTGGGGTCGTGCGTGAGGGGGCGGTCGATCGTTCCTGCGGTGTTCATGCCGTGACCGGGTTCTTGCGCGGGCGGCCACGCGGCCGCTTCCGGGCGACGACGACACCCTGGACGAACAGCTCGCCACCCCAGACGCCCCAGGGCTCACGCCGCTCCTTGGCGCCGGCGAGGCAGGCCTCCATCAGCGGGCAGGTGCGGCAGAGGGACTTGGCGTACTCGACATCCGCCGGCGACTCGGCGAAGAAGACCTCCGGGTCGTAGGAACGGCAGGGGACGGGTACGCCGAGGTTCTCGATGGCGTCGTCGAGCGCGGTGAGCGCGGTGAGCGGGGTCAAGGTGGAGTCCTCCGTGAGGCCGGGCGGGGGGATCGTTTCGGAAGGCGGTACGGACGGGGCGTGCGCTTCGAGTTGCACGGTTGGTCTTCCTCGTCTGGTCGTTCCGGTCCTGTTGGACCGGGTTGCGGCTGGTACCGGGTTCTTTTCTTGTCCCGAGGCCCCTTCACCCCGTTCTCCCGCTTCAGGGAAAACAGAAGGGCCGCGGATCCCGGATGGGGTTCCGCGGCCCTGAAGGCGCCGGCCTGATCGCCGATCAGGCTGGATCACTCCAGGGTTCTGGCCCACGGAAGGCCCACATCTGGTGGTGGTGCTGCGTCGTCTGCTTCCGGAATCCGGCACCGGTCGCCGTAAAGCCATAGGCCTGCGCCTGTGCTTCTACTGCCGCTTCCAGTGCCTTGGTCGGTCGCTCATTCCGCTCGCGGACAGGGAGACCCGCGAGGGACAGGGAGGACGCCGGACGCACGGCACGAATGCCGGACAGACCGGTGCCCAGGTCCGAGGTGCCGAGCATGCACAGGGAGGCGACGGCCGAGCGATCGGCCATTTTCACGGTGCTGACGATGGAGCTGGTGTTGATGCTGATCACTGGACTCGCCTCCTCTCGGCGTCTAGGGGGACTGGGGTGAGCCAGTCCGACGGGTATGCAAGTACAACACGGAATTGGGGCCTCCAGGAAGGCCTCCGTTCCCGTGGCTAAGAACCTATGGGGATTCCTGGGGCATGCGCAAACTATTTTTTCGACGAGTTCGTTTCAGTCCTCGTCCTCTTCCTCCTCGGGCTGCCGACCTGCGCAGATGGCTAGCACATCGGTCCCGTAGCGGTTGAGCTTGCGCATGCCGACACCCGGGATCCGCGCCAGCTCCCTCTCGTCGTCGGGAGTGGCCTCGGCGATCGCCATCAGTGTCTTGTCGGTGAAGACGCAGAACGCCGGCTGCCCACTGCGCTGCGCCTGGACCGCACGCCACGCGCGCAGCCGCTCGTACAGGCCCTCGTCCATGTCGGAGGGACAGTCCTCGCAACGCATCAGCTTCATCTCACCGGCGTCGGTGAGGCTGCGCCCGCAGACCCGGCAGCGGGCGGGAATGCGCTGGGTGCGGCGCGGGGCGGCGCCGGGGCTGCTGGTGAAGCCGCGCTCGACGCCCCCCGAGCGGCCCACGGCGGCAAAGCCGGCGGTGCCGGTGGAGCCGGGGCGCAGCCCGTCGAGGAAACGGCTGGGCCGGCGGTTGGGGCGGCCGCCGGGTGAGCGGGCGGAGGACCAGGAGACATGGAGGTGCTGCCGGGCGCGGGTGACTCCGACGTAGAGGAGGCGGCGCTCCTCCTCGATCTGCTCGTCGGTCTTTGCGTAGGTGATCGGCATCATGCCCTCGGCCACACCGACCAGGAAGACGACGTCCCACTCCAGGCCCTTGGCCGAGTGCAGGGAGGCGAGGGTGACGCCCTGGACGGTGGGCGCGTGCTGGGCGTTGGCCCGCTCGTCGAGCTCCGCCACGAGGTCGCCGAGGGTGGCGCCGGGTCTGGCGGCGGCGAAGTCCTGGGCGAGGTTCACCAGGGCGGCCAGCGACTCCCAGCGCTCTCTGACCGCGCCGGAGCCGGCCGGGGGCTGCGGCGTCCAGCCCTCCCCGGACAGCACGGCACGCACCTGCGAGGGCAGGTCGACGGCGTCGTCGAGGAGGGAGTCGTTGCCGCCGAAGCGGGCGGCACCCCGCAGGGCGATCCCGGCCTTGCGGACCTCGGGGCGGTCGAAGAAGCGCTCGGCGCCTCGCAGCTGGTAGGGGATACCGGCGTCGGCGAGGGCCTGCTCGTAGGTCTCGGACTGGGAGTTCGTGCGGAACAGGACGGCGATCTCGCTGGCCGGGATCCCGGAGTCCAGCAGTTCGCGGATCCGGCGGGCGGCGCCCTCGGCCTCGGCGGGCTCGTCGGTGTATTCGGTGTAGACGGGCTCCGGACCCGGGTCCCGCTGGGAGATCAGCTCCAGGCGGTGGTCGGCGGCCCGGCCCCGGGCCTGGGCGAGCAGACCGTTGGCGAGGTGGACCACCTGGGGTGTGGAGCGGTAGTCGCGGACCAGCTTGACGACGGTGGCACCGGGGTGACGGGTGCGGAAGTCGAGCAGATGGTCCGGGGTTGCTCCCGTGAACGAGTAGATCGTCTGGCTGGCGTCGCCGACCACGCACAGGTTGTCGCGTTCGCCCAGCCACAGCTCCAGCAGGCGCTGCTGCAGCGGGCTGACGTCCTGGTACTCGTCGACCACGAAGTGCTGGTACTGGGAGCGGACCTGCTCGGCGATGTCGTGGCGGTCCTGGAGGATCGCCACGGTCAGCAGCAGGACGTCCTCGAAGTCGATGACGCCGCGCTCCCGCTTGAGGTCCTCGTAGGCGGAGTAGAGCTGGGCGATCTCGGCCGGGTCGCGGGGGGCCTCCCGGCCGGCCTTGGCGGCGGCGAGCCGGTAGTCGGCGGGGACGGTCTGGGTGACCTTGGACCACTCGATCTCGGCGGTGGTGTCCCGCAGCTCGCCGCGGTCCAGACGGATGCGGCAGGCGGCGGCCGCGTCCGCGACGAGCTGGATCTTGCGGTCGACGAGCCGGGGCATCGAGCCACCGATCGCTTTCGGCCAGAAGTACTGGAGCTGCCGCAGGGCCGCCGAGTGGAACGTACGGGCCTGCACCCCGCCGGCGCCGAGCTGGCGCAGCCGGCCGCGCATCTCACCGGCGGCACGGTTGGTGAAGGTGACGGCCAGCACGCTGGAGGGCTGGAGGATCCCGGCGCGCACCCCGTAGGCGATCCGGTGCGTGATCGCCCGCGTCTTGCCGGTTCCGGCACCGGCCAGCACGCACACCGGCCCGTGCAGGGCGGTCGCCACCTCGCGCTGCTCGGGGTCGAGTCCCTCGAGCACCGCGTCGGCCGAGTCCGGTACCTGCGGGAAGAGCGGGGAGTGCGTTGCTGCTGTCACATGGCCATGCTGCCAGGTCGCCGGAGACGGGTGAGCCGGTTGTCCACAGGCAGGGCCTTGCAGTCGTACTAATGCGGCAGGCGTCACGCGGCCCGGCATACCCCGGGCGGGAATGGCCGCCCGATCACAAGCGTTCCTCATCAGGACGACCCCGTCCCCGAGCCACCAGAGGAGCGCGCGAGACATGCAGGGCACTGTGACGATGTACAGCACCACGTGGTGCGGCTACTGCCAGCGGCTGAAGAAGCAGCTGGAGCGCGAGGGCATCGCGTACACCGAGATCAACATCGAGCAGGACCCGGCGTCCGCGGCATTCGTGGAAAAGGCGAATGGCGGAAACCAGACGGTCCCCACTGTTCAGGTGGTTCCCTCCAGCGGTGGGACTGAGGTCGTGATGACGAACCCGAGCCTTGCCCAGGTGAAGCAGGCGCTGGGCGTCTGACCCACATGACGCACACGACCCCCGACCGGCCTGGCGCCGGATCGGGGGTCTTTGTATGCCCGGCCTTTACGGGTCCGGGCTCGGCGGTAGCGTGATCGACATGACGCCCGAAGACGGGCACGCGCCCGAGACTGCCGGCGTCACGGCGTCACGATCTGCGGACGCGCGAACGCCGAGTTGTCGATGACCACATCCATCATCCGCAGCGGGTCGACTTCCTGAAGATAGATGTTCTCGGCCACCAGATACCTGTTGCGGTGGATCGACTCGGCTTCAGACCCGGCCCAGTTCTGGTCGCGCTCGGCACCTCGCCGAACGGACAGCTCCGCATCCACCTGCAACCAGATCCGGAAGTCCCAGTACTCATTGATCTCGGGCCGGAACGCGAAGACCCCATCCACGATCAGCACAGCGTCCGCCGAAAGCGGCGTCGCTTCCGATGAGTGATCTCGTTGGGTCAGCGGGTCGATGCTGCACAGCACGCAGGATGTCGCTCCCGATGACCGGCAGGGATCCAGCAGCAGGCGCCTGACCGCCTCATAGTCGTATGCGTTGCGGTAGTACCCCTCGCCGGACTCCCGGTCATACAGATGCCGGTCCCTCCACGGCTTCTTGAAATCGTCGAGAGTCGCCCGGAGCACGGGCCGCCCCGCAACACTGATCCACTCAGCCAGTTCATGCCCGAAGCTCGTCTTCCCCGCAGCGGTGAAGCCGTCGATCCCCACGAGCAGACGGCCCTGCCCGAGATTCAGGATGCGCTTGGCAATCTCTTCGACCAGCATGCTGCGCTCGACGGAGGCCGCCGGAGGACAGGGCTGCCGCCAGGACGAAGCCGAATGATGCACGTCAGCCTGTGGTGATCTCATGGGGGGAACCTATCGGCTGGTCCGACGGCCAGGAAGATCACCGATCAGCAGGGTGGCCGTCCCGAGGTGGGGCGGCCGCCCTTTCGTATGTCGGTCAGGCGCTGCGGGTCGGCAGTGGCTTGCCGTACCAGAGTTCGATGAGGCGGGCCGCGATGGAGATGCCGTAGGGCGGCAGGACCTCGCCCGTGTCGAAGGCGGTGCGCAGCTCGTCGCGGGAGAACCAGCGGGCCTCGTGGATCTCGTCGCCGTCGACGTCGATGTCGGTCGACGTGGCGCGGGCCATGAAGCCCAGCATCAGGCTGGACGGGAAGGGCCAGGGCTGGCTGGCGACGTACTCGACCTGGCCGACGGTGACGCCGGCCTCCTCGAAGACCTCGCGGCGTACCGCCTGCTCGATGGACTCGCCGGGCTCGACGAAGCCGGCGAGGGTGGAGAAGCGGCCTTCCGGCCAGTGCACCTGCCGGCCCAGCAGGATGCGGTCGTCCTCGTCGGTGACGGCCATGATCACGGCCGGGTCGGTGCGGGGGTAGTGCTCGGCCCCGCACGCCTGGCAGCGGCGGATGTGGCCGGCCGCGGCGATGACCGTGCGGTCGCCGCAGCGGGAGCAGAAGCGGTGGGTGCGCTGCCAGTTCTCCAGGCCGACCGCGTGCACCATCAGGCCGGCGTCGCGCGGCGACAGCAGCAGGCCCGCCTCGCGCAGGCCCGCCGGGCGCGCGGACTGGTCGATACGGCCGGGCAGGGCGTCCTTCTGGAGGGCGAAGTAGCTGACGCCGTCCTCGTCGATGCCGAGGAAGTAGCGGTGTGCCTCGGTGAGGGGGGCCTCGAAGGAGGGGGTCATGACGAGTTCGGTCCGGCCGTCCGCCGTCTCGTCGATGAGGACCTGGCCGCCGGAGACCACGAAGCAACGGGTCGTGGGGTGGCTCCACGCCGCCGCCAGCCAGGCCTCGTCGAGGCGGTGGTGGGCGGCGCGGTCGATGCCGCTCGGGGCGGTGAGCGAGATGGGGCGGTCGGCGGTGTGGTCGGTCCAGGTGGTCACGGGTGCTTCCAACTCCCCCGGTGGAACGGTTGGTTTCGGCAGGCGGTTCAGCGGGACGTAGGGCGGGAGGGGACCGGGTCCGGCGGGGCGGGACGGTGCGGGGCGGCCCCACCAGTGTGCCCCGCGCGCGGCACCGCTCCGGACCGTTCGGGGTGCTCAGGGCGCACGGAGCCAGTTCTCCGCGAGGTCGCCCCACAGGTACGCGGTGGTCTCGACGCCCTTGAACAGCAGGTCGAGCTCGACCTTCTCGTTCGGGGCGTGCCAGCCGTCGGAGGGGACCGAGATGCCGAGGAAGAGCACCGGGGCGCCGAGGACGTCCTGGAGGTCGGCGGCCGGTCCCGAGCCGCCCTCGCGGGTGTAGCGGACGGGCTGCCCGAAGGCGCGGCCCATGGCGCGGGCGACGGACTGCAGGGCCGGGTGGTCCAGCGGTGTCAGGCACGGGCGCGTGCCCGCGGAGAACGTGATCTCGTGGCGGATGCCGGCGGGCACCTGTTCGGCGGCCCAGGCGCGGACCACCTTCTCGGTGTGCTGGAGGTCCTGTCCCGCGACCAGCCGGAAGGACAGCTTCACCACCGCGGAGGACGGGATGATCGTCTTGCTGCCGGCGCCCTGGTAGCCGCCGCCGATGCCGTTGACCTCGGCGGTGGGGCGGGCCCAGATGCGCTCCAGGGTGGTGTAGCCGGCCTCGCCGTGGGTGGCGTGGGACTTGGCGGTGCGCAGCCACTGCTGTTCGTCGAAGGGCAGCTCGGCGAGGAGTTCCCGCTCGCGGTCGGTGAGTTCGACGATGCCGTCGTAGAAGCCGGGGACGGCCACACGCGCGTGCTCGTCGTGCAGGGCGGCGACGAGGCGGGCGGCGACGGTGGCCGGGTTGGGCACCGCGCCGCCGAAGGAGCCGGAGTGGATGTCCTGGTCGGGCCCGTACAGCTGGATCTCGCACTCGGCGAGGCCGCGCATGCCGGTGCACACCGTGGGGGTGTCCTCGGACCACATGCCGGTGTCGGAGACGATCACGGCGTCGGCGGCGAGCCGGTCGGCGTGCGCCTCGACGAGCGTACGGAAGTTGGGGGAGCCGGACTCCTCCTCGCCCTCGACGATCAGCTTCAGGTTGACGGCGGGGCTGGTGCGGCCGCCGGCGGCGAGGTGGGCGCGGACGCCGAGTGTGTGGAAGAACACCTGGCCCTTGTCGTCGGCCGCCCCGCGCGCGTAGAGGCGGTTCTCCCGGACGACGGGGTCGAAGGGGTCGCTGTCCCAGCCGTCCTCGCGGGCGGCGGGCTGCACGTCGTGGTGGCCGTAGACCAGGACCGTGGGGGCCTGGGGGTCCTCGGAGAGCCACTCGGCGAAGACGGCCGGGGCGCCGGATGTCTGCCAGACCTCGACGGTCGGGAAGCCGGCCTCCTTGAGGGCGGCGGCGAGCCAGTCGGCGCTGCGGCGTACGTCGGGCGCGTGGTCGGGCTGGGCCGAGACGGAGGGGATGCGCAGCCATGCGGCGAGGTCGTCGAGGAAGGCCGCGCGGTGCTGTGCGATGTACGTACGGACGGCGCTGACGTCGCTGTCAACGGGATGGCTCATGGTCACGAGCCTATCGGCCCGCACCGACATCGTTGCTGGGCGGTTCGTCACACGACGGCTCCCCGGTCAGCAGCCGCTCCAGCGCGGCACGGTCCGGGAGGTTCCGCGGCCGCACGACCTCGCCGCTGCGCACGTACAGGAACGCGGCGGTGACCGACTCCAGGGGCACGCCCTGCTGCTCGGCCCAGGCGAGCCGGTACACGGCGAGCTGGAGGGGGTCGGCCGTGCGAGTGCGGCTGGTCTTCCAGTCGACGATCTCGTACGTCGCCGTCTCGCCGTCGCCCTCCTTGTAGACGGCGTCGATGCGGCCCCGTAC
This sequence comes from Streptomyces sp. TRM68416, assembly GCF_014596915.1. Taxonomy (GTDB): domain Bacteria; phylum Actinomycetota; class Actinomycetes; order Streptomycetales; family Streptomycetaceae; genus Streptomyces. The sequence continues at coordinate 98,949 of NZ_JACVWU010000026.1, forward strand.
GACGCGGCCGGCGAGCGCGAGTTGGAAGGGGGTTTCGACGCGGTAGGGGGTGCGCTGGGCGTAGGCGCTGCGTTCGAAGGCGTCCTTGAGCGCCTCCAGGTCGCTTTCGTCGGCGATCTCGGCCTCGCTGCCGGGCAGTTCCTCCGGCTCCAGCATGGGCAGGGTGAGCTCCTCGAAGCGGGCCTCGACCCAGGCGTGGAAGCGGGTGCCGCGGCGGGCGGCGGGCTGGGGTGGGCGGGGCATGGGGCGGGCCAGCTCCTGGGCCAGGCCGTCGGGGTCCTCGGCGAGGCGCATCAGCTGGGTCGCGGTCAGGGAGGCGGGCAGGGGTACGTCGGTGACGTCGGCGCGGGCGCGCAGCAGCTCGCCGGTGAGGGCGTCGAGGTCGCGGTCCCAGGAGGCGACGGTGCGGGCCTCCTCCGGGGTGAGGCGGGTGAGCGCGGGTTCCGGATCGGAGGGGTGGGGGCTTGGGGCCTGCGGCTCGGGCGGTGCGGCCTGGTGGGGGACGGCCGGGCGTTCCGTGGCCCATGAGTCCCAGTCGTCGGCCTGGCCGTCCTCGAAGGGGGCGTCGAAGGGCGTGTCGAAGGGGGCGTCGTGCTCGAAAGGTCCGTCGAAGGGCACGTCGGCGGCGACGGGCTCGTCCTCGGGGGCGTCGTACAGGGCTTCGTCGTCCGGCGGCGGAGGCCAGTCCGGGTCGTCGTAGGCGTCCGGGTCGTGTCGGGCGGCGGGGTGGCCGTCCTCGTGGGAGGCGAGGTCCTCCAGGTGGGCGAGGACCGTCTCGGCCGCCGCCCGGCGTCGCGCCAGTGCCGCGTCGTCCAGGGGCAGGGGCCAGACCTGGTCGACGGTCGCCGTGTGGAGAGCCGGGTTCTCCTCGTCCTCGGCGGGCTCGTCCGCCCAGGCCTCGATCTCGCCGTGTCCAGCCGCGCAGTGGTCGTGCAGGTCCTTGAGGAAGTCGGAGGGGCCGCGCGGCCTCTTCTGGCTGGGGCCCCACCAGTGGCCCGAGCCGAGGAGCAGGGAGCGCGGGCGGGTGAAGGTGACGTAGCCGAGGCGGCGTTCCTCGGTGTGCTGGTGGTCCTTCATGGCCTCGTGGAAGGCCTTCAGGCCCCGCGCGTCCCAGGCCTCGACGTCGGGCAGGGTGTCGGCGTCGCCGCGCAGTTCGTGCGGCAGCACCTTGCCCTGGGAGGTCCACTTCTCGCGGCCCTGGCTGCTGGGGAAGGTGCCGGTGACCAGTCCGGGGACGGCGACGACGTCCCACTCCAGGCCCTTGGACTTGTGGGCGGTGAGGACCTTCACGGTGTTCTCGCCGCCCGGGAGGGCGTTGTCGAGGCCCTTCTCGTACTGGGCGGCCGTGCGCAGGAAGCCGAGGAAGGCCAGCAGGGTCGCCTCGCCGTCGCCGGCGGCGAAGGAGGCGGCGACGTCCAGGAAGTTCGACAGCGTCTCGCGGCGGCGGGCGGCCAGGGCGTGCGGGGACGCCGACAGCTCGACCTCAAGGCCGGTGACGGCGAGGACGCGGTGCAGGACGTCCATCAGCGGGTCGGACAGGGAGCGGCGCAGGTCGCGCAGTTCGGCGGCCAGGCGGGCGAACCGTACGCGCGCGTCCGGCGAGAAGGGCAGCCCGTCGTCGTCCCCGGCGCCGTCGAGCGGTGTCTCCAGGAACGTGTCGAGGGCGTCCGCGAGCGATATCACCTCGGCGGGGTCGACGCCCTCGACGGCCTCGGCGAGCCGGCGGTCCGGGTCGTCGTCGCCGTCCACGCGCGTGTGCGACACCAGCAGGCGGGCCCGGCGGCCCAGCAGGGCGAGGTCGCGCGGGCCGATGCGCCAGCGCGGTCCGGTCAGCACACGGACCAGGGAGGCGTTGGCCCCGGGGTCCTGGAGGACCTCGCAGACGGCGACGAGGTCGGCGATCTCGGGCAGGTGCAGCAGCCCGGACAGGCCGACCACCTCGACGGGGACGTCCCGGGCCACCAGTGCGCCCTGGATCTCGGCGAAGTCGGTGGCCGTACGGCACAGAACGGCGATCTCGCCGGGCGCCTTCCCGGTGTTCACGAGGTGGGCGATCGAGTCGGCGACCCAGTCGATCTCCTCGGCGTGGGTGCGCAGCAGGGCGCAGCGGACGATGCCGTCGCGTTCGGCGCCGGGCGCCGGGCGCAGGGCCTCCACGCCCGCGTGCATCGCGCGCAGGGGCTCCGCGAGGCCGTTGGCGAGGTCCAGGAGGCGGCCGCCGCTGCGGCGGTTCTCGCTGAGGGCCTGCCGGGTGGCGGGGCGGCCGTCGGCGTGGGCGAAGTGTTCGGGGAAGTCGTCCAGGTTGGCGACGGAGGCGCCGCGCCAGCCGTAGATCGCCTGGCAGGGGTCGCCGACGGCGGTCACCGGGTGGCCTGTGCCGCCGCCGAACAGGCCCGCCAGGAGGATGCGCTGGGCCACCGAGGTGTCCTGGTACTCGTCGAGGAGGACCACGCGGAACTCCTCGCGCAGGATGCGGCCCACCTCGGGGAGCTGCGCGAGCTGGGCCGACAGGGCGATCTGGTCGCCGAAGTCGAGCAGGTCCCGCTCGCGTTTGGCGGCCCGGTAGCGGACCACCAGGTCGGCCAGTTCGCGGCGGGCGGCGGCCGTCTCGGGGACCTTGCGCAGGTCGGCGTTGGTGAGCTTGGCGCCCTGGAGGGTGAGCAGGAGCCGGGCGTCGTAGGCGCGCAGGGCCTCGGGGCGTACGAGGTGCTCGGCGAGTTCGGCGTCGAGTGCGAGGAGGTCGCTGACCAGGTCCGCGAACGTGCGGGTGAGCGCCGGGTAGGGGCCCGGGGCCTCGCGCAGCACGCGCGCGGCGAGCTGGTAGCGGGTGGCGTCGGCGAGCAGGCGGGCGGTCGGTTCCAGCCCGATGCGCAGCCCGTGGTCGGTGAGGAGACGGCCCGCGAAGGCGTGGTACGTGGAGATCACCGGCTCGCCCGGCGGGTTGTCCGGGTCGATGACGTCGGGGTCGGTGACGCCCGCCTTGATCAGCGCCGTGCGGACCCGTTCGGCGAGTTCGCCGGCGGCCTTGTTGGTGAAGGTGAGGCCGAGGACCTGCTCGGGGGCGACCTGGCCGGTGCCGACCAGCCAGACCACGCGGGCCGCCATCACCGTGGTCTTGCCCGATCCGGCGCCGGCCACGATCACCTGCGGGGCGGGCGGCGCGGTGATGCACGCCATCTGCTCCGGGGTGAACGGGATGCCCAGGAGCTCCTTGAGCTGATCGGGATCGGTGATACGTGGCGGCACCTCAGAGAGGCTAGCGGCGCGCACTGACAGTGGATGCCGAATCGCCTGCCGGGCCGGAAGAAGCGCTGGTCAGCACGTGTGGTGCCGTGCGTCACTCGACTACGTGACGTCCCTCGGGGCGCGCGCTGCACGACGCGCGGAAGGCGCAGTGCGCGCAGTGCTGGCCCGTCGTCGGCGTGAACCGCTCGTCGAGGACCTTGCCGGCGGCGGTGGCCAGCAGGTCGCCGACCCACTCCCCTTCAAGGGGCTCCTGCGCCTGCACCTTGGGCAGCGTCTCGCCGCCGTCCCGCTTGGCGGCGCCCTGCCGCAGATGGACCAGTTCGGCGCCGCCGGGCTCCGGGCGCAGTCCGTCGAAGGCCTCGTCGACGGCGCCCTCGCGGACGGCGAGCTGGTACACGGCGAGCTGCGGGTGCCGGGCCACCTCCGCGGCGCTCGGCGCCTGCTTGCCGGTCTTGAAGTCGACGACGTAGGCGCGGCCCTCGCCGTCGGCCTCGACACGGTCCATCTGGCCGCGGATCCGCACCTCGTAGTCGCCGGCTTCGAGGGTGACGTCGAAGTCGTGCTCGCTGGCGACCGGGGTGCGGCCGGTGCGGTCGGTGACGTGCCACTTCAGGAAGCGTTCGAGCGCCACGCGCGCGTTCTCCTTCTCCTGCGCCGACTTCCACGGCGCGTCGAAGGCGAGCGCGTTCCACACGGAGTCGAGGCGCTCCATGAGGACGGCCAGGTCGGCCGGGGTGTGTCCGGAGGCGACCTCGTCGGCGAGGACGTGCACGACGTTGCCGAAGCCCTGGGCGACGGTCGCGGGCGCGTCTGCCTTCACCTCGCGGCCCAGGAACCACTGGAGGGCGCAGGTGTTGGCGAGCTGGTCGAGGGCGCTGCCGGAGAGCACGACGGGTTGGTCGCGGTCGCGCAGCGGCACCTTGCTCTCGGTCGGCTCGAACATGCCCCACCAGCGGTAGGGGTGGGCCGAGGGGACCAGGGGGCGGCCGTCGTCGTCGGAGAGGGCGGCGAGCCGGGCCAGTCGGCGGGCGGCGGCCTCCCGCAGGGCGTCGGACACGCGCGGGTCGACCGTCGTGGCGCGCAGCTCGGCGACGAGTGCCGCGACCGACAGGGGGCGCCGCGGCCGTCCGGTGACGTCCTTGGGTTCGACGCCGAGCTCGGCGAGGAACCGGGAGGGCTGGTCGCCGTCGTCCGCGGGGGCCTTCACGGCGGTCACGACGAGGCGTTCACGCGCGCGCGTGGCGGCCACGTAGAACAGGCGGCGCTCCTCGGCGAGCAGTGCTCCCGGGGTGAGCGGTTCGGCGAGTCCGTCGCGGCCGATGCGGTCGGCTTCCAGGAGGGAGCCGCGTCGGCGCAGGTCGGGCCACAGGCCCTCCTGGACTCCCGCGACGACGACGAGGCGCCATTCGAGGCCCTTGGAGCGGTGCGCGGTCATCAGCCGGACCGCGTCGGGGCGTACGGCGCGCCGGGTGAGGGTGTCGGCGGCGATGTCCTCCGCCTCGATCTCCTCCAGGAAGTTCAGGGCGCCGCGGCCGCCGGTGCGCTCCTCGGCGCGGGCCGCGGTCGCGAACAGCGCGCAGACGGCGTCCAGGTCGCGGTCCGCGTTGCGGCCCGCCGCGCCGCCACGCCGGGCGGCGCGCTCCAGGCGGGTGGGCCAGGGCGTGCCCTCCCACAGGTCCCAGAGCGCCTCCTCGGCCGTACCGCCGCCCGCGAGGCGTTCACGGGCCTTGCGCAGCAGCGCGCCGAGGCGCTGGGCGCCACGCGCGTACGTGGGGTCGTGCGCGACCAGCCGCTCCGGCTCGGCCAGTGCGCGCGCGAGCAGTTCGTCCGAGGGCGGCGGCAGGGCGACACCGGCGGCCCGTTCCTCGTCGCGCAGAGCACGACCGAGGCGGCGCAGGTCGGCGGCGTCCATGCCCGCGAGGGGGGAGGCGAGCAGGGTGAGAGCGGTTTCCGTGTCGAGCCAGCAGGGGGGCTCGTCCGGTGCGGCCGCGGCTTCCGGCTCGTCGTCGGCGGCGGTTTGCGTGTGGGGTCGGCGGGAGGACGTGTCCGCCTCGGCCACGGCTGCCCAGTCGCCGTCGACAGCACTCTTCGCGTCGGGCCGACGGGACGGCGCCTGCGCCGCGGCCGACTCGGCGTCGGCAGCCGTCTCCGTATCGGGCCCACGGGACGACCCGTCCGGTGCGGCCGCGGCTTCCGGCTCGCCATCGGCAGCCGTCTCCCTATCGGACCCACGGGAGGACGCCTCCGCCGCGGCCGGCTCGTCGTCGGCAGGGGCGTCCTCGGCGACGGCGGCCTCGCGCCCGTTGCCCGTCCCGGCCTCCGCCGTGGCCACCGCCCGCAGAGCCGTCAGCAGCGGTGCCACCGCCGGCTCGTGCCGCAGGGCCAGGTCGTCGCCGTCGATGTCCAGGGGGACGCCGGCCGCCGTGAGGGCGCGGCGGACCGTCGGGATGGTGCGGGAGCCGGCGCGTACCAGGACGGCCATGTCGCGCCACGGAACGTCGTCCTCCAGGTGTGCCCTGCGCAGGATGTCGGCGATGTTGTCCAGCTCCGTGCCCGGCGTCGGGTAGGTGTACACCTCGACGCGGCCTCCGTCGCGGACGGGTGCGAGCTCCCGGTGGGCGCGGACCTTGTCCGCGGGCAGGCGGGTCAGCGGCATCCGCTGGGTGAGCAGCCGGGTCGCGGACAGCAGCGCGGCGCCGGAGCGGCGGGAGGTCCGCAGGACCGCGACGGGGGCGGGACGGCCGTCCGCGCGCGGGAAGTCGCGCGGGAACTCCAGGATGCCGTTCACGTCGGCTCCCCGGAACGCGTAGATCGACTGGTCGGGGTCGCCGAAGGCGACGAGGGTGCGGCCCCCGCCGGCGAGCGCGTGCAGCAGCCGTACCTGGGCCGGGTCGGTGTCCTGGTACTCGTCGACGAAGACGGCGTCGTACCGGTCGGCGAGCTGCCGGGCGACCTCGGGGCGGCGGGCGAGGAGGACCGCGCGGTGGACCAGTTCGGCGTAGTCGAGCACGCCCTGGAGGTCGAGGACGTCGAGGTACTCGGCGAGGAAGGCGGCCGCGGCCCGCCAGTCGGGGCGGCCGATACGGCGGGCGAAGGCGTCCAGGGCGCCGGGGTCCAGGCCCAGTTCGCGGCTGCGGGCGAGGACCGCGCGGACCTCGTCGGCGAAGCCGCGGGTGGTCAGGCAGGCGCGCAGTTCGTCGGGCCAGCGCACGTGTGCGAGGCCGAGCCGCTCCAGGTCCGGCTGTCCGGCGAGGAGCTCGCGTACGGCCACGTCCTGCTCCGGGCCCGACAGCAGCCGCAGCGGCTCCACGAACAGGTCGCTGTCCTGGTGGGCGCGGACCAGGGCGTAGCAGAAGGAGTGGAAGGTGGTCGCCCGGGGCGCGCGTGCCGCTCCTGTGCGCAGGGCCATGCGGTCGCGCAGTTCGACGGCCGCCCTGCGGCTGAACGTCAGCACCAGCACGCGCGCGGGGTCGCCGCCGCGGGCGATCCGCCGCGCCACGGACTCGACCAGTGTGGTGGTCTTCCCGGTGCCCGGACCTGCGAGAACGAGCAGCGGGCCGCTGTCGTGGTCAACCACGGAACGCTGTGCGGCGTCCAGACGAGGGGGGTCCGTGCGCTCCGGCGGGGTACGGACCAGTCGGTAAGCGCCACGGCTCCCCTGCCGCACCGGGGGGTGCGGCAGGCGCCTGGTGGAGGAAGAGGAGCTCACGTGGTTCGCCGGTCCTGGAGGGTGTGCTGGTTGTCCGGCCACCGCGCGCGGAGGGCGGTGCCGGTGGGGTGACGGGGACACGTGCAGCCGACGCTACGCCGACCGACAGTGCGGAAGCAGGACTTCCGATTCATCCCTCGGGGCTCTCGCGACACATGCGTCCCTCGACTCACGAACGTACGCCATGCCACGGACGTGCCCGTGTTCCCCCGTACGGATCACAGGCCCCACCCCGGCCCCCGCGATGGCGGAAGCTGTCAGGTGTGACCTTCCGCGCGCTCCCCGCCGTCCCATCGCGCCCGTCTCATGTCGAGGCGCGGCAGATGACCGTCGGCTGCCCGGCTCGCCTCCTTCAGCGGTGTGGCCTCGTCGCGGTAGTGACGAAGGGCACGCAGCTCGTGCCCGGGGAGCAGGGCGCCGTCCGCGCGGACGACACGCCACCACGGGACGGCTCCCCCGTAGAGCGCCATCACCCGGCCGACCTGGCGCGGGCCGCCCTCCCCCAGCCATTCGGCGACGTCCCCGTACGTCATGACGCGTCCCGGCGGGATCAGTTCGGCGACCTCAAGGACCCGCTCGGCGTACTCCGGCAGCGCGTCGGCGTACTCCGGGCGGGCGTCCTGCGGAAGGCTCTCCTCGCTCATCCGCCCCATCCTGCCGCACCCCACCGACAATGTGACGGGCCCGTGACCCTGCGTGGCCCTCGCTCCGGGGCGGCGCTTCCGGCAGACTGTGCGCCCCCGCATGTGCACCCTGACGCCTCCGCGCGCCGGCGGGGCATGCCACCATCGTGCGGGCGGTGACCGTTGATACGAGATCAAGAAGAGACGATGAAGCAGCAGGGTGTGCACCCCGAGGATGCGGAGAGCACCTCTGAGGCTTCGTCGCGCCCGGCAGGCGCCCCCGGCGCCGACGGCACGGAGGTCACGCACGCGGTGGACACCGGACGCAAGGCCGCGCCCGACCCCGACGAGCCGCTCACCGACGAGGTGGAGGGCGACGAACCGCTGCTCCCCGCGCGCGTGCACCGCCCGTCCGACCTGATGCGCCTCCTGGTGGGTGTGCTGGCCGTCGTCGTCCTGCTGGCGATCGCCGCGTTCGCGCACGGCACCACCTCCGGCCTCGAGCAGGACATCAACAAGGGCACCGGCCAGGCGCCCGACCTGCTCATCAAGATCGCCGGCCTGGCCTCCAGCATCGCGATCCTGCTGGTGCCCGTGGCGTTCGCCATCGAGCGGCTGATCAAGCGTGACGGACTGCGTATCGCCGACGGCGTGCTGGCCGCCGTCCTCGCGCACGGCGTGACGCTCGCCACCGATCTGTGGGTCGCCAAGGCCGCCCCCGGCTCCATCCAGGAGGCGCTCACCCAGCCCTCCCCCGGTGACATCCACGCCCTCACGGACCCCGTGCACGGCTACCTGGCCCCTGTCATCGCCTACATGACGGCCGTCGGCATGTCCCGTCGGCCGCGCTGGCGCGCGGTGCTGTGGATCGTGCTGATGCTCGACGCCTTCTCGATGCTCGTCACCGGGTACACCACCCCGTTCTCGATCATCCTGACCGTGCTGATCGGCTGGACGGTCGCCTACGGCACGCTCTACGCGGTCGGCTCGCCCAACGTCCGCCCCACCGGACGGACACTCATGGCGGGCCTGCGGACCGTCGGTTTCCACCCGGTGAGCGCGGCCCGGGAGGAGATCCCGGAGCACACCGACACCGGCGACCGCGGCCGGCGCTACTTCGTCACCCTGGAGGACGGCCCGCCACTGGACGTCACGGTCGTCGACCGCGAGCAGCAGGCGCAGGGCTTCTTCTACCGCGTGTGGCGCAATCTGACGCTCCGCGGCTTCGCCACCCGCCGCAGCCTGCAGTCCCTGCGCCAGGCCCTGGAGCAGGAGGCGCTGCTCGCCTACGCGGCCATCGCGGCCGGCGCCAACGCGCCCAAGCTGATCGCCACCTCCGAGCTCGGCCCCGACGCCGTGATGCTCGTCTACGAGCACAGCGGCGGCCGCACCCTGGACTCGCTGACGGACGAGGAGATCACCGACGAGCTGCTGCACAACGCCTGGCACCAGGTACGGGCGTTGCAGTCCCGGCGCATCGCCCACCGCCGGCTCGCGGGTGACGCGATTCTGGTGGATCGTTCCGGCAAGGTGATCCTCACCGATCTGCGCGGCGGCGAGATCGCGGCCGGTGAGCTGCTCCTGCGCATGGACATCGCCCAGCTGGTGACGACGCTCGGCCTCCGGGTGGGCGCCGAACGCGCCGTGGCCTCCGCCGTCGGCGTCCTCGGCCCCGACACCGTCGCCGACTGCCTGCCGATGCTCCAGCCCATCGCGCTGACGCGCTCCACGCGCGCGACGCTGCGCAGACTGGCCCGGGAGCAGGCGGAACGCGAACGCGAGGCGGTGCTGGAGGCCTCCAAGCAGGTCAAGCAGGCCCGTGGCGACAGCGCGACGGAGGGCGAGGCCGAGCCCGTACTGCTGGAGAAGCCCGGCAAGAAGGCCGTACGCGCGCAGACGCGGGCCGAGAAGCGTGCGATCGACGAGGCGCTGGACGAGGCGCGCGAGGACGATCTGCTCACGCAGATCCGGCACGAGGTGCTGCGGATCAAGCCGCAGGCGCCGGTCGAGCCGGCCCGCCTGGAACGGGTGCGGCCGCGCACGCTGATCAGTTTCATCGCCGGCGCCATCGGCGCGTACTTCCTGCTGACGCAGCTCACCCACATCGAGTTCGGACCGCTCGTCTCCAACGCCGAGTGGGGCTGGGTGGCGGCGGCCGTGCTGTTCTCGGCGGCCAGCTACTTCGCGGCCGCGATGGCCCTGCTGGGATTCGTGCCGGAGCGGGTGCCGTTCCTGCGCACCGTGGCGGCACAGGTCGCCGGATCCTTCGTGAAGATCGTCGCGCCGGCCGCGGTGGGCGGCGTGGCACTCAACACCCGGTTCCTGCAACGCGCGGGCGTGCGCCCGGGGCTCGCGGTGGCGAGCGTGGGCGCGTCCCAGTTGTTCGGCCTCGGCTGCCACATCCTGATGCTGCTGGCCTTCGGCTATCTGACCGGCACGGAGAAGACGCCCTCGCTGTCGCCGTCCCGGACGGTCATCGCGGGCCTGCTGACGGTGGCCGTGCTCGTCCTCGTGGTGACCTCGGTGCCGTTCCTGCGCAAGTTCGTCGTCACGCGCGTGAGGTCGCTGTTCGCGGGCGTCGTACCGCGCATGCTCGACGTGCTGCAGCGCCCGCAGAAGCTGATCACCGGCATCGGGGGCATGCTGCTGCTGACGGCATGCTTCGTGATGTGTCTCGACGCGTCGATTCGCGCGTTCGGCGACCCCCAGCACTCGATCAGCCTCGCCAGCGTCGCCGTCGTCTTCCTCGCGGGCAACGCGCTCGGCTCCGCGGCCCCCACTCCGGGCGGTGTGGGCGCGGTCGAGGCCACGCTGACGGTCGGTCTGATCGCCGTAGGCCTGCCCAGCGAGGTCGCGGCCCCCTCGGTGCTGCTGTACCGGCTGCTGACCCTGTGGCTGCCCGTCCTGCCGGGCTGGCTGGCCTTCAACCACCTCACGCGCAAGGGCGCCCTGTAGCAGGCGCGTCCGGACCGTACCTCGTACGGCCCGCGCCCCGAGCGTCCCGCCGTGCTCCACCGCAGGATGGGAGCATGCCGAACCCCTGCCGCCTGCGGGCCGCCGTCCTGACCGCCTCCGCCGTGCTGCTGTCCTCCGTGCTGGCGGGGTGCAGCGACGACCCCAAGGACGAGGACCTGACGGCCCAGGAGCTGAACTGGAAGGACTGTCCGGCCCCTTCCCAGGCGGAGGGCGGCGGCAGTGCCCCGTCACCGCTGCCCAACGGCGACGCGTGGCAGTGCGCCACCCTGAAGGCGCCCCTCGACTGGAACGACCCGCGCGGGGACACGATCGACCTCGCCCTGATCCGGGCCGAGGCGAGCGGCGACAAGGACAAGCGCATCGGCTCGCTCCTGTTCAACTTCGGCGGGCCCGGCGGCTCGGGCGTCACCACGCTGCCCGCGTTCGGCGAGGACTACGCGGCCCTGCGCACCCGCTACGACCTGGTGAGCTTCGATCCGCGCGGGGTCGGCCGCAGCGCGCCCGTGCTGTGCGAGAACGACCAGCGGCTCGACGCCTACTTCCAGCAGGACGCCACGCCCGACGACGCCACGGAGCGCACCGCGCTGCTGGACAGCACCAGGGAGTTCAACGCGGCCTGCAACAAGAAGTCCAAGAAGATGCTGCCGCACGTGCGCACCACCGACGCGGCCCGCGACATGGACCTGATGCGCCAGGTCCTCGGCGACGACAAGCTGCACTACTTCGGCATCTCCTACGGCACCGAACTCGGCGGCGTCTACGCCCATCTGTTCCCCAAGAACGTCGGCCGTGCCGTCTTCGACGCGGTCGTCGACCCGACACAGACCGCGGAGGAGGGCTCTCTCGGGCAGGCGAAGGGCTTCCAGCTGGCGCTCGACAACTTCGCCGAGGACTGCGTCTCGAAGGTCGAGGACTGCCCGATCGGCGACAGCGCGCAGGACGTGAAGGACGGTATCGCCAAGCTGCTGTCGGACCTGGACCGCAAGCCGCTGCCGGGCGTCTTCCCACGTGAACTGACCCAGACCGCCGCGACCAACGGCATCGCCCAGGCGCTGTACTCGCAGGACTTCTGGGAGATCCTGACCGAGGCCCTGGTCCAGGCGTACGACGGTGACGGCAGGATCCTGCTGCTGCTCTCGGACTCGATGAACGGACGCAGCGAGAACGGCGAGTACAGCAACATCACCGCGGCCAACGTCTCCATCAACTGCGCCGACGACAAGGCCCGCTACACCGCCGAGTTCGTGGAGCGAAAGCTGCCGGAGTTCAGGGCCGCCTCCGAGCTGTTCGGCGACTTCCTGGCCTGGTCCATGATCAGCTGCATCGACTGGCCCGTGGCCGGCACCGGCGACCATCCGGACGTGAGCGCTCCCGGATCGGCGCCGATCCTCGTCGTGGGCAACACCGGCGACCCGGCCACGCCGTACGAGGGGGCGCGCAAGATGGTGCGGGCGCTCGGCAAGGGCGTGGGCGTCGAGCTGACGTACAAGGGCCAGGGGCACGGCGCCTACGACAGCAAGAACAAGTGCGTGCAGGGCGCAGTGAACGGCTACCTGCTGGAGGGAAAGGTGCCCGCGGCCGGGACCGTGTGCTCGTGACGGCCCACCTGGCATCTTCCCTGACAGCACCCCCAAGATCCCGACAAAGCCGCAGGCCAGAGGGTTATCCACAGGCTGGAACGGCTGTCGCGTGATCCGCCTACTATGGCTTGACCGCCATCCGCGGGACGATGCGGACGGCCTGCGAGGGGGGAAGTGCACATGGCGCGTTTCGTACGGTGGGCGGCTCTGACGAGCGCCACCGCACTGCTGGTCGGGGCGTGCAGCGGCGGCTCGTCCGACGACGGCAAGGGCGGCCCGGAGACCAGCAGGGGTGCGCCGACTTCCTCGCTGCCCTCATCCCTGACCTCCCAGAAGCTCGACTGGGGCGAGTGCAAGGCAACCGACGACTCCCCCGCCCCGGGCGGCGACTGGCGGTGCGCGACGCTCAAGGTGCCGCTGGACTGGTCCGAGCCGGAGGGCGAGACGATCGGGCTCGCCCTGATCCGCGCCAAGGCCCGCGGGAACGACCGGATCGGCTCGCTGCTGTTCAACTTCGGCGGCCCCGGCAGCTCGGGCATCTCGATGATGCCGTACTACGCCTCCAACGCCGACTCGCTGCACGAGCGCTACGACCTGGTGAGCTGGGACCCGCGCGGAGTCGCCGCCAGCGAGGGCGTGCGCTGCCGCGGCGACAAGGAGATCCAGGCCGCGGAGACCGTGGACGCCACTCCGGACGACGCGGCCGAGGAGGCGGCGTACTTTCAGGACGCCGCCGACTTCGGGCGGGGCTGCGAGAAGTCCGCGGGGAAGCTCCTGGCGCACGTGTCGACCACCGACACCGCCCGCGACATGGACCTGATGCGCCATGTCCTCGGCGACTCGAAGATGCACTACTTCGGCATCTCCTACGGCACCGAACTCGGCGGCGTCTACGCCAACCTGTTCCCGAAGAACGTCGGGCGGCTCGTCCTCGACGCCGTCGTCGACCCCGAAGCGGGCATCGTGGAGCACGCCGAGAACCAGTCCCGGGGCTTCCAGCGCGCCCTGAACAACTATCTGAGGTCCACCGGGCAGGACCCCGAGGAGGGCACGCGGAAGATCGCCGACCTGCTGGACCGCCTCGACGCGAACCCGATGCCGACGGGGCCGGGACGGAAGCTGACGGAGACGCTGGCCTTCACCGGGATCGTGCTGCCGCTGTACAGCAAGTCCAGCTGGCCGACGCTGACCAGCGCGCTGGAGTCGGTGGAGGAGGGCGACGGTTCGGAGCTGCTCGCCCTCGCCGACGGCTACAACGACCGTGACCCGTCCGGGCGCTACGGCACGACGTCCCACTCGCAACGGGTCATATCGTGCTTGGACACCAAGCAGCGGCCGACCGTCGAGGAGACGAAGAAGCTGCTGCCGGAGTTCGAGAAGATCTCGCCCGTCTTCGGCAGGTTCCTGGGCTGGGACACGGCCGGCTGGTGCCACCAGTGGCCGGTGGACGGGCAGTTCGACACCCCGGAGGTGAGCGCGCCCGGATCGGCACCGATCCTCGTCGTGGGCAACACCGGCGACCCGGCGACACCGGTCGAGGGCGCCCGGAAGATGGCGGACGAGCTGGGCAAGGGCGTGGGAGTGGTCCTCACCTGGAAGGGCGAGGGCCACGGTGCCTACGGCAGCGGGAGCGACTGCGTCGACTCAGCGGTGGACGCCTATCTGCTGCGGGGCACCGTGCCCGAGGACGGCAAGACCTGCTCATGACGACGGCGGGGGCTCCAGGCACCCTTGGCGCCCGGAGCCCCCGCCGTTCAGGCCGGGATGCCGGCTCAGTAGACCGGCTTGTGCGGCTCGATCTGGTTGACCCAGCCGATCACGCCGCCGCCGACGTGCACGGCGTCGGCGAAGCCCGCGGACTTCAGGACCGCGAGGACTTCCGCACTGCGGACACCCGTCTTGCAGTGCAAGACGATCTTCTTGTCCTGCGGGAGGCCCTCCAGGGCGGTGCCCATGAGGAACTCGTTCTTCGGGATCAGCTTGGCGCCGGGGATCGAGACGATCTCGTACTCGTTGATCTCGCGGACGTCGATGATCTCGATGCTCTCGCCGTCGTCGATCCACTCCTTGAGCTGCTTGGGAGTGATCGTCGAGCCGGCGGCCGCCTCCTGGGCCTCCTCGGACACGACGCCGCAGAAGGCCTCGTAGTCGATCAGCTCGGTGACGGTGGGGTTCTCGCCGCAGACCGCGCAGTTGGGGTCCTTGCGGACCTTGACCTGGCGGTACTGCATCTCCAGGGCGTCGTAGATCATCAGGCGGCCGACCAGCGGCTCGCCCGTGCCGGTGAGGACCTTGATGGCCTCGGTGACCTGGATGGAGCCGATGGACGCGCACAGCACGCCCAGGACGCCGCCCTCGGCGCAGGAGGGGACCATGCCCGGCGGCGGGGGCTCCGGGTAGAGGCAGCGGTAGCAGGGGCCGTGCTCGGACCAGAAGACCGAGGCCTGGCCGTCGAAGCGGTAGATCGAACCCCACACGTACGGCTTGTTCAGCAGCACGCAGGCGTCGTTGACCAGGTACCGGGTGGCGAAGTTGTCCGTGCCGTCGACGATCAGGTCGTACTGGCTGAAGATGTCCATCACGTTGTCGGCCTCGAGCCGCTCCTCGTGAAGGATCACGTTCACGTACGGGTTGATGCCGAGGACGGAGTCACGGGCGGACTCGGCCTTGGAGCGGCCGATGTCGGCCTGGCTGTGGATGATCTGGCGCTGCAGGTTCGACTCGTCGACCTCGTCGAACTCCACGATGCCGAGCGTGCCCACGCCCGCGGCGGCCAGGTACATCAGTGCCGGCGAGCCCAGGCCGCCGGCGCCCACACAGAGCACCTTGGCGTTCTTCAGCCGCTTCTGCCCGTCCATCCCGACGTCGGGGATGATCAGGTGGCGGGAGTACCTGCGGACCTCGTCTACGGTGAGCTCGGCGGCCGGCTCGACCAGGGGTGGCAGCGACACGGGGACTCCGTTGGTCGGTCAATACTTACGGTTGTTCTTGCCGTAACAGTGCCATGGCCTTTTTCATTCCGAGACACCTGTTCCGATCCGCGAGACGATTTCGTCCCAGTAGCCGGGCATGGTCTCCCACGGATCAGCGCGGCCGCCGCTGTCCGTGCGGTCGGTGAAGTAGATCGTCGAGGCGCCCTGCCAGCGGGCGACGCGCAGTGCCTCCTCCAGGTGCCCGCGGGGCATTCCGTGGACGAAGTGGCAGAACCGCTCGGGCGGATAGTCCGCGGTCCACTCCGCCACCTGCGACCAGCGGTAGTCGCTCCACGGGCCGGAGAAGGTGACGAGCTGGTCGGCGTTCTCGGCGTAGCCCGGGTACGGGTGGATGCCGTGGCCGAGGACGACATGAGCGTCGTCACACAGGGCGCGCAGCGTGGCGACGGTACGGCGGATCTCCGGGAGCGCGGCGCGCTCGGCGGGGCAGCGGTCCAGGAAGAAGCCGTCGACCCGGTACCAGTCGAGATAGCGGTGCGCCTCGGAGACGACCTCCCCGAAGGGGCGGGCTCCGTAGGTGGTGTCGAGGTGGCCGAGGACGCGGACGCCCGCGTTGCGCAGGCGCGCGGCCGCCTGCAGGCAGTGCGGGTCCGGGCGGGAGCCGGGGCCGTCGGCGACGTCGAGGACGGCCCAGTGCACCGGCGTTCCGGGGCGGGTGAGTTCGGCCCACTCGGCCGGGGCGACGAGCGGGTGGGCCAGGCCGGGGACGCCGATCCCGGTGCGCAGGCCGGTGTCGGCGGAGCCCGGTTTGGCGCTGGTCAGATGCGACATGCCGCCTCCATCCAAATGTCGGCGAGGGACTCCTCCAGGTTGATCCGGGGCCGCCAGCCGAGCCGGTCGCGTGCGGTGCGCACATCGGCCTGCTGCCAGCTGCCGCAGCCGTCCGGGTACGGGTACGCGACCGGGGGCGCGTGGTCCGGTTCGGAGCGGGGGTGCCCGATGGCTGCCCGCAGCGGGCCGGGAGGGCCGTCGAGTTCGTGGAGAGCACCGCCGTATCCGGCCACGCGGGCGAGGACCGCGGCGGCGTCGCGCAGGCGGACGGCGCGGCCCGAGCCGATGTTGATGACGCCCTGGGCGGCGGAGAGCGAGGCGGCGTGCACGGCGCGGGCCACGTCGCGCACGTCGACGAAGTCGCGCTGGGCGCCGAGGCCGCCGAGCTTGAGTTCGCCGTCGCCGGACTGCATGGCCCGCCGCATGGCCTCGGCGAGCCGGCCGAGCGGGGAGCCCGCGGGGGTGCCGGGGCCCGCGGGTGAGAACACGCGCAGGACGACGGCGTCGAGGCCGGAGCCCAGGACGAGTTCGGTGGCGGCGAGCTTGCTGACGCCGTACGGGCCGCCGGGGCGCGGGACGGCGTCCTCCGCGGTGGAGGAGCCGGGCTGGCTGGGGCCGTACTCGGCGCCGCAGCCGATCTGCACGAGACGGGCGCCGCAGCCGCTGCGGCGCAGGGCCTCGCAGACGGTGGCGACGGCGACCGTGTTGTGGCGGGTGAGCTCGCGGGCGCCGCCGCGGGTGGCGCCCGCGCAGTTGATGACCACGCCCGGGTGGACCGCGTCGAGGAAGCGGGTCAGGGCGCCGGGGCTGCCGGACGCGAGGTCGAAGCGGACGTCGGCGTCGTCGCCGCGGCCGAGGGCGGTGAGCTGGACGGCGGGGTCGGCGAGCAGGCGGTCGGCGACGAAGCGGCCGAGGTAGCCGTTGGCTCCGATCAGCAGGACTCTCATCGCGCGGCTCCCGGGGCCGAGAGCTCGGGTCGGGAGGTGATCATGTGTGGTTCTCCTTACAGAGGGGGGTGGTGCGAGTGCGGGTGCCGTGGCCGGTACGGCCGGGTGCCTGCAGCTGCCCGGGCCGGATGCCCGGACGCGGCGACCGGGGCGTCAGCACGGCCGGTCCGGCGTTGCGTGTGCCGAGGCGCGGGTGAGGGTGCGGGCGGAATGGACCAGGAGGGCCAAGGCCCCGGCCCCGCAGACGAGGGCCGGAACAGCGCCCGGGCCCCATGTCGAGGCCAGCGCGTCCACGGGGCCGGCCAGGAAGCCGCAGCCGGGCAGTCGGGACGCGAAGACCGAGGCCAGGGCCCCCGCCTCGGCCGTGGCGGCGGTGGCGAGGACCACCACCGGAGCGTGCGTGAAGCCGTGTGCGGTGAGCAGCCGGGCGAGCAGGAGCAGCCCGCCCAGGGTGAGGATCTGCGCGTATCCGGCCGGTTCGGCCAGGGCGGCGGCGGACAGTGCGAGGAGGGCGGTGAGAGCGGCCAGGAACAGGCCGAAGGTGGCGAGCAGCAGGGGCCGTACGGCGGCGGCGAACTCCTCCAGTTGCCGGCTGGCGGCCAGTCTGCGGCGGGCGCGTACGGCGAAGAGGTGGGCGCACCATGCCGCGGGCGCGCAGGACAGGGCGAGGGCCAGGACACCGGCGGCGGCCAGGGGCCAAGGGTCGGCCGGGGAGCCCGTGGGCAGGGCGTCGGGGCCTTGGGACAGGGCCGCTTCCAGCAGTCCGTCGCCCAGGGCCGCGTAGGCGATCAGCCAGCAGGTCCAGGCCGTCGTCGGGCGCGCCGGGCGGTCCGTGGCACCGAGCGGGCCCCGGGACAGGGCCGCGCGCACGGCGAGCGCCACGGCGAGCACGCCCAGGGCGGCCACGATCAGCCGGGTCTGTCCGTGGGTCAGGCGCAGGCCGGTCACGGCCCCGGCGCACAGCACGCCGGGGAGCAGCGCGCGGAGGACCCAGGCGGCCCGCACGCGCGGCGTCGCGGGCACGGTGACCCGCGGTGCGGTGTCACCGCGGGAGACACGGGCGTACATCTCCTCCGCGAGGGAGAAGACGTCCCGGTGCCGGAAGCGTGTCGCGGTCCGGTCGGTGACGCCGTGCGCCTCCAGGCCCGCCGCGATCTCCAAGGGGTCCACGGCCCGTTCGCACAGCTCCCGGTGCCGGTGCATCAGCGCCTTCACGGGGTCCACGGCGGTGCGACGCACGGCGGCCCGACCGGGCTCGGCCGCACGGGCGCCGGAGGCCGGCCTGCCCCCCACGGAGGCGGCCCCGTGGTCGACCGCCGGAGCATCGGCGGGCAGCCTGGCCCCCACCACCGAAGCGGGACCGTCACCGGCCGCAGAACCATCCGCGGCAGACGTGCCCCGCACCACGGAGGCGAACCCGTCACCGACCGCAGGAGCATCCGCGGCCGGCGCGCGCCCCGCCACCGAAGCGGCACTGTCACCGACCGCAGAACCATCCGCAGCCAGCCTGGCCCCCACCACCGAAACGAACCCGTCACTGACCGCAGGAGCATCGGCGGCCGGCGTGCGCCCCACCGTGGAAGCGGGGCCGTTGTCGGTCGGCGTGTCCGTGTCGGTCGAGGGAGTGTCGTCCGTCTCCGCCGCGAGCCACTCCTCCGACCGGGCGTCCCATGCGCCGGGGCTGGTCGGAGTCTCCGGACGGTCCAGCGCGCTCATCGGGCTCCCTCCGGGGCCGGCACCACGGTGGTGGCCCGGACCGGCGGGCCCGCCGCCCAGCCCGCGCCGCCCCGGGCGACCGCGCGCGCCCTCGGGCCGGTCCAGCGCCCGGGGACGTGCGCCTCGGCGGGGACGGCGAACGGCAGGGGTTCACCGGCCTCGTCGAGGACGACCCGGCGGACCGGGCAGCGCGAGACGATCTCCAGGTAAATGCCGTGAAATGCCGCGATGTTCTGCTCGACGGTGAACAGTTCGAGCGCACGCGCACGTGCGGCGGCGCCCAGGCGCTCGCGGCGCTCCGGGTCGCGCAACAGCGCCACACACGCCTCGGCGAGCGCCCGCGGATTACGCGGGGGCACGACGAGACCGGTGCCGCCGATGACCTCCACCACCGCGCCCACGTCCGTGGACACCGTCGCGCGGCCGCAGAACATGGCCTCGACCAGCCCTACGGGGAAGCCCTCGACGACGCTGGAGAGGACGGTCACGGCGCCCGCGGCGTACGCGTCGGCGAGCGAGGGGAGTTCGGGGCCGCCGATCTCCTCGAAGGAGACCGGGTTGTCACCGACGGCGTGCAGGCCTTCGGCCTCGTCGGGGAAGAGCTGCGCGGCCAGCGCCCTGCAGTGGCCGAGGTACGCCGCGCCCTCGGGGCCCGCCGGGCTGCCGACGATCCGCAGGCTGGTCTTGGGCTCCTCCTTGCGGATCTCGGCGAAGGCGTGCAGCAGGGAGACGAGGTCCTTGGCGGGTTCGACGCGGCCGACCCAGACGAGGGTGTCCGGGTCCGCGCACTCCGAGGACTCGCCGACCTCCGCGAAGCGGGAGGCGTCCATGCCCGGGTAGACGGTGTGCAGCTTGGCCCGGTCGGCGCCGCAGTGCTCCTGCCAGCGGCGGGCGTGGGCGTTGCCGGGCGTGACGACCGCGGCCCGCCGGTAGATCTCGGCGGCGAGCCGGCCGTGGAAGGCGGCGAGCAGGGAGCGCACGGCGGGCGCGGAGTCGTCGGCGGCCAGGTAGTGCGTGCGCAGCCGCACCCCGTACTCGGTCACCAGCAGGGGTACGCCGGAGAAGTGGCCGGCGAGCAGCCCGGGCAGGGCCGCGGAGCCGCCGGAGGCGGCGTGGCACAGGTCGACCGAGCCGAGGCCGTCGTCCTCGTACCAGTCGAGGGAGAGGGGGCGCAGGGCGCGTTCCAGGTGCGCGGCGACGGCGAGCAGGTCGGGAACGCGCGCCTCGCGGGCGGCGCGCGGAGCGCCGGGCGCGCGACAGGCGCGTTCGAGGGTGCGTACGGCGGTCTCGGACCGGAGCGCCCCCACCAGGCCGCCCTCGTCGCGGGCCAGCTCCGCAAGGCCGTACAGCGCGTTGCCGAAACGGTCCGCCTCAGCAACGGCCGCCCCTTCGGGGGTATCGGCGCGATCCTTGGCGGCGCCGGCGCACACAACGGCGGCCAGTTCGCCGTAGTGCTCCGCGAAGCGCCGGCGTGCGCGGCGGCCGTGGCCCGCCCCGTCCTCCCCGGCCGTCCACAGCGGAGCCGTCAGAACGCGGCTTACCTGCGGCGGCAGCGGGACCCAACCCGAATCCTCCTGGCGCTCACTGCGGCTGAGCGCGTAGACCTCGAACTCGTGCTGCGCGAGCCCGCGCACGAGCCGGTCGCACCAGAGCCCGGCGTCACCGTTCACATACGGATAGCCACCCTCCGTGAGCAGTCCGATGCGCACGAGTACACCCCCGATCTCCCGTTAGGGGAGCCGCCGTTGGCCCGGCGGCTCGCAGCGGGACGAACGTATGCGGACAAGGCGGTGGTG
>NZ_JACVWU010000027.1 GCF_014596915.1 Streptomyces sp. TRM68416
CGACCTCGGAACAGGGCTCGCGGGCACCAGCCTGGTCGTCCTGGGCCAGGCTAAATGCATACTCCCGGATAGCCTCGTATCTGCTGAACAAATCGCAAGAGTCGTCGCGCGCCTGCGCCGCGGTTGGATCGGCATATACGTCACGACCGGAGCCTTCTCAGAGCCAGCTCAGCTTGAGATGGTGGAAGACCAGTACCCCATCGTCCTCGTCAACGGGATGGACCTCGCTCGCGAGTTGCGCAGCATGGCCCGAGATGATCACGGCAACGACCTTGCGGCCTGTCTGAACCACCTCCTCTACGACCAACGCGTACCGATCACCAGCCGCCGTCCCGAAGAGATCCTCCTCGAGTAAAGCGTGCCGACGCGCTCGCGAGCAGAGATCGCTATTCGCCGACAGCGTCAGGATCCGTGGACCATTCGTGGACAGGTCGCCTGCAACCAGCAGCCTGTGGGCAGGTGGCCAGGCAAAAGGGGGCAAGGCGAAGCGCCCTCCGGAGCCGTGTGCGCAGGTTCGAATCCTGCCGGGGGCACTCGCCGGTCAGCAACCCAGAACAACGGTCTGACCAGGGCGGATGCCGAACGAAAAGGGCGGGAGTCGGTCTCACTGGCTCCCGCCCTTTCTCGCTGTCTCTCACGGTTTGCGCGTGAGGGGCGTGTGGGCCCGCCGGCCGGGTTAGCCCGTGCTACGACTCAGCTTGCCGCTGCCCATTCATGCCGTCCGCTGCCTGCGCTTCAGGATGGGCGACCATCGCCTGAACCAGGACGGTCAGCACCTCTGCCCGCTGCTCCGGCTTAAGGTCGGCATCTGCGATCAGCCGCTCCGCGGCAAGGTAGCGAGAGAACTCCAGGGGCTGATCGAAATAGGCGCGCAAATGCGCAGCAGCCGCCTCTTGCGACTTCACAAACGTACGGCTGACGAATCCGGACAATGCCGCAGAGACAGCCCCCAACCCGCCCGCCACGATACTTCCCGCTGTGGTACTCGCATTCAACGCAACTCCGACAAAAACGACTAGCAGAACGAACCCAGCAATCATCGCAATCTGCGCATTACCGAAGGATCTGCGAGCCTGTCCGGTAGCGATGTCGTGGTAAAGGTCTAGCCGGGTATGCGTCACAGTCCACAGCTCTGGGAGTGCCAAGTGAGGCGACGTTAGCCGCAATCCTTCTTGAGCGATTGAGGCGCCATCCCCGGGGGCGGACGCTGCACCCTCGGGTGTCACGTAGACATTTAGGTCACCACTGATCGCTACACTGCGGTCTTCCGAACGCGCGGTGCGGAGCGCAGCTTCCAAGTCTCGCTCGGCCGCGCGAACTCGCTCGCGGCCTTCTGAAATGTCTCGCTCTTCAGTTCCGCTTGGCATGTATGCAAAGGCCATGCCGAGCGCCACCAGGACGACCCCAAAGACGCCAATGATCGCCATCTTTAGGGGGGACTGCTCGCTCAACGGGAAGAAGGACGGGGCGTTCATTCCCACGAGGGCCAAAAGGAGACTAGCGACTATCAGGAGGCGGCGCCGCAAGCGCCTCGCATCCTGAGCTGACCTGGAAGAACCGTTGTCCGACACGATGGTCAGCTTGACTGAGCCTCGTCCGCCTTGCCACCGTTTCGCTTCAACTTGGCTGTGCCGTCGCGTCTGGTGGGTGCGCGCCCCAGTCGCCCAGGTCACGCACCCACCCTTCAGACCATGACTAGCCCCACCCATCGTCTTTTCGATCCTCTTGTTGTCCTCCACCTCACTGTTGTCGAGACAGCCTGCGCAATGGCGGTCGATGACCTCCGGCGACGTGCTGGCACGTCGGGCCACCTCGGCTACGGGGAGGCCTGAGCGGAGCCAGTCCGTGATGCACGTCGCCCGGCCGTCGTACGGCTTCCCAGCGAGCGGTGAGGCCACCTTGTGGGGCGGGAATGCCAGGGTGCGAGCTTCCACCCCACACACGCCAGTAGCTGGACGTGCCCACCAGACCGCCCCGCTCGTTCTGGAACACCCGACCGTCCGCCGCTGTCCCGAACTCCTTCACGTGCGCCCGGAGCATCGCCACCAGGATGGGCGGGATCGGCACCGGCCGGTGCGCCTCGGGGTCCCGCATCTTCAGCCCCCGCTTGTCGTGCCGCTGGCCGGAGTCGGTCCACTTCTTGCCCGATACCGGACGTGTTTCCCGCAGGGTGAGCACGCCCCACCCCTTCTCCGGCAGGTGACAATCGTCCAGCCGCAATGCCACGACTTCCGCCGGGCGCATCGCCGCGTAGAGAATGCACGCGAAGAACGCGACCAGGCGTCTCCCCCGGTTTCGGTGGACCGATCCCACGTACGAGACCGCCGTCAGGAACTCGCGCCCCTGTACGGCATTCATGAGGATTCGCGGGTCGATTGGGCCGCTAGCGGCAGTGGCAGGACGCTCCAATCCGGCGAGCGGGCTTTCGTCCAGATATCGCTTCTGGATGGCGTATGCCATGGCCGCGTTGAAGCAACGACGGCGACGCTTGTACGTGTCCTTGGCTGCCAACTTGCCATCAAGCTTGTAGGCGAGCCGGTAATGGACGTCCTCTGCAATGCCAGACCGCTTCAGTGAGGACAGGGGGAGGGAGTTCTCCGCAAGCCATGAGCAGACCTTCTCAAGGTCCGGCGGGGGCTCCTGGTCTGCGTGAGCCGGAACGACAACCCATCGCACGGCCCGCCGGACCGCCCGAAGTTCCGGCGCATCGGGCCTGTCCCCGAGCATCCCCAAAGCTGCCGCGGCAAGGCTGTCTGCAAACCCTTCCCGCGTCTTTGCTGCCGCAGTGCGCCAACGTCGCTTCATGAATTCGCGCGCGAACTCCCACCATGCGGGATCGGACTTTGCCTCAGCCTTTTCCGCTTCGGCCGCTTTCGCTTGCCGTATCTCCGACTCGGGGAGACCCGACTTCACGTCGAAAGCCTCACCCTTGCGCATCGCTTTCCAGAGGTCCGACCGACGGCTTTCAGCTAGCGCTGTTGTGGCGAAGGTGGAATGGCAGACCTTCCCTGCGACCACCCAACGCAGTTGATAGGGAGCCGATTTGCTGGAAATCTTGCTGATCTTCCAGATACGGATGTCGGTGGAAAGAGTGAGCTCTTCAATTTCGGCAGGGCGCTCGCTAGTGCGAGCGCCCTGCGGTGCGCTGGTCTTGCGGTGGGTCACGCGGCTTCCTCCAGAGCTGCAATCCAGCGCTCCAATTCCGAACGACGAATCCGCACGACGCCGTTCGGGAGCTTGATTGCTTTCGGCCCTTTCCTCTGCTGTCGCCAGCGGTAGAAGGTCGACAGTGGTACGCCGATTTCCTCGATGACCTGGGAAATCGTGAGCATCTCGTCACGCACCACGGTCAGCCTCCGATTTCGCCAGCGGAGTCGGACAGCTGGGACAGTCCCGATCCGGGCTGTCCCAACTGTTCGTGCAGGTCAGTGGCGGTATTGGGACAGTCGGACAGCTGGGCCACCCCCGGCGTGCCCAGCGTCCGGGTCTCCGTGTCCGGGTAGTACCGGCCGCCGGGGTCCTTGGTGAGCTGTCTGGCGTCGGCCATGCGGTTGCAGGTGCGGCGGATCGTGTCGAGGTCGACGTTCGGCAGTTCGCTCGCCATGTCCTTGGGCTTGGCACCGGCGTGGGCGCAGACGTAGCGCGCGGGTGTCGCTAACGGTGCGATCGGTGACCGGTCCGTCCAACAGGTGCCAGGCTCCGGAGGCGGGTTGGAAGCTCAGTGCGTACTCGGCTTCGTCCACGTCGCGGCCGGTGACGTGCAGGATGCCGTCCGCCTGGCCGCGGGCACGCTTCAGTACGAGCGTGGCGTCAGCGGCTCCGGCGATTCCGTTGGTGCCGGAGACCTCGGTGAGGAAGTCCTCGGAGGCTGCCTTGCGCACGTGGTGCACGAGGACAACGGCAACGCCGTAGTGGTCGGCGAGCCGCTTGGCCTAGCCGACGGCGACATGGTCCGCGTCGTATGCCGACACTCCTTGCGGTGCGTTCCCGCGCATCCTGGCGAACACGTCGATGACGACCATGCGCGCGTCGGGGTTACGCTCCAACCACTGGGCGATGGCTTCCATGCCGCCCTGAGGGAAGGGCGGGCATTCGGTGACCAGGGTGAGGCCGGCGGGGGCCAGCTGTCCGCCGTGGACGCTCGCAGTGACCCAGCCGTCACCGACCTCGACCCCGGACACCGCGTCGAGATAGCCGCGCCCGCGGTCGAAGGAACGAGAGCCGGCCAGCTTCTTGAGGTTCGCCTCGGTGAGGCCGCGCATGATTCTCTTCCGCCCTGCTGTGGCTGTGCACTTGATGCGTCGCCAGCCTAGGGGCTGCTAGGGGAACGGGCTCACGACTTCGGAGGGTTTGACCTCCAGTATGTGGAATGCCAGGGCTGGTCGGCCGGCCACGAGCCACATTCAGACGCGTGGTGGGCCGGGCCGGGCTTGGCTGCGCAACAGTGGTTGCGGAGTCCCACTGGTCGGCGCCGGACCGGGCCCTTTCGGTCGAAACAGCCACGGCGCAGTGGCGAGTGGCTGCCTCAAGGCAACGGCATCAGAATTCCCCGGCGCTGCAGTTCCCGGATGTGTTCGGCGGCTCTCTGCGGAGCGGTGCCACCGGTGACGAGCACCCCGGCCTCCAGGTTCCTGCGTACTCCGGACTCGGTGAGGTTCGCGCTGCCCACCAGCAGGACGCGGCGGTCGGCGACAGCCAGTTTGGCGTGCTGACGGGCACGCTCGTGCTCGCGTGCCTCGGGAGCCCAGTGCCACAGTCGCAGACCGGGCACCGCGGTGAAGGCGGCAGCCGGTTCGGGCCCGTCGAGCAGTCCGGCCGCGCCTTCCCGGGTTTCGACGACGACATGGACGTCCACGCCTCGATCGACGGCTTCACGCAGGGCCGATATGAGCGGTGGGTGGCGGCGAGCCGCGTAAGTCATGGCCAAGAGTTCGGAGCGTGCCCGGCTGACGACCTCGGTGAGGACGCGTGCGGTCGCGCGGACCGGCACGCCCGGCGTGGCCGGGACGCTCCACACCGTACGCACCTCCGCCTCGTCCCTGCGCCGGGACCATCCCGCCACGAACCCGCGCAGGTAGGCGGCCGCCTCGACCGACGGGACGTGATTGCTCTGAGCTGCCTCGTACAGTGCGCGGATCGCGGCATCGGCGGCCGGGGCCTGGACCAGGAGCAGCGCGTGCTCCAGTCCCCGGCCGCAGGCGAAGACCCCGGCCAGGTCCTTGGCGCGGGACGGCCCGAGCAGTACGACGCCCCGCTCAGCCGCCGCCTCGAAGTCCCGTCGGCTCATGGCCGCAGGTTCACCGGGGTGAGGACCTGGTCGGTGTCGTCGCCGAGCGGAACGAGGAAGCGGCGGTCGAGGAAGCGGTTGCCGCGTTCGCATGTCGTCTCGGAGACGAACAGGCAGACGTGACAGGCCGCACCGTGCAGGTAGTCCGCGGGATCCTTCGGCAGCCGTTCGGCGCACAGCGGGTCGGAGGAGCAGCGGGTCGCGTCCTCCAGGGCCCTGCGCACGATCCGTTCGAAGTGCGTGTCCTCGGTGAGCGACACGAGACCGCCCAGGGTGCCCTCGGAGTCGGGGACGGCGGTGTAGATGAGAATGCCGGTGCGGGTCTTCTCCTCGTCTCCGGCGTAGATGCGTTCTCCGAGGCTTGCCGAGCTGTAGCCGCATTCCAGGGCGATGGTGCGGATCAACAGGTGGGAGAAGGTGTGCAGGGCTATGTAGCGTTCGCCGGGCCAGCCTCGCATGGGGTCGAAGGGGCCGGTGATGCGGTCCGACTTCCGGTTGCTGCGGAACCGGCCGAAGGCCTCCCGGTGCGCCGCCATCTGCGGCGACTTCTGCATCCGGTCCTCCCATTCGGCCATCAGGTCCTCGCGCACCCGCAGGAAGATTCCCTCGCCGCGGACCTCGCTGGCCGGCACCCAGTTCTGCGAGGTGCGGGAGAGGCGGACGAGTGTGGCGATCTCGTCCGCCTCGGGGTCGGGGGCGTCAAGCCGGGTGAAGCCGACCAGCGCACGGGCCTCCCGCAGCCGCTGCACCTGGCGGACGTCCGCGAAGAGTTCACCGAGTGCCGCGGGGACAGCAACGCTCTCCATCGCGAAGTCGTCGGTGGGGTCGGGTAGGTGTGGTGCGGCGAGGACGTCCCATTCAGGGCTGAGCAGGTCGGCCGCCACCGCCGCCGCAGGCTGGTTCTGCTGTTCGGTGTTGCCCTGTTTACGGGCCTCGACGGCGGCATCAGCGGCGAATGTACGTCACCAGCCCGTCGCGTACGTCGTACGAGTCCCCGGGGCGGAAGGTCTGCGGCACCTCGTTCAGCGGATGCGGCACGCCGGGGGCGGCGGCCGGTACGAGGGCACCGCACATAGAATACGTACCAGAATCTGTACAGAATCAACTCTATATGGGTACGGTGACAGCATGGAAATCCCCGAGGTCGTGACCGTCAGCGACGCGCGCGCGAGACTGTCGCGGATCCTGGCCGACCTGTCGGAGTCCGGTGCGGATGCCGACCCCGTCCTGATCGGCGCCCACCGCAAGCCCCAGGCTGTCCTCCTGTCCGTCGAGGCATTCGAGGCACTGAGCGGCCGAGCCGCACGGCGTGCGGCCGTCGCCTCGGCCGTCGGCTCCATCGAGGCCGAAGGGCTCCACGCCTCGGAGGCATCCGACCGCGACACCGAGGCGTACGTAAAGGGTGCCCTCGACGCGGACACCCTTGTCGCCCGCGCGATCGCCCGTCACCGACAGACTTCGGAGCAGCGGGCAGGGTGAACGATCCGTACGCCATGCCCAACGGCGTACTACGCAACAAGCTCGGCCTCACCGACCATCAACTGCTCGCGGCAGCGGAGGCGGACATCACCCGGGCGCGTCTCGTCATGCTCGCCGAACGCCCGCTGCCCGGTGCCTACGACCTCGGTCATCTTGAGGCGTTCCATGCCGCGATCTTCGGCGACATCTATCCGTGAGCAGGCGAGTTGCGCACTGTGAACATCGCCAAGCGCACACCGTTCTGCCCGGCGAGAAACCTGGTGCCCTACGCTGGAGAGGCCTTCGGCCGTCTCGCCTCCCCCGGCAAGAATTCGTCATCCAACTCACCGCGCTGTACGGGAACATGAACGTCCTCCAAGTCCCGCGAGGGCAACGGCCGTGCCCAACGGGCGTTCCTGGCCCAGCTAAGCGCCGACGCGGGATACGACCTGAACTGGTCGGGCCTGACCCCAAGCGCAACGAGGACGCCTCGATGAAGAACTCTCGGCGACAACACCCTGTTGGAGCAGGTTCTCGACGAGCTCACCACCAGGGGGTGACGCCTCCGTCTCACGACCGGCAGGCACGGCGCCTGACGCGAGTCAGGCCGAAATGAAGTGCGCCGGGTCCTTGCCCACGCGGACGCGCCAAGCCGAGCAGCCCCCATCCTGGTCAAGGGCGATCACCATGCCATACGCGGCCCACCCACGTGACCTGACCACAGAGCCCTCGCCGGCTTCGCGGCAGACAGCTCGTTCAACTGTCCTAGGATCGTCAGCAACCGCTTACGCGCTGTCATGTCACGTGGACGTACGAGCTTGGGGAGGCCCCGGATGTCTCGGGGAGAGCGCATCGCCGATCGCTACGAGTTGTGCACGCCGATCGGCCACGGCGCGATGGGCGAGGTATGGGAGTGCACCGACCTGCGCCTGAAACGGAAGGTCGCCGTCAAGTTCATCCGTCCGGAACTCCTCGGCTCGGGCGACGAACGGCAGCGCGTCATTCGGCGCTTCCGGCGTGAGGCCGCCGCTCTCGCCGGGGTCGACCATCCCCACGTCGCGACCGTGCACGACGCAGGTGAGTGGAAGGCGATGCAGTATCTCGTCATGCAACTCGTGCCGGGCGTGGCGACTGTGGCGGATCTCGTGGCGGAGCATGGTCCGCTTACTGTGAAGGCAACCGCCGCAGCGGGCGCGCAGATCGCAGCCGGGCTGTCCGCCGTACATGCGGCAGGTCTCGTACACAGAGACCTCAAGCCGGAGAACATCATGGTTGCACCGGACGGCATCATGAAGATCATCGACTTCGGTCTGGTGGCCGTACCCGGCGCCACTCCCGCACGGTTGACCGCTGTCGGAGAGGACATCGGCACACCGGACTATCGGGCCCCGGAGCAGGAAGGCGGCCCCTCTTCCCACGTCGACCACCGGGCCGATCTCTACTCGCTGGGCTGCGTACTGCACTTCATGCTGACCGAGAAGCCCCCCTTCACCGCCCCGACACCAGCGCTTGTCATGCTGGCGCACCGCAACAATGAGCCCCCAACCTTCACGTCACTCCGCCCCGACGTCCCACCGGAGCTGGAAGATCTGGTCGTCCAGCTCCTCGCGAAGCACCCTGACGAGCGGCCCGCTGACGCCGCCTCGGTGTACGCCCTCCTGGCAGGCCATGTCCCTTCGTCCGCACCTGACGCTTCGTGGGATTCGGGTTCGGAGGCGGGTATGGACGTCACGCGGCCGTTCCGGTTCCCGTCCTCTCCGCGACCGCCGGCAGCACGGAACGACGACGGAGTGAGGGAGAGGCGGTGAGGGACCGGCACATGGCGAGAGGCGAGCTGATCGACGGCCGCTACGAGCTGGCGGAGCTGCTCGGCAGAGGCGGCATGGGCGAAGTATGGGCGGCGTACGACCAGCGGCTGGACCGGTCCGTGGCGGTAAAGCTGCTGACGCCGCAGACGACTGTCTCCGGGATCCCGCGCCACCTCGATCCGCAGGACCCCGCCGTCATCCGCTTCACCCGGGAAGCCCGGCTGATGGCCAAGTTGGAGCATCCCTACGTACCCGTCATCCATGATGCGGGCACCCATCGAGCAAGTCGGCTCTATCTGGTGATGCAGCGCGTGTACGGGCACACGCTGGACCGCCTGGTGGCCCGGCGCGGGCCCTTTCCCGTCGAGTGGGCCGCTGCAGTGGGCGCCCAGGTGTGCTCCGTACTGATCCAGGCCCACGGACGCGGGTTCGTCCACCGGGACCTGACACCCCGGAACGTGATGCTCATCCCGGACGGCACGGTACGCGTCCTCGACTTCGGGATCGCCACCGCACTGCAGCCGCCGGACGGGCCACCGTTGACGGGCGCCGGCATGGTGGCCGGAACTCCGGGCTTCATCTCGCCCGAGCAGGGCAAGGGACAGGCAGCGACTCCCCTCAGTGATCTGTACGCGCTGGGCTGCGTTCTGTACGAGATCCTGGGCGGCCGACCACCGTTCACCGCCGACGAGCCGCTGGCCCTGGTGGTCCGGCACATCGCCGATGCCCCGGTCCCGCTTGACCGGCTGCGCGACGACGCACCTGCGGAACTGTGCGAGCTGGTCAACCGCCTGCTTGCGAAGAGTCCCGAGGATCGCCCGGCGGACGCGGCCGAAGTCCGGGAAATCCTCGCACCCTGGGCCGAGCAGGCAGTGCCGAAGGCTGCCCGCGCAGGTGCTCCGGGGGCCGGCTCGGCCACCGCACGTCCACCGCGTGGCGACGCGGACCTTCCAGCCAGTCCCCCTCCGGAGGAGGAAGACGCACTCGCCCCGCCGCAGGCCCCAGCCCCGCCCCCCGCTGCGCAGCCTCCCTCCTCGCCGCAAGTACCCTCCCCCTCGGGAGCCGCGTCGCCCGCACCCCCGGACCCGGAGGACCTGCGCGAGCGCGCGCAACGCCTTGCGGCCGAGGGGCGGCTGTCCCAGGCGCTGGAGCTGCTGGGCAAGGATCTCGACGCGGCGCTGCCCCGCTTCGGCTTATCCCACCCGGAGGTCGTCTCCCGCAGGCTGGCCATCCTGCGGTTGCAGTTCGAAGCGCAGGAGCTGCAGGCGGTGCGCGACGGTTGTCTGGAGCTCGCGGCAACCCTCGCGTCGGCCCGTTCCACGCCGGACGCCGACCTCGCGGCGTGCCGGGTGATGGCCGCCCGCTGCCTCGGCCGCCTCGGACACAACTCCGCCGCTCTCCGGGAGCTTCGTCAGGCGCTCGATCTCCAGAAGGAGGTGCTTCCCCCGCTGCATCCGGAGGTATTGGAGACCCGGCGGGAGATCGCCACCCTTCTGGCGGGCTCGGGCTCTGCCGGCGAAGCCCTGGAGGCCCTGCGCTCCCTCGCCGACGATCAGCGGACCGCGCTGCCGCCGGACCATCCCGCCCATGCCGAGGTCGAGCGCCTGGTCGGCCGGCTCGGCCGACTGAACCGCACCCTCCGTCTCCCGCAGTAAGCCCGGGATAGTCCTTCGCAACCGAAGAAGAGTCTGCGTGAACTAAGTCAACGAACGAATCACTCGCTAGTATGAGGCGCTCCGGTAGGCACCGCCGTCTCGCCGATAGTGGAGGATGTCCGCATGCCCGGTACCACCCGTACTTCCGAAGCCTCCACAATCGTCGCGCCGCCCAAGGAAAACGCTCTCGTCCAGGTACGCGGCCAGAACTGGGTGGTGTCCGGCGTCGAAGCCGCCCCGACGGGCGATGTCACGGTGGTGCATCTGCAGTCCGTCGCCGACGGTCGCTACGGCGACACCCTGTCCGTCATATGGGAGGTCGAGCCGGGACGCCGCGTGCTGCCCGCCGGCTCCCTTCCCGACGCCTCCGCGGGGGCGTTCGACCCGCCGGAGCAGCTCGCGGCCTTCCTCGACGCCGTCCGCTGGTCCGCCGTCGCCTCCGCCGACGTCAAGACGCTCCAGGCACCTTTCCGTTCCGGGGTGGCCATCGAGCCGTACCAGCTGGAGCCGGTCGCACGCGCCGTCGGTGCCCCCCGTGTCAACCTGCTGCTCGCCGACGACGTCGGCCTCGGCAAGACCGTGGAAGCCGGGCTGGTTGCCGAGGAGCTGCGGCTGCGCGGTCGGGCCCACCGCATCATGGTGGTCTGCCCGGCGGGGCTCACCCTCAAGTGGCGCGACGAGATGGCGGACAAGTTCGGCCTCGACTTCACCGTGGTCGACTCGGCCTGCTGCGCCGAGCTGCGCCGTACGCACAGCAGTGCCGCCAATCCGTTCCGGGTGTTCCCGATGACCATCGTGAGCCTTCCCTGGCTGCGTACGCCCAAGGCGCAGAGGCTCATCGACGAGGTGCTGCCGCCCGGCGGGTCCACGGAGCTGCCGGGCCGCCCCGGACGCCGTACCTTCGACCTGCTGATCCTGGACGAGGCGCACCATGTCGCCCCCAGCGCGCCCAAGCAGATCTACGCCGTCGACTCGCAGCAGACCAAGCTGATCCGGCGCCTCGCTCCCCATTTCGAGCACCGGCTCTTCCTCTCCGCCACCCCGCACAACGGCTACCAGGACTCCTACACGGCGCTGCTGGAGCTCATCGACAACCAGCGCTTCTTCCGCAGCGTCGAGCCGGACAAGGCCGCCCTCGACGACACCGTCGTACGGCGGCTGAAGAGCACCGTGACCAACGAGGACGGCAGCCCGCGCTTCCACGCCCGCGAGTCCAAGGCGCTGCCCGTCGAGTACCCGGACACCGAACGCGAGATCCACACCCTCCTCACCCGGTACGCCGAGCTGCGCAGGAAGCGCGTGGCCCCCGACCGGCGCGGCGGCCGGAAAGCCGTCGACCTGGTCACCCTGCTGCTGAAGAAGCGGCTGTTCTCCTCCCCCGCCGCCTTTGCGCACACGGTCGACGTCCACCTCGAATCGGTGCGCGCCAAGGCGAAGTCCCGCAGGAACAAGGATGTTCAGGCCCCGGTGGAAACCCCGCTGTGGATCACCCAGTACGAGGACTACGCCGCCGACCTCGACGACGAGGAACTCTCCGAGGCCGAGCACGACGCGATCACCCGCGCCGCCACGGTCACCCCGGGAACGTCCGAGGAAGAGTCCGACCTGCTGGAGCGGATGGCCCACTGGGGCCAGGCCCACCAGGCGTCCCCCGACGCCAAGGCCAAGGAGCTCATCAAGACCCTCAAGGCCATCTGCCTCACCGGCGGGACGTGGGGGAACGAGCGGGTCGTCGTCTTCACCGAGTACCGCGACACCCAGGACTGGCTGCTGAACCTGCTCCAGCAGGAGGGCCTCGCCCAGGAGGGCCGCGTCCTCACCCTCCACGGCGGGAAGAACGCCGACGAGCGCGAGCAGATCCGGCTCGCCTTCCAGGAGCCGCCCCACACCCCCGAGGGCAAGGTCCGCATCCTCATCGCCACCGACGCCGCCAGCGAGGGCATCGACCTCCAGGACCACTGCCGGCACCTGATCAACTACGACATCCCGTTCAACCCCAACAAGCTGGAACAACGCATCGGCCGTATCGACCGCTACGGCCAGCGTCACAACCCGCAGATCATGCACTTCGTCGGTGCCGCCTGGGACAAGGCCAGGACCGATGTGTACGAGGCCGACCTGGAGTTCCTCGCCCGTATCGCGAAAAAGGTCGCGCGGATGGAGGAGGACCTCGGTGAGGTCAACGCCGTGCTCGCCGAGAAGGTTCAGCTCCGGATGACGGGCCAGCTCAGCGACTTCGACATCGAGCACGCCCGTGCCAGGAAGATCAAGGGTCGTCCCACCGGCGGCAAGGTGGACGCCGAGCAGAACGTCACCGAGCAGGTGCGACGACTCAGCGCCCAGCTGAAGCAGACCACCGATGAACTCGGCATCACCCCCGGCCGGGTCGCCCGTGTGGTGAACACCGCGCTGAACCTGGCGCGGCAGCAGCCGCTCGTGCCGTGCCTCGACGAGAACGCGCCGTCCGAGGACGACTTCCGGCAGGGACTGTTCACCGTGCCGCCGCTGACCGGCTCCTGGGAGCGCGCCACCCGCGGCCTGCCCGACAAGCTCCGCCCCGACGTCCTGCGCCCGGTGACGTTCGATCCGAAGGCGGCCTCGGGACGCCCCGACATCGTGCTCGCCCATCTGAACCACCCGCTGGTCGCCATGTCGACGCGGCTGCTGCGCGCGGCCGTATGGAACGCGGACAACGTCGACCTGCGCCGGATCACTGCCGTCGTCAGCGACGACCCGGCTCTGGAGACCACTTTCGTCGGCGCGTACGCCCGCTTCGTGCTGGTCGGCACGGACGGGCAGCGTCTCCACGAGGAGATCCTGCACGCGGGCGGCTGGCTCGGCGAGAGCGGCTGGCAGCGGCGGCTGCGCGGTGTGGAGGCGGTCGCCTCGATCCTCGACCGCGCGCTCACCGAGGGCCGGCCCGCCAAGGAACGCCTGCTCCACCGGCTGCAGCAGAGCTGGCCGAAGACGTACGACGGCCTCACCCAGTCCGTCGAGGCGCGCGGCAAGGAGCGCAAAGCGTCCCTGATGGACCGGCTGGCCGAGCGCCAGGCCGGCGAGGAGCAGCGCATCAACGGCACCCTCGACCGCCTCCAGCGCACCCTGCACGCCCGGCTCGGCGAGACCGCCTCGGGCACCGCGGCCTCCCCCGCGGGCGGGATGGACACGCTCTTCGGCCTGGACCAACTGAAGGACCCCGACGAGCGCCGTCAGCTCGCCGACGACCGCAAGCGCTGGCGGGCCCGGCTCGACGGCCTTGAGGACGAGCGCCGGCGGGAACTCGCCGCGATCGCCGCCCGCTACCGCGACCCGCAGGACCACCTCTTCCCGGTCGCCGTCGTCTTCGTCATCCCCGCCAAGGAGGCCTACTGATGAGCCCCGCGCCCCGCTCCGGAGGCCGCCGCCCCTCCGCCGCCGCGATCCGTGCCGCGAAGGCGTCCGACGGCAAGCAGCAGCACCTGGACTGGCTGAACCTCGTCGAGGTGTCCGGCCCCTTCCTCACACTGCCTGTCTTGCTGCGCACCTGGCCGCAGCTGGAGGGAGTCCCCAGCGAGCGCCGCGCCGACATCCGCCTCCATCACGGCATCTGGCAGGACGACCGCAAGGGTGCCGGCCGCCTCGACTGGATCGGCTTCCTGCTGCGCACCCTGCTGGAATGGGACGACGCCCTGCATCTGCGGGAGGGTGCCGGGCGCTTCGGCGACAGCGGCGAGAGCCTGGCCGAGGACGACGCGCTGCTGGACCGGTTCGCCGTCAGCCCGCCCGGGACCGACACCACGGTCCGCCCCGACTTCGCTCTCGTCCGGCCCGGAGCCGATCCCGCCGCCGAACCGGACACCGCTGCCGCCGCCAAGCACGTACCGATCCTCGGTCTGGTCCTGCCGCACGACACGGTGCCGACGCGTCGTATCAAGGGCGACTCCTGGTCGGCGAGCGGAGTCGACCGTCTCGCCCACGTCCTGCGCCAGCACGGCGTCGAGCTGGGCCTGGTCACCGACGGCCGCTGGTGGTCCCTGGTCTGGGCACCGCCCGGCGGCGTCACCACGAGCGCCACCTTCGACACCATCGCCTGGAACGAGCGGGCCGACCTGGTGGCGGTCCGCGCCTGGGTGTCCCTGCTGCGGCGCGGCCGATTCTTCGGACGGCCGGAGGACGAGCTCCTGCCGGCGCTGCTGCGCGAGAGCCTGGAAGGCCAGGAAGACGTCACCGAGGCCCTCGGCATCCAGGTCCGCCAGGCCGTCGAACTCCTGGTGGACTCCATCGGCCGCGCCGAGGCCCGGATGGTCAAGCGCGGCGGCAAGGGCCTGTCGGGAGTACCGGCGAGCGAGGTCTACCGCGGCGCCGTCGCGGTCATGATGCGCGTCGTGTTCCTGCTCTTCGCCGAGGAACGCGGCCTGCTGCCCGCGGACAACGAGCTGTACGCGGAGGCGTACTCGGCCGGGCGGCTTTACGAGACGCTGGACAAGCGCCGCCGCGCGGACGGCGAGGACTCCCTGGAGCACACGACGGCCGCCTGGCACCGGCTGATCGCCCTCTTCCACGCCGTGCACGGCGGAGTGGACCACCCGCTGCTCACCCTGCCCGCGTACGACGGTTCCATCTTCGACCCGAAGCGCTTCCCCTGGCTGGAGGCCGTCCCGCAGGGCGCGGACGGCACGGACGACGACGCCGCGCGAGCCGCCGACGGCCACACCTCCCTCCTCCCGATCGACGACCGCACCGTCCTGCACGTCCTCGACTCGGTGCAGTTCGTCGTCGTCAACAAGGAGCGGCGCAGGCTGACCTTCCGCGCCCTGGACGTGGAACAGATCGGTTACGTGTACGAGGGCCTCCTCTCGTACGACGGCAAGCGCGCCCAGGACACCGTGCTCGGGCTCGTCGGCAAGCCCGGCCTGGAACACGAGGTGAGCCTGACCGAACTGGAGGAGCTGGCCGCCCCGTTCGGCGTGGGCACGCGCGCCGTCCCCGGCCAGAAGCCGAACCTGCCGGGCCTCGCGAAGAAGCTGTACGAGCATTTCAAGGAACCCGAGCCTCCGGCCACGGCGTCGAGGCTAGAGAAGCTGCTCGCGCCCGGCGACGAGCAAGCGCGGGGCAAGGCTCTTCACCGCCTGCTCGCGGTCACCGAGAACGACCGCGAACTGGCCGAGCGCATCCTCCCCTTCCACGGACTCCTCCGCGACGACCTGCGGAGCCTACCGGTGGTGATCCCGGAGGACGGCCTCTACGTCACGGAGTCCCACCTCCGCAAGGACACCGGCACCCACTACACGCCACGCGCCCTGGCCCAGCAGGTCGCCGAGGGAGCGCTGGAACCGCTGGTCTACCTGCCAGGCCCGCTCCAGACGGCGGACGACAAGCAGTGGAAGCTCATCAAGCCGGACGAGATCCTGAAGCTCAAGGTCGCCGACATCGCGATGGGTTCGGCGGCGTTCCTGGTCGCCGCCTGCCGCTACCTGGCGGACCGGCTGGTCGACGCCTGGGTCGAGGAGGGGGACGAGGAGGCCCTGGCGTTCCGCGGCAGCCACCGCGACCGGGCGGGCGCGGTCATGGCGGCGGACGCGGAGAGCGACCGGGTGATGATCCGCGCCCGGCGCCTGATCATCGAACACTGCCTGTACGGGGTGGACATCAACCCGATGGCGGTGGAGATGGCCAAGCTGTCGCTGTGGCTGATCTCCATGGACCCGGAGCGGCCGTTCACGTTCCTGGACGACCGGTTGGTGGCGGGGGACTCTCTACTGGGCATCACGTCCCTGGAGCAGTTGGAGGTCATGGACCTCGACGCACGACGGGGGCGTGATCGGCACAAGCGGGGCGTCATCGACTTCACGGCGGGAGTGCGTGAACTGGTCCATGAACTCGCCGAGGACCGCAAGCAGATCGGCGACATGCCGGGCGAGACGCTGAAGGACATCGCGGAGAAGCGGGCCATACTCGCGGACGTCCAGGAGCGGGCGACCCGGGTCAACCTGCTCGCCGACCTTACGGCGGGGGCTGCTCTGGCCTCGCACGGGAGCGGGCCACTGCCGGCGCGGGAGTCACTGAAGAAGGAGATGGCCCGGAACGGGTGGTCCCTGAAGCGGTCCGAGGCTCCGATGGCTGCGGCTGGCATGGGGTTCGCCGTGGCGAAGGGGCTTGAGGGGGCGACGGAGGAGGCTCGGGCGCTGGCGCACGAGTGGCTAGCTACGGATCTTCCTGAGGGTGGGTTCGAGCGGAAGCCAGTGCACTGGCCGTTGGTGTTTCCGGAGGTATTTGAGGGGGGTGGGTTTGATGCGGTGATCGGCAATCCACCATTCCTTGGAGGAACCAAGATTTCTGGACCCATGGGCTCCGCATACCGCAAATATATCGCCGCCTCAATTGCGGGTTTCGAAACCGACCGCGCCGACCTCGTCTCCTTCTTCGTACGCCAGGCCGGAAATATCTCGCGAGAAAACGGAAAGCTGGCTTACGTTGCCACCCACGCCGTTGCGAAGGGAACGAGCAAGAAGGTTGGGCTCGACGCCCTTGAATCCACAGGATGGACTCTCTACGGGGCCCACACACAAAAACCTTGGCCAAGCAAGAGCGCGTCGGTCTACATTGTGAAATTTTGGCTATCCAACGGCCCTTGGAACGGAAGGCGCCTACTTAACGAAACACCCACTCCCTCAATCTCAACTGCACTGGCACCGGCCAGTCGGTCAAACTGGAATCCCGTCCGATTGAGTGCCAATCTCAATATCGGACTGCAAGGAAGCAAGCCTTCCGCGAAGGGATTCATCCTGACCCAAGAAGAGCGCCTGTATCTTCTCAACGAAGATCCGCGCAATATCGACGTAGTCCGACCCTACCTGACCGGAAGCGACCTTTACTCTGATCCGAACTGTGCACCGAGACGCTGGATCGTCAACTTCAAGGATTGGGGAGAGGAAATTGCCAAGTCATACCCTAAGCCGTTCCAAATCATAAAGACCAGGGTTCCCGCCGAACGCATCGGATCCTCCGAAGAAGATAACGAAAGCTGGTGGCAATTTGGGCGGCCCGCAATCGAGCTGTACCGGCGACTCGAAGGCAAAGCTACCGCAATAGCATTTGCGGAGACCAGCAAGACACTGACTCCCGTACTTGTACCAACCGACTACACGTTTGGAAACACGGTTGTCGTACTGCCAATTTCAGATATCGGGACTTTTACAGTACTAGCTAGCGCGTTTCATTACTGGTGGTCGCTTGAGTTTGGCGTCCCGCTGAAGAATGACCCACGCTATCAAATCCCTCGATGTTTCGAAACCTTCCCTCGCCCAGACAAGGAACAACTAGTAAATCTATCAGCCGTAGGCGAAAATCTCTCAGGATACCGCCGACGTCTAACAGCAGGTCGAGGCATCGGCCTAACCGGCCTTTATAATCTGGTACACAATCCCGAGTGCCACGAAGAGGACATCGCGGAACTTCGCGCCATCCATCGCAGCCTCGATGAGGCCACAGCACGTGCTTACGGCTGGGACGACCTCCTTGACGCACCCGGACGGCTGGATCACGGGTTCCACGAGACCGACCAGGGCACCCGTTACACCATCGGCCTCGTCGTCCGCACCGAAATCATCGACCGGCTGCGCGAGTTGAACCACGAGCGATATGCCGCCGAGGTCGCGGCCGGACTTCACAAGGGCAAGTCCGGCAGCAAGGGAAAACGGACGCAAGGCTCGGCCAAGATGACCCATCGGGAGGAAATCCCCGGCACCGAGGAGGGCGACCCAGCGCAGGGCTTCGGGGACAACGGACTCTTCCCGCCCCAAGATGCCCTCTTCTGATTCGACCATCACCCGGGCCGCCACCACCCCCACAGCAGCTCCGGCGGCGGCCCGCCCTTCCCCCACGCGCAACGCCCAGGCCCCTTCACTCCCGCCCAGTGGAGCGCGTCATGTCTGTCATCGACACCCGGCTCGTCCAGACTGCCGTTATCGGTACCAAGGACTCGGACCAGCCGGTCATCCTCCCCGAACAGCCTTACAACCTCGACCAGTTCCGCCGCCACTTCCAGGGAAAGCGGTTCTGGTGCGGCACACTGCTCGGCGGTTGCGGCGAAGAGCTGATGACCAAGCGGTACGAGACCAAGGTCTGCCACTTCGCCCACTTCCCTGATCGGACGGGCATGGCCCCGGCATGTCATCGCGTCGCGAATGGCGCCGACAGCGCGGACCATCTCTTCATCAAGAGGGACCTGACCGACTGGCTCAAGGCCCAGGGGTTGCGCGTTCAGGCCGAGCTGCGCCACCTCGGCACCGGTCCCGGCGACGCGGTGGACTTCTGGCTCCCCACGACCCGCCAACGCCTGCGCTTCCAGCTGTGCCTCCAGGACTACCGCACCTGGTACCGGGCTGAGCAGGAGCTCGGCACATCCTCGGAGCAGATGGACTGGATCTTCGGAGCCGAAGGACCGATCTCGGCCAACATGGTGCAACGCCAGGGCTATGCGCTCCGCGTCAAGTGCGAGACCCACGGCTCGGACCGACGCGTCCTGATCGGCGTCGAACGCACCGGGCGGCCTGTCACCTGGTCAGCACTCGACGATTGCCGACTCACTTCCGATGGGCTGGTCACGCCCGTGCTGGAAGAGCTGCTCAGCGACGGCAGTGTCACCCAGCGGGGCATGGGTGCGTGGCTTCGACCTGCCACGTTCCCGCTCCGGGCAGACCAGATTGTGTTCGCCATCGACACCAAGGCTCCGATGCCCAAGCACTCCCCACTCGCGGCCGAAGGTCGCTACATCATCACCGCGGACGTAAAGCCCGCCGGCAGCCGCATCATCCGTGCGCATGTGTCCCTTCCGGATGCCGTCCCCATGCCGACCGAGCAGTACGTGTACCGGTTGCACGGAGTGGCCCGGCTCCTCCTCACCGATCCTGATCCGCAGGACGGCGCTCAGTGGGCTGTGCGGGCCGATGGCGTCATCCAGCTCAGCGGCATCGAGGCAGAACGCACTGGCCTGTGGCGCCCAGGCGTCGCTCTCCCCAAACCGGTACGGACAACGTCTGACGTCCCTGTTCCGGAGCAACGCACCGTCACGGGACAGACGGCTACCACATCCGGCCGGGCCAACTCAGCCGCGCAATCGGCGAGTAGTTCGTCCACAAGGCCAACCCCGGACATGGTGGCCCGAGTTCGCAAAGCGCTGAAGGACTTCGCCAGACGTCGCACGCTCACAGCGTGGAGCACACTTGGATCGGTCGCGGAGCTCAACCTGGTCCGGCTGTCTGCGACCGACCGTCGGGACCTCCTCATCGCAGTGGATCGTCCTGCGGCTCCGGACAAGCCCGTGCTCTCGGCTCTGGTGCGGGACTCCGGTGGCCGTCCGCTGCCGGATATGACGACCATCATCCGCAAGCTCGGGCTTCAGCCACCTGCCGACGACGTCACCTTGAAACTGTGGTGCGACCGCGAGAAGGAACGGGCCTATCAGGCCCACAGCGCGTCAGGAGTCCGCGTGATCCCGGCCCGCCTGGCACTCGCCGCCGACGGCAAGGTATCCGGGCCGCCGGTCGTCCCCCAGCCCAAGAGGCGCAACGCGCAATCGGGCAGCGGTCATCCGCAGCGACAAGCACCGCTGGAGGAGGGCGTTGCACGGCTGCGTAAGGCCTTGGCCCAAGCCGAGGAACTGCTGCCCCGGCTCAACGGAAAGCACCACAAGCGCCTGTCCGACACGATCAAAGGGGCGCGTAAGCGCCTGAACACATACGAGTCCGCACGCGCCAAGGGCACCCCTTACCTCGACTGGCTCGGCAGCCGAAGCGATACGCCAGGCCACTACGCACATCTCCTGTTGCGAGC
This sequence comes from Streptomyces sp. TRM68416, assembly GCF_014596915.1. GTDB lineage: Bacteria > Actinomycetota > Actinomycetes > Streptomycetales > Streptomycetaceae > Streptomyces. Next base: position 20,022 of record NZ_JACVWU010000027.1, read on the forward strand.
CATTGAAGCCGTGGAGCCCCACGCCCGCCCTGAATCAGTCCCGGAAGCGAACGCGTCCGTCGTCGCCCCCCAGCAGGTTCCCTCGCCCAGGGACAACTCCCCTGACGAGTTCGACGAGTTGGTGAACCAGTTCAGAGAGGCACAGAGGCTGCAAGATGTCGACCGGGCAGAGAAGATTTATCGCAAAGCCCACCCCATCTACAGACTCCAACTCTCCCCCGCACTCCAGCACCAAAAGCGCGCGATCATTGGGGAGATGAGGACCTGGATTACCAATGAGCAGCCCAACCGTTCTTCAGCATTGCTGAAGCGATTCCGACGTCTAATTCATCGCTTGGGTGTGGAAAAAGACACCATGAGCACCAACGATCTCGCCGGTGTCCTGGTGGAAGCGGAAGCCCTCAGCAAGCGCATCAAACTTCCGAACAACGAGCAGGCGGCGCTCAACACTTGGCAACGGCGACTTCAAGACCGACGCGAAGCAGAGAAGGCTGCCTCAGCCATTGCAATCCCCGAAGACAATTCCTTAGCGGAAGGTCGGCTCTCTCAATCCCAGATTCTCCAACTCGCCTCAGGTGTACGCACTTTGTTGGAGCAGACCGCACGGGGTCAGTCCCTGACAACATGGGGTGAACTTCGCCGGCGCCTGGGAGAGAGCGTCCTCCCCCACTTGCACCCCGATGATCAGGGCGAGGTTCTCGTCGCTGTCGACCGTGACACTCCGGCCACCGAGCCGCTGTTGTCGAGCCTCATCGTCGCGGGAGACGGCGAGATCCACCCCTTGTACCGTCACGTAGCCTTCTCACTCGACCGCAAGGTTCCTCTATCGGATGCGGCTCTCCGGAGCGAGTGGACCGTGGATGTGCTACGTCTACGCACACTGTGGAAGCATCGATGACCTGCCACTTGTCGGCTACGACTCGGTCGCGGTGGCAAGGAACTCCTTCCAGGCCGGGCCGGTAAACGTGAGCTGCTGCCCCATGCTGTCCTTCGAGTCGCGCACGTGCACCATTCCCGAATTTATCGCGACTTCGACGCAGTCACCTCCCCCCGACCCGCTGTACGTGCTCTTGAACCAGATCAGTCCAGACGACGCCGGATGCTCATGGTCAACAGTCATAGCTCCCCTGCCAGTTGTTCGATGAGCCGTGCGGACTCCGCGACGTTGAGAGCCTGCGACCGCAGCTTGCCATATCGCAACCCGAACGCGCTGACCTTCGACGGGTCGGTCACGACCACGCCGATCTCCTGCGATTCGATGTAGCCGACGTGTTGATGTTCCAGCGTTTCCAGCAGCACCAACGGACCGTTGAGCCCTGGATGGAAGCCTCCCTCTATCGGCATGACCTGCACTTCGACGTTGCGCAACTCGGCTTGCTTGAGGATCTTCCTGAACGCGGCGCACATGACCTCGGCACCGCCGATGGGGTTGCGCAGAGCGGCCTCGCCGATGATGAAGCAGAGCTCCACGCTGGGTTCCCGAGTCAGCAGTCGCTGCCGGTCAAGGCGCGCTTCAACGTGCTGCTCGATGGTCTCGTCACTCAAGGGCGGACAGTGCCCGGAGATCAGGGCCCGCGCATACTCCTCCGTCTGCAACAACCCCGGGATCAGCAGCGGATCGTACGAGAACCGGCTCACCGCCTCCGCCTCGATCGCCGCGAAGTCCTGGAAGAACAGCGGCAGTCGCGCCAGGTCCACGTCCTCCTGGAGTGCCCGCAGCGCACCACCCGCATTCAGCACCTGTTCTGCCGCCTCCGTGAACGCGGCCTTCGCTGGGCGCCGGCCCTGTTCGATGGAGGCGGCCTGCTCGCAGGAGTAGCCGACGGCATCGGCCAGTTCCGACTGGGTCATTCCGGCCAGCTCACGGAAGTGCTTGACCAGCTTCCCGTACCCCGTCCAGATGCGGGGGCGGTCGTCACCGCCGCCTCCCCCACCGCCGCTCTTGCGCCTTACAGCGTGGCGGTCGCCCATACGCACACTCCTCGGACTCGACAGGGATCGGACCAACTCCCGTAACGCCCGACGCGTCACGGTCGGCCACCCGTACAACGGCGGACCCGCCTCGTACACCGGCAGGGCGTACTCCCAAGTGTCCTGTTCAGATTAGATGCGTGACGGGACGGTTACCCTGTGAATTCCCTTTCGAGCCACTCCCCCGCGCAACTCGCGCACCCCAGCCCCACCCGCACCTTCACCCAGCAGTTCAGCTCCACCCGGCGAGGGGCGCGGTTGGCCCGTCTTCTGGCAGTGAACCAGTTCGACGCCTGGGGCTGGCCGCGCCGATCGGATACCTCACAGACCGCCGCGCTCCTCGTGGCCGAACTGGCGTCGAACGCTGTCCTGCACGGCCAGGTGTCCGGCCGGGACTTCCGGCTTCGCCTCACCGTGGACGACACCCCGGCCCAGCCCCACGAACCTCTCACCGCACGCCCGACCGTTCTCCGGGTCGAGGTGACCGATCCGCGTGGGGAACGCCTGCCGCAGCCGTCCGAGCAGGCGGGGCCCGACGCCGATCCGTGTACCAGCCGCGCCACCACCCGCCGCGAAGGTGGGCACGGGCTGCTGCTCGTCCAGAGCCTCGCCACTCGCTGGGGTGTCGAGCCGTATCCGCCCTCCGGCAAGACGGTCTGGTGCGAGCTGGAGGTCAGTGCCTGTCCGACACCCGGAGAGCGGACCTGCTCCAGGGGCTGATCACCGGAGACGGCCCCGTAGTCAGAACAGCATGTCGTCGCGTTGGAAGAGCCCCCCGTCGAAGACGGGAGCCGACTCCTCTTCGCGCCTCAGGTCCTCGTTCACCGCCAGGCCGTCCCCCTCAGCCGCGTCGTCCCACGGCCCGGCGCCGCCGCGCCCGGGACTCCGCGGCGTCAGCTCGTCCGCCCCGGGCTCGCCGACCTCGCCGCCCAGCGCCCTCAGCCTGGCGTACGCGTACTCCCCGCACAGGTCCCGCACCTGCCCGGGTACGTCCACCCGGATCGTGCGCAGCACCCGGAGCCCGCCCGCTTGGCGCGCGGCGAGGATGTCGAGGCGGGCGAATCCGGTCGTGGCGAGCATCAGCAGCCGGGACAGGTCGTCGCGGTTGTTCTCGTCGTACCGGAAGCGCAGGTGGTGGAGGAAGCTCTCGGGCTCGTCGTCCGGCAGGCCGACGAGCAGGTCTCCCGGCTGGTCCTTGCTGATCTCGAACTGGATCCGGCCGTCGTGGCCGAGCTTGGCCGCCATGTGCTCCTCGGGGCCGGGGCGCACGGCACAGAACCACCACGGGGTGTGGCCGGGCAGGGAGTGCCAGGTGAAGGTCTTCGGTGTCGCGCCCCGGTTGGACTCGGCGCGCAGCTCGACCATGGTCGTCATCCAGCCGGGTGCCGGTGCCTGCGGGTCGGGCAGGAGCGGCCTCGGGTGGGGCCCTGCGCCCGCGTCGCGCACGAGGTGGGCCTCCAGCAGCGGTTCCCAGTCGCGTTGCCGGGAGCCGTGGGCCTGCTGGAACAGCTCCTGCTCGTACGTCGTGAGGCCGTCGCGTACGCGCCGACAGACCCTGCCGTAGTCCGCCGCCGCGGCCGACACATCCGCCCAGAGGCCGCCGCCCGTGCCGGAGCTCAGCTCGTCGGCTCGCAGGCGTACGTACTCCACGATCTCGTTTCCGCTGCCGAGCGCGACGAGGTGCCTCGCCCCTCCGAGGTACTCCGCGAGGTACTGGGCCGAGCGGCTCAGCTGCTCGGCGACGGGCGCCCGCTCCAGCAGCCCGAGGGCGGCTCCCGTGACATTGTCCCGCTGGGTGGCGCGCAGATACGCGGCGAAGGACTGCCAGCGGGCTCCCGGGTCGAGGGGCCTGTCCAGGGAACCGTCGCTCATCGCCCTCGGGTCGAGCGCCCAGCGTTCGTCCAGTTCGCGGGCCGTACGCAGGGCTCCGACGGCGGCGGCGCGACGTGCGGTGTACAGCTGGAGCAGCCCGCTCCACAGGTCGAAACTCCGCCAGGGGCGCAGCAGCGGGAGGGAGTGCTCGTGCAGGTGGCGCAGGAGGCGGGCGACCAGGTCCGCGCAGTCCTCCAGGGGTGGTTCCCGGTCCGGCCAGAGTGAGTAGAGCTCGTTGGCGATGTCGGTGGCGGCGGCCACCCGCTGTTCACGCAGCGCGGTGCGGGCCATGAGCATGGCCTGTACGAGGGTGAGGTCTCCCAGATCCCCGGGGAGGAATCGTTCCGTCCCCGGGCAGGCGAAGTCCAGTTCGGTCGCCAGTTCCTGGACGACGCTTTCCCACCACTCGGCTCTGGCACCGGAGAAGTCCCTGCCGCTGTCCACTTCCCACCCCTGTAACTGCGTGTGCTGACACCCTTGTTGAGAATGTGTCAGCTGTTGCCGGACGGGCATCACTGTACGCCGCACGACAGAAGAAGTCACTTGTGAACTGAGTACACGGATGTAATGCTTAGGCTGCGCAGTTCATCGCGGCATCACTCTGTCAGTGAGCCGCCCTATCGTTGTTCGAGGGTGCCGGTCAGCACCCAGGGAGGGAAACGCGCATGCCGTCACCACAGAACGCCCCCGCTCCGGAGCCAGGCGTTCCCCACCCCGTCGACGAGGTCCCGCAGACCTTCCGGTCCGGGGCGCCGTACGACGTCCGGGAGGAGCTCGGCGACCTGATCTCATGGGACCTGCTGGGGCCGTGGGCGGACAACGAGACCGAGGCGCTGCCACCGAACAGCGCGGGGCCCCGTGACCGCTACCTCGTCGGGCTTCTCGGGCCCCGCCCCGCGCCGACCGACCAGCCCGTCAAGGTCGCGGTCGGCCAGGCGGAGACCGAGGTCAGCGGGGAGGGCGACGGGCAGGACGCGGAGCTCGCGAACCGGCTCACCCCGCAGGCGGCCGGACGGCTGTGGGCGTCGTCCATGGGCCTGAGTTTCCTGGTGCCGGCCGATGTGGGCATGCTCAGTGTCGTCGCGTCCTGGGGTCGGTACCGGCAGAGCGACAGCAAGACCGACGACGGACGGACAGTGCGCACGTGGTCGCGGGAGCCGGCGCGCCACGAGGTGGACGTCCCCGTCGACGCCCCGGGCACCTTCCGCACCGTCCTGGAGGGCGACGACGAGAGCGACCCGAATCGTCCCTGCATCCGGCTCGACGTGCATGTGCGGGAGCGTCCCGGCACGGTCGACGGTGCGGACAACCTGCGCTTCGTCGACGTCTCGCTGATCAACGCGCTGGAGGAGTCCCGTGAACTGCGGGACGGGCAGTGGCTGTTCCAGACAAAGCTGGAGGTCACCTCTTTCGATGGGCAGTCCAGCGTCTTCCTGCCGATCGACGACCCGCTGTCCGACGAGCCCGGCCGGGTTCAGGAGAGTCCCGAGGAGCAGCATCTGCGGCTGCTGTACCGGCAGGAGCTGAAGCACGCGCACGGGCGCAACGTCGCCGTGCACGCGAGGGTCCTGCCCAAGGGGCGCCGTGCGGTCAAGCTGGAGACGACCTGGCTGCCGGTGAAGGACGTACCGGCCACGGTCGCGCCGAGCACAGCGCAGCAGCCGCTGCTCGCCGGTCTCGAAGTGAGTATGGACAAGCTCGCCGACCTGGCCGTGTGGGAGCGGCGCGACGATCTGCTGAAAGCCCTGCAGCCGCTGGCCGACGGCTACGACGGGTGGCTGGAGCAGCAGGCCGCCAAGGCGCGGTCGCTGTCGGGCGAGCTGCGGACCGCCGCGCTGCGTGCGGTCGACGAGGCCCGCGACGCGTGCGCCAGGATCGCCCTCGGCATCGACCTGCTGCACGCCGACGAGGACGCACTGCGAGCGTTCCGTTTCGCCAACCAGGCCATGGCCATGCAGCGGCGGGCCACGGCGACGGCCGCGCTGCGGGCCGAGGGCGGCGAGAAGCCGCCCACGTACGCGGCGGCTTACGCCGAGGTCAAGGGCCGCGGCCCCGTGGCCGCGAGCTGGTATCCGTTCCAGCTCGCGTTCGTGCTGCTCAACCTGTGCTCGCTCACCGACCCCGCGCACAAGGAGCGCAGGGCGGACAGCACCGCCACGGTCGACCTGCTGTTCTTCCCGACCGGTGGCGGCAAGACGGAGGCGTACTTGGGCCTCACGGCCTACACCTTCGCCATCCGGCGGCTGCAGAAGATCGCCGGGGAGGGCGAGGACGCCCGCGAGGGGCGCGACGGCGTCGCCGTGCTGATGCGGTACACCCTGCGGCTGCTGACGGCCCAGCAGTTCCAGCGTGCCTCGGCCCTGGTGTGCGCGGCGGAGGTGCTGCGCAGGGAGGACGAGAAGGTCTGGGGCAGTAGGCCCTTCCGTATCGGGTTGTGGGTCGGTGCCGGTGTCTCGCCGAACTGGTACGGGGACGCGGCGCAGCAGATCGCCGAGGCCACCGAGTCCGCCTCGGGCCGGCATGCGAACGTCCTGCAGGTGCTGTCCTGCCCGTGGTGCGGCGAGGAGCTGCGCGCGTGGAGGGACGTGTCGCCGGACGACGTACGGCGTCGCATCATCGTGTACTGCCCGCGCGGGGAGGACGAGGAGCCCTGCCCGTTCTCGCGGATGAAGGCACGGGGTGAGGGGCTGCCGATCCTCACGGTCGACGAGGAGATCTACCGGCTGGTGCCGAGCATGCTGATCGCGACCGTGGACAAGCTCGCCCAGCTGCCGTGGCGCGGCTATGCGGGGATGCTGTTCGGGCGTGTGACCGAGTACTGCGACCGGCACGGCTACCGCCACGACGACCTCGACGAGGAGACCGGCTGCGGGTCCCGGCACAACGCGAAGGACAAGCACAAGGCCGTGACCAGTCGGCCGATGCCGCGGCGGCTGCGGCCGCCGGACCTCATCATCCAGGACGAGCTGCACCTGATCTCCGGGGCGCTGGGCACGACGGTGGGGCTGTTCGAGTCGGCCGTGGACCAGCTGTGCACCTGGCGGGTGAAGGACGCCCACGGCCAGCTCCGGGAGACCGGGCCGAAGATCGTCGCGTCGACGGCCACCACCCGCAACGCCCGCGCCCAGGTGCTGGGGGTGTTCGCCCGGGACCTGGCGATCTTCCCGCCGCAGGTGGTCGACGTCGGTGACACCTTCTTCTCCCAGCAGGTCGACGTGAGCCGCGACAACCCGGGGCGGCGCTACTACGGCGTATGCGCGCACGGGGTGCGCATGAAGGCGGCCGAGATCCGTATTGCGGAGATCCTGCTGCTGGCCGGACAGCACATGTTCGACCTCTACGGCGCTCCCGCCGATCCGTACATGACGGTGGTCGGGTACTTCAACGCGACCAAGGAACTCGCCGGTATGCGGCGGGTCTTGGACGATGACGTGCCGAGCCGGCTGCGGGCCAACGGACGCCGCAGGGGCATCGCCAACCGGCTGCTGCGCGACACCGACATGCTCAACCTCCAGGAACTGACCTCGCGTATCTCGTCGGCGGACATCAGCGCCACCCTCAAGCGGCTGGAGATCGGGTTCAACCCGGAGCACGACACCTCGGTGCGCAAGCAGGCGATCATCGACGAGTTCCGGGACGCGGGCAAGGCGCGCCAGCCGCGGGTCCTGCCCGCCATGCCGCACCGCAAGCCGGTCGATTACGTGCTGGCCACGTCGATGCTCCAGGTCGGCGTGGACGTCTCCCGCTTCGGTCTGATGGTCGTCACCGGGCAGCCGAAGAACACCGCCGAGTACATCCAGGCCTCGTCCCGTGTCGGACGGCAGGCCAAGCGGCCCGGCATCGTGATCACGCTCTACAACTGGGCGCGGCCCCGGGATCTCGCCCATTTCGAGGACTTCGAGCACTACCACGCGACGTTCTACCGGCAGGTGGAGGCACTGTCGGTGACCCCGTTCACGCGGCGGGCACTCGACCGGGGCACCACCGCCACGTATGTCTCCGCGGTCCGGCAGGCCTGCGACGAGTTCTCCGACAACGTGGACGCCGAGGGGGTGGACCTCGACGATCCGCGTGTGCGGGACGTGGAGCGGCGGCTGCTGGCGCGTGCGGAGGCGGTGGACGGGGACCGGGCCCGCGGATACCTCGCCGAACGCATCGACGCGCTGCGCGACGCCTGGTCGGCCAAGAAGAGCGAGCAGGGCAGGCTCGGCTATCGGGGCCAGACCCGGCAGAAGCAGACGGTGCTGGGGCTGCTGCGCAACGCGGACGGCAGCGGATGGGACGTACTCACCGTCCCGCAGTCGATGCGCGAGACGGAGAACGAGATCAACATGCTGCTGCCCGCCGACACGGTGCTGTCGGCCCCGGCCGGAAAGGCCTGGGAGTTCGGACCGCCGACCGAGGGCGGCGACGACGCGGACACCGCGGGCGGCGACGAGTTCGGCGAGGTGCCGGACTCGGACGGGAACGGCAACGGCACGGCCAGGGGGCGGCGGTCATGAGCGACGGCGGATACTTCAGGCGGGTGGGCGCGGTACGGCCGAGCCACCTCATGTTCACCGGCGGCGTCGGCGCCCTCGTCGACCTGCCCAACTTCTCCGTCATGGTCAAGGGCATCGACCACTGGAGCTACGCCGGCGTGCCCGACCCGGTGATCGAGGAGCCTCGGCTCCGCAGGGCCGTCAACCGGGCACTGCGGCGCTACGGCCCGAACCAGGTGGGCGAGCTGCGCGCCGCGCCGTGGATTCCCGGCACCGACACCGACCCGAAGGGGTACGCGGCGCGGATCGGGGTGCCCGTGACCCCCTTCCCGCAGTGGCTGCGCTGCACAGCGTGCAATGAGCTGGCCTCCCTGGGCTCCGGCAAGTGGGGATTCGAGAACCAGAACCCCCGCCGCCCCGACGAGGCGCGCTTCTACCACGAGAACTGCTACCGGAAGAAGAAGGGCCGCAAGCCCCTCGCCGTGGCCGCCCGCTTCGCGCTCGCTTGCACCAGAGGGCACCTCGACGAGTTCCCGTACACGGAGTTCGTGCACGAGGGCCGGGCCTGCCCCGACACGACGTATCCGACGCTGCGGATGCGGGACAACGGTGGCAACCTCGCGGCCAACGTCTCTCTCGAATGTCTGGTGTGCAAGAAGGCCAAGCGCAACATCCGGGATGCGATGGGCGACAAGGGCCGGGAGAACCTGCCCCGGTGCCGTGGTCGGCACCCCCAGTTCGACGGTGTCTACGACAACTGCGACGCACAGCCCTATCTGCTGGTCGTGGGCGCATCCAACCAGTGGTTCCCCGTGGCGCTCAGCGCGCTGGCACTGCCCGACACCGGGACCGATTCGCTGCGCAAGCTCGTCGAGGATCGCTGGCCGGATCTTGAGGACTTCGAGGACGAGGCGGAGATCGCCATGTTCGCCAAGAAGTCGAAGCACCACCGCTACCTGCGCGACTACGAGCCCGGACAGGTCTGGCAGGCCATATCCGCCTACCGCGCGGCACTGTCGGGCGAGGAAGGCGAGGCCGAGCCGCCGCCGGGTCCCCCGGACCTGCTGACCCCCGAGTGGCAGGTGCTGTCCGCGGCCAAGACCGCCGACCCGACGGAGGACTTCGCGCTGGTGGACGCCTCTCTCAGCGGGTCGCTGTCCACTGTCTTCTCCCAGGTGCGGCAGGTGGAGCGACTGCGCGAGGTGCGAGCCCTGATCGGCTTCACCCGGCTCGACGCGCCCGACCCGGAGGATCCGGGCCTGGTCACCCGCGTCGAACTCGGGCGGCGCGAACGCAGCTGGATTCCGGCCAGCGAGGTGCGTGGCGAGGGGCTCTTTCTGCGGGTGGACGATCAGCTGATCGAGCAGTGGGAGAAGCGGGTCGCGTCGAGCGCAGCCCTCGCCGCGCACGCCGCGGCCTTCGGCCGGTTCCGAGAGCACCGTAAGTCGGACCGGATCCAGGACGACTCCGACCCGATGCAGGGGTGGCCGGGCAGCCGTTACATCGCCCTGCACACGCTCTCCCATCTGCTCATCCGCACCATCGCGATGGAGTGCGGCTACAACTCCGCGAGTCTGGCCGAGCGGATCTACAGCGGCGACGCCGAGGAGCGGCGGACCGGCATCCTCATCTACACGGCCGTCCCCGACTCCGAGGGCACCCTCGGCGGACTGGTGTCCCTCGCCGACCAGGACCCCAGCACCGGCGAGAACCGGCTGGCCAGGATCGTGCGGATGGCGCTGCACAAGGCAGGTCGGTGCTCCTCGGATCCGTTGTGCGGCGAACGTCTTCCTCAGGCGCCGGAGGACTTCCTGCACGGTGCGGCGTGCCACTCCTGCCTGTTCGTGTCCGAGACCACGTGCGAGCGCGGCAACCGGTTCCTGGACCGGCGGTTCATCACCCCGCTGGCGGGCGACACCGAACCGCTGGCGCTGATCACGGACTTCACGTGAGCGGATCGACCGGGTGAGCCGCAGGCGCTTCGAGGCGGCGGTCGCGACGGCCGCCGCCTCGCTCGGGCCCACGCGGACGAAGGCCCTGGCCACACTCCTGGTTCAGGGCCGCTCCCCCGCATACATCCTCGGCAAGCTCCAGACACCGGCCGCGCTGGAGACCGTCTCGTCGTTGCTGACCTCGATCGCGGAGGACGGAGTGCCCTCAGCAGAGGCGGCGGCGTATCTGCGCGGTTATGTGGCGTCCTGGGTCCGCCAGCGCGAGGGGACTGAGACCCGTGCCGTGTGGAGCGGCCCTTCCACACCGGGGACACCTGGCCGTTCCACCGCCCAGGTGCTGACGGAGGTGGTCCGGGCCGCGGAGCACCGGCTCGTCGCCATGACCTACTCGGCCCGCTCGTACGCTCCGCTGACCGCGGCACTGTCCGAAGCCGTGGCCCGCGGGGTCGCGGTGGACATCGTCGTGGAGACGCTGGAAGGCGCGGGCGGGCTGCTCTCCGGGAGCGAGCCGGCCGACGCCTTCTCCCGCATACCAGGTCTGCGGATCTGGCACTGGCCGACGGACCAACGCGCAGCTCCCGGCAGTCGGTTGCACGCGAAACTGGCGGTGGCCGACGACCGGATCCTCTTCCTCACCAGTGCCAACCTCACGGCGGCGGGCGCCGAGCGCAACATCGAGGCGGGTGTGCTGCTGGACGGCGGCCCCATGCCGGGGCGGATGGCGGACCACATAAGAGAGTTGCAGCGCAGGGGGGTTCTCGCGCGGTTGCCGGGCGCTTCATGAGGTCCCCTCACCGTCGAATCATCGCCATTCACATGACCGATTGACGGCCACACCGCCTTGACGGCCGGAACCTAGCCAACAATTGACCCTCCAGTCCCACAAGATCCAGGAGGTCACAGATGGTCGCCGTCGCTCTGGTGCACAGCACCGCGCTGATGATGGAGCGGCTCCCCGAGAAGCCTCCAGCGTGGCTGATCCGCGGCGAGCGGACCTTCGCGTACCCGCACAAGGACTGGAGAAAGCCGCGGGTCTGGTGTCTCGCCTTCTTCACCGACCGCCACGCCCGCGCCGGGCAGCGCAAAATCATCGGGGTGGGCAGCGTCTTCCCGGGCAGACGGTCGGGTACCTACGAACGCGCCCTGCTCACCCGGGACTTCACCGCTCTCCCGATTCCGCTGCCGCTCGTCGACCTCGAGGACGCCATGGGGGCCAGCCGCCGGTTCCTCGGCGACGACGGTCGTATGTCTCCCGCGGCAGGGGACAAACTGCTCTCCGCCGTCCGGAATCTGCGGCCGGAACTGAACGAGACGCTGGACGACCTGGAGAGCAGCCTGGGGGCCAACCCTCCGACAGGGCAGGAGGGTGAGCAGCGGAGCCTTGAGAAGGACGCGCTTGGCACCCTCCTTGAGACGTTCGGCACGGACCGCGACCCGCTCGAGGCGTGGCAGCAGCCGCTCAGCGGGGACGAGCCCCGCTCCCGGTCCGTCCCCTTCGTCGAAGGGTTGCCCGCCCTCCGTCAGATCGAGGATCAGCAGATCGTCCATGACTACATGCGGTTCCCCGGCATGCAAGGCGAGGACGCCGTTCAGGTCGGCTGGCGGATCTACCGCCGCAACTCCGAATCCCCTCATCGGCTGTTCGTGTACAACGCCAACCGCACGAACGCCGAGACCGTCATGGGCGTCGACATGATCTACGTGAACGAGCAGGCCCGCAGCGTCGCCATGGTCCAGTACAAGCGCATGCGGCAGAGCGGGCGCGGCTGGGTGTACTGGCACGACGCCACCGGTGAGCGGGAGTTGAAGCGGATGGAGGCCGTGGACAACGAGTGCAAGGCCGAGGAGGAGCGGGCTCGGGCCGGCCAGAAGGGCTCGACGCTGGGAGACCCGCGACTGGTCTCCACGCCCAGCATGGTCAAGCTGTGCCGGACCACTCCTTTCATGATGAACTCCGCCGCCCTCATCCCCGGCATGTACCTGACGCGGGAGCACTTCTGGGAACTGCTTCAGCGCCCCGAGGCCGACGGGCCGTCCGGTGGGACACGCATCGTCGAGGAGTCGGTTCCCCGGTACCTGAACAACACCACCTTCACCACTCTGCTCAGGGACGGGTGGATCGGCACGCGCGGCACCGGGTGGGACTACGTCATCCACCTGATACGCGAGAGTCTGGCAGCCGGGGGGCCGGGGTCCGTGGTGGTGGGGATGCACCGGAGCGAGGTTCCGCCGGGCAACCGCCGAGTCAACTGACTCGCAGCGTGGCAGACACGAGCCGTCCGCCTTCGCGCCCTGGCACGTACAGAACGGCCTCGCACGTCCGAGCCGGTCAGTAAAGTGATCGTAGTCTTCTGGAGGGGGCACGGATGGCGACGCTCGGCATGCACCGGGACTTCCTGCTGGAGTTCGCCGCGCTGGAGAAACCCGTCCAGAAACGTGTCTTCGAGGTGTTCGAGAAGTTCGCGGCGGCCACGCACGCCGGACTGCACCTGGAGAAGCTCACGCACCAGAAGGATCCGCGGCTGCGGACCATCCGCATCACCGACTTCTGGCGGGGCGTGGTCCTGAAGGCGGAGTCGGGCGGCAGTTATCTGCTGCTCAAGGTGCTTCCCCACGACAAGGCCAACGACTGGGCCGCCAAGCACCGCGCGTCGGTGAACGAGGCGACCCAGGGCATCGAGATACGCAACGACGTGGCCCTGGAACGGGCCACGGCCGGGCTGCGGGCGCTGGCCGCCGAGGAACCGTCCCGTCTGTTCCCGGCATCCGAGTACCCGGACAAGGTGCTGCGCAGCCTCGGCGTGGACGAGGAGATCCTGCCGATCATCCGGTTGATCCCCGACGAGGATCATCTTGAGGCTCTGCACAAGGTGCTGCCGGAGCAGCAGTACGACGTGCTGCTGGGGCTCGCGACCGGTATGAAGCCCGAGGCGATCGACCGGGAACTGGTGCAGGCGTACGCCCGGACCGCCGCGCAGGCTCCCGCAGCCGGCGACGGTGATGAGCTGGGGACCGCGATGGCCCGTTCACGCGGCCGGGTCGCGCTGGTGTCGGGGCCCGTCGAACTGCAGGGGATCCTGGAGCGGCCGTTCGACGCCTGGCGGGTCTTCCTGCACCCGAGCCAGTACCGGGTGGCGTACCACGAGAGCTACGCCGGTCCGGCGCGGGTGACCGGCGGGCCCGGTACCGGGAAGACCGTGGTCGCCCTGCACCGGGCGTACCACCTGGCGCGGCGACTGCCCGCCGACGCCCCCGACGGGTGCGTCCTGCTCACCACGTACACCAAGGACCTCGCCGCCGAGTTGGAGCGCTGTCTCGGGCTGCTGGTCAAGGAGGAGGACGTCCGGGCGAGGATACGCGTGGTCAACGTCGACGCCCTGGCCAACGAGGTCGTCCGCGCGCAGCGTGGCGGCACACCCCTGAAGCTGGTCTTCGACCAGAAGGAGATCACCGCCCGCTGGGCGCGGATCGCGCGTCGGCTGGGGATCGACTTCGCGGACGTCTTCCTCGACCAGGAATGGCGTCAGATCATCCTGGCGCAGTCCCTGACAGCCCCGGAGGAGTACCTGAAGGCGCCGCGCAGCGGTCGCGGCACCGCGCTCCCGCCGCTGAAGCGTCTTCAGGTGTGGCGGGCCGTCTCCGCGTTCGAGGAGCAGCTGCGCCAGGCGGGCGAGTGGACGTTCCTGCAGGTGTGTGCGGAGGCCGCACGCATCCTGGACGATCGGAAGGACCGGCCGTACCGCCATGTCGTGGTCGATGAGGCACAGGACCTGCACCCCGCGCAGTGGCGGTTCCTGCGCGCCCTGGTAGCCCCCGGCCCCGACGATCTGTTCCTCGCCGGGGACACCTACCAGCGGATCTACGGGAACCGGGTGTCACTGCGCTCGCTCGGCGTCCAGGTCGTCGGGCGGTCGCACCGGCTGCGGATCAACTACCGCACGACTCAGGAGATCCTGGCCTGGTCCTCCTCACTGTTGACCGGCGAGGAGCCCGACGACATGGACGGCGGGGACGAGACGCTGGCCGGGTACCGCTCCACCATGCACGGGGAGCGGCCCACGACGACCGGTCACGCCACCAAACCCGAGGAGATCGAGGCCCTGGTTGCCCGGGTGCGGGACTGGACCGGCTCGGGAGTAGAGGCGGAGGACATCGGAGTGGCGGTGCGCTTCATCCAGCTGGGGCGGGACATCGCACAGGCCCTGGAACGGGCCGGTATCGCGGCGTGCGTGCTCGGCGCCGGGCGCGGTGGCCCCGGTGTGCGGATCGGGACCATGCACCGGATGAAGGGGCTGGAGTTCCGCTGCGTCGCCGTGGCGGGCGTCAGCGACGGAACCGTGCCGATGAAGTCGGCCGTGACCTCCGTGGAGGTCGACGCCCAGCAGCACCAGCAGGACATGAACAGCGAGCTGAGCCTGCTGTTCGTGGCGTGCACACGGGCGCGCGAGGCGCTACGTGTGTCCTGGCACGGCGCTCCCAGCCCGTTCCTGGCACCGGTCACGAACCCGCACCGCTAAGCGCCCATGGTGTCCCCAGCGCCAGCGGGAAGCGTTGCGTGCAGGCGCGGCGCGACGCGGGTGGGGCCGCGGACGTCCGTATGCCCCACCCGCCACCGGGGCACTGTCGAGTATCAGAGGGTGCCGGGATCCTCGTCCGCCATACGGCGGGCCTCGGCGAGGGCCACCGTATGCGCGAACCACTCCAGCACCGCGCAGATCTCGTCGCTCTGCCCGGCGAAGACCTCTACCGCGAAGGACGGGCGCAGGTCGAGTTTGGCCTCAGCCAGGTCGATGCCCTCGATGTCGTTCAGCCGGGTCATCAGCTCGCGCCGCAGCGGCTCGTCGTCGAACGGGGGATGCCGCTTCAGATACTGGAAAACGACCTCGACCGTGCCGGAGACCGGATAGATCGCCAGGGGCCACAGCGCGCGGGAGCCGGGGGCGCTGCCAAAACGCGCCAATGGGGAACAACTGGTCTCGCTCGCCCGGCCGTAGGCGAGGTTGCCGCCTTGCTGCTCCCAGAAGCGCAGCGCGCCCAGCACGCCGTCGACGGTCTCCTTGGTCTGGTTGTCACGCAGTTGCGTCTCGAAGCGGCCGGCCGCCGCCTGCTGCTCGTCGTCGGCCTGCGGTGACGGCTCAGCCTCCTCGGCCACATCCCTGCCCAGCAGCGCCGCCAGGTCGGCGGTGGTCAGCCGGTGGGAGCGACGGGCCCGGCCGGCGTCGTCGAAGGGGACGCCCTCGGCTTCCAGGCGGGTCCGCGCATCCCCCGACTCCTGGCCGTCCGGCCACCTGAAGCCCGCCGAGACGCGGCCGTCCGCCGTCAGCACCCGGTAGGCGCCGTGCAGGCCCGCTTTGGACGCCAGGTGCTGGCCGACCGGGACAGCATGGGTGCCGATGAGCGCCGCTACATCGCCGTACGTCGTCCATGTCCCGGCCGGCATGGCGAGGAGTGCGGCCCGCAGCTCCTTCCAACCGGACCACTCGTCGTCCCCGGGGGCGGTGCCCGCGACGGGACCGGGCCACAGCCGCACCGCCCGGTCGGCGAGGGCGCCGGCCCGGTCGAGGATCTCCGCCTTCCCCCACCGCTCCCGCCCGGCGATCTCCTGGTTCATCCGCAGAGCGCTGAAGTCCAGGATCTCCTGCTTGCGGCGGAACGGATGGTTCGACAGCCTCGCGTTGTCCGCCGAGAGGGTCAGGTTGCCCAGCGTGTGGACCAGAAGGGCGTGGAGTTCCTCCGGACCCTGTCCGTCCTCGGTCTCCTCGGCGAGCAGGTCCAGCCACTGGTGCGCGGGGCTCTGCGGCAGCACGTGCTCAACGGTCAGACGCGCCTTGGTGTAGTCGACTGGTTCGGTGGCTCCGTAGCTCTCCTCCAGCCTGCGCAGCACCTGGAACCGCTGGTTGCTGCGGCCCGCCTTGTAAAAGGGCCGGGTGCGGATGGCCTCGCGGACGGCGTCGTCGTCGGGCCAGACGCGGGCGCCCGTCTTGTTCTTCGACAGGAAGGCTCGTACGGCCTCAGCCGGGTCGTCGTCCTTGTCCATGTCCTTGGGCATCTCCATGAACACCCGGTTGCTGCCCGTGGTGGAGTACCCGGTGAAGAGGCGCCGCACCATGTAGCTCTCGGCGTACGCCAGTGCCCGGGCGGCCTGGTGGGGTGTGGTCTGTCCCTCGTCCACGCGATCGAGCAGGTGAAGCGCAAGCGGGTAGTGGGTCTGGCCGCCCCACCGGGACAGCCTCTCCAGCACTTCGCGCAGGTCCGGGTCGGGCTCCCGCTCGGGTTCCAGAATGCGCATCAGGCGTTCCGCCCGCCGTGCGAGGGAGGCGATCTCGGCCTCCAGGGCCGCCTCATCGGAGCTCAGGGGTTCCAGGCGCTTCTTCTGGTCGCGGTAGATCTCGCTCTGCTTGGCCCGGCTGTTGCCGGCCACCACCAGGTCGAGCCAGACGAGGAGTTCGAGGTTGGCGGGACCGAGCCGTTCCTGCATGGGCAACCAGAGGCTGCGGTACACCGACTCACCCCGGGTCGGCAGGCACATGAAGAGGTAGTTGCGCAGCAGGTCGCTCTGACTGAGTCCGACCCCGGTGTTGTTGATCGACTCGAAGATCCGGTAGACGTTGTCGCCCTCCGCCGCGGTGATCTCCACGATCGACAGCAGTCCGCTGAGCACGGTCTCCACCGCGTCCGTCCACGCCTCACCGCCATTCTCCTCGCCCTCGGCGAGGACGCCCAGGAAGAACCGGTAGGCGGCGCCCACGTTGCCGGGGCCACCGGCCCTGGGTGAGCTCTCGACGCAGGCGGTGAAGGCCTCGCGGTCCGCCTGCGTCGGCAGCAGGCGGTAGTGGTCGTTGCCGCTTCGGTACTTGTTGACCAGCACGAGGTCGTGGATGCGCTCGGCCTTCTGCTCCGAGCCACGTTCCCGGTGGCGGTCACGCAGGGCGGTGAAGGCGAGCATGAGGGTGGTGAGCCGCTGCTGGCCGTCGACGACGAGCCAGCGCTGCATGCCGCCCGCGGTGATCCGGCCCGGCGCCAGCACGACGGAGCCGAGGAAATGCGCTGCGGGAACGCGTCCCTCCAACTGCTCGTCCACCAGCTCCTGCACGTCGTCCCAGAGTTGCTGCAGCTCCTCCCGCTGCCAGCTGTAAGTCCGCTGGTAGAGCGGCACCTGGTACTGCTTCTCGCCCTGGACGAGCTCGTTGAACGTGGTTTCCTGAGCGTGCACGCGTGTCTTTCCCCCAACCGAGTCCCGGACGACCCATATTCCCCTATGGGCGCGGAGCTGTCCTCTGCCCTGACTCGATCAGTAGCGGCTCAGGTCGATCAGTCATGCCGACGATCGACTGCAGCCCGCCTCTGTCTGCTCTTCCCGGTGTCTGTAAGGCTTCGATGGGGCCTTGTGGGAGCCGTTGTGGGGGTCTCAGCTGGCTTGGTCCAGGGTTTCGCGAGGACTTCGACGGTCACCGATGCGTCCGTAAACTGAGTCAAACTACACATGGCCCCGTGCGCTACGTGTCGGTAGCGTAGGCCGGGCCCCCACACAGCAGGTCTGTGCCCCTCCCTGAAAGAGTCCGATGCCCGAGTCCGCAGAGTCCGCCGCCATCTCCGTGCCCCTCGCCGAAGTCGCGCGTATCGCGGGTGTGGGGCGCGCCGCGGTCAGCAACTGGCGGCGGCGCCACGAGACCTTCCCCGCACCAGTGGGAGGCACGGACGCGAGCCCCCTGTTCTCGCTGGCGGAGGTCGAGGCGTGGCTGCACCGGGAAGGAAAACTGAAGGCCGCCGTGGGACCGCTGGAACGTTTGTGGCCGGAGTACGAGGCACTGGGCGACCGGGATGCGATGGGACTCCTCGTCGCGGAGGTGGGTCTGCGGATGCACGGGGAGCCCTCCGAGCCGAAGGACAGCGATCAAGCCACCACGTCGGCGCTCGGCGCGGGGCAGTCCGGTCTTGACGAGCGGCAGTCCGCTCTCTTGGAACGCACCCTGCACCTGGCCGAGGGCAAAGGCGCTGCCGAGACCTTCGGTTTCCTTCTGGAGCGGTGGCTGCGTACCCACGTACGGCAGATCGCCGTCACTCCCCCGCCACTCGCGGACCTCATGGCGGAGATCGCTTCGGCGGTCCATGAGGAAGAGGTACGGGTCGTTCTCGATCCTGCGTGCGGCACGGGGTCCCTGCTACTGGCGGCGGGACGGCGATGGGACGGCTCGGGACTGGCCGAGCTGCGGGGACAGGACAGCGACCCGGTGCTCGCCTCCCTGACGCGAGCACGGCTGGCCGCCACCGGATACACGGGGCCGGCCCTGCCGGAGGTCACGGTGACAGCCGCCGACACCCTGCGCGCCGGTGCTCAGGCGGATGTACAGGCCGACGTGATCCTGTGCAACCCGCCCTCGAACGAGCGGGACTGGGGGCATGCGGAACTCGCGACGGACCCGCGCTGGGTGTTCGGTCAGCCGCCGCGCACGGAATCCGAACTGGCCTGGGTCCAGCACATCGCCGCCGCGCTGGCCCCCGAAGGGGTCGGGGTCGTGGTGCTGCCGCCCGCGGTCGCGGCGCGGCGGGCGGGTCGGCGTATCCGGGCCGGCCTGCTGCGCGCCGGTGTACTGCGGACCGTGATCGCCCTGCCGCCCGGCGCCGCACCTCCGCACGGGGTGGGCCTCCATCTGTGGGTACTGCGGGCAGCGGGTACCGGCGGGGAACCCGGGGCCTCCCCGGGCGAGGTGACCCTGGTGGACACCGTGGCCGGGCAGATCGGCACCGGAAGCGGGAGCGGTGGAACCGGTGGCAGCAATGTCGACTGGAAGCGGATCACGGAACAGGCAGTTAAGGCCCTCCGGGGATCGGGCGGGCCGGGAAGCATGAGGGTTCCGGTCATCGATCTGTTGGACGAGGCGGTGGACCTCACACCGGCTCGGCACATTCCGCGCAGCCGCACCGCGGACCTCGTCGACATGAGACGGTCCTGGGCCCTGTTCGACGCCCATGCGAGTGCACTCCAGGACGCGGCAGGCGTGCTGTCGGCCCTGGAACCGGTCGAAGCCAGCGACATCGCGCCGCTGATCACCGTCGCCGAACTGGAACGGGCCGGGGCGCTGGAGATCCGTGGCGGGCAGACGCTGCCCGAGGCGGAAGTGGAGCGCGGCGTGCGTCCGGTGGACGGAGTACGGGTGCTGACCGGTCTTCGTCGACCCGGGGGCCCTGAGCTCTGGCTGCCGGCGGCGGAAGTGGCGCGGGGTGAGAAGAGCGGTGCGCTGACCGTCACCGCTTCGCAGGATGTGGTCCTGTCGGTGCTGGCGCGGGACTTCGACGTCCATGTGGACACTGAGGCTCCGTCGGTTCTCGGGCCGCAGCTCTGCGTTCTGCGCGTGGACCCTTCGGTCCTCGATCCCTGGTTTCTGGCGGGCTGCCTGCGGGCTCCCGACAATGCCCGTCAGGCGGGCACCCACGCGTCCACCACGTCCCGTGTGGACGTGCGGCGGCTGCGGGTGCCCCGGTTCTCCCTGGAGGAGCAACGGCGGTACGGCGAGATCTACCGGAGGATCACGACGTTCGAGAGGGAACTCCAGGGGATTCGCCAGGTGGGAGGCGAACTCGTCCGCTCGCTCGGTGATCTGTTGGCCCACGGCGGGTTGCCGCGCACCTGATCGCCGTACCCGGTTCTGCCACTGTCCCCCAGCCGGGCCGCCGCACCTGGCTCGTCCGCCGCCACTGGTCAGCGGGCCAGTCGCGACTGCCGGAGGTCCCTACAGCTCGGCCAGGCGGCGGACCAGGGAAGAGACCTCGGCTCCGAAGCCGCGCTCGCTCAGTTCGAGTGCGACCTCACGGCACCGTTCGACCAGGTGAGTCGGAGGCGAGGTGAGACCAAGCGTCTCCGACGCGGTCCGGCGCCATTCCTCGAGCGCGGTCCGCAGGTCGCCCTCGGGGATCCGGCATTCCGCCACGCCGAGCCGCGCCTCCAGCGTCAGCGTGCCGTGGCGGGGCAGCTGCCGCCCGTTGCCAAGCGTGGCCACCTTCTCGTAGAGCTCCCTGGCACGGCCGGTGCCGCCGTCGAGGCGCGCGGCATCGCCGCACATCAGATGGGCCTCCGCAACGGCGGGTTCCTCGAGCCCCCACTCGGACACGGCGCGAGCGAGCACCGAAGCAAGCCGTTCGCATTCGGCACCGGGTCCGGTCGCCGCAAGTTCCGCCCTGGCCAGGGCGATCAAGTCGGCGAATTCCCCACGTCCGAGCCAGGGCCCGCGTCGCCGCACGGAACGACGGGAGCCGCCGTGCCGGACACGTTCGGCATGCCCCGCGGGGTCCGCCCACCCCCTCGGCCCGGGGGGCCCGAGGACGGGGCCTGCTCCGCCCAGCCGGTACCGGGCCGTGGGGTCCGGACGCAGCTCCGGGTCGGGTCCGGGGTCACCGGGTGCGGGCAGGTGTCCGCGCAGTACGGCGAGTGCTTCGCCGATGCCTGCCGGACGGTCGGCGGGTGTCTTGCCGAGCAGGTCCCACACGAGGTCGTCGAGGTCCTCGGGAATACCGAGGTTGATGTCCCGGACGCGGGGCGGTAGATCTTCAAGGTGCTGTACGTCCTTGTTCCGGTCCGGCTTGTCCTCAAACGGTTTTTCGCCCGTCAGCAATTCGAACAGCACGCAGCCGAACGCGTAGAGGTCCACCGCGGCGGAGATGTCCTGCTGGCCGCGGAGCTGCTCCGGCGCCATGTAACCGGCGCTGCCGGGGGTGGCACCGAGCGCCGTGTAGCGCGTGGCGTCAGGGTCGGTCAGGTGGGCGATACCGAAGTCGAGCAGCTTCGCCGTTCCGTCGTCGGCGGCGATCACCACATTGCCGGGCTTAAGGTCCCGGTGCACCACACCATTGGTGTGGGCGTGGCCGAGGGCCTCGGCGATCTGGACGGCAACCGCGACGGCCGCGCCGAAGGGGAACGGGCGCCGCAGATCGAGGAGTTCGCGCAGGCTGAGCCCGTCGACGTACTCCATGACGAAGTACGGCTCCTCCTGGTGGTAACCGCGATGCAGCAGACGCGGGATGGCGGAGTGGTCCAGCTCTTCGAGGACCGCTCCCTCGCGCTCGAACCGCTTCAGCAGTTCGACACGGCGCCGCGCGCGCTCGGCCGGGGTGAACCGCCCCTGCGTGTAGGCGTCGAGGCGCAGCACCTTTACCGCGACGAGCCGCTCCGTGGCGGTTTCCGTCGCCGTCCAGATGCTTCCCATGCCCCCTTGATCGAGCGCTTCTTCGATACAGAAGCGGCCGTCGAGGACTTCCCCGGATTCCATCCGTACCCCCGGCTCACCACGGCTCTCTGCCGCACCCACGATAGCGGTTCACAGGAGCAGAACAACAAAGCGCCTTGACTTAGTTCACAGACATACGCTCTCCTGAAGGTGGCCGCCTTCCTCAACTCCGTCGCGAAGGGAACGTCGTGACGCTCCATCCGCTCCCACCTGGCACCGATGGCAACACCAGGCTCATCCGCACCTCGCTGCCGCTGCTGCGGGAGGATCCGCAGGACTGCCCCCGGGGCAACGCCCTGCGGGCGCGGCCGTTCGTCCGGCAGGTGCCGGAACGGCCGCGCCGCAAGCCCGTCGAGGACTTCGCACTCGGTCCCGTCATGTACACCCTGGACCTCATCGAGTACGACGAGGTGGATCCGGAGACAGCACTGCGGCGGCTCCACAGCAGCACGAAATGGCATGCCTCGCACGCCATTTGGGCCGAAATGGCCGTGCGAAACTACCTGACGGCACGTGAGCTGTCCGAAACCGGCCGCCGCGCGCACGGGCGCCCCGCAACGATCGCCGTCCGCGCTCAGTGGACTGCCATCACCCAGAGGGACACGCCCGACGACCGGGGAGCGACGCGGTACGAACGCACCGCCTGGGGAAGGCGGTACGCGTCCGCCGACGGTTCGGAGCGCGAACTGTGGCTGTTGTCCGTGAACTCCGTCAAAAAAGATCGCCTCGCAGCCGAGATCGCCGAAGCGGCGGCCGTCACCGCCGACGGCGTTCCCTCACGGGCCGCATTCGGTGACATCCATCGCCCCGCAGCGGGCGGCACCGCCCGTCCACGGCAGGTCCGGGTGATCGGCGTCGGCTGCGGGGCCGGCGATCACAAGGTGCTCGCGGACTGGGACACCGACCGCACGGCACATGAGTTCGCACGGCATGCCAAGCCCGTGCTGGCCCGCGTGGTCGCGGACGACCGGCTCAGCCCCGGTTCGGGGTGCGAGCGGTGCGAGGCCCTGTCGGGCTGCTCCGGGCCACCCCGGGCGGCCGGGCTGCTGGGAGTGCCGGGACCGCGGCGTCCGCGCAAGCGCCGATCGGTCTCGGCCACCGATCTTCGAGTCCATGCCCGCTGCCCGGCACTGTTCCACCTCACCCGGGTACTGCACCTGCGGTCCGGCGAACCGGAGAGCGAGCCCATCCGCAGGGGGCGGGCGGTCGACGACTGGCTCAACGAGCGGCACAAGCAGGGCAGCTGCCGCGGAGCCACCCTGCCGGACGCGCTTCCGGGGCTGTCCGAGGCCGAACAGCCCACCGCTCTCGCCATGCTCGGCCAGCACATGCTCGACTGCCCGCTGGACGGCCTGACGCCCGGCGAAACCGTGCGGGTGCAACCGCGTCTGACCGCGTACGACCCCGAACTGGACGTGGTCCTCATCGCCGACCCTGATCTCCTCTACACCCGCTCCGGCGGCTGGATCTGGCACGAGACGAAGACGGCAGCCCGGCGTCCCTGGGAGGGACGGGAGCTGATGGAGACGTACCCGCAACTCCCCTTCGCGGTTCTACTGATGGCGGCGGGCGTGCCCGGTGGAGATCCGCGCCGGTCACTGATCGAACTGGAACTGCTGTACGGGGACGGGTCGGGCTGCGAGGAGATCGACCCCGGCGACCCCGACACCCAGGCCGAGGCACGCCGGATCATCGCCGACCTGGCGGGTCCCTGGGCCGTCGACGAGACGTACGCGCCGACAACGGGGGACCACTGCGCGGGCTGCGAGATGCTCCTGCACTGTGCCGCCGGACGCGCCCACCTGAAGGCCGGGTGAGCACAGTGCCCGAAAGCGCACGTGATGCCCTGCCCTCCCCTGCCGTCGACTGGTCCGCGCACCATGGCATCCCTCTGATGCGCACGTTGGCCTCGGCCCTGACCGCGCTCGACGCCGCGACCGGGCTCGAAGCCTTCACCCTGCCGTATGCGCCCGAGGTCCAGCGCGCCCTGGACCGGACCGTGCTCGCCTGTCTGGAGCGGGGCGCAGAGCCTCCGGTGAGCCTCCCCGACCTACTGTCATGGTGCCGGGAACGTCCCGTTGCCGACTGGCCGGTCGTCCTTCCCGCCGACGCCGTGGGCCCCGGGGACCTGCTGCTGGACCCGGACTCCTCACGGCCGACCGAGCTGTGTCACGAATGGGCCGAGCAGACGCAGGACAGCGCCCTCGCCCTGCGCGACCGGGAGATCATCCGGGCCGCACTGCGGCTGTGCCACGAACACGGCGAGGAGGACGCGTACACCGAGTTCCGGCGGCTGCTGGTCACCCGGCCGGTACTCACCGCGGCCGAGGAGTTCGCGGTCTCGATGGATCACGTCCTCGACCCGGTCAAAGAGCTGCTGCGGCGTATCTACCAGCCCGTCCCTGAGAGCTACCTGCGCAATGACGGCTACGCGGTCTGCGGCCGCTGCCTCACCCTGCTGACCCCACTGCACGGCGGCGGCTGGTGGTGCGAGCGAGACCGCTGCCGCCGCCTCGGCCCGCCGCCGGTGGGGCACCGCATCCTCAAGGAGGAGGCCGGCGGGCTGCTCCAGCTCGAACGGCCGCTGCGCCAGTTCGTCACCGGCCCGGGACGGGCCGAAGTGGAGCTGGAGGTGCGGCTGTCGGCGCTCGGGCTGCGGGTACGGATGTGGCCTGCGTACGACGCATACGACGTGCACGTCACCTTCCCCGACGGCTGGGTGTGGGCGGTCGACGTGAAGGACTGGGCACATCCCGCCTTCCTCGGCCGGGCCGCACGTCCCGTTCCGCCCGAGCCCCCGTACGACGAGGCGTTCTGGGTGGTGCCCCAGGCCCGCGTGGACGACCGGCCCGGCTATCTCGCCTCGTACGAGCGCAACCGCCCCGCGGCGGCCCGGAACCTGCCACTGCTCACCGACACCGAACTGATCGCCCGCGCCCGAACCCGCATGCGGGGAAGCCGGCCCGGCGGACGGCAGGAGGCTCCCGATGCGTGACCGCGACAGCTGGCACAAACCGGTCAGCAGGGAGCTCACCCGACTGTGGGCCGACGTGCCCCCCGAACTATCCGGGGTGAAGCCCGCTCTACTCTGCCAGGTCGAACTGGCGCTCCGGCTTCTGGAGCGCCTCGCGCCGGAAGAACCTGCCCACGGGGCGTATGCGCTCTTCGGCGGCTATCCCTTCGCACGGGCCCGCGGTATCGCGGTGACCACCGAACACGAGGTGATGCTCGCCGCCGGTCGCCATCTGCTGTGGACGTTGCGGCGTCGCCGTACCTGGCGGCAGGCCCTGGAAACGTATGCGGCGCTGCCCGAGCGGCTGCGCGCCTACACCGTCCCCGCGGGCGACGCCCCGGCACGACGATGCGATCCAGCCGTCGCCTCCGACCGAACCGCTGTGTATGACGCTGCGCTCGCCGTACTCCCCCCGCTTGCCCGCAAGGAGTTGCCGATCGCGCCCGCCGGGCGGGCCACCATCATCGACCGGCGGCGCCCCGTCTCGGTCACCCTTCCCGAACGGCTGCGGCTCGATCCGGTACCGGGTCACAACCCCGGGGCCGGGCGTCCGGGGGGCGGCGCGCCGATCACCCTGACCAGGGCGGACCTCCTGAAGACCGCGCGCTGGATGGACCGGGTGGAGCGGGAGGAGGAGGTCGACAACCCTGGACACTGGGAGAGCCGACTCACCGAACTCCACATAGCGCCGAGGGACGCGGACGGGCTCGGTTTCTCCGAGGACGGTGGCCTGCGGCTGGACGGGCTGCTGCATCTCGCGGGCATGGTCGGCGCGGGCAAGTCGACGCTGATGACGCTGATCGCCGTATGGGGCGCCCGGCAGGAGCCGGCGCTGCGGACGACGCTCGTCGTCGGCGATGTGGCGGAGCAGCTCAGACTCAGTGCGCTGCTGCGCGACCTCGGGCTCGACGCGACTCCGGTCCTGGGGCTCACCACACGTGAGACGCATGTGCAGCGGCTGCACCGCAGACTGGCCTCCCGTGGCCTGACCAACCTGCTGGATCACGACGCGCCGGGCTTCGACGACCTGAGCACGGTATGCGTGGTGGACGCCCTTCGCGGCACCGAGGCGGCCCGGCCGCTGCGGTTCGCCGACGCCCCCTGCACCTCGCTGTACCCGGAGAAGCGCCCGGCCGAGAAGGCCGGCAACGAGCCGGCGGGCTCCGTCCCGCTGCCGGACCCCTACCTCCCCGGCCAGAGGGACCGGGCCGCGCAGTCGCGCACACCGGAGGTCAAAGGCACCCCCCACGGATGCCCCCTCTGGTACGCCTGCCCGCGTCACCGCGCGGCCCGCGAACTCGTCGACGCCCGGATTTGGGTGGCCAACCCGGCGAGCCTGGTGCAGACAGCCGCACCGCGGCATCTGGGCGACGAACGGCTGCGCCACCTCGAACTGGCCTGTCTGCGAAGCGACATCATCGTCGTCGACGAGGCCGACTCGGTGCAGATGAAACTCGACGAGATCTTCGCCCCGTCGGCGACACTGGTCTCTCCCGGCCCTGAGTCCTGGCTGGACCAGGTTCAGACGCACCGTATCGAGGAGTTGTCCAGGCAGGGCCGGCTACCGCTCACCGACCAGGAGATCGAGCGCTGGTCCGCCTCTCTGACCGTGGTGCACGCCGCCACGGACCGGCTCTACAAGCTGCTGATCTCCGACGGGGAGCTGCGCGAGTGGGCCGACATCGAGTACTTCAGTCCCTGGACACTCCAGGAGAAGCTGCTGGGCGACTGGTTCAGGCCGGATCTCACACCGGGTGCGCCCGACGGTGTGGCCGATGAGGCGGAACTGTTCGAAGCGTACGAGGACGACGTCCCGGAACCCGAGCCGTCGGGGCCCGATTCCGACGCCCGCCGTCAGGAACTGACCGGCCTCTTCGACGCGTTCCGCGACGACCCGCTGGGCGGCCAGGGACCCTACGGGAACACCACGGACGATCTGGTGCGGCTGGCCCAGGACCTGCTGGCCACGCTGTCCTCGTCGGACACACGCGCCCGCGTCCTGACACTACTGCGCCCCCTACTCGCCGACAGCCCTGCCGCCGTGAGGGCGGAGGACGAATCCTGGCTCGATCTGACCGCCCGACGCCTGGAGTTCATGCTCCTGCTGAGCGCTCTGAACCACCGTCTTGACCGGTTGGTCTTCCTTTGGCCGCAGGTGGAAGCCGCCCTACACCTGGATTCGACGGGCAACGAACTCTCCCGCCGTCCTCCCCTCGACTACGCCCCGCTGGTCCCGGAGGCGCCGATGGGTAACGTCCTGGGCTTCCAGTACTTGCCCGACGACCGGGAACGCGATACGGACGGACGACACAGCGGCACCCTGCGCTTCTTCCGCTGTGCCGGCGTCGGCCGTGAACTGCTGCTCTCGCTGCACGAGGTGGGAGCCGACCCGGGCATCGGGTGCCGGGGACCGCACGTGGTGTTGATGTCCGGCACGAGCTGGGCCGGAACCTCCACCCGCGCCCACGTGCCGGCGCCGGTAGGGGCCGTGCTCAAGCCGTCGCCGCGCTCGATGGAAGCCGTGAGTCAGTCGGTCTTCACCACCCACTTCCTGTACGACGACGAGGGCCGCCCAATGAGCCTGTCGGGCACCCAGCCCAAGGCGAGGCCCGCAGCGGCGCGGGCAATGGCGAGCAGGCTCGGCTCTCCAGGCCGCGGCGGTGCCCCGAGCCCTCTGGAACAGGAACTGGCGAAGATCGCCGACGACCGACGAAGGCGGGCGATCCTGCTGGTCGGCAGCTACAAGGAGGCCAACACCGTCGCGAACGTCCTGCACCTCATGGATCGTTGGCACGGCCGCGTCCGCGTCCTGGCCGCCGACGACGCCGACCTGGACCAGGCGGTACGCGGGGCGGGTCCGGTCCCCGCGGGCACCGAGCGCGCTACTGCGCTGCGTCGCGGCGACCTGGCCGCCTTCGCCGAGGACCGCGGCGCGGAACTCCTCGTCGCCCCGCTCATGGCGGTCGAGCGCGGCCACAACATCCTCAACGCCCAGCGCAACGCCGCCTTCGGCACAGCCCTCTTCCTGGCGCGTCCGCATCCGCGCCCGGACGACCTGACGCTCGCCGTGTTCGCGATCAACGACTGGGCCGCACGTTTCGCCCGCGACGAACCCGGCCTATCCGAGGGCACGTTCGGCAAGCTGGCGGGTGCCGCCGCGCATCTCGACGAGGCCGGGCTCGCGTTCCGGCACGTTGCGCGCGCGGAGTGGCGCAGGCTGCTGTCCCGCCGCTACATCTACTCGCGGCTGTCCGACCAGGAGAAGCGGTCGTTCACCTGGGACCAGCTGGTGACGATCTGGCAGGTCATCGGTCGACTGGTGCGCGGTGGTGTGCCGGCCCGTGTGGTCTTCGTCGACGCCCGCTTCGCTCCGCGCACCGCCGAACTGCTCTCGCCCGGTGCCGTTTCCTCCTCACTGCCACAGGAGGACGGGCTGCTGACCGGGCTGCGCGACGTCCTCGCCCCGTACTTCGGCGAAGGTCCCCTCCCGCCCGACTGCCCCGATCCGGGCGATCCCGCGGTTGCCCGCCTGCTGTACGCGCCGCTCTACACGGCGCTGCGGGACATCACCCATCACACCTCCTGAATGAAAAGGGACGCCTCATGGCTCAGCGCTACGACTCCATCCGCACCGCCTCCTGGCTGCCCGTCTCCCATGACGCCTCGATGACGGGGCGGTACCGCGCTCTGCCCTTTCCGGAGCAGTGGCACGGTCCGCTGCTCGCGCTGTGCAACGCGGGCCGCGACAAGCCGCTGGAGACGGTGCCCACCTTCCGTATGGACCAGGTGATCCAGACGCTCGCCCCGGACGTACTGGTGCGTCCTCGCCTCTCCACGTACCGGGGCGAGAACCCGGATTTCTGGCTGTACGCCCCGGAGGACATCCCGGATCCGCTACCGGCCGGGGCCTTCCGGGCTCTCGTCGGAACCTGGTTGAAGGATCTGCGTCCGGAGCGCGAGTACCGCTCGCTGCTGAGCGAGACCCGCGAGGCGCTCTTCGAGGACCCTCCCGAGTGGCGGGAAGGTGTCGAGGTGGAATTGCTGCGTTGCCCGCCCGCCGCCGGTGGCACGGCCGCCCCGGATCCCCGGCAGTTCCAGCTGACGGCGGACTGGCTGGCCCGGCGGCTCCTCGAACAGCTCGAACCGTACGACTACGGGGCGGGCCGGCTGCGCTTCCGCGCCATGCCTCGCGGGCCCCGCGACCAAGGTGCCGAGTTGGTATCACAGGCGCTGAAACACGAGGGAAGCCGGGGCCCCGAGTGGTTCTCCGTCGTCCTGAACATCACGCTCCAGACGGTGCCCTTCGACCCGCTGCCCCACTTCCACCTGCACACTCACATCCGGCGGTACGCCACCCGGGTGGGCGCCAGGTCCGGGCGGCTCTATCTGCCGTACGGCCGCAGGACCACTGTCCTGCTGCGTCCCCGGGTTCCGTGGCTGCCCGGGGCCCCGGCGAGCGACCGGTTCGCGCTGGCCCGGCTCGCGTGGGACAAGGGCGGCCACGACTGGGTGGGCGGCGGGCCTGCCGGGATGCTGCGTAGCATGTCCCTGAGCGAGTCGTTCCCCGAGGCCGCGTCCATCCTCACCGCCCCGGCCGAATGGCTGGAGGACGGGATGCGGGCCGCGGTCGTCCACAGCACCGCGATGGGGTCGCACGAGGTGGGCACCGGTCTGATGCCCGACCAGCGCTCCCGGATCGTCGAGTGGGCCGAACAGGCACTGCCGGCTCAGCTGCGCCCGGCGCCCGCTCTGGTGCACACGCGCCTGTCCGGTAGTACTCCCGCGAATCCGCGCCGGGAGCCGTCCGATGCGACGCAGAAGGCCATGGAGGAGCGGCAGCGGACGGAGGCACGCAGAAAGGGTGCCGCCTTCGCACTGTGCTGCCTCAGTCCGGACGCGGATCCCGGCGAACTGCCCGTGCTGGACACCAGGTTGTTCTGGCAGACACCCGCAATGCGCGACACCGCAGTGGCCGCGCTGATCGCCCATCTCGGCCTCAAGGGAGACGGAGGGGCACCGGAAGAGGCGGACGCCTACGAGGGCACCGTCGTGCTGGAGTGGCAGACTGCGGAGCTCATGGTGCGGCTGCACTGCCGTAAGCTCACCCGCTCGCTGGGCCACGACCTGGCGCTGCCCGAGGCGTCCTGGCACCCACGTGAAGCGGTGACCACCGCGCTCGGCGTCCGGCGGCGTGAGATGGCGGCCTTCGTCGCGGAAGACCACCCCTCTTCCGTCCCATGCCTCGCCCTGGTGGAGATCGACCGGGCCGCGGACTTCACCTCCCCCGACCACGACGCCAAGTTCGCTGTGCGGCTCGGCTGCGCGGACGCCGGTGTGCTCACCCAGTTCATGGCGGTGCCGAAGAAGGCCAAGGGCTACAACAGCGAGAAGAACAGGAACTTCCGCGCGGCCAAGGCGTGGGACGACGGTATGCGGCAGCTCGGCGTACGGGTCCACCCCGAGCATAGCCTCCGTGAGCAGCTCCCTTCCGGTATGCGGTACGCGGCGGTGTGGATGGTCCGCAAGAACCGCCGCAGCCGTACGCGCTGGGCCGGGCATGTGCCCGTGGCGGTACTCGTCACACCCGAGGCGTCCGGGCACGGCCTGGCCCGGGTGGAGGGCTGGGACGACGAGGCCCGGGCCTGGGTTCCTTATCCGGTGATGCTGCTGCGGCTGACCAGGCGCGCGGAGGTACCGGCCGCAGGCACAGTGCCCGCCCCGCGCGACGGCGGCACACCGGCAGCCACTCGCCGCCCGTCGTGGTGGGCGGACATGGCCGAGCAGCGCCGAGCCACTGAGGAGTGGATGCAGCGGGTTCGCCGCTCCCTGCGCGGTACGCCGACGATGTTGCTGGCCCACGGCCAGAACATGCGCTCGCACTGGACCTGGCTGCAGGACGGCAAGGTGGTGGCCGACAAGTTCCGTGACGGTCACGCGCCCGCCCGTCGCCTCGATCCGGACCTGCGGCTGATTCGGGTACGGACGTCACGCGGGCGGGAAACGCCGCAGTGGTGGGGCGTGAACCCGGACGGGGCGAACGGCCTGGCGGCCCATCTGTGGACAGACCCTACTGCCGCCCCGGAAAAGGCCCGCGTCTTTTGGTCCACCACCCCGAAGGCACGCACGTTCAAGTTGTCGGTGGCCGCTGACAAGCTTGCCCCCCCGTACGAACACCAAAGGAAAGCTGACCATTGACACAGACAAGGCCGCATGGAATCCAGGGCTCGTGGAGTTCACGGTCCTCGGCTGCCACCCCGAGGACGGTGACTCACCCGAGGCTCTGGCTCTCGCAGCGCATCAGCTCCGGCAGGCGCCCGACCTGCCGGATGCGCTGAGCCTGCCTCTGCCCCTGCATCTCGCCGGTCTTGCGCAAGAGTATGTCCTGCCCACCCGAGCCGCAGAGGACGAGGGCCCCCCGTCGGATGCCACGGCCGATGCCCCACCGGATGCCGCTCCAGCCCCGGGGCTGGAGCGGGAACCGGAACCGCACGAGGAGCAGTAGCAGTTGGCCCTGTTCGACGAGACAGCAGCCCCAATATCGCAACCATAGGTCAACTTCATCAACGTTCGTACCGAATCATCCCTTAGCTTCGGGAACCGCACCCCGGAGCTGGGGCTCGCGAGGTCTATGGCTTCACCTGGACGATCGACTCAATTGCCAGCTCGGCTCGTTCGCTTGCGCGTTGCTCCGTTCCCATGTTCTGGGCCCCTTGCCGGGGGCACTCGCCGAGCGGTCAGCGTGAATCAGCCACTG
Source organism: Streptomyces sp. TRM68416 (assembly GCF_014596915.1). GTDB lineage: Bacteria > Actinomycetota > Actinomycetes > Streptomycetales > Streptomycetaceae > Streptomyces. The sequence goes on from NZ_JACVWU010000027.1 coordinate 51,287, forward strand.
AACTGGGCGGATGCCGACATGAAGGAGCGGGAGTCAGTCTCACTGGCTCCGCTCTTGTTGTTCTGCGAGGGACCCGAAGTGGTGGGGTTACGCCGTGCGTTTGCGTGGGGTTGCCTTCTTTGTTGTTGTCTTTTTCGTTGTTGTCTTTTTTGTGGTGCTCTTCGCCGTGGATGCGGTCTTCTTCGCCCCCTGGGCCGACTTCGTCGTCGACTTCTTCGCCGATGTTGTCGTCTTTTTCGCTGCCGTCGTCGACTTCTTGCCCGTCGGTTGCTTCGGGGTCGTGCGGCGGGGCAGGGGGTGGACCTCGGCCGGTTGTTCGCCTCGGGACTTCTTCGCCGCGGTGACGCTCTTCTCCAGGGCGGCCATGAGGTCGAGGACCTTGCCGGACTTGGCGGGTTCGGGGGATTCAGGAGGGCTTTCGCCGGCGGCCTTTGCGGCTATGACCTCCTCGACTGCCTCGCGGTACTCGTCGTGGAGGTCTTCGAGGTCGACCTCTCCGAGGGTGTCCATGAGGGCGTCGGCCAGGTCGAGTTCCTTGTCGCGGACGGTGACGTCGACGTCCGGGGCGAGGCCCTCGGGGGCGCGGACCTCGTCGGGCCAGAGCAGGCCGTGCATGGCGATCGCGTCGCCGACCACGCGGAGCATGCCCAGGCGTTCCCTGCCGCGCAGGGCGAACTTGGCTATCGCCACCTTGTTGCTGCGTTTGAGGGCCTCCCGGAGCAGCGTGTACGGCTTCGCGGCGGGGGCTCCGCTCGCGGCGAGGTAGTACGCCGCGTCCATCTGGAGCGGGTCGATGCGGTCGGCCGGCACGAAGGCCACGATCTCGATCGTCTTCGCCGTCGGGAGCGGCAGGTGGGAGAGGTCCTCGTCGGTGATCGGGATGATCGTGCCGTCCGCGTCCTCGTACCCCTTGCCGATCTCGGCCTGGCTGACCTCGCGGTCCTCCAGTTCGCAGACCTTGCGGTAGCGGATGCGGCCGCCGTCCTCCGTGTGGATCTGACGGAAGGAGATCGAGTGGCTCTCGGTGGCGTTCACCAGCTTGATCGGGATGCTGACCAGGCCGAACGAGATGGCGCCGTTCCATATGGATCGCACGTGCAGCACACCTTTCCGGGCGGTATCAGCGTATTTCATGCGATTCTCATCGTATGACGCCGATCACAGAGGTGGAGGGGCGACGGCTCGCGCTCAGCAATCTGGAGAAGGTCCTGTACCCGGCGACCGGCTTCACCAAGGGCGAGGTGCTGCACTACTACGCCACCACCGCCGACGTGCTGCTCCCCCATCTGCGTGACCGGCCGGTCTCCTTCCTGCGCTATCCGGACGGGCCCGACGGGCAGGTCTTCTTCACCAAGAACGTGCCGCCGGGCACACCCGACTGGGTCACCACGGCCGAGGTTCCGCGTTCGGAGGGGCCGGCCCGGATGGTGCTCGTACAGGATCTGCCGAGTCTGATGTGGGCGGCGAACCTGGTCGCCGAGTTCCACACCCACCAGTGGGTCGACGAGGCTCCCGGTGCGGCCGATCGACTGGTCTTCGACCTCGATCCCGGCTCGCCTGCGACCGTCGTGGAGTGCTGCGAGGTCGCGCTGTGGCTGAGGGAGCGGCTGGCCGCGGACGGGGTGGAGGCGTACGCGAAGACGTCCGGGTCGAAGGGGCTGCATCTGCTGGCCGCGGTGCGCGGGGCGTCCTCCGAGGAGGTGACGGAGTACGCCAAGGGACTCGCGGTGGAGGCGGAGAAGGCCATGCCGCGGCTCGTCCTGCACCGGATGACCCGCAGCCTGCGGCCCGGAAAGGTCTTCGTCGACTGGAGCCAGAACGCGGCGCGGAAGACCACGGCCGCCCCCTACACGCTCCGCGCGCGGGCCGAGCCGTCGGTGTCCACGCCCGTGACCTGGGCGGAGGTCGAGCAGTGCCGGGCGCCCGCGCAGCTGGCGTTCACGGCGCCGGACCTCGCGCCCCGCATCCAGGACTACGGCGATCTGCTGGGCCCGCTGCTCGAACCGGACCGCGCCGGAACACTGCCCTGACCCGTCCTTCCGCCCGCCCCCGGGCAACCGCCCGCATGCGCCCCCGCCCACCCCCGGGGAACCTCCCACGGGTCACGTCGGCCTGCCCGGCCTCCCTCGCGAGCACCGGCACGAGAACCGAGGAGCCGGCCGCATACGCCCCGCCCTCCCCCGGGCACCGTCCCGATCGCCCGGCCGATCGGCCGGCTGCGGGAGTCACCTCGTCCGCGGCACGCGTCGGTGGAGAATCCGTAGGACCGGCCCTCGACCCTGCGAGGTTCGGACATCGTCGAGAGACGGCGCGAAGGTCCACCGCCGGGAGCGTGGCGTCCGCGGAGGCGCCGGGAACGCGGAGTCCGCGGACGCAACCACGACCGCCCTGGTTCAGACCCGCGTCCAGATGGTCCGGTCCCGGGCCATCGCGTGCAGGGCCTCCACGTCGGCCGGTTTGAGGACGCCGCCCTGGCGGGCCAGTTCGCCGAGGTCGGTGTCCTGGACGACGCGGACCTCGCGGAGGGGGGCCGAGACGGAGACGTGCGCGGGGCCCGCGAGGGCCAGGACCGGGCGGACCTCGGCCGTCAGGGCGTACGAGGCGCGGTCGGCGTCGGCGCGGACCCGGCGCAGCAGCGGCCGCGGTTCGCGGCGGGCGACGGTGACCTGGGGGTCGGCGACCCTCACCCGCTGCTTGCGGGCGTACAGGGTGTGGACGGCGAAGAGGCCGGCGGGGCCGATGGCCAGGTGGTGGATGCGGTCGCCGCCGGGCAGCGGGACCGAGTGGAGCGTGTGCCAGCCGGCGCCGTCGAGGCGGTCCAGGGCCTCCCCCACGGCCTGCTCGGCGGCGAGGGCGCGGCGCCTGGGGTCGGGGCGGATCCGGTGGGCCGGGCCCGGATCGCGGTCCAGGGCGATCAGCAGTGCCTCGCCGGGCCGGTTGGGCGCCAGGTCGTCGTCCGGGTGGAGCGTGAGGCGGGCGAGCTCCGCCGGGGTCGGGACGGGGGGCGGGCCCACGGTGACCGGGCCGGTGAGGAAGGGTGCCAGGGCGTCGAGCACGTCCGTTCTGCGCTCGTCGCTGAGCAGGTTGACCCTGGCGGCCTCACGGTCGTACCAGGCGACGTTCCTGCCGTCGGTGCCGCAGACGTACAGCCGTTCCTGACCGTGGTGCCAGGTCGGTATGACGCGCAGTTGGCTCATGCACCATCACCCCACGACCATGGGAACAGGCGGGGTGCTCGCGGGGCAAGAACCCGGTTACCTTTGACCATAGTTGGGTGGGGGAGTTGGGGAGGGCGCCAATTGCGTACCCGCGGGAAGCAACCCGATGTTCCGGCTCCGGACACCCCGTGGAACGAGATCGTGCCCGGGCTGTGGATGGGCGGGCACGAGTTCAGGGGGCGGTCGGGACAGCTGGAGTTCGCCGTGGTGCGGGACGAGTTCGATCTCGTACAGACGCTGCTGCGGCTGCCGGGGCACGGGCCGGACCACGAGGTCGAGCACCAGGTGTGGCCCATTCCGGACGGTCCGCTGGACGGGACGCAGCTCGCGGGCGTGATGCGGCTGGCCCAGGCGGCGTGCGACGCGCTGGACGGGGGGCGGTCGGTGCTGGTGCGCTGCTACCACGGGTACAACCGTTCGGGGCTGGTCGTCGCGCACGCCCTGGTTCGGCGGGGGCACTCCGCCGAGGAGGCGATCCGGCTGATACGGTCCCGGCGCTCGCCCTGGGCCCTGCACAACGACCTGTTCGTCGAGTACCTCCAGGCCGGTCTGTCGACGGCGCGGCTGCTGGAGGAGCTCGCCGAGTGACCGTCCCACCCGCCCTGCCAGGCAAAAGGGACTTCCCTACGAATAAGGTGTACGGGGCCACCGCTCACCTCTGAACCACAGGAGCACCGTGCCCCGCAGCCGCGTCCCTACGACCGTCGCCGTCGCCCTCGTGCTGGCGACCGCCGCGGGCTGCGGCGACACCGGCGGCCTGGAGAGCGCGGGCGCGACCCCGACCGCGGTCAGTCCGGTCCGGCTCTGGCCGGAACTGACGCCGGCGTCCAGCCCGGCCTACGAGCTCGGCGAGGTGACCACCGAGGTCGTCGAGGGCGTAGCCGTGCCGGACGACGACATCCGCAAGGTGGACCCGGTCGCGATCGTCCGCGCCGAGATCGCCGACTCCCCGGACGAGTACGAGGGCGCGAAGGCGCCGTACTACGAGACGGCCCGCCGGATGGCCGACTGCGACGCGGGCGGCGACCGCGCCCGCTGTCCCGTCCTCACGCCGTACTACCGCGACCTCAGCGGTGACGGCCGCGAGGACCTCACGCTCGGCTTCCGGCTGCTGCCGGACGGCCTCACGGCCATGCGCGTGTACACCGTGCAGAAGCACCGGCTCGTCCGGGTGATGTCCTACGACGACGCCGTCAGCGCGGTCGAGTTGGCCGGGCGGTCCGTGATCGTGCGGGCGCCGTCGGAGGTGGCGGGGTACGAGTACCGGTTGCAGTGGACCTGGGACGCCGAGCAGAACGCGATGCTGCTCACCAATGACGAGATGCTGCGCATCGGCAATGGCCGCCCTCGGCCTTCGGGTTCTTCGTCCGGGTCTTCTTCGGGTTCTTTGCCGGGTTCTTCGTCCGCGTCTCCCTCGGATTCTTCGTCGGGTTCTCCTTTCGCGAGTGCCCCGTGAGCCCCTCCCTCCCCCGCTGGGCGGGGACGCTCGCCGCGAAGGCCGCCGTGTTCATCACGGTGATGTGCTGCGCGCTGACCGCGCTGCTCGGTGTGCTGGTGCATGTCTCGGTGACGAACCAGACCGTCGGCCGGGCCCGTGACGAGGCGCTGTCGCGGCTGACGCGGGCGACGGCCGCGTTCGAGGCCGGGAACCGGACGATGCCGTTCGCCGGGGTCGACCCGCCGGGGCTGCCCGAGCCGCTGCGGGAGCTGGCGGCGGCCGGGGAGCGCGGCACGATGGTCGCCGACCACGAGGGCCGGCCCACGATGTGGGCGGCGGGCCCCGCCGACGGCGGACGGGCGCTGGCCGTGCAGGTGGACTACTCGCAGCAGGCGCGCACCATCGACGGTCTGGACCGGGCCATCCTGTGGTCGTCCGCGCTGGCGATCGGGGTGACGCTGCTGGTCGGCGCGCTGGCCGTGGCCCGCGTGACCCGGCGGCTCCAGGCCACCGCCCAGGTGGCCCGGCGGATCAGCGCGGGCGATCTGGACGCGCGCGTCGACGACCCCCGTACGAAGGACGCCACGCGCCCGCAGGACGAGGTGGCCGCGGTCGCGGTCGCGCTGGATTCCATGGCGGCCTCGCTCCAGGGCAAGCTGCTGGCCGAGCAGCGGTTCACCGCGGACGTGGCGCACGAGCTGCGGACGCCGCTGACCGGGTTGCACGCGGCGGCGGAACTGCTGCCGCAGGGGCGGCCGACGGAGCTGGTGCGCGACCGGGTGGCGGCGCTGCGGACGCTCACGGAGGACCTGCTGGAGATCTCCCGGCTGGACACCGGGCGGGAGCGGCTGGACGTGGACACCGAGCAACTGGGGCCGCTGGCCGAGCGGGTGGTGCGGGGGTTCGGCGGCGGCACGGAGGTCGTCGTCCTGCGGGACGTCGCCGTGGAGACGGATCGGCGACGGCTTGAGCGGGTGCTGACGAACCTCGTCGCCAATGCGCATCGGCACGGGCGTGGGCCGGTGGTGGTGACCGTGGACGGGCCTCGGGTGACGGTGCGGGACCACGGGGACGGGTATCCGGCGTATCTGCTGGAGCACGGGCCGCAGCGGTTTCGGACGGAGGGCGGTACGAAGGGGCACGGGCTGGGGCTGACCATCGCGTTGGGGCAGGCGGAGGTGCTGGGGGCGCGGCTGAGCTTCGCGAACGCGGAGGACGGAGGGGCCGTCGCGGTGCTGTCCCTGCCGGGCGGTGGGGGCTTGTCGCGCAGTTGCCCGCACCCCTGAAGGGGCGCTCCCAATGGCCCATGCCGACGGGCGACGGGCGGATATCACTCATAGCGTGGCGAATAGTCAGGTTTCGCCCTACTCATGGAGGTATCCCCCATGTCCCTGCGGTCCCGCCTCGCCATATCCATCGCCGTCGGCGCGCTTGCCGCCGCGGCCGCCGCCACGCCCGCCGTCGCGGGCGACGAACGGGAGTCCCGGGGTGACTGGGGCCACCACCAGCACCACCAGCAGCACCCGCGGCTGTACAAGGGGGTCGTCACCGCCGACACCCTGCTGCTGCGCAGCGCGCCCAACCGGGGCGGGCAGGTGATCCGTACCGCGCACCGGGGCGAGATCGTCAAGATCTTCTGCAAGACCTCCGGCGAGAACATCAAGGGCAACCCGCTGTGGTACCTCCTCACCGACGGCACCTGGGCCTGGGGGTCGGCCCGGTACATCGACAACATCGGGGCCGCGCCACGCTGGTGCTGAGCCGCAAGGCACGCAAGACGCCCTATTTGGGTAAGTTCCGGACATGAGCAAGGCCGGAACCACCGTGGCGCGAGCGGACGCACCCGCTCCCGCCGTACGCCTCCCCCGGCGCCGTGGCATCGAACTGGCCCTCATCGTCGTGGCCGTCCTGCTCTCCGTGTACGGCTACTGCGCTGTCGGCCTCGCCCGCACCGGCACGGTCCCGCCCGGCGCCGCCGGTTACGGCGCCGGGCTCGGTGTGCTCGCCCTCGTCGCCCATCTGGCCGTACGCCTCCGGGCGCCCTGCGCGGACCCGCTGCTGCTGCCGATCGGCGTGCTGCTCAACGGGCTCGGCCTGGTCCTGATCTACCGGCTGGACCTGGAGACGCCGGGCGACCGGGCGGCGCCCGCCCAACTCGTGTGGTCCACGCTGGGGGTGGCGTTCTTCATCGTGACCGTGGTGCTGCTGCGCGACCACCGGGTGCTCCAGCGGTACGCGTACGTCTGCGTGGTCGCCGCCCTCGCGCTGCTGGTGCTGCCGATCCTGTTCCCCGCCGTGAACGGCGCCCGCATCTGGATCCGGATCGCCGGATTCTCCATCCAGCCGGGCGAGTTCGCGAAGGTGCTACTGGCGGTGTTCTTCGCCGCGTACCTGGCCGCCAACCGCAACGCGCTCGCCTACGCGGGCCGGCGCGTGTGGCGGCTCCAGCTGCCCACCGGACGGGTGCTCGGCCCGATCGTCGCCATCTGGCTGCTGAGCGTCGGCGTCCTCGTCCTGGAACGCGATCTCGGCACCTCGCTGCTCTTCTTCGGCCTGTTCGTGGTCCTGTTGTACGTCGCCACCGGGCGAACCGGCTGGATCGCGGTCGGCCTGCTGCTGGCCGCGGTCGGCGCGGTCGCGGTGGGCCAGTTGGAGCCGCATGTGCACAGCAGGGTCGAGGACTGGCTGCATCCGCTCGCCTCCATCGAGGCGGGACGGGGGCCCAACCAGCTCTCGCAGTCGCTGTTCGCCTTCGCCTCCGGCGGGATGCTCGGCACCGGCCTGGGCCTCGGGCACTCGATCCTCATCGGCTTCGCGGCCAAGTCGGACTTCATCCTGGCCACGGCGGGCGAGGAGCTGGGCCTGGCCGGACTGTCCGCGATCTTCCTGCTGTACGGGCTGCTGGTGGAACGCGGCTACCGGGCCGGCCTCGCGCTGCGCGACCCCTTCGGACGGCTCCTCGCGGTGGGCCTGGCCTCCATCGTGGCCCTCCAGGTGTTCGTGATCGCGGGCGGGGTGACCGGGCTGATCCCGCTGACCGGCATGGCGATGCCGTTCCTCGCGCAAGGCGGCTCGTCGGTCGTCACCAACTGGGCGATCGTGGCCCTGCTGATGCGGGTGAGCGACTCGGCGCGGCGGCCGGACGCGGAGGGCGCCCCGTGACCCGGCACATCCGTCTCGCGGCGCTCCTCTGCGCACTGATGCTGGCCGCGCTGCTGGTCAACGCGACCCGCCTGCAGGTCTTCGAGGCCTCCGCCTACGACGAGAACCCGGCCAACCGCCGCCCGGCCATCGCCCGTTACGGCCAGCCGCGCGGCGACATCCTGGTCGGCGGGGAGCCGATCACCGGCTCCAAGGACACCGGCGAGCAGCTCCGCTACGAACGGACGTACAAGGAAGGCCCGTTGTACGCGCCGGTCACCGGCTTCGCCTCGCAGGTGTACGGGACGACGCTGCTGGAGCACACCGAGGACGGCGTGCTGTCGGGTGCGGACCCGATGCTGTCGCCGTTCCCGCTGTGGAACGAGTTCACCCGGGCGCGGAACCCGGGCGGCGACGTCGTGACGACCCTGCACCGGGGCGCACAGGAGGCGGCGTACGAGGGCCTGGGCGGGCGCAAGGGCGCGGTGGCCGCGATCGAGCCGTCGACCGGGCGGATCCTGGCCCTGGTGTCGACGCCGTCGTACAACCCGGAGGCGCTGTCGGGGAACGGGCCGACGGTTTCGCGGTCCTGGATCGGGCTGAACGAGGACCCGGACAAGCCGATGCTCAACCGGGCGGTGCGGCAGACGTATCCGCCGGGGTCGACCTTCAAGGTGGTGACCGCGGCGGCGGCGCTGGACGCGGGGGTCGTCGTCGACGTCGACAAGCCGACGGACTCACCGGACCCGTATCTGCTGCCCGGCACCTCGACGAGCCTGATCAACGAGGCGCGGGGCTGCGCGGACGCCTCGATGCGGGCCGCGTTCACATGGTCGTGCAACACGGTGTTCGCGAAGCTGGGGGTGGCGGTGGGCGTGCCCCAACTGGCGGCGACCGCGCGGGCGTTCGGGTTCAACGACGCCGGGGTGCGGATCCCGTTCTCGGTCGCGCCGAGCACCTTCGACACCACGGTGGACAAGGCGCAGCTCGCGCTGTCGGCGATCGGGCAGTACAACACGCGGGCGACGCCCCTGCAGATGGCGATGGTCGCGGCGGCCGTCGCCAACGGCGGCCAGGTGCGTGAGCCGTACCTGGTGGAGCGGACCACCCGGCGCGGCGGCGCGACACTGGCGACGGCCGGGTCCCGGCCGGTACGGCGGGCGATGCACCCGGCGACCGCCGTGCGACTGCGGGAGTTGATGACGGACGTGGTGCGCGACGGCACCGGAACCAAGGCGGCGATCCCGGGCGCCGTCGTCGGCGGCAAGACCGGCACCGCCCAGCACGGCATCGGCAACTCGGGGACTCCGTACGCCTGGTTCGTGTCGTGGGCGCAGGGCGAGCGGCACGTGGAGCCGAAGGTGGCGGTCGCGGTGGTGGTGGAGGACGCGGAGGCGGACCGCGGGGAGATCAGCGGCGGCGGGGACGCGGCGCCGATCGCGCGGGCGGTGATGGAGGCGGTGCTGAAGTCGTCGGTCGGGCGGTAAGGGGGGTGGTCAAGTCATCCGCCTACGGTCGCCGTTGACGACGTCGGCTGCTGGAGGAGGGCGGCGGGCAGGGCGACGTAGGCGGTGACGCCCGTGCCCTGGGTGGGGCGGAGTTCGGCGTGGGCGCCGAGGCGGGCGGCGAGGGCGCCGACGACGTGGTGGCCGAGGAAGCGGGTGGGGGCGGTCAGGAGGGTGTCGCCACGGCCGGACAGGACGGCGTTGGCCGCGGCCATGCGTTCGGGGGTCATCCCGAAGCCGCGGTCCACGACGGCGAGGCAGTACTCGGCGCCGTCGCGCCAGCCGTGGATCTCCACGGGCTGCGTGGGCGGGCTGAACATCAGGGCGTTCTCCACCAGTTCGGCGAGGAGGTGGGAGAGTTCGGCGACGCAGTGGCCGCGTACGCCGCACTGCTCGACCCCGGCCGCGACGACCCGCTGGTACTGCTCGACCTCCGCGACGGCCGACCGGACGACGTCGGTGACGGCGATCGTGCCCTTCCAGGAGCGTGCCGGGGACTCCTCGCCGGCGAGCACCAGCAGGGACTCGGCGTTGCGGCGCATACGGGTGGCGAGGTGGTCGAGTTCGAAGAGCTCGGCGAGGGCGTCGGGGTCGAGTTCCTGGCTCTCCAGGGTGGTGATCAGGCCGAGCTGGCGGTTGAGCAGGGTCTGGTTGCGGCGGCCGAGGCTGGCCAGGGACTCGGTGCTGTTGCGGCGCAGGACGGCCTGTTCGGCGGCGAGGCCCACGGCGGTGTTCTCGACGTTGCGCAGGGCGGCGGCCAGGCGGGTGATCTCCCGTGCACCGCCGGTGAGTTCGGGCGGTGCGGGGGCGGCCGGGGGCGGGGTGTCGGGGTCGGCGTGCTGGGTGCGGCGCACGGCGTCCGGCAGACGGGTGCCGGCGACCGCGTCGGCCTCGTCGGCGAGGGCGCCCAGCGGGCGGGTGATGGAGCGGGCCGAGAAGACGGCGAGCGCGGTGGCGACGGCGAGGATCAGCGCGCCGAGCGCGAGGAAGCCGAGGAGTTCGCGGGTGGCGGCGGCCCCGGTCCGCGTGGCGCGGTCGCGCACCTCGTCGCCGACCTGTTTCTGCACGTCGTGCAGGTCGTCGACGAGTGCCGTCATGTCGGTCCACCAGCGTGCGGGGGCCACGGACAGGGCGGAGCCGTCGGCGCCGCGCTCGGCCTGCTTCTCGTAGCCGGAGACCCGGCGGGCGGCGGCGCTCGCGAAGGCCGCGTCGAGCGCGGACTCCTGCTCCGGCGAGGCGAGTTGGCGGAACTGGGTGAGGGCGGCGACGCGGGTGGCGCGCACCTCGGTGAAGGCGAGGTACTCGCCGGAGCGGAACCGGCCGGCGGCGAACACGCCGTTGAGGGAGCCGCGTTCGAGCGCGACGGCCTCGGTGGCGCGGGCCAGGGCCTGGAGCGCCTGGACGCCCTGCGCGGTGCGGCGGTCGCCGCCGGGGGCGCCCGCGGACTCGGCGTCGATCAGGGCGGTGACGGCCTTGGTGTAGGCGTTGAGGGTGTCGGTGCGGGCGGCGGTGCCGGCGTCGACGGAGGCGCGGACGGTGGTGAGGGCGGCGAGGGGGCGACGGGCGGCGTCGAGGGCGTCGGCGGCGGCGTCCGGCAGTGCGCCGCCGTCGTCGGCGAGCGCCGCCCGCAGCTTCTCGCGGGCCCGGTCGGTACGGCCGCGCTGCTCGCGCAGCTCGTCGCGGTACGCGGTGGCGCCGCCCAACAGGCCGCTGGTGAGGCCCCGTTCGCGCTGCACCTCGCGGACCAGGCCCTGGACGCGGAGCAGCACCCCGACGTGGGTCTCGGTCGCGCGGGCCGCGGAGTAGTCGGTGACCCGGTCGGCGGCGCCGATGCCGATCAGGGTCAGCAGCAGGCAGGTCGGGACGGCCAGGACGATGGCCATACGGCCGCGAATGGTGTTCCAGCCGGGAAGAGCGGCCGGGCGGAGGGTCGTCAGTACATTCCCCGTCATGCCCCGCGAGGCTACGGGCGGGGCGGTCAGGGCACGGTTTCTGAGCCGTAAGACGCCGGTACACAGGAACTCACCCGTGGGCGGGGCGAGTTGTGAAGGACGGACAGGTGACCACGTAATGAGACGGGGGCTGCGGAGGCGGGAATTACCGACCTAACGTTCGGTCCATGACTGAGCCGACCGTCTCCTTCGAACTCGCCCAGGTCAACATCGCCCGCCTCAAGGCCCCGCTGGACTCACCGCAATTGAAGGACTTCGTCGACGCCCTGGACCCCGTGAACGCCGATGCCGACGAAGCGGAGGGATTCGTCTGGCGGCTCCAGAGCGAGGTGGGCGACGCGACGGACATCGCCGTCTTCGGGGACGAGTGGCTGATCATCAACATGTCGGTGTGGCGGGACCCGAACGCCCTGACCGCGTTCATGTACCAGGGGCGGCACCGGGAGATGCTCGCCCGCCGCCGGGACTGGTTCGAGCGCGTGCAGGAGGCGATGGTGGCCCTGTGGTGGGTCCCGGCGGGCCACCGCCCGACGGTCGCCGAGGCGGAGGCGCGCCTGCTGCACCTGCGCGCGCACGGACCGACGCCGTACGCCTTCACCCTGCGCACGTCGTTCCCGGCGCAGGGGGCGGAGCCGGTTCCGCTGGAGGTTCCGGAGGGGCTCGGCTGCTCGGCCTAGCCTCCGGATCCGGGCAGCGCCTCTCTGCGTCGCAGCCAGGTCGCCGGTACGCCGTCGACGCCCGTGCGGGCGGCCACGATGCCGCCCGTGATGGCGCAGGTGGTGTCGACGTCGCCGAAGCCCTCGGCGGTGGTCCACAGGGCGGAGAGCAGGTCGTCGGGGTGCCGGGCGGCGGACCAGACGGCGAAGGGGACGGTGTCGTCGGCGCGGATGCGCTGACCGTTGCCGAGGAGGTCGGAGGCCTTCCACGGTTCGGTGGCGAAGGCGAGGCCGGCGGCGCGGCCGAGGCCGTCCCGTACGGCGCTGTCGGGCGTCAGCGCGGCCACCGCGCCGAGGTCGAGCTCTCCTCGTACGGAGAGGGCGGCGGCCACGGCCACGGCGACCGCGCCCGCGATGCCCTCCGGGTGGGCGTGGGTGACCTCGGCGGACCGGGTCGCCTGCTCGACCACGCGCGACAGGTCGGCGTGGAACCACGCGCCCAGGGGGGCCACCCGCATCGCGGCGCCGTTGCCCAGGCTGCCCTCGCCGCCGAAGAGGTCACGGGCGAACTCGGGCCAGCGGTCCGGCTCCTGGAGCAGGCGGGGCAGGAGCTGGTGCATGCCGTGGCCGTAGCCGCGGGCCGGGTCGGCGTCGTAGCCGAGTGCGAAGGCCAGGGCGAGTTCCCGCTGCCGTATCTCCCCGTGCTCGTCCAGCACCCTCAGCACACCGAGCGCCATCGCCGTGTCGTCGGTCCAGTGCCAGTCCGGCTCCTCGGGCACACGGCGGGCGCGGACCTCGTCGTAGGCCTGCCGGGGGTCGCGGAAGAGGGGGAACCAGCGCTCGCCGAACGCGTCCCCGAGGGCGAGGCCTTCGAGGCTGCGGCGGGCTGCCGTGTCTGCGGTCATGCGTGCGTCCTCATATCGATCGTCTCCCGGACCTCGGCCACCCGGTCATGTTCCTCGGCCGTGACGCGTTCCGCATCCGGTTTCCCTTGAGGGGCTTGGTGGACGCCGAGTCAACAAGTCCTGCGCGAGGGATTGACGGGCTTGCTGACAAGCAGTCTCATAAGACGAACGGAGGATGTGACCCCGGGTATCCAGTTGGGAGAACCATGACGACCCTCACGGAAGCCGACGCGCTCGAAGGGCTGCGTGACGCGCTCGGCCTGCTCAAGGATCGGGAGCAGGTGGCCGAACGGCTGCTCGACTCCTCCGCGAAGCACTCCTTCGACCCCGACAAGGAACTGGACTGGGACGCCCCCTTCGAGGACGGCAAGTGGTTCTGGCCGCCGGAGCTGGTCTCGCTCTACGACACGCCGATCTGGAAGCGGATGAGCGAGGAGCAGCGGATCCTGCTGTCGCAGCACGAGGCGGCGGCGCTGGCCTCGCTGGGCATCTGGTTCGAGCTGATCCTGATGCAGTTGCTCGTCCGGCACATCTACGACAAGGCGGCGACGAGTGCGCATGTGCGGTACGCGCTCACCGAGATCGAGGACGAGTGCCGGCACTCGAAGATGTTCGCGCGGCTGATCTCGCGCGGGGAGACGCCGTGGTACCCGGTGAGCCGGGCGCACCAGAACCTCGGGCGGCTGTTCAAGACGATCTCCACGACGCCGGGTTCCTTCACGGCGACGCTGCTCGGGGAGGAGGTCCTCGACTGGATGCAGCGGCTGACCTTCCCGGACGAGCGGGTGCAGCCGCTGGTGCGGGGCGTGACGCGGATCCACGTCGTCGAGGAGGCACGTCATGTGCGGTACGCCCGGGAGGAGCTGCGGCGGCAGATGCTGACGGCGCCGAAGTGGTCGCAGGAGTTCACGCGGGTCACCTCCGGTGAGTTCGCGCGGGTCTTCTCCGTGGCGTTCGTGAATCCCGAGGTCTACACGAACCTCGGGCTCGACAAGCGGGAGGCGGTCGCGCAGGTGCGGGCGAGCGGGCACCGGCGGGAGGTCATGCAGACGGGCGCGAAGCGGCTGACGGACTTCCTGGACGACATCGGGGTGCTGCGGGGGGTTGGTCGGCGGCTGTGGCGGTCGTCTGGGCTGCTGGCGTAGGCGGAGCTGGCGGGGGGGGTGGGTCGCGCGGCCCGGCGCTCACGGGTTGCCGCCTGCGCCCACCCGTGCCGCCCCAGCGGCACGACTGCCCGCAGGCCGAGCGGCGTGGTGGGGCAGCGCCCCGAAGGGGCGCGGGGAACTGCGCGATCAGCCACCGCCCGCCCCCGCCGACCGGCGACCGCCGCTACGCAGGGCCGTCACGGGCCGATTACGCTGCGGGGCATGACCCCCTCGGCCGCCACCCCCGCCTACCGCCGCCTGAGTGTCGAAGAGCGGCGCAGCCAGTTGCTGGCCGCCGCGCTGGGACTGTTCGCGCACCGGGCGCCGGAGGAGGTCTCCCTCGACGACGTGGCGGAGGCGGCCGGGGTCTCGCGGCCCCTGGTCTACCGGTACTTCCCCGGCGGCAAACAGCAGCTGTACGAGGCCGCGCTGCGCTCCGCCGCCGAGGAGCTGGAGCAGTGCTTCGACGAGCCCCGCGAGGGGCCGCTCCTGCCCCGCCTCGCCCGCGCCCTGGACCGCTACCTCACCTTCGTCGACGAGCACGACGCCGGATTCAGCGCGCTGCTGCAGGGCGGCAGCGTCGTGGAGACGTCCCGGACGACCGCCATCGTGGACGGCGTGCGCCGGGCCGCCGCCGAGCACATCCTCGGCCACCTGGGGGTGGCCTCCCCGGGCCTGCGGCTGCGGATGAGCGTCCGGGTGTGGATCACGGCCGTGGAGGCGGCCTCGCTGATCTGGCTGGACGAGGGCAAGCAGCCGCCCGTGGACGAGCTGCGCGACTGGCTCGTGGACCAGTTCGCCGCCCTGCTCTCGGTGACCGCCGCCCGCGACCCGCAGACCGCCGCGCTGGTCCGGGCGCTCGCCGAGGATGGCTGACACTGGTGCCGTGAAGAGCGAAGACACCCCTTTCGAGGGCGGGCCCCTGGACGGGCGCGTCCTGCCCGTGCTGCTGGGGATGACCGGGCACCCGCCCAAGACGTACCGCATTCCCGTCCCGGCCCCCGACGGCGGACCGCCCACCGTGCTCGTCTACCGGCGTGAGCCCCGCGTCGAGGGCCGACGCGTCGGCCTCACCCAGCGCTGGAAGTACGTCCACTCCCCCGAGGGCCTGCCGGACCGCCGCCTCAGATGGCCCTGGTCGAAACCCGACACCCCACCCGGCACCGCCCCCGACACCGCCCCCGGCGACAAGCCCGACGCCACGCCCGGAAGCAAGCCGGACGACCCCAACAGGTGACCCCATTGCGCCGAACCGCGCACACCCGGCGCGCGAAGCGCGAGCCGTCGTTTGATGCTCGCGGTGCGGGACAGAGCGGCTGTCCCGCACCGGAGGTGATGACGTGTCAGGAAGGCTTCTGCGTCTGGCGTGTACGGCGGCGGTGGCGGCCCAGGCCGTACTCGCCCCGGCGACCGCCGTGGCCGTCCCCGAGCCCGGCGAGCGTCCCGTCTCCCAGCTTCTGACGGACCTTCAGCGGCTGTACCGGGAGGCCGAGCGGGCCGCCGAGACCTACAACGCCACCGAGGAACGGCTCAGGAAGCAGCGGGCCGAGGTCCGGCGCCTGGACGGCGAGCTCGCCCGCGCCCGCCTCTCGCTGCACGACAGCCGTGGCGCGGCGGGGCGGCTGGCACGTCAGCAGTACCAGGGCAGCACCGAGATCTCCTCGTACGTACGGCTGCTGCTCGCGCGGGATCCGCAGCACGCGCTCGATCAGGGGCATGTGATCGGGCAGTTGGCGCGGGAGCGGGCGGAGACGGTCGGCCGCCTGGCCGGAAGTGAGCGGAAGGCCGATGCCCTGGCCCGCAAGGCCCGCAAGGCGCTCGACAAACGGCTCTCCCTGGCCGAACGCCAGAAGGAGGACCGGGACGAGGTGCGGGAGCGGCTGCGGGACGTCGAGGAGATGCTGGCCTCCCTCACCCCCGAACAGCTCACCGCCGTGGCGGAGTTGGAGCGGGAGGGCGTCGGCGAGGCGCAGCGGGAGCTGGTGACCTCCGGGGCGCTCGGCACCGGCGAGCGTGAGCCCTCGCGCGAGGGCGACCGCGCGCTCCGCTACGCCGTCCAGCAGCTCGACAAGCCGTACGAGTGGGGCGCGGAGGGGCCGGGGGCGTACGACTGCTCGGGGCTCACCTCGGGGGCGTGGGCGCGAGCCGGTGTCACCCTCCCCCGTACCAGCCAGGAGCAGTGGGCGCGGCTCCCGAGGGTCCCCCTGGCCGACCTCCGCCCCGGCGACCTGGTGGTCTACTTCCCCGAGGCCACGCACGTGGCGATGTACCTGGGCGGCGGCAAGGTGATCCACGCGGCGCTGTCGGCCGGGAAGGTGACGGTGTCGCCGCTCGCGGCCTACCCGGTGCTGGGTGCCGTACGCCCCGATGCCGGGGCCCGGTGAACGTTTCGCCGGGGGCACACGTCACAGGACCATGAAGCGAACCATGAGTGTCACGTGCGCCGTGCTCGCCGCGGCCGGTCTCTCCCTCGCCTCGGCGTCCGCCGCGACCCCGCGGCAGGTCGCCGACGCGGACCTGGGCGGGGTGCCGTGGGTGGCGGAGAGCATCACCGCGGACGGCGAGCGGTACCCCGCGCCGGAGGGCGTCGGGCTGCGGTTCGACACCGAGGCGGGCGTGGTCACCGCCCACGACGGCTGCAACCGCCTCGCGGGGCTCGCCGAGGCCGACCCCGCGGCGGGCACGGTGACCTTCGGCGAGGGCATGATGTCGACCGCGATCGCCTGCTACGGCCAGGAGTTCCAGCAGCGCTTCGTGGCATCCCTCCACGGGACGGTCCGCGCCCAGGTCACCTCCGGCACCCTCACCCTGAGCGGCGCGGACGGAAGCGTCCTCGTGCTGCGGGCCGGGGGCCCCGGTGAGGACTACGCGGGCTCGGCGCCGCCCGGGCTCGCGACCTCGCTCAGGTAGGCCTCGGTCTTCTCCGGCTCGTAGAAGAAGTTCTCGAAGTCGGCCGGGTCGTTGAAGGCGTTGGCGAAGCGGTCGGCGACCGGCTGGAGCTGTCCGGCGGCTCCGATGAGGTTGAGGATGTGCTCCGGCGGCGGGGCCAGCATCGCGTTGGTCCACTTGGTGACGTGCTGGGCGGTGTCCCAGTAGCGGTCGAAGGTGGCCCGCATCCACTCCTCGTCGAACTCCTTCTCGCCGCGCTCCAGGATCGAGGCCAGGTAGGCGGCCGCGCACTTGGAGGCGGAGTTGGAGCCCTGCCCGGTGATCGGGTCGTTCGCCACGACCACGTCGGCGACGCCGAGGACCAGACCGCCGCCGGGGAGACGGCCGATGGGGTTGCGGACGGTGGGCGCGTAGCGGCCCGCCAACGTGCCGCCCGCGTCGGTCAGTTCGACCTTCGTGGCCCGCGCGTACTCCCAGGGCGTGAACTTCTCCATGAGTTCCAGGGTCAGGGAGAGGTGCTCCGCCGGGTCCTTGACGCCGTTGAAGACGTCGAGCGGGCCGCCGGGTATGCCCTCCCAGAACAGGATGTCGGCGCGGCCGGAGGTGGTGAACGTCGGCATCACGAACAGCTCGCCCACGCCCGGGACCAGGTTGCAGCGGACCGCGTCCGTCTCCGGGTGCTCCGGGCGGGGGCCGAGACCGTGGACGTAGGCCACCGCGAGGGCGCGCTGCGGCTCGCTGTACGGCGAGCGCGACGCGTCCCGGCCGAACATCTGGACCAGCTCGCCCTTCCCGGCCGAGACCAGGACCAGGTCGTACGTACGGGAGAAGTAGTCGAGGTCGCCGACGGCCGCGCCGTGGATCACCAGTTGGCCGCCGCGCTGCGCGAACGTCTCCATCCAGCCTGCCATCTTCACCCGCTGGTCGACGGACTGGGCGTAGCCGTCGAGCCGGCCCAGCCAGTCGATCGCGCGGGCCGCGGGGCCCTCGCCCCAGGAGCCGGGTGCCGCCACCGAGACGCCGAGTCCTTCGATCTTCGGGGCCTGGGACTCCCAGAAGTTCAGCTGGAGGTCGCGCTCGTGCTGGAGTGCCGTGTGGAACATGCACTGCGTCGACATGACCCGGCCGGTGCGGATCTCGTCCGCGGTCCGGTTGGACATGAGGGTGACCTCGTACCCGTGCGACTGGAGTCCGAGGGCGAGCTGGAGACCGGACTGGCCGGCTCCGACGACGAGTATCTTCCGCATGCGGGTGGTGGCTCCTTGGTCGGCCCTGGTTGGGGGCTACTCGGGGGTTTCGTCGAGCGCGTGGCCCACCAGGGCCAGGAGGGTCTCGATCACCGAGATCCGGCGGCGCGCGTCCATGATCATGACAGGTATGTGCGCGGGGATCGTCAGCGCCTCACGCACGTCCTCCGGCTCGAACAGCTCGCTGTCGTCGAAGTGGTTGACCGCGACGACGTACGGCAGTCCGCAGCTCTCGAAGTAGTCCAGCGCGGGGAAGCAGTCCTTCAGGCGGCGGGTGTCGGCCAGCACGACCGCGCCGATCGCGCCGCGCACCAGGTCGTCCCACATGAACCAGAACCGCTGCTGGCCCGGCGTGCCGAACAGGTAGAGGACCAGGTCGTCGTCGAGCGTGAGCCGGCCGAAGTCCATGGCCACGGTCGTGGTCAGCTTCTCCGGCGTGGCGGTGAGGTCGTCGGTCGCCTCGCTCGCCTCGGTCATCAGCGCCTCGGTCTGCAGCGGCGTGATCTCCGAGACGGCGGTGACCAGCGTGGTCTTGCCGACGCCGAACCCGCCGGCCACGACTATCTTCGTGGCGACGGGAGCGCGGGTGCGGTCCGTCTGCCAGGGCTGTACGGGCCCCTCTTCTTCGAGGAGCGGGGAGACGCCGGGAGCGGCGTCAGAGACGACGGAGTCCACTCAGCACCCTTTCCAGCAGCGCGCGGTCCGGACGGCCCGTGCCGTGGCCGGTTCCGGTGCCGTAGACACGGATCTTTCCCTGGTCCGCGAGGTCGCTCAGCAGGACCCGGACCACGCCGAGCGGCATCTTCAGCAGCGCGGCGATCTCGGCCACCGTACGCATACGGCGGCACAGTTCGACGATGGCCCGCATCTCCGGCATGACCGTGGACTTGAGGGAACCATTCGTCAGTTCCTTGCGCTCCTGCGGGGCGTCCAGCGCCGCCACGAAGGTCTCCACCAGGAGCACGTGACCGAAGCGGGTACGACCGCCGGTGAGCGAGTAGGGGCGTACGCGGGCGGGTTTGCGGTCGCCACCGCGGACGGGGAGCTTCTTCGGCGCACTGCTCATCGGGCGCCCCCTGCCGTCGTGGTCTCCAGTGACTGCCGTAGCTCACTGCGGAGTTCAGGGGTGAGCACATGGCCGGCACGGCCCACGAACAGGGCCATGTGGTAGGCCACCACGCTCATGTCACAGTCCGCGGAGCCGTGCACGCCGAGCAGTGAGCCGTCGCTGATGGACATCACGAACAGGCCGCCCTCGTCCATGGCGACCATGGTGTGCTTCACCCCGCCGAACTCCATCAGGCGGGCGGCGCCGACGGTGAGGCTGCCGATGCCGGAGACGATGGTGGCGAGGTCGGCGGCGGAGCCGCGGGGGCCCGTGGGTTTCACTCCGCGGGATTCCCTGGCCGCCTCGTTTCGGCCCGGGTCCGAGGAGAGCAGGAGCAGGCCGTCCGATGAGACGACCGCTACTGACTCGATGCCCGGCACCTCCTCGACCAGGTTCGTCAGCAGCCAGTGCAGGTTACGGGCTTCACTGCTCAGTCCGAAGGTACTGGGCGCGGTCAACTGCTTGCCTCCTCGACTGTGCCCCCCGTGGCTTCTTCGGATTCGCCGACGGGCGACTTGGTCTGACCCGTCTGTTCTGCGATTTCTGCTTCTACGTGGCGGTAGCCGGCCTCCGCCCCCCGGCGGAAGCCGCCGAGGCGGCGGCGCAGGGCGTCGGCGTCCACGGAGGCGCTGCGCTGGCGGGGCGCGGCGGGCTGGGCTGTGATCTTGGGGGTGCGCTTGGGCAGGCCCTTGTCGGTGAGCTGTTCCTCGTCGTCCGCTCGGTCGTGTTCCGTCTCGGCTTCGCCTTCGACGGGTTCGGTCCCACCCGCACCACCCGTGCGGGTTTCGTTGTCGGGTGCGGGTGGCCCCTGTGGGGGTTCCTCGCCGTCGGCGGCCTCCGGTTCGGGGGCCGGCTCTACCGGTTCGTACGTCGGCTCTGCCGGTTCATGCTGCGGCTCTACCGGTTCGGGGGTCGGGTCGACCGGTGCCAGTAGTTCCATCGTCGTCTCCGACGGGCGGTCGTCCCGCAGGGCCTTTTCCGCCAGGGCCACCAGCGGGTCGCGGTCCGCGCGGCCGGCGGGCAGGACGTTGGAGTTGGCCTCCGCGTCCGCGCCCGGCAGGGTGACGGTGTGGGTGCCGCCGGTGACCGGGCCGCCGGTGGCCGGGACCGCGGACGGGGCGGCGGAGACCAGCAGGGACTGCGGGAGGACGACGACAGCCGCCACTCCGCCCTGCTTCTGCTTCCGCAACTGCACCCGCACACCGTGCCGGTGGGCGAGGCGGGCCACCACGTACAGGCCGAGCCCGAGTCCGTCCTCGCCCTCCTGGTCGTAGGAGGCCTCCGGGTCGAAGTCGTCGAGGCGGGAGTTGAGGCGGCTCAGGCGGTCGCTCGTCATGCCGATGCCCTCGTCCTGGACGGAGAGCATGACCTCGCCGTTCTCCAGGAGCCAGCCGGAGACGTCGACGCCGAGGTCCGGCGGGGAGAACGAGGTGGCGTTCTCCATGAGTTCGGCCAGCAGGTGCGAGAGGTCGTCCGCCGCGAAGCCCGCGATGTGCGCGTGCGGCGGCAGGGCGGCGATGCGGACCCGCTCGTAGCGCTCGATCTCGCTGACCGCCGCGCGGACCACGTCGACCAGCGGGACCGGGCCGGCACTGTGCTGGACGTGCTCGGTGCCGGCGAGGACGAGGAGGTTCTCGCTGTGCCGGCGCATGACGGTGGCGAAGTGGTCGAGCTTGAACAGGGTCGCCAGGCGGTCGGGGTCCTGCTCGCGCTCCTCCATGCTCTCGATGACGGCCAGTTGCCGCTCGACCAGGCCGAGCGTGCGCAGGGCCAGGTTGACGAAGGTGGAGCCGATGCTGGTGCGCAGGCGCTCCAGCTGGGCGGTGGACTCGGCGAGTTCGGCGCGCAGTTCCTCGCGGGCGTCGGCCATCTTCTGGCGCTGTCCGACGAGGTGCTTGCGGTCGGACTCCAGGGTGCCGATGCGCTCGTGCAGGGCGGCGGCGTGCGCGTGCAGGGCGTTGACCGAGTCGACGACCTTGGCGAACTCGTCCTTGCGGCCGGTGAACTTGACCGGTTCCTCGGCGGCCGGGTCCTCGGCTCCGGCCAGCCGCGCCGAGCCCAGGCGCAGCACGGCCAGCGGGCGGGTGAGGCTGCGGGCCATGCCGGTGGCGACGCCGATCGCGAGGAGTATCAGCACGCCGAGGACCGCGATACGGATCTCCAGCTCGGTGACGTCGTCGTCGCGCAGTTGGGCGAGGGCCTTGGTGCGGCGGTCGTGCAGGGCGGACTCGGCGCCGCGCATCAGGTCGACGCGGGCGGACAGGGCCGCCTCCAGCTTCTGCGGCTTGGTGCCGAGTTCCCCCTCGGAGAGGGTGGGCTGGTCGGTGAGGTCGGCGAGGTACTTGACGGCCGCCTCGGTCTCGGGGCCGGTGACCGTGGAGTTGTACGAGGCCACCGCCGCGTCGGGCGCGGTGTCGCGGAAGTCCGCGAGGGCGGCGTCGGAGCGCAGCCGGGCCTGCTGGGCGGCGGCGGTGAGCGCGTCCCGCTGCTTGGCGTCGGCCGGGGAGGAGGAGGTGACGGTGCTCGGCAGGCCGGTGATCGGGTCGATGACCGTCTGGGTGGTGCGCGGCACGTTGAGGGCGGCCAGCAGCAGTCCGCGGGTGGCGGCGGCCTGCTGGACGGCGGTGTCGAGTTCGGCGAGGGCATAGGCGCCGGAGCCCGCGCGGGGCGGCATGTCCTCGGCCAGCTGCTCGGCGAGCCGGTGGAGTTCGGCGAGGGTCGTGGAGTATGCCTCGTGGGTTTCCAGAGCGGTGCTCTTGCCGGTGAGCGCCGCTCTGCGTACGGCGGCGATGTCGTCCAGGTCCGCGCGCAGGGAGGCGGGGATGTCGGCGTCGGCGCGCAGCTCCTCGACCTGCCGGTCCACGCGGGCGCTGCGCTGCTCCGAGGGCGCCTTGTCCTCGGGGCGGCCGGCGGCGACGTAGGAGGTGACCTCGTCGCGCTCGTCGGCCAGCGAGTGGGCGAGCGCGAGGGCGCCCTCGGTCTGCTCGGAGAGGGTCACCAGGTCCTGGCTGTCGTGCACCTGCGCGGAGGCGGTCACGATCGAGGGGGCGCCGGCGGCGGCGATGGCGGCGGCCACGACGGCGACGGCGACGATGAGCCGGTTGCGCACGTGGGTGGGCCGGCCTTTTCCGGCTGTGACGGCGCCGGTCCCCACCGTGCTGCCGGGCGTGTGCTCCGGGCCCCCTGCGGAGGCCTTCTGCTTGCCTGAGCGACGAGGCCGCGTCTTCTGCACCGGTGCTCGCATTCCTGACTCGTGATACCCATGGGCCCGGGTGACGCTCCGTCAACTGGCGCACACGCCCGGTATGATCCCCGACCCTCCCAGCGCCGGTGTGCGGTGGTCGCACATCACCTGACCCGCCACCCGAAGGAGTGAACCCCGGAGGGGAGTTGGCGGGCAAGTTTCCCGGGCCGGTGCGGCCGCCGTGCGCGGCGGGCCGGTTGGACGTCGGCGGCGGGCGGTGGCAGTATTCGCCACCACGCCTTCCCGGACTGCACTATTCCACCCCAAAGCAGGCGCCTGACCTGCGGGGCTGCACCAATTCCCGGACGGTTGCCAGCCTTTGGCGAACCTTGTGAAGGGGTCGTGCAGACTGGCGGGATGCGCACGGAACTTGTCTCGGAGCCCAGTGATCCCGCCCACCCCAACGAGGACTTCGCCGGCGTCGGACTTCCCGCTTCGGGACAGGGCGGCGTCCTGGTCGCCCTCGACGGAGTGACCCCGCCCCGGGGCGGGACGGGCTGTCTGCATTCCGTGCCCTGGTTCACCGCGCGGCTCGGCGGGGCACTGACCGAACTGACCGTTTCACTCCCGGATGTTCCCCTCGCCGACGCCCTCTCCCTCGCCCTCGCGCGTACCGCCGGGGCCCACGCCGAAACCTGTGACCTTTCTCACCCACGCACACCGCAGGCAACGGTGGTCACGGCCCGCTGGTCACCCGGCACCGTCGAGTACCTGGTGCTGTCGGACTCGGCCCTGCTGGTGGAGTCCCCGGACGGCACGGTCACCCCGTACCTGGACGACCGCCTCGCCCTCCTTCCGCGTTCCGCCCTGGCCACGGACGCGCTGATCGACGCGAACCTCCGGAACAAGGAAGGCGGCTTCTTCACGGCCGCGGCCGACCCTGCCGTGGCGGAGCGGGCGGTGACGGGGACCCTGCCGCGCTCCGGGGTCCGCGCGCTGGCCGCGCTGACGGATGGGGCGGCGCGGTGGGTGGAGACGTTCGGGGAGGGCGACTGGGCGGACTGCTTCGGCGTGATCCGCAAGGAGGGGGCGCAGGCGCTGGTCGACCGGGTGCGGGCGCTGGAACTCGGGGACGCGGAGCGGACGTTCCTGGGGCGGAGCAAGACGCACGACGACGCGACGGTGGTGTTCGTGGAGTTCTGAGCGGAGCTCCGGGGCGGGCGCCGCCCCGGCTCAGCTCTGCCCCTCCATCTCCTGGTTGAGCTGGTTCAGCAGCCGGGCCAGTTCCGAGACCTCGCGGGGGTCCCAGCCGGAGAGCCGGCGGGCGTAGCGGGCGCGGCGGGCCGCGCGGACCTTGCTCACCCTGCTGCGGCCCTCCTCGGTGAGGTGGACCAGCCAGGCGCGGCCGTCGGCCGGGTCGGGCTCGCGGGCGACCAGGCCGAGTTCCTCCAGGGCGCGCAGTTGGCGGGACATGGTGGCCTTGCCGACGCCGATGTAGGCGGCGAGCTCGGTGGCCCGCTGCCGACCGCACTCGTCCAGCCGGATCAGCAGTCCGTACGCGGCGGACTCCAGGTCCGGGTGGACCTCGCGGGCCATCTCGCCCTGGCTGGCCCGCGCCCGGCGCAGCAGCACCGTCAGCTCGCGCTCCAGGGACAGAAACTCGGGCTGGTTCACGCCCACGCCCGCTCCGAACGTCCCGGATGCGACGCGACGTCCGTCGCCGTTGCCCTCTTCGCGCACGTCAGCCCCTGCCTCGGTTTCCCGGTCCTGAAGGTTTCCGGTCCTGAAGATTTCCGGTGCTGAAAGTTTCAGGACCGGAAAGTTTCCGTCAACGCTGTCATCCGCCCAGCTCCGTCAGTATTTCGCAGGCTCAGACCAACGGCAGCCTCCAGCCCTCCGGCTCCGGACTGCGGGCCTGTGCGGCCCACGGCTGACCCGTACGAGGAAGGCCCGGGCCTCCCTCACGAGAACCCGGGCCTTCCCCTTCATCCGATGGCGTCCGTCACGCCGCCACCGGAACCTCCGACTCCGCGCCGTTCACGGCCGGCGACAGGGCCAGCTCCAGGACCTGGCGTACGTCCGTCACGGCGTGGA
The DNA here is from genome assembly GCF_014596915.1 of Streptomyces sp. TRM68416. Lineage (GTDB taxonomy): Bacteria > Actinomycetota > Actinomycetes > Streptomycetales > Streptomycetaceae > Streptomyces. Next base: position 75,769 of record NZ_JACVWU010000027.1, read on the forward strand.
CGTCGAGCTTGTCCAGCACCTCGGCGGGGACGTCGTCCAGGTCGGGCTCGTTGCGCTTGGGGATGATCACCGTGGTGACGCCCGCCCGGTGCGCGGCGAGGAGCTTCTGCTTCACACCGCCGATGGGCAGCACCCGCCCCGTCAGCGAGACCTCTCCCGTCATCGCCACGTCCGTACGGACCAGGCGGCCCGACAGCAGCGAGGCGAGGGCCGTGGTCATCGTGATGCCCGCGCTCGGGCCGTCCTTCGGCACCGCGCCGGCCGGGAAGTGGATGTGCACGCCCCGGTCCTTCAGGTCGCCGACCGGCAGTTCCAGTTCCGCCCCGTGCGACCGGAGGAAGCTCAGCGCGATCTGCGCCGACTCCTTCATCACGTCGCCCAGCTGGCCGGTGAGCGTCAGGCCCGCCGCGCCCGTCTCCGGGTCGGCCAGGGACGCCTCGACGAACAGGACGTCACCGCCGGCGCCCGTGACCGCGAGGCCGGTCGCCACGCCCGGGACCGCCGTGCGGCGCTCCGCCGGGTCCTGCGCGGACTCGGGCACGTGGTGCGGGCGTCCGATCAGGTCCCGCAGGTCAGCGTCGGTGACGGTGAACGGCAGCTCCCGCTCGCCCAGTTCGTGCTGGGCCGCGACCTTGCGCAGCAGCCGGGCGACGGAGCGCTCCAGGTTCCGCACGCCCGCCTCGCGGGTGTACTCGCCGGCGAGCTTGCGCAGCGCGCTCTCGTCGAGGGTGACCTCGTCCTTGTCCAGGCCCGCGCGCTCCAACTGGCGCGGGAGCAGGTGTTCGCGGGCGATGACGACCTTCTCGTCCTCGGTGTAGCCGTCGAGGCGGACCAGCTCCATACGGTCGAGCAGGGCCTCCGGGATGGCCTCCAGGACGTTGGCGGTGGCGAGGAAGACCACGTCGGACAGGTCCAGCTCGACCTCCAGGTAGTGGTCCCGGAAGGTGTGGTTCTGCGCCGGGTCCAGTACCTCCAGCAGGGCGGCGGCGGGGTCACCGCGGAAGTCCGAGCCGACCTTGTCGATCTCGTCCAGGAGGACGACCGGGTTCATCGAGCCGGCCTCCTTGATCGCGCGGACGATACGGCCGGGCAGCGCGCCGACGTAGGTGCGCCGGTGGCCGCGGATCTCCGCCTCGTCCCGGACGCCGCCGAGGGCGACGCGGACGAACTTGCGGCCCATGGCGTGGGCGACGGACTCGCCGAGCGAGGTCTTGCCGACGCCGGGCGGACCGACGAGGGCCAGGACGGCACCGCCGCGCCGGCCGCCCACGACCCCCAGGCCGCGGTCGTTACGGCGCTTGCGCACCGCCAGGTACTCGGTGATCCGCTCCTTGACGTCCTCCAGGCCCGCGTGCTCGGCGTCGAGGACGGACTTGGCGCCCTGGATGTCGTAGGCGTCCTCCGTCCTTTCGTTCCACGGGAGTTCGAGGACGGTGTCCAGCCAGGTGCGGATCCAGGAGCCCTCGGGGGACTGGTCGCTGGACCGCTCCAGCTTGTCGACCTCCTTCAGGGCCGCCGTGCGGACCTTCTCGGGCAGGTCGGCGGCCTCGACCCGGGCGCGGTAGTCGTCGGACTCCTCGCCCTCGGCCTCGCCGTTCAGCTCGCGCAGTTCCTTGCGGACGGCTTCGAGCTGGCGGCGCAGCAGGAACTCGCGCTGCTGCTTGTCGACGCCCTCCTGGACGTCCTTGGCGATGGTCTCGGCGACGTCCTGCTCGGCGAGGTGGTCGCGCAGGTGCTGGGTGGCGAGCTTGAGGCGGGCGACCGGGTCGGCGGTCTCCAGCAGTTCCACCTTCTGCTCGGTGGTGAGGAAGGGCGAGTAGCCGGAGTTGTCGGCGAGGGCGGAGACGTCGTCGATGGCCTGCACACGGTCCACGACCTGCCAGGCGCCGCGCTTGCGCAGCCAGGCGGTGGCCAGGGCCTTGTACTCCTTGACCAGCTCGGTGACGTGTCCGGGCAGCGGGTCGGGCACGCTCTCGTCGATCCGCGTGGCCTCGACCCAGAGCGCGGCACCCGGGCCGGTCGTCCCGGAGCCGATGCGCACCCGGCCGCGGCCGCGGATCAGCGCGCCCGGGTCGCCGTCGGCGAGCCGGCCGACTTGCTCGACGGTGCCGAGCACGCCGGTGCCCGCGTAGGCGCCGTCGATGCGCGGGACCAGGAGCACCTTCGGCTTTCCGGGTTCCGAGCGGGCGGCGGCCTGGGCGGCCTCCACGGCGGCACGTACATCGGCGTCGTTCAGATCGAGAGGGACCACCATCCCGGGCAGCACGACCTCGTCGTCGAGCGGCAGAACAGGCAGGGTGAGCGGTGTGGACGTCGAAGCCATGATCTCCCCTTCGGCAGTCAAGTTGAGTTGTCTCGACTCAATGTAGGTACTGCCGACTCAATGCATGACAGCGCATGAATGTTCCCCGGGTGCTGTTCGCTGTGAGCGATCACCTGTGTCGCTACGGGCACCGAGGCCCGTATCGTCGATCAAGTAATAGTCAGATGCGCATTTCAGTCATTACAGGGGGCATGGTGAACGACATCGTCCGGGCCTGGGTCGACGGCTGGGTCGTCTCGCGCGGGGCGGCGCCCCCGGCCGCCGAGCCCTGGGGCTGGACGATCGACGTGGGTCACCTGGAGCACGCCTCCCGGCATGTCCTCGGCGCGGTGAACGAGGGCGTGGAGGAGGCGGTCGTACGCAAGGTCGCGGACTCGGTGACCGGGGCCGGGGTCTGGCTGAAGGCGTTCCGGGACCCGTCCGAGACGGCGGCATGGCTGGACGGCGCCTGGTGGATCGACCCCGAGCCCGGCTACCTGATGTCGGTCCCCCTGGAGGCGTCCGCCGCTCCCCCGCCCGCGCCCGACGGCCACCGGCTGCGCCGATGGCAGGTCGGCGGGACGACCCGGGTGATGATCGCCGCCCCGGACGGCTCGCTCGCGGCCCGCGGCCAGATCGCCGTGACCGGCCCGACCGCGGTCGCCGACCAGATCGAGACGGCCCCCGCACACCGCCGCAAGGGCCTGGGCAGCGTGGTGATGCGCACCCTCCAGCACGCGGCCGCCGAACAGGGCGCCCGCACCGGCGTCCTGGCCGGAACCCCGGCCGGGCGAGCGCTGTACGCCTCACTGGGCTGGCGGACGGTGGCACCCCTGACGAGCGCGAAGTTCCTGGGGAGGGGCGGGGAAACGGCCGGGCGGGAGGCCTCGTAGCGGACCGCTTCCGGAACTCTCGGGGGCCCGTGCCGGACAGCGCGGGATCCACCGCACGGCGCTGACCGGGCGCGGGACGGGCCGGGACTGCCCCGACAAGATCTGCGGCACCTGCCCGCCGCAGGACGGGCGCGCTGTCGTCGGAGGCGTGGACGTGCGGGTACGTGACCCGTGGATGTGCGGGTACGTGACACCGCGGGCGGCGGCCGGCGCGGCGCGGGCGGCAACCGGCGCACGGCAGATGCCCCTGCCGCCCGGGTTTCACGGCGGTGACCACGACCACGCCGTACGTCTGGAACCCCGCCCCACGACAACCCCTCAAAGTCTCCGAGACGTTCTCGCGGACGCCGTGGTCCGAAGCCCCGCCCCGCGGTAGCCCCACCACGCCTCCGAGGCGTTCCCGCGACGGAGTTCACCGGCACCCGCCCCGGACTGCGGGCCCGCTCACGGCTGCGACCATGGAGCCGCACGGAATGCACGGGGACTTGGGGAAGCACATGAGCGAAGGACAGCGGCGGGGGCCGGCCAGGCGGGCGCTGATCGCGGGGGGCGTGGTGGCGGCGACGGGGGCCGCGATCCCGCTCGTCAGCAGCGCCCTCGGCGGCGGGACGGGCGGCGGGGCCCGGACGCCGGGCGCCGCCGAGGCCGTACCGGCGGCGAGCCGGAGCTCCTCGCCGGCCCCGGCGCCGCCGCCGGTCCGCACGGCGCCGCCCACGCCGTACCGCCGCCCCCGCTCCGACGACCGGCCCAACATCCTGCTGGTGCTCACCGACGACCAGCCGAAGGAGACGGACTGGGCGCTGCGGCAGACCGTCGACTGGCTCGGCGGGGACGGCGTCGAGTTCGTGCGGGCGCACGCCAACACCCCGCTGTGCGCGCCCTCCCGCGCCTCGGTCATGTCGGGCCGGCACGCCCACAACCACGGCCTGCTCGACACCCGGCACCCGCACCATCTGGACCAGCGCACGACCGTGCAGCGCCGACTGCACGAAGCCGGTTACCGCACCGGCCTGTTCGGCAAGTACCTCAACTTCTGGCCCACCGGGCAGAATCCGCCGCACTTCGACGAGTGGCTCCTGCAGGAGCCGGTCAGGTACTACAACGGCCATTACAACGACAACGGCACCGTCCGCACGATCCCCGGCTACAACACGAAGGTCATCAAGGACCGCGCGCTCGCCTTCATGGAGGCCTCCCGCGTCGACCGCCGCCCCTGGTTCGCCTTCGTCGCCACCCGCTCGCCGCACGAGGTGAACATCGCGGAACGCCGGTACGCGCACACGCGCGTGCCCGAGTGGGAGGGCAGGCCGTCGGTGTTCGAGCCGGGCAAGGCGGACAAGCCTCCCTTCCTGCGCGCCGCCCGTCACTCCTTCGGCCAGGGAAAGGCGCTGCGGGAAGCCCAGTTGCGCACCCTGCTCTCCGTGGACGACGCGATGCGCGACTTCCGTGACAAGCTGCGCGCGCTGGGCCAACTGGAGAACACTCTCGTCATCTTCACCAGCGACCACGGCCTGTGCTGGGGCGACCACGGCTGGTTGCGCAAGTCGGTGCCGTACCGCCCGAGTCTGGAGGTGCCCTTCCGGCTGTCCTGGCCGGCCCGGGGGCTCGACACGGGCCGTACGGACGACCGGCTCACCGGGCTCGTTGACCTCGCGCCCACGTTCCTCGACGCGGCCGGCCTGCCGCCCGACCCGGGCCACGACGGCCACTCGCTCCTCGACCCGCGCAACGACCGGACGTACCTGCTGGCCGAGTGGTGGTGGAACCAACAGGACCCGAAGCCGATCCACACCTGGGCCTCGTACATCGGCAAGGCGGAGCAGTACACCGAGTACTACCGCACCCGCCTCGACGACCGCGGCCGGCCGACGAAGGGCGACGGCCGGGTCCTCTTCCGCGAGTACTACGACCTGCACACCGACCCCTACCAGCTGACGAACCTGCTCCACCGGGCGGACGCGGGGCAGGAACGCAGGCTCGGCATCGAGGGGTTGGCGCGGGAGCTGGCGGCGGCGAGGCGCTCGTAGGAGCCCCGGCCGAGCCCCCGGCAAATCCCTGTGACAGCACCGCCGACCTGCCAGGATGGACCGATGCCCACCGCCAACGACACCCCCGAAGTCCTGGACCGTCGCGAGGGTCCGCACGGCGAGGTCGTGCTGCGCCGGCACGGCGAGCTGCTCCAGATCATCGTCAACGGCTGTTTCCTGATGGACACCTCCGACGGCCGGTCGGAGCGGCGGCTGGTCGACGCGGCGCTCGACGCCCTCGACGGCCGGCCGTCGCCGAGCGTGCTGATCGGCGGGCTCGGCGTGGGGTTCTCGCTCGCACATGCCGCCGCGAACCCCCGGTGGGGCCGGATCGCCGTCGTCGAGCGCGAACGCGCCGTCATCGACTGGCATCTCACCGGCCCGCTCTCCGTGCTCTCCGCCCCGGCCCTGGCCGACGCGCGCACCGAGATCCTCGAAACGGACCTGGTCAGATACGTCAATGAGACATACGACACGTTCGACGCGCTGTGTCTCGACATCGACAACGGGCCCGACTGGACCGTCACCGAAGGAAACCACGGGCTGTACTCGGCCGCCGGACTGGCGGACTGCGCACGGGTGTTGAGGCCCGGCGGAGTGCTCGCCGTATGGTCCGCGCAGCCCTCTCCGGAATTCGAAGAAACCTTGCGGAATGCCGGGTTCCAGCAGGTGCGTACCGAAGAGATCCCCGTTGCCCGGGGCGTTCCCGACGTCGTGCACATCGGCGTCGGACCTGGATAGCCGAGCTGCGGCGACTCCCCGTACGCTGCTTCCCTGGCGCGGATCATTCAAGCGTCAATCGCAGGCATGCGCAGACATGTGCCAGACAAACGGATCACCCCACGGATTCCGGAAAGCAACTTCAGGGGCGGGCGATGGAGCAGACACACACCTCCCACAACGGCACGGCGGCGACCCCCGGCGCTCAGCGTCGGGTCCTGGTGGTCGAGGACGATCAGACCATCGTGGACGCCATCGCGGCCCGCCTGCGCGCCGAGGGGTTCCTCGTGCAGACCGCGGGCGACGGGCCGGCGGCCGTCGACACGGCGGAGGCCTGGCAGCCCGACCTGCTGATCCTCGACATCATGCTGCCGGGCTTCGACGGCCTGGAGGTCTGCCGCCGCGTACAGGCCGCCCGGCCGGTGCCCGTGCTGATGCTGACCGCGCGCGACGACGAGACCGACATGCTGGTCGGGCTCGGCGTCGGCGCCGACGACTACATGACCAAGCCGTTCTCGATGCGGGAGCTGGCGGCACGCGTGCACGTACTGCTGCGCCGGGTGGAGCGGGCGGCGCTCGCCGCGACGACCCCCCGGAGCGGCATCCTGCGCCTGGGCGAGCTGGAGATCGACCACGCGCAGCGCAGGGTGCGGGTGCGCTCGGAGGACGTCCATCTGACGCCCACCGAGTTCGACCTGCTCGTCTGCCTGGCGAACACCCCGCGCGCGGTGCTCTCGCGCGAGCAGTTGCTCGCGGAGGTGTGGGACTGGGCGGACGCCTCCGGCACCCGTACCGTCGACAGCCACATCAAGGCCCTGCGCCGGAAGATCGGCGCCGAGCGGATCCGCACCGTGCACGGTGTGGGCTACGCCCTGGAGACCCCGACGCCATGAGCGGCGGGCCGCCCGCGCGGAAAGCCCCCGGGGAGCCCTGGGGCGGGGTACGTCCGTTCTCGGTCAAGACCAAGCTGGGTGCACTGGTCGTCGTCTCGGTGCTGATCACCACCGGTCTGCTGATGATCGCCGCGCGCACCGAGACGGAGCTGCGCTTCATCACGGTGTTCTCGATGATCGCCACGCTGCTGATCACACAGTTCGTGGCGCACTCGCTGACCGCCCCGCTGGACGAGATGAACGCGGTGGCCCGGTCCATCTCGCACGGCGACTACACGCGCCGGGTGCGGGAGAACCGCCGGGACGAGCTGGGCGACCTGGCCGAGACGATCAACCGTATGGCCGACGAGCTGGAGGCCCAGGACCGCCAGCGCAAGGAGCTCGTCGCGAACGTCTCGCACGAGCTGCGCACCCCCATCGCGGGCCTGCGGGCGGTCCTGGAGAACATCGTCGACGGTGTCACCGAGGCCGACCCCGAGACGATGCGCACGGCGCTGAAGCAGACGGACCGGCTGGGCCGGCTGGTGGAGACGCTGCTGGACCTGTCCCGGCTGGACAACGGCGTCGTGCCGCTGCGCAGGCGCCGTTTCGAGGTGTGGCCGTACCTGTCGGGCGTGCTGAAGGAGGCCGGCATGGTGGCGTCCGCGCGCGCGGGCATGGCCTCGGGCTCCGGCAGCCACACGCGTACGGACGTGCATCTGCACCTGGACGTCTCGCCGCCGGAGCTGACCGCGCACGCGGACCCCGAGCGCATCCACCAGGTCGTGGCGAATCTCATCGACAACGCGGTCAAGCACAGCCCGGCGCACGGCCGGGTGACCGTCAGGGCCCGGCGCGGGAGCCTGCCGGAGTCGCTGGAGCTGGAGGTCCTGGACGAGGGGCCGGGCATCCCGAAGTCGGAGTGGCACCGGGTGTTCGAGCGGTTCAACCGGGGTGCGGTGAGCGCTCCGCACGGGCCGGGCAGCGACGGCGGCACGGGCCTGGGCCTGGCCATCGCGCGCTGGGCCGTCGATCTGCACGGCGGCAGGATCGGAGTGGCCGAATCCGATCGGGGTTGCCGGATTCTTGTCACTCTTCCGGGAGAGCCTTCTCTGCCAAGTTGACGTAAAGTTCGAGGCGGAGCCCCAAGATCCACGGGCGTCCGGGCAGCCGGACACGTGTGATCAGGCAGAGGCCCGCGCCTTCCGTGCGCCGGGTCCCGGTCGACGCTTCCCTGACGCACCGGAACCACGCTTGTTTCCCGCCATTTCCAGGACCGAAACACGCTTTCCGATGTGACTTACGCGACGATGAACGGGCCCGGACTGACCTTCTCGGTGATGGAGGCGTAGCCTTTATTCCCGCTGTCCATCACCTTGTGAAGCGGAAGAGGGCGGTTGCCGCCGTGTCGCCACAGTCCCCCAGTAACTCATCGAGCATCTCGACCGACACCGACCAAGCGGGCAAGAACCCCGCTGCCGCGTTCGGACCCAATGAGTGGCTCGTCGACGAGATCTATCAGCAGTACCTCCAGGACCCGAACTCGGTGGACCGAGCCTGGTGGGACTTCTTCGCCGACTACAAGCCGGGGGCGCCCGCCGCCCCCGCGCCCGCCACGCAGGCGCCGGCCCCGGCGGCCCCCGCCGCTCCGGCCGCCCCCGCGGCTCCGTCGGTGCCCGCACCGGCTCCCTCGGCCCCGAAGCCCGCGGCCGCGGCTCCCCAGCAGGCCGCCGCCCCGGCTCCGGCCCAGGCGAAGCCCGCCGCCAAGCCGGCTGCCAAGCCGGCCGCGCAGGCCGCGCCCGCCGCCGAGGCCCCGGCCGGTCCCGAGCTGGTGACGCTGCGCGGTCCGGCCGCCGCCGTCGCGAAGAACATGAACGCCTCGCTGGAGGTGCCCACGGCCACGTCCGTGCGCGCGGTCCCGGTGAAGCTGCTCTTCGACAACCGCATCGTCATCAACAACCACCTCAAGCGGGCCCGGGGCGGGAAGATCTCCTTCACCCACCTCATCGGCTACGCGATGGTGCAGGCCATCAAGGCCATGCCGTCGATGAACTACTCCTTCGCGGAGAAGGACGGCAAGCCGACCCTGGTCAAGCCGGAGCACATCAACTTCGGCCTCGCCATCGACCTGGTGAAGCCCAACGGCGACCGCCAGCTGGTCGTCGCGGGCATCAAGAAGGCCGAGACGCTGAACTTCTTCGAGTTCTGGCAGGCCTACGAGGACATCGTCCGCCGCGCCCGCGAGGGCAAGCTCGGCATGGACGACTTCACCGGGGTGACGGTCTCCCTGACCAACCCCGGCGGCCTGGGCACCGTCCACTCGGTGCCGCGTCTGATGCCCGGTCAGTCGGTCATCATGGGCGTCGGCTCCATGGACTACCCGGCGGAGTTCCAGGGCACCTCCCAGGACACCCTGAACAAGCTCGGCATCTCCAAGGTCATGACGCTCACGTCGACCTACGACCACCGGGTCATCCAGGGCGCCGCCTCCGGCGAGTTCCTGCGGATCGTCGCCAACCTCCTGCTCGGCGAGAACGGCTTCTACGACGAGGTCTTCGAGTCGCTGCGCATCCCCTACGAGCCGGTCCGCTGGCTCAAGGACATCGACGCGTCCCACGACGACGACGTCACCAAGGCCGCCCGCGTCTTCGAGCTGATCCACTCCTACCGGGTCCGCGGCCACGTCATGGCCGACACCGACCCGCTGGAGTACCGCCAGCGCAAGCACCCCGACCTGGACATCACCGAGCACGGCCTCACCCTGTGGGACCTGGAGCGCGAGTTCGCGGTCGGCGGCTTCGCCGGCAAGTCGCTGATGAAGCTGCGCGACATCCTCGGCGTGCTGCGCGACTCGTACTGCCGCACCACCGGCGTCGAGTTCATGCACATCCAGGACCCCAAGCAGCGCAAGTGGATCCAGGACCGCATCGAGCGCGCGCACACCAAGCCGGAGCGCGAGGAGCAGCTGCGCATCCTGCGCCGGCTGAACGCGGCGGAGGCCTTCGAGACCTTCCTGCAGACGAAGTACGTCGGCCAGAAGCGCTTCTCGCTGGAGGGCGGCGAGTCCGTCATCCCGCTGCTGGACGCGGTCCTCGACTCCGCCGCCGAGTCCCGTCTGGACGAGGTCGTCATCGGCATGGCCCACCGCGGCCGGCTGAACGTCCTGGCGAACATCGTCGGCAAGTCGTACGCGCAGATCTTCCGCGAGTTCGAGGGCAACCTCGACCCGAAGTCGATGCACGGCTCCGGCGACGTGAAGTACCACCTGGGCGCCGAGGGCACCTTCACCGGCCTGGACGGCGAGCAGATCAAGGTCTCCCTGGTCGCGAACCCCTCGCACCTGGAGGCGGTGGACCCGGTCCTGGAGGGCGTCGCGCGCGCCAAGCAGGACATCATCAACAAGGGCGGCACGGACTTCACGGTCCTGCCGGTGGCCCTGCACGGCGACGCGGCCTTCGCGGGCCAGGGCGTGGTGGCCGAGACCCTGAACATGTCGCAGCTGCGGGGCTACCGCACCGGCGGCACGGTCCACATCGTCATCAACAACCAGGTCGGCTTCACGGCGGCTCCCGAGTCGTCGCGCTCCTCGATGTACGCCACCGACGTGGCGCGCATGATCGAGGCGCCGATCTTCCACGTGAACGGCGACGACCCCGAGGCGGTCGTCCGCGTTGCCCGGCTGGCGTTCGAGTTCCGTCAGGCGTTCAACAAGGACGTCGTGATCGACCTCATCTGCTACCGCCGCCGCGGTCACAACGAGTCGGACAACCCGGCGTTCACCCAGCCGCTGATGTACGACCTGATCGACAAGAAGCGCTCGGTGCGCAAGCTCTACACCGAGTCCCTCATCGGTCGCGGCGACATCACCCTGGAAGAGGCCGAGCAGGCGCTGCAGGACTACCAGGGCCAGCTGGAGAAGGTCTTCACCGAGGTCCGCGAGGCCACCTCGCAGCCGTCCTCGGTCGAGCCCTCGGACCCGCAGGCCGAGTTCCCGGTGGCCGTGAACACCGCGGTCTCCGCCGAGGTCGTCAAGCGGATCGCCGAGTCCCAGGTCAACGTCCCGGACCACATCACCGTCCACCCGCGTCTGCTGCCGCAGCTGCAGCGCCGCGCGACGATGGTCGAGGACGGCACGATCGACTGGGGCATGGGCGAGACCCTCGCCATCGGTTCGCTGCTCCTGGAGGGCGTCCCGGTCCGCCTCGCCGGCCAGGACTCCCAGCGCGGCACCTTCGGCCAGCGCCACGCGGTGATCATCGACCGCGAGACGGGCGACGAGTTCACGCCGCTGATGTACCTCTCCGAGGACCAGGCGCGGCTGAACGTCTACAACTCCCTGCTGTCCGAGTACGCGGCGATGGGCTTCGAGTACGGCTACTCGCTGGCCCGCCCCGAGTCCCTGGTGATGTGGGAGGCGCAGTTCGGCGACTTCGTCAACGGCGCCCAGACGGTCGTGGACGAGTTCATCTCGTCGGCGGAGCAGAAGTGGGGCCAGACGAGCGGCGTCACGCTGCTCCTCCCGCACGGCTACGAGGGTCAGGGTCCGGACCACTCCTCGGCCCGCCCGGAGCGGTTCCTCCAGCTCTGCGCGCAGAACAACATGACGGTCGCGATGCCGACCCTGCCGTCGAACTACTTCCACCTCCTGCGGTGGCAGGTGCACAACCCGCACCACAAGCCGCTGGTCGTCTTCACCCCGAAGTCGATGCTGCGTCTGAAGGCCGCGGCGTCGAAGGCGGAGGAGTTCACGACGGGCCAGTTCCGCCCGGTCATCGGCGACACCACGGTGGACCCGGCCGCGGTCCGGAAGGTCGTCTTCTGCGCCGGCAAGGTCTACTACGACCTGGAGGCCGAGCGTCAGAAGCGCGGCGCCACGGACACGGCGATCATCCGCATCGAGCGCCTGTACCCGCTGCCGGGTGCCGAGCTCCAGGCCGAGATCGCCAAGTACCCGAACGCCGAGAAGTACCTGTGGGCCCAGGAGGAGCCGGCGAACCAGGGTGCGTGGCCGTTCATCGCCCTGAACCTCATCGACCACCTGGACCTGGCGGTCGGCGCGGAGGTCCCGCACGGCGAGCGCCTGCGGCGCATCTCCCGTCCGCACGGCTCGTCCCCGGCGGTCGGCTCCGCCAAGCGCCACCAGGCCGAGCAGGAGCAGCTGGTGCGTGAGGTGTTCGAGGCGTAAGCCTCACCGGCACGCTCGAAGGGCCCGGTCCCCGTTGGGGGCCGGGCCCTTCGGCGTGCGGTCAGATGGGCTGGGGCTCGAAGTCCCAGTAGGGCCGGTGCCGTTCCAGGATGCGGCGGGTGTGGGGGTGGTCGGCGCCGAGGAGGGAGGTGAGGCGGGCGACCGCGTCCTGGTGCAGGGTCTCGGCCTCCTCCCGTTCCCCCAGTTCGGCCAGGTCCAGCGCCAGGCCGGCCCGCAGGCTGATGGTGAGGAGGTGCCCGTCGCCCAGGGCCCGCGCGGAGCGGTCGGCTGTCTCCCGGCCCAGCGTCGCCGCCGCCTCCCTCTCGCCCTCGGCGGCCAGCGCGGCGATCTCGTTCTTGGCGCAGCCGATCGTCCACGGGTGGTTCCGGCCGACCGCGCGCCGCATCTGCCGCACGGTCCACCGGGACAGCTCCAGCGCGGCCCGCGTCTCCCCCAGGTCCCGCATGACGGTGGCGACGTTGTCCCGCGCGCCGATCGCGTACGGGTGGCGGTCGCCGAGCTGGGCGGCGTAGTGGGTGGCCGTGGCCTCGGCCAGGTCCCGCGCCTCCTCGGTGCGGTCCAGGTCGCGCAGGAGCATCGCGTAGTCGCAGGAGACCATCAGCGTCTCGGGGTGCAGCGGGCCGCGGCGGCGGATCAGCTTCTCGCGGACGCTGCGCAGCAGGGCGTGCGCGAACTGCAGGTCCCCGACGCGGCGGGCGCACAGGGCGAGGTTGTGCTCGGCGAGCAGGGTCTGGCTGTGGGTGCGGTCCAGGACCTGGCTGTGGACGCGGGAGTTGTGGCCCTGGATGACCAGCGCCTCGCGGTAGTTGCCGAGCAGGCGCAGCATCCAGGCGGTGCGCAGCGCGGAGTTGAGGGTGAGCGGGTCGCGTCCGCCGAGGACGTCCACGCGGGCCTCGAAGACCTTGCGGTGCAGGGCGAGCGACTCGGTGTAATGGCCCTGGAGGCCGACGGCGACGGCGAGGTTGCTGCGGATGGCGAGGGTGCGCGGCACCTGCTCGGCGCCGAGTTCGGCGACGGCGGTCGCGGCGGCCTCCTCGAACAGGGCGCGGGCCTCGGCGTACCGGCCGAGCGCCATGAGGGTGCCGCCGAGGCCGTCGCGGGCGCGGATGACCTCGATCGGGCGTACCGAGTCGGCACGTTCGAGACGGGCCAGGATGTCGCGGCCGACGGTCTCGGCGTCCTCGTACCGGCCGAGTCGGCGCAGCATGTTGGCGAGTTGGTGGACGGCGACGAGCACCGAGCGGTCGGTGCCGCCGGAGGTGGCCCGCCAGTGGTCGACGGTCTTGCGGCTGAGTTCCCAGCCCTCCAGGTACTCGCCGCGCATCCGCAGGTATTCGATGCAGTTCAGGACGAGTTCGCGGACGTCGTCGTCGGTGGACTCCAGGGCGCGGGAGGGTTCCAGGTGCGGGATGAGCGCCGCGTAGCGGGCCCAGTTGCCGGGCGAGGAGGAGTCGCGCGGGTCGGCGGAGACGAGGACCTTGCGGGCGGCGGCGGAGTAGCGCTCGGCGTCGGCGGGCGACTGGATGGACCGTACGAAGCGGTGGAAGAGCCGGTGCATGCGCAGGGTGCCGACGGTCTGGGCGTCCATGCGCGGGCCGGGCTCGTACTCGATGCGCATGGAGGTGATCTCGGAGAGTCTGCGCAGGGCGGTGTTCCAGCTGCTGGGCTCGGCGCTCAGCTCGGCCAGCTCGGGCGGCAGATCGCCGTGCCGGGCGGTCTGCAGCAGTCGTACGGGGACCACGTCGTGGGAGAAGCACACCAGCAGGTTGAGCAGTTGCCAGGCCGACTCGGAGCCCTCGCGCAGGGTGTTGAGGAGCTTCGCCCAGGCGACCTCGAAGCTCTCCCGGTACTGGCCGGAGGGCATGACGCCGAAGCGGTCGGGCCGTCCCTCGCGGATGTCGCGGATGTAGGCGTCGACCGGGGCGGCCGGGTTGATGTCGAGCCAGGCGGCGGTCTGGTCGAGCAGCAGGGGGACGTCCTCCACGGCCTCGGCGAGGCGGGCGGCCTGGGCGTCGCTGAGGCGTGCCGTGCGGCGCTCGACGAAGGCGACGCTCTCCCGGCGCTCGAAGGCCGGTACGGCGATGTTCTCGGCGTGGGCGCCCCACTCGCTGCGGTGGGTGGTGACCAGGAGGTGGCCGCGTCCCTCGGGCACGAGGTCGAGCACCCGCTCGGGGTCGCCGGCGCCGTCCAGGACGAGCAGCCAGGGCCGGGCGGTGCTGTCGAGTTCCCGGCGTACGGCGGTGATGGTGGCCGCGAGATCACCGGCGTCCGGCAGGTCGAGGGCGGGCGCGAGCTCGGCGAACTGCTGGCGGGCGGTGACGCGTTGGGCGGCGTTGACCCACCAGACGATGTCGTACTCGCCGGCGAAGCGGTGGACGTATTCCAGGGCCAGTTGGGACTTGCCGATGCCGCCGGGACCCTGCAGGGCGACGGCGGCGCCGTCGGATCCGGCGGCGGAGAGGGCGCCGTAGACCTTCTCCAGGAGTTCGGTGCGGCCGATGAAGCGGCGGTTGCGGCGCGGGACCTGCCAGACGTCCGGCGGGTCGTCGGGGAAGCGGGGGCCCCGGCGCAGGTCGATCAGGGTGCCGGGGGCGGGTATGCCGGCGCACTCCAGGACGCGGCTGGACGCCACCTCGGGTCTCAGGCCGCGCAGTTCGACGGGGGCGAGGGCGATGACGGCCTCGGGCAGGGGGCGGGCGGTGATGCTCACGGCGGCCATGCGGTCCCCGTAGACCGGGAGCACCTGCCGCAGCGCCTCGGCCCAGGCCTCGAACCACTCGTCGCCCAGCCGCTCGTGCCAGTCGTCGATCACGAGCAGGAAGCGGCCCGGCGCGCTCAGCAGGTTGGCGAACACCTCGGGTGTCGGCGGCTGCCGCAGGGGGTTCCACCGCACCAGCGTGGTGCTCCGTCCCGCGGCCCGGATCTGGTGGTCGATCCACTTGGCCCAGGACTCGCTCTGCCCGGCGAAAACCACCGTGACGTGTCCGAGTTCCGCCGCCATCTAGCCGTTCCCCTTCGACTGAACCTGGTCACGAGTGTGCACAGGCTATTCGATTGTGCGTCAAATCGACTTGGGAGAGGCCGAGTTGCGCATGGTTTTGGTCATTCGGCGGGCGATGTGCCGGATGAGCCGTTCGAGGTCGGCGCAGTAGACGCTGGGGTGCCGGAACCCGGTGCCAGGAGCGTACCGGTGCACATAGTTGCCGCCGCCGCACACTTTCCCCACCGGGCAGCCCCTGCACTCCTCGGCCAGCGCCCGCTCCCCCAACTGCCTGGCCGCGATGCCGGGATGGCGCAGGGCGTCGTCGAAGGAGTCCCGGTACACGTCGAGACCGGTCCCGGAAGCTCCCGCGTACGCCGACCGCAGCGCGTCGACCTGCTCGATGGCACCGTCCGTCTCCACGACGACGGCGGCCAGCGGCGAGACACCCACGGCCGGCTCGCGGTGCCGAGGAGGAGGGCGGCGATCTCCTGGAACAGCCGTATCCGCGTCGGCACTCGGGGCGCGTCCCACCAGGCGTCGAAGACGTCGGCGAGCCAGTCGCCGTAAGGGGTGGGGGCGGGCCGGTGCCGTCCGGGGGTCCGCCCGCCCCAGTTGGCGTGCGGCAGGAGGAAGTCGACGCCGGGCGGGCACAGTGCGAGGAGCGAGCGGTAGACGTCCAGCGGGTCCGCGGCGAGGTCGATCGTGCAGAGGATTCCCGCGTACGAGTCCGGCCGCGCGGCCAGCCGCCGCGCCGCCGCACGGGCGGCCGGCCAGGCGGGGCGGCCTGCGTGGTCGACGCGGCGGGCGTTGTGCGCGGCCCGGCCGCCGTCGAGGCTGAGGCCGACGCGGATGCCCGCGGCGCGGAGGCGGTCGAGCGTGTCGGGGGTGAGGCGGGTGCCGTTGGTCTGCACGGTGGCGGTGACCTCGCAGCCGGCGGCGTCGGGAGCGCCCTGGCGTACGGCCTCGCGTACGGCGTCCCGCACGGCCTCGGTGTAGGCGAGGACGGGACCGGGGCCGGTGAGGAGGGGTTCCCCGCCGTGGAGTTCGATGCGGACGGCGTCGAGGCGGTGGGCGCGGACGTGCTCGGCGATGCGCTCTGCCGTGCGGCGCATGGTGGCTGCGGAGGTGCTCGCCGGGCGGTCGCGCCAGCCGTGGTCGGGGCCCTGGTACAGATAGCAGTAGGTGCAGTCGAGGTTGCACCGGCCGTGCACCTTCAGCACGAACTGCCGGAACGGGACGGGTTCGTGGGCGCGGGTGTCCAGGGTGGCGTACGGCCATGCCGGGTGGGTTGTCACGGCGCGTCCTCGTAGTGTGCGACGACGGTGGACTCCCCTTCGCGGGAACGGAGTTCGGCGAGGATCGCGGCCAATACCGGGTGGTCGGTGTGGTCGGGCGGTGCCAGCTCCGGGAGGGGTATGCGGGTGTCGTCGGCGGGGAGGGTCACTCGTCGGCCGTTTCCAGGGGCAGGCGGTCGATGTGCGTCCGGATGCGGCGGGCGCGGTCGCGGTTCTTCGTCAGGCCGAGGGCACGGACGTAGTCGCCGCGGGCCGTCCTCGGCCTGCCCTGCCGTGCCCGCGCCTGACCACGGCCGGTGAGCGCCGAGGCCGCCAGCTCGGGGTCGTCGGCCTCCTCGGCGTACTCGACGGCCCTGTTGAAGAAGTCGATCGCCGTGTGCAGGTGCGTGATCGCTCCCGTGCGCTCGAACAGCAACACGGCAGCGGTTCCGCGGCTCTCCCAGCACTGCGCGAGGAACGCCGGATCGTCGGCGGAGCCGCGCACGGCCTCGGCGAACAGCCAGCTGGCCTCGTACAGGTCGGTCAGGACGTCGCTCAGGCGGTAGCGGCTCTCGTAGGCGTCTCCCAGGTGCCGGCGGCGCCGGCCGAGCCGGGGGTCGTCCGGCAGGGACGCGTCCACCGCCTGGCGCAGGTACTCGATGCTCCCGGAGATGTCGTCGGGATTCCTGTGCAGGCTGAACCGGCGGTGGAGGGCCCGGCCGAGCTGGGTCAGCACCTCCGGCCGCCGGGGGTCGTCCTCGTCCAGCAGTTGGACGGCCTCGCCCCATGCGCCGACGGCACGGTCCAGCCGGGTCAGGTCGTCGGGCATGGAGCGGCGGTCCCCATGGCTCTGTGCGACCCGCAGCAGGCTTTCGAGCCGGAGTTCCGGGTCGTCGCCGGCCGCCCGGAGCGCCTGGTCCACCGCGTGCGTCGCCAGGTGCTCGTCGCTGTGGGCCTGCGGGATCTCGGCGGCGGACGCCACGTCCAGCCAGATCCGGCAGCGCTCGGCGTCCGGCAGCGCGGTCTCGTCACGAACCGCGTGCATGAGGTCGTCGACGGCGTTCGCGGCGGCTGCCCGCGCGGGCTCCTCGTCGTAGTGACGGGCCAGATCCAGCCACAGCCGCCCGCATACGGCCAGGCCCTGCGCGGAAGGTGCCAGGCCGAGCCATGCCTCGGCCGCCGCGACGGCCCGCTCCAGGTGGCCGACGTACCAGGACCGGGTGTCGTTCCCCCGGCGCGGCCCCAGCTCCCCCACGGCCCGCCGTACGAACGCCAGCGCCTCCGCGGCGGCCGTGCGCTCCGCGTCCCCGGCGGCCGTGTCCTCCAGCGCCGCGGTGAGGCTCAGGTCGGCCAGGTACAGCAGCACGTGCAGGGCGCGCTCGGTGGACCCCCGCTTCCGCCGCGCCCACACCCGAAGGCTTTCCGGGATGCCGTCGAAGTCGATCCCCGCAGCGCGCACCTCCTGCGCCTGCGCCCAGCTCACGCCGCCGAGGACGAGTCGCCCGCGCGCGGAGAAGACGCCCTGGACAACCTCCCACGCCTCCCCGAGGTCGTCCCCGACGCGCCGCACCCGCCAGCGGGTGAGCAGCGCGTCGGCCAGCTCCTCGCTCGCCGTGTTCCCTTCCCAGTCCGACCGCGCGGACGCCAGCGCCTGCTGAAAGTACCCGACGGCGGCGTCGAGTTCCCGCGCAAGCCCTTCCCCGTGGAACCGCGCGAGGGCCCGTCGCCCCAGCTCCAGCAGTTCCGCCGCCGTGTGCCCGGTGCCCACCGCCACCGGTGCCGGCAGCCGCGCCCCCAGGTCCCGCAGCACCTCGGCCGAGACCTCGGCGAAGGCCCGCAGCCCGGCCGGTTCCCGCTCCCCCGGCGCGGTCCGAGCGTCCGGCGGCACGGCGCCCCGCAGGAACGCCCCGGCCAGCGCGGGGAAGTTCCGCGCGCTGCGTCCGAACTTCCGTTCCACGTACTCGGAGCAGTGCTTGAACAGCAGTTCCACGTCGTCGACGGTCAGCCGGGAGCGCAGCTCGGTGGCCACGCCGGGCAGGAAGTCGTAGCGCACGGCGCGTGGGTCGTCCGCGTCCTCCCGGCGGCGCAGCAGCCCGCTGAGCAGGACCTCGGACAGGACGTCGGGCCCGCTCCCGGCGAGCATGGCGTGCTGGACGAGCTGCATCACCGGCAGGTACAGCGGCACCGCCGACAGGTAGACCGCCAGCCGGCGCGCGTCGGAGGACGCCGGGCGCCAGAACACGTTGACGCGCTCGGCCGCCGTGCGTTCCTCGGCAGCGCGCACCGGCGCCCCGGACACGGGGTGGTCCGCCCGTACCCATCCGGCCGCCGCCGCCAGCGACTGGCCCGTGGCGCCGGACACCAGCCGCGCCCAGCCCTCCACCGACTCCCGGCGCAGCGCCAGCACGGGCACCGGCAGCGCCCCGGCCTGCGCCCGCCCCCGGTCGGGCCGGAAGGTGAGCGTCCCGGCGGGCCCTTCCTGCCGGTGCAGCAGTCCGCGCCGGGCGGGCAGATGGGTGCGCAGCCACATGCGCTGCGGCAGCGGCTGTACGACGGCCACGGGCGCCGTCGTGGCCCAGCGGTGCAGCAGCCGCTGCACCCGGCCGCTGCGCCACATGGGCCCCGCGCAGTCGCTGAGGACCAGGGTGACGCGCCGCCCGGTCGGATCGCTGAGCTGCTCGGGCGCGGACAGGACGGCACCCGGGTCGGGGACGGCGGCGAAGCCGGGCCGGCCGCCGGGCGACTCGTGCAGATAGCGCACCTGTACCTCGCGGAAGGCTCCGGCGCGGGCGCAGACCTGACGCAGCTCGTCGAGGGCCTGCTGCCATACGACGGTGGAGGTGGAGACGTCCATGAGAAGCAGCAGGCGGGCCTCGCGGCGCCGGTCGGTGCGCAGGACGGGCAGGACGAGTCCGGACTCGGCGGCGCGTTGGGCGGTGGCGTGCTCGTCGAGGGTGCGCGGTACGGGCCGTACCGGCGCGCGGTACCGCTGGAGGGGCCGTAACCCGCGTTGCAGGGCGAGGGGTTCGGGCAGGGCGGGCGCGGCCGGGACGCGGACCGGGGTCATCCCGGTGTCGGTACCGTCGCCGCCCGGGCCGGGCGCGAACAGCCGTGCGCTGTCGGGTGGTTGCGGTGCGGGCTGGTCGGCGGGCAGGCGCGGGGTGCGCGGCGGGCCGACCGGTGTCGTGCCGCTGCCGGGAGACGGTTCGTCGTCGGGGGGCGGTGGTGTGCCGGTCGGGCCGGACCGCCGTGCCGGTGCCGGCAGCCACTGGGCCAGCCACAGCGCGTCCGCGAGTTCCTCGACCCCGGGTGCGAGGCCCGCGTCCCGCATACGGGCGACCAGCGCCGTGAGCACGGTGCTCACGTCGCCGGTCGGGATGCCGGGAGCGCGGGAGGACATCGGTTACCGCGGCCCCCGGTCGAGGGGCTGCATCAGCAGCTCGGAGATCTCCTCGCGGCGCCGGCCGGACTCCCGGGCGGTGTGCTGGGCGAGGAAGATGGCGTTCAGCAGCTGGTCGGTCGGGCGCAGCGCGCCGTCCGTCTCGGCCTGCACGAACTGGTCGACGAGGTCGTGGTTGTCGTCGTAGGAGCCGGGGCCGAAGTGTGCCTGGACGAGGGCGGCGAGGCGTTCGTCGCGCGGGGCCTTGAGGTCGAGCGGGATGCAGCGGCGCAGCAGCGCGGCCGGGAACTCGCGCTCGCGGTTGCTGGTCATGACCACGAAGGGGAAGGCGCGGCACCGGACTTGCCCCTCCGTCACGGTGACCCGGCGACCGTCGTCGGTGAGGACCCGGACCTCGGGGGTGCGGTCGGCGATGCGCTTGAGCTCGGGGATGGTGAACCGGCCCTCCTCCAGGACGTTGAGGAGGTCGTTGGGCAGGTCGATGTCGCTCTTGTCGAGTTCGTCGATGAGCAGCACGCGGGGCTTGTCGGCGGCGAGCAGCGCGGTGCCGAGCGGGCCGAGCTTGATGTACCGGCCGATGTCCTGGGACGCGGCCTCGCCGGGCAGTTGGGCGTCCTGGAGGCGGCCGATGGCGTCGTAGCTGTAGAGGCCGTCGCGCAGCTCGCTGCGGCTGACGATCGGCCACTCCAGGACACGGCCGAGATCGAGCTCGTAGGCGACGGAGTGGGCCAGCGTGGACTTGCCGACGCCGGGTTCGCCGGTGACGAGCAGGGGGCGCCTCAAGTACAGGGCGGCGTTGACGAGTTCCAGGGCGTCGGGGTCCTGGACGGGCAGCGGGACGGTGCGCGCGCCGAGCCTGCGGTGGGTGGAGGAGTCGAGCTCCGGCACCTGGTAGTCGACGGGCGGGGCATCGAACGCCCGCCAGGGGGGCGGCTCGGGCAGCTGGTCGATCCTGTCCGGATCCGGACGTCCGATGCCCTGATAGATGAACCACTCGCTCATGAGGTGCTCCTCGTCGACGGTCGGTGGTGGTCCACGGCCTGGCCGACGGGGGCGTCGTGCGCCCGCAACGGGCCCCTGGGAACATACCCGGAACGGCCTTGGCACACAGGCGGTTTCGGCCAGTGGCCTGTCGCGGTCACAGGGGCGCGTCCACGGGTTCGGTCTCCTCGCCGGGCAGGGGCCGGCGAGGATCGTCGAACAGGAGGGCGAGGGGTTCGGCCCAGTCGCTGTCGGCGCGCTGCTCGCTGATGTCCTGCCGTACGTGCCGCAGCCGGTCGGGGAGTTCGTCCAGCGAGCCGAGCGTTTCGAGGAACTTCTCCACGCGCGCGTGGAGCGTGTCGCACTCCGGCAGGCAGCCCCGCTCGGGATGGCTGCCGATGTACCACAGCGCCACGCCGTGGCCGCCGGCCAGGGCGTGGTTCATGGCGACGCGCCCGATGCCCTGTCCGGCGGGGCGGCACATCATGGGAATCCGGTCGCGCTCGGCCCGGCGGTAGCCGGTGCCGTCCACGGCGCCGGACGGGGGCATGCGCCAGCCCTGGAAGCGGCGTCCGGCCGTCATGCCGTGCCAGCGTTCCGTCCAGAGATTGTCCGGTTCTCCCCGGCGCTCAAGGGCGCGCAGCACCACACGGCGGCGTGCGCCCAGGTGGCCGGGGTCGTTCAGCTGGGCGATGTCGTCGAACCGCCACCGGTGCACGGCCGTGTCGAAGTGGTCGACGGGCAGGGCGACTTCGAGCGGTACGGGGTGCCCGTGCCGGTCCTTGGACTCCAGCAGCCCGCCCAGCGGGAGGCGCAGCGCCTGGACGAGTTCGTCGGGCCGGTACCCGTGCACCGAGCCGTCCGTCTCGTGCAGCTCGGGCAGACCGTCGCCGTCGTCGTACCAGATCTGCCAGAAGAAGCGGACCGGCCGTGCGCCGATCACCGGGTCGAGCACCAGGGCCACGACGGGGCCCTCGCCGGGGCCGGGATAGGGGATGACGACGCGGTCCGGGCCGTCGTTCCGGGCCGGCGGTTCCAGTCCCTCGGGCAGGGCGGCGTCCTTGACGAGGGCGTGCAGGTGGCGGCGGCCGTCCCGGCGCAGGCGCTGGGCGATCCAGTCGACGAGGGCGGGGCTGCCGGCATCGCGGGTGCGGGCGTGGGCCTCGACGAGGGTGAGATAGCGCAGGAAGGTGAGCGGGTCGAGCGGGGTGCTGCCCTCGTAGAGCAGTCCGTGGCCGTCGCGCCAGGTCCGCAGTTCGGGGGTGCCGCCGACCCACACGGTGCCGCTGCGGGCCTCCTTGGCGATGATGCGGACGGTGGGCTCGTCGGGCGGGGGCGGCAGCGCGGCCAGCAGGGCGAGCGCCGTGCGGCGGTCGCGGGGTGTCCAGACCGCGCCGTGCTCGGCCGGCGGCCCGCCCTGGAGGTCGATCCAGTTGTCGCCGCTCTCCGACATCGGCTCCTGGCCGTGCCAGCGGTCGTGGGCGGCCATGACCGTGCGGTACGTCTCCCCGAACCGGCGCAGTGCGCCGATCGCGACGGCCTTCCCGCCGTCCTTGTCCGTGCGCCGCGACTTGATCAGCCCGACGACCGCTCCCGTCTCCGGGTCGAGCAGCGGACCGCCCGACATGCCGCCGGTGAACTCGACGTCGGGCTTGATGATCAGCCCGTGGGTGTCCTCCTGGCCGTTGACGACGGCGTCGACCATGCGGAAGTGGGCCTCGGGCGGGCCGGGGAAGTAGCCGCAGGCTTTGAGGGCGCCGGAGTTGCGGGCGGCGCGGTCGGTGAGCCAGACGCATTCGTGCGGGTGCTCGTCGGGGTCGCCGGTCAGCCGGACCAGGGCCAGGTCCTCGGCCAGCGGGACCTTGGGGCGGTGCGGGTCGGTGATCAGCCACTCGGCGAGCCGGGCCTCGGCGTCGATGCCCTCGCCACGCACGCGGAACACGGCGTCGCGGTCCGCCGCGAGGTGCCGGCGCAGCACGTGTGCGGCGGTCACCACCCAGCCGGGCGCGACGAAGAAGCCGCTGCCCCACAGGGGGCCGTCCTTGCCGCCGGCGGGGAGCAGATGGACGGTGGCGGCCCGGACGAGTTCGTAGAGGCGTTCGTGGCGCTCACTCATGCGCGGCCGCGCTCCCGTCGCCCTCCCCCGCTGTGGTGCGGTCGAACTGCCAGGTGAGGGTGACCTCCAGGGAGGCCTTGGCCTCGCCCCGGGCGAGCACGGCGACGGCGATGCCCTCCTTGGCGGTCAGTTCCACGCCGAAGGTGATGGTGGCCTCGTGCGGCCGGGCCGCTCGCGCGGCGTCCAGGACGGTGCCGCCGACGCCCTTGATCAGCTCCTGGAGCTGCTCGACCTTGGCGACCGCGGCCTCGGTGAAGCCGACGTCCTCGTGGTCGTCGTAGCCGCCTTCGGCCGCGCCGATCCGGGCGGTGATCACCGTGCCGTCCGGAAGTTCGACATCCTGGATATGGCTCATTCCGCTCCCCCCGCAGAGCAACCGGCCGCCGACGGCGGCTACTTGAACTGCGACGAGGCTAATACCCAGGCTGGTTGCAGGGCTATGCGCTTACGTGCACTCGGCAGTCACCTGGGGCCTGTCCGGCGGATCAGGTCGCAGGAAAGCGGCGGTGACTCATCGATGCCGGTGAGCGGGGCCATGGGGGTCCCCCCGCGCGAGGCTGTTCGAGCGTGGGGGAGCGTGCAGCTGCAAGGCGGAGGAGGGCGTCGACGCGGAGCGTCGGCAACCGACGACAACGCGGCTGGGGTCCCCCCACGCCTTTAGGGCAGTGGGGGAGGGCGCACCAGGCCCCGCGTCTGCGGCATGATCCGCCGGACAGGCCTAGTCGTCGTCCTCGTCGTCGAGACGGGCCAGCCAGGTCGCCAGGCGCTCGACCGGCACCTCGAAGTCGGGGTTGAGATCGACGAACGTCCGCAGCTGCTCGGCGAGCCACTCGAAGGTGACCTCTTCCTCGCCGCGCCGCTTCTCCAGTTCTTCGATGCCACGGTCGGTGAAGTACAACGCATGCTCCTGATGGGGACGGACTACTCCCTCATCAGGGTATGCCGTACGTCAGTCGCGGGGGTGCGCGAGGTCGTACGCCAGCCCCAGGGCGCCGTGCGCCAGCAGCAGGGCCCCGGCCGCGGACCACCCGGCGGCGCGCCGCCGCAGTCCGTAGGCGGTGAGCGGCAGGCCGACGGCCATCTGCGCGGCGGCGAGGGCACGGGACCGCGGGGTGCCGGACCAGGGCAGCCACTGGGCCAGGCGGCCGCCGTCGACGACGTCGAGTTCGGCGCGGACGGTCTGCCGCCAGCCGGCCCACTCGATCTCGCGGGCCTGCGGGCGGGCGCGGGCTACCGCGCTGAGCCGGTCGGCGCTCTCGCCGGGGGCGAGGCCGTCGGGGAGAGCGGCTCCCACGCGCGTGAGGACGGCGAGCAGACCGCGCAGACGGGCGCGGGCGTCGGCCTCGGGATCCGGCTTCGTGAGCGCGTCGAGGGACTCCATGTCGAGGACCGGGTCGAGGCCGAGCCGGGCGGCGAAGGTGCGCATGGCCTCGTCCTCGCCGGCCGGGGTGCCGTTGGCGAGCCAGACGTAGCCGACCGGGCGGCGGAAGCCGGAGGCGAGGGCGTACCCGGAGCGGTCCTCGTCCCACCACAGGGCGAGTACGGGCCAGGGGGCGCCGACGGCCAGGGCGGTGGCCCAGCCGGTCAGGACGCGGTCGACGGGCTCCTCGCCGTGCAGCCAGGGCCGGTCCTCGGAGACGAGGACGCTCCACTCCTCGCCCGCCGGGAGGAGCCGCATGTGCCGGCGGAGCAACTGGGCGGCGAGGGCGACGGAGTCCGGCTCCGCCCGGCACAGGAGCAGGGCACCGGAGGCGGGCACGGCGCGGGGGGATTCCGTCGGCATGGTCACACGCTAGGGCGATACATGCCGTTTGGTCATATTCAGGGCCGATACATCCCCAGAACGAGTGCCTTGACTTTCCTCGCCCGCGATATATCGTGAATGACAGGAGACGCGATATGGCGCGTTGTCACGGGGAGGTTCTCACCATGTCCGAGTGGTCCGTCGCCGAGCCTCGGAAGCTCACGTTCGACGAGCCCGTGCGCGAGCTCCATGTGCGCGTCGTCAATGGAACGGTCAACGTCGTGGGGACGGAGGAGGGTTCCGCCCGCCTGGAGATCTCCGAGATCGAGGGCCCGCCCCTGGTCGTCACCCAGGAGGACGGCATCCTGACGGTGGCCTACGAGGACCTCCCCTGGAAGGGCTTCCTGAAGTGGCTCGACCGCAAGGGCTGGCGGCGCAGCGCCGTGGTCTCGCTGGCGGTGCCGGTCGACACCCGGGTGGAGGTCGGGGTCGTGGGCGCGGCCGCCGTCGTCTCCGGGATCCACGGACCCTCGGTGGTGAAGGGCGTCACCGGCGACACCACGCTCGTCGGGCTCTCCGGCCCGGTCCGCGCCGACACGGTGTCGGGAAACCTGGAGGCCCAGGCCGTCACCGGCGATCTCCGCTTCAACTCCGTCTCCGGCGACCTCACCGTCGTCGAGGGCTCGGGCTCCTCGGTGCGGGCCGACTCGGTCAGCGGCGCCATGATCGTGGACCTCGATCCCGACGGTCCCACCGACATCCGGCTCACCAGCGTCTCCGGCGAGATCGCCATCCGGCTGCCGCAACCGGCCGACGCCGACGTCGAGGCCAACACCGCGAGCGGCACGATCTCCAACGCCTTCGACGGCCTCCGCGTCCACGGCCAGTGGGGTGCCCACAAGATCACCGGGCGCCTCGGCGAGGGCAACGGCAAGCTGCGGGCGACGACGGTGTCCGGATCCATCGCCCTGCTGCACCGGCCCCCTTCCGAGGACGAGCCCTGGGACGAGGGCGACGACCCTGTGGTCGGCGCACCGGGCGACGCGCGGGAGAATGCCGGTTCCGGTGCGGGACCGGCCGCCTCCGACGCCGCCCCGGCCGATGGCACGACCGACAAGAAGGTGCTCTGACATGCCTCCCGTCTTCGCCCACGGCCGCCTGCGCCTGTACCTGCTGAAACTGCTGGACGAGGCCCCGCGCCACGGCTACGAGGTGATCCGCCTCCTCGAGGAGCGCTTCCAGGGCCTCTACGCGCCGTCGGCGGGCACCGTCTACCCGCGCCTGGCCAAGCTGGAGACCGAGGGTCTGGTCACCCACACCACCGAGGGCGGCCGCAAGGTGTACGCCATCACGGACGCCGGCCGGGCCGAACTGGCCGACCGCAGCGGTGAACTGGCCGACCTGGAGCTGGAGATCCGCGAGTCGGTGGCGGAACTCGCCGCCGAGATCCGGGCCGACGTCCGTGGCGCCGCCGGTGACCTGCGGCGCGAGATGCGGGCGGCGGCGGGCGAGGCCCGCCGGACCGGAAGCGGGGAGCGGGACGGCGCCTTCGGCGGTTTCGGCGATGTCGCGGACTTCACCGAGAAGGAGGCGTGGCGTGCCGCCAAGGAGGAGATGCGCCGCGCCAAGCAGGAGTGGAAGGACCAGGCCCGGCGCGCCAAGGACGAGAGCCGGCGGGCCCGTGAGGAGGCCCAGCGGGCCCGGCGCCAGGCCAAGGAGGCACAGGACCGGGCGCGCGCCCAGGCGCAGGAGGAGATGCAGCGCATCGCCCGACGCGTCCAGGACCATGTGCAGGACCACTTCGCGCGGGGCGACTGGCCGACCGGCGTACGCGAGGGCCTGACCGAACTCGCCAAGGAGTTCGGCGAGTTCGGAATGGACTTCGGCAAGGACTGGGCCTTCGGCCGGAGCTCCACCGCCCAGCGACCGGGTCCCGGGCGCACCGAGCGGTCCGGCGCCCCGGAGGACGCAAGCAGGCCGGGCCCCGAGTACTCCGAGACCCCGGAGGACTTCCCCGGCACATACGAGCCCTCCTGGGCGCACGAGGACTCCACCGGCGATCCCGCCCGCGACCTGGAGCGGCTGCTCGACCGCTTCCGGGACGACGTCCGTGACGCGGCCCGGGACCACGGCGTCACGGCCGACCAACTCCGCGACGCGCGCCGTCATCTGTCCACGGCGGCGGCGCACCTCGCGGCACTGCTGCGAGGGCCGAAGGTCTGACAGGGCCGCCGCGGGGGGTGACCTGTTGGCCACCCCCGGCGGTCAGCCCGGCCTTCCACCCACGGCAGTCAGCCCGGCCTTCCTCCCCCGGCGGTCAGCCCGCCTTCCTGCCCTGTCCCTCGCCGTACAGGACCCGGGTCAGCGCCTCGTGGGTCACGCCGTGGTCGGCGAGGACCTCCGCGGGCACGCCCGGCCGGGCGGTGAGGGCGAGCAGCAGATGCTCGTCGCCGATGTGCCGGTCGCCGTGGGCGAGGGCGATCCGCAGCGACTGCTCCAGCGTCTTCTTGGCGCCGCGCCCGAAGGGCGGCCGTCCCGAGCGCCACCCCTTGGCCTTGCGGTCGCCGGACATCGCGCCGACGCCGTGCATCTCCTCGACCCGGGCCACGACCTCCGAGACGTCGATGCCGAGTCCCGCGAGGGCTTCGGCCTCCGCCTGGGACAGCCCGGCCCGCCGCCGTGCGTCGTCCACGGCCCGCCGCACCGACTCCCTGCGCTCCCCGAGCCCGAGCGCGTCCAGCGCAAAGGAGGCCCGAGTGGCCTCACGGTCGAGCACGGCGAGCAGCAGGTGCTCGGCCTCGACGCTCCCCGCCCCCGCCTGCGTCGCGAGCCCGACCGCGTCCGTCACCACGGACCGGGCATCCTTCGTGAACCGCTCGAACATCAATGCCTCCCGTACTTCTTGTGCACGGCCTGCCTGCTCACGCCGAGTTCGGCGGCGATCTCCTGCCACGACCAGCCCTGGTTGCGCGCACTGCGCACCTGCACCGCCTCCAACTGCTCCAGCAGTCGGCGCAGTGCGGCGACGGCACGCAGTCCGACCCGCGGATCGCGGTCGCCCGCCCGCTCGGCGAGATCCGTAGCTTCGCTCATGACGTCAACCTACGTTGACAAGCCCCGGGCGTCAACCCCAGTTGACATCCGGGGCAGGCAAAAGGCGGGCCCGGAGAACCCGAACCCGCCCGTCGGCCTGAAAGGAATGTCAGTTGGTGAGCACGATCTTGCCGAACTGCTCCCCGGACTCCATCCGTTCGAACCCTTCCCGCGCCCGGTCGAGCGGCAGCACCTCGTCGATGACCGGCCGTACGCCGGTGGCGGCGCAGAAGGACAGCAGGTCCTCCAGCTCGTCCTTGGTGCCCATCGTGGAGCCGACGATCCTCAGCTCCAGGAAGAAGATCCGGGTCAGCTCGGCATGCGAGGGGCGGTCGCCACTGGTCGCCCCGGAGATCACGAGCGTACCGCCGGGCCGCAGCGACTTGACCGAGTGCGACCAGGTCGCGGCACCCACGGTCTCGATGACGGCGTCCACCCGCTGCGGCAGCCGCGCACCCGGCTCCAGCGCCTCCACGGCCCCCAGTTCCACGGCACGCTTCCGCTTGGCCTCGTCCCGGCTGGTGGCGAAGACCCGCAGCCCCGCCGCCTTCCCGAGCACGATCGCGGCCGTGGCGACACCGCCGCCGGCACCCTGCACGAGCACGGAATCACCGGGCCGTACGCCGGCGTTGGTGAAGAGCATCCGGTAGGCCGTCAGCCAGGCCGTGGGCAGACAGGCGGCCTCCGCGAAGGACAGTTCCTTCGGCTTGGGCAGCACGTTCCAGGTGGGGACGGCGACCTGCTCGGCGAAGGTCCCCTGATAGCGCTCGGTGAGGATGGACCGGGGCTCCCTGGGGCCGACACCGTGACCGCTCTGGCCGATGACGGAGTGCAGGACGACTTCGTTGCCGTCCTCGTCGACGCCGGCGGCGTCGCAGCCGAGGATCATCGGCAGCTTGTCCTCTGCGAGGCCGACGCCCCGCAGGGACCACAGGTCGTGGTGGTTGAGGGAGGCGGCCCTGACGTTGACGACGCTCCAGCCGGGGCGGGCCTCGGGGGCGGGACGCTCCCCCAGCTCAAGGCCGGTGAGCGGCTGGTCGCGGTCGATTCGGGCGGCGTAGACGGCGAACATGATGTTGACGATAGGGGGCCGGTGCCCCATCCGGTACCGGGCGGCACTGTGAGACACGCCCTCTTGCGCCGGAGGCCGGGCAGGCCCCGCCGGACCACCCGACCGGCCCAACCCCGCGGTAAAGAACCGGCGCAGCCCGCGGGAGAGGAACCGACCAACCCCGGGGCGAAGAACCGGCCCACCCGCCAGAGGGAGGAACCGCCCCAACCCCGGGGAAGGAACCACCCCAGCCCCCGGGGAAGGAACCGCCCCAACCCTCGGCAAAGATCCGCCCCAACCCCCGGGGGCGAAAAACCGGCCCAACCCCTCGCGGGAGGGAGGAACCGCCCCAACCCCGCGGCAAAGAACCGCCCAACCCCGAGGGCGAAGAACCGGCCCACCCCCCCGCACAGAGAAATGACCCCGGCCGGAAACCCGACCGGGGCCACCTCACCCACAGCTCAGCGGCGAGCCACGCCCTCCGCCCGGGCCGCGGCGGCGACGGCCGCCGTCACCGCGGGGGCGACCCGCTCGTCGAACGGCGACGGAATCACGTAGTCCGCGGCGAGGTCGTCACCGACCACCGACGCCAGCGCCTCGGCGGCCGCGATCTTCATGCCCTCCGTGATCCGGGAGGCCCGCACCTGGAGCGCCCCGGCGAAGATGCCCGGGAACGCGAGCACGTTGTTGATCTGGTTCGGGAAGTCCGAACGCCCGGTGGCCACGACCGCCGCGTACTTGTGCGCGACCTCGGGGTGGACCTCGGGGTTCGGGTTGGCCATCGCGAAGACGAAGGCCCCCTTGGCCATGGACGCCACCGCGGCCTCCGGCACCGTGCCGCCGGAGACGCCGATGAAGACGTCGGCCCCGGCCAGGGCGTCCTCCAGGGACCCGGTCAGCCCGGCCTTGTTGGTGAACCCGGCGACCTCGCGCTTGACGTCGGTGAGGTCCGAGCGGTCCGCCGAGACGATGCCCTTGCGGTCGGCGAGCGCGACGTCCCCGATGCCGGCCTCGACCAGCATCCTGGCGATGGCGACACCCGCCGCCCCCGCGCCCGAGATGACGGCCCGCAGCTGCCCGATCTCACGCCCGCTCAGCCGCGCGGCATTGCGCAGCGCGGCCAGCGTCACGACCGCCGTGCCGTGCTGGTCGTCATGGAAGACCGGGATGTCCAGCCGCTCCTGGAGCTTGCGCTCGATCTCGAAGCACCGGGGCGCCGAGATGTCCTCCAGGTTCACGCCGCCGAAGGAGGGCGCGAGCCGCACCACGGTCTCGACGATCTCGTCGACCCCGGTGCAGCTCAGCGCGATCGGGACCGCGTCCACGCCGCCGAACTGCTTGAAGAGGATCGCCTTGCCCTCCATCACCGGGAGGGAGGCCTCGGGCCCGATGTCACCGAGTCCCAGCACGGCCGTACCGTCGGTCACCACCGCGACGACGGACGACTTCCACGTGTAGTCGTGCACCAGCTCGGGCTGCTCGGCGATCGCGCTGCACACCTTCGCGACGCCGGGCGTGTACGCCAGGGACAGGTCGTCCTTGTCCTTGACCGGCACGGTGGCCTGCACAGCCATCTTGCCGCCGCGGTGGAGCGCGAACGCCGGATCGAAGGAATCGAGGGGTTCGGCCCCGCCGTCCTGATCCGTACTGCTCTCGCTGCGAGGATTGACAATCTCCGCTGCCACTTTGTCTGACCCCTTAGATATTCATGGTTGAGGGTGGCCACTCCTGGTTGAGAAGTGGGCGGGCACCGCGCACGGCCCAGGCTGTTGCTGCAAACGGGCCGGTACGCGACGGGCGCGCCGCACACGCGCCCTGAGCCCCGGATGAGGGGTGTAAAGCACCTTCTTACCGGACGACCGGCACCGAGGACGAGTCCAATACGTGCAAGCTCACATGGCGGAACGAAGAACGATCATCGATCACCGGAAATCGGTGACATGAATCATGCGCCGCCGTACGGACAAGTCACCCGAGCCACTTGACGAGCGCGCGAGCGGCGGTCAAGCACCTCTCCGGTGACGCTGCCGAGGTATCCGCATCCTGAGACGGGCCGGAGATCTTCCGGCCGGAGGGGGAGATTCCCGCAGAAGGTGCGGTCGTGATGTACCGACCTGGTGGGGTTCGGGTGTCACCCGTTATCCGATTTTGACATAGCGGTCACCCTGAATGGCTCAGTCCGAATGGCAAGATGCCGTAATCACACGAGGTCGCGACACTCGAAGCCGTGTGCTCTCGTCGACCCATCGGCAACTCCACCCATCCGCCGGAGGAACCCACCATGACCGCAAGCACCATCCGTCGTACGACCGCCAGGCGCTCCCGGCTGGCAGCGGTCGGCTCGATCGCGGTCGCAGGCACTCTGCTGCTCGCCGGCTGCGGCGACCAGACCGACGACAACAGCGACTCGGAGTCGACCGGGCAGGCCAACTCCGCGCCGCTCTTCTCCAAGCTGCCCAAGAAGATCCAGAACGCGGGTGAGATCCAGGTCGGCACCAACGCCGAGTACGCCCCCATGGAGTTCCAGGAGGGCGGCAAGATCGTCGGTGTCGACCCCGACATCGCCGCCGCTCTGGGCGAGAAGCTCGGCGTGGAGTTCAAGTTCACCTCCGGCACCTTCGACACCCTGATCACCTCGCTGAACACAGGCCGCTACGACATCGCGATGTCCTCCATCACGGACAACAAGCAGCGCCAGGAAGGCCTGGACGACAAGGGCAAGAAGCTCGGCCCGGGCGTCGACTTCGTCGACTACTTCATGGCCGGTACGGCCGTCTACGTCCAGAAGGGCAACCCGAAGAACATCAACTCGATCGAGGACCTCTGCGGCCAGACGGCGGCCGTGCAGCGCGGCACGACGTACGAGCAGGCGCTGAAGGACCAGTCCAAGAAGTGCACGGACGCCGGTGACAAGGCGATCAAGATCGAGCCGTACGAGAACGACACCGAGGCCCAGACCCGAGTGAAGTCGGGCGGCGCCGTCGCGGGCGTCAACGACTACCCGGTCGCTGTCGACCTGGCCCGCAAGGCGGATGATGGCAACGCGTTCGAGGTCGTCGGCGAGCAGATCGACGCAGGTCCGTTCGGCATCGCGGTGAACAAGGACAACAAGCAGCTCACCGAGGCGCTGGAAGCGGCCGTCAACGCGATCATCGAGGACGGCACGTACCAGGAGATCCTGGAGAAGTGGGGCGCCGAGACCGGCGCGATCGACAAGGCCGCCATCAACGGCGGCAAGTGACCGTCCCGAGCACCGTTGAAGGGCAGTCACTGTGACTGACAAGTTCGACAAGGAGCCGGCCGACGCCAAGCCGTCGGCCACGGTCTCCAAGGAGGGCGGGAGCCTCCCGCCCGAGGCGATCAAGGCTATCCCGGTGCGCCACTACGGCCGCTGGATCAGTGGTCTGGTCGTGCTGGCCCTGGTGGCCCTGCTGGTCAACGCCTTCGCCAGCGCCGAGAAGATCCAGTGGGACACGGTCGGCGACTACGTGTTCGACGACACCGTCCTCGCCGGCGCCGGCCGCACCCTGCTGATCAGCGTCCTGGCGATGGTCATGGGCGTGATCCTGGGCGTGATCCTTGCCGTGATGCGTCTGTCCAAGAACCCGGTGACGAGCTGGGTGGCCTGGATCTACATCTGGTTCTTCCGCGGTACGCCGGTCTACGTCCAGCTCCTGCTCTGGTTCAACCTGGCGCTGATCTTCCCGACGCTCAATCTCGGTCCGATCTACAAGGACGAGATGGTGCAGGTCATGACCCCCTTCATGGCCGCCCTGCTCGGCCTGGGCCTGAACGAGGCCGCCTACATGGCGGAGATCTGCCGGGCCGGCCTGATGGCCGTCGACGAGGGCCAGACCGAGGCCGCGCACGCGCTCGGCATGAGCCACAACAAGACGCTGCGCCGCATCGTGATCCCGCAGGCGATGCGGGTGATCGTGCCGCCGACCGGCAACGAGTTCATCAACATGCTGAAGACCTCCTCGCTGGTGTACGCGGTGACGTACAACGAACTGCTACGCGCGACCTCCACGATCGGCTCCACGTCGTACGCCGTCATGGAGATGCTCTTCGTGGCGTGTATCTGGTACCTGGTCATGACCAGCGTGTTCAGTGTGTTCCAGTACTACCTGGAGCGTCGTTACGCCCGGGGCTCGACGCGGTATCTGCCGCCGACGCCATGGCAGAAGATCAAGGTCAGCTTGATGGGCTTCAGCCGCGAAAGGGGTGCATCGGCATGACCGCCATGGTGAAGGCCGAGGGCGTCCACAAGGCCTTCGGCGCCGTACAGGTCCTCAAGGGCATCGACCTGGAGGTGAAGAAGGGCGAGGTCTTCTGCCTCATCGGCCCCTCCGGCTCCGGCAAGTCGACCTTCCTGCGGTGCATCAACCACCTGGAGAAGATCAACGGCGGCCGGCTGTACGTCGACGGCGAGCTGGTCGGCTACCGCCAGAAGGGCGACAAGCTGTACGAGCTCAAGGACAGCGAGGTCGCGCTGCAGCGCCGGGACATCGGCATGGTGTTCCAGCGGTTCAACCTGTTCCCGCACATGACGGCCGTGGAGAACGTCATGGAGGCGCCCGTCCAGGTCAAGGGCGTCGGCAGGAGCGCGGCCCGGGAGCGCGCCCGGGAGCTGCTGGAGAAGGTCGGACTCGGCGACAAGGCCGGCAACTACCCCTCGCAGCTCTCCGGCGGCCAGCAGCAGCGCGTGGCCATCGCCCGCGCGCTGGCGATGGACCCGAAGCTGATGCTGTTCGACGAGCCGACCTCGGCCCTCGACCCGGAGCTGGTCGGTGACGTCCTCGACGTCATGCGCGACCTGGCCGAGTCCGGCATGACGATGGTCGTCGTCA
Source organism: Streptomyces sp. TRM68416 (assembly GCF_014596915.1). Taxonomy (GTDB): domain Bacteria; phylum Actinomycetota; class Actinomycetes; order Streptomycetales; family Streptomycetaceae; genus Streptomyces. The sequence continues at coordinate 109,281 of NZ_JACVWU010000027.1, forward strand.
CCCACGAGATGGGCTTCGCCCGCGAAGTGGGCGACAACCTCGTCTTCATGGACGGCGGCGTCGTGGTCGAGTCCGGCAACCCGCGCGACGTCCTGACGGACCCGCAGCACGAGCGCACGAAGGCATTCCTGTCGAAGGTGCTGTAGGCACACAGCCAGGAAGGGGCGGTACGGGACTCCCGTACCGCCCCTTCGTGCTGTTGGGGGAAGGTGCGCCTACTTCAGGGCCAGCAGGAGGGTGTCCGACGGCGAGCACCACACGGGTCGCGCCTCGGCGAAGCCCTTCTCGCGCAGCACGCGTGCGTGCCAGGCGGCGGACGGGGTGTCGCCGTCGGCGTGCTCGCCGTAGATCTCGAAGCGGCGGGCGGTCGGGGCGGCGAGGACGGGGTCGTTGGCGGCGACCTGCCACCACTCGGCCCAGTCCAGGGCGCCGCCCTGCTTGGCCCGGTCCATGCGCGCGTGGCGCCGGGCGCGCTCGGCCGCGTTGATCCGGGGCGTGGTGTCGTCGATCATGTGGTCCGCGTTCATGAAGACACCGCCGTCGCGGACGAGTTCCGCGATCTGGCCGTAGAGGGCCGCGAGGGGTGCGCTGTGCAGCCAGTGCAGGGCCGTGGCAGTCAGGACGGCGTCGTACGAGTCGTGCGGCAGCTTCGTCCGCCAGTCGGGGTCCGTGAGGTCGGCGGTGACGAGGGTGACCCGCTCGTCGCCCGCGAAGGTGCCCTCGGCGATGGTGAGGAGCGCCGGGTCGAGGTCGACGCCGGTGCTGGTGGCCTCGGGGAAGCGGGCGAGCAGACGGGCCGTGATGGTGCCGGTGCCGCAGGCGAGGTCGAGGACGCGCGGGGCGGGGCCGACGAGGGCCTCCACCATGTCGAGCATGATCCGGAAGCGGTCCTCCCGGTCGGGCATGTACCACTCCTGCTGGCGGTCCCAGCTCTCCTGCCACGCCTGCCAGTCGGTTCCGGTGGTCGTCGTCATGGGAAGCCCCCTCTTCGGCGCCTGCGTAATACCCTGTAAGCACGACCAGGTGTTACCCCGACCGCATCACGACCATAGAACGCCTCCGTAAGGACTACAAGTGGAACTGGCCTATTACTCGGACTACGCCTTGCGCCTCGTCAACAGCGAGGACCCGGCCCGGGGCAAGGACACGCTCACCTCGGTCGAGGCCGTCCGCGACCTGTTCGGCGTCAGCCAGGAAGCGGGCCGCCGCGCCACCGAGGCCGACGTCACCCGCTTCCGCTCGGTCCGCGCCCGGCTGCGGGCCGTCTTCGAGGCCGCCGACGGCGGCGACGAGGCCCTGGCGGTGAACCTGCTGAACTCACTGCTGCTGGAGTTCCCGGTCAGCCCGCAGATCTCCGGGCACGACTTCCGGGACGACGACGGCCGCCCGCTGTGGCACATGCACCTGGCGGACCACCCGTCGAACGCCACCGCCGGCTACGCGGCCATCGCGGCGATGGGCCTGGCGTTCCACCTGACGGAGTACGGCGTGGACCGCCTCGGCCTGTGCGAGGCAGCGCCGTGCCGCAACGCCTACCTCGACACCTCGACCAACCGGTCCCGGCGCTACTGCTCCGACCGCTGCGCCACGCGCGCGAACGTGGCGGCCTACCGCGCCCGCAAACGCCTGGAGGCGGACCGGTCGGAGAAGACCGGCCGGACCGCCGACAGCACCCAGCGCAGCAACGCGAACGGCGAGCGCTGATCCGCCTTGCGCGGCCGGTACCTGAACCGGACCTTGCCCAGCACCAGCTCCTCGGGGACGGTCCCGTAGTCCGTGCTGTCCCCGCCCGCGTACGCGTTGTCCCCGAGCACCCACCAGCCGCCTTCACGCCGCTCCGCGGCCCGCTTCACGACCAGCAGGTCCTGCTGGAACGGATGACGCAGCACCACCACGTCACCCGGCCGGATCCGGGCCCCGTACTGCACCACCAGCCGGTCCCCGTGGTGCAGCGTGGGCACCATCGACGGGCCGGTCACCTCGGCCGGCCCGAAGGGCAGCAACGGCCGCCCGCGCTCGGTCTCCTGCGACAGTTCCGGCATCACCGGCACCTCCCCGGTTCTTTCCTCCACCAGTCTCAGTCTGACCCCGGACTTTTGTCCTAAGCCCATGGGGGCACTCGCGAAAACCCGTCCCGCAGGGAGTAATGTCCCACCTGAGAAGACGATCACGAGGAAGGAACGCTCCATGCTTTCCCGCCTGTTTGCCCCCAAGGTGAAGGTCAGCGCGCACTGCGACCTGCCCTGCGGTGTGTACGACCCTGCCCAGGCCCGCATCGAGGCGGAGTCGGTGAAGGCCGTCCAGGAGAAGATGGCCGCCAACGACGACCCGCACTTCCAGGCCCGCGCCACCGTCATCAAGGAACAGCGCGCCGAGCTCGCCAAGCACCACGTCTCGGTGCTCTGGAGCGACTACTTCAAGCCCCCGCACTTCGAGAAGTACCCGGAGCTGCACCAGCTGGTCAACGACGCCCTCAAGGCCCTCTCGGCCGCCAAGGGTTCGACCGACCCGGCCACCGGCCAGAAGGCGCTGGACTACATCGCCCAGATCGACAAGATCTTCTGGGAGACCAAGAAGGCTTGATCTATGGCTAGGCCGTTTGACCTGCGGTTTCGCGGGTCGCATCGCCTACCTGTCCGCACCCGGTCCGCAGGCCGCCGAGAACGGCGTCCATGACGGTCCGGGTGCGGTCTTCTTCGCCCGGCCAGAGGTGGGCGTAGATCCGCAGCGTGATGACGGCGGACGCGTGGCCGAGGACGAGCTGAACCTGCTTGACGCTCGCCCCGCCGGCGATGAGGGCGGAGGCGTAGAAGTGGCGCAGGTCGTGGGTCACCATGTGCGGCAGCTCGACGGGCTTGCGGCCCTCGCGCTCGGCCGCCTCGTGCTCCGCCGCTTGAAGCGCCCTGCGGGCGCAGTTCCACTCCGTCTTCCAGCGACGGTAGTTGAGCGGCTTGCCCTCCTCCATCGTGAACAGCCACTCCTTGGAGGGGCGTGCGGCGAGGTGCGCGAGGAGCGCGTCGGTGACGACCTCGCCGACCGGGACCGTACGCCGGGACTTTGCGGTCTTAGAACTCCTAACGAAATGAGTGGCGGGGAACGCTAGGCTCGCTGGTCATGAGTCAAAGTGGTTCGCAGGCGGCGGCATTCTTCCGAGACGTTCGCCAGAGCCAAGTCGTCTGGTTTGTCCGGG
>NZ_JACVWU010000028.1 GCF_014596915.1 Streptomyces sp. TRM68416
AGAGAAGAGGGCGCCCGATCCGGCCGCGGGCCGGGGTGTGGGGCCGGCTGCACGAGGCGGTGCTGCACCGACTCGATGACGCCGGCCCCATCGACGTCCCGCTCGTGGTCCTCGGCTCCGCTCGGCCGAACGTGGTGGTGGCATGCCGTCGGTCGAGGACAACCGGCGGATGACCGAGGGGCAGCGCGCTGCGCCGGCAGCGGCCTTCCAGGCTCCCCGGGCTCCGCCTGATCCGCCCCGGCACCGCGGCCGGCGTGCGCCGCGGCCACAGCGGTCTCCGCGTACGGCAGCCGACCGCAGGAAATGGCCGGTCGACTGCCCGCAGGGTCAAGCCGGTCGGATCAACGCGGGCCGGACAGGACGTGAGCGGTGCCGGGGAGGCTCTTTGTGGTTGCGGACGCGGTCTTCTTCGTCTTCTTCGGGGTGGCGGTGACCATGGCAGCGCCGCCCTTGCAGTGCTCGGCCTTCTCCGCCGCGGTCATGGGACGGGCGACCCAGTCGACGACGCCCATCTCCTGCGGGACGGGACCGGTGGCGGTGAAGTCACGGACGTACCAGATGTAGTGACCCCATTTTCGGTCCTTGTACGTCACCGTGTACTCACCCCCCGCGGTCTGCATCTTGGTGTTCCGGTTGACCCAGCCGACCTCCCCGGCCGGGACGGTGAGGTCCGTCTCGTCGGTGACCCTGGTCTCCCAGCTCCACTCGTGTCCGTAGGTGGTCTTGAAGCTGAGGCTGTACTCCGCGCCGGTCAGGGAACTTCCGATCTTGTAGGTGGCTCCCAGTTCGACGCTGAGCGAGTTCTTGCCGCCGGTCGCGTCCGTCCAGGTCATCTTCTTCACCTGCTCGATGCTGGTGCAGTTGTACGCGCGGGCCACCTCGTGCGCCCCGCCGTAGCTGTAGGTGACGTCGCCCTTGTGCTCGAACTTGCAGGTGGCGATCTTCTTGTCGCAGTCCTCGAAGAGCTGGGCGGCGGTCGGCGCTTCCGCGTAGTTCCACTGGATCGAGCTGGTGCGGTTGTCCAGCCCGTCCCCGACCGCGAGCTGACCGCCGATCTGCCAGCTGGTGGAGTCGCCCTTCAGTCCGGGGTCGGCGAAGTGCCTGGCCTGGCAGTCGTTGAAGGTCTGGTACGAGCTGATGGCGTCGTCGAACTCGGCGGGCACCTGGTCGACCTGGAAACCCGGCCCGTCGGGGGTGCACTTGCTGTCGGCGGTGAAGCTCATGGACTTGCCCTGGTGGTCCGCGTCCAGGTACTCGGTGCCGATGACGACGGACGACTCCTCATCGTCCTCCTGCTCCGCGGCGGTGCCGGCGACGTCGATCCTCTTCTGGAAGGCCGGGCTGGCGGCGGCTGTGCGGACGTCCAGGGGAGCGTCCTTGACCCGGCCGTCGGTGGCTGCCGCGATGGCCGCCCGGTAGGTCGGGAAGCATCGGACGGGACCGCCGGATATGTCGACGGTGCAGTGTGATCCGGCTGCCTCGGGACCGGGCTCGGTGGTGGTGGCCAACGCGGTGATCGGCACGGTCAGGGCCAGCACGCCGGTGCCCGCCGCCACGATGATCACGGTCTTCTTGGTACGGCTCTTCATGCGGTGCTTCATCTGCGGTTTGCCTCTTCGGGGCCAGGAGTCGCCGGCCAGCCGCACGAGCAATGACTGGGCCAGTGCTTACGGGCAGGGAGGCTAGTCCAGCGCATCACGAGGCTTCCGGGGCTTGAGGGAGATCTGAGGTGCCTGGTGCCAAGTCGGCGCGGCCGTCGCCGAGTTCGGGCCCGGGCCGCCACGATGACCACGTCCGATCCAGGGGACCTGACTGCGTTGCGCCGGAGGGGCCGCTGCGATCACAGAAGGCGCGCAACGCGGGACGCCGACGCCCAGGCCGGTGCGGTCCTGGAGGTAGCGACCCAGGTCGAGGAGTCCCCACAGGATCAGCCCGCCCGCCACACGACGGTGAAGACGACGTCGCCCGTGCGCTGCCGAGCGGCGTCCACGACCAGCGGCCGGTCGTCCCGGCCGAGCACACGGCCCGCCCGGTTCAGCCCCCGCCCGAGTGGGCGCAGTGCCCGGCCGAGCAGTTGCGGCCAGTGCGAGAGGCGCAGGAAGTCCAGGACGTACGACCGCTGTGCCTCGCCGGCCTCGGACTGCTCGTTCTTGAACTTCTCCGCCCATGCCGTCAGGGGCCGCCAGAACAGGAAGTTCACGCCGATCACCATGACGGCCATGGTGAGGATGGCCCAGCCGACCTTGCCCGGGTCGCCGTCGGTGATCGCGGCACCGGCGTAGGAGCCGACGCCGGGCAGCGCGTACTGCTGGTTGGTGACGCTGATCGCCGCCGAGGCGACCAGGAAGAACCAGCCGCCGCCGAAGCTCATCATCCCGTTCCAGACCAGGCCGATCATTCCGGCCGGGACCTCGACCTTCCAGAAGCGCATCCACCGGGTGAACCCGAACGACCGTGACAGCTGCGGTGCAGGTGGCCGGACGACGGGAGACGCTGGTGCCGTGAATCAGGTTCAGGAGGTCGTGAGGCTGGTCGGCGGTGTGCTGGGCCGCGATGTCATCGGCACCTGCCTCCACGGCTCCTCCGTGCTCGGCGGACTCAGACCGGCCAGCGACCTGGACGTGCTGGTCGTGTCCCGGCGGCGGATGAGCGAGCAGGAGCGACGGGCACTGCTCGGTGGACTGCTGCGGATCTCCGGCTCCCGGAACGAGGTCCGCCCGGTCGAGCTCACCGTGGTCGTCCAGTCCGAGGTCCGGCCCTGGCGGTACCCGCCGACCGGCGACTTCCTCTACGGCGAGTGGCTGCGCGCCGATTACGAGGCCGGGAAGGTCCCCCAGCCGGAGCCGATGCCGGACCTGGCCCTGCTGATCAGCATGGCGCTGACCGGAGACCACCCCCTCACCGGCCCGCGCCCGGCGCGGATCCTCGACCCGGTTCCGCAGGCCGACCTGGTCCGGGCGAGCGTGGCCGGTGTCCCCGGCCTGCTCGACGGTCTGGACAGCGACACCCGCAACGTCCTGCTGACCTTCGCCCGCATCTGGACCACGCTCGCCACCGGCCGGATCACGTCGAAGGACGCCGCCGCCGACTGGGCCCTCGCCCGGCTCCCGCCCGAACTCCGCCCCGTCCTCGAACACGCCAGGCGGCTCTATCTCGACTGCCCCTACTCCGAGGAGAGTTGGAGCGACGCACTGCGGGCGCAGGTGCGTCCGCACGTGGACCGCGTGCTCGCCGAGATCGACCACCTGCTCACCCGCACCCCGCGGAGGTGAGGGCCGCTCCCGCACCGTGCCGCCTGCGCGATGACGCAGCAGCGCGGCGCGGTAGCGCCCCGTCCCTCCTCCTGGGACGCCGCCGCGGCGGGCGATCCAGGAGGCGGTGGAGTCGTCGGTGCGGGTCGGCCGTCAGACGGCGACCGGCGCCGTGTTCCGTCCGCCCGCGGCCTGCTGGTCGCTGAGCGCGGCGAGGTACCGCTCCGCGTCGATGGCCGCCTGGCAGCCGCTGCCGGCGGCGGTGATGGCCTGGCGGTAGGTGTGGTCGACGACGTCTCCCGCGGCGAAGACGCCCGGGATGTTGGTACGGGTCGACGGCGAGTCGACCTTCAGATAGCCCTCGTCGTCCAATGCCAGCTGGCCGGCGAAGAGTTCGGTGCGCGGGTCGTGGCCGATGGCGATGAACAGCCCGGTCACGTCCAGGTCGCGGGTCTCGCCCGTGGCGGTGTCGCGCAGCACGACACCCGCGAGCATCCCGTTCGCCTCCTTGATCTCGGCGATCTCGCTGTCGTACGCGAAGGAGATCTTCTCGTCGGCCCGGGCGCGGTTCTGCATGACCTTCGAGGCGCGCAGGGTGCCGCGGCGGTGGACGACGGTCACCGAGCGGGCGAATCGGGTGAGGAAGGTGGCCTCTTCCATGGCGGTGTCGCCGCCGCCGACCACGGCGATGTCGCGGTCGCGGAAGAAGAAGCCGTCGCAGGTCGCGCACCAGGACACGCCGCGTCCGGACAGCTCCTCCTCCCGCGGCAGGCCGAGCTTGCGGTAGCCGGAACCGGTCGCGACGATCACGGTCCTCGCGCGGTGGACGGTGCCCGCCGAGTCGGTGAGCAGCTTGATGTCGCCGGTGAGGTCGACCTCGACGATGTCGTCGTCGACCATTTCGGCGCCGAACCTCTCGGCCTGGGCGCGCATGTTGAGCATCAGGTCCGGGCCGTCGACGCCTTCGGGGAAGCCCGGGAAGTTCTCCACCTCGGTGGTCGTGGTCAGCGACCCGCCCACGAAGATCGAGCTGCCGAACAGCAACGGCTTGAGCTGGGCGCGGGCGGTGTAGAGGGCGACGGTGTATCCGGCGGGGCCGGAGCCGATGATGACGACCTCGCGTATCGCGCTCACTTGGCCGCTTCCGGAGCGATCTCGGCGATCAGGCCCTCGACCAGGACCCTGATCTCGTCACGGATCGGACGGACGGCCTCGACGCCCTGCCCGGCCGGGTCGTCGAGCTTCCAGTCGAGGTAGCGCTTGCCGGGGAAGACCGGGCAGGTGTCGCCGCAGCCCATGGTGATGCAGACGTCCGATTCCCGTACGGCGTCCACGGTGAGGATCTTCGGCACCTCGGCGGAGATGTCGATGCCCACCTCGGCCATGGCCTCGACCGCGGCCGGGTTCACGGCGTCGCCGGGCGCGGAGCCGGCCGAACGGACCTCGACGCGGTCACCCGCCAGGTGGGACAGCCAGGCGGCGGCCATCTGCGAGCGGCCGGCGTTGTGGACGCACACGAACAGGACGGAGGGCTTCTCGGGCATCGGAAGGTCTCTCTTGTCTCGCGACGAATACGGGTGACGAGCCGAATGAGGCATGCGATCAGGCCGCGCGCCGGCACTGCAACCCATCAGCACCCGGTGGTGTCAGCCACCACTGATGTGAGAGTATCAGTCCATGATGACGTCAGTCGACACTGATCTGATCCGCGCTCTGGCCGACCCGCTCAGGCTGCAGATCGTGACCCTGCTGGCCCGCGAGACCCTCTGCACCACCCACCTCGTGGAGGAGACCGGTGCCCGCCAGACCAACCTCTCCAATCACCTGAGAGTGCTGCGCGAGGCCGGAGTGGTGGAGACCGAGCCCTGCGGCCGCTTCACCTACTACAAGCTCAGGCCCGACGTCGTCGCCACGCTCGCCGGCCAGTTCGCCGATCTGGCCGAGTCCGCCCGTCATGCCGCCGACAACAAGAGGGCCTGCCCGTGACCCGCACCGAACCATCCGCGACCACAAGCGCCGAGGAGTCCTCGGTCGTCGCGAAGCTGTCGACGCTCGACCGCTTCCTCGCCGTCTGGATCCTGCTCGCCATGGCGCTCGGCCTCGGTCTCGGCCGCCTGGTCCCGGGCCTGAACGACGCGCTGGCGAAGGTCGAGATCGGCGGTATCTCGCTGCCCATCGCGGTCGGCCTGTTGATCATGATGTATCCGGTCCTCGCGAAGGTCCGCTACGACAGGCTCGACGCCGTGACCGGCGACCGCCGTCTGATGATCTCGTCGCTGGTCATCAACTGGGTGCTCGGCCCGGCGGTGATGTTCGCCCTCGCCTGGATCTTCCTGGCCGACCTGCCCGAGTACCGCACGGGCCTCATCATCGTGGGACTCGCCCGCTGCATCGCCATGGTCATCATCTGGAACGACCTCGCCTGCGGCGACCGGGAGGCCGCCGCCGTGCTCGTGGCCCTCAACTCGGTCTTCCAAGTGCTGGCGTTCGGCCTGCTCGGCTGGTTCTACCTCGACATCCTTCCCGGCCTGCTCGGCCTGGGAGAGGGCGAGCACCTCGACATCTCCATGGGCAAGATCGCCCTGAACGTGGTCATCTTCCTGGGCGTCCCGCTGCTGGCCGGCTTCCTCACCCGCCGCATCGGCGAGAAGAAGTCGGGCCGCGAGGCGTACGAGGCCAAGTTCCTGCCGAGGATCGGTCCCTGGGCGCTGTACGGCCTGCTCTTCACGATCGTCATCCTCTTCGCCCTGCAGGGGAAGACGATCACCTCGCAGCCGGTCGACGTCATCCGGATCGCGCTGCCGCTGCTGGTGTACTTCGCGGTCATGTGGTTCGGCACGTTCCTGCTCGGCAAGGCGATCGGCCTGAACTACGAGCGCACCACGACCCTCGCGTTCACCGCGGCCGGCAACAACTTCGAGCTGGCGATCGCGGTCGCCATCGCCACCTTCGGCGTCACGTCCGGCCAGGCGCTCTCGGGCGTCGTCGGTCCGCTGATCGAAGTGCCGGTCCTGGTCGCCCTGGTGTACGTCTCGCTGGCCTGGCGCAAGAAGTTCGCGGCGGCCCCGTGACGTCGACCGCGGACGTGGTGGTGATCGGTGGCGGCCAGGCCGGGCTCGCCGCCGGTTACCACCTGCGCCGGCTCGGCGTGGACTTCGTCGTCCTCGACGCACAGTCCACGCCGGGCGGCGCCTGGCAGCACACCTGGGACTCGCTGCGTCTGTTCTCCCCGGCCGCGTACTCCTCCCTGCCGGGGTGGCTCATGCCCGCGCAGACAGGCGAGACGTATCCGGACGCGGCCCATGTGGTCGCGTATCTCGGCGACTACGAGAAGCGGTACGGGCTGCCGGTGCGGCGTCCCGTGCGGGTCGGGGGAGTTCACCGCGACGGAGCCCGTCTGCGCGTCGAGACCGACTCCGGCGTATGGCGGACCCGTGCGGTCATCAGCGCCACCGGCACCTGGTGGCGGCCGTTCCTGCCCTCCGTCGCGGGCAGGTTCGACGGCCGGCAACTGCACACGGTGCACTACCGCGGCCCGTCCGACTTCGCCGGTCAACGGGTGATCGTGGTGGGTGGCGGCAACTCCGGCGCCCAGATCGCCGCCGACCTCGCGTACGACACCGAGCCGACCTGGGTCACCCGGCGCCCGCCCCGCTTCCTGGCCGACGACATCGACGGCCGCGCGCTCTTCGACGCAGCGACCGCACGACGCCGGGCACTTGAGCAGGGACGCCCGGATTCGGGCGGAGTCGCCTCCCTCGGCGACATCGTCGTCGTGCCGCCGGTGCGCGAGGCCCGTGACCGTGGCCTGCTGAAGGCGTCGCCCCTGTTCGACCGGCTCACGGCGGACGGCGTCCAGTGGTCCGACGGCACCCGGGCCCGGGCCGATGCGATCATCTGGTGCACCGGCTTCCGCCCGGCGCTCTCCCACCTCGCGCCCCTGGGCCTGCGCGGAGTGCGCGGCCGTATCCCCACCGAGGGCACCCGCGCCGTCGCCGAGCCCCGACTCCACCTGCTCGGCTACGGCGACTGGACCGGACCGGCCTCCGCCACTCTCATCGGTGTGGGCCGGACGGCGCGCGACGCCGCCCGCGAGATCGCGGGGCTCCTCGGCCGCTGAGCCTCAGCGCCTCGGCCGCCGGGCACAGCCCCGACCCGGTCCAAGCCCCATGCCGCGGCTGCCCGGAGCACGAGGTGCTCCGGGCAGCCGGCACAGTGGTCACCCTCCGCAAGCGCCGGGCTACCCCCTCCGCGGCGACTGCGCGGCCTCGGCGGCCTCGGCCTTGGCGTCGCTCACCGCGGCGGCGGCCTGCTTCTCGGCCTCGTCGGCGGCCGTGGCGGCGTCGAGCGACATCATCGAACCCGCCTCCAGTTGCGGGCTCCGGCCTTCGGCCGGGGTGTCGGCGGCGGTTTCCTGCTCGGGTTGTGCGGCCTCGGACGAACCGGCCGCCGAGTGGTCGCCGAACGCGGTGGTGACGGTCCGAATCGCCTCGGTCAGCTCGCCCGGGATCACCCAGAACGTGTTGTTGTCGCTGCTCGCGAGGTGCGGGAGCGTCTCGAGGTACTTGTAGGCCAGGATCTTGGCGTCGGCGTTGTTGCGGTGGACGGCCTGGAAGACCAGCTCCACCGCCTTCGCCTCGCCGTCCGCGCGCAGGATCATGGCCTGCTGCGTGCCCTGGGCCTCCAGGATGTCCTTCTGCTTCGTGCCTTCCGCGGTGAGGATCTTGGCCTGCCGCTCTCCTTCGGCGTGCAGGATGGCCGCGCGCTTGTCACGTTCGGCCCGCATCTGCTTCTCCATCGCTTCCTTGATGGTGTGCGGCGGGTCGATGGCCTTGATCTCGACGCGGTTGACCCTGATGCCCCACTTGCCGGTGGCGTCGTCGAGGACGGCACGGAGCCGGGAGTTGATCTCCTCACGGGAGGTGAGCGTCTCCTCCAGGTCCATGCTGCCGATGACATTGCGCAGCGTGGTCACGGTGAGCTGGTCTATCGCCTGCAGGTAGTCGGCGACCTCGTAGGCCGCCGCCCTCGGGTCCGTGATCTGGTAGTAGAGCACGGTGTCGATGTTCACCACGAGGTTGTCCTCGGTGATCACCGGCCGGGGATCGGAGGAGTACACCTGTTCGCGTACGTCGAGTTTGGTGTTGATGCGGTCCGCGACGGGCAGAACGAAATTCAGCCCGGGTTGCAGCGTCCGGCGATAGCGCCCGAACCGCTCGATGTTGTAGCGGCGTGCCTGCGGCACGATCCGCACGGTGGAGGCCATGAGGAAGACGACAACGATCGCCGCCACAAGAATGGGGATGACCACGGGATCCACGGTGCCTCCGTCGGTATGCGTTCAGCCGTTCATGGAAGAAGTTCGCGGGGGTAGACAATGGCCGTGGCGCCTTCGATCTCCATGACCTCCACCAGCGCTCCCACCGGTATGACCAGGCTCTCGTCGAGGGCCCGTGCGGACCACTCCTCACCGGAGAGCTTGATCAGACCGTGGGTCGCGGTGACCTCCTGCACCACCTCGGCCCGCTTGCCGATCAGCGCATCGCTGCCCTCTCGGGTGAGGGGCTGCTGTGCCATCTGCCGCAGGGCGATGGGCCGGACGATGACGAGACCGGCGGCCGCCGCCAGGCCGAGGGCCACGAGCTGGCCGAGCAGGCCGATGCCCACACCGGCCACCACAGCGGCGACCAGGGCGGCACCCGCCAGCAGACCGAAGACCAATGTCAGGGTGAAGAACTCCGCGACGCCCAACCCTGCGGCGGCGAGCAGCCATACGAACCACGGCATCCGATCGCCCTCCTTCGGCGCCTCCTCCACCCAAGCTACCTCTCGGAGAGCCGGACAGGACAGGCACGACAGCTGTAGTTACCGACAGCCGGAAGACCTGTCCCTTTCCGGGTTCTCCCACGGAATCGGGTACCACGTCCCGTCTGCCTCCGCACCACCATCCTGACGCGTCCCTGACGGCCGGCGCATTGCCGTGGACCGGCAATCTTCAGCGGCTGTGAGTGCCGGTCGGTGATACAACGGCCGGTTCAGAGAGGGGCGGCTGTTGCGTCCGGCGCGCCAAACCCATCGGTTCACGCCAGACCGGCAGCCCCCGTGACTGCTTCTTGACCTTGTTTTGGCGTTCTCCATACGGCATCTTTACTGGTCGGGTGCGCCGGGAAGTCTGGTCGGCAACTCCGGTGTCATTGCCGGAGTTCAATCGTCGTCAATCGAAGTGGGGGCCATGCTCCAGCGCATCGCCAAGGAAGCTCTGTCCGGCCTGACCGTCGCCATCGTGGCATTGCCGCTGGCCATAGCCTTCGGCATCACTGCGACCGGCACCTCCGAGGGTGCGCTGGTCGGACTGTTCGGCGCGATCTTCGCCGGGTTCTTCGCGGCTCTGTTCGGCGGTACGCCGGGGCAGGTCACGGGTCCCACCGGCCCCATCACCGTCGTCGCCACCGGAGTGATCGCCTCGCACGGCCTTGAGGGCGCGTTCCTGGCGTTCATCATGGCCGGCGCGTTCCAGATCCTGTTCGGCCTGTGCCGGCTGGGCTCGCTGATCCGCTTCATACCCCACCCCGTGGTGTCCGGCTTCATGGGCGGCATCGCGCTCATCATCATCCTGGGCGAGCTGGACCAGGTGGAGCAGAGCTTCCTGGTGGTGGCGCTGACGGTCGGGCTGATGCTCGGGTCCGCCCGTGTGATCAAGTCGGTGCCGGCCAGTCTGATCGCCCTCGTGCTGATGACCGTGATCCTGCGGTTCGGCGAATCGCTGCTGCGGGACGTGCGCCTCGGGCCGGTGCCGCTCAACGAGACGATCGACTACATAGGCAAGATCCCGGAGTCCATACCCACGCTGTCCCTCCCGGACGCCGACGGGTCGATGTTCGTCACCCTGCTGCTGCCCGCCCTCGCCATCGCGCTTCTCGGCTCCATCGACTCGCTGCTGACCTCGGTCGTCATGGACAACATCACCGGCTCCCGGCACCAGAGCAACAAGGAGCTCATCGGCCAGGGCATCGGCAACGCGATGAGCGGCCTGTTCGGCGGACTCGCCAGCGCCGGCGCCACCGTGCGCTCCGTGGTCAACGTCAGGAGCGGCGGCCGCACCTGGATCTCGGCCGCCACCCACAGTGTGATCCTCCTCGTCCTGGTGGTCGGCCTCGGGGCCGCCGTCCAGTACATCCCCCTTGCCGTCCTGTCGGGCATCCTGATCCTGACCGCCATCGGCATGTTCGACTGGGAGGGTCTGCGCAAGGCGCATGTCTCGCCCAAGGGTGATGTCGCCGTGATGTTCGTGACGATGATCGTCACCGTGCTGGTCGACCTCACCGTGGCCGTGGCCGCCGGCGTCGGCCTCGCACTCGCCCTGCACGCGGTGCAGTCCCGCCGCGCCAAGGCCTCGGTCGCCCAGGACGACACCACGACGTACAGCATCGAAGGGCCTCTGTCGTTCCTCTCGGTCGACCGCGTCTTCACCACGCTGCGCGGCGACCACTCCGACCTGTCGGTGAGCCTCAAGGACGTGACCTACATCGATCTGTCCGGCACGAAGGCCCTGCTCACCTTCATAGACCACTCGCACGAGCGCGGGGTCACCCTCGGTCTCAGGGATCTCCCACCCCACGTCGAGAACCAGCTCGTCGCCCTCGCGGACGACAGCCAGCGCGACAAACTCAAGGCCGTCGGCGTCAAGGCCTAGCAACGGCACGCCGCCACCGCCCCGCCGCACGGCTCGGGGCGGTGGCCACTGCCGCGACCGCGGTGGCCACGCGGCGCTGCGAAGGCCGCTGCCTGCGGGCCCTGTCACGAGGACCCTGCTCAGAGCCCGCCATGGCGTTGCCGATGACCAGGTGTGCCCGGCGTGCGCTGACTCACTGCGATCACGATGATGCCGGTGACCATGAGCGCACTGCCGGTCAGGGTCCCCCACTGCCGGATGTCGAGGTCGTCGGCCATCAACCCGAAGAGCGCCTGACAGCAAAGGGCGATGGCCATCACCAGCTGCCCCCAGCCGTAGACCCGCGGGCGGCGGATGTGTTTCCGGTTCGTGGGAAGCACCCGTCCGCGGGTCACCGCCGCTGCCCCCGAGGCGGCGATGAGCAGCGCCGGCACGACGACCGGTATGCCGAGGTAGAGCCTCATGTCCCCTCCCTGCGCGCCGGGCCCACGCCGGACACCGCGTGATCATGACGCCCCCTGTGTCACGCGTCCAAGAGCTTCCGTCCGGGATCCCGGAACGCATCGACAAGGGCGGCGGTCCGGGTGACGTTGCGCGCAAGGCACCTGGCAGGCGTTCTTGCCGCGGCCCCGCGGGAACACCGCAGGGTCAGTCGTCCAGAGCGTTCAGTACGTCGCCCAGGTCGAGGAACTTGAATCCGGTGGTGTCGCGGTCCTGGTCCTGGGGGGTCTCCTGGCCGTCCTGGACGACGAGGAGGCCGTTGGGGTAGCGGCGGCCGAGGGGGGCGTTGAGGGCCGCGGCCCCGTCGCACTCCTCGGAGCCGTCGAGGGTGGCGGAGGCGGCCGTGACGCGGAAGCCGCCCTCGTACTCGTTGTCGTCGGAAAGCTCGCGGTCGTAGGCGGCGAAGGAATTGTCGCCCTGGCTGGAGGCGAGGAGGTAGCCGTCGCCGTCGTCCTCGGGGATCAGGGTCAGGCCCTCGACGTCGGCGGAGATGCGGGTGCCGCCGTAGCCGGGGTCGGCGCCCGGGGTGCACTCCTCGGTGGCCTCGTCGTAGGTGCCGGGCACGCCGTACTCACGGACCTTGTCGATCAGCCGGGGCGTGCCGGTGAGGTCGGCGCGCATCCGCCAGATGCCGACGTCCTCCTGGCCGGCGTAGAGCATGCCGTTGGCGGGGTCGACCACCATGCCCTCCACCTGGGGCAGTTCGCCGGGTTCCAGGCACGGGGTCCACGCGCGGCCGTCGGGGAGGCGGAAGGACGAGGGCAGGTCGAGGGTGCGGATCTCGCGGTAGGTGACCTTGCCGGAGCCGCTCGGAAGGAGTTCGAGGAGCGCGACGGTCGTCGTCTCGCGGCGGCTGACCAGCGCGTAGGAGCGGCCGCGGTGGGTCCAGGTGGCCAGGCCGTACGCGGTGCGCTGGTCGTTGATCTCCTCCTGGTCGGCGGAGAAGACGGGCGGTACGGACGGGTCGGTGACGTCGGTGAGCGGGCCGCCGGCGCGGTCGCGGTCGATGCGGTAGAAGCGGAGGCGGTCGTTGCCGCGGTCGCTGACCACGGCGAGGTCGGTGCGGCCGGTGGACAGTTTCAGGCCGTGCACGAGGTCGACGTTGTTGAAACGGCCGGGGGCGTCCGCGGAGGTCGGGCCGGCCGGAGCGGGGATCGACTGGATCTGGCGCGCGGCGAGGTCGTAGACGCGCAGGCCGCCCTTCTTGGCCGTCGCGACGACCAGGCTGCGGCCCGGGTCGGCGGCGTTGCGCCAGATCGCCGGGTCGTCCGCGTCGGCGTTGCCGCCCGCCTTGTCGTCGTGGAGTGCCGCCGTCTCGGCCCGGGGTGTGATCGCGGCCAGTTCGTCCGAGGCGTGCGCCTGGGCGGGCAGCGTCATGGCGAGGGCCACCGTGGTGGCCGTCATCAGGAAGACGTGCGGTCGGCGGATACGGGACTCGAACACGCGGAACGCTCCTTCGGTCATGATCGGATGCGTTCGCAGCCTGTCGACCTCGTGTGAAGACTCGGCGTCGGCTGTCGACCCACGGATGGCCGTGGCATGAACACTACATAACGGACGACGCCGGCCGCGAGGCGAGCCCCGCGGCCGGCCGTGGCGCGCGCTCGTCCATGTTCTTCACGCGCGCTCTCCCCCATGCGACAGCGAGCGGCACCGGTCATGCGCCGCCCCCTGATCCAGCCTCGCCGCACGTCCGCCGGGAGGGGGCGGGAACTCACCAACGGGTGGAGGCTCTTACGTGCGTTCGGAACTAGGGCCTGCGGCGACCGCGCCGGGGGCTTCCTCGGTCACGCCGTTCAGCTCCGAGTCGGGATCGGAGCCGTAGGGGCGGGTGAGGACCTCCATGCCGTGTCCGGCCGGATCCTTGAAGTACACGCCCCGGCCGCCGTCGTTGCGGTTGATGCGGCCCGGGAAACGGGCGTGCGGGTCGGCCTGGATGGGCACGCGGGCCGCGACCAGCCGGGCCAGGATCGGGTCGAACTCCTCCTCTGAGACGAGGAAGGCGTAGTGCTGGACGGGAATCTCGATGTCGACGGTCGCGAAGTCGAGCGTGACGCCGTTCGTGGTACGGACGGGCAGGAAGGGTTCGGCGGGCTCGCCGACCTCCAGTCCCAGGATCTCGGCGAGGAAACGGGCCGACTTCTCACGGTCGTGGGCGAGGACGACGGTGTGATTGAACTCAACGGACAAGGTGAATGCCTCCACGGGCATCTCCGCGGAACCTCCATGCCTCACCCGGACGGTGACCGACACGCGATGCCGCGGCGATGATCCTAAGCACCCCTGCGCGCGCGTGTCGAAGGTTTTTGCGGCACGTGCCGGAGACCGGCTTCGAGGTCGTCGAGCGCTCTGCGCGCGGCGGCGATGCGGGCGCTCAGCTCCCGCCCGTGGTCACACCCGCCCGCCGCCGAGAGCGGCCCGGGCGGGCGCCGGTCCTCGACCCGCTCGCGCTCCAGTTCACGGGCCTCCTCCAGGGAGCTGATGACGACACCGATGAGGACGTTCACCAGCACGAAGGAGGCGATCAGGACGTAGGAGACGTAGTAGAGCAGGCTCCAGCGCGATATGCCCAGACCGGCGTGGACCGCGTCGCCGAGGCCGTCCAGGGTCATCAGCAGGAAGAGGGTGAGGACCGCGCGGCCGATCGAACCGTACTGCTCGGGATCGGCGTCGCCGAAGAAGAGCCAGCCCACCATGGCGTAGACGTAGAGCAGCAGCGCGCCGACGAGCAGAAAGCTGACGGTGCCCGGCAGGCTCCGGGCCACCGCGACCATGACGATGCGCAGTTGGGGCAGGAACCGGGCGGTGCGCAGGACGCGGGCCAGGCGCAGCAGCCGCAGGACGGTGGTGTTCTCCCGGACGAGCGGCAGGAACGCGCAGACCACGACGGCCAGATCGAAGATGTTCCACGGGTCGCGGAAGAAGTCCCGGGGCCGGTCGGCGTGAGCGCACATCCGCAGCACGATCTCCACCGTGAAAGCGGCCAGGCAGACGTGCTCGGCGGCCCGCAGCCCCGTCTGCCACTCCTGCGCCATCCCCCGGTACGTCTCGGCGCCCAGCAGCGCGGCGTTCACAAGGATCAGCGCCAGCACGCCGAGAGCGAACCAACGGGCCTGAGTAACGGCCCGGGCCCACTCCGCCAACGCTCGGCGGGCGGGCCCCGGCCCGTGTTCCATGAAGGTCATCCCGCTGTATCTGCTCCGGCCTGCGGCGGGCTATGCCAGGTGGCCGGGGTGAGAGAGGGGAGCAGATGTGCGAACCGGGCGGGCCCCGTCGCCGTGCAACCCCCTCGCAACCTCCCGCGTGCCACCGTGCACCCCATGTATGAGGAACTCCCGCGCGTCGAACTCACCCCCGCCGCCGCCGATCTGGTGCGGCAGCTGTACGCCGCGCACGGCCCGCTGATGTTCCACCAGTCCGGCGGCTGCTGCGACGGCAGCGCCCCCATGTGCTACCCGGCGGGCGAGTTCCGCACCGGCGACTCGGACGTGCTGCTCGCGGAGCTGTACGTCGCCGACGTGGCGGAACCGGTGTCCTTCTGGATGGCCCGCACCCAGTACGAGGCTTGGAGTCACACCCGCCTGATCGTCGACGTCGTCGAGGGCCGGGGCAGCGGCTTCTCCCTGGAGGCACCCGAGGGGGTGCGTTTCCTCACCCGTTCTCGTGTAGTCGGCGGCTAGCAGCCCCACGGCACCCGGCCGTCTGGCGTACTTCCCCTGAGTCCTGGGACAGTTGACGCGACATCAGGGGGTGCGGTGACGCTTCGTCAAAAGCGGTGGGCGACGGGCAGAACGGTACTGACGTTTCTCACGGCACTCGGAGCGGTGGCCGGCGCGGGCCTGGTGGGGGCGGCGCCGGCCGACGCCGCTCCGGGCGGCACGCGGGTGGCGCCGGGTGTGGTGTACGAGCGGTTCGACATCCCGGGCGCGGCCGGGCCCGCCCGCGGCCATCTGCTCCGCGTCGACCTCGGCGATCCGCGCGTCACCCTGGATCTGCTGCACCCGGGGGCGGTGGCCGCGCGGGCGCCGGTCTCCCGGCTTGCCGACGCCCAGGGCGCGGTGGCGGGTGTCAACGGCGACTTCTTCAACATCAGCGAGGCCCAGCACCCGGGCGTCGAGGCAACCGGCGCGAGCGTCGGGCCGGCGGTCGCGGCCGGCCTGGCCCTGAAGGCGGCGGTGCCGAACGGCCAGCGCTTCGGGCCCGCCCTGCCGCCCGGCACCGACACCGAGGACGTCATCGGCATGGGCGTCGACCGCCGGGTCCGGCTGGACGGGCTGACGCTGGCCGGCCAGGTCCGTACCCGCACCGGGTTCCTCAGACTCCGCGGGCTCAACCAGTACGCACTGCCGGTGGGCTCCGTCGGGGCGTTCACCTCCGCGTGGGGCGCGGCCTCCCGGGTGCGCGCCACCTGCGGCACCGACACCGACCGGGCCGCCCCGTGCAGCACCGACACGCATGAGGTGACCATCCGCGGCGGCCGTGTGGTGGCGAGGGCGGACACCCCGGGCGGCGGCGCCGTCGAGCCGGGCACCACCGTGCTGGTGGGCCGGGAGGCGGGGGCCCAGGAGCTGCGGAAGTTCGCCCTGGGACAGCGGGTGTCGGTACGGCACCGGCTGGTGGCGTCGGACGCGCGGGTGCCCTACCGGTTCGCGGTCGGCGGCTACCCGGTGCTGGCCGGCGGGGTGCCGCTGCCCGGCCTGGACGACAGGACGTCGGCCGTGCGCACCGCCGTGGGCGTCTCGGGCGGCGGGAGACGGGTGCTGCTGCTGGCACTGGACGGCTCCCCCGCCTACCGCGGCGGTCTGACGATCGCCGAAGTGGCCAGGACCATGCGGTCGTTGGGGGCCGTCGACGCCTTCAGCCTGGACGGCGGCGGTTCCTCGACACTGGTCGCCCGCGCACCGGGCGCCTCCGCGGTGACGGTGCGCAACCATCCGTCGGCCGGCGCCGAGCGCCCGGTCCCCAACGGCATCGGGGTCTTCTCTACGCCCTGAGCGTCACGCGGTGAGGCCGCTGACGTCGACACCGTGAGCCTCACGGTCCGAGGCCGCTGACGATGTCCGCCGTCGCCGTCAGGCCGCTGTGGATGGTGGGCGCGATGCTCGTGCTGGCCAGGTAGAAGCCGAGCAGCGCGCACACCAGGGCGTGGGAGACCTTCAGCCCGCCGTTGCGCAGGAAGATCACCGCCAGGATCAGGAGCAGCATCAGCACAGAGATGGAAATGGCCATCGTCAATCTCCTCCGCCACGCCGCCACGTCCGGTTCACGGCGTTCGGCCGCAAGTGTGGCGTAGCGGAGGGTTCGTCCGTGCGGCTGACCTGTCCGCCGAACGTGTGGTGTCTACGCCGACCGGTGGGCGTCCAGGAAGGCTTCGAGGCCGGCGAGGTCGTCGGTGTTGAGGTGGTCCACGTCGGCGGCGACCAGCTCGGCCCACAGCGCGTCGCGCTCGGGGCCCGGGAGGTCCGGGGTGGCCCAGAACCGCACCCGCTGCCGACGCGCGTGCGCCGCCCGGACGATGGTGTGCAGCTTCTGCCGTTCGGCGTCCGGGAAGGGGCCGACGCCCCGCCAAGTGAAGTGGTTCGTCCAGTTGTCGCTGATCAGCGGGATGAAGGAGGCGGGGGCCGCGCTGCCGAGGTCGGTGAGCCGGCCGTCGTAGAAGGCGCGGCGCACGGTCTGCGCCTCCATGGGGAGGCGGGCGGCGCGGTCGCCGGAGATGACGGCGGTGACGGGGCCGGGGAACACGCGGCCGTGGGCGTAGGTGGTGAACAGGTGCTTGTAGCGCTTGAGGTGCCGGTCGAGTTCGAGGTAGGTCGAGGAGCCCTCGGTCTTGATGTCGATGAGGAGCTGGAGCGGCTTGCGGTACCCGCGGTGGACCGAGCCGTGGTTGGCCCTGACCCGGGCGGCGAGCGGGTCGAGGTAGAGGGACTCCAGGGTGCGGGCGGGGTCGAGGTCCACCGGGTCGTGGGCGACGAGGAGTTGGTCGCCGACGAGGAAGATGTCGGCCTCGACGCTGGTGAAGCGGTGGTCGAGCGCGTCGAGGAGGGGCCGCGGATGCTCGTAGTCGTTGTGGGCGTGGGCGCGCCGCAACGGGCGCGGGCGGTGCCGTCGTTCACCGGCCACCGCCTGTGTGGCGGGCAGCGCGACGGCTCCGGCGAGCGCGGCGCCGGCCGTGGTGAGGGCTCTGCGACGGGTGATGAGGGCCATGCTTCTGCCTCCCTGCGGGGTCGGTCCGAACCACAGGGAGTATGCGGCCGTCCGGGCCACAAGGACCCTGTACATGCCAGGAGTTGGCTGGACCGCCGCCACCCGTTCACCCCTTCCGCCCGGGCGCACGAACAAGCCCGCCCCAGGTGGGGCGGGCTTTACCGGGTGAACGTCAGGGGGCCTGCAGGTCGACCAGTTCGGCCAGCGCCTCCCGGTGGGCACCGGCCGTGCCGTGGACCAGGGCGTCGGCCTTGGCCCGCTTCAGGTACAGATGGACCGGGTGCTCCCAGGTCATGCCGATCCCGCCGTGCAGTTGCAGCGCCTCCTCGGCGGCGTGGACGGCGACGGGCGCCGCGTAGGCCTGCGCGACCGCCACCATCACGTCGGTGTCCTCACCGGTGGCGAGGGCGTCCGCCGCGGCCCGGGCGGCGGCGCGCAGGTTGACGACCTCCAGCCACAGTCGGGCGAGCCGGTGCTTGAGCGCCTGGAAACCGCCGACGGGCCGGTTGAACTGCTTGCGCTCCTTCAGATAGCGCACGGTCTCCGTCAACGCCCATTCGGCGAGCCCGAGTTGCTCGGAGGCGAGCAGCCCGGCCCCGGCCCGCAGGGCCCGTCGTACGGCGGGCTCGGCGTCGCCGGTCCGACGTGCGGGCGCCCCGTCCAGGGTGACGGTCGCCAGCGGCCGGGTCAGGTCGAGGGACACCTGCGGGGTGACGGTGACGGCGTCCGCCTCGACGGCGTAGAGCCCGCCGTCGTCCGCGGGCACCAGCAGCACGTCGGCCGCGGCGGCGTCCGCGATACCGGTCAACTCCCCGTACAGGGAGCCGTTCTCCTGGCGTACGACCTTGTGGGCGCCGCCCGGGGCGACATTCAGGGCGACCGCGAGGACGCCGATGCGGCGGCCGGAGGCCAGCTCGGCGAGGAGGTCGTCGGCGTCCCCGGCGAGCAGCGCCTCGGTGGCGACCACCGCGCTGGTGAGGTACGGCACGGGCGCGACGGCACGCCCCAACTCCTCCAGGACCACGGCGGCTTCGCGGTGGGTGGCGCCCTGGCCGCCCTTGTCCTCGGGCACCAGCAGGCCCGCGAGGCCCATGCCGTCGGCGAGCGCCTTCCACAGGGCGAGGTCGTGCGGCTGGCCGGACTCGGTGCGGGCGATCACGCCGGGCGCGTCGCAGTGGTCGGTGAGCAGGTCGCGGACGGCGGCGCGGAGGGCCTCTTCCTCCTCCGAGTAGAGAAGATCGGGCTGTGTGTTCACCGGGCCAGGTCCTTCCATGCGACGTCCTTGTCGGTGCGCGGTTCGGCGGGCAGGCCGAGGACGCGTTCGGCGACGATGTTCAGCAGGACCTCGCTGGTCCCGCCCTCGATGCTGTTGCCCTTGGAGCGCAGATAGCGGTACCCGGCGTCGCGGCCGGTGAAGTCGACCAGCTCCGGGCGGCGCATGGTCCAGTCCTCGTACAGCAGGCCTTCCTCGCCGAGGAGTTCGACCTCCAGGCCGCTGATCTCCTGGTTGAGGCGGGCGAAGCCGAGCTTCATGCCGGCGCCCTCCGGGCCGGGCTGTCCGGCGACGAGCTGCTGGCGCAGGCGTTCGCCGGTGAGCCGGGCGACCTCGGCCTCGACCCACAGGGTCAGCAGCCGCTGGTGCAGGTCGTGGGTGCGCAGCTCGGGGCGCTCGCGCCAGGTCCGGGCGACCGGGCCGATCATGCCGCCCTCGCGGGGGACGCGCATGCCGCCGATGGCAACGCGTTCGTTGTTCAGCGTGGTCTGCGCGACCCGCCAGCCGTCGCCGACCGCGCCGAGGCGGCGGGAGTCCGGGATGCGGACGTCGGTGAGGAACACCTCGTTGAACTCGGCCTCACCGGTGATCTGGCGCAGCGGCCGCACCTCGACGCCGGGGTCGGTCATGTCGCAGACGAAGTAGGTGATGCCGGCGTGCTTGGGCACGTCCGGGTCGGTACGGGCGATGAGGATGGCCCAGCGGGCGAGATGGGCGCTGGAGGTCCACACCTTCTGCCCGTTGACCACCCAGTTTCCCCCACTCTCGGCTTCGCTCGAGCGGGAGGGGCCCCCATCCTCCCGGACGGCACGGGTGCCGAGCGCGGCGAGGTCGGATCCGGCGCCGGGCTCGCTGAACAGCTGGCACCACACCTCCTCGCCGGTCCACAGGGGCCTCAGATAGCGCCGCTTCTGTTCCTCGGTGCCGTACTGGAGGATCGTGGGCGCGGCCATGCCGAGTCCGATGCCGATGCGGCGCGGGTCGTTGTCGGGGGCGCCCGCGGCCGCCAACTCGGCGTCGACGACGGCCTGGAGGGACCGGGGGGCACCGAGCCCACCGAGCCCCTCGGGGTAGTGCACCCAGGCGAGACCGGCGTCGAAGCGGGCGCGCAGGAAGTCGTCGCGGTCGGTCGTGGCCGGGGGATGCGCGGCCAGGAACTCCTGGGTGAGGCGGCGCAGTTCGGCGGCGTCGGTCATGCTGCTCCCTCCGTCACCACGGCGATCCGGCCGGTGCTCAGCCCGTCCGCCACCTTCTGCACGGCGGCCGCGGCCCCGCCGAGCGGTACGCGCTCGCTGACCAGCGGCTTGATGGCTCCCCGGGCGGCCAGCTCGGTGAGCTGCTCGTGGCAGTGCTGGACCAGCTTGGGGTTCTTGGTGTTGTACAGGCCCCAGTGCAGGCCGAGGATCGAGTAGTTCTTCACCAGGGCGTGGTTGAGCCCCGGGCTCGGGATGACACCGCCGGCGAAGCCGACGACCACGATCCGGCCCTCGAAGGCGACGACCTTGGTGGACTGGGTGTAGGCCTCGCCGCCCACGGGGTCGTAGATCACGTCGGCGCCCCGGCCGCCGGTGGCCTCCTTCACGGCCGCGACGACGTCCTCGGTGCGCCGGTCGACGACCACGTCGCAGCCCAGCTCGCGGGCGACGGCGGCCTTCTCGGCGCCGCCCACGACCCCGATGACCGTCGCCCCGGCGGCTTTGCCGAGCTGCACGGCCGCGCTGCCGACCCCTCCTGCGGCAGCGTGGACGAGCAGCGTCTCGCCGGCCTCAAGACGGGCCCGCCGGTGCAGTCCGAACCAGCCCGTCTGGTAGCCGATGTGCAGGGCGGCGGCCTCGGCGTCGTCCAGCGAGTCGGGCGCGGACAGCAGAGCGGCGGCGTCCGCGACGGCGTACTCGGCGAAACCGCCGTACGGCAGGGCCGGGTTGGCGATGACGCGGCGTCCGTCCGCCGTCTCGCCGCAGATCTCCACGCCCGGCGTGAACGGCAGCGGCGGCCGGACCTGGTACTGGCCCCGGCACAGCAGCGCGTCCGGGAAGTTGATGTTCGCGGCGCGCACCTTCAGCAGGACCTGGCCGTCCCCGGGCGTGGGCGGCTCGACGTCCAGGAGCCGCATCACCTCGCCCGGCTCGCCGTTCTCGTGCACTTGCCATGCCTGCATACGGGGCCTCCACGCGACTGCTTCGTCCGACCGGGGTCGCTCCGCATACTAAGCGGTCGCTTGCCGATCAGGGAACAGTCGCGCGGGTCACGGCTGCCGTCCCGCGCGAATCACGACCGCCGCGGCTTGGCCCGTACGTGCATCCGCTCCCCCTGCGGCCCGAACAAGCTGAGGAACTCTGCCGGCCCGTCCCCCGTCGCCCCGAACCAGTGCGGCACCCGCGTGTCGAACTCCGCCGCCTCCCCCGCCGTGAGCACCACGTCGTGCTCGCCCAGCACGACCCGCAGCCGCCCGGACAGCACGTACAGCCACTCGTAGCCCTCATGGGTGCGCGGCTCGGGCTCCTCGTCGCTCGGCGGCACCAGCACCTTGAAGGCCTGCAGCCCGCCGGGCTGGCGGGTGAGCGGCCAGTAGGTGCGGCCGTGCCGCACGAGGGGCCTGGCGCGCACCCGCGGGTCCCCCACCGGCGGCGACCCGACCAGTTCGTCCAGGGGCACCTGGTGGGCCTGCGCGATCGGCAGCAGCAGCTCCAGGCTGGGCTTGCGCAGACCCGACTCCAGGCGCGACAGGGTGCTGACGGAGATGCCGGTGGTCTCGGACAGCGCCGCCAGGGTCACCTCGCGCTCCTTGCGGATCCGCCGCAGCCGGGGGCCGACATCGGCCAGAACGTCTTCCGTACTCGCTGCACTCATGGAGGTATTGCAGAATCGGCAAAGACATTTGTCAATCCCGCGGCTCCGGAGCGACCGTGTCGGCATGACCGAGACCTACGAAGTGATCGTGATCGGCGGCGGCGCCGCGGGCCTGTCCGCCGCCCTCGTCCTGGGCCGCGCCCGGCGCAGCACCCTGGTCGTCGACGGCGGCGAGCCGCGCAACGCACCCTCCGCCCACATGCAGGGCTACCTGTCCCGGGACGGCATGGCCCCGGCCGAGTTCCTGGCGATCGGCCGCGAGGAGATCGCCCGCTACGGCGTCGAGCTCGTCCGGGACCGGGCGGTGGACGTGGCGGAGGCGGAGGCGGAGGGCTTCGAGGTGACCCTCGCGAGCGGCAGGACCGTACGCGCCCGCAGGCTGGTGATCGCCACCGGCCTGAAGGACGAGCTGCCACCCGTGCCCGGCGTCGCCGAGCGCTTCGGCCGGGACGTGCTGCACTGCCCGTACTGCCACGGCTGGGAGGTGCGCGACCAGGCCTTCGGGGTGCTCGCGACGAGCCCGATGAGCGTGCACCAGGCGCTCATGGTCTCCCAGTGGTCCAAGGACGTGACCCTCTTCCTGCACGAGGTCGACGAGAGCGAGCTGTCCGACGACGACCTGCGCAGGCTGGCGGCGGCCGGCGTGCGGGTGGTGCCCGGCACGGTCGCCGAGGTGGTGGTCGAGGACGACCGGCTCACCGGCGTACGCCTCGCCGACGGCTCCGTGCACGACCGCCAGGCGCTGTTCGTCGCCCCGCGCGCCGTCCCGCAGACCGGGCTGCTGGAAAAGCTCGGCGCCGAGCTGACGGAGACCCCGTTCGGCGCCTACCCCGTGGTCGACCCGACGGGTCTGACCAGCGTGCCCGGCGTGTGGGCGGTGGGCAACGCGATGGGCTTCGCCGAGCAGGTCGTGAACGCGGCCGCGGGCGGCTACCGGGCCGGCGCCACGATCAACGGCGAGCTGCTGATGACGGACCTCGACGCGGCGCTCTGAGCGGGACAGGGGAAGTCAAGGCGCCCTGAAGGGGCGCGGGGAACTGCGCGACCGGCCACGACGGCGCCGCAGCCGACGCCCGCCCCCTTCGCCCAGGTGTACATCCGCGCAGCGCGTTGCACCATGGCTGCATGCTGCTGACCCGGCTGGCCCGTGTGTCCCAGGAGGTCGCCGCCGCCTCGGCGCGGTCCCGGAAGGTCGCCCTGCTGGCGGAGCTGTTCCGGGACGCCGAGGCCGCGGACGTGCCGATCGTCATCCCCTATCTGGCGGGGCGGCTGCCGCAGGGCAGGCTCGGCGTCGGCTGGAAGGTGCTGAGCCGCCCGGTGGCCCCGGCCGCCGAACCGAGCCTGACCGTGGCCGAGGTGGACGCCCTGCTCACCGAGCTGGGCGCGGTCTCGGGCGCCGGATCGCAGGCCGAACGGGCGCGGCTGGTGGGCGAGTTGATGGGTGCGGCCACCGCGGACGAGCAGCGGTTCCTGGTCGGGCTGATCACCGGCGAGGTCCGGCAGGGCGCCCTGGACGCGGTGGCGGTGGAGGGCCTGGCGCAGGCGGTCGCGGCGCCCGCGGCGGACGTACGGCGGGCGGTGATGCTGGCGGGTTCGCTCCAGGCGGTGGCCGAGGCCCTGCTCTCCGCGGGCCCCGCCGCCCTCGACCGCTTCCGGCTCACCGTCGGCCGCCCGGTCCTGCCGATGCTGGCGCACAGCGCCTCCTCGGTGGCCGAGGCGGTCGACAAGCTCGGCGCCTGCGCGGTCGAGGAGAAGCTCGACGGCATCCGCGTCCAGCTCCACCGGGACGGCGACACCGTACGGCTCTACACCCGCACCCTCGACGACATCACCGACCGCCTGCCCGAACTCATCTCAGCAGCCAGGGAGTTGAGGGGCGAGCGGTTCATCCTGGACGGCGAGGTCATCGCCTTCGACGCCGACGGACGCCCCCGTTCCTTCCAGGAGATCGCCGGACGCGTCGGCTCGCGCGCGGACGTGGCGACGGCCGCGCGGGCGGTGCCCGTCTCCCCCGTCTTCTTCGACGCGCTGTCCGTCGACGGCCACGACCTCCTCGACCTGCCGTTCGCCGACCGCCACGCCGAGCTGGCCCGGCTCGTGCCGGAGCCGATGCGG
Source organism: Streptomyces sp. TRM68416 (assembly GCF_014596915.1). GTDB lineage: Bacteria > Actinomycetota > Actinomycetes > Streptomycetales > Streptomycetaceae > Streptomyces. Next base: position 23,867 of record NZ_JACVWU010000028.1, read on the forward strand.
GTCCGGCGCGCCCTGGTCTCCGGCCCGGAGGACCGCCGGCAGGCGGAGGAGTTCCTGGCCGAGACGCTGGAGCGCGGCCACGAGGGCGTGGTCGTGAAGGCCCTCGACGCCGCTTACAGCGCGGGCCGGCGCGGCGCGTCCTGGCTGAAGGTCAAGCCCGTGCACACCCTCGACCTGGTGGTCCTCGCCGCCGAGTGGGGCCACGGCCGCCGCACCGGCAAGCTCTCCAACCTCCACCTCGGCGCCCGCACCGCCGACGGCTCCTTCGCCATGCTCGGCAAGACGTTCAAGGGGATGACCGACGCCCTGCTCACCTGGCAGACCGAACGCCTCCAGGAACTCGCCGTCGGCACCGACGGCCACGTGGTGACCGTACGCCCCGAACTCGTCGTGGAGATCGCCTACGACGGCCTCCAGCGGTCCACCCGCTACCCGGCCGGGGTCACCCTGCGGTTCGCCCGCGTGGTCCGCTACCGGGAGGACAAGCGCCCCGAGGACGCGGACACGGTGGAGACACTGCTGGCCGCCCACCCCGGGGTGACGCCGTGAGGCACAGCGCCGGACTGCTCCTGTTCCGCCGCACCGGCGACGGCGTGGAGGTGCTGCTCGGCCACATGGGCGGCCCGTTCTTCGCCCGGCGCGAGGCGGGGGCGTGGACCGTGCCGAAGGGCGAGTACGAGCCGGGGACGGAGTCGGCGTGGGACGCGGCCCGGCGCGAGTTCCGGGAGGAACTCGGCGTGCCGCCGCCCGAGGGCGAGGCCGTCCCGCTCGGCGAGGTACGCCAGTCGGGCGGCAAGCTCGTCACCGTGTGGGCGGTCGAGGCCGACCTCGACCCGGACTCCGTCACGCCCGGCACGTTCACCCTGGAGTGGCCGCCGAAGTCGGGGCGGACACAGGAGTTCCCGGAGCTGGACCGGGTGGCGTGGTTCACCCCGGCCCGGGCCCGGGAGGTGATCGTGAAGGCGCAGGGCGCGTTTCTCGACCGGCTGGCGGAGCACTCGGGCTGATGCGAAGGTCGAGACAGAGTCCGTTCCCGGGAGGTCCCCCATGCCCATCGCCACGGTGAACCCGGCGACCGGCGAGACACTCAAGACGTACGAGGCCATGGGCGCCGAGGAGATCGAGCGCCGCCTCCGGCTCGCCGAGGCCACGTTCCGCACGTACCGCACCACCACGTTCGCCGAGCGCGCCCGCCTGCTGAACCGGGCCGCCGACCTGCTGGACGAGGACCAGCCGGACATCGCGCGGGTGCTGACCACCGAGATGGGCAAGCCCGTCCGGCAGTCCCGCGCCGAGGCCGCCAAGTGCGCCAAGGCGATGCGCTGGTACGCCGGGCACGCCGAGGAACTGCTCGCCGACGAGGAGCCCGCCGAGGCGGACGTGAAGGACTCCGGCGCCTCCCGCGTCCGGGTGCGCTACCGCCCGCTCGGCCCGGTGCTCGCGGTGATGCCGTGGAACTTCCCGCTGTGGCAGGTGGTCCGGTTCGCCGCGCCCGCGCTGATGGCGGGCAACGTCGGCCTGCTCAAGCACGCCTCCAACGTGCCGCAGACCGCCCTGTACCTGGAGGACCTCTTCCACCGGGCCGGGTTCGCGGAGGGCACGTTCCAGACCCTGCTGATCGGCTCCGCCGCGGTGGAGGAGATCCTGCGTGACGAGCGGGTGAAGGCCGCCACCCTCACCGGCAGCGAGCCCGCGGGCCGCTCGGTCGCCTCGGTCTGCGGCGACATGGTGAAGAAGACGGTGCTGGAACTGGGCGGCAGCGACCCCTACGTCGTCATGCCGTCCGCCGACCTCGACCGGGCCGCGCAGGTCGCGGTCACCGCACGCGTGCAGAACACCGGCCAGTCGTGCATCGCCGCCAAGCGGTTCATCGTGCACGAGGAGGTCTACGACGCCTTCGCCGAGCGGTTCGTCGAGGGCATGAAGGCGCTGAAGGTCGGCGACCCGATGGACGAGGAGACCGAGGTCGGGCCGCTCTCCAGCGAGCAGGGGCGGGCGGACCTGGAGGAACTGGTCGACGACGCCACGCGCGGCGGCGCCACCGTGCTGTGCGGCGGCCACCGGCTGCGGCGGCCGGAGCTGCCCGGCTGGTACTACCCGCCGACCGTCCTCGCCGACATCACCCGCGAGATGCGCATCCACCGGGAGGAGGCCTTCGGCCCGGTCGCCACGCTGTACCGGGTGGGGGACGTGGACGAGGCGGTGCTCCTCGCCAACGACACCCCGTTCGGACTCAGTTCGAACGTCTGGACCCGGGACGAGGCCGAGGTCGACCGTTTCGTCCGGGACCTGGAGGCGGGCAGCGTCTACGTCAACGGGATGACCGCCTCCCATCCGGCGTTCCCGTTCGGCGGGGTCAAGCGGTCCGGGTTTGGGCGTGAGCTGTCCGGGCACGGAATCCGCGAGTTCTGCAACATCACCACGGTTTGGCAGGGTGCGTGACGCACCCGCGGCTACGATCCCGTTCTGTGAACCGCGAAGTGACTCTGCCTCTGATCGTCGACGACCGCGGGACCTTGCAGGTGTCCGCGGCCGATGTGAGCAAGCTGCTGCGGACGGTGGGCGGCCGGTGGCTGCATCTGGTGGAGGCCGGGGAGGACGGGCTCGACGAGGACACGGTCGCCGCGCTGACGATCGAACTGGCGAAGCTCGCCGACCGCATCGACGTGGCGTGCATCGCGCACAGCAGCGGAGGGACGGCTTAGGCCGACTGCAGCAACGTCCGCCAGAACATCCCCTCGTACTCCTGGAGGAGACGGCCGTAGCGGCGCGCCCGCTCCTGGTCCGGCCGGGCCGACCGCAGCGCGGCGCTCGCCCGCCGCTCCAGTTCCGGTGACGGTTCGGCGAAGAAGTCGAAGAAGGCGCAGGCCTCGTCCGGGAAGCCGTAGTGGTCGCGCAGGGCGCGGGCGACAGTCGCGCAGTAACCGCCCCATTCGGCGAAGTTGGCGGTCAGCGCCACCAGCACGTCGGCGGGCGCGCCGTTCAGGGCCAGCCAGGCCACGTACGCGGGGTAGGCCTGGCAGCCCGCCAGCGGCTCGTGGTCGCCGGTGGCGTCGGGGCCGCAGGCCGCGGCGAACGCCTCCAGGTGTCCGGCCGCCAGGGTCTCGCCCTCCGCGAGCAGGGCGAAGAACGCGGCCGTCTCCGGTTCTTCGACGGCGCGCTGCGCCAGGTGCCGGAAGGAGCGCCGGTCCGCGGCGATGACCAGGCGCTGTTCCCGGGCGAGGGCGGCGAGTACGGCCCGGTCGGCCTTGCCCCGGTCGATCAGCGGCACCAGTGGGTTGGTCATCGCGGAGCCTCCGTCGGTCCGGGTGCGCGGTTACTGCTCCGAGCCTGGCACGGGTCCCCGATACGGAGTAGTCCCGCGCGAGATCGTCGCCCTCTCGGGTGATTGTGGACTGGACCACTCTCTGAGGCGAAAGCAGGCACGGTTCATGGCGACTTTGTGCAGACCCTCGGTGTCCGTTCCGGAGCACGTGATCACGATGGAGGAGACGCTGGAGCTGGCGGCCTCCCGCCACGCCGACCATCCCCAACTTCCGCTGGCGCTCCGGCTGATCGAGAACACGGGGGTACGCACCCGGCACATCGTGCAGCCCATCGAGGAGACCCTGAGACACCCCGGCTTCGAGGACCGCAACAAGATCTACGTGGCGGAGGCGAAGGCCAGGGTCCCGTCCGTGGTCCAGCGGGCGCTCGACGACGCGGAGCTGCTCACCAGCGACATCGACGTGATCATCTACGTGTCGTGCACGGGGTTCATGATGCCCTCGCTGACGGCCTGGCTGATCAACGAGATGGGCTTCGAGGCCACCACCCGCCAACTGCCCATAGCCCAGCTGGGCTGCGCGGCCGGCGGCGCGGCCATCAACCGGGCGCACGACTTCTGCACGGCCTACCCCGAGGCCAACGTGCTCATCGTGGCCTGCGAGTTCTGCTCGCTGTGCTACCAGCCCACCGATCTCGGCGTCGGCTCGCTGCTCTCCAACGGCCTGTTCGGCGACGGCATCGCGGCCGCCGTGGTGCGCGGCCGGGGCGGCGAGGGCATCCGCCTGGAGCGCAACGGCTCGTACCTGATCCCCAAGACCGAGGAGTGGATCATGTACGACGTCCGGGCCACCGGGTTCCACTTCCTGCTGGACAAGCGGGTGCCCGCCACCATGGAGCCGCTCGCCCCGGCGCTCCAGGACCTCGCGGGCCTGCACGGCTGGGACGCCGCCGACCTTGACTTCTACATAGTCCACGCGGGCGGCCCTCGAATACTCGACGACCTCAGCACGTTCCTCCAGGTCGACCCGCACGCCTTCCGCTTCAGCCGGGCCACGCTCACCGAGTACGGCAACATCGCCAGCGCCGTCGTCCTGGACGCGCTGCGCCGGCTCTTCGACGAGGGCGGTGCCCGGGAACGGGCGCGCGGGCTGCTCGCCGGCTTCGGGCCCGGCATCACCGCCGAGATGGCCCTGGGCCGCTGGCACCGTACGGACGAAGAGGCGGCATGAGCGAAGAGACCCTGACCGAGATCCTCCCCCCGATCCGTTCCTGGCCCGCGCTCGACCTGAGCGGCGTCGACTTCGACCCGGTCCTCACCGAGCTGATGCGGGAGGGCCCGATCACCCGCATCCAGTTGCCCAACGGCGAGGGCTGGGCCTGGCTGGTCACCCGCTACGAGGATGTGCGCGCGGTGACCAACGACCCCCGCTTCTCCCGCGAGGCGGTCATGGACCGGCCGGTCACCCGGCTCGCCCCGCACTTCGTCCCGGCCCGCGGCGCGGTCGGCTTCCTGGACCCGCCCGACCACACCCGGCTGCGCCGCTCGGTGGCCGCCGCGTTCACCGCCAGGGGTGTGGAGCGGATCCGCGACAGGTCCCGCCGCCTGCTGGACGAACTGGTCGACGAGCTCCTGGGGGACGGTCCGCCCGCCGACCTCACCGCGGCCGTCCTGACGCCGTTCCCCATCGCGGTGATCTGCGAGCTGATGGGCGTACCGGCCGCCGACCACCACGTCATGCACACCTGGACCCAGCTGATCCTGTCCTCCGCGCACGGCGCCGACGTCAGCGAGCGGGCCAGGAACGAGATGGGCTCCTACTTCGCCGACCTCATCGGTCTGCGGGAGGGCGGCTCCGGCGAGGACGTCGCCTCGCTGCTGGGCGCCGCCGTGGGCCGGGGCGAGGTCACCCTGGAGGAGGCCGTGGGTCTCGCGGTGCTCCTCCAGATCGGCGGCGAGGCGGTCACCAACAACAGCGGGCAGATGTTCTACCTCCTGCTGACCCGCCCGGCCCTGGCCGAACGCCTGCGCGCCGAGCCGGAGATCCGGCCCCGGGCCGTCGAGGAGCTGCTGCGCTACATCCCGCACCGCAACGCGGTGGGCCTGTCGCGGATCGCCACCGAGGACGTGGGCATCAGGGGCGTACGGATCCGGGCGGGGGACGCGATCTACGTCTCCTACCTGGCCGCCAACCGCGACCCGGAGGTCTTCCCCTACCCGGAGACCATCGACTTCTCGCGCAGCCCGAACCCGCATGTGGCGTTCGGCTTCGGCCCGCACTACTGCCCGGGCGGCATGCTGGCGCGTCTGGAGTCGCAGCTCCTGCTCGACGCGCTGCTGGACCGGGTCCCGGGACTGAGGCTGGCCGTGCCGCCGGAGAAGGTGCCCTTCAGGAAGGGCGCGTTGATCCGCGGGCCCGAAGCCCTGCCGGTGACGTGGTGAGCCCGCGATGACGGCGACGGAAGGGCTGCTGGTGCCGCCCGGTCACGGCCGGGTGGTCCGGACGCCGGCCCAGCACGTGACCTTCAAGGTGACCGGCTCGCACTCGCGCACGGCGTCCACCTTCGAGGTGCTCGTGCCGCCCGGCTTCGACGTGGGCGCCCATGTGCACACCCGCAGCGAGGAGTTGTTCTACGTGCTGGAGGGCGAGCTGGACGTGCTCGCCTTCGAGCCGCGAGTCCGCACCCCCGACAACTGGCAGCGCTGGGAGTCGGGTTCGGGCAACAGGGTGGTACGGGCGACGCCGGGCACGGTGATCGTCGTACCGCCCGGCTGTCCGCACGCGTTCGCGAACCCGACCGGCGAGCCCGCCCGGATGTTCTTCCAGGCGAGCCCGCCGCCGGACCACGAGCACTACTTCGAGGAACTGCTGGAGATCCTGGGCAGCGGCGGCCCGCCGGACCACGCGGCGATCGAGGAGCTGCGCGCCCGGTACGACATCGAGCAGCTGACGCCGCTGCGCCATCGGTGAGCGGACCCGGCGCATTCGACTGCGGTTCGGCAGCGCCCCCAAAGGGGCGCGGGGAACTGCGCGACCGGCCACGACGAGCCCGCAGGCGAGCGGAGCGCTTACCGGATCGGCGTCCCGGAGAGCGTGCGGGCGATCACCAGCCGCTGGATCTCGCTGGTGCCCTCGAAGATCGTGTAGATCGCGGCGTCCCGGTGCATCCGCTCCACCGGGTACTCCCGCGTGTATCCGTTGCCGCCCAGGATCTGGATCGCCTGGCCGGTGACCTTCTTGGCCGTCTCGCTGGCGAACAGCTTGGACATCGAGCCCTCGGCGGCGGTGAACGGCTTGCCGTTGACCGCCATCCAGGAGGCGCGCCAGACGAGCAGGCGCGCGGCGTCGATCGACGTGCGCATGTCGGCGAGCTGGAAGGCGACGCCCTGGTTGTCGATGATCGGGCGGCCGAACTGCTCGCGGGTCGTGGCGTATTCGAGGGCGACCTCGTACGCGGCGCGGGCCGTGCCGACGGCCATGGCACCGACGGCGGGGCGGCTCGCCTCGAACGTGGCCATCGCCGCGTTCTTCACGCGCTCACCGCCGGAGGCCTTGGCCCGCTCGCGGGCCCGGGCCAGGCGCTCGTCCAGCTTCTCCTTGCCGCCGAGCAGGCAGGAGCCGGGGACGCGGACGTCCTCCAGGACGACCTCGGCGGTGTGCGAGGCGCGGATGCCGTGCTTCTTGAACTTCTGCCCCTGGGACAGGCCCGGCGTGTTCGGCGGGACGATGAAGGACGCGTGGCCCTTGGAGCCGAGCTCCGGGTCGACGACGGCGACGACGACATGGACGTTGGCGATGCCGCCGTTGGTCGCCCAGGTCTTCGTCCCGTTGAGGACCCACTCGTCCTTGGCCTCGTCGTAGACGGCACGCGTGCGCATGGAGGCCACGTCGGAACCGGCGTCCGGCTCGGAGGAGCAGAAGGCGGCGACCTTGACGTCGTTGGCATCGCCGTACATCTGGGGGATCCAGGTGCCGATCTGTTCCTCGGTGCCGTTGGCGAGGACGCCGACGGCGGCCAGGCCGGTGCCGACGATCGACAGGGCGATGCCCGCGTCGCCCCAGAACAGCTCCTCCATGGCCATCGGAATGCCGAGGCCGGTGGGGTCGAAGTACTGCTGGGCGTAGAAGTCGAGCGAGTAGATGCCGACCTTGGCGGCCTCCTGGATGACCGGCCAGGGAGTCTCCTCACGCTCGTCCCATTCGGCGGCCGCGGGGCGGATGACGTCGGCGGCGAAGCCGTGCAGCCAGTCCCGCACCTCCTTCTGTTCGTCGTTGAGCTCCATGGTGAACTCGGCCATGTCCCCTCCAGCGGCGGCGCACGTGCATGTTACTAGCGGTAACATGCAGTCTGTTACCGGTGGGTAGGAAAAGTCAACTCCCGATGACCGCTCGGCAGCCCGTTCGATGCGGAGGACGTGTTGAGTGTTAGTTTGCGCAGGCGTCACCGAAACTGCACGGGTGGGGAGAGGCACATGGACACCACACAGCGGACCGATCAGCAGAGATCCGCCGACCGCCGCCGGCGCGAGCTGCTGGAGGCGGCCGACCGGGTGGTGCTGCGGGACGGCCCGCAGGCCTCGATGAACGCCATCGCGGCGGAGGCCGGAATCACCAAGCCGATCCTCTATCGGCACTTCGGCGACAAGGGCGGACTCTACGCCGCCCTGGCCAAGCGTCACACGGACGCGCTCCTGGACTCCCTGCGCGCCGCGCTGGACGCTCCGGCGGAGCGACGGGAACGGGTGGAGTCCACCCTGGACACCTACCTCGCGGCCATCGAGGCGCGCCCCCAGGTCTACCGGTTCCTGATGCACCCGGCGGACGGCGGCCAGCCCGCGGACCAGGGCTTCGACGTCGGCAAGCACAGCGCGCCGCTGCTCCGCAGGATGGGCGAGGAGCTGGCGCAGGTCATCGAGGAGCGGGTGGACCTCGGACCCGGAAGCCAGCAGCTGGCCCGGGTGTGGGGGCACGGCATCGTCGGGATGATGCACGCGGCGGGTGACTGGTGGCTGGGGGAACGGCCGTGTTCCCGGGCCGAGTTGGTGCGGAGTCTTGCGGATCTGCTGTGGGGGCGGCTTGCGGCGGCGGGGGACAGGATCGGCGGTCCGGGGTTCTGACGGTTGTTCGCCGTCCGCGGGTCGGTGGGGGCTGGTCGCGCCCACGCGGCGGAGCCGCACATCAATACAGCCCCGTGCCCCTGGGTACGTGCACTCACCGGCGCCACGAAGCTCGCGTCACCTGTCGCATCAGCCTCCTGTGCCGCCAACCCGTCACACGGTCCGCGTACACCTTCCCTTCCAAGTGGTCGCACTCATGCTGGAGGCAGCGGGCGAAGAAGCCCGTCCCATGCACCCGCACCGGCTCCCCCGTCATCGTGAATCCCTCGACGACGGCGTGGTCGTACCGTTCCGTCCCCGCTTCGAGTCCGGGCAGGGACAGACAGCCCTCCGGCCCCCGGAGCACCACCCCGTCGGTCTCCACCAACCGCGGGTTCACCACGTGCCCCAGGTGCCGCACGTCCTCGTCGTCGGGGCAGTCGTAGACGAACACCCGCAACGCCTCGCCGACTTGGTTCGCCGCCAGGCCCACGCCCTGCGCCGCGTACATGGTCGCGAACAGGTCCTCGACGAGGGTGACGAGTTCGGGACCGAAGTCGCTGACGTCCTTGCAGGGTGCGTGCAGAAGCGGGTCACCGAGCAGGGTGAGGGGCCGGACACGCCCGCGGGCGCCCGGAATGGAACCGTGTCGCATGGCGGCAAGGTTACGGCCGATTCGGGAGTGCGAATGGATCTCGATAGGCTGACCACCTACCACGTTGCCGTCAGGCAGAGGCGCGGCGCGTACGCAAGGAGGATCGAGGACTGATGGCAGGCAACTCGGACCCGCTCTCGCCGCGGGCCAAGATCGCCGTAACCGCGGGCAAGGCGGTCGCGGCGGCATCCCGCGCCGCGGGGCGCGGCAGCGGTTCGGTGATCGGCGGCCGGGTCGCGCTCAAGCTCGACCCCGACCTCCTCGCCCGGCTCGCCCAGAACCTGGACGTCGTCCTGGTGTCGGCGACCAACGGCAAGACCACGACCACCCGGCTGATCGCGGAGGCGCTCAGGGCCGCGGGCCCGGTCGTGTCGAACGCGCTCGGCGCCAACATGCCGGCCGGCATCACCTCCGCCCTCGCGGGCGGTTCGGAGTCCCGGTACGGCGTCATCGAGGTCGACGAGAAGTACCTCGCCGGTGTCGCCCGGGACACCGCCCCCAAGTGCATCGCACTGCTGAACCTCTCCCGCGACCAGTTGGACCGCGCGGCCGAGACCCGCATGCTCGCGGAGAACTGGCGCGAGGGGCTGGCCGGGTCCAAGGCGGTCATCGTCGCCAACGCCGACGACCCGCTCGTCGTCTGGGCCGCCTCCTCCTCCCCCAACGTGATCTGGGTCGCCGCCGGGCAGATGTGGAAGGACGACGCCTGGTCCTGCCCGTCCTGCGGCGGTGTGATGCAGCGCCCCGGCGACGACTGGTTCTGCGGCGAGTGCGGCTTCCGCCGTCCCACGCCGAGCTGGGCGCTCTCCGGCGACCACGTCCTGGACCCGCACGGATCCGCGTGGCCCATCCACCTCCAGCTGCCCGGCCGCGCCAACAAGGCCAACGCCGCCTCCTCGGCCGCCGTGGCCGCCGTGTTCGGGGTGCCGCCGCAGGTCGCCCTGGAGCGCATGTACCAGGTGCAGGCCGTCGCGGGACGCTACGACGTCGTGCAGTTCCAGGGCCGTGACCTCCGGCTGCTGCTCGCGAAGAACCCGGCGGGCTGGCTCGAAACGTTCAGCCTGATCGATCCGCCGCCCACGCCGGTCATCCTCTCGGTGAACGCGCGCGGCGCCGACGGCACCGACACCTCCTGGCTGTGGGACGTCGACTACACGCGTCTGACCGGTCATCCGATCTGCGTCATCGGCGACCGGAAGCTGGACCTCGCGGTGCGGCTGGAGGTCGCGAACCAGCAGTTCCAGGTCTGCGAGAACCTCGACCAGGCGGTGCAACTGTGCCCGCCCGGCCGGATCGAGGTCATCGCCAACTACACCGCCTTCCAGGACCTGCGCCGCCGCGTCGGCAACTGACATCTCAGGGGACTTTTGTGAGCGACAACCAGCTGCGGGTCGTCTGGATCTACCCGGACCTGCTCAGCACGTACGGCGACCAGGGCAACGTCCTCGTCGTGGAGCGCCGCGCGCGCCAGCGCGGCCTGGACGTGGCCCGCCTCGACGTGCGCAGCGACCAGCCGATCCCCACCTCCGGGGACATCTACCTGATCGGCGGCGGCGAGGACCGTCCGCAGCGGCTCGCGGCCGAGCGGCTGCGCCGGGACGGCGGTCTGCACCGGGCCGTCGGCAACGGCGCGATCGTCTTCTCGGTGTGCGCCGGCTACCAGATCCTCGGCCACGAGTTCATCAACGACCTCGGCCAGCGCGAGCCCGGCCTCGGTCTGCTGGACGTGGTGTCCGTGCGCGGCGAGGGCGAGCGGTGCGTCGGCGACGTGCTCGCGGACATCGACCCGCGGCTCGGGCTGCCGCCGCTGACCGGCTTCGAGAACCACCAGGGCGTCACCCACCTCGGCCCGACGGCCCGCCCGTTCGCCCAGGTCAAGCTCGGGAAGGGCAACGGCACGGGCGACGGCACGGAGGGCGCGTACAACGACACGGTCTTCGGCACGTACATGCACGGCCCGGTGCTCGCGCGCAACCCGCTCATCGCCGACCTGCTGCTGAAGCTGGCGCTCGACGTGAACGCGCTGCCGCCGACCGACGACCGCTGGTACGAGGCGCTCCGCAACGAGCGCATCGCGGCTGCGCAGCAGCCTGCGTGAGCACAGTTGCGCAGCAGCCTGCGTGAGTACAGCTGCGCAGCAGCCTGCGTGAGCACAGTTGCGCAGCAGCCTGCGTGAGCCTTGCTCCAGGGGTTCTGAAGGCGCGTTCCAGCGCGCTCTGCCACCCTGCTCGCCAGGCCCGCCTGACGGGGCGTCCGCTCACATGTGCGGGCGCGTCCAGCAGGCGGACGCCCGGTACGGTGCCACCCCCTCACGCCGGTAGGGTGGCCGGGAATCAGTCCGGACAACGTGGTCCGGTACCCGGCCCACGTTGAGAAGGTATTCGGGCTATGCGCATTGGTGTCCTCACGTCCGGCGGCGACTGCCCCGGCCTGAACGCCGTCATCCGGTCCGTCGTGCACCGTGCCGTCGTCGACCACGGCGACGAGGTCATCGGCTTCCGGGACGGCTGGAAGGGCCTTCTGGAGTGCGACTACCTCAAGCTCGATCTCGACGCGGTGGGCGGCATCCTCGCCCGCGGCGGCACCATCCTCGGCTCCTCCCGGGTCCAGCCCTCGCACCTGCGGGACGGCGTGGAGCGGGCCAAGGGCCATGTCGCCGAACTGGGCCTCGACGCGATCATCCCGATCGGCGGCGAGGGCACGCTGAAGGCCGCCCGGCTGATGTCGGACGCCGGCCTGCCCGTGGTGGGCGTGCCGAAGACGATCGACAACGACATCGCGGTCACCGACGTCACCTTCGGCTTCGACACGGCCGTCGGGGTCGCGACCGAGGCGCTGGACCGGCTGAAGACCACCGCCGAGTCCCACCAGCGGGTGCTGGTGGTGGAGGTCATGGGCCGCCACACCGGCTGGATCGCGCTGCACTCCGGCATGGCGGCCGGCGCCCATGCCATCGTCGTCCCCGAGCGGCCCTTCGACATCGAGGAACTGGCGAAGAAGGTCGGCGCCCGGTTCGAGGCGGGCAAGCGGTTCGCGATCGTCGTCGCGGCCGAGGGCGCCAAGCCGAAGGCCGGGTCCATGGCGTTCGACGAGGGCGGCAAGGACATCTACGGCCACGAGCGCTTCGCCGGGATAGCGCGTCAGCTGTCGATCGAGCTGGAGGAGCGGCTGGGGAAGGAAGCCCGGCCGGTGATCCTCGGACACGTGCAGCGCGGCGGTACGCCCACCGCGTATGACCGTGTCCTCGCCACCCGGTTCGGGTGGCACGCGGTGGAGGCCGTGCACCGCGGTGAGTTCGGGCACATGACCGCGCTGCGCGGCACGGACATCGTGATGGTGCCGCTCGCGGAGGCCGTCGAGACGCTGAAGACCGTGCCCGCGAACCGGTACGAGGAAGCGGAGTGCGTGCTGTAGGACACGTCGTACGACGCTGAACAGACTGCCCCCGGCCGCAGCGACGGCCGGGGGCAGTTCTAGTCTGTGTGCGGACAGACTTGCACAACCCCCATGAAACAGGAGCCGGCGGAATGGATCACAGCGGGCACGGCATGACCATGGATCTGCCGCCCTTCACGCTGGGGCGGGGGCTCCAGTGGTCGCCGGACCCGTTCTTCCTCGTCGCCTGTGTGCTGGGGATCGCCCTGTACGCGTGGGGGGTCGTGCGGCTGCGGCGGCGCGGGGACGCGTGGTCCGCGGGGCGGACGGCCGCGTTCGTCGTCGGTGTGCTGTCCATCGCGCTGGTGATGTGCACCAAGCTCAACGACTACGGCATGGTCATGTTCAGCGTGCACATGGTGCAGCACATGGTGATCAGCATGCTGTCGCCCATCCTGATCCTGCTGGGCGCCCCGATCACACTGGCGCTGCGCGCGCTGCCCGTGGCCGGCCGGGACCGCAAGGGGCCGCGCGAGCTGCTGCTGATGCTGCTGCACAGCCACTACATGCGGATCGTCACGCACCCCGTGTTCACGATCCCGCTGTTCATCGCGAGCCTGTACGCGCTGTACTTCACCCCGCTCTTCGACTTCCTCATGGGCTCCAAGACCGGGCACGTGGCGATGATGGTGCACTTCCTCGCCGTCGGCCTGGTCTTCTTCTGGCCGATCATGGGCGTGGACCCCGGCCCGCACCGGCCGGGCTATCTCATGCGGATGCTGGAGCTGTTCGCGGGCATGCCGTTCCACGCGTTCTTCGGCATCGCGCTGATGATGGCGTCCACCCCGATGGTGGAGACGTACCGGAACCCGCCCGCCTCGCTCGGCATCGACGCCCTCTCCGACCAGAACGCGGCCGGCGGTATCGCCTGGGCGTTCAGTGAGATCCCCTCCGTGCTGGTGCTGATCGCCCTGCTGTTCCAGTGGTACGCCTCGGACCAGCGCCAGGCCAAGCGCAAGGACCGGGCCGCCGACCGCGACGGCGACAAGGAGCTCGAGGCGTACAACGCCTATCTGGCCTCACTGCACGCACGGGGGAACTGACCGGACTCTTCATGGCCCGCCAGCGCCCGGATTCACCCGATCGGGCGAGGGTGTGACGCTCGCCCGGGCGGCTCCCGGACCGGCGGTGAGCCCTGGCAGTAGGGCTCACATTTCGTCGTGTACGCCGCCCGGAGGCAGATCGGGGGCACCATGGAGGGGGACGAACCATGAGGAGGGTGTTGCGATGCCCGGTTCTACGGACAGTTCTACACGGACGATGGGGGTGCTCACCGTCGGCGGACTCGTCGTGGTGACCGCCTACACGGTGGCGCTCGGCAGCAACGGCTGGCTGTGGTTCGGCTGGGTCGTGCTCGGGCTGATCACGCTCGGCATGGTGGTGACCGGCAGTACGTGACCCTCATCCGCCGGTCAGCCGGCCCGCCGAGTGCACCCCCGGCTGGTACTTGGGCAGCCGGGCGGTGACCTTCATCCCCGCTCCGACCGCGGTCTCGATCACGAGGCCGTAGTCGTCGCCGTAGACCTGCCGGAGCCGGTCGTCGACATTGGACAGGCCGATGCCGCCGGACGGGCTGACCTCGCCGGCGAGGATGCGGCGCAGCACGGCGGGGTCCATTCCGGCGCCGTCGTCCTCGATGACCACGAGGGCCTCGGCGCCGGCGTCCTGTGCGGTGATGCCGATGTGGCATGTGCCGGACGAGGCTGTCCTGCCCTCCAGGCCGTGTTTGACGGCGTTCTCCACGAGCGGCTGGAGGCAGAGGAAGGGCAGGGCGACCGGCAGGACCTCCGGGGCGATCTGGAGGGTGACGGCGAGGCGGTCGCCGAAGCGTGCCCGTACGAGTGCCAAGTAGTGGTCGATGGCGTGGAGTTCGTCGGCGAGCGTGGTGAAGTCGCCGTGTCTGCGGAACGAGTAGCGGGTGAAGTCGGCGAACTCCAGGAGCAGTTCGCGGGCGCGCTCGGGGTCGGTGCGCACGAACGAGGCGATCACCGCGAGCGAGTTGAAGATGAAGTGCGGGGAGATCTGGGCGCGCAGGGCCTTGATCTCGGCCTCGATCAGGCGGGTGCGGGACTGGTCGAGGTCGGCGAGTTCCAACTGGACGGAGACCCAGCGGGCGACCTCGCCTGCGGCGCGGACGAGGACGGCCGACTCGCGGGGCGCGCAGGCGACGAGCGTGCCGTGGACGCGGTCGTCGACGGTGAGCGGGGCGACGACCGCCCAGCGCACCGGGCAGTCGGGGGTTTCGCAGGTGAGCGGGAAGGCCTCGCCGCGGCCGGACTCCAGGGGGCCCGCGAGCCGTTCCATGATCTCGGCGCGGTGGTGGCCGCCGACGCCGTCCCAGGCCAGCACGTCCTTGTGGTCGGTCAGGCACAGCGCGTCCGTGCCGAGCAGCGAGCGCAGCCTGCGGGCCGCCTTGCGGGCGGTCTCCTCTGTCAGTCCGGCCCGCAGCGGGGGTGCGGCGAGGGAGGCGGTGTGCAGCGTCTCGAAGGTGGCGTGCTCGACGGGCGTCCCGAGACCGCCCCGGCTCTCGGGCCGCGCGGTACGCCGGCCGAGCCAGAACCCGGCGGCCAGCAGCGGCAGGATCGCCACGCACAGCCCGGCGACGAACCCGCTCATGCGGGGCGCTCCGCGGGGGGTGCGGATACAGGTCGTCGGTCGGCCGCGGCACCGCTGTGGCTGGTCGCGCAGTTCCCCGCGCCCCTTTCGGGCGCCATCGAACCGCTCATGGTTTTACCTCCGCGCGGCGCTCCACCGGAAATGCCGGCACCGGTCGTCCGTCGGCCGCGGCGCCGTCGTGGCTGGTCGCGCACCGCGGCGGAGCCGCACATCGATACAGTCCCGCGCCCCTTCGGGGCGCTGCCGAGCCGTTCATGTCTTTACCTCCGCCAGCTCTTCGGGCAGGTGGAACCGGGCCAGGATCGCCGCCGTTCCCGGCGGGACGCGGCTCGGGGTGGACAGGGAGACCAGGATCATCGTGAGGAAGCCCAGGGGGACCGACCAGAGGGCGGGCCAGGCGAGGAGGGCGTGCAGGGCGCCGGTGCCGGGGAAGCCGGCCATCGTGGCGGCGACGGCGAGCAGTGCGGAACCGCCGCCGACCAGCATCCCGGCGACGGCGCCCGGCGGGGTGAGCCGCCGCCACCAGATGCCGAGCACGAGCAACGGGCAGAAGGAGGACGCGGAGACGGCGAAGGCGAGGCCCACCGCGTCGGCGACCGGCAGCCCGCCGACCAGGACGCTGGCGGCGAGCGGCACCGCCATCGCCAGGACCGTGCCGAGCCGGAAGTGCCGTACGCCGCGCGCGGGGAGCACGTCCTGGGTGAGCACGCCGGCGACGGCCATGGTCAGGCCCGAGGCGGTGGACAGGAACGCGGCGAAGGCGCCGCCGGCGACCAGCGCGCCGAGCAGGTCGCCGCCCAGGCCGCCGATCATGCGCTCGGGCAGCAGCAGGACGGCGGCGTCCGCGTGGCCGGTGAGGGTGAGTTCGGGTGCGTAGAGGCGGCCGAGGGCGCCGTAGACCGGGGGCAGCAGGTAGAAGGCGCCGATCAGGGCGAGGACGGCGACGGTGGTGCGGCGGGCGGCGACGCCGTGCGGGCTGGTGTAGAAGCGCACGACGACGTGCGGCAGGCCCATGGTGCCGAGGAAGGTGGCGAGGATCAGGCCGTACGTGGCGTACAGCGGGCGTTCGCCGCGGCTCTCGGCCTGGGACGGGGACAGGTCGGTGTCGCCGCCCCGCTCGGGCTCGGGGACGGCGGAGCCCGCGGCGAACGTCAGCCGGGTGCCGGCCTCGATGCGATGGGTGCCGGCGGGGAGTTCGAGGCGGTCGTCGTCGTGGGCGCGGCCGTCGACGGTGCCGCTCACGGTGACGGTCAGCGGGCGGTCAAGGCGCAGGTCGACGCGGTCTGCGACGCGGACGGTGCGCTGTTCGCGGAAGGTGGCCGGTTCGTCGAAGGCGTGGTCGGGGGCGCCGTCGTGCTGCCAGGCGAGGACCAGGAAGAGGGCGGGGACCAGCAGGGCGGTGAGCTTGAGCCAGTACTGGAAGGCCTGGACGAAGGTGATGCTGCGCATGCCTCCGGCGGCGACGATGGCGACCACCACGACCGCGACGATGACGCCGCCGAGCGAGTCGGGCGCCCCGGTGAGCACGGTCAGCGTCAGTCCGGCGCCCTGGAGCTGGGGCAGCAGGTACAGCCAGCCGACGCCGACGACGAAGGCCCCGGCAAGGCGCCGTACCGCCGGGGAGGCCAGGCGGGCCTCGGCGAAGTCGGGGAGCGTGTAGGCGCCGGAGCGGCGCAGCGGGCCGGCGACGAAGATCAGCAGGACGAGGTAGCCGGCCGTGTAGCCGACCGGGTACCAGAGCATGTCGGGTCCCTGGACCAGGACCAGGCCGGCGATGCCGAGGAAGGAGGCGGCGGAGAGGTACTCGCCGCTGATGGCGGCGGCGTTGAGGCGGGGGCCGACGGTGCGGGAGGCGACGTAGAAGTCGGAGGTGGTGCGGGAGATGCGCAGGCCGAAGGCGCCGACGAGGACGGTCGCCGCGACGACCAGGGCCACGGCGGGGACGGCGAAGTTCTCGTTCACGGTCGGTCAGTGCTTTCCCGGTCAGCGTTCCTGGTCCTGGTCCTCGACGAGGCGGACGAAGTCGCGTTCGTTGCGTTCGGCGCGCCGCACGTACCAGGCGGCGAGCAGCACGAGCGGGACGTAGAGGAAGAAGCCGAGGACGGCCCATTCGAAGCGGGCGGCGTCGGGGATGGCCGCGAACAGCACCGGCAGCGGGAGGACGAGCAGGCCGAGGACGGCGGCCACGGCGAGGGCGGCGCGCAGTTGGGAGCGCATCAGGGAGCGGACGTAGGTGTGGCCGAGGGTGGTCTGCTCGTCGATCTCGGTGCGGGGCCGGTAGTAGCCGGAGCCGCGGCGGATGCGGCGGGGCGGGCCGGTGACGACGACGCGGCGCTCGGCGGGGTCCTGGCCGGGCACGTCAGGGCCTCCTCATCAGCAGGTCCCGCAGCTCGCGTGCGTGCCGGCGGCTGACCTGGAGTTCCTCGTCGCCGACCAGGACGCTGACCGTGCCGGCGTCCAGGCGGAGTTCGCCGATGTGGCGCAGGGCGACGAGGTGACGGCGGTGGAT
This sequence comes from Streptomyces sp. TRM68416, assembly GCF_014596915.1. Classification (GTDB taxonomy): domain Bacteria; phylum Actinomycetota; class Actinomycetes; order Streptomycetales; family Streptomycetaceae; genus Streptomyces. The sequence goes on from NZ_JACVWU010000028.1 coordinate 41,444, forward strand.
GCGGACGAAGCCGCGGGAGCGCCAGCGCTCCTCCAGGGTGGACAGCGGGATGCGGACGAGGTGGCTGCCCTTGTCGGTGTGGAGGCGGGCGTAGTCGCCCTGGGCCTCGACGTGGGTGATGTCGTCGACGGCGACGAAGCGGGTCACGCCGCCCAGCTCGACGGGTATGTGGTCCGGGTCGGGTTCGTGCACGGGTATGCGGGGGCCGGTGTCGGTGCGCTCGGCAGCCCGGCGGACGGCCTCGGCGAGACGTTCCTTGCGCACCGGCTTGAGGACGTAGTCGACGGCCTTGAGATCGAAGGCCTGGACGGCGAAGTCCTCGTGGGCGGTGACGAACACGACCAGCGGCGGCTTGGCGAACCCGCTGAGCAGCCGGGCCAGGTCCAGTCCGTCGAGGCCGGGCATGTTGATGTCGAGGAAGACGACGTCGATCGCCTCGGGGCCGGCGGGACCCGACTCCAGGGCGCGGTTGATCCGGCGCAGCGCCTCGGTCGCGTCGCCGGCGCCCTCCGCACTGCCGATGCGGGGATCGGCGTTCAGGAGGTACAGCAGCTCCTCCAGCGAGGGGCGCTCGTCGTCGACAGCCAGGGCACGCAGCATGAACGTGGAGTGTAGGAGTAATTCGTACGTCTGGACATGTCCCGAGGTGGGACGTTCTCGCTGGGTAGGGTGCCGCCATGAGCAGCAGGCCCGCGCCGTTCGACGAGCTCGACCGGAAGATCATCACCGCCCTGATGGCGAATGCCAGGACCAGCTTCGCCGAGATCGGCGCGGACGTCGGCCTCTCCTCGACGGCGGTGAAGCGGCGGGTGGACCGGCTGCGGGAGACCGGGGTGATCACCGGGTTCACGGCCACGGTGCAGCCGTCGGCGCTGGGCTGGCGCACGGAGGCGTACGTGGAGGTGTACTGCGAGGGCGCGGCCCCGCCGCGGCGGCTCGCGGAGGTGGTGCGCAACCATCCGGAGATCACGGCGGCGATGACGGTGACGGGGGGCGCGGACGCGCTGCTGCACGTGCGGGCGCGGGACGTGGAGCACTTCGAGGAGGTGCTGGAGCGCATCCGCGTGGAGCCGTTCATCCGGAAGACGATCAGCGTGATGGTGCTGTCCCACCTCATCCCGGAAAGCCCGGAAGCGGGCGCGAGCCATGCCGCCCCCGAAGACGCAGCAGACCTGCGCTGACGCCGATCACAACGCAGCATTCCTGCGCGAACACGCAGCTCTCGTTCCTTGTCGGGCGTCGGCGTCAGTTTCTACCGTGGTGTCAACCCCGTTCACACGCAGGAAGCGGAGGAACCCCTCTGTGCCCGACACCCGTGTGCCGCGCCGGCGGCGCTACCTCGTCTGCGAACCCAGACACTTCGCCGTGCAGTACGCGATCAACCCCTGGATGCAGCCCGACGTCCGCGTGGACGTCGATCTGGCCCAGGAGCAGTGGCAGGCGCTGATCCGCGCCTACCGCTCCCACGGTCACAACGTCGACGCCGTGGAGCCGGTCGCCGGTCTCCCGGACATGGTCTTCGCCGCGAACTCGGCGGTCGTCGTGGACGGCCGCGTCTTCGGCTCCCTCTTCCACGCGCCCGAGCGCCGCCCCGAGTCCCGCCACTACGACACCTGGTTCAAGCAGGCGGGCTACGACGTCCACCGGCCCGAGTCGGTCTGCGAGGGCGAGGGCGATCTCGTCTGGACGGGCCGGTACGTGCTGGCCGGCACCGGGTTCCGGACGACCCGGGAGGCGCACCGCGAGGTGCAGGAGTTCTTCGGCCACCCGGTGATCAGCCTGACCCTGGTGGACCCGCACTTCTACCATCTGGACACCGCGCTCTTCGTGCTGGACGACGCGAACATCGCCTACTACCCGGAGGCGTTCTCGCCGGGCAGCCGCGAGGTGCTCGCCCGGCTGTACCCCGACGCGGTGCTCGCCACCCGCGACGACGCGATGGCGTTCGGACTGAACTCCGTCTCCGACGGCCGCCATGTCTTCATCGCCCCGCAGGCCGAGGCGCTCGCCGCGCGCCTCGACGACCACGGCTACGTCCCCGTCCCCGTCGACCTCTCCGAGTTCCACAAGGCCGGCGGCGGCATCAAGTGCTGCACCCAGGAGATCCGCTGATGACCGCACCCGCGCACGCCCGTTCCTCCGCCGAGCTGATCCGCGCGGAGGGGCCCGTCCTCGCGCACAACTACCACCCGCTGCCCGTCGTCGTCGCCCGTGCCGAGGGCACCTGGGTGGAGGACGTGGAGGGCCGCCGCTACCTCGACATGCTGGCCGGCTACTCTGCCCTCAACTTCGGCCACCGCCATCCGGCCCTGGTCGAGGCGGCCCACCGTCAGCTCGACCGCCTCACGCTCACCTCGCGCGCCTTCCACAACGACCGGCTCGCCGAGTTCGCCGAGCGGCTCGCGGAGCTGACCGGCCTGGACATGGTGCTGCCCATGAACACGGGCGCGGAGGCCGTCGAGAGCGGCATCAAGGTGGCCCGCAAGTGGGCCTACGACGTCAAGGGCGTGCCCGCCGACCGGGCGACGATCGTGGTGGCGGCGGAGAACTTCCACGGCCGGACGACGACCATCGTGTCGTTCTCCACGGACGAGACCGCCCGCGCGGGCTTCGGTCCGTTCACGCCGGGGTTCCGGATCGTGCCGTACAACGACCTGGCGGCGCTGGAGGAGGCGGTCGACGAGACCACGGCGGCGGTGCTGCTGGAGCCGATCCAGGGCGAGGCGGGCGTGATCGTCCCGGACGAGGGCTATCTGGCGGGCGTGCGGGAGCTCACCAGGCGCAAGGGGTGTCTGTTCGTCGCCGACGAGATCCAGTCGGGGCTCGGGCGCACCGGGCGGACGCTGGCCGTGGAGCACGAGGGTGTCGCCCCGGACATGGTGCTGCTGGGCAAGGCGCTGGGCGGCGGCATCGTGCCGGTGTCCGCGGTGGTCGCCCGGCGGGACGTGCTCGGGGTGCTGCACCCCGGGGAGCACGGCTCGACGTTCGGCGGCAACCCGCTGGCCGCCGCGGTCGGCACGGCGGTGGTGGAGCTGCTGGAGACGGGCGAGTTCCAGCAGCGCGCCGCCGACCTGGGCGTGGTCCTGCGGGACGGTCTGGCGCGGCTGGTCGGCAGGGGCGTCGTCGGTTTCCGTGCGCGCGGGCTGTGGGCGGGCGTCGACATCGACCCGGCCCTGGGCACGGGACGCGAGGTCAGCGACCGGCTGATGCGGGAGGGGATCCTGGTCAAGGACACCCACGGGTCCACGATCCGGCTGGCGCCGCCGCTGACGATCACCGGTGAGGAGCTGCGCTCGGCCCTCGGCACCCTGGAGAAGGTGCTGGCGCAGGGGGCCTGATGAGCCGTGCCGCACCACCGGCGGCCCCGCGAGGGTGAACACTGGGGTCAGAGGTGGTAGACCACTCTCAGCGACAGAGAGGTCGGCCGTGGCCGCACATGAGGAGCAGGGTGTTGCCCGGCATCGGTTCGACGTGGCCGATGCCGCTCCCGTGCTGCTCGACGCCCGGGGCGTGGTGACCGGCTGGACCGGCGGCGCCCAGCGGCTGCTGGGGTACACGGCCGCGGACATGGTGGGCACGCCGGTGGCCGGTGTGCTGGCCGCCCAGGACGCGGCGCGGCTGAGGGAGCTGACCGAGCAGTGTCGCCCGGACGGCTGCTGGTCGGGGCTGCTCACCGCCCGGGCCAAGGACGGCCGGGCGGTCCGGGTGATGGCGCGGATCGTCGCGGCGCCGGAGCCGGGCGGTACGGCGCGCTGGCTGGTGCTGCTGTCGGAGATGGCCGAGGCGCCCGGCTGGGACATGAGCCGCGCGGTGCTGGAGCAGATGGTCGCCCGGTCGCCCGTCGGCATAGCGATCGTGGACACGGATCTGAGGTTCGTGTGGTCCAACGCGGCGCTGGCGCGGTTCGGCGGCGGTCCCGCGCACCAGCGGCTGGGGCGCCGGCTGGCCGACATCCAGCCGGGCCTGGACGCCGCGGCGGTGGAGGCGCAGATGCGGCGGGTGCTGGAGACCGGCGAGGCGGTGGTCGGCTACGAGCATGTGGGCCACGTCCGCTCCGCGCCGCACCGGGAGACGGCGCACATGATGTCGTTCACCCGCCTGGACGACGACCGGGGCCGCCCGATGGGCGTGTACTACACGGTCCTCGACATCACCGAGCGGCACCGGGCCCGGCAGCGCCTGGACCTGCTGGACCGGGCGGGGCGCTGCATCGGCCGCACGCTGGACGTCGTACGGACGGCCCAGGAGCTGGCCGACGCGGCCGTGCCGGAGTTCGCGGACTTCGTCGCCGTGGACCTGCTGGAGTCGGTGCTGTCGGGCGGGGAGCCCACGCCGGGGCCGCTGAGCGACACCGACGCGGTACGGCTGCGGCGGGCGGGCCACCAGTCGGTGGAGGCGGGGGTGCCGGAGGCCGTCGTCGGCGTCGGCCGGGGTGCCACCTATCTGGCCGGCTCGCCGCCCATCCGGTGTCTGATCACAGGCCGCTCCTGGCGGCAAGCGCGGCTGGACCCGCTCGCCCGGACCTGGGCGACGGACGCCCCCGGCGGCCGGCAGGCCACGTTCCGGGAGCTGGGGCTGCACAGCGTGATCATCGTGCCGGTCCGCGCGCGGGGCGTCACCCTGGGTGTCACGGCCTTCTTCCGGCGGCGCCGTCAGGAGCCGTTCGACGAGGACGACCTGCGGCTGGCGGAGGACCTGGTGTCCCGGGCGGCGGTCTGCATGGACAACGCCCGGCGCTACACCCGCGAGCGCGAGGCCGCCCTGGTGCTCCAGCGCAGCCTGCTCCCCCACCGGCTGCCCGAGCAGGACGCGGTGGAGGTCGCCGCCTGCTACCGGCCCGCCGACGAGCTGACCGGCATCGGCGGCGACTGGTACGACGTCGTGCCGCTGTCCGGGGCGCGCGTCGCGCTGGTGGTGGGCGAGGTGCCCGGCCACGGCATCGGCGCCGCCGCGGCCATGGGCCGCCTGCGTACCGCCGTACGGACCCTCGCGGCCCTGGACCTGCCGCCGGAGGAGGTGCTCGCGCACCTCGACGACCTGGTGGCGCGGTCGGCGCGGGACGAGGGGGTCGTGCCGGACGGCGAGGGAGGCGACAGCACGCAGGCGGTGGGCTCCGGCTGTGTGTACGTGGTGTACGACCCCGTCGACGGCCGGTGCACGATGGCCGCCGCCGGTCATCCCACGCCGTCCGTCGTCCGGCCCGACGGCGCCGTCACCTTCGTCGACGTGCCGCAGGGGCCGCCGCTCGGCGTGGGCGGCCCGCCGTTCGAGTCGGTCGAGCTGGTGCTGGCCGAGGGCAGCATCCTCGCCCTGCACACGGACGGTCTGCTGGCGCGCGACGGGGACCACTGGGCCGTCGACGCGGGCCGGGACCGGCTGCGGCCCGCCCTGGAGAACAGCGCGGGCCCGCCGGCGCTGCGCTGCCGGGCAGTGGTGGACGCGCTGGTCCCGGACCGGCCGCACGACGACGTGGCGCTGCTCATGGCCCGCACCCGGCTCCTGGGCGCGGACCAGGTGGCGGTCTGGGAGCTGCCGCAGGACCCCGCCGTGGTCGCCGACGCCCGCAAGGAGGCCGCCCGCCGGCTCACCGAATGGGGTCTTGAGCATCTGATCTTCGCCACCGAGCTGGTCGTCAGCGAGCTGGTCACCAACGCCATCCGGTACGCCACCGATCCCATCCGGCTCCGGCTGATCAGGGAGCGCACGCTGGTCTGCGAGGTCTTCGACGGCGGCGCGACCGCGCCCCATCTGCGCCATCCGCGGACCACCGACGAGGGCGGCCGCGGGCTGTTGCTGGTCTCCCAGCTCGCCCAGCAGTGGGGCACCCGTTTCACCCCCGAGGGGAAGATCATCTGGGCCGAGCAGTCCCTCACCGATCCGGCGGAGTGACCCACGATTCCGGCACATATGGTGCACACCATGCAAAACTGGTGAGGTTCCGGTGGTAAGGCGGAGGTCATGAACGACAAGGCGATCGACTACGCGGCGGTCTTCCGGGCCCTGCCCGGCATGGTGGCCCTGCTGACGCCCGAGTTCGAATTCGCGGATGTCAACGACGACTTCCTCCAGCACTCCGGCCGGAGCCGCCAGGACCTCCTGGGCGCCTACCTGTTCGACGTCTTCCCCGACAACCCGGGCGACCCCGCCGCGACCGGCATGCGCAACCTGTCGGCCTCGCTGCGCCGCGTGGTGGCCACCGGCGAGCGGGACGCCATGGCCCTCCAGCGCTACGACGTGGAGCGGGCCGACCGGCCCGGACACTGGGAGGAGCGCTACTGGAGCCCGGTCAACGCCCCGGTGCTCGGCCCGGACGGCGAGGTCGTGCTGCTGGTGCACCGGGTCGAGGAGGTCACCGCGCTGATCCGGGCCCGCGGCGGCCCGAGCGGCAGCCGCGCCCGGGTGCTGGAGGCCGAGCTGTACACCCGCGCCCGGGAACTCCAGGAGCTCAACGACCGGCTGCGCCAGGCCCACGCCCGCGAACGCGAGGTGGCGCTCGCCCTCCAGGAGGCCATGCTGCCCGCCGGCCGGCACGCGGCCCACCACCGGGCCGCGGTGCGCTACCGGCCCGCGGTCGGCTCGCTGAACGTGTGCGGCGACTGGTACGACCTGGTCGACCTGGTGGGCGGCAACCGCATCGGCGTCTCCGTGGGCGACGTGGTCGGACACGGTCTGGCCGCCGCCGGAGTCATGGGCCAGCTGCGCAGCGCGCTCACCGCGACCTCCCGCGTCGCCGACGGTCCCGCCCAGGCGCTCGACGTGCTCGGCCGGTACGCCCATGTCGTGGACGGCGCGGAATCGGCCACCGCGGTCACCACGTTCGTCGACTTCGACCACCATCGCATCACCTACAGCAGCGCCGGCCACCCGCCGCCCGTGCTGCTCCATCCCGACGGCCGCGTGGAGTTCCTCGACCGCGCCACCGACCCGCCGCTCGACGCCCGCCCCGACCCGGTCCCCCGGCCGCAGGCGGAGACGGAGTTCGCCGACGGGGCCACGCTCGTGCTGTACACGGACGGTCTGGTGGAGCGCCGGGGGGAGGACATCTACGCGGGTCTCGACCGGCTCGCCGACTCCCTCGTCCGCCACTGCCACGACGCGCCCGAGGTCCTCGCGGACGCGGTCCTGCTGGAGCTGCTCCCACCGGGCGGCGCCACGGACGACACCGCGCTGGTGGTTGTACGGCTGTGAGCAGACTGTCAAGAAGGTCGTCCGGGCCAGACAGTCCGGGCCCGGTTCCGGGCTCCTGTCCGTGCGCCTACACTGACAGGCCCCACAACACGCCGGTTGACCTGCCGCAACAGGGCAGTTGAGCCGTTCCGCCGGAGTAGAGGAGCGATCCCTTGTTCTACTACCTGCTCAAGTACGTGTTGTTGGGCCCTCTGTTGAGACTGGTCTTCAGACCCCGGATCGAAGGCCTCGAACACGTACCGCCCACCGGTGCCGCGATCGTCGCCGGGAATCACCTGTCGTTCTCGGACCACTTCCTGATGCCCGCCATCCTCAAGCGGCGCATCACCTTCCTCGCGAAGGCCGAGTACTTCACCGGCCCCGGCCTCAAGGGCCGTCTCACCGCGTTCTTCTTCCGCAGCGCCGGCCAGATCCCGGTCGACCGCTCGGGCAAGGAGGCGGGTCAGGCCGCGATCCGCGAGGGCCTCGGCGTCCTGCGCAAGAACGAACTCCTGGGCATCTACCCGGAGGGCACCCGCTCGCACGACGGCCGCCTGTACAAGGGCAAGGTCGGCGTCGCGGTCATGGCCCTCAAGGCGCAGGTCCCGGTGATCCCGTGCGCGATGATCGGCACCTTCGAGGCCCAGCCGCCGGGCAAGGTCATCCCCCACATCCGCCCCGTCGGCATCCGCTTCGGCGCCCCCCTCGATTTCTCCCGCTACGCCGGCATGGAGAACGAGAAGGCCATCCTCCGCGCCGTCACCGACGAGATCATGTACGCCATCCTGTCCCTCTCCGAACAGGAGTACGTCGACCAGTACGCGGCCGTCGCCAAGGCGGAGCAGGCCGCAGCGGGCGAGCTCAAGGAGCGCCGGTTCCCGAAGATGCGGCTCGGCTGAGGGGGTCGGCCGGGCAGCGGGGGTGGCACGGACGACGACGTGCGGGTCGTGCGGGTCATGCGGGGTTTTCGGTGTCGTTGTGTACGAGGCCGGGCGTCGGCATGGTCGACGCGAGGCGGACACGGATGAGGCCCAGGTCGCGCGCGATGTCCGACGCCGCCGCGCATGGGCGGCAGGACATCGCGCGGTCGACGCGACGGGGGCGGCACGGATGACGCCCGGGCCGCGCACGCGGTCCGGTATCGCCGCGCACGGAGAGCAGGGCGCCACCACGGCCAACGCAACCGGGCCGCACGGATAGGGTCCAAGCCGCGCGCAGTCCGGTATCGCCGCGGACGCGGGCTTCGGCTGGTCAGCGTGGCGAGGCGAGGCGGGCGGCAAGTCGTGCCGCAGGTGGTGGGGTTCAGGTGAGGGAAGCGAGTGCCTCGTCCAGTAGGCGGCGCAGGATCAGGGCGTCCGGGGCCACGGCCGTCACCAGGGCGGCGGGGCCGGGGAGAGGGACGAGGGCGGCGTTCTCCGCGAGGACGCGGGGCGCTACGGGGTGGGTGGCGAATTCCGGCCGGACCACGACGAGTTGGCCGACGGCTCGGTGACCGGACAGACCGGCGGGGCCGTCCCAGCCGCCGGGGGCGCCCGGGCCGCAGGACAGCTCCTGGTCGAGGACGGGGCGTCCGGCGATCCGTACCGTCAGCCGGCTGGTGAGCCGCCCGGGGTCCTCGCCCGCGCGTCCGAGCACCTGCTCCTCCCGCAGCACCAGCCGGGCCCCGGCACCGAGGTCGGCGCGGGTGGTGACGTACAGGTCGCTGCCCCGCGCGGAGATCAACTGTTCGGGCAGCCAGTGCAGTTCGCCCCCGTCGGACACGCTGAGCCGGACGTCGTAGCGGGACTCGCCCTTGGCCTGTCCCGGCAGCGCGATGGTCGCGGCGGCCGAGCCGACGCGCAGCCGGGCCCCGTCGGCCACGTCGGCCTCCACCGCGAAGCGGTCGCCGCCGAGCGGTCCGCTCATCGCGCCGACGAGCATGACCCGCGCCTCGGCACCGCTGCCCCGCGTGCGCCGCAGCGCCAGCGGTCCGTCGCCCTCCAGCACCGGCAGCGAGGTACCGCCCCGCCCGTCGGCGCGGGCGCCGATCCTCGCGGTGGCGGCGACCCCGGTCACGCCGACCACGCGGCGAGCTGTGCGCGCACCCATGCGGCGACCTCCCGGACCCCGCCCTCGGCCCGCAACGACTGGAAGACGACCGGCAGTTCGGCGCGCTGCGCCTTGGCGTCGGCGGCCATCCGTCCGAGGTCGGAGCCGACGTGCGGGGCGAGGTCGGTCTTGTTGACCACGAGCAGGTCGGCGGTGGTGACGCCGGGGCCGCCCTTGCGCGGGATGTCGTCCCCGCCCGCGACGTCGATCACGAAGATCTGCGCGTCCACGAGCCCCTTGGAGAAGGTCGCGGTGAGGTTGTCCCCGCCGGACTCCACCAGGATCAGGTCCAGCGGGCCGACCTCGTCCTCCAGGTCCTCGACCGCTTCGAGGTTGGCGGAGATGTCGTCCCGGATCGCGGTGTGCGGGCAGGCCCCCGTCTCCACCGCGGTGATCCGCTCGGGCGGCAGCACGGCCTCCCGCAGCAGGAACTCGGCGTCCTCGCGCGTGTAGATGTCATTGGTGACGACGGCGAGCGACAACTCGTCCCGCAGCGCCCGGCACAACGCCGCCACAGTAGCGGTCTTCCCGGACCCGACGGGCCCCCCGAGCCCGATCCGCAGGGCCCGACGGGACCCGTCCGGACGACGCGCGTCGGCACTGACAGCGGCGGGACCGTCGTGAGAGTGGTCGAGATGCATGACTACGGCTCCTGGATCAGAGAGGGGGCTGCACCATCCAGCCCGTCCGGCGTTTGAGGACGAGGCCGTTCAGGCCGATGGGGGTCCAGGGGGCGGAGCCCCCTGGCGGGGTCGAAGGGGCAGCGCCCCTTCAGGACGGGACGGGTAGGGGCGGCGGGGGCGAGAAGACTCACGAGGCGAACAACCGCACAGGCCACCCCGCATGCACCTCCGCCGAGATCTCCAGCAGCGGAGCGGACGCCGCCGGCAGCGCGTCCACTCCGTCGTCGGCGACCCGCCGCGCCGCCTCCACCGCCGCATCCACGACGAGGTCCACCTCCCCCGCCAACCGCGCCAACACCCCCGTGGCGTCGAACGGGTCGAGACTCAACAGCCGCACGGTCGCCGACGCGGGCCCGCTCACACTCTCGTAGGCCGCACAGTACGCGGCATCCGAAGCCCCCAGCCCCGCCGCCCGGGCCGCGAGCCCCAGTACCACGGGCTGATGCGCCCCCTTGGGAAACTCCCGCGCCAGCGCGTCGAGTTCGGCCGAAGGCCACGTCGCCCGCGCGGCCCGCATCAACTGCCGCCCCAGCTTCCGCGCGGCGACCCGCAAGGCCGGCGACGGCGTCCGCGCGTCGGCCGCCGTGTCCAACTCCACGGTATCCGCCCCGAGTACGGCGGCCGCGGACAGCGCGGCGGCCACCCGTCCCGCCGTGTGCAGCCGCCCCCGGCAGAAGTCCTCCAGGCTCGCGGCCCCGGTGATCCGCCCGGCCCCGACGGCCGCCTCCGCCCCGCCGGAGTGCGCATGCCCTCCGGCGGGAAAGCGGCCGTCGGCCAGGACGAGTAGCGCTGCCCTGGACATCAGAAGAGGAAGTACCGCTGGGCCATGGGCAGTTCGGCGGCCGGAGTCGCCTCGACGAGCTCCCCGTCGATGTGCACGGCGAAGCTGTCGGGATCCACCCGCACCTGCGGCCGGGCGTCGTTCTCCCGCATGTCGGCCTTGGTCACCCCGCGCGTGGACTCGATGGCGACGAACCTCTTCGTGAGCCCGAGCCGCTCCGGCAGCCCGTCCTCGATGGCGAGGGGCGCCACGAAGTTCACGGAGTTGGAGCCCGGCGCCCGTCCGATCGCGCCGAACATCGGCCGCGGCAGGATCGGCTGCGGGGTCGGGATGGAGGCGTTGGCGTCGCCCATCTGCGCGTACGCGATCTGCCCGCCCTTGACGACGAGGTGCGGCTTGACGCCGAAGAACGCCGGCTCCCACAGCACCAGGTCGGCGAGCTTGCCGCTCTCCACCGATCCGATCTCCCCGGCCAGCCCCTGCGCGATCGCCGGATTGATCGTGTACTTGGCCACGTACCGCCGCACCCGCAGGTTGTCCGCGCGCCCGTCCCCCGGCAGCGCGCCCCGGCGTCGCTTCATGACGTGGGCCGTCTGCCAGGTCCGCATGACGACCTCGCCGACCCGGCCCATGGCCTGCGAGTCGGACGAGATGATCGAGATCGCGCCGAGGTCGTGCAGGATGTCCTCGGCCCCGATCGTGGAGGGCCGGATCCGGGACTCGGCGAAGGCGAGGTCCTCGGGCACCGCGGGGTTGAGGTGGTGGCAGACCATCAGCATGTCGAGGTGTTCCTCGGCGGTGTTGACGGTGAACGGCCGCGTCGGGTTCGTGGAGCTCGGCAGCACGTGCGGCTCGGAGACCACGGTCATGATGTCGGGCGCGTGTCCGCCGCCCGCGCCCTCGGTGTGGTACGCGTGGATGCCGCGTCCGGCGATCGCGGCGAGGGTGTCGCCGACGAACCCGGCCTCGTTCAACGTGTCCGTGTGGATGGCGATCTGAATGCCCGTCCGGTCGGCCACGGTCAGCGAGGCGTCGATGACGGCCGGCGTCGAGCCCCAGTCCTCGTGCAGCTTGAGTCCCAGCGCACCGCCGCGGATCTGCGACAGCATCGCCTCGTGCGAGACGGTGTTGCCCTTGCCCAACAGGCCGAAGTTGACGGGGTGTTCCTCCATCGCCTCCAGCATCCGGGCCAGGTGCCAGGGGCCGGGCGTCACGGTCGTCGCCTTCGAGCCCTCGGCCGGTCCGGTACCGCCGCCGATCAGCGTCGTGATGCCCGCCGCGAGCGCTTCGTCGGCGATCTGCGGGCAGATGAAGTGGACGTGGGCGTCGACGGCTCCGGCGGTCAGGATGCGCCCGTTGCCCGCGATGACCTCGGTCTCGGGGCCGATGACCAGGTCCGGGTGGACGCCGTCCATGGTGTCGGGGTTGCCGGCCTTGCCGATGCCGGTGATCCGGCCGTCGCGGATGCCGACGTCGGCCTTGACGATGCCCCAGTGGTCGACGATCACGGCACCGGTGATCACCGTGTCGGGGGTGCCGTCTGCGCGCGTAGCACGCGACTGGCCCATGGACTCGCGGATGACCTTGCCGCCGCCGAACACGGCCTCGTCGCCGGCGAGTCCGGGGCCGCCGGAACGGTCCTCCTCGATCTCCACGAGCAGGTCGGTGTCGGCGAGCCGGATGCGGTCACCGGTGGTCGGGCCGAACAGGTCGGCGTAGGCGGCACGCGAGATCTCAGGCATCGAGGGCACCTCCGGTCTCCCCGCGCAGACCGGGTACGACACGGGCGCCGGCCAGCGGGACGAGTTCGACGTCGACGGGGATCCCGGGCTCGAAGCGCACGGCGGTGCCGGCGGCGACGTTCAGCCGCTTGCCGCGGGCGGCGGCGCGGTCGAAGTCCAGGCCGGGGTTGGCCTCGGCGAAGTGGTAGTGGGAGCCGACCTGCACGGGGCGGTCGGCGGAGTTGAGGACGGTCAGCCGGGTGACCTCACGGCCCTCGTTGTAGGCGACGGGGCCGTCGGCGAACAGGATCTCTCCGGGAATCATCGCGGCCCCTCAGACGATCGGGTCGTGGACGGTGACGAGCTTGGTGCCGTCCGGGAAGGTCGCCTCGACCTGGACGTCGTGGATCATCTCGGGGATGCCCTCCATGACGTCGTCACGGGTGAGCAGCTTGCGTCCGGAGGCCATCAGCTCGGCGACGGTCCGGCCGTCCCGCGCGCCTTCGAGGATGTGCGACGTGATGAGGGCGACCGCTTCGGGGTGGTTGAGCTTCAGTCCGCGGGCCCGGCGCTTCTCGGCCACGTCGGCCGCCACGTGGATCAGCAGCCTCTCTTGCTCGTGCGGGGTCAGTTGCACGTCCCACCTCACAGTCCTCGCTCCGGACCGTGCGGGGCCCGGTTGCCTCAGCCACGGGCAAAGTCCCTGGTGGCGTGGAGGGAGGCTAGTTGGACCGGGTTTCGAGCAAGTTAACCGAGCTGTGATCCGCCGCGGGCCCCGGCTGCGGCTCCCCCATGCTCATCAACGCGCGCAGACCGTTCTGGAGCGCCTCGACGGGGACCGGCCCGAACAGGGACTGCTGGGCGATGAACCCCTGCACGGCGGCGATCATGGTCCGGGCGACATCGTCGGCGGGGACGTCCGACCGCATCATCCCGGCCTCCTGGTAGGCCCGTACGGCCGACACCCAGCCCTGGCGGACCGCGGCGTACCCCTCGTTCAGGACGGCGGCCAGCTCCCGGTTGCGCACGGTCTCCGCCCAGACCTGCATGATCAGCTGCGGGAGGACGGGCCCGTCGTCGTCGGACAGGGACGCCCAGATGCCGAGGACACGGCCGAGCACCCGGCCGACCAGCAGGTCAGGGGGCGGGGGCGGGCTGTGCCGGGTGGCCTCCTCGAAGGCCTCGCGGACCTCGCTCAGCACCTCGTTGGCGATCGCGGCGATCAGCTCGTCCTTGCCCTTGAAGTAGCGGTAGACCGCGCCGGCGGAGAGGTCGACCTCCTTCAGCACGTCCTGCATGGAGGTGGCGTGGAAGCCGTTGCGGGCGAAACAGCGGGCGGCGCCGTCGAGGATCTGCCGGCGGCGGGCGTCGAGGTGTTCCTGGGATACGCGGGCCATGCCCCCAAAGTAAAACGAACGTTCCTTCTTGACAAGGGGCGCCGACCGCAGGACGGTGAGGGCGCAACAAAAACGAACGATCCTTCTCTTTAACGGCCTCAGCGCCCGAGGCCATGAACCACGCAAGGGGAACGTCATGTCCACCGCCTCCGCAGCAACCGCCCGAGGCCCGGCCGCCCGCCCGACAGCCACCCCGCGCCACCTGATCGCGGTCCTCGTCGTCGTCCCGGTCCTCGCCGCCCTCGCCCTGTGGGCCTTCGCCTGGCCCGCCGCCCGCACGGCACCCCACGACCTGCCGCTCGGCGTGGCCGGTCCGGCCGCCGCCGCGGACCGGCTGGAGGAGCAACTGGACCGGCAGGCGGGGGCGTTCGAGATCCACCGCTACGCCGACGAGGCCGCCGCCCGTGCCGCCGTCGAGGACCGGACCGTATACGGCGCGGTGGTCGTCGCCCCCGAGGGCATCCGGCTGCTGACCGCGTCGGCCGCGAGCCCGCTCGTCGCCCAACTGCTCCAGCAGCAGGTGACCCAGCGGGCCGCGGCCGACGGCACCCCGGTCACGACCGTCGACGTCGTGGCCGCCCCTGCCGACGACCCGCGCGGTGCGGCCCTCACCGCGAGCGTGCTGCCGCTCGCCCTGGCCGGTATCGCCGCCGGCGCGGTGGTGACACTGCTCGGGCTGCGCGGCACCCGGGCGGTGGCCGCACTGACCGGCTCCGCCGCGCTGGTCGGCCTCGCCGCGACCGCCGTCGCGCACTCCTGGCTGGGGGTCGTCACGGGCAACTGGTGGGCGGAGGCCGGGGTGTTCGCCCTGGCGGCCCTCGCGGTCGGCGCCGCCGTCGCCGGTCTGGCCGCTCTCGTCGGAACGGCCGGCGTGGGCATCACTGCGGCGGTCGTGATGCTCTTCGGCAACCCGTTCTCCGGCGTGTCCTCGGCGCCGGAGATGCTGCCCGAGCCGGTGGGTGCCCTCGGCCAGTGGATGCCGCCGGGCGCGGGCGCGAGCCTGCTGCGCTCCACGGCCTTCTTCGACGGCGCCGCCGCGACCGGCCCCGCCCTCACGCTGGCCGGGTGGGCGGCGCTCGGCCTGGGCGCCGTAGCCCTGGGCGCACGGCTGAAGCAGCAGCACGTACGCAGCGGGCCGGCGCCCGCGAGGGAACTCTCCCCGGTCGGCTGACCGGCACCACAACCCGGAGGACCGTGCGCCGACGGCGGCGCGCGGTCCTTCGTCGTGCTCCCGGAGCCAAGCGCTCCGCTGGAAGTCCGGAGCCAAGCGCTCCGCTGGAGGTGCCGCGACGGCGTGCCGTTCGCCCGCGGCGCCGTCGTGGCCGGTCGCGCAGTTCCCCGCGCCCCGTCAGGGCGCTGCCGAACCGTAGCCGACTTCACCGGACCCGATCAGGAGGCCCCCGGCCCCCGGTGCTCCGCCGCGATCCCGAAGCGCTGCGGCTCGCGGGGCGCGGCGGCGACTTCGCGGACGGTGGACACAGCGCTGATCACCTGCTCGTCCACGGGCTCCGCGAGCTGCTCCAGTCGCTCGAGGTCCGCGGCGGAGACAAGGGCGACGAGGGGCTTGCCGTGCCGCGTCACGACGACGCGCTCACCGCCGTACACCACCCGGTTGATCAGGTCGGCGAGCTCAGCCCTGGCTTGCGTCACCGGAATCTCGTAGGCCATAGGCCCATCATACCCTCCTGTACATCCTGTACATTTCTTACAGAGACCACGGAGACACAGACAGCTCTGGAGACAGAGACAGCTCTGCCGCGAGGAGGGGATCCGCCATGACCCGACCGACCGCACCGTCCGCCCGCTACGTCCTTCCCGAGTTCACCGAACGCACCAGTCACGGTTCCCGGACGATGGATCCGTACTCGAAGCTGCTGGAGGAGCGGATCGTCTTCCTCGGGACACAGGTCGACGACACCGCGTCCAACGACGTGATGGCGCAGCTCATGTATCTGGAGCACAAGGACCCGGACCGGGACATCTCCCTGTACGTCAATTCGCCCGGCGGCTCGTTCAGCGCCATGTCGGCGATCTACGACACGATGCAGTACGTCACGTGCGACGTGGAGACGGTCCTGCTGGGGCAGGCCGGGCCCACCGCCGCGGTGCTGCTGGCCGCGGGCGCCCCGGGCAAGCGGTTCGCGCTGCCGGACGCGCGTGCGGTGATCAGCCAGCCCGCACTGCCCGAACCGGTACGGGGACAGGCGAGCGACCTGGCCATCCAGGCGGACGAACTCACGCGCATCCGCGCCCGCCTGGAGGAGCTGCTCGTACGCCACACCGGGCGCAGCCCGGAGCAGGTGAGCGCGGACATCGAGCGGGACAAGGTCCTGGACGCGCGGGGGGCGCTGGAGTACGGGCTCGTGGACGGGATCATCCCCAGCCGCAAGGCCTCCCGCCCCGCCCCCGGCGCGAGGTGAGCCGCGGATGCTGCCACCGGAGCTGCCGCCGCTGCCCGCGCTGACGCGCGCGGAGGGCGAGTTGATCGACCGCTACCTCGATGTGGTGGACCTGCTCGGCAGGATCAACCCCGCGCACCACGGCGACACCTACCGCGGACTGCGCGCGGCCCAGGCCCTGGTGAGCAGGGCGGCCGAGCTGCGGGACGCGCTGACGCTGATGCACCAGCGCGGCGAGACCGAGCTGCACGCCCCCACGCTGGCGCGTGCGCTGCGGGTGCTGGACGGGGAGCGCCGCACCGCACGCGTCACCGTGCCCCCGCGCTCGGACAGTTGACGCACGCGACTGCGGTCCGGGCGTCCGGCGCCTCGCCGTGACGTCCGGACCGGAGTCGAAACGGACCAGACGGGGTACCCCCTTTTGGCGTAGTCGCCCGTCCTTTTGCGGGCCCGCCACACTTGCGCAACGCGCGTAGCCCGATGGCGGAATTGAACGTTCCGCTGCTGGTCCGGGCATCCCTCGCACCCTCGACAGTCATTCGAACAGCCCAGTGTCCACCCGAACGGGTGAGTGGTGAGTAACACCACAAATCCCCGGTTCCATTGGGTTTTTCGGACATCCGTGAGTCAAGATCCCTGTCTGACGACAAGCCCCCGCCGCAGCGGCGGGGCGGTCCGGGCGGACGCCGAGTCCTGCCGCCGCCCGGATGACCGAGTCGACAGGAGTGGATCGGCAGGAGTGGAGGACCCAAGCAAGACGGGTCGCCGGCACGGACTGGTGTCCGGGCCGAGCAGCCCTTGGGGTGAAGCCGCGGCAACGCGGCCGGGCTACTTCGCCAGCCCGAATCCGACAGGTCATCCTTCACAGGCGGCTGACGAAGGGTTGCGCATGACTGCGCTCAATCGTGTCCCGTCGCTGATGGTCCGGGCCGGTACGGCCTCGGCCATGACGATCGCCGCCGTGGGCGGCTCGATCGTGGCCCCCGGCTTCGCCGCCGAAGCGGAGGCGGCCACACCGGCGACGAAGGCACTCCAGGTCGCGGCGTCCAAGAAGGGCTCCCCCTACAAGTACGGTGCCACCGGCCCGCACCGCTTCGACTGCTCCGGGCTCACGCTGTACTCGTACAAGAAGGCGGGCAAGAGCCTGCCCCGTACGGCGGCCCAGCAGTACAACAAGACGCGCCACATCGCCGCCAAGAACCGCAAGGCGGGTGACCTGGTGTTCTTCCACTCGGGATCGAACGTGTACCACGTCGGTATCTACGCCGGTAAGGGGAAGATCTGGCACTCCCCCAAGACCGGGGACGTGGTGCGCCTGCAGAAGATCTGGACCAGCAAGGTCTGGTACGGCCGGGTGAGCTGACCGGTGCCCGGGGGACGGCGGCGCCCTGACCTGCCGCCGTCCCACCGGGCATGACCCGGGCTCAGCCGGTCACCCGTCTCTCCATGTCCGCCCACCGCCCCTGCACCGCACGTAACGAGACCCCGCTGGAACGCGCCGACCGCAACTTCGTCGAACTGCTCCAGGAACTGCGCGTCACCCAGACCGGTGTGCAGATCCTCTTCGCCTTCCTGCTGAGCCTGGCCTTCACGTCGCGCTTCTCGTCCCTCGACCAGGTCCAGCGCGCCACCTACGCCTCCACCTTGCTGCTCTCGGTCCTCGCGGCCGTGCTCTTCACCGCACCCGCCGCCCTGCACCGCTCGCTCTTCCAGCAGGGCGCCAAGCCGCTCATCGTGCAGGTGTCCTCGCGGCTGGCCTCGGCCGGCATGGCGGTGCTGGTGCTGGCCTTCACCGGGTCCGTCACGCTCGTGGTGGACGTGACGGCCGGCCGGGTCGGCGGCATCGCCGCGGGAGCGGCGACCCTGGTGGCCTGTCTCGGCCTGTGGGGGCTGCTCCCCCGGCTCGTGCGACGGGCCGTCAGCCGGCCTGCATCGCCGCCTCCAGCAGCAGCCCCGCGCCCAGAGCCGTCAGCGCGGCGCCGGTGACGCCCCCGACGGCGCGGGCGGCGCGCGGCGCACGCAGCCGGCGGCCCAGCCGGTCCACGAGCAGCGCCACGGCCGGGAACCACAGCAGCGCCAGCACGACCACGATCAGGGCCAGCAGCAGCGTCCGGGGCAGCGCGGGGGCGCCCGCGGGCACGAACTGCGGCAGCAGGCTCAGGAAGGTGATGGGCGCCTTGGGGTTCAGGGCGTTGGTGACGAACCCCTGCCGCAGCGGACGCGTGGCCGGGGGGTCCTCGCCGGACGCGGTGGCCCGCGGCCCGCGCAGCTCCAGCAGGGTCCGCGCGCCCAGGTACAGCACGTAGGCTCCGCCCAGCAATTGGAGCGTACGGAACAGGGCGGGCAGGGCGGCCAGGACCGCGGCGACCCCGGCGACCGCCAGCGCCGTGTGCAGCAGCAGGCCGCCCGCGATGCCCAGCGCGCAGGCGAGGCCGGCCCGGCGCGAGACGAGGGCGTTGCGTACGACGACGGTGAAGTCGGCGCCGGGCATGGCGACCATGCCGGCCGCGACCCCGGTGAAGGCGAGAAGCTGTCCGTCCATGCGGCCAGCCTGCCGCTCCGCAGCCTTCAGCAGGTATTACGAGTATCCTGGGCTGCCCTTAAGCGATGCTTTAGGCAGGATCCATGTACGACCCCACTCGGCTCGCCGCCCTGGTCGCCGTCGCGGAGGCCGGGTCGATCACCCGGGCCGCGGAGCGCCTGGGCTACACCCCGCCCGCGCTCTCCCAGCAGCTCGCCAAGCTGGAACGGGAGGCGGGCACGACCCTGCTGGTCCGCCACCATCGCGGGACGCGGCTGACGGGGGCGGGCGAGCTGCTGGTGGCTCGGGCCCGCCGGGTGCTGGACGAGCTGCAGCAGGCGCGGCACGAACTGGCCCGACTGACCGGGCTGTCCGGCGGCACGCTCCGGCTCGGCACGTTCCAGACGGCGGGCGTCCATCTGCTGCCGCCGGTGCTGAGCGCGTTCCGCCGGGCCCATCCGGACGTGGAGCTGACGGTCGCCAGCCATGAACCGCCGGCCGGGGTCGCCGCGGTGGCCGCCGGTGAGGTCGATCTGGCGCTGACCCACACCTACGAGCCGGCCGAGCCGGTGCCGCTGCCGGCCTCCGTCGCGCTGGAGCCGCTACTGGTGGAGGAGCTGGTCCTGGTGACCGCCCCCGGCCACGCCCTCGCCTCGGGCGGCGCACGGCTGCCGTTGGCCGAGCTCGCCGGGCAGCCCCTGATCAGCATGGCGCCGGATCATCCGGCCCGGCAGGGGGTGGAGGCGGTGCTGGCCCGGGCCGGGGCGACGCCGTCGGTGCTCGTCGCGACGCCCGTGTACGCGCTGGTGTGCGCGCTGGTCAGTGCCGGGCTCGGGGTCGGGGTGGTGCCGGAGATGGTGGCGCGGACCGCGGTGACTCCGGTGGGGGTGCGGGCGCTGGAAGGGGGCGAGTTGCGTCGTACGATCTCGGTCGCCCGCCGGACCGACACGACGTCACCGACCGTGGACGTCTTTCGGGCGCTGCTGCGGGGAGCGTTCGGCCGGGCGCAATAGCGCCCCGAGAGGGGCGCGGGCCTGTACGCAGCTCTACCGCGGGGCGCGAACGGCCACGACAACGCCGCACCCGCTCGACGGCATGACGGACGCGGCACGGCCTGGCGGAGCCTACGGCCGGGCGCCATGGCGCCCCGAGAGGGGCGCGGGGAACTGCGCGACCAGCCACGACAACGCCGCACCCGCTCGACGGCATCACGCGGCACGACCGGCGGAGCCTACGGCTCCTGCTGCCCCGCCGCCGTGACCGGCTGTGCCGGTACGGTCCACGGCAGTTCGATGGAGACGGTCTTGCCGCCCTCGCGGGTGGGGCGGACTCTGAGTCTGCCGCCGCATTCGGCGGTCAGCCAGCGGATGATGACCAGCCCGCGACCGTTGTCCTGCTGGACGGCCGCGGGCAGTCGCTTGGGGAAGCGGGGGTGGCTGTCGGTGACCCCGATGCGCAGTTGTTCGTCACGGTGCAGCTCGATGTCCACCGTGAAGGTGGGTGACTGCCCGAAGGTGTGCTGTACGGCGTTGGTGGCGAGTTCGGAGACGATGAGCCGGATGGTCTCGACGACCTCCGCGTCCTTTGCCAGGCCCCACTCCGCGAGGGTGCCGACGACATAGCCGCGGGCCGCGGAGACCGAGGCGGGATCGCTCGGCAGAGTGACGGATGCTTCCAGATGGTCTGCCATGGCGACGTCGTCCCTTTCCCACGGGACCGGAGTCCGACACGGAGCGGATGGTTCGAGTACGGTCCCGGACTGGTGCTTCGTCGCCAGACTGCCACTACCGCGCCGGTCACGGTGGCGATCCACCAAGATATGCATATATCTGTCGCTCGAAGCGGTGAACTCTGCTACGCGAGACCGTATTTGGGCGGCCCGGTTGGAGTAAGGAGGAGCGCATGCAGCACGGTCCCGCGGTGCGCCGCCGCAAGTTGGGCGCAGAACTGCGCGCGTTGCGCACCGGTGCGGGGCTCACCAGCGGCGAGGCGGCGCGGCTGGTGGGCTGGCACCAGTCGAAGGTGAGCCGGATCGAGACCGGGGCCAGCGGCGTGAAATCGGCCGATGTGCGGTTACTGCTGGATGCCTACGGCGTGCGCGACACCCAACTGCGCGAGCTCCTGCTGATGTTGGCGGGCGACGACGCGGGCGCCGGCCGGCACCACTGGTGGCATGCGTATCGCGGGGTGCTGCCGCCGACGTACCGGGATTTCATCAGTCTGGAGTCCCAGGCGAGTGCGATGCGCACGCTGGAGACCTCGGTGGTGCCGGGCCTGCTGCAGACGCCCGAGTACGCGCGTGCCGTGACCAGGGCCGCGGTGGGCGGTCTGGAGGAGGCGGACGAGCGTCTGGACGCCCTGGTCGAGGTGCGTCTGGCCCGGCAGACGGTGCTGCGGGGCGAGCCGCCGCTGGAGCTGAGCGCGGTGCTGGACGAGGCGGTGCTGCACCGGGAGATCGGCGGACCGGATGTGATGGTGCGGCAGTTGTGGCGGCTGGTGGAGGCGGGGCGGTTGCCGCAAGTGCGGCTCCAGGTGCTGCCGTTTGCGGCCGGGGCGCATGTCGGCATCACCGGACCTTTCGTTATCTTCTCATTTTCGCGCACTTCTGATCTGGATGTGGTTGTTCTCGACCATTTGACGAGTAGCCTCTACCTCGAACGGAAAGAAGACCTCCGGGCCTATACGGAGGCTTTCAACACCCTCCGGATCCACGCCCTTTCGCCCGAGGACTCGTTGGATTACATCGCCGGGATAGCTGACGGCGCGTAAGGAGGCACCATGTCTGCACTGCCTCGGAACGTACCTTCCAGTATCGATCTGCACGGCGTGCGGTGGCTGCGCAGCAGCTACAGCACGGGAGCGAACAACTGCGTCGAGACGGCTCGGCCCCTGACCGGCCCGTGCGCCGGACTGCTCGCCGTACGCGACTCCAAGGACCCGGCCGGACCCGCGCTGCTCTTCTCCCCCGAAAGCTGGGCGGAGTTCACGGCCGCGGCCCGCCGGATCTGATCAGTCCCCCGTCCCCGCGCGAGCCACGGCCGTGTCACGCCGACTCATGGTCGTGTGTCGCCGACGACCCGTACAGCGCGTTCGATCTGCCCCTCGGAGAGGTCCGCGCGGGCGGTCAGCCTCAGCCGGGAAATGCCGTCGGGAACGGAAGGAGGACGGAAGCAGCCCACGGCGAGGCCCGCGGCCCGGCAGTCGGCCGCCCACCGCACGGCACTCTCCGGGGACGGCGCGCGCACCGAGACCACCGCGGCGTCCGGACGCACCGCCCGATGGCCCGCGGCCGTCAGGCGGGCGTGCAGTTCGCCCGCCACCGCGCGCGCCCGCGCCGCCCGCTCCGGCTCGCGGCGCAGCAACCTCAGTGCCGCCAGGGCCGCCCCCGCTGCCGCGGGGGCGAGTCCGGTGTCGAAGATGAACGTCCGGGCCGCGTTGACCAGGTGTTCGATCACCCGGGCCGGACCGAGGACCGCTCCGCCCTGGCTGCCCAGCGACTTGGACAGGGTGACCGTGACGACCACGTCCTCGGCGCCCGCCAGACCCGCCGTGTGCGGAGCGCCGCGGCCGCCGTCGCCGAGCACGCCCAGGCCGTGCGCGTCGTCGACGACCAGTCCCGCGCCGTGCTCCCGGCACACCGCGGCGAGCGCGGCCAGCGGGGCGGCGTCGCCGTCCACCGAGAAGACCGTGTCGGAGACCGCGATCGCCGGTCCGTCGTGCGTACTGAGGGCCTTGCGCACGGCGTCCGGTTCGGCGTGCGCCACCACCTGCGTGGCGCCCCGGGCCAGCCGGCAGCCGTCGATCAGCGAGGCGTGGTTGCCCGCGTCGGAGACGATCAGTGAGCCGTGCGGCCCGAGGGCGGTGACCGCGGCGAGGTTGGCCGCGTAACCGGAGGAGAAGACCAGGGCCGCCTCGAAGCCGCAGAAGTCCGCCAGCTCGCGTTCCAGCTCGGTGTGCAGCTCGGTCGTGCCGGTGACCAGCCGGGAGCCGGTCGCGCCGCCGCCCCAGGTCCGCGCGGCCCGGGCCGCCGCCTCGGTGACCTCCGGGTGGTGGGCCAGACCCAGGTAGTCGTTGCTCGCGAGGTCCAGCAGCGGCGAGTCGGCGGGGCGGGGGCGCAGGGTCCGTACGAGTCCGGCGCTGCGGCGCAGCTCGGCCTGCTCGTCGATCCAGCCGAACGCCATGGGTCCTCCGGGGATTTTGTAGGCAGTGGACAGACACTAGCGGGACGACCCGGCACCCACGGTGTGGCAATACCCACACCTCGAAGCGCCGCTGTTGTGCGAACTCTCCTTGGCCAGGGACCACTCCGTAGGACAGGATCAGCTCTCATGGATCTGCTGAACACGCTGGTGGACAAGGGGCTGCGGCGCGAGCTGCCGACCCGCGAGGAAGCCCTGGCCGTCCTCGCCACGTCCGACGACGACCTGCTCGATGTGGTGGCCGCGGCCGGCCGGGTGCGCCGGCAGTGGTTCGGCCGCCGGGTGAAACTGAACTACCTCGTCAACCTCAAGTCCGGCTTGTGCCCGGAGGACTGTTCCTACTGCTCGCAGCGGCTCGGCTCGACGGCCGGGATCCTGAAGTACACCTGGCTCAAGCCGGACGAGGCCTCCCAGGCCGCAGCGGCCGGGCTCGCGGGCGGCGCCAAGCGGGTCTGCCTGGTGGCGAGCGGGCGCGGCCCGACCGACCGGGACGTGGACCGGGTGTCGGACACCATCAAGGCGATCAAGGAGCAGAACGAGGAGGTCGAGGTCTGCGCCTGTCTCGGGCTGCTCTCCGACGGCCAGGCCGAGCGGCTGCGCGAGGCGGGCGCCGACGCCTACAACCACAACCTCAACACCTCCGAGTCCACCTACGGCGAGATCACCACCACCCACACCTACGCCGACCGGGTGGACACGGTGCGGAAGGCGCACGCCGCCGGTCTGTCCGCCTGCTCCGGTCTGATCGCGGGCATGGGCGAGAGTGACGAGGACCTGGTCGACGTCGTCTTCTCGCTGCGCGAGCTGGACCCGGACTCGGTGCCGGTCAACTTCCTGATCCCGTTCGAGGGCACCCCGCTGGCCAAGGAGTGGAACCTCACCCCGCAGCGCTGCCTGCGCATCCTGGCGATGGTGCGGTTCGTCTGCCCCGACGTCGAGGTGCGCATCGCCGGCGGACGCGAGGTCCATCTGCGCACGATGCAGCCGCTCGCCCTGCACCTGGCCAACTCGATCTTCCTCGGCGACTACCTCACCAGCGAGGGCCAGGCCGGCAAGGCCGACCTGGAGATGATCGCGGACGCCGGCTTCGAGGTGGAGGGCGCCGACCAGGTGACGCTGCCGGAGCACCGGGCGGCGGGCGGGGGCTGCGGTTCCCAGGAGAGTGCCTGCGGCTCGGGCGAGGGCGGCGGAGTCTGCGGTTCCGCGCCGGTCGCGCAGACCGAGCCCGGTGAGGTCCGCAGCGACCTCGTCGCCGTACGCCGACGCGGTGCCGGAACGGACCTCGCGCCCAATGCCTGACCTGGGCGTGCCCGAGCTGCTGGAGCTGGACCGCAGGCATGTGTGGCATCCCTACGGGCCCATGCCGGGGCGGCAGGAGCCGCTGGTCGTGGAGTCGGCGAGCGGGGTGCGGCTGCGGCTCGCGGACGGCTCGGGCGAACTCGTCGACGGGATGTCCTCCTGGTGGTCGGCGATCCACGGCTACAACCACCCGGAGCTGAACGAGGCGGCGCGCGAGCAGCTCGGCCGGATGAGCCATGTGATGTTCGGCGGGCTCACGCACGAGCCCGCCGTACGCCTGGCGAAGCTCCTTGTCGACATGTCGCCAGATGGTCTGGAGCATGTCTTCCTGGCCGACTCGGGGTCGGTGTCGGTCGAGGTCGCCGTCAAGATGTGCCTGCAGTACTGGCGCTCGCTGGGCCGCCCCGGCAAGCAGCGACTGCTGACCTGGCGCGGCGGCTACCACGGCGACACCTGGCAGCCGATGTCGGTGTGCGACCCCGAGGGTGGGATGCACGAGCTGTGGGCCGGGGTGCTCCAGCGCCAGGTGTTCGCCGATCCGCCGCCCGCGGAGTACGAGGAGGCGTACGCCGATCACCTGCGGACGATGATCGCGCGGCACGCGGACGAACTGGCGGCGGTGATCGTCGAGCCGGTGGTGCAGGGCGCGGGCGGGATGCGCTTCCACTCCCCCGCGTATCTGCGGGTGCTGCGCGAGGCCTGCGACGCGCACGGCGTGCTGCTGGTGTTCGACGAGATCGCGACCGGGTTCGGCCGGACGGGTGCGCTGTTCGCGGCGGACCACGCGGCGGTGACGCCGGACGTCATGTGTGTGGGCAAGGCCCTGACCGGCGGCTATCTGACGATGGCCGCCACCCTGTGCACGTCACGGGTGGCCGAGGGGATCTCGCGCGGCGAGGTGCCGGTGCTCGCGCACGGGCCGACGTTCATGGGCAATCCGCTGGCCGCCTCCGTGGCCTGCGCCTCGATCGAACTGCTCCTGGGACAGGACTGGCTCGCGCAGATCAAGCGGATCGAGACGGGGCTGCGCGAGGGACTGGCACCGGCGCGCGCGCTGCCGGGCGTGCGGGACGTGCGCGTGCTGGGCGCCATCGGGGTCGTCCAGCTGGACCACCCGGTCGACATGGCGGCGGCCACGGCCGCGGCCGTGCGGGAGGGCGTGTGGCTGCGGCCGTTCCGGGATCTGGTGTACACGATGCCGCCGTACGTCACGGGCGACGAGGACGTGGCGCGGATCGCGCGCGCGGTGTGCGCGGCGGCGCGGGAGGGTTGAGATGACGGTTCTGGTGATCACGGGCACCGGCACGGAGATCGGCAAGACGGTCACGACGGCCGCCGTGGCCGCCGTGGCCCTCGCCTCCAGCCGCACGGTGGCCGTGCTCAAGGCCGCGCAGACGGGGCTGCGGCCGGACGAGCGCGGGGACGCCGACGAATGCGCACGGCTCGCGGGTGCCGTGACCACCGCCGAACTCGCCCGCTATCCGGACCCGTTGGCGCCCGCCACGGCGGCTCGCCGGGCGGGCCGTCCGCCGGTGCGGCCGCACGGGATCGCCGAGGCCGCCGCCAAGCTCGCCACCGAGCACGACCTGGTGCTGGTGGAGGGGGCGGGCGGGCTGCTCGTCCGCTTCGACGCGGAGGGCGGCACGCTCGCGGACGCGGCCGAACTGCTCGGGGCGCCGGTCGTGGTGGTGGCCCCGGCGGGGCTGGGCACGCTGAACTCCACGGAGCTGACGGCACGTGAACTCCGGTCCCGGGGCCTGTCCCTGGCTGGCGTTGTGATCGGCAGTTGGCCCGACTCCCCCGATCTGGCCGCACGTTGCAATCTGGCGGACCTGCCGCAGGTCGCGGGCGCGCCGCTCCTGGGCGCGCTGCCGGCCGGGGCGGGGTCGCTCGCTCCGGTCGACTTCCGGGCGGCGGCGCCGAGTTGGCTGGCGCCGCGGCTGGGCGGGACGTGGGACGCCGAGGAGTTCCGGGGCCGGGAGGGGGCCTGACGGGCTGCTCCGCCGCGCGGTCGGCGACCCGGGCGCCGACGAAGACCTGGGACGGGTCGGTGGCCGTGCGTTCCTGCACGGCGGCCGAGGCCGTAGCAGCCCGGCTGCCGGCCGGTGAAGGGCCCCTCGTCCAGGTGGTCGTACGCGGCGAGGTCCTCGTGGAGCACGCGCTGTCTCGGAGGTCGACCCGGTCGTGCACCCGGTGGCCGGCCCCACTCCTGTCCGGCCTCGGACACCACCGCGATCCCGAGCGGCGCGACGAACGTCGAGGTCGGCTGCGTCTCGCACACCGGCATGAACAACGACTACGGCATGCGCCGACAGGGGCGGGACTCCGTCGTCTGATCCGGGGCGGTCGGCAGGGGGTGCGTGGGGCGCATTCGGGGGAGAATCGGGGTACGCCCGTCCTGCCCCGGGAGGTCCCCATGCCGCTTCGGTCCGCCGGTACGCGCGCGGTGCCGCGGGATGCCGTGCACCACCCGCTGTTCGCCCGCTTCTACGCCCGGGTCAGCGTGAACGCCGAGTCCCGGATGGGCATGGGCTCCGTACGGGACCGGCTGCTCGCCGGTCTGTCGGGGCGGGTGATCGAGATCGGCGCGGGCAACGGCCTGAACTTCGCGCACTACCCGGGCGCCGTCTCGGAGGTCGTGGCGA
Source organism: Streptomyces sp. TRM68416 (assembly GCF_014596915.1). Taxonomy (GTDB): domain Bacteria; phylum Actinomycetota; class Actinomycetes; order Streptomycetales; family Streptomycetaceae; genus Streptomyces. Next base: position 68,344 of record NZ_JACVWU010000028.1, read on the forward strand.
TCGAACCGGAGCGCCTGCTGAGGCAGTTGGCCGTGGACGCGGCACTGCGCGCCGAGGTGCCCGTCGACGTCGTGCCGGGTGCGGCCGAGGCGCTGCCGGTCAAGAGCGAGGCGTTCGACGCGGCGGTGCTCTCCCTGGTGCTGTGCAGCGTCCGTGACGTGCCGCGGGCGCTGTCGGAGGTGCGGCGGGTGCTGCGGCCCGGCGGGGTGGTGCGGTTCTTCGAGCACGGGCGGGGTGGCGGGCGTGCGATGACGCTGACCCAGCAGGCCCTGGACCGCACGGTGTGGCCGCTGCTGTCCGGCGGCTGCCACACGGCCCGGGAGCCGGTCGCCGCCCTGCGCGAGGCCGGGTTCGAACTCGGCCCCTACCGGCGGGTGTTCATGCCGGAGAACGGCCCGAGGCTGCCCACCTCCTACTGCGCGCTCGGCACGGCGTGGCGGCCGGCGGAGGAGGAGTGATCACAGGCTCCACTGGCGCAGTTCGCGCGCGATGTCCTGCACCGAGGCCTCTCCGTCCTTGACCAGCCGGGCCAGTTCGCGGACCTGCTCGGGCGAGGTGACGACCTTCAGACCGCTGGCGACGAGGTAGGCGTAGGCGACCGCGGAGGCGAACAGGGCGTTGGAGCGCTCCAGCGCGGGGACGTGGATGAGGAGTTGCAGCAGCGCGGCGGCGCGGGCGTGCGGGCTGTCGTAGACGGGTACGTCGAATATCTGGGCCTCGTGGCGGGCGACGGCGGCGATCAGGGCGCCCCAGTCGGTGACCTGCGGGTCGCCCGGGGTGTGCTGTTCGGCGAGCATCAGCAGCCAGGCGAGGTCGATCCTGAGATTGCTCAACGGATCAACGACGACCTTCGTGCGCGCGCTCCGACGACGTGCCGTCCGCGCCGAACTCCTCGGCGAAGACGGCCTGGTACTGCTTCATGAAGTCGGCGGCGGCCTCCACGAAGGTGTGGCCGACCTCGCCGGTGTCCTGTCTGACCAGTTCCTCGATGTAGCGGTTGACGCTCATGCCGCGGGCCAGGGCGCGTTCACGGGCCGCGCGGGCGGTTCCCTCGTCCACGCGTACGTTCAGCTGAGTCTTCGCCATGCTTCGAAGCTAGCGCCGGAACGCTAGCAGGGGCAAGGGGTCTTTCCGTCCGGAGAACGTGCCCCTTACACCGGTATCAGGGGCCCGACCTGGGGCGGAGGTCGCCTCGGTCGCAGGGGGGATTCCGGGTGTGCGGCGGATCACACTAGGCTCGGCCCCGACAACGACGCTGCGATGTCCATGAGCGAGGAGGCAGCCTTGTCCACTCCTGCTGCGGAGCACGCCTCGGCCGACGGGATCGCGGCCCGCGCCCGCGGTGTGACCAAGGCGTACGGGTCCGGCGAGACGACGGTCCTCGCCCTGGACGCCGTCGACGTCGACATCGCGCGCGGGCGCTTCACCGCGGTCATGGGCCCCTCGGGTTCGGGCAAGTCCACGCTGATGCACTGCCTGGCGGGGCTCGACAACGTCTCGGCCGGTCAGGTGTGGCTCGGCGACACCGAGATCACCGGGCTCAAGGAGCGCGAGCTGACCCGCCTGCGCCGGGACCGGATCGGGTTCATGTTCCAGTCGTTCAACCTGATCCCGACGCTGAACGCTGCCGAGAACATCACTCTGCCCATGGACATCGCGGGCAAGAAGCCCGACGAGAAGTGGCTGGACCAGGTCATCGACGCGCTGGGGCTGCGCGACCGGCTCAAGCACCGGCCCGCGCAGCTCTCCGGCGGACAGCAGCAGCGCGTGGCCTGCGCCCGCGCCCTCGCCTCCCGCCCCGAGCTGATCTTCGCGGACGAGCCGACCGGAAACCTGGACTCGCGGGCCGGTCTGGAGGTGCTCGGCTTCCTGCGCGACGCGGTGGACGACCTGGGGCAGACCGTCGTCATGGTCACCCACGACCCCGGCGCCGCCGCCCATTCCGACCTGGTGCTCTTCCTCGGTGACGGAAGGATCGTCGACACCATGGAGGAGCCGACGGCGGAGGCGGTACTGGAGCGAATGAAACGGTTCGACACGATCCGCGGCCAGGCGGACGGCGCCGTCGACACCGCCAAGGAGGACTGACCCGGTGCTCAAGGCGACCCTGCGCAGCTTCCTGGCTCACAAGGGACGGCTGCTGCTCTCCGCTCTCGCCGTGATCCTGTCCGTGGCGTTCGTCGCGGGCAGCCTGATCTTCTCGGACACCGTCAGCCGCACCTTCGACCGACTGTTCGCCTCGACGGCCGCCGATGTCACAATCAGCCCCCGGGAGGATCTGGACGAGGCCGTGCCCAGCGGGTACACCGCCACCCTGCCGGCCTCGCTCGCGGAGCGGGTGGCCCGGGTGGACGGGGTCGCGGCCGCCCGCGCCGAGGTCGACGTGGAGACCCTCACCGTCGCCGACGAGGACAACGAGCCCGTGGGCCCGACGACCGGCGCCCCCACGGTCGGCGTGAACTGGAACCCGACCGAGCGCTCCTCCGTCGAGCTGACCTCCGGGCACGCTCCGGAGGGTGCGGGGCAGGTCCTGATCGACTCCGAGACGGCCGACCGCAGGGACGTGGCCATCGGGGACACGCTCAACGTCATCGCCGGGCCCGGCTCGTTCAAGGTCGAGGTCGTCGGCATCGTCACGTTCAAGACCACCAACCCCGGCGCCGCGCTGGTCTTCTTCGACACCCCGACCGCGCAGTCCCGGCTGCTGGGCGACCCCGACGGCGCGACCAGCATCTCCGTCGACGCGGCCGAGGGCGTCAGCGACGCGGAGCTCAAGCGGCGCGTGACCGCGGCGCTGGGCTCGGACACCTACGAGCTCCGGACCGCTGACGAGCAGGCCGAGTCGGACCTCGACGAGCTGGGCGGATTCCTCGACGTCATCAAGTACGTCATGCTCGGCTTCGCGGGCATCGCCACGCTCGTCGGCGTGTTCCTGATCGTCAACACGTTCTCGATGCTGATCGCCCAGCGCACCCGGGAGCTGGGCCTGCTGCGCGCCCTCGGCGCCGACCGCAGGCAGGTCCGCCGCTCGGTCCTCACCGAGGCGCTGCTGCTCGGCCTGGTCGGCTCCACGCTGGGCCTGGCCACGGGCGTCGGGCTCGCCGTCGGGCTCATCAAGCTGATGGGCCTGCTCGGCATGAACATCAGGTCCGCCGACATGGTGATCGGCTGGGCCACCCCCGTCTCGGCCTACGTCGTCGGCGTCGGCGTCACCTTCGTGGCCGCGTATCTGCCCGCCCGGCGCGCGGCCGGTGTCTCGCCGATGGCGGCGCTCGCGGACGCCGAGATCGCCGGAATCGGCCGGCCGCTGCGCACCCGCGCGGTGGCGGGCTCGGTCGTCGGCGCTGCGGGCGCGGCGGCCCTGGTGGGCTGCGCCGTCTCGGACGACACGGCGACGTCCGCCTCCCTGCTGGGACTCGGCGTGGTCCTGACGCTCATCGCGACCGTGATCGCGGGCCCGCTGCTGGTGCGTCCCGTGATCCGGGTCCTGGGTGCGGCCTTCCCGGCGCTGTTCGGCTCGGTCGGCCGGATGAGCCAGCGCAACGCGCTGCGCAACCCCCGGCGGACCGGGGCCACCGCGGCCGCCCTGATGGTCGGGCTGGCGCTGGTCGGCGGGATGTCGGTGGCGAGCGCCTCGATGACGGAGTCCTTCGACAAGCAGATCGACGACACCCTCGGCGCCGACTTCGTCGTGCAGAACACCAACTTCCTGGCCTTCCCCGAGGAGGTCACCGAGCGGGTGCGCGACACCGAGGGCGTGGGGCTGGTCGTGCGCTCGCGGTTCACGCCGATCGCGGCGACCCTCCCGGACGGCGACCGCGTCGAGACGACCGCCGCGGCCTACGACCCCCAGCTCGACGACGTCGCCAACATCACGTACGCGCAAGGCGGCTCGGCCGACGCCCTGGCCGAGGGGCAGATGGCGATGGACCGGGAGTTCGCCGAGGACCACGGGGTCCGGGTGGGCAGCACGATCCCGGTCGAGTTCCAGGGCGGGCGCAAGACCGAACTCACCGTCGGCGCACTGACCGACCAGGAGGGGGCCGACGGCTTCGGCACCCAGGGCGGCATGTACTTCGGCATGGTCACGCTGGAGCAGTACGCGCCGGGCGGCCAGGAGTCCGCGCTGTACGTCAACGCGGCCTCGGGCACCGGCGCCGACGAGCTGCGCGCGAGCCTGGAGCGGACCCTGGACCCGTACCCCCAGGTCCAGGTCCGGGACCTGGCCGACTACAAGGAGCTGGTGCGCAACCAGATCGCCGTGCTGCTGTACCTGGTGTACGCGCTCCTCGGCCTCGCGATCATCATCGCGGTGCTGGGCGTGGTCAACACGCTCGCCCTGTCGGTGGTGGAGCGGACCCGGGAGATCGGGCTGCTGCGGGCCATCGGCCTCTCCCGGGTCCAGCTGCGCCGGATGATCCGGCTGGAGTCGGTGGTGATCGCGGTGTTCGGTGCCGTACTGGGGCTCGGTCTCGGCCTCGTGTGGGGCGTGTGCATCCAGCGGGTCCTGGCACTGCAGGGCATGACGGAGCTGGCGATCCCGTGGGGCACCATCGTCGCGGTGGTGGTCGGCTCGGCGGTGGTGGGCATCGTGGCGGCCCTGCTGCCCGCGCTGCGCGCCTCCCGGATGAACGTGCTGGCGGCCATCGCGCACGAGTGAGGGAGCGGTGTCCACATATCGGAATTCCGGTTGCCGTACGCAGGGCGCGTGATGGGATCACCCCATGATCGATCTGCGCATACGGGCCGCCGGCCCCGAGGACCTCGACGCCGTACTGGCCTTCTGGAAGACGGCCGCCGAGGGGACGAGCATCAGCGACGACCGGGCCGGCGTGGAGCGGCTGGTCGCCCGCGACCCGGAGGCGCTGATCCTGGCCACCGGGGTCCCCCCGGTCGAGCGCGGCCGGGAGCGGGGCAGCGACGGAGAGCTGGTCGGCACGGTGATCGCGGGCTTCGACGGCTGGCGCTGCCACCTCTACCGGCTAGCGGTCCACCCCGACCATCGCCGCCAGGGCATCGGCTCGGCCCTGCTCGCCGCGGCCGAGGAGCGCTTCGTACGGCTCGGCGGGCGGCGCGGGGACGCGATGGTGCTCCAGAGCAACGAGCGCGCGCACCACGCATGGCGCGCGGCGGGCTACGCGCCCGAGGAGCGCTGGCGGCGCTGGGTGAAGCCCCTCACCGAGTGATCCCCTTTGCTCTTCCTTTACCATTGGGGGATCGTTCGGGTCCCTCGATGAAAGGTGTGTGAGCGTCCGCCCATGGGCGAGCCTCCCAGTACGCGACATCGCGCGTTCCTTGCCACCCTGTCCGACCATGGGACGGAGGTGACCCGATGACCGAAGTGCTCCTGCTGCTGGTGGCGATTCTGCTCTCCCTGGCCTGTGGCGCCTTCGTCGCCGCCGAGTTCTCGCTGACCACGGTCGAGCGCGGCGAGCTCGAACAGGCCGTGGAGCGCGGCGAGCGGGGGGCCTCCGGCGCCCTGAAGGCCGTACGGAATCTGACGTTCCAGCTTTCCGGCGCGCAGCTCGGCATCACGGTCACCAACCTGGTGGTCGGCATGCTCGCCGAACCGTCCGTCGCGCGGCTGCTCGCGGGCCCGCTGGAGTCCCTCGGCGCCTCCAGGACCACGGCGAGCTCGGTCGCCCTGGTGATCGGCACCGCCCTGTCCACGGTGGTCCTGATGGTCGTCGGCGAGCTGGTGCCGAAGAACTGGGCGATCTCCTCGCCGCTGGCCGTGGCCAAGCGGGTGGGCAACGCACAGCGGTGGTTCAGCGCCGCCTTCCGCCCCTTCATCACGCATCTGAACAACACGGCCAACCACATCGTGCGCCGCTTCGGCCTGGAACCCGCCGAGGAGCTGGCCTCCGCGCGAGGGCCGCAGGAACTGGCGGCCCTCGCCCGGCACTCCGCCAGGGAGGGCGCGCTGGAGGCGGACACCGCCGAACTGTTCGTACGGACCCTGAACCTCGCGGACCTGACGGCGGAGAACGTGATGACGCCGCGCGTGCAGGTCATCGCCCTGGACGCGCAGGCGACCTGCGAGGACGTGGCGAACGTGACGCGCGCGACCGGGCTGTCCCGGTTCCCGGTCTACCGCGGCACCCTCGACGAGGTGGTGGGCACCGCCCACATCAAGGACGTCCTGGCCGTCCCCGCCGAGCGCCGGTCGCGGGTCTCCGTCTCCGAGATGATGCGCGAGCCGCTGCTCGTCCCGGAGACCCTCACCGTCGACCGGCTGCTGGACCGGCTCTCCGGAAAGCGCACGATGGCCGTCGTGATCGACGAGTACGGCGGCACGGCGGGCGTGGCCACGCTGGAGGACATCGTCGAGGAGGTCGTCGGCGAGGTGCGGGACGAGCACGATCCGCACGAGACGCCCGACCTGGCCCCCGCCGGCCGCGACGACACCGGCCGGACCCTGTACTCGGCCGACGGCTCCGCCCGTATCGACCAGCTCGCGCGCGTGGGGCTCCGGGCGCCGGAGGGGCCGTACGAGACGCTGGCCGGTCTGGTGGCCACCGAGCTCGGCCGCATACCCGAGGTGGGCGACACCGTCCGGGTCGCCGGGTGGCAGCTGGACGTCACGGACGCCTCGGGCCGCCGGGCCGCGCGCGTGCTGATGCACGAGCCCCCGGCCCTCGTGTCCGAGGCCGCCGACGACAAGGAGGAGAAGCTGTGACCGCGATCCAATTGCTGATCGGTCTGGCGACCCTCGTCGTCAACGCCTTCTTCGTGGGCGCCGAGTTCGCGCTTATCTCGGTGCGCCGCAGCCAGATCGAGCCGTACGCCGAGCAGGGCGACCGGCGCGCCAAGAGCGTGCTGTGGGGCCTGCAGCACGTGTCCGCGCTGATGGCCGCGGCCCAGCTCGGCATCACCCTGTGCACGCTGATCCTGGGCATCGTCGCCGAACCGGCGATCGCGCATCTGCTGGAACCGGTGTTCCACGCCGTCGGCGTGCCGTCGGGCGCGGGGCACGCGGTGTCCTTCGTGATCGCGCTGACCCTGGCCACGTATCTGCACATGCTCCTCGGCGAGATGGTGCCCAAGAACATCGCGCTCGCCGAGCCGGTGCGCAGCGCGCTGCTGCTCGGCCCGCCGCTGGTCGCGCTCTCCCGGGGCCTGCGCCCGGTGATCTTCACCATCAACGCGTTCGCGAACACGCTGCTGAAGCTGATGCGCGTGGAGACCAAGGACGAGGTCACCGCCACCTTCTCGGACGCCGAGCTGGCACGGCTCGTACGGGACTCCGGGGAGGCGGGCCTGATCGACGAGCGGGCCCGCGAGCGGCTGCACGACGCGCTGGAGCTGGGACGCAGGCCCGTGCGCGACGTGGTGCTCCCGCTGGAACGCGTCGTCTACGCGCGCGTGGGCGTCACTCCGGAGCAGTTGGAGGGCCTGGCGGCCGAGTCCGGGTTCTCCCGCTTCCCGGTGGTGGACGAGGGGCGCCGCATCGTCGGCTACCTCCATGTGAAGGACGCCCTGGACGCCTCCCCGAAGGACCTGCCGTTCCGGGTGCCGGACATGCGGCCCATCGCACGCGTGCGGGAGAGCACGCCGCTGGACGACGTACTCACCGCCATGCGCGGCAGCCGCACGCACCTGGCGGCCGTGCTCGGGGGCGACGGGCGGCTGTCCGGGCTGGTGACGATGGAGGACGTGCTGCGGGAGCTGTTCGGGCGACGGGTTTGACGGGAGCTGGTCCTCGGGGCGACGGGTCGGCGGGACGGGGCGGGGTGGTTCCCTGGAGACCGGCCGGCGGGACGGCGTGGGGTGGTTCCCGGGTGACCGGCCGGCGCGTGGGCCACAGGTTCGCGCCTGGGTAACCGGCCGGCGGGGTGCGCGAGGCCGTTCCCGGGTGACCGGCCGGCGCGTGGGACGCAGGCCGGCGGCTGGGCAACCGGTCGGCGCCGGTGGCGCGGGCTGGCTCCCGAGGCGACCGACCGGCGGGTATGCGCCTCGGGATACCATGTGCTCCGCCATGCACACGAACCCCTCACACACCAGCCTGGTCGCCGTCGGCGACTCCTTCACCGAAGGCATGTCGGACCTGCTCCCGGACGGTTCCTACCGGGGCTGGGCCGATGTTCTCGCCGGGCGGATGGCCGCCCGTACGCCCGGTTTCCGGTACGCCAACCTCGCGGTGCGCGGGAAGCTGATCGGCCAGATCGTCGAGGAGCAGATCGAGGTGGCGGCGGCCATGCAGGCCGACGTGGTCACCCTCGTCGGCGGTCTCAACGACACCCTGCGGCCCAAGTGCGACATGGGCCGGGTGCGCCGGCTGCTGGAGGAGGCCGTGGAACGGCTGGCCCCCGCGTGCAAGCAGCTCGTGCTGATGCGCAGCCCCGGCCGCCAGGGCCCCGTGCTGGAGCGGTTCCGGCCGCGCATGGAGGAACTGTTCGCCTGCGTCGACGAGCTGGCCGCGCGGCACGGCGCGCTGGTCGTCGACCTGTACGGCGCCCCCTCGCTCGCCGACCCGCGCATGTGGGACGTCGACCGGCTGCACCTGACCCCCGAGGGCCACCGCCGGGTCGCCGAGGCGGTGTGGCAGACCCTCGGCTACGAGCCCGAGGACCCCGAGTGGCGCACACCGCTGCCGGCCTCCCCGCCGCCGGGCTGGGTCGCGCGGCGGGTCGCGGACGCCCGGTTCGCCCGGCAGCACCTGCTGCCCTGGATCGGCCGCCGCCTGACCGGCCGCTCCTCGGGCGACGGCCTCCCGGCGAAGCGGCCGGACCTCCTGCCGTACGAGCCCCAGTGACCTGCGCCCCGTAGGGCCGGCGGCCTCCGTACGAGCCCCCGTGACCTGCGTCTCGTAGGTTCCGCCGAACACACCCATGGCACTGGCCTGCACAAACCGCCAGTAGAATCTGGACACGTGACTTCAGCGCCCGCCAAGCCCCGCATCCCGAACGTCCTCGCCGGACGCTACGCCTCCACCGAGCTCGCCACGCTCTGGTCGCCCGAGCAGAAGGTGAAGCTGGAGCGTCAGCTCTGGCTCGCCGTGCTGCGGGCCCAGAAGGACCTCGGGATCGAGGTGCCGGACGAGGCGCTCGCCGACTACGAGCGTGTCCTCGACACCGTCGACCTGGTCTCCATCGCCGAGCGCGAGAAGGTCACGCGGCACGACGTGAAGGCGCGGATCGAGGAGTTCAACGACCTCGCCGGGCACGAGCACGTGCACAAGGGCATGACCTCCCGTGACCTGACCGAGAACGTCGAGCAGCTCCAGATCCGGCTCTCCCTGGAGCTGATGCGCGACCGTACGGTGGCCGTGCTGGCGCGGCTGGGCAAGCTGGCCGGTGAGTACGGCGAGCTGGTCATGGCCGGCCGCTCCCACAACGTGGCCGCGCAGGCCACCACCCTGGGCAAGCGCTTCGCGACCGCGACCGACGAGCTGCTGGTGGCGTACGGCCGGGTCGAGGAGCTGCTCGGCCGCTACCCGCTGCGCGGCATCAAGGGCCCGGTCGGCACCGCGCAGGACATGCTGGACCTGCTGGGCGGGGACGCCTCGAAGCTGGCGGACCTGGAGCACCGGATCGCGGCGCACCTCGGCTTCTCGAAGGCCTTCACCTCGGTCGGCCAGGTCTACCCGCGCTCCCTGGACTACGAGGTGGTCACCGCGCTGGTGCAGCTGGCGGCGGCTCCGTCCTCGCTGGCGAAGACGATCCGGCTGATGGCCGGGCACGAGCTGGTGACCGAGGGCTTCAAGCCGGGCCAGGTCGGCTCCTCCGCGATGCCGCACAAGATGAACACCCGCTCCTGCGAGCGCGTCAACGGCCTGATGGTCATCCTGCGCGGCTACGCGTCGATGACCGGCGAGCTGGCGGGCGACCAGTGGAACGAGGGCGACGTGTCCTGCTCGGTGGTGCGCCGGGTCGCGCTGCCGGACGCGTTCTTCGCGCTGGACGGTCTGCTGGAGACGTTCCTGACGGTCCTCGACGAGTTCGGTGCCTTCCCGGCGGTCGTCGCCCGGGAGCTGGACCGCTACCTGCCGTTCCTCGCCACCACCAAGGTGCTGATGGGCGCCGTGCGCGCGGGCGTGGGCCGTGAGGTCGCGCACGAGGCGATCAAGGAGAACGCCGTCGCCTCCGCCCTCGCCATGCGCGAGCAGGGTGCCGAGCGCAACGAGCTGCTCGACAAGCTGGCCGCCGACGAGCGCATTCCGCTCGACCGGACCCAGCTGGACGCGCTGATGGCCGACAAGCTGTCCTTCACCGGCGCCGCCGCCGACCAGGTGGCCGCCGTCGTCGGTCGCGTCGAGGAGATCGTCAAGCAGCACCCGGCGGCCGCGGGCTACACGCCCGGGGCGATCCTCTGACTCACCGCACCCCATGGCGCGTTTCACTCCCGAGGAGTTGGAGGCCGCCCGCGACCGTCTGGTACCGGACGTGGTCGCGGACGGCCTCCGCGTGCTGTTCTGCGGCATCAACCCCGGTCTGATGACCGCCGCCACCGGCCACCACTTCGCCCGCCCGGGCAACCGCTTCTGGCCGGTGCTGCACCTCTCCGGATTCACACCGCGCCTGCTGAAGCCGTCGGAGCAGCAGGAGCTGCTGTCCTACGGGCTCGGCATCACGAACGTCGTGGCGCGGGCGACCGCCCGGGCCGACGAGCTGAGCGCCGAGGAGTACCGCGAGGGCGGGCGGCTGCTGGCCACGAAGGTGGCCCGGCTGCGGCCGCGCTGGCTGGCCGTGGTCGGGGTGACCGCGTACCGGGTGGCCTTCGACGACCGGAAGGCCCAGGTGGGTCCGCAGGAGCGGCTGATCGGGGACACGCGCGTGTGGGTCCTGCCGAACCCGAGCGGCCTGAACGCGCACTGGACGGCGGCGACGATGGCGGAGGAGTTCGGGCGGCTGCGGGTGGCGGCGGAGGCGTAGGTTCACGGCGGGTCCGTCGTCGTGACGACCGCGAAGACCTGGGGCAAGGGCTCGGTGTCCCCGTCGAGGACCGTCATGGTGACCCAGCGACCGGTGTCGGGGTCTTTCCAGGTGAGCAGTTCGGTCGCCAGGGCGCTGAGCATGGCCCAGGGCTCGGGTATCGGCTCACCGCGTGCGCTGCGCTCGACGAGCGTCACGGTGCCCCACCGCGACGGCTCTCCCCACCGCGCGGTCAACCGCTCGGCGATGGCTGCCTCGTAGGCATAGCAGTCGTCCGGACTCGGCCATTGACGCAGCCCTAACACGGCTTGGTGGTAGGGGCCTCCGCCCGTGTCCTCGTCCGTCCGGCCGTGCTGCAAGGGGTGGTCCCGTGCGCACAGCCGGTCGATCAGGGCCAGGTCGCTCGCGATGTCCATGTGATCCAGTAAACCGGCCGCCACTGACAATTGGCGGAGCGTCAGGCGGGCGTCGGGCGGCCGGCGGGCTCAGGCGTCCCGGTGCCGTACGCTCCACGCGCCGGCGGCGAGGGCGGCCGCGGCCCACAGGGCCGTCACCGCGAGCCCGGTCCAGGGCCCGAGGGTGCCGTCGTAGGTTTCGTACAGGACGATCTGTCCGGCCTTGTCGGGCAGGAAGTCGGCGACGGTTCCGGCCGCGTCGCCGATCACGAACGACACCACGAGGACGAGCGGGATCAGGACGGACAGGGCGCCGACGCCACTGCGCAGCAGGGCGGTCAGACCCGCCGCGAACAGGGCCATCAGCATGAGGTAGACCCCGCTGCCCAGGACACCGCGCGTCTGCTCGCCCGCGCTGAGCCCGCTCGCCGCGTCGCCGAGCCCCGCGCGCGCCGCGGCCAGGGCGGCGAGGCCGGTCGCCAGTCCCACGACGAGGGCCGGTACGGCAATCGCGGTCGCCTTGGCCGCGAACCACGGTCCGCGTCTCGGGACCGCGGCGAGCGACAGCCGCAGCGCACCCCCGTGGTACTCCGCCGACATGGCCATGGCTCCGAAGGTGATGGCCGCGATCTGGCCCGGCAGGACCCCGGACAGGGCGGTGAACAGGGCGTCGAAATCCGGGTCGGAGGTGTCGGAGACGCCGGCCACCGCGGAGAACAGGGTGGAGGCGGCGAGCAGCGCGAGCAGGGCGCCCGGGAGCGAACGGAGGGTGCGGATCTTGAGCCACTCCGCGTGGAGCGCGGGTACGAACGTCATGGTCAGGCCTCCTGGGGCTGTGCGGCGAACTCTGTCTCGGCGGCCGTCAGATCGAGGTAGGCCTGTTCCAAAGTGGCCTCCTCGGCGGCGAGTTCGAGGAGGGGCACTCCCGCTTCCGCGGCGAGGCGGCCGATGTCGTGCACGTGCGCGTGGCACACGGTCCAGTGCCCGTCCTCGTGCGGGACGGCGTCGTGGCCGTGCCGCGCGAGGGCCGCGACGAGGGCGGAGTCGTCCGTCGTACGGATCCGGACGCGCGGCTGTACGCGCGCGTGGATGAACTCCCGCATCGGGGTGTCGGCCAGCAGGCGTCCCCGGCCGAGGACCACCAGGTGGTCGGCGAAGGAGGCGGTCTCGTTCATCAGGTGGCTGGAGACGAGGACCGTGCGCCCCTCCCCCGCGAGCCGGCGCAGCAACTGGCGGATCCAGATGATGCCTTCGGGGTCGAGGCCGTTGGACGGCTCGTCGAGGATGACCACCTCGGGGTCGCCGAGGAGCGCGGCGGCGATGCCCAGGCGCTGGCGCATGCCCAGGGAGTACGTCTTCACCCGGCGGCGCCCCACGGACGCCAGTCCCGTCTCCTCCAGCACCGTCTCGACGCGGTGGGCCGGGATGCGGTTGCTCGCGGCCAGGACGCGCAGATGGTCGCGTCCGGTGCGGGAGCCGTGGGCGGCCTGGGGGTCGAGCAACGCGCCGACCCGGCGCAGGGGTTCGGGGAGCGTCGCGTAGGCGTGGCCGCCGATCGTGGCGGTTCCGGAGGTGGGCCGGTCGAGGCCGAGCACGAGCCGCATGGTGGTCGACTTCCCGGCGCCGTTGGGGCCGAGGAAGCCCGTGACGCGGCCGGGCTCGACCTGGAAGGTGAGGTGGTCCACGGCCCGGCGGGTGCCGTACTCCTTGGTGAGGTCCTGGACGTTGATGCTGGTCATGACAGTAGCGTGGCGCCCGGCCGCGGGGCGGGGCCTCCCCCGCCGGTGGAGATCGTCTCCCCCGCGCGGGGGAGGTCCGCTGTCAGTGGCGGCTGCCAGGATGGCGGAATGGTCCGCTTGCTGCGCCCGTTCGGCCGGGCGGTGACGTACACACGACTGCTGCATCTGTTCATCGCCGTCGTGTGGCCGTCCATGTGGCTGTTCATCGAGGAGGCGTGGTGGACCTGGGCGGTGGCGGCCGCGGTGCTCGCTCCCGTCGGCCTCGTGCCCGCGATGCGCACCGTGGAGGGACTGCAGGCCAGGCTGCTGCTGACCGGGCACCGGCACGACAGCGAGAGCGCCGGTGTCGTCGTCGCGCCGTCCGCGTCCTGGGGCGACCGGGGGCGGGTCGTGGTGTGGCTGGAGGCGCGGCTGCTGCTCGGCTGTGCGGCCTCGGTGCTCACTGTCCAACTGCTGCTCGCCACGGTGGATCTGGCGTCGGCGGCGTTCGGGCGCGAGGCCGGGGCGGGTCTGGTTCCCCTCGACGGCCGCCAGTGGTGGCACGCTCTGTTCGCTCCCCTTACGCTGGCCGCCGCGGCGGTGACCGTGGTGGCCGCGGGCCGTCTTGTCACCGCCCTCGCGCTGCGGCTGCTCGGCCCCTCCCCCGCCGAGCGCCTCGCCGCTCTGGAGGAGCGCACCGAGCAGTTGCTGGAGCGCACCCGCATCGCCCGCGAGCTGCACGACTCGATCGGCCATGCGCTGACCGTCGCCGTGGTGCAGGCGGGCGCCGCGCGGGCGGCGGGCGATCCGGCGTTCACGGACCGGGCCCTGGCCGCCATCGAGGACACCGGCCGGGCGGCGCTGGAGGACCTGGAGCGGGTACTCGGCATCCTGCGGGAGTCCGACCGGCCGGTGAGCAGCAGACCGACGCTCGTCGACGCCGACCGGCTGCTGGACTCCGCCCGTGCTTCCGGGGCGAAGCTCGACTCGGAGGTGTCGGGCCCGCTGGAGACCGTGCCGGGGGCCGTCTCCCGCGAGGGCTACCGCATCCTCCAGGAGTCGCTGACGAACGTGCTGCGGCATGCCGGGGCCATGCCCGTCCGGGTGCGCATCGACGTCACGGAGGGCGCCTTGGCGCTGGAGGTCCGCAACGCCATGACGGGGGCGATACCCGGGCCCGGCTCGGGCAGCGGCCTGCGCGGCATACGTGAGCGCGCGGCACTGCTGGGCGGGCGGGCGCGGACCGGCCCCGACGAGGGCGACTGGCAGGTGCATGTGGAGCTGCCGCTGAGTTGATCTACGCTGGTCGGATGCCGGTCACCGTCCTCCTCGTCGACGACGAGCCCCTCGTACGCGCGGGGCTGCGGGCCGTACTGGAGGCCCAGCCCGACATCGAGGTCGTCGGAGAGGCCGCCGACGGGGCCGCGGTGATCCCGCTGGTGCGGCAACTGCGGCCGGACGTGGTCGCCATGGACGTCCGCATGCCGCTGCTGGACGGGATCGAGGCCACGCGCGCGGTGCTGCGGACGGTGACCGAGCCGCCGAAGATCCTCGTGGTGACGACGTTCGAGAACGACGAGTACGTGTACGAGGCGCTGCGCGCCGGTGCGGACGGGTTTCTGCTCAAGCGGGCCCGGCCCGCCGAGATCGTGCACGCGGTCCGGCTGGTCGCCGAGGGCGAGTCACTGCTGTTTCCGACCTCGGTGCGGCAGCTCGCCGACCGGTACGGCGACGGCGGCGGGAACCGTGCGGCCCGTGCCGCGATGGAGCGGGCCCAGTTGACCGAACGGGAGGGCGAGGTGCTGCGCCTGATGGCGCGCGGGCTGTCCAACGCGGAGATCGCGGCGCGGCTGGTCGTCGGGACGGAGACGGTGAAGTCGCATGTCAGCGCCGTGCTGGCGAAGCTGGGGGCGCGGGACCGGACGCAGGCGGTGATCGCGGCGTACGAGTCGGGGTTCGTGGCGCCGGGCTGAGCGGCGGCGGGAACGGCTCGTCCGAACCGGGCGGTGGCTCCGGGACGGCCCGGCGCTCGCAGGGGTCCGCCGGGGCGAGTACGATCCGGCCAACACGCGCACGAGCTGGGAGGACGGACGGTGGGTCGGCTGACCGGCGGGGATCCCTCGCTGCTGCGAAGGATCAACTCCGCTGTGGTGCTGCACGCGCTGCGAGCCACGGACTGCGCGACGCTCACCGAGATCACCCGGGTGACCGGACTGTCACGGCCGACCGTCGAGGGCGTCGTCGAGGGGCTCATCGAGGCGGGGTACGTCGTCGAGCAGGCCGCCGACGAGGGCGGTGTGCGGCGCCAGGGGCGGCCCGCGCGGCGGTTCCGGTTCCGGGCCGAGGCCGGGCATCTGCTGGGCCTGGAGATCGGGCCGCACCGCGTCGCCGCGCTGCTGTCCGACCTGGACGGGCGGGTGCTCGGCTCGATCGCCAAGGACGTCGAGGAGACGGCCACGGCCGACGAGCGCCTGGAGCGGCTGCGCACCGCGGTCGCCGAGCTGCTGCGCCGGGCCGGCGTCTCGCGCGGCTCGCTGCGGGCCGTGGGCGCCGCCACGCCCGGGATCGTGGAGGCGGACGGAACCGTGCGGCTGGGCACGGCGCTGCCGGAGTGGACGGGGCTCAGGCTGGGCGAGCGGCTGAGCCGTTCCTTCAAGTGCCCGGTGCTGGTCGAGAACGACGCCAACGCCGCCGCGGTCGCCGAGCACTGGAAGGGCGCCGCCACCGAGTCCGACGACATGGTGTTCGTCCTGGCCGGGCTGAGCCCGGGCGCCGGTTCGCTGATCGGCGGGCGGCTGCACCGGGGGTACGGCGGGGCGGCCGGGGAGATCGGCGCGCTGCATCTGCTGGGCCGCGAGGTCACCCCGGAGACCTTGCTGTCCACCACCGACGAGCCGCTGCACCCGCTCGACGAGCAGGCGGTCGCCAAGGTGTTCGCCAAGGCCCGCGAGGGCGACCGGCAGTCCCTCGCGGCCGTCGACCGGTTCATCCAGCGGCTCGTGCACGACGTGGCGGCGCTGGTCCTCGCCCTCGACCCCGAACTCGTCGTCATCGGCGGCTGGGCGGCGGGCCTGGACGGTGTACTGGAGCCGCTGCGGCTCGAGTTGGCGCGCTACTGCCTGCGGCCGCCCCGGGTCACGCTGTCGCTGCTCGGCGAGGCGGCCGTGGCCACGGGGGCGCTGCGGCTGGCGCTGGACCATGTGGAGGAGCAGTTGTTCGCGGTGGAGGGCACGGTGACAGCGCGCCGCTGAACCGGATGGGCCCTGGCGGGGCCGTGCGGGCGACGGCGGGTGCGGGACACCTCGCACCACTCGCGCCCCCGGCCGGGCCCCGGGACGCGCGGCAGGCGCGCAGGCACGGGACGCCCGGTACGCACGCGTCGCCGCAGGAACGGGACGGGCGCAGGCACCCCCGCGGGACGCAGTTGCGGATGCGCGTGCAGGACAGCAGCCACGGGACGCGCCGCCGCAGGAGCCCGGGACACCCGCCAACAGGACGGACACGGGCACCCCGCGGAACGCAGTTGCGATGCGCATGCAGGACACCCGCCCCGGGACGCGCCGCCGCAGGAGCCCGGGACACCCGCCAACAGGACGGACACGGGCACCCCGCGGAACGCAGTTGCGATGCGCATGCAGGACAGCCGCCCCGGGACGCGCCGCGCCGCCATAGGAACCCGGGACACGCGCAGGTACGCGGGACACCCGCCACCGCGCGCTCCGGCAGGCCCCGGCCGCAGTGCGCGTGCACGCGC
Organism: Streptomyces sp. TRM68416; assembly: GCF_014596915.1. GTDB lineage: Bacteria > Actinomycetota > Actinomycetes > Streptomycetales > Streptomycetaceae > Streptomyces. The sequence continues at coordinate 85,085 of NZ_JACVWU010000028.1, forward strand.
GGGACGACCGGGACGGGTTGCGGCGGCGGGTCCCGGGGACCGTACGGGTGCGGTCCCGGGGGGACCGTACGGGTGCGGGGCGTCTGGCACGGCGGCGGGTGCGGGAAGTGGCCGTAGCGCGCCCCGGCGGAGTTCCGGGGCGCGGGTGGGGGTCAGGAGGCCTGGCGGGCGGGGTTCTCGTGGATTTCCACGCCGCCGGAGTCGCCGAAGGTGAGTCGGCAGGTGTCGGCGCGGTAGGTGGCGACGGAGAGGGCCGCGGTGCGCCCCTCGGCGAAGAAGCGTGTGGTGACGACGAGGACCGGGGCGCCCGGAAGGCGGTCCAGTTGCTTGGCGTCGTCCGCGCGCGCCGAGCCGAGTTCGACGGCGCTCTCCTGGCTCTCCAGCCGGAGCCGGTGCAGCTCGCGCAGCACCGCACGCGCGCGTGCCGTGCCGGACGGCGCGTCGATGGCGGAGAGGTCGGGCACCGAGGAGGACGGGACGTAGAGCAGTTCGGCGGCGACGGGCTGACCGTGTGTCGTGCGGGAGCGGCGGACCAGGTGCACCGGCTCGTCGGCCGCCGTCTCCAGGGCGGCGGCGACGGACGCGGGCGGGACCTCCAGCGTGCTGTCGGCGGGCTGCCAGGTGTCCCCGGCCGCACCCGGCCACACGTGCTGCTCGGCGCCGACCGCGACCCCCACGCGCGGCGGCGCCACCGTCGTACCGACGCCCCGGCGGCGCTGGAGACGGCCTTCCAGTTCGAGCTGTTCCAGGGCCTGGCGGAGCGTGGCGCGGGCCACCCCGAAGCGGGCGGCCAGGTCTCGTTCGTTGGGCAGGATCTCGCCCACCGAGAACTCGGAGTCCAGCGCCTCGCTGAGCACGGTCTTGAGGTGCCAGTACTTCGGTTCCGGCACCGATTCCAGTTGCGTGGTCCCCACCCTGTCCTCCGCAATCGCCGTGTTCCGGCGGCGTTTTAGCGCCCTTGTTTATTAAAGGTTGTTGCACTTCTCTGCGACCATAGGACGGCCCCCACCCTTGGTCAAGACCAATCCTCGAAGCCCGGCGCGCCCCGTGCGGGCTGTGCCGCGAAGCGTTCATGGGGCGTTCGTACAGGGGGACCTTCGTGACATCACGGCAAAGCCCCCGTCGCGATTTCCGGAACGGGGGCTTGTCGGGGCAAGCGTCGCTAGGCGGCCAGGGAGCGCAGCTTGTCGGGGTTGCGGATGACGTAGACGGACTGGACGAGCCCGTCCAGGACTTCCAACTGGAAGACGCTGTCGGGCCGGTCGCCGGCCATGACCAGCAGCGCGGGTCCGCCGTTGAGCTCCAGGAAGCGGAAGGAGGCGTCCGGCACGTCGCCCTTGGCCGCGACTCCGACGAGGAAGCGGCCCACCTTGTCGGCGGTCTCCACGACCCGCAGGGGCGCCTTGGCCTTGCCGCCGCTGTCGCCGACGAGACGCACGTCCGGGGCGAGCATCGCCATCAGCCCTTCGAGGTCGCCCCCCGCGGCGGCGGCGAGGAACCGCTCGGTCAGATCACGGCGCTCGACGGGGTCGACGTCGTAGCGGGGCCGCCGTTCGTCGACGTGGCGGCGGGCACGTCCGGCCAGTTGGCGGACCGCCGCCTCACCGCGGTCGAGCATGGCGGCGATGTCGGCGTAGGGGTAGCCGAAGGCCTCCCTGAGCACGAACACCGCGCGCTCCAGCGGCGACAGCGATTCGAGTACGACGAGGACGGCGAGGGAGACGGAGTCGGCGAGCACCGCCTGTTCGGCGGTGTCCGGGACGGTGTCGCCGAAGTCGGTGGCGTACGGCTCGGGCAGCCAGGGGCCGACGTACGCCTCGTTGCGCGCCTTGACCTGGCGCAGCCGGTCGATGGCCAGCCGGGTGGTGATGCGCACCAGATAGGCGCGCGGCTCCCGGACCTCGCTGCGGTCGGCGCCGGTCCAGCGCAGCCAGGCATCCTGGACCACGTCCTCCGCGTCGGCCACCCGCCCCAGCATGCGGTAGGCGACGCCCAGGAGGACGGGCCGGTGCTCTTCGAAGACATCGGTCACGGTGTGGGTGGTCACCACCCCATCCCAGCCGAAGCCTCCAGGTGTGTCCAGGCCAAAGGTCTACCCGCCAGTAGCAATTGCTGACAAGCTGTCTACGGCGTCCGCCGACGAGCCCAGACGAGGAGCACTCATGTCCGACACCGTCTCCTTCAAGGTCCCTTCCGCCCAGGGCCCCCAGCCCGTGTCGCTCTCCTACGCGCGCGTGGGCGTCGGCGAGCCCCTGCTCCTGCTGCACGGCATAGGCCACCACCGGCAGGCCTGGGACCCGGTGGTGGACATCCTGGCCACCGAACGCGACGTGATCGCCGTGGACCTGCCCGGCTTCGGCGCCTCGCCCTCCCTGCCCGACGGACTCCCCCACGACCTGCCCACGATGACCACCGCGCTCGGTGCCCTGTGCGAGGCGCTGGGCCTGGACCGGCCGCACGTCGCCGGCAACTCGCTGGGCGGACTGCTCGCCCTGGAGCTGGCCCGCGAGAACCTGGTGCGCTCGGTGACGGCCCTGTCCCCCGCCGGATTCTGGAGCCAGGCCGAACGCCGTTACGCCTTCGGCGTCCTGCTCGCGATGCGGCGGATCGCGCAGGGCATGCCGGTGCCGCTGGTCGAGCGGCTGTCCCGCTCGGCGGCCGGGCGCACGGCCCTGACCAGCACCATCTACGCCCGGCCGGGTCGGCGTTCACCCGAGGCCGTGGTCGCCGAGACGCTCGCCCTGGCGAACGCGACCGGCTTCACCGAGACCCTCCGGGCCGGCACCACCGTCCGCTTCGCCGACGACATCTCCGGGATTCCGGTGACCGTCGCCTGGGGCAGCAAGGACCGGCTGCTGGTACGCCGCCAAGGCGTCCGCGCCAAGCAGATCATCCCCCGCGCGCGGCTGGTGCGGCTGCCCGGCTGCGGTCACGTCCCGATGAACGACGACCCCGCGCTGGTCGCGCGCGTTCTCCTCGACGGCAGCCGCTGACCGGCGCCGCGCCACGCTCAACGCGCCCGATCCCAGGGCGACTCCGGCGCCGACCAGGGCGCTGCCCGCGGCCTGCGCGGCACCGTAGGAGCCCGTTCCGACGAGCGGCGCGGTGCAGGCGGCGGCGACCGGGATGAGGCCGGAGAACAGCGTGGCGCGCTCCGCGCCGATCCGCTGCATGCCCATGTACCAGCACACGAAGCCGATCACGGTGACGATCACGGCCTGCCACAGCAGGGCGACCGTCTCCGTGGTGTCCGGACTCCGCAGCCACCCGCCGCCGTCCGCGAGCAGTCCGGCCGCCGCGGACTCCACGGCGGCGATGCCGCACACCGTGGCGGACAGCAGACGCGGTCCCAGGGACCGCAGCACGGGTACGGCGAGGACGGCGAACCCGACCTCGCCCGCCAGCGCGCACACCGAGAACGCGATGCCCGCCGCGTCCGTACGGCCCCACCCCTGGACCGTGAGGGCGCCGACGGCGACCAGCAACGCCCCGTACAGGACGATCCGTTGGGGCCGACGGCCCTCCAGGAGCGGCACGACGACGGCCACGACCACGGGCGCGCAGCCCACCAGGACGCCGGGCACGGCCGGTTCCGCGGTGCGTTCCGCGGCGAGGACGGCCAGGTTGAAGCCGACCATGCCGACGGCGGCGAGCAGGGCGAGGCGGAGCCACTGGCGGGCCGTGAGCGCCTTCAGCCGGGCCGCCGCGCCCCGCCCGGCCAGCGGCACGAGCAGCAGACAGGCCAGTCCGTAGCGCAGGAACTGGCCCCCCGCGTACGGATATTCGCCGAGGACGCTGTTGGCGGTGAAGGATCCTCCGACGAGTACACAGGCGAGCGCGGCGAGCAGGGCTCCGCGCGTGGTGGTGGCGTTCATGGGAGCGACGCTAGGAAGCGCGGCGGTCCGGTTTAAGGTCCATTTCCATGACGGCATCGGAGACCAATCGGGACGCGGACTCACGGCCGGGCAGGGGTTCACCCGCGTGGGAGGTGCTGTTGCCGGCCGCCTCGGCACCGGCACGCACGCGTGGCCGCTCGTTGCAGACGGCGCTGCGCGAGGCGGTGCGCGCGGGGCGGCTCGCCCCCGGCACCCGGCTGCCGTCCAGCCGGGACCTCGCCGCCGACCTGGGCGTGTCGCGCGGGCTGATCACCGAGGCGTACGAGCAGCTCACCGCGGAGGGCTATCTGCGCAGCGGGCGGGGCGCGGGCACCTGGGTGAGCGGTGCCGTGCGGGCGTCCGGCACGCGCGCGCGTGACCTGGCCCCTCGCTCCCCGGGGACGCGCGCCGACTTCGTGCCCGGCACCCCCGACCTCTCGCTGTTCCCACGCGCCGCCTGGGCCGCCGCGCAGCGCGGGGTCCTGGCGGAACTGCCGCACCAGGACCTCGGGTATCCCGATCCGCGCGGGCTGCCCCGCCTGCGCACGGCCCTGGCCGAACTCCTGGCCCGCCGCCGGGGTGTGGTCGCCGACCCCGAGCGCCTCGTGATCGTCTCCGGGGTGGCCCAGGCGACGACACTGCTCGGTTTCGTCCTGCACGCGCGCGGGATCGGCGCCGTCGGCGTCGAGGACCCGGGGAGCCCGCAGCACGACGCCCTGTACGCCGCCGCCGGCGTCGCCACCGTGCCCGTGCCCCTCGACGACGAGGGTCTCGCCGTAGGCCCGCTGCGGGACTCGGGCGTACGGGCGGTCGTGGCCACGCCCACGCACCAGTACCCGAGCGGCATCGCCTACTCCGCACCCCGCCGCGCCGAACTGCTGGACTGGGCCCGGTCGGTGGACGGCTTCGTCCTGGAGGACGACTACGACGGCGACTTCCGCTACGACCGCGCTCCCGTGGGTGCCCTCCAGGGCCTCGACCCGGAACGGGTCGCCTACACCGGATCGGTCAGCAAGTCGCTCGCCCCCGGTCTGCGGCTGGGCTGGCTGCTCGTCCCGCGGTCGCTGGCCGAGGACGTCGTCGAGCGCAAGCGGACGATGGATCTCGGCCACCCCACACTCGACCAGGCCCTGTTCGCCCGATTCGTCGAACGCGGCGACTACGACCGTCAGCTGCGCCGCTGCCAACGCGCCTACCGGGAGCGCCGGGACACCCTGGTCGCCGCCCTGGAGGAGCACTTCCCGGGCTCCCGGGTCTCGGGCATCGCCGCCGGACTCCATGTCATCGCCGTCCTGCCCGAACCCTTCGGCCCCGAGGAGCGCTTCCTCGCGCGCGTGGCCGCGGCCGGGGTGGCGGTACGCCCACTCGCCGACTGCACGCACGCGCGTACCGCCCACGACGACGTACGGCTGGTGCTGGGCTACGCGCACCTGTCCCCGGCCCGCATCCGGGACGGCGTACGGCTCATGGCGGAGGCAGCTGCGGTCTGACGGGGCAAGGCGGGGCACGGCGGGGGTGCGGCGGGAGACAGCGGCGTCGCAGCGGGGAGACGACGGCGTCGCGGCGGGGAGGCAGCGGCGTCGCGGGGGGATACGACGGGGCCGAGGCGGGGAGACGGCGGGGTGGCCACGGGCGCCTGACGGGCTACGGCGGCTGTGGCCCGACCGGCTACGGCGGACATGGCGGCGGCAGCCGCGGCCCGGACCCGCCACGGCGACACGCCGCAGGGGCAACCGCGACCACAACCAGCCACGGCGACACACGCCGGAAGCAACCACGGCCAGAACCCGCCACCGCGACACACACCCAGAGCAACCACGACCAGAACCCGCCACCGCGACACCAGGGAAGCGACCGCAACCCCACCCGCCTCCCGCGACACGCCACGGAAGCAACCGGGCCCCCTCGGTCCGGCGGTCAGTTGTTCACTTGTGGTTTGCGTGTGCGCTGCGGCGCACCAGTAGTTGTGGCACTGCACTGGCCGGATCCCGTCCTGGAGGCGCATCCATGTCACACCGTCCGTTGCCCGGACGCCGCAGCGTTCTGCGCGGCTCGCTCGCCGCGTCGGCGGCCCTGACCCTGCCCCCCGCGCTCGGCGCGGCCCCCGCGTTCGCCCGGTCGGGACGGCCCAGGGCGGAGTGGGGCGTGCAGACGGGAGACGTGACGACCGACTCCGGTCTGGTGTGGGTGCGCTCCGACCGCCCGGCCCGGATGATCGTCGAGACGTCCGCCACCGAGTCGTTCCGCAACCCGCGCAGATGGCACGGGCCGCTCCTCGGCTCCGGCACCGACTTCACCGGCACCACCCGGCTGCGCGGTCTGCCACCGGGCCGGCAGATCCACTACCGCGTCCTGCTCGCCGACCCCGACGACCCGCGCCGTACGGGCGAGCCGGTCACCGGCGCCTTCCGCACGGCGTCGGTGAAGCGGCGCGACGGCGTCCGCTTCGTCTGGTCCGGCGACCTCGCCGGCCAGGGCTGGGGCATCAACCCCGACCTCGGCGGCTACCGGATCTACGACACCATGGCCGGTCTCGACCCGGACTTCTTCCTCTGCAGCGGCGACAACGTCTACGCCGACGGTCCGATCTCCTCGACCGTCCCCCTGCCCGACGGCCGGACCTGGCGGAACGTCACCACCGAGGAGAAGGCCAAGGTCGCCGAGACGCTGGCGGAGTTCCGCGGCAACTTCCGCTACAACCTGCTGGACGAGAACCTGCGCGCCTTCAACGCCCGGGTGCCCTCGATCATCCAGTGGGACGACCACGAGGTCACCAACAACTGGTACCCGGGCGAGATCCTCGACGACGCCCGGTACACCGAGAAGCGCGTCGACGTGCTCGCCGCCCGGGCCCGCCGGGCGTTCTCGGAGTACTTCCCGATCTCGACGCTGCGCCGCCCCGGCGGCCGGGTGCACCGCGTCCAGCACTACGGCCCGCTGCTGGACGTCTTCGTACTGGACATGCGCACCTACCGCAACGCCAACTCGCCGGGCAACCAGACCGTCGACGAGCAGGGCATCCTCGGCCGCGAGCAGTTGGAGTGGCTCAAGCGTGAGCTGTCCCGCTCCCGTGCCGTGTGGAAGGTGATCGCCTCCGACATGCCGATCGGCCTCGTCGTGCCGGACACCGGGGACGGCAAGCCGCACATCGAGGCGGTGGCGCAGGGCGACCCGGGCGCCCCGCTCGGCCGTGAGCTCCAGATCGCCGAACTGCTGCGGTACATCAAGCACCGGCGGATCACCGGCACGGTGTGGCTGACCGCCGACGTGCACTACACCTCGGCCCAGCACTACCAGCCCTCGCGGGCGGCGTTCACCGACTTCGAGCCGTTCTGGGAGTTCGTCTCGGGTCCGCTGAACGCCGGTGCCTTCCCGGCCAACACGCTGGACGACACCTTCGGTCCGGAACGGGTGTTCCTCAAGGCGCCGACCCGCGCCAACGTCTCTCCCGCCGAGGGCTACCAGTTCTTCGGCGAGGTGGACATCGACGGCGGCAGCGGTGAGCTGACGGTACGGCTGCGGGAGCAGGACGGCACCGTGCTGTTCACGCAGGTGCTGCAGCCGGGCCTGGTCGGCCAGTAGGTCACGTAGCCTTGTGGCGTGTCGCGCACCGGCGTCATCCCCCGGCGCGCGGCACGCTCAACTCGCCCTGGCACGGCCCGGTTTCACCGGTCGGCGCGATTCCGGCGAAAGGGCCGTAAAAGCACGCAGAAGCGTTCTTTACCGCCCGGTCACAAAGCGTTCGTGATCACGCAACACCGTTCCTTCACAGTGGTTGCATGAGTCGAGACATGTCTGATGTGACGCGCGCCAAGCACGGCCGTCCCGTTCACCACTGGCGGCGGGACGTCGTCCAGCTCGCGGCGCTCCTCACCGCGGTCGCGGTGGCGGACGCCGTGGCCGACCTGATCGGGCACGGACCCGACGGACCGGCGCTGCTGCTGGTGTCGGCGGTCGTCCTCGTCGCCACCGCGGCGTTCCACACATGGTGGGCACGCCGCCACGGTCACGCACCGCCGACGGACGATACCGGTGCCCGGTCGCCCGCGGCGGGGCGGCAGGCCGGGCCGTCGGGACACCCTGAGCCGCAGCCTGCTGAAACCGACGCCGAAGCCGGAATCCCGGAGAGCGCGCTGTGGCGGATGCGGACGACCGTGAAGGACGAACCGGGTTCGCTGGCCGCGCTGTGCACGGCGCTGGCGGACCGGCGGGTGGACATCCTGAGTCTGCAGACGCACCCGTTGGCCGAGGGCACGGTGGACGAGTTCCTGCTGCGCGCTCCGGGCGACCTCGCGGCGGCCGAGATCACCCGGGCCGTCCGCGCGGCCGGCGGCACCGGTACGTGGATCGAGCGCGCCGACGCCCACGATCTGGTGGACGCGCCGACCCGGGTGCTCGGCCTCGCCACCCGTACCGCGCTGGACGCGGCCGAACTGCCGCTGGCGCTGCGCCAGTTGCTGGGCCGGTGCACGATCCGGCAGCTCCCCGCGGCGCCCGTCGGCGGTGGCCGGGGGCCGGACGCGGTGCCGGTGGAGGGGGTGCTGGAGGACACCGTGCTGCGGTTGCGGGCGCCGGAAGGCGGAGTGATCACCGTGGAGCGGCCGTATCTTCCGTTCACGCCGACCGAGTTCGCCCGGGCGCGGGCCCTGGTGGAGCTCGACGCGCGGCTCGGCCCGCGCGTGCCGCACGGCCACGACGTGCTCACGCTGCCGGAGGGCAGCGACATCACCGTGCGCCGCGCCGACACCGGAGATGTCGAGGCCGCGAAGGCCATGCACGAGCGGTGCTCCGCGCGGACGCTGGGCATGCGGTACCACGGGCCGGTGGGTGACGCGGACCGCTACCTGACCCACCTGCTCAGCCCGCGGTACGGCCGCACCCTCGCCGTGCAGACGGCGTCGGGGCGCATCGTCGGCCTCGGCCACCTGCTGTGGGACGGCGACGAGACGGAGGTCGCGCTGCTCGTCGAGGACGCGTGGCAGCGACGCGGCATCGGCGCGGAGCTGCTGGGACGGCTGGTGTCCATGGCCGCCGAGGCCGGCTGCGAGAGCGTGTACGCCGTGACGCAGGCGTCCAACACCGGGATGGTCGCCGCGATGCGGGGCCTGGGGCTCCCCCTCGACTATCAGATCGAGGAGGGAACCCTCGTCATCACCGCGCGGCTCGCTGAGCCGGTCGAGCAGGAGGACGCGGTGGTCGTACGCCGGGCGGCCGAGGCGCAGTAGAGGCTAGGGGCGGCCGGCCGCTGCGGATGCCATGCGGCCGGCCGCTCCCGTGCCCGAGGGGCCGCCCAGCGCGTGGTCCAGATCCGCCCACAGGTCCTCCACGTCCTCCAGCCCCACCGACATCCGCAGCAGCCGGTCGCTCACCCCGGCCCCCTTGCGGTCCTCCGCGTCCACGATGCGGTGGCTGATGGAGGCCGGGTGCTGGATGAGGGTGTCGACGCTGCCGAGGCTGACCGCCGGGGTGACCAGTCGGACGGCGGCGATCACCTCGTGCGGGTCGCCGTGGACCTCGAAGGCGATCATGGCGCCGCCGATGCGCGGGTAGTGGACGCGGGCCACGCGCGGGTCGGCGGCGAGGCGGCGGGCGAGTTCGGCGGCGTTCGCGGAGGCGGCGCGGACCCGGACCGGCAGCGTGGACAGTCCGCGCAGCAGCAGGTATCCGGCCAGCGGGTGCAGGACGCCGCCGGTGGCGAAGCGGATCTGGCGCAGCTGTCCGGCCAGCTCCTCGTCGCAGGCCACCACGCCCGCCATCACGTCGCCGTGACCGCCGAGGTACTTGGTGGCGCTGTGCAGCACCAGCCGCGCGCCCTGTTCCGCCGGGCGCTGGAGGACGGGGGTGGCGAAGGTGTTGTCCGCGAGCAGCGGCACGGAGCCGCAGGCGTGGGCGATCGCCCGCAGGTCGACCTCGGCGAGGGTGGGGTTGGCGGGCGACTCGACCATCACGAGCCCGGTGTCGGCGCGCAGCGCGTCGGCGATGCCGGCCGGGTCGGTCCAGGTCACCTCCGAGCCGAGCAGACCGGCGGTCAGGAGATGGTCGCTGCACCCGTACAGGGGGCGGACGGCGACGACGTGGCGCAGGCCCGCCGAGGCCCGGGCCAGCAGGACGGCGCTGAGCGCGGCCATGCCGCTGGCGAACGCCACCGCGGACTCGGTGCCCTCCAGCCTGGCGAGGGCGGTCTCGAAGCGGGCGACGGTCGGGTTGCCCAGGCGCCCGTAGACGGGCGGCCCGTCCGGCTCGGCCCCGGTCGTGGCGAACGCGTCGATACGGGCGGCCTCGCCGCGGCTGTCGTAGGAGGGGTAGGTCGTGGACAGGTCGATCGGCGGGGCGTGCAGTCCCTGACCGGCGAGGTCGTCGCGGCCGGCGTGCACGGCCTCGGTGGCCAGAGCTCTCAATCGCGCAGGGGTCTCCATGGACGGAAGAGTGAACGCCGACCGGGTCACAGGAAGGGGACACCGTGCTACGTTCGGCCAGTGGCCGAATCTGTCGTACTGGATCCGGTGGATCTTCATCTGTTGCGGCTGCTGCAGAACGACGCCCGGACGACGTACCGGGATCTGGCGGCGCAGGTGGGGGTGGCACCGTCGACCTGTCTGGACCGGGTGACCCGGTTGCGGCGGGCCGGGGTGATTCTCGGCCATCAGCTGCGGCTGGACCCGGCGAAGCTCGGGCGTGGGCTTGAGGCGCTGCTGTCCGTGCAGGTCAGGCCGCATCGGCGGGAGCTGGTGGGGCCGTTCGTGGAGCGGATCCGGGCGCTGCCGGAGTCGCGGACCGTCTTCCATCTCACCGGCCCGGACGACTATCTGGTGCATGTCGCGGTCGCGGACATGGCCGATCTCCAGCGGCTGGTGCTGGACGAGTTCACCGCGCACCGGGAAGTGGCGCGCGTCGAGACGCGGCTGATCTTCCAGCAGTGGGACTGCGGACCGCTGCTGCCTCGTACGCCCTCGGCTCAATCCGGGTGACGCCGCGGCCCCGTCGTACCAGGATGGTCCGCATGTCGCAGACCAACAGCCCGCTGCCCCGTCAGGTCGCCGACGCCTATGTCGACGACCTCATCGCCCTCGACCCGATCATCGGCACGTATCTCGGCGTGAAGGAGAGTTCGAGCAAGCTGCCCGACACCTCGCCCGCGGGCCAGGAGGCGCTCGCGGAACTGGCCCGGACGACGCTGGCACGGCTCGACGAGGCCGAGCGCCGGCCGGGTGCGGACAGTGACATCGAGCGCCGGTGCGCGCGGCTGCTGCGCGAGCGGCTCACCGCCGAACTCGCCGTGCACGAGGCCGACGAGGCCCTGCGCTCGGTCGGCAACCTGCACACCGTCCCCCACCAGGTGCGTGAGGTCTTCACCATCACCCCGGCCGACACCGAGGAGGACTGGGCGGCGATCGCCGAGCGGCTGCGCGCGGTGCCGGCCGCGCTCGGCGGCTACCGCGAGTGCCTCACGCTCGGCCTGGAGCGCAAGCTGTACGCGGGCCCGCGCCCGACGGCGACCTTCCTGGAGCAGCTCACCGAGTGGGCCGACACCGGCGAGGGCCGGGGCTGGTTCGAGGACTTCGCGGCCGGTGGGCCCGAGACGCTGCGCACGGAACTGGACAAGGCCGCCCGCGAGGCGACCGCGGCCGTGGTCGAGCTGCGGGACTGGATGCGCGAGGTGTACGCGCCCGCCGTCGAGGACGCCCCGAACACGGTCGGCCGGGAGCGCTACGCCCGCTGGTCGCGCTACTTCAACGGTACGGACCTGGATCTGGACGAGGCCTACGCGTACGGCTGGTCCGAGTACCACCGCCTGCTCGGCGAGATGAAGCAGGAGGCGGAGAAGATCCTGCCCGGCGCCGAGACGCCGTGGGTGGCGCTCAAGCACCTCGACGAGCACGGCCGGCACATCGAGGGCGTCGACGAGGTCCGCGAGTGGCTGCAGGGCGTGATGGACCGGGCGATCGAGGCGCTCGACGGCACGCACTTCGAACTCGCCCAGCGGGTAAGGAAGGTGGAGTCGTGCATCGCCCCGCCGGGCGGCGCCGCGGCCCCGTACTACACGGCCCCGACCGAGGACTTCTCCCGCCCCGGCCGTACCTGGCTGCCCACGATGGGGCTGACCCGCTTCCCGGTCTACGACCTGGTCTCCACCTGGTACCACGAGGGCGTGCCGGGCCATCACCTCCAGCTCGCGCAGTGGGCGCACGTGGCGGAGAACCTCTCCCGCTACCAGGCCACCGTCGGTCACGTCAGCGCCAACTGCGAGGGCTGGGCGCTGTACGCGGAGCGGCTGATGGACGAACTCGGCTTTCTCACCGACGCGGAGGAGCGGCTCGGCTACCTCGACGCGCAGATGATGCGGGCCGCCCGGGTCATCGTCGACATCGGCATGCACCTGGAGCTGGAGATCCCGGCGGACTCGCCGTTCCACCCGGGCGAGCGCTGGACGCCTGAGCTGGCCGAGGAGTTCTTCGGCGCGCACAGCAGCCGTCCGGCGGACTTCGTGGAGAGCGAGCTGACCCGCTATCTGACGATTCCGGGCCAGGCGATCGGCTACAAGCTCGGCGAACGTGCCTGGCTGCTGGGCCGGGAGAAGGCCCGCGAGCGGCACGGCGACGCCTTCGACCTCAAGGCCTGGCACATGGCCGCCCTCTCCCAGGGCTCGCTGGGCCTGGACGACCTGGTGGACGAACTCTCCGCCCTGTGATCAACGCCGGAAGCCGCCCTCGGAGTTGATGACCTCCCCGGTGATCCAGCCCGCCTCGTCCGTCGCCAGCCAGGCGACGAGGCGGGCCGGGTCGTCGGGCATGCCCCACCGGCCGGCGGGGAACATCGAGGCCACGGCGTCGTAGGCCTCGCCGGTCAGGTAATCGGTGTCCACAGGACCGGGGTTGACGGTGTTCACGGTGATCGCCCGCTCGGCGAGCGCCGCCGCAAGGGAGCGGGTGATCGAGGCGAGGGCGCCCTTCTGGAGGGCGTAGGCGATCTCCCCGGGCATGCCGCCCGCGATGTCCTGGCCGGACGTCATCATGACGACGCGTCCGCCCCGGGGCCGGTGCGGCAGCCTCGCGAAGGCCTGGACCAGCAGCAGCACCGAGCGGGTGTCGACCGCCCAGTGCGCGTCGAGCATCGCGGCGTCGATCTCGTCGAGGGTGCCGTCGGAGCCGCTGAGGGCGTGGTTGGCGATCAGGATGTCGAGCCGTCCGCCGAGTGCCTCCGCGGCCCCGGCGATCAGCTCGGCGGGCGCCACCGGGTCGGAGAGGTCGCCGGGTCCGGCGACGACTCGGGCATCGGGGTCGGCGAGGGCCTCGCGTACGGAGGCGACGACGTCCTCGGGCCGGTCCGCGCCCCAGGGCATGGCGGCGTCGTGGGGTACGTGGTGGTGCAGGTAGACGCTCGCCCCGTAGGCGGCGAGCCGCCGGGCGACCGCGTGCCCGATGCCGCCGCGTCTGCTGGCGCCGGTGACGAGGGCGGTACGGCCGCGCAGGGGCAGGGGGTCGCGGCGCAGCTCTTCGGGGGTGGGGTGCGGGAGTCGGGGCATAGTGGTCATTTTCGGCGGGGTGCGCGTGGGGCGCACGCGAATATCGACGCCGTATCAGGGGGCCGGTCAGCGCCCTGTCACGAGGCCAGTCGCCGGAGTTGGACCAGTCCCAGCCAGGTCTCCGGCTCGGGCCGGGCCTGGGCCGCGCGTACCGCGTAGCGGCCCGGTTCCAGGGGCACCCGCTGATGGTCGGTGCGTTCCGACGCGGGGCCCGGCCAGGCGGAGTCGAAGAGCAGGACGGGGCCGCGTACGTTCCAGTGGACCTCGTCCTCCCAGTCCGCCGCGGCGAGCGCCGCCGGAACGCTCGCCAGCAGCGCGTCCTCGGAGTCGGCGGCACACCAGCGCACGAAGGTGCCGTGCTCGGGCAGATAGGCGGTGGAGGCGGGTTCGTCGCCGAGGACCAGGGCGGTGGCGTCCCCGACGGGGAGCAGGCCCACGGATGCGTCGACCTCGCAGGCCCGGTCGTAGTCGGAGACGGTCTCGTCGCCGTCGGCGCCCGCCCAGAACGGCAACACCGCCTCCGGCACCGCTATGAGAGGCCCGCCGCCCGACTCCACCCACCGCACTGCCGCGCCCGTGAATCGCACCATGGCGCAGAACCTACACGCACCGGCGGCAGACAAATTCGCTGTACCGGGCACCTTCCCGTGCGCCACCCTCGGCTCTCATGACCAACCGGACCCTCTTCCTCTCCCCGCGCGTCACGGCGACCGGCCACGCCCTGGCGGACACGGCGCGGCGACGCAGCCTGCACGTCGAGACACTGCGCGACTGGCGCGTGCCCGACTCCCGGCGCGGCCGCGCCGGCGCCTCGCTGTACGCGGGGCCGCTGTTCGCGGACGCCGTCGCCGGGGAGCTGGGCCTCGGGCTGCTGGAGGCGCCCCAGGACTGGCTGGCCCGGCTGCCGCGTGAACTCACCGGCAGGGAGGTGGAGTTCACCACGCTGGCCGCGGCCCGGCAACTGCGGCGTCCGGCGTTCGTGAAACCGCCGAACGACAAGAGCTTCCCGGCCCGCGTGTATCCGGACGGCAGCCGGCTGCCCGGTCCGGACGCAGTGGACGACGACACGGCCGTCCTGGTGAGCGACATCGTGGCGTTCGCCGCGGAGTTCCGGCTGTTCCTCCTCGACGGCGAGGTCCGCACCGGCAGCCGGTACGCCACGGGCGGCGACCTCGACGTGGCCCCGCTGGAGCAGGACCCGCGCCGCGCCGAGGTGCTGGACTTCGCTGCCCGGCTGGCCGGCACGGGTCTGCCGAGCGCGGTCGTGGTGGACGTCGGCCTGCTCGCCGGGGCCGACTCGGGCTGGGCGGTCATCGAGGCCAACGCGGCCTGGGGAAGCGGGCATTACGCCTGCGACCCGGACGCGGCGCTCGACGTGGTCCTCCGCGCGGCGCGTCCCGCGGCCGAGTTCACCGCCGCGGAGCGCGGGTTCCTGCGCCCGGTGCCGACGGTGGTGCGCGCCCCATAGGCTCAGCAGCCGCAGTCCTCCGCGTCCACCGGCGCCGTCAGGGGGTCCGCCGCGCGCCGCGCGGGCCCCTCCCAGGTCTCGAACTCGAAGCCCTCGCGCGCCCAGTACTCGAAGCCGCCGAGCATCTCCTTGACCTGGTAGCCCAGTTCGGCGAGGGCGAGGGCCGCGCGGGTGGCGCCGTTGCAGCCGGGGCCCCAGCAGTACGTCACCACGGGCACGGACTTGTCGAGGAGCCGCTCGGCCTGCTCGGGGATGAGCGCGGTGGGCAGGTGGACGGCGCCGGGGATGCGGCCCTGGTCCCAGGACGCGGTGGAGCGGGAGTCGACGACCACGAACCCGGGGTCGCCGTCGGCGGCGAGCGCGGTGGCGACGTCGGACACGTCGGCGTGGAAGGCGAGGCTCGCGCGGAAGTAGGCGGCGGCCGCGGCGGGGTCCGCCGGGGCCACGCGCAGGACGGGGTTGACGGTGGTGGCTGTGCTGCTCATGGTCCGGCCTCTCTGTGGTGGCTCCTTCTGGCCAGAATCTACGGTGCGAAGATCATCCCCATGAAGGGGCAATCCCCGGCCCTGCTCTTGATCGGCCGGGGATTTCCCTGCTATCTCTCCTCCATGACCACGTTTTCCCCGGACGCCACCGACTGGCGCATTCTTGAGGTCCTCCAGCGGGAGGGCCGGGCCAGTTTCGCCGACCTGGCACGTGCCGTCTCCATGTCCCCGAGCGCGGTCACCGAGCGGGTGCGGCGGCTGGAGGAGGCGGGCGTCATCCAGGGGTACGCCGCCGTGGTGGACCCGGAGCGGCTGGGGCTGCCGATCCTGGCGTTCGTGCGGCTGCGCTATCCGAACGGCAACTACAAGCCGTTCCACGACCTGGTCGCCGTGACGCCGGAGATCCTGGAGGCGCACCACGTCACGGGCGACGACTGCTTCGTCATCAAGGTCGCCGCGCGCTCGATGCGGCATCTGGAGGAGGTGTCCGGCAAGATCGGCTCCCTCGGCGCGGTCACCACCAGCGTCGTCTACTCCTCGCCGCTGCCCCGGCGCCCCCTCGGTCAGTGACCCCGCTGTCGCAGCGTCGACCCCGATCTCCCCTTCACGACCTCCAGTTGGGCGTGGATCCGCCGCCGTAGATCCGCGACGTGGCTGACGATGCCGACGCTGCGGTCGCGTTCGCGCAGGGAGTCGAGCACGTCGAGGACCTCGTCGAGGGTCTGGTCGTCGAGGCTGCCGAAGCCCTCGTCGATGAAGAGCGTGTCGAGCCGGACCCCGCCCGCCTCGTCCGTGACGACGTCGGCGAGGCCGAGGGCCAGGGCCAGGGAGGCGAAGAAGGTCTCGCCGCCCGAGAGCGTGGCGGTGTCGCGCTCGCGTCCGGTCCAGGCGTCGACGACGTGCAGCCCGAGGCCGCTGCGCCCGCGTCCGGAACGGTCGTCGGAGTGGACGAGCGTGTAACGGCCGGAGGACATGCGCTGCAGCCGTACGGTCGCGGCGGCGGCGACCTGTTCCAGGCGGGCGGCGAGGACGTAGGCCTCCAGGCGCATCTTGCGTTCGTTGTCAGCCGAGGTGCCCGCGGCGAGGGCGGCGATGCGGGCCACGCGGTCGTACTCGGCGCGCAGCGGGGCCAGCCGGGTCAGGCCCGCGGCCGAGCGGGCGGAGAGCCGGTCGAGTTCGGCGCAGCGGCGGGCGGCGGCGTCGCGCGCGGAGGCCGCCTCGCGCAGTCGGCGCCCGGCGGCCGCGGCAGCCTCCTCCGCGGCGGCCGGGTCGGCGTCCGGCCGCCGGGCGGCGGCCGCGGTGTCGGCCTCGGCGAGGACCGCGCGTACGGCGGCCTCCTCGGACTGCCAGGCGTCCAGGCGCCGTTGGAGATCGCGGTGGGCCGCGTCGTCGAGCAGGGCGGCGGCCGCGGCCTGCGGGGTGTCGAAGCCCGCGCGGAACGCGGCGTCGGCGAGCCGTGCGTCGGCGTCCTTGAGCCGCTCGGCGCTGTCCTCGGCCGCGCGGGCGGCGTCGGCCGCGTCGGTGAGGAGGGCGACCTGCCGCTCCAACTGGGCGGCGCGTGCGGCCACGCTGTCCAGCGTGCCGCGGGCCTGCGTCAACTCCTCTTCCAGGGCGGCTCGTTCACGGTCCAGCCGGTCGCGGTGGCCGACGCGGGCCGCGGCTCTGATCTCCGCCTGCTGCCGCGCGGCAACGCGCCGTTCGTGCTCCTGCTCGGCGCGGCGCAGCTCCTCGTGCGCGGAATGCAGTGCGGAGGCGTCCCGGCGGGCCTCGGCGTAGAGCCGCTCCAACTCCTCGACGGCCTCGGCCAGTTGCCCGGTCGGGGAGTCGCCCGCCTCGGCGGTGGCGGCGGCCAGCGCCTCGCGGGCGACGCCGAGCCGCCGTTCCTGGTCGGCCTGGCGTGCTTCGGCCTCCTGGTAGGCGGCGAGGGCCTGTTCCTCGGCCTCGCGGTCGACGTGTCCGGCGTCCTTGCGGGCGGGCGCGGGATGCTCGGTGGCGCCGCAGACGGCACAGGGTTCGCCGTCGGCCAGCTGTGCGGCGAGTTCGGCGGCGATGCCGTTCAGTCGCTGCTCCTTCACCTCCAGCCAGTGCGCCTTCGCCGTCAGCGTCTCCTCCTGCGCGCGGCGGGCCCGCTCGGCGGCGCCGTCCGTGTCACCGGCGAGCCGGTCGCGCGTCCGGGCCGCCGCCAGCCGCTGCCGCGCGGGCTCCCGCTGTACGGCGAGCTGCTCGGCGCGGGTCGCGGCCTCCTGGGCGGAGTCGATCCGGTCCTGCAGGCCGGCGCGGGTGGCCTCCCATCCGGCGAGCCAGGCCTCCGCCTCCGCCAGGACGTCCTCGTCGGCGCGCTCCTGACGGTCCAGGTCGGCACGCTCCTGGACGAGTTCGGTCAGCCGCTGCTCGGCACGCCGGGCCGACTCCAGGCCGCCCAGCTCCTCGGCGGCCCGGCGTGCGGCGGCGGCGAGCCCGGCCGCACCGGCGTCGGCGAAGGCGTCCGGCAGCAGGGCACGCGCGCGTGCCTGCGCGGCGGCCGCCCTCCGGTGCTCGGCGTCGGCCGCCTCCCGCAGTTCCAGGGCGGGCGCCACCGCCTCCGCCTTGCGGGCCCGCTCCATGCGCGCCTGCGCCTCGCGGTGGCCGTCGGCCCGCTCCTGGAGCAGCCGCGCCCGCTCCCGCGCCTCGGCGAACCTGCGCTGCAGCCGGGCGGTCTCGCGTACGTCGGCCAGCGCGCGGTCGGCGGCGGCCTGCGCGGACTCGGCCGCGGCGAGCCGGCAGCCGGCGACGTCGAGTTGTTCGCGGGCGGTGCTGCGGGCGACGGCGGCGGCGGTCAGGACGGCCTCGGCGAGCCCCGGTTCGCCCGGGGTCAGCTCGGGCAGCTCCATGGCGTCGCCCGCCGCCTGCTGCATGCGGTGGGCGTCGGCCAGCAGCGCGGCATCGCCCTCACGGACCTGTGCCTCGGCGGCGCGCCGGCGTTCGGCCAGGCGCTTCTCCACCTCGGCGAAGCGGTGGGTGTCGAAGAGGCGGCCGAGCAGCCGGCCCCGGGCCTCGGCGTCGGCGCGCAGGAAGCGCGCGAAGTCGCCCTGGGGCAGCAGCACGACCTGGCAGAACTGCTCGCGGCTCATGCCGAGCAGCTGGGTGATCTCCTCGCCGATCTCCTGGTGCGACCGGCTCAGGTCCTTCCAGACGCCGGTGACCGCGTCGTGCTCGCGCAGCCAGCTCTGGGCCTTGTCCACCGTGGTGCCCGAGCCGCGCTTCTTGGGGCGCTCCCAGGGCGGCTGCCGGGTGATCTCCAACCGGCGCCCCGCGACGGTCAGTTCGAGCGTGACGGACGTGCGCGTCGTCGCCGCCGCGTGGTCGCTGCGCAGGGACAGCCCCTGGCCGCTCTGCCGGGCGCCGGGCACCGAGCCGTACAGCGCGTAGCAGACGGCGTCCAGCACGGAGGTCTTTCCGGCGCCGGTGGGACCATGCAGCAGGAAGAGCCCGGCCGCCGAGAGGTCGTCGAAGTCGACACTCTGGGAGCCCCCGAAGGGGCCGAAGGCCGTGATGTCCAGGCGGTGCAGTCTCACGGGGCGACCTCCGGTACGAGGGCACCGGGAGCGGCGCCGCCGGGACGACGGGGCTCCGTCGGACGGCCGCTTCGGCTCGGCCCCGCCAGAAAGCCATTGCCGCCCGGCCCCGCCAGACGACCGTTGCGGCCCGGCCCCGCCGGAAAGCCATTGCGGCCCGCCTCCGCCGGACAGCCGCTTCGGCCCAGCCCCGTCGGAGCACCGCAGCGGGGCGGCTTCACCGGGCCACTTCCTTCACGGCAGCGTCCGCGCGGACCGCGTCGAAGGCGTCGCGCAGTACGCCCTGCTCGTCCTCGTCCGGTCCCGCGCCGCGCACATGGGCGACGAAGTCCTCGGCGATCTGCTGGTCGCTACGCCCCGCCAGCCGCCTGGCGTACGACACGTCCGGGTCGTCCGGGGCCCGCTCGGGGTCGAAGGCCAGGCTCAGGGTGTGCGGGAAGCGCTCGGTGAGCCGGGCCATCGGGTCGGCCGGGCGGACCGGGTCGGTCAGGGTCGCCTCGACCCAGGCGTCCTCGTGCCGGGCGAGCCCGGGATCGGCGAGCAGCTCCTCCAGGGGGCCCCGGATCCGCGCGAGCGCGCGCGGGACGGGGCAGTCGATCCGCTCCGCGGTGACGGCACCGGCGGCGTCCAGGTCGACCAGCCACATGCTCTTGCGGTGGTCGGCCTCGGAGAAGGAGTACGCGAGCGGCGACCCGGAGTAGCGCACGCGCTCGGTGATGGTCTGGCAGCCGTGCAGATGCCCGAGGGCCGCGTAGTCGACGCCGTCGAAGACCCCGGCGGGCACGGCGGCCACCCCGCCGACGGTGATGTCCCGCTCGCTGTCGCTGGCCTCGCCGCCGGTGACGAAGGCGTGCGCCAGGACGACGGAACGCGTGCCACGCGCGCGTGCGGCCAAGTCGGCGCGGACACGGTCCATGGCGGCGGCGAGCACGCTCTCGTGCCCCGCCTTCTCCACCCCGAACTCGTCCTTCACCAGGGCGGGTTCGAGATACGGCAGCCCGTAGAAGACCACGTCGCCGTGGTCGTCCCGCAGCACCACCGGCGTGCCGCAGCCCGACGGCTCGGTCCGCAGATGGATGCCCGCGCGGTCGATGAGCCCGGCACCGACGCCGAGGCGGCGGGCGGAGTCGTGGTTCCCGGAGATCATCACCGTGGGCACGCCCAGGTCGGCGAGCCGGTGCAGGGCGTCGTCGAACAGCTCGACCGCGGCGAGCGGCGGCACCGCCCGGTCGTACACGTCCCCCGACACGACCACCGCGTCCACCTCGCGCTCACGCACGGTCGTGACGAGGTGGCCGATGAACTCGGCCTGGGCCCCGAGCATGTTCACGCGATGGAACGCCCGGCCCAGATGCCAGTCGGAAGTGTGCAGCAGCCTCATGATCCCCGAAGACTAACGGCCGGGTCTGACATCACGGGCGGTTACTCCCGTATCGGCCGTCATGGCCGCACCGGAGACCGTCCGTTATGTGCGCTATAGGCGCTTCACCCGACTCGTCATGCGTCGCCGTACGCCTCTCCGCCCAGTTCGAACCCGGCCGCCCCGGCGGTCGCGTCGGCGAGCCAGGCGCGGAAGGCGTCCACGTCGGCGTCGGGCAGGCCGATCTCGATGGTGACGGACTCGGCGTAGGTCACGTTCCGTACCTCGCGTCCGGTGGCGCGCAGGTCGTTCTGGACCTTGCCGGCCCGCTGGTGGTCGACGGTGACCGTGGCGAGCCGGAAGCGGCGCCGGGTGATCGTGCCGAGGGTGTCCAGGGCCTCGCCGACCGCGCCGCCGTAGGCCCTGATGAGGCCGCCCGCGCCGAGCTTGACGCCGCCGTAGTAGCGGGTGACGACGGCGACGACGTAGCGCATCTCGCGGCGCAGCAGCATCTGGAGCATGGGGACGCCGGCCGTGCCGCCCGGTTCGCCGTCGTCGCTCGCCTTCTGGATCGCGGCGTCGGCGCCGACGACGTAGGCGTAGCAGTTGTGCGTGGCGTCGGCGTGCTCCTTGCGGATGCCCGCGATGAAGTCCTGGGCCTCCTGTTCGGTGGCCGCCGGGGCGAGGGCGCACAGGAAGCGCGAGCGGTTGACCTCGGTCTCGTGCACACCCGCGTGGGCCACTGTGCGGTACTCGTCCTGCATCGGGCCAGCCTATGCGCTCCGCCGGTCGGGCCACGCCGGGCCGTCTCTTTGCTGCGGCGCCGTCGTGGCTGGTCGTTCCCCCATCGCGGCGGAGCCGCATATCGACACAGCCGCGCGCCCCGGCTGGGGCGCTGCCCTAACGCTTCCTGCCCCGGGGCACGGTGAACGACGTCAGCAAGGCGGCGCCGGGGGCCAGGGTGTTCCAGGTGGGGCCGCGCCAGGCCAGTACGGCGACGGCCGAGGTGGGGAACTTCACGCGCAGGCGGTCCAGGGTGTCCTCCATGCCGTCCCCGGCCAGCTCCACCACCAGCTCCTCCAGACCGGGGTTGTGGCCGATCAGCAGCAGGGTCTCGACCTGCGCCGCGGTCTCGTGCACGACGGCCAGCAGCTCGGGGACGTCGGCCCCGTACAGCCGCGGCTCGAAGCGGACCGGCGGCGGGGTGCCCCATTCGGCGGAGGCCAGTTCCCAGGTCTGGCGGGCCCGCACCGCGGTGGAGCACAGGGCGAGGCCGGGGAGCAGGTCCGCCTCGGCCAGCGCGCGGCCCGCGGCCGGTGCGTCCCGGCGGCCGCGCGGGGCGAGCGGGCGCCGGTGGTCGGCGACCCCCTCGGGCCAGGCCGACTTCGCGTGCCGCAGCACGACAAGCCGGCGCAACGGTCCCGTTCCCGCGCGCGCGATCACGCCGGGGATCCCAGGTCGCGGGCGAGGTCCAGGCCGAGCAGCCGGTCGGCGTAGGCGAACGTCTCGAAACGGGCGCCGTCGGGAAAGTCCGGTTCGCTCTCCACCCAGGCCAGCACCCGCAGCACCCCGGGCACGTCCAGGTCGTCCTCCCAGGCGGTACGCAGTTGTGCGCGCACCTCGTCGGAGACCGGCCGCGAGGGCCGGTGCGCCCATCCCGCGATCGCCCGCCGCCAGCGTACGAGGGTGTCGTGGGCCTCGTTCAGGGCGGCCGGGTCGAGCCGGACCGGCACGCCCCTGCGCCGGGCGAGCAGGGCCAGGCGCAGGGCGGCGGGGTCGACGCCCTGCGTGGGATCGGGTGCCTCGGCGTGGACGGGCGCGACGGCGACGCGGACGCCCTCGGGTCCGGCACCGCCCTCCGGCACCACGTGGATGACCTGTTTCTCGCCCAGGCCGGTGCCGACGTCCGCGGCGTCCTCGAAGGGCCGTACGCCCAGGGCGGCGGCCCCGGCCCGCAGTTCGGCCCGCTGCCGTTCGCCGCGCAGGACCGCCCAGACGGGAGTGCCGCCCAGCTCCAGGGCGCGCACGAGGAGATCGGCGACCAGCAGCACCCGCAGGGCGCCGGTGTCGAAGCCGGGCGCATGGGCCTCGACGCGGGTCAGACCGCGCCGGGCAGGGGCGGCGTCGACAGGCTCGCCCGTTCGGGCGTCGATGATGCGCAGCACGGCCCGAGCGTAGGCGGGCGCGCGCTCCGGCGCAGGCATCCGGCACGGTTTGCGGACGCCGTGGCGGAATTCCACCGCGCGCGGACGTCGCGCGGCTGATTCCGTAAAGAGCCGTAAAGAGGGCCGACCGGAGCTGTGCCCGCACCCGCCCCGCGCGCGGTGCACGGATTCGGCGTGGGCGGAGCGGCAGCCCCGGAACGCCGGGGCGCGTGTGCGGCGTGGGCGGAGCGGCAGCCCGGGAGCGTCGAGGCGGACGGTCTGACGTACTACGTGGGCGGAGCGGCAGCCCCAGAACGCTGAAGCAGACAGTCCGGCGTGCGTGGGCCGGACGGCAGCCCCGGAACGCCGAGGCGGACGGGCGTGCGTGCGGCGTGCGCGTCGCGTCCGGGCGTCCGCGACCCCCTGCCGTGCGGATGCCGCGCAGACTGCGCCCCAGGCCAGGGGCGCTTTCAGGCCAGCGTCCCCAGGAACCGGACGTGCGGCCGGTCGCCGTCGTCGTCGTGGGTGATGGTGGCCCGGACTCCGTACACGTCGGCGACGAGGCGCTCGGTCAGTACGTCGGCGGGGGTGCCGGACGCCACGACCCGGCCGGTGTGGAGCACCACGACGCGGTCGCAGTACATGGCGGCGAGGTTGAGGTCGTGCAGGGCGACGACGGTGGTGACGGGGAGGTCGGCGACCAGCGCGAGCAGGTCGAGCTGGTGGTGGATGTCGAGGTGGTTGGTGGGCTCGTCGAGGAGGAGTTCGCGCGGCTCCTGGGCGAGTGCGCGGGCGATCTGCACGCGCTGGCGCTCGCCGCCGGACAGGGTGTGCCAGGGCTGCTCGGCGCGGTCGGTGAGGCCGGTGCGTTCCAGGGCGGCGCGCACGGCCCGTTCGTCGTGCGCGGAGGCGGGCGTCCAGGCGCGGCGGTGCGGCACGCGCCCCAGCCGTACGACGTCCAGGACGGTCAACTCCACCAGGGTGTCGGCCTGTTGCTCGACCACGGCGAGGCGGCGGGCGATCTCGCGGCGGGGCCGACCGGAGAGGGGGTCGCCGTCGAGCGTGACGACTCCGGCGGTCGGCGCGAGCAGTCCGGCGAGCAGTCGCAGCAGCGTGGACTTGCCGGAGCCGTTGGGTCCCAGGAGGCCCACGGTGGAACCGGGTTCGGGGGCGAGGGTGACACCGTCCAGGATCAGCCGGCCGTCGGCCCGGCGGGCCACCTTCTCTGCGCGCAGGGTCATCGCACCCTCCTGGTCCGGTACAGCACGGCCACGAAGGCCGGCACGCCGATCAGTGAGGTCGCCACGCCCACCGGCACCTCCTGGGGGTCGAGGACGGTACGGGCCAGCGTGTCGACCCACACCAGGAACACCGCTCCGGCCAGCGCGGTGACCGGCAGCAGCCGGGCGTGACCCGGTCCGGTCAGGGCGCGGGCGGCGTGCGGCAGGACCAGGCCGACGAAGCCGATGGCCCCGGCCGAGCTCACCAGCGCGGCCGTGAGCAGGGCCGTGACGCACAGCAGCACCAGCCGGGTACGGGCGACGGACACCCCGAGGGAGGCCGCCGCGTCCTCCCCGAAGGCGAAGGCGTCCAGGACACGGGCGTAGGACAGGCACACCGCAAGCGACACGACCAGCACCGACAGGCACATCCACACGTCGGTCCAGCCGACGCCGCCGAGCGAGCCGAGGAGCCAGAAGAGCACGCCGCGGGTGGTCTCGGCGTCGGCCGCGGTCATCACCACGAAGGAGGTGAGGGCGGAGAAGAGCTGCATGGCGGCGACGCCCGCGAGGACGACCCGGTCGGTGCTGCCGCCGAGGGTGTGGCTGAGGTACAGCACCAGCGCGAACGACACCAGCGCGCCTACGAAGGCCCCCGCGGACACGGACACCACGCCGCCGCCGACGCCCAGGACGACCACCGCCACGGCTCCGGTCGACGCGCCCGAGGACACGCCGAGGACGAAGGGGTCGGCGAGCGGGTTGCGCAGCAGCGACTGCATCACCGCGCCGCACACGGCGAGTCCGGCCCCGCACACGGCCGCGAGCAGCGTGCGCGGCAGCCGCAGCTGCCACACGATGCCGTCCCGGATCGGCGTCAACTCCGAGGTGCCGAGGCCCAGATGGGAGGCGACGACGGACCACACGTCGGTGACCCGGATGTCGGCCGGGCCGATGGTGATGGCCACGGCGAGCGAGCAGCACAGCAGGACGGTGCCCGCCGTGCCCAGGAGGAGCCCGCGGAGGGTCACTTGGTGCGCCTGGACTCGCGCAGCGCCGCCGCGACCTTCTCCACGCCCTCGACGGTGCGGATGGTCGGGTTCATGGCCTGCCCGCTGAGCAGGACGTACCGCTTGTGGCGGACGGCGGTCATGTTCTTCGTGACCGGGTTCGACTCCAGGAACTCGATCTTCTTCGCCGCCGATTCGGCGGACTGCGCCCTGCGGGTCAGGTCGCCGATGACGAGGACGGCGGGGTCGCGGTCGGCGACGGTCTCCCAGTTGATCTGCGGCCACTCCTCGTCCGTGTCGTCGAAGACGTTCTTCGCGCCCAGGGCGTTGGTGATGATGCCGGGTGCGCCGCAACAGCCGGCCATGTAGGGCGACTTGGAGTCGGAGAACCAGTACAGGAGGGTCGTGCCCGAGGCGTCGAGGTCGGCCGTCGCCCGCTCCATCCGCCGCTTCAGGCTCGCGACGAGCTTCTCGCCCCGCTCCTCGACGCCGAAGATCTCGGCGAGGTCCCGGACTTCGCCGTAGATGTCGTCGATGGTCAGCGGGGTGGTCCGCACGCCGTCGCCGTCCCCGGAGTTGTCCTTCCCGGCGCAGTCAGAGGGAGAGACGTAGGTCGGCACGCCCAGCTTCTCGAACTGCTCGCGGGTGGCGACGCCGCCCCGCCCCAGGGTGGAGACGAAGGAGGCGGCGACGAAGTCGGGTTCGGCCTCCAGGACCCGCTCGTAGGAGGGGTTGTTCTCGGCGATCCGCTCCACCTTCGCGTTCGCCTTCTCCAGCCCCTTCATCACGGGGTCGGTCCAGGTGGCGGTCCCGGCCATGCGGTCGGCGAGGCCGAGGGAGAGCATGATCTCGGTGGTGCCCTGGTTGAGGGAGACGGCGCGCCGCGGCGGCTCCGGTACGCGGACGGTGTGCCCGCAGTTCTCGAGCGTGACGGCCGACTTGGCGTCCGTGGCGTCGTTTCCGTCGGAGCAGCCGGTCAGGAGCAGGGTACCGGCCGCGAGCAGGGCGGCGGGGCGGGTGAGACGTGCGAAAGGCACGGAAGCGGTCCTCAGTCGTCGAGGGCTCGAACGCGGAGCCCGGTCGTACGGTGCTCCCCCGCCGCAGGTCTGCCGCGGGGGCCGCCAGCAGGTCTTCGGACTCGGGGTCGTCCGGGTCGGAGCGCCTTCCCGGACGACGTGTGCCGTCCAGTGGCCGAGGCCCCGCCCGTCACCCTCACCGCTGCGCGTCAGCTCCGGATTCGCACCGGATTCCCTGACCCACGTACATGGGTTCGACTGGCTTCGGCAAGCTATCACGCGGCTGTGGGGAATCACCGCGCGCCGTCGGCCGTTGTGCCGACGACAGCCCAGTCATGAGGTCGAGGAGGCCCCCGGTGTACGGTGACGACGCGACGGTTCGCAAGATCCTCACGGAACTCGGTGACACCTGGGCCGTGGTGGGCCTGTCGACGAACCGGCGGCGTGCCGCGTACGGCGTGGCCGAGGTGCTCCAGCGGTACGGCAAGCGCGTGGTGCCGGTCCACCCCAAGGCGGAGACGGTGCACGGCGAGCAGGGCTACGCCAGTCTCGCGGACATCCCCTTCGACGTGGACGTCGTCGACGTCTTCGTCAACAGCGAGCTGGCCGGGCCGGTCGCCGACGAGGCGGTCGCCAAGGGCGCGAGCGCCGTGTGGTTCCAGCTCGGCGTCATCGACGAGGCCGCCTACGACCGCACCCGCGCCGCGGGCCTCGACATGGTCATGGACCGCTGCCCGGCCATCGACATACCGCGGCTGGG
>NZ_JACVWU010000029.1 GCF_014596915.1 Streptomyces sp. TRM68416
GAGGTTCTGGTGGGCCGTGACGAGGTCGGCCCCGTTGACGCGGATTTCAGACATGGTGCCCTCCGAGCAACATTGCCGTAATGAGGAAATCATCAACTGTGAGAGTTTCTTCGTCAAGGTGCTCGCGGCAGCAAATGATGAATTCATCAGGACTGCGATCGCCATCGTCCCGACGGTTAGACTCTGCGGATGTCTACGTCAGCCCCGCCCAGCAACCGGTTCGAGCGGCGTCGCGCCGAGACCCGCAGGGCTCTTGTGCGAGCGGCCCGGCAGATCCTCGCCGAGAGCGGTGACGCCAGCGCGAGCATCCAGGCGATCGCCGAGCGTGCGGACGTGGGCTTCGGCTCCTTCTACAACCACTTCGACTCCAAGGCGGAGTTGTTCGAGGCGGCGGTGGTCGACGCCCTGGAGGAATTCGGACAGGCCTTCGACGAGTGTCTGGCCGGGATCGACGACCCGGCGGAACTCGTCGCGGCCGGCTTCCGGCTCAGTGCCCGGATGGCCGACTCGCACCCGGAGCTGACGCAGGTCCTGCGCCGCCGCGGCCTCGGGCACATCCACTCGGACAACGGCTTGGCCCGACGCGCCCTGCGCGATCTCCAGGTCGGCATCGCCTCCGGTCGCTTCACCGCCATGGACCCCGTGGTCGCCCTCTCCGCACTGGGCGGAGCCCGGCTGTCGCTGGTGGAGCTGCGCTTGGCCCGCCCGGAGGTGGACGGCGACGAGGCTGCGGTGAACCTCGCCGAGATGGTCCTGCGCATGCTGGGCCTGTCCGCGGAGGACGCCCACGAGGTCGCCCGGCGCCCCCTGCCCAACCTCTCCGAACAGCACACCTAGGCGCTCGATGACGAGTCCGGGCGGAAGGTGACCGACCGGCCGGTGAAGCGGGCGTCGATCCCGTCCTCGGTGGTGGTGATCGACCGCAGGTGGAGTCCCTCGGGGACGTTCCGCAGCGGAATGGGCTCGTCCAGGGCCCTGTCGAGCAGTGACTTCAGCGGGGGGAGCAGTTCACCCTGCTCGGCGCGGACGTCGGTGAACGAGATGCGGTTGCCGCTCGCCGCCGAGACGGCCGTACTCACGGTCACGTCGCCGACGAGCGGCAGGCCGGCCGTCGCGTTGACCCGGCCCGACTCGTCGCCCCGCGACACCTGCACGTCGAGCGTGCTCGACACGTCCGCGTACGACAGGAACGCGGTGGCTGCGACGCTGTCCGCGTGAGCCTCGTCGGCGCTCCCCGATGTCTTGAGGCC
This sequence comes from Streptomyces sp. TRM68416, assembly GCF_014596915.1. Lineage (GTDB taxonomy): Bacteria > Actinomycetota > Actinomycetes > Streptomycetales > Streptomycetaceae > Streptomyces. Next base: position 1,251 of record NZ_JACVWU010000029.1, read on the forward strand.
GTCCATCCCTACGGTCAGTCTTGTCAGTTGCAGGGGGCGGGTCGGGCCGTTCGCGGGTATGTCGTGGGCGGTGAGGTCGACGTGGTCCAGACGGCCCTTGGCCAGTTGGGTCAGCACGGGGAATCCGGTGACGTGCACCGATGGCCGATCGGCGGTTCCCATGCCGTCCTGGAACGCCTTGGCCGTACGGCTCTCCGCGCGAGCTGCGGCGATCCGGTCGACCGAGACTCCGCCGACCAGCAGGGCCACCAGGGACGCGGCGGCGACGACCGTGCGCCGTCCGGTCCGGGCCGGGGGGCTCGCACACGCGGAGCCGTCGCCGTAGTAGGGCTCGCCGACCTGCTCCTCGTCGCGGTGGGACTGATGCATGGTTCCTCCTCTTCGAGTGGTGCTCGGGAAAGTGCGCCTACGCGGCGTCGCCCTCGGGCCGGACACGCCCGTGGACGCACGCCGAAGCGCTGTCTCCGGCGACGCCCGTCGCGATCGGAGTGGCGGTCGCGGTGCCGGTGCCGTCATCGCTCCAGGCCCCGCTGTTCACGCGGTCGAGAAGCCCTGGCAGGTGCCCCTCCCGCGCTTGACGGCATCCGCCACCGGCGCCCGAGGGGCCGCGAGCCTCTGCCGCAATGCCTGCGCGGCCTCCGCCACCAGCCCCCTCCACGGGTGCGGCCCGGCCGTTGAAGCGGCCGGTGACCGTACGGCGCACCACCCCTGCCGCCTCGAGGATGCGGGCGAGCGTGAGCAGGGTTCGACTGCGTTCCGGGGCGGCGGTGACGGGTGCGTGGGTCATGTCGGACCTCCGGTTGGCGGGGAGGGCGACTCGATAGTTGCACACCGGCGGGCAATAAACTAGTCTGCACATCAGTGGGCAATTAACCGCCCCGGTGCCGGGCCTCCTCTTGGCCCCGTCTGCACCTCTCCCACCGATCCGCACCCCGAAGCCTCCGCTTCACCTCCTGCCGAGGAGCCTGACGATGCCGCTCTTTGCGAAGACACCCGTCGAGAAGATGACCGAGCCCTATCCACGCCGCTGGTGGGCCCTGCTGGTGCTCTGTCTGAGCCTGCTGATCGTCGTCATGGCGAACACGTCACTGATCGTGGCCGCCCCCGACATGACCAAGGACCTGGGCCTGAGCAGCAGTGACCTGCAGTGGGTCATCGACGGCTACACCGTCCCCTACGCCGCGCTGATGCTGGTGCTCGGCGCGATCGGCGACAAGTACAGCCGCCGCGGCGCCCTCGTCCTCGGCCTGCTGATCTTCGCCGGAGGTTCGGTGATGGGCGGCCTGGTCGATGGGACGAACCTCGTCATCGTCGCCCGCGCGATCATGGGTGTCGGTGCCGCCGTCGTCATGCCGGCCACACTCTCTCTGCTGGTCGCGATCTTCCCGAGGGCTGAGCGCGCCAAGGCGATCACCGCCTGGTCCGCCACCTCCGGCCTCGCCATCGCCGCGGGCCCGCTGGCCGCCGGCTGGCTGCTGGAGAGCCATGCCTGGGGCTCCACGTTCCTGATGAACGTCCCCGTCGCCGTCCTCGGCGTCGTGGGCGCGCTGCTCCTGGTCCCGCCGTCGAAGGCGGAGGGCATGGGCCGCATCGACTACGTCGGCGGTCTGCTGTCGATCGCCTCGGTCGGCTCCCTGGTGTACGCGACCATCGAGGGGCCGCACTTCGGCTGGGGTGCCGGCCCCATCGCCGCGGCCGTCGTCGCCGGCGTAGGCCTGCTGGCCTTCGTCGCCTGGGAGTTGAAGCACCCCAACCCCATGCTGAACGTGCGCAAGTTCGCCGAGCGCCCCTTCAGCGGCTCGATGATGGCGGTGCTGTTCTTCTTCTTCGGCACCTTCGGATCGATCTACTACTCCACTCAGTTCCTGCAGTTCGTCCTCGGCTACGACGCACTGGAGACCGGCATCCGTCTGCTGCCGCTGGCCGGAGCCGTGTTCGTCGGCGCCGCCGTCACCGGCAGGCTCGCCCCGAAGCTGGGTGTGAAGACCGTGGTCGGCACCGGCATGGTGATCGGCACCGCGGGCGTCTTCCTGCTCACCCGGATCGAGACGGGCTCGACCTACTCCGACTTCCTCACGCCCCTGCTGCTGCTCGGCTTCGCCATCGGCCTGAGTCTCGCCCCGGCCACCGACACCATCATGGGCTCCTTCCCCGAGGACGAACTGGGCGTCGGCGGCGGCGCCAACGACACCGCCCTGGAACTCGGCTGCGCCCTGGGCATCGCCGTTCTCGGCTCGCTGCTGGCCACGTCCTACAAGGACAAGCTCACCGACATGGTCGGCGGCCATCTCCCCGCCGAGGCCATGGACGTCGCCAAGGACTCCGTCGGCGGCGGCATCGCAGTTGCCGAGCAGGTCGCCAAGAACCCCCAGGGCGGCGCCGAGCAGGCCCAGACGCTGCTGGGAGCGGTGCACGAGTCCTTCGCCCACGCCATCGCCCACACCAGCCTCATCGGCGGGATCATCATGGCCGCCGGAACCCTGATCGTCATCGCCGTCCTGCCCGGCCGCAAGCACACCGTCGAGCACGGTGAGAAGGAAGCGACGCCGGAGACCGAGGAGCAGACCGAGACCGTGGGCGTCTGAGCCCCGTACACCGGAGGCCGGAACCCGATTCCGGCTGACATGGGAAGACCCCGGTGCTCCGCACCGGGGTCTTGTCGGACTGCAGGGGTGATCTCACCCCTCGGCGGCGGCCGCCTCGTCGACGACGATCTGCGCCCGCTTCTCCGGCACACCGGCCGCGATGAGCGTGGTGACCGCCACCTGGGTGCCGTCGTCCTCCAGAGCCCCGGTATTGACCTCCTCCAGCAGGGCGACCGTCATCGCCTCCAGACCGGCGCTCAGCACCGGGGCCGGCAGCTGGGTGTGGAAGACGCCGTCCCGCTGTCCGCGCTCCACGATGGCCGTGACCCCGACCCGGGCGGGCTCCAGGATCCCGGCGACACGCTCCATGCCGAGGTCCCTTCGGGCCAGTGCCAGGAGCATCCGGTAGCGGTCACTCACAGGCCAGAGCGACAACGTGAAGTGGGCGAGCGCCCGATCGGCAGGTTCCGTCGTGCCCGCCCCGACCGCCACGGCTTCCTGGATCGCCTCCGCGGCCTCCTCGGCCAGCGCGTCCAGCAGTGCCGTCCGCCCGGGGAAGTGCCCGAACAGCGTGCGTCGTACGACGCCGGAGGCGCGGGCCAGCTCCTCGAGGGTGATGTCGGGATTCCGGCCGAGCTCCTGGCGCGCGGTGGCCAGGATGCGAGCCCGGTTGGACCGGGCGTTGCGTCGCTGGGGGACACGGCCGACGGGCTGGGACACGGAGAGAACCTCGAAGAAGCCAGAACGGAGAAGGGACTTCTCCATTCTGGCACGCGGGTCCCGACCGACGCGCGGCCGCATCCGGGGCCGGTCGGGACCTGTTCAGGCGGGCAGCTCCTTGATGTCGGACGGCTCCTGCGGCTCGATGCCGTTGAAGCGGTGCCGGAAGTCACTGGAAGCGGGGTACGCGGCGCGGCGCGAGCGCATGATCGAGCCCAGCGGACGGTGGGCCTCCAGGGCGTGCCAGGGGCTGAAGGAGAGGACGTCGTCGGCGTAGCGGCGACGGGCGTCGCTGTAGGCGTCCTGGGCGGGCAGGTGCAGCACGGCCACCGTCCGGTGCGGTGACAGTTCCTCGGGCCACAGGACCGAGGCGTCCTCCACCGGCATCCGGTCGATGTCCGTGCACAGCTGGGCACGGATGTCGTACTCGGCGCTGTTGTCCGCGAAGAAGTCGACGACGAGGTCGCGCAGGGCCGACTCGCCTGCCTTCTTGTCGACGTGGCTGCCGGTGAGGGCCCTGACGTTCGCCGAGCGGGGCGCGGCGGACATCTTCGCGACATGGTCGCCGTAGCGCAGCGCGGCCATGGAGTGGAAGGTCTCGCCGAGGATGTGGTCGTTGGCGGCGGCCAGGGTCTCGACGGCGGGCGGAAGCGGACGTCCGACCCGGGTGAGGGCCTTGGCGGCCACGCGGGCGGCCGCGCCGGTGAGCTGGAGCTGCTGGTCGCTCTGGCCGGGCTGTTTCTCCAGGATGCCCTGGAGTTTGGCGTACTCGGCGATGTTGCCGAAGGGCAGGGTGGGGTGGTTGACGAGGAGGAAGTCCTGGGTGGTGAAGCCGTCGTCGAGGGCGCGGGGCCCGGGGGCGCCGATCACCTTCATGGCGAGGCCGCGCTGGAAGGGCACCTGGTCGGAGCGCAGGTCGCCGGGGGCGGAGGAGAAGCGGACGATCACCGGGTAGGTGACCGGTTCGGCGAAGAGGCCCTGGGCGAGGTGGGCGGGCAGGTCGGGCTGGATGCGCAGCTCGCCGGCGAGGACGCCGTGGCTCTTGGCGTGGGCGTCGCGCAGGCCGTGCCGGTGTTTGTCGGCGACCTGCTGGTTGGCCTTGCCCATGGCCGCGACGACCTGGCGGACGAGTTCGTCCTCATCCGGAAAGGGCTGTTCGATGTCGGGGCTGTAGCGGACGTACGAGGTCATGGGGAGTGTCTCCGCGCGGGGTGGGGGTCAGTTGCCGCTGAGCCAGCGGATGGCGGACAGGCTGGGCATGAAGAAGTACTCGCCGCCGAGGAGGGTGTTGAAGGACTGGATGTTCTGCACCCGGCGAGGCGGGGTCCCGGGCACGGTGAAGTAGGCGCCCTTGTCCTGGAGCGAGATCATCGGGTCCTTCTCCTTGCCCAGGCCCAGGAAGTTGCCGGAGCCGACCCATTCGCTCTGCAGGAACTCGACGTTGTCGATGGCCCGGGCGCCGAGGGCGATGAAGTCCAGGCCGCGCGGCCGGCCGTCGTCCTTGAGGCGGTCGGGGGGCAGGGGAGTGCCGTAGGAAGTGCCGCGCCGGATGATGCGGCGGATGTTGACGTCGGTGAGGACCGTCAGCTTGGTGTCGCGCGGGTTCATCCGGCGGATGTGGGAGCCGAGCGGGGTGCGCAGTCCGCGCGGGTCGGCGGAGTAGTCGAAGTTGTTGATCCGGTTCGGGTCCTCACCGATCGCGGGGGTGTCGCGCTCCGGGGCGAGGGCGAGAGGTGCGCCGCTGCGCCAGCGGCCGACCAACTTGGCGGCCAGCAGCTCGCGTTCGGCCTCGGTGGAGGCGTTGTCGTGCAGCCACTGGTTGAAGGCCGCGACGTGGGAGTGGTACTTGCGGAAGACGACGTACGTGCCGTTGCGCCCCAGGACGTCCGGAGCCGGTACGGGCAGCGGCACACCGGTCTCGCTCGGGTAGCCGAGGACGAACTCCCCGGCCTTGATGGGCCGTCCGTCGCCGGGCAGGGGTTCGGCGCCACTGCCCTCGACCACCGGCTGGCTGAAGCCGTCCCGGTAGCCGAAGACGTTGAACCCGTCGGCCGCGAAGTCCTGATGCGACAGCAGCCGCACACCCGGGACTTCGCCCAGTTCCTTCTCATAGGCGGCGACTTCGGCCCGCCAGTCGTCCTCGCTCGCGGCGTAGACCGTGACGGCCACGTGCACACGCGGGGTGCCGAAGGGGAACTCCCAGCGGTCCGGCGCGTTCACGCCGGTGTCCCGCAGCCGCTCGGCGCGGGCGGCCATCCCGGCGCGGAAGTTGGCCGGGAAGGAGGCCAGTGAGGTCTCCGGCAGCCCCAGCGCGACCAGTCCCTGGTAGCTGAGGGCGAGGGCCAGCCAGGAAGGCTGAGGTTCGTCCCAGCGGGCCGCCGAGGTCACCCTCGGCGCCAGTCGGCGCAGCAGTTCCCTGCCCGCGTCCGGTTCGGTGATCTCCAGGATCGCGTGGGTGCCGAAGTAGGGCTCGGGCCGGGCCCGCAGCAGGGTCGCCTGGATGTCGTCGAGGTCCAGGGTGGGCGGGCGGCGCAGCCGCCGGAACAGCGGCGAAGGCATGGTGCGCCTGCCTTCAGTTCAGGTCCGACAGGAAACGCTGCACGGCGGCCTCCTGGCGCTTGAGCCGGTGGCCTTCGGCGACGGTGAGGTTGGGGTGGGCGACGAACCACGCCTCCGCCGGGACCTGGTACTTGACGATGAAGTCCTTCACGTCCGGCGAGGTGATGCCGGGCCAGCCCTCGACGTTGCTGAACAGATAGTCCATGAACTCGGGGATCTTCGTCGCGAAGTCGTCGATGTAGGGGTCCCACTCGCCGTCGAAGGCGGTCGCGAACAGCAGCTTGGTGTCGTTTTCGAGGAACACGAACCGCATGTTGTGCAGGGTGCCCACCTGACCGGCACCCGCCAGGTTCCCGCCGACCAGGCCGAAGAACTTCCGCAGCCGCTCGGCGCCGTTCGGCTTCAGCGGCAGGATCGTCGTCAGCTCGGACACCTCACCGCTCTTGGCGCCGATCCGGCCGGCGGTGGTGACGGCGTGCTCGGCCATCTCCTCCTTGTCGGCGAGGATCTCGGCGGCCTTGAGCTTGAGGGCGATCTTGGCGTCCGAGAGTGCGGCGTCCACCTTCTCGCGGACGACTTCGGGGAATTCCTGGAACTTCGCATGCAGGGCGTTTTCGCTCATGGCGCCTCTCCTGGGGGATGTGGCAATACTCCACATGTAGCCACAAATAGACCTTGGTGAGATGGTGTGCAAACGCGAAGAGATGTCTCTTCTGACCATCTCCGCATTACTGATTACATCATCAGTTCACTGCTCGGGCTTGTCAACGCGCCATTCGCGTGGTCCGCGCGACGAGGAGGCGGGGTGACCCACGGCCGCTCCGTGAGTCACCCCGCCTCCTGGTGGTGCACGATGACGCCGTGCGGGATGTCGGTCTCGGTGTTGCAGCGGCGCACGCATCGCCGGAGCCGGAGGACTTCGGGACGCGTGGTGGAACAGTTCACGGCGCCACTGAACCGACCACCGAACCCTCGGCGCCGTCCAACAGGTGCCGCCTACGGCTTCTCGCGCCCCGGCAGGAACTCCTGCACCTTCGCCTTGATCCCCTGCTTGACCATCGACGCCCGGTCCGCGTCGCCCTTGAGGATCGAGGCGGCGGTCGCCTCCATCTGGTCCCAGGTGGCGTGCGGCGGGATCGGGGGTACGGCGGGGTCGGTGAGGAACTCGATCACCGCGGGGCCGTCCGCCTCCAGGCCGGCCCGCCAGGCCGCCTCCACGTCCTCCGGCTTCTCCACCCGTATCCCGGTCAGGCCCAGCGAGCGGGCGAACGCGGCGTACTGCACGTCCGGCAGCTCCTGCGAGGGCAGGAACGACGGGGCGCCCTCCATGGCCCGCATCTCCCAGGTGACCTGGTTGAGGTCGTGGTTGTTCCACACACCGACCACCAGCCGCGGGTCCTCCCACTGATCCCGGTACTTCGCCGCCGTGATCAGCTCCGCCATGCCGTTCATCTGCATCGCGCCGTCCCCGACCAGCGCGATCGCGGGCCGGTCCGGGTGCGCGAACTTCGCACCGATCGCGTACGGCACCCCGCAGCCCATCGTGGCGAGCGTGCCGGACAGCGACGCGCGCATGCCGGGCCGCATGGTCAGGTGCCGGGCGTACCAGTTCGCCGCCGAACCCGAGTCGGAGCTGATGATCGCGCCTGCGGGCAGCAGCGGGTCCAGGGCGTGGGCCACGTACTCCGGGTTGATCGGGTCGGCCGACAGGTTCGCCCGCCGCTCCATCACCTCGCGCCAGCGCGCCACGTTCGTGCACACGGTGTCGTACCACTCGCGCCCGCGCTCCGGGTCGATCATCGGCAGCAGCCGCTCCAGCGTGGCCTTCGCGTCCCCGACCAGATTCACCTCGTAGGGATAACGCATCCCGACCATGTGCGGATCGATGTCGATCTGCACCCCGCGCGCGGCGCCGAAGTCGGGCATGAACTGCGTGTACGGGAAGGAGGAGCCGATCGTCAGCAGCGTGTCGCAGTCCCGCATCAGCTCGTACGACGGACGCGTGCCCAGCAGGCCGATCGCCCCGGTGACGTAGGGCAGTTCGTCGCTCAGGACGTCCTTGCCGAGCAGTGCCTTGGCCACGCCCGCGCCGAGCACCTCGGCCATCCGCTCCACCTCGGCCCGCGCGCCCGACGCGCCCTGGCCGACCAGGATCGCCACCTTCTCACCGGAGTTGAGGACCTCCGCCGCCCGCTCCAGGGACTGATCGGAGGGGAGCGCCGTCCAGGAGCTGCGGTCCAGGCTGGAGGGGACCATCTTGAACTCGTGCGTGGGCGGCGAGTAGTCCAGCTCCTGCACATCGCCGGGAATGATCACCGCGGTCGGGCAGCGCCGCGCGTACGCGGTACGGATCGCCCGGTCCAGCACGTTCGGCAACTGCTCGGAGACCGTCACCGTCTCCACGAAGTCCGAGGCGACGTCCTTGAACAGGGTGTGCAGGTCCACCTCCTGCTGGTACGAGCCGCCCATCGCGGTGCGGTGCGTCTGACCGACGATCGCCAGCACCGGGACATGGTCCAGCTTGGCGTCGTACAGACCGTTGAGCAGATGGATCGCGCCCGGTCCGGAGGTGGCCGCGCACACGCCGAGCCGGCCGCTGAACTTGGCGTAGCCGACCGCCTGGAACGCCGACATCTCCTCGTGCCGGGACTGGATGAAGACAGGCCGGTTCTCCGCCCGGCCCCAGGCCGCGAGGAGGCCGTTGATGCCGTCCCCGGGATAGCCGAAGACATGCTCCACCCCCCACTCGCGCAGCCGCTGCAGTACGTAGTCGGACACCTTGGTGCTCATGCGGAACCTCCGGACGGAAACGGATCGGGCAGCACCGCTACGAGTCACCCTGCGAGCCTGCCGAAAACCTGGCCCGGGGGTTTGCCGCCCGGGGCGTGGGGCAGGCGAAGGCACAGTGCTTCGGACAGGAGGCACGTCCGTGGGAGCGGCGAACCGTCGCCACGGCTGTGCCCGTCCGGCTTTCGGCGCGCGCTCCCCCGGTGACCGTCCACCCAGAGCACAACCAAGGGAGTTGCGACGCATATGCCCACACGAGTGAGCGCGAAGCACCACCCGCACGACGACGCCCCCGACACCGCGGAAGCGTTCCGCAAGCTCGCCACGCTACCCCCCGGTCAGCAGCGCGACACGCTCCGTGACCAGGTCGTCGAGGCCTGGCTGCCCATGGCGGAACGGCTCGCGGGACGGTTCCGCAGCCGCGGCGAGAGCTTCGAGGACCTCCGCCAGGTGGCGGCCCTCGGCCTGGTCAAGGCCGTCGACCGGTACGACCCCGAGCGCGGCAACGCCTTCGAGAGCTACGCCGTGCCGACCATCACCGGCGAGATCAAGCGGCACTTCAGGGACCACATGTGGACGCTGCACGTGCCGCGCCGGGTGCAGGATCTGCGCAATCGTGTCCGGTTCGCCGTACAGGACCTGCAGACCTTCTCCGGTCGCAGGCCGAGCGTCGCGGAGATCGCCGCGCACGCGGACATGAGCGAGGCCGACGTCCGGGTGGGTCTTGAGGCGCTGGAGAGTTTCACCGCGCTGTCCCTGGACGCCGAGCTGCCCGGCAGCGAGGACGGGTACTCGCTGAGCGACGCGCTGGGCTCCGCCGATCCCGCGCTGGACACGGTCGTGGACCGCGAGGCCGTCAAGCCGCGGCTCGCCGCGCTGCCCGAGCGGGAGCGGGCGATCCTGTACATGCGGTTCTTCGGGGACATGACGCAGAGCCGGATCGCCGAGCAACTGGGCATCTCGCAGATGCATGTGTCCCGGCTGATCAGCCGGTGCTGCGGGCGCGTGCGGGAACAGGTCCTGCGGGACGCCGCATAGGCCGTTGCGGGGCGCCCCTCACGGGGCGCCCTGCATCCGGAGGGTGATGTGGCGGCTCATGATGTCCATCGCCTTCGCCTCCGCCATCGAGAAGGCCAGGCGCGGGCCCGAGCGGAACAGCGTGAGGACGCCCTCCGCCCTGCCGTTCGCCGTCAACGGGACGCACAGCAGTGAGGTGACGTTCGCGCGGGCGAGGACGGGGGTGCCCTCGGGGGTGCGGCCGAAGGCGTCCGGGTCCTCCGGGCGCACCTGCAGGGTCGTACCGCCGCCGCGTACCGCTTCCACGACCAGCGGACAGTCCGCGGGATCCTGGGTGGCCAGCGCGGCCGCCTCCGCCTCGGACGGCGCGAACACCGCCGTACGGGCGGTGGCGGTGTCGGCGACCACCCAGTCGGCGAAGCGGCCGTGCAGGACCTGCGCCGCCTGCTTGAGGACCGCCTCGCGGTCGCCGGGCGGGGCGGTCAGCAGGGTCGTCGTCATCGTGTCCAGCAGGTCCATCAGCGCCGCGTGCCGGGTGGCCTCCGTCAGGTCGGGCATCGGGGCCGACGAGCCCTCACCCGTGGCCGCGGGGGTGCTCGGCGCGCCGGGCTGGAACGCCACCAGCACCGTGGGGCGCGGCTCCCCGCTCGGGCGTACGGCCGCGAGCGTGGCGTGCACGGGCACCGACGGGCGCCGCTGGAGGTGCACGACCAGGCTGCGGTCGCCCTCGCCGCGGGCGACGGCCGCCGCCTGGGAGCGGAACGCGACCCGGTCGGCGTGCGCGAGGAACCCCGACAACGGCCGGCCCGTCGCGTACCCGGCCCGCACCCCGGTGAAGGAGGTCGCCGCGAAGTTCAGGCGGCGCACCACCGTCTCCCGGTCGACCAGCGCCACGGGCAGCGGGAAGCGCTGGAACACCGCCCTGAGCAACTGCTGCTCCTGCCGGTCCGCCGGCGCCGAACGGGGGGTGCCCGCCGCGGAAAGCCGCTCGTACCACGGCCACAACTGATCCGCCACATGATCGAGTTCGAAGATCGCCGCGTCGAGGACGGTGGGCAGATCACCGCCCGAGACGGACCGTGCCGCCTTCAACTCCGCGACGCGGCGTACGAAATCCACCAGCTCTTCACCGAACTCGTCCGTCTGCGCCATGCCCCTGAACCTAGCGCGCTCCGACGGTCGCCGAGACGACGCGGGGGGAATCACGGCGAACCGTTGGCCAAACCTTGTTCTCCCCTGTTCCAGCGGTGTTTTCCGCTCGGGTGACCGGGCAGGGGCCCAGTGAGAGGAGGACCGCCCAATGCCGGACACCACGCACACCGACCGCTGGGGGACCGGGGTGACCGAGTCTCCCGAATCCGCCCTTCCGGGGCGAAGGCTGTCCGAACTCGTCGAGCAGGCCGCCCGCTGCACCGTCGACTGCTGCGGCGCGAGCAGCATGGTGGCCGAGGGCGCCAGTGAACGGCCCGCCGCCGTCACCCACCCCGACCTCGCCGCCCTGGTCGCCGTACAACTGCGCAGCGGGGACGGCCCCATCCCGGCCGCCCTGGAGCGCGGCGGGCCGGTCGACTCCAAGGACCTGCTGCTGGAGGAGCGCTGGCCGGAGTACCGGGCCGTGGCGCTCGACGCCGGGGTGCGCTCCAGCGTCACGATCCCCTTCCGGCGCTCGGGCCTCACCGTGACGCTCAGCCTCTACAGCTTCCGCGCCGGCGCCCTCGAGGACGCCCCGCACGGGCCCGCCCGCGCCCTCGGCGACTTCGCCGCCGGCTGCCTGGTCCGGGACCGCTCCTATCGCGCCGCGCTCACCGAACTCGACCAACTGGGCACCGCGATGCGCACCCGGCCCGTCGTCGACCAGGCCTGCGGCATCGTGATGCACGTCCTCGGCTGCGACGCCGACGCGGCCTTCTCGGTCCTCCGCCGAATCTCCCAGGGCACCAACCGCAAACTCTCCGACGTCGCCTCCGCGGTCGTCGAGAAACGGGGGCGGGGGTTGGAGCGGGACCTTGCGGCGCTGCTGAACTGAGACCGGGTTCGGGGCGCGGGACGTGTGTCTCACGTACGGGCGCCCGGAGCCCCGCGTGGGAAGCGGGCCGCGGGCTGGAGCGGGACCTTGCCTCGCCGCTGAACTGAGGCCCGGCCGAGACGGCCGGGGGCGGCGGTGCAGTCATCGGTTGCCTTGGGGGTGGGGCGGCAGGCGCGGCGGCCGGCAGGCGCGGGCGCCCGGGGTCCCGCGATGAGAAGCGGGACCCTGCCGGGCTGCTCGACCGGGACCGAACCCGGCGCAGGGGGTGTGTCACCCGCACGGGCGTCCCGGTTCCCGCTAATGGGGTCCGGCCGCGCGCGGGCGGGCGTCGGGCGGGCTGTGATGGGCGGGGGACACGACCGAGGTGTCCCGAGCCGTCGGCCGAAGGAGCCCACCCCATGCGCCGCACCGTCCGTGCCCTGTCCGCCGCCGCTCTCGCCGGCGCCGCACTGGGCGCCGCCGCACCGTCGGCCTCCGCGGACCCGGCCGCGGAGGTCAGCCCCGCCACCGCGCACCCGGGCGGCAGCGTCACCGTCTCGGTCACCTGCGCCCCCCTCGGCGGACCCGCCCCCGCCACCATGGACGCCACCTCGCAGGCCTTCGAGGAGGGCACGGTCGCCCTCCAGAAGGTCCCCGGAGGCGACGAGCAGGCCACCGGCCCCGCCTACCGGGGCACGGCCCGCATCGTCCTCGCCGAGGAACCGGACGGCGGCCTCGGACCCGACTCCGCGTGGACCGTCGACGGCACCTGCCCGGCGGCCCCGGGAGGCCGGGGCAAGCCCTGGAGCGCGACGTTCACCGTCATCCGCGGATCCGCCACCGCCCGGCCGTGCACCGAGCCGCACCGCGACTCCTGCTCCGGCGCGGCCGTCCAGCGCGGGGTGCGGGCCGGTCAGGGCGGCGCCTTCACCGACTCCGTCCCCGCGCTGGTCACCGGCGGGGTGCTGATCGCGGGCGCGCTCGGCGGCGCCGCCTACCGGCTGCGCCGCAAGGCGCCCGCGGCGGACGCCTGACCGGCACGATCCCGGCGGACGGCCATGGGTCCGGGGCCCGTTGGGTACGCAGAGCCCCAGGGACAGTCACGATCCGCACCGCGGGCACCACCGAGGAGCGGAGAGGCGAAGCGGAGGAACGGATGGCGCGGAGGGAACCGGAGAGCCACGGCCCCGTCCGCTACGGGCCACCGCTCCCTGCGGACGGACTGCCCGTGCTGCCCGAGCTGACCGCCGTGCTCGCCGCCGCCGCGGGCCGCCCCGACAGCGAACCGGTCGGCGGATCGGCCGCCCTGCTGGACGCCGCCTGCGGCCACTGGGACCGGCGCGGCCTGCCCACCACTCCCGACCGGGCCGTCGCCGCGCCGGGCGCGCCCGCCCTGCTGCTCGCCCTGACCGCGGCGCTCGGCGGCGACGTCCTGGTGCCCCGGCCCTGCGCCGCCTGGTGGGCGCCGTACGCGCGCCTGTTGGGCAGACCGGTCTTCCACGTCCCCACCCCGGCCGAGTCCGGCGGCGTGCCGGACCCGTACGCCCTGCTGGAGACCGTGCGCCGGGTCCGGGCCGAGGGCGGCGACCCACGGCTGCTGGTGCTGTCCGTCGCCGACGACCCCACCGCCACCGTGGCGCCGCCCGAGGCGCTGCACGAGACCCTCGAGGCCGCCGTCGGCGAGGGCCTGCACCTGGTCAGCGACGAGACCTGGCGCGACACCCGGCACCACCCCCACGACACCGTGCTGCTCAGCCCCGCCGAGATGCTCCCCGGCCGGGTCACCGTGGTCAGCGACCTCGCCGGAGCCCTGCTGCCGCCGGGCTGGCCGGCCGCCGTCGCCCGCTTCCCCACCGGGGACACCGGCGAGCGCCTGCACGCGCGCGTGCTCGACGTGCTGACCGCCCTCGGCGCCCGCGTCGCGAGCCCGGTGGCCGCCGCCGCGACCTACGCGCTCACCGAACCCGAGCCGGTCACCGCACGCCGCGCCGCCGCCGTACGCCTGCACGCGCGCGTGGCCGCCGCGCTGCACGCGGCCGTGGTCGCCGGGGGCGCCCTCGCCCGGCCCCCGCGGGCCGGCCGGCACCTCTACGTCGACCTCGGGCCGCTGCGCACCGCGCTCGGCGCGCACGGCGTGGGCGACGCCCAGGACCTGGAGGACTTCCTCACCGTCCGGCTCGGCATGCCCGCACCCGGCGGCCACCGCTTCGGCGACGACCTCGCGGCGCCGCGCGTCCGGCTCTCCACCGGCGACCTGCTGCGCGGCACGGACGAGGAACGCGCGGCCTGCCTCACCGACCCCACCCCGCTGGAACTGCCACACGTGCAACGCGCGTTGAACCAGGTGACGTCGGTCTTCGACGAACTCCGCGACGACGCTCGGCGATGGGAGCCCCCTCGATGACGCAGCAGTCCGAGTCGACCACGACCACACCGGAACCCGGCGGCCCGGCCGCCACATCACCGTTCCCGCCCCTCGCCGAACCCCGCCCCCTGGGCGAGCGCCGGGTGTGGCCGCGCACCTTCCACGACCGGCTCACCGCCCCGCTGCCCGGCCTCAAGGCCCTGGCCAGGTTCGCCCGCGAGGGTTCCGTACGCCCCGGCCGCGAAGGCCTCGCCGACGCTCCACTGCTGCCCTTCGACCCCGCCCCGCTGCCCCGCGTCGACGCGCACACGGTCGCCGTCTCCTGGGCGGGACACGCCAGCTGGGTCGTGCGGATCGGCGGGCTCACCGTCCTCACCGACCCGGTCTGGTCCCGCCGCATCATCGGTACCCCCGCCCGCATCACCCCGGTGGGCATCGACTGGGCCGCCCTGCCGCGCGTCGACGCGGTCGTCATCAGCCACAACCACTACGACCACCTGGACGCCCCCACCCTGCGCCGCCTCCCGCGCGACACCCCCGTGTTCGCCCCGGCCGGCCTCGCCCGCTGGTTCCGCCGCCGCCGCTTCACCCACGTCACCGAACTGGACTGGTGGGAGGCGGCCGAACTGCACGGCGTCCGCTTCGACTTCGTCCCCGCCCACCACTGGTCCAAGCGCAGCCTCACCGACACCTGCCGCAGCCTGTGGGGCGGCTGGGTCCTCACCGCCGCCGACGGACAGCGCGTCTACTTCGCGGGCGACACCGGCTACGGCCACTGGTTCACCCGCATCGGCCGCCGCTACCCCGGCATCGACCTCGCCCTGCTCCCCATCGGCGCCTACGACCCCCGCTGGTGGCTCAGCGACGTCCACTGCGACCCGGAGGAGGCGGTACGGGCGACGCAGGACCTGGGCGCACGCCGTATGGCCCCCATGCACTGGGGCACCTTCGTCCTCTCGGCGGAACCCGTACTCGAACCGCTGCGGCGCGTGCGGGCGGCCTGGCAGAAGGCGGGACGCCCCCGGGAAGACCTGTGGGACCTCCCGATCGGCGCCTCAAGGGTCCTGGAGAACTGACGCAGGGCCGACCTGCCCAAGGGGCGTGTGGAACTGCGCGACCAGCCCCCACCGGACCCGCACCGCGCACCGCACCCTCACCTGGCAGCCCGAGCCCGCCGCCACAGGCTCGGCGTCACACTGATGAGCAGCGTCAGCGCCACCGCAGCCACCACGCCCTCCCAGGGCTCGGGGAACAGCGATCCCCCGAGGATCCCGATCAGCTGGTACGTCACCGCCCAGGCCAGGCACGCCGGCAGGTTCCCGCGCGCGAACCTCCGCATCGGCCACTTGGCGAGCAGGCACGCCAGCATCACCGGGAGCCGGCCCGCGGGCATCAGCCGGGACAGCACCAGCACCGCCACCCCGTGCTCGGCCAGCTTCACCTGGGCCCGCTCCAGCCGGTCCTCGGGGGCTCGCGCGCGGATCGCCTCCAGCCACCGCGAACCGTTCTTCGACCCCATCCCGCGCTGCCCGAGCCAGTACAGCGTGACGTCGCCGAGGAACGCCGCCAGCGAGGCCGTGACGAACACCAACGCCAGCGCGAACGGCGCCGTCTGATGGAACGCCACCACCGCCGCCGAACTCACCAGCGCGCCGGTCGGCACCACCGGAACCAGCGCCCCCAGCAGCACCAGCACGAACAGCGTCGGATACCCCACCGCCTGCTGGGCCGACTCCGTGGGGATGCCGCTGGACGCGGCGGCCAGCCACCTCACGCCGCCACCTCCAGCCGTACGCTCTCCCCGTGCCCCAGCCGGTGCACCGCCACGCGGGGCGCGCGCTCCGCGGCCAGGCGCACGAACTCGTCGCCCGGCGCATGGAACTCATGGGGGCGCACCGCGTCCATGCCGATCGGCCAGTACGTGCCGTAGTGCACCGGCACTGCGCTGCGCGGCCCGAGCCGGGCCAGCGCCTCGGCCGCCCGCCCCGCGTCCAGATGCCCCTCCCCGAGGTACGGCCCCCAGCCGCCCACCGGCAGCAGCGCCGCGTCGACCGGCCCGACCTCCTCGGCCATCGAGTCGAACAGGCCGGTGTCCCCGGCGAAGTAGGTGCGCGCCTCGCCCTCGACGACGTAGCCGAGGGCGGGGGAGCGGTGCCGTCCGACCGGCAGCCGCCGTCCGTCGTGCGCCGCGGACACCGCCCGCACCGCGAGTCCGCCCACCTCGGTGACATCGCCGGGCCGCACCTCGGTCACCCGCAGATGGGTGAGCCGGCGCAGCCCCGGAACGGCCCGGGGTGCGCCCCGGGGCACGAGCAGGCGCGTGCCCGGGGCGAGCCGCGCCAGCGAGGGAACGTGCAGGTGGTCGGCGTGCAGATGGGACACCAGCGCCACGTCGGCCTGCCAGGCGTCGGGCGGGGGGAGCGCACCCCGGCGCCGGCGCAGATGCGCGAGCCGGCGTGCGAACAGAGGGTCGGTGAGCACGCGTACGTCCGAGTCGGCGACCGTGCAGGTGGCGTGACCCCACCAGGTGATCTCCACCGGCACCTCTTTGCCTCCTTCGCGCGACTCCCCCGAAGCCTACGGGCAGGAGTAGTGTCGGCGCCTGAAACCCGGAGGTGAGGGGGACGCCATGGGACCGGTGCGGGTCACGGCGATCGCGAGTCTGACGCCGCTCGAAGAACTGGACGCCGATCCCTTCCTGGTGGACTCCCGCAGCCAGTACGCCATCTGCGCGCGCTGGGCCGCCGAGCGCGGCTACACGGTGAGCCGCGAGCTGCTGATCCGGGGGCTGCGTCCCGACCACGGCGTGCTGTGGGACGGCGTACGTCCCGGCAGGGACCTGTTCGTGGCCCCCTGTCGGCGGGTGCTGGAGAGCGCCCTGTCCTCCGCCGAGGAGTTCGCCGCCGAGTGCGCGCGGCGGGGGGTGCGGGTGGAGACGGTGGGCTGCGAGGAGCCGTCGTACGACTCGCAGATGAAGGCCAGGGTCCACCGCAGGCTGTCGATGCCGACGGCGGGCTACGACGGCCGCTGAGCGCTCCGCTGGGTTGGCCGGGATGGGCGGTGGTTCGGCTGCGGCGCCGTCGTGGCTGGGCGCGCAGTTCCCCGCGCCCCTTCGGGGCGCTGCTGAAGCCGGGCTGTGTGACAAGGTGGGTTCAGGCCCGCGGGGTGACGGGTCGGGACGTGAGGTGTGCGGGGCGTGCGGGCAGGTCGGTGGCGGCGGGTTGCCAGTCAGGTCGGGCGGAGCGTCGCGGTGTGGGCGGTCTCCACGCTCACCATGCTCGTGCTCGCCGGGATCCTGCCCGACTTCCAGCTGCAGTCCGCGGACGGCGACAGCGCCACCCGGATCGCCGTCACGGCCGCGTTCGGCGCCGGCGCCTTCGGTCTGCTGTCCGCCCTGGTCTGGCCGCTGCTCGTGCGGCTGCTGCTGCTCGTGCCGGCCCTCGTCCTCGGCCTGCTGGTCTTCTTCCTCAACGGCGGCCTCCTGCTGGTCGCCCTGCGGCTGAACCCGGCCGAGCGCGGCGGGGCCGCCTGGGAGACCGCCGTGGTGGTCGCCGCCGTGATGTCCGCCGTGGCCTCCGCGACCGGCGCCGCCCTCGCCGTACGCGACGACGACGCCTACCGGCGCCGCCTGTACCGCCTAGCCGACCGCCGCCGCAACACCCGGCCGCCCTGCCCCGCCACCCCGGGAACCGTCTTCCTGCAGCTCGACGGCGTAGGCCACGACGTGCTGCTGGACGCCGTACGCAAGGACCTCATGCCGACCGTCGCCCGCTGGCTGCGCGGCACCCACCGGCTGACCCCTTGGCGCACCGACTGGTCCAGCCAGACCGGCGCCAGCCAGCTGGGCATCCTGCACGGCAGCAACCACGACGTCCCCGCCTTCCGCTGGTACGAGAAGGAGAACCGGGAGGTGATGGTCTGCAACCGCCCCACCAGCGCCGCCGAACTCCAGCGGCGCGCCGTGCGGCACACGGGCGACGGCGGACTGCTCACCGTCGACGGCGCCAGCCGCGGCAACCTGTTCAGCGGCGGCGCCGGCGAACAGGCCCTCGTGCTGTCCATCGCGACCCGGCGCCGCGGCCGCGAGAACCGCTCCCGGGCGGGCTACTTCGCCTACTTCTCCGACCCGGCCAACGCGGTGCGCACCGCCCTGTCGTTCGTCGCCGAGGTCGGCCGTGAGATCGGCCAGTCCACCCGGGCCCGGCTGCGCAAGGCCCGCCCCCGGGTCTCCCGCGGCGGCCTCTACCCCTTCGTCCGCGCCTTCGCGACCGTCGTCGAACGGGACGTCGTCGTCGCCGCGGTGATGGGCGACATGCTCGCCGGCCGCACCGCCGTCTACGCCGACCTCGTCGCCTACGACGAGGTGGCGCACCACTCCGGGCCGACGAGCCGCGACGTCGAACAGGTCCTCGAACGCCTCGACCGGGCGCTCGAACAGATCGAGAAGGTCGCCGAGCACGCCCCGCGCCCCTACCGGGTCGTCGTCCTCTCCGACCACGGCCAGAGCCCCGGCGAGACCTTCCGCGCCCGCTACGGCCTCACCCTCGCCGACCTGGTGCGGGCCGGCAGCGGCCTGCCCGTACCGCGCCGCGCGCGCCGCACCCACAGCGGCACCGAGGCCCGCGCCGCCGTGCGGGCCGCGCTGCGCATCCCGGTCGAGGAGAGCGGCGAGAAGCACCGCCCGACCCGCCGCTCGGAACCGATCGTGCTCGCCTCCGGCAACCTCGGCCTGGTCTCCTTCCCGGACGTCCCCCACCGGATGACCAAGGAGGAGATCGACGCCCGCCACCCCGCCCTGCTGACCACGCTCGCCAACCACCCCGGCATCGGCTTCCTGCTGGTCCGCAGCGAGAAGCACGGCGGTGTCGTGCTCGGCCCGTTCGGCGCCGAGATCCCGCTGGACGAACTCGACCACAATCCCGGCCCGCTCGCGCCCTTCGGACCCGGCGCGGCGGACGCCGTCCGGCGTACGCACTCCTTCCCGCACACCGCCGACATCATGGTCAACTCCATGTACGACCCGGCCGACGGGGAAGTCCTCGCCTTCGAGGAGCAGATCGGCTCGCACGGCGGACTCGGCGGCGCGCAGGGCAGGCCCTTCCTGATGTCCCCGGTCGCCCTGTCCGCGCCGGTCGAGGACGGCGAGGAGCTGGCGGGCGCCGAGCACGTCCACCGGGTCCTGCGCCGCTGGCTGCGCGAGTCGGACGGCCCCGAGGTGCCGGTGGAGCCGGAACGGGAGGCCGAGGAGCGGGCGGCCTGAAAAACCGGGTGCGGCAAAACGGTCGTACGCAGACACTGTTCGCAGTCGAACTCGTACGAACACCTTTGAGGAGTACCTGCTTTGCAGGCTGCCGTTACTGTCACCCCGGCCCGTCTCCCCGACCTGCTGCTCGGCCTCGCCACCGTGCGGCCGGTCTTCGTGTGGGGCGCTCCCGGCATCGGAAAGTCCTCCCTGGTAAGGGACTTCGCCGAGTCGCTGGGCCTGGTGGGGGTCCCCCCACGCCCTTGAGGCAGTGGGGGAGCGTGAGTCTGCTCGGCACCCAGCTGGCCCCGGAGGACCTGATCGGCGTACCGCAGATCCGGGACGGGCGGTCGGTGTTCTGCCCGCCGGAGACGATCGCCCGCGACGAGCCGTACTGCCTGTTCCTGGACGAGCTGAACGCCTCCACGCCGGATGTGCAGAAGGCCTTCTACTCGCTGATCCTGGACCGCCGCATCGGCAACTACGAGCTGCCGAAGGGCTCGATCGTGATCGGCGCCGGCAACCGCGCCACCGACAACGCCCTCGCCCGTCCGATCGCCTCCGCCCTGGTCAACCGCCTCACCCACGTGCACCTGGAGGCGTCCGCCAAGGACTGGCTGACCTGGGCCGCGAACAACGGCCTCCACTCGTGGGTGCTGGACCACGTCACCGACCGGCCCGACCACCTGTGGTCCAAGCCGCCCAAGACCGAGGAGCCGTTCTCCACGCCGCGCTCCTGGCACATGCTCTCCGACGCGCTGCACTCCTTCGGCCGCGACCTGGACGAGGAGACCCTGAAGGTCCTCGCGCACGGCACGCTGACGCCCGCCCACGCCACCGCCTTCTGCGGCTACGTCAAGGTCGTGCGCAGCCGGTTCGGCATCGAGGCGATCATCAAGGGCGACGCCCGCTGGCCGAACCGGCTGGAGGACCGCGACCTGCTGTACTACCTCGCCGACTCCTTCCGCGGCCGCCTGGTCAAGGAACTGCCCGCGAGCAAGGAGCACATGTCGGCGAACGGCCGGCAGACCGCGTACCGGGCCAAGTCGCTGCTCGTGCAGCTCGCCGAGATCTCCGTCGAGGTCGCCCAGACCGTCATCGCCTCCGACGCCGACGGCAACCCGGTGCTGCCCTCCTGGTTCCTGGTCGAGGCGGCGCGGGACATGCCGCGGCTGGTGGAGACGCGCCGGTGAGCCGTACCCGGCCGAAGAAGCGGGACCTCGCGGCGGAGGCCTTCGCCGAGGGGCTGCGGCTGGTGAAGGCCAACCCGGCGCTCGCGGCGGTGGAGTTCAGCGTCTGCCGCCAGGAGAGCTGCGAACTGACCCCGCGCGACGGGCTGGTGCGCGTCGACTCCGACGCCACCCTGCACGTCCACCCGGACCGGCTCGCCGAACCGGCCCGGTGGGCCTGGTCCCTCGCCCACGCCGTCCTCCACCTCGGCTTCGGCCACGTCCCGGCCGCCAAGGGCGAGCGCCCGCAGCCCGACCGCTGCGACCTCGCCGCCCGGTGCGTCGTCGTCAACCGCTTCCTGCTCGGCTTCACCATCGGCACCGCCCCCGACGACCTGCCCGCCGCCTACCCCGACGGCGACGAGGAACGGCTCGCCGCCCGCTGGCGCCGGGACGGCATCCCGGCCGTGTACGAGCGCTGCGGCACCGCGGGCGACGAGCCGGACCTGCGGCTCGTGCCGTGGCACGGCTGGTACGGGCAGCCCCCGGACCACCAGCTGGCGTTCGCCACCGCCCTGACCCGGACCGTGTCCGCGGCGATGGACATGGCGGGCGGCCGCCGCGACTCCCACGACGCCGAGGCGCCACAACTGCGGCCGTGGGAGCAGGCGCTGAGCTGGTTCGTCTCCTCCTACCCGCTGCTCGGCGGCATCGCGGCCGGCATCAAGCTGGTCGCCGACCTCGAACTCGTCCACGCGCACGGCATCGCCATCGCCGCCGTCGACACCGAGGCCGGCGAGATCTACGTCAACCCGCTGCGCACCCTCGACGAGGAGGAGTGGCGGTTCGTCCTGGCCCACGAGATGCTGCACGCCGCGCTGCGCCACGGCGACCGCTGCGGCACCCGCGACCCCTACCTGTTCAACGTCGCCTGCGACTACGTCATCAACGGCTGGCTGTGCGAGATGCAGGTCGGCACCATGCCCGAAGGCCTGCTCCACGACCGGGAGCTGGCCGGCCTGTCCGCCGAGGAGGTCTACGACCGGATCGTCGGCGACCTGCGGCGCATGCGGCGGCTGGCCACCCTGCGCGGCAAGGGCGTCGGCGACGTCCTCGGCGGCCCGCTCGGCCCGCCCGGACCCCGCGTCGACCTCGACGAGTTCTACCGCCGCGGCCTGGCGAACGGCCTCGACCTGCACCAGCGGCAGGAGCGCGGATTCCTGCCCGGCGGCCTGGTCGAGGAGATCCGCGCGCTCAGCCATCCGCCGCTGCCCTGGGACGCCCAACTGGCCCGCTGGTTCGACGAGTTCGTGCCCCGCCCGGAGCCGGTACGGACGTATGCGCGCCCCGCGCGGCGGCAGGCCTCCACCCCCGACATCCCGCGCGCGGGCCGCTACTTCCCGCCCGAGGAGATCGCCCGCTGCACCTTCGGCGTGGTCCTGGACACCTCCGGCTCGATGGGCCGGGTGCTGCTCGGCAAGGCGCTCGGCGCCATCGCCTCCTACGCCGAGGCCCGGGACGTACCGGCCGCGCGCGTGGTGTTCTGCGACGCGGCGCCGCACGACGCGGGCTATCTGCCGGTGACCGAGATCGCCGAACGGGTGCGGGTGCACGGCCGGGGCGGCACGGTGCTCCAGCCGGGCATCGATCTGCTGCACCGCGCCGACGACTTCCCGCCCGGCGCGCCGGTGCTGGTCATCACCGACGGCTGGTGCGACGTGCTGCGGGTGCGGCGCGAGCACGCGTACCTGATTCCGCAGGGTGCGCGGCTGCCCTTCACCGCACGTGGACCGGTCTTCCGGGTGAGCTGAGCCGGAATGTGATCGGATGGGGTCCACGGACCCCGAAAACGGGACCTCATCGAAGGGATTTATCGTGGCAACCACGCGCTCCGCACACACCGTGTGGGAAGGCAATCTGTTCCAGGGCAACGGCGTCGTCACCTTCGACTCCTCCGGCGCGATCTCCGCGCAGCCGGTGTCGTGGCCGTCGCGCGCCGAGGAGGCCAATGGCAAGACCAGCCCGGAGGAGCTGATCGCCGCCGCCCACTCCAGCTGCTACTGCATGGCCTTCTCCAACGGCCTGGACAAGGCGGGCACTCCGCCCACCAAGCTGGTCACCTCCGCGGACGTGACCTTCCAGCCGGGGCAGGGCATCACCGGCATCCACCTCACCGTCGAGGGCACCGTGCCCGGCATCACCGAGGAGGCCTTCCTCGCCGCGGCCGAGGACGCCAAGGCCAACTGCCCGGTCAGCCAGGCCCTGAAGGCCGTACCGATCACACTGTCGGCGAAGCTCGCCTGAGCCGCCCGGCGCACCGCACCACCACACGTCGCGCAGGCCGCCCCCGCCGGGGCGGCCTGCGCGACGTCGGTTCGCGGGGGCGGGCGCGGGTATGACAAGGACGCCGGGGTGTCGGAAGGATATTGATGGTGCCGGGAACGTCCAGCAGCGCGGCGGTACTTGACTCCGCGCCTCGGGAACTCACCCGTATTCTGCTGTTGTTCAGCCTGGGCTGCCGGATCGGCCCCGAGGGCGCGGCCCTCGGCGGACTCGTCGACCGGCTGGAGTTCGGCCGCTTCCGGCCGCACCTGGAGTCCGGCGAGGCGGTGCTGCCCGTACCGGTGCTGGCCGAGCGGTTGGCCCCGGACCGGCTGGGGCTGCCGCACGGCGACCACGGCCTGGCCCTCGCCTCCTGCGAGCTGCTGGTCGTCGCCACCCCGCGCGGGGACGCCACGCTGATGCTGGACTGCGGCTTCGACGGGGGCACCGACGCGGCCTCCGTCGCCGCCTGGCTGGCGACCACCTGCTTCGAACGCGACGGCCTCCGGCTGGACGAACGGCCGCTGTTGGAGGTGGTGGGTGTACGGCTCGGACTCTCCGAACCCCTTGCCTTCGGCCTGAACGTGCACCAGCTCGTCTTCCCCGGCGGCAGTCTGCGCGAGGAGCTGCTCGCCCACGGCGACGAGACCCGCCAGGCGGCCCTGCTCAACGGCATCATCTACCGCGGCAGGATGCCCAGCGAGGGCGCCGACCGGCTCACGGTCAGCGTGCCGCCCAACCTCCGGAACCACGGTGTCACCCTGTCCGCGCACGGCCGAGGCGTCTCCGTGCAGGCCGGCTGGGCGCCGCACGTGGAGAACGGCCTGGTCCTCGTCGCCCTCGGCATGATCTCCGCGCTGGCCGTCCTCCAGCGCACCCGGCTCGCGGCCTTCGCGATGATGAAGGAGAACGAACGGGCGCTGACCACCTCGCCCTCCGAGATCCGCACCCTCATCTCGCGGCTGTCCGACGGGGTCAACGAACTCCAGCTGGACCTGGCCTTCGGCGTCGAGGCCTACGTGGACAGCCTGCTGATCCCGGAGATGCTGACGGAGGGCTTCCAGTCCTCGCTGCGCGACACCCTCGGCATCCGCGACAGCCTGGACAACTCCGCCCGTATGGTCGAGCGCCTGACCTCGGTGATCAGCGCCCGGTCGGCGGCCCTGGACGCCGCCCTCGCGGAGCGGGACGAACGGCAGAACCGCATCGTCTCCGCGCTGGTCACCGCCGCCACGCTGATCGCCCTGCCGCCGACGCTGCTGCTGGCGTTCTTCGGCGCGAACGCCAGCGACGTCGACGAGAACCACTCCGTCCTCGACCTCGGGCGGTACGGCACCGCGTACGCTCTGGCCTGGCTGCCCTTCGTCGTGCTGGTCGTGATCGGATACGTCCTGCTGCGGCGGGTGGGCAGGGACTCCGGCTCGCTGCTGGCCCGCTCCGACGACGGACCCGCACCGGTGCCCGCACCACGTACCCCCTCCGGGAGCTGACCGACCATGCCGCGACGACCCGCCGTCTCCGCCCACCGCGGCGGCTCCGAACGCGCCCGGGCCGCCACCTGGGAGGCCTACGAGGACGCGCTGCTGAGCGGCGCGGAGTACGTCGAGTTCGACATCCGGCGTACGGCCGACGGCGTCCTCGTCGTCTACCACGACGCCCGCGTCGACCACACCGGACCCCTGCTGTCCGACATCTCGCACGCCGAGCTCGGCGAGCGGGCCGGATACGCCGTGCCGGTCGTGGACGAGGTCATGGAGCTGATCGCCGGGAAGCTCGTCGGCCATCTGGACCTGAAGGAGACCGGCTACGAGCGCGAGGTGATCGACCGGGCCGTCACCCTGCTCGGCGCGGACGGGTTCGTCGCCACCACCCTGGAGGACCGTTCCGTCGCGGCGATCAGCGCCGCGTTCCCCCGTGTGCGCACCGCGCTGTCCCTGGGACGCGACCGCGCGGAGACCGGCTGGGCGCGGCTGCCCGGCACCCGGCTCAGCGAGCTGCTGCCGATGCGGCGGGTGCGCGCCTGCGGCGCCACCGGCGTCGCGGTGCACCAGCGCCTCGCGCGGGCGAGCGTGCTGCGCGAGGCCACCCGGCACGGACTGTTCACCATGGTGTGGACGGTCAACGACGACACCCTGATGCAGACCTTCCTCAGCCATCCCCGGGTGGATGTGCTGATCACCGACCGGCCCCGGCGGGCCGTGGCCCTGCGGGGCGAGCCGAGGGAGCCCGAGCGCACGCTTCGCTGAGCCCGCCCGGGGTACCCCGCACCATTGACAAGAGCCCGCTCAAGTTTTGTGCTGGAGTTCGGAAAGCGCCCTGGCGGAAGGGGACAGCGATGGGACGTGCGGTCGGTATCGATCTCGGGACCACGAACTCGGTGGTCGCCGTTCTGGAGGGCGGCGAACCCACCGTCGTCGCCAATGCGGAGGGGGCCAGGACCACGCCGTCGGTCGTGGCCTTCGCCAAGAACGGCGAGGTGCTCGTCGGCGAGGTGGCCAAGCGGCAGGCGGTGACCAACGTCGAGCGCACCGCCCGGTCGGTCAAGCGCCACATGGGCGACGGCGGCTGGCGCTTCCCGCAGGAGGGCTCCGTCGACGGCACCCGCTACCGCGCCCAGGAACTGTCGGCGCGGGTGCTGCAGAAGCTCAAGCGGGACGCCGAGTCCTACCTCGGCGAGGACGTCACCGACGCCGTGATCACCGTCCCCGCCTACTTCGACGACGCCCAGCGGCAGGCGACGAAGGAGGCCGGTGAGATCGCGGGCCTGAAGGTGCTGCGCATCATCAACGAGCCGACCGCCGCCGCCCTCGCCTACGGCCTCGACCGGGGCGAGGAGCAGACCGTCCTCGTCTTCGACCTCGGCGGCGGCACCTTCGACGTCTCCCTGCTGGAGATCGGCGACGGCGTCATCGAGGTCAAGGCCACCAACGGCGACACGCACCTGGGCGGCGACGACTGGGACCAGCGGGTCGTCGAGCACCTGGTGAAGAAGTTCAAGAGCCAGTACGGCATCGACCTCGGCAAGGACAAGATGGCGGTGCAGCGGCTGCGGGAGGGCGCCGAGAAGGCCAAGATCGAGCTGTCCAGCTCCTCGGAGACGACGATCAACCTCCCCTACATCACGGCCTCCGCCGAGGGCCCGCTGCACCTCGACGAGACGATGACCCGCGCCCAGTTCCAGGAGCTCACCGCCGATCTCCTCGACCGCTGCAAGACCCCCTTCCACCAGGCGGTCAAGGACGCCGGCATCAAGCTCGCCGCGGTCGACCACGTGATCCTCGTCGGCGGCTCGACGCGGATGCCCGCGGTGACCGAACTGGTCAAGGAACTCACCGGCAAGGACCCGCACAAGGGCGTCAACCCCGACGAGGTCGTGGCGCTCGGCGCGGCCCTCCAGGCGGGCGTCATCCGCGGCGACGTCAAGGACGTACTGCTCCTGGACGTCACCCCGCTGTCCCTCGGCATCGAGACCAAGGGCGGCATCATGACCAAGCTCATCGAACGCAACACGACCATTCCCACCCGGCGTTCGGAGATCTTCACCACCGCCGCCGACAACCAGCCCTCGGTCGGCATCCAGGTCTACCAGGGCGAACGCGAGATCGCCGCCTACAACAAGAAGCTGGGCGTCTTCGACCTCACCGGTCTGCCGCCGGCCCCGCGCGGGGTCCCGCAGATCGAGGTCGCCTTCGACATCGACGCCAACGGGATCATGCACGTCTCCGCGAAGGACCTGGCCACCGGCCGCGAGCAGAAGATGACCGTCACCGGCGGCTCGGCGCTGCCCAAGGACGACATCGACCGCATGATGCGGGAGGCCGAACAGTACGCGGACGAGGACCGCAAGCGCCGCGAGGCGGCGGAGACCCGCAACCAGGCCGAGCAACTCGTCTACCAGACGGAGAAGTTCGTCCGGGAGAACGAGGACCGGGTGCCCGCCGACACCAGGACCGAGGTGGAGTCGGCGGTCACGGACCTCAAGCAGCTCCTGGAACGCAACGCCGACACGGCCGAGTTGCGCACCGGCGTCGAGAAACTCGCCGCCGTCAGCCAGAAGATGGGCCAGGCGATGTACGCCCAGACCCCGCAGCAGGAGCCGGCGCAGGAGCACACCTCACCGCAGGACGACGAGGGCGTGGTCGACGCGGAGATCGTCGACGACGAGAAGGACACCAAGGGCGGGGCCGCCTAGCCTCCCGCGCCCCCGAGTTCAGCCCCCGGCCCGCTCCCACTCCCGGCCCCGGCGCTCCGGACGCGGGCCGGGCGAGGCGCGGAGAGCGGGGCCGGAGGGCGGGGGCGTGAAGCCCGGAGGGGTGCGGGGCGTGAGCCTCGGCGGGTGCGAGGGCCCTAGGGTGCGAGGGCCGTAGGAGGCGAGGCCCGTAGGGCGCGAGGGGCGGAGGGCGCGAGGCGCTGGGGGTGGCGGCACGAGGCTCGCGGTCAAGGCTTGCGGGCGACTCCCGCGTAGACCGGCACGATGCCCTCCGCCTGGGCCGCCACGTCCTCGGGCTCCGGCCGCCACCCCGAGACCGGGATCACGCCCGGGCCCAGCAGCTCCAGGCCGTCGAAGAAGCGGGAGAACTCGGCGAGGGAACGCGGGTGGAAGGGCGTGCCGCTGCGCCGGAAGTGCTCGGCGGCCTTCCCGATGGCCTCGGGGTTGAGATCCGGGGTGACCTGGGAGACCACCAGGTAGCTGCCCGGGGCCAGGGCCTCGACGTACCGCTTCAGCAGGCCGTGGACCTCGTCGCCCAGGTAGTGGGTGAGCGCCACCAGCGACAGGGCGACCGGCTCGGCGAAGTCCAGCGACTCGGCCGCCTGCGTCAGGATCGCCCCGGGGTCGCGGACGTCCGCGTGCAGATACTGCGTGGTGCCCTCGGCGGAGCTGTGCAGCAGCGCCTCGGCGTGCCGCAGCACGATCGGGTCGTTGTCCGCGTACACCACCTTCGCCTCGGCCGCGACCCGCTGCGCCACCTGGTGCAGGTTGGGCTCGGTCGGGATGCCCGTGCCGATGTCCAGGAACTGCCGGATCCCCGCCTCGGCGGCGACCCGGGTCGCCCGGTGCATGAACCGCCGGTTGGCGCGCGCCCCGCGCAGCACGGTGCCGTCCACGGCGAGGATCTTCCGGGCCAGCTCCTCGTCCACCGGGTAGTTGTCCTTGCCGCCGAGCCACCAGTCGTAGACCCGGGCCGGATGCGGCCTGCTCGTGTCGATCCTCATGGGGGTGTCGTCTCCTCGGGGCGATCGCGGTGGTCACGGGGCTCAGAAGTCGTCGCGGCTCTCCCGCAGCAGCTTCTGGGTGCGCTCGGCCGAGGCGGCGGCCGTGGACATGTGGTCCAGGACCTCCAGATGGGCGGCGACCTCGGTACGGGAGTCCAGGTAGAGCGCGCCGGTCAGGTACTCGGTGAACACCATGTCCGGCAGTTCGGGCTCGGCGAACCGGAACAGTGTGAACGGCGCGTACGTCCCGGGATGCGGGCCGACGGTGAACTCGGCTATCTGCAGCGTGACCCGGTCCCGCTCGGCGAACTCCAGCAGTTTGTCGAGCTGTTCGCGCATCACGGACCCGCGGACGCTCACCGGACGCCGCAGCACCGTCTCGTCCATGATCACCCACAGGTGGGGCCGGTCCGGGCTCTCCAGCAGCCGCTGCCGCTCCATCCGCAACGACACATGCCGCTCGATCGTCTCCGGCCCGGTCTGCCCGATCGTGCCCGCCTCCAGCACGGCACGGGCATAGTCCTCGGTCTGCAACAGGCCGGGCACGAAGTGCGGTTCGTAGGAGCGGATGATCCGGGCCGCGCCCTCCAGACTCACGTACATGCTGAACCAGTCCGGCAGCACATCGTGGAACCGCTGCCACCAGCCCGGCTGGTTCGCCTCCTCGGCCAGCGAGACGAACGCCGCGGCCTCGTCCTCGGCGACTCCGTACGTCTCCAACAGCACCTGTACGTACGGTATTTTCAGCGCGACCTCGGCCATCTCCATCCGCCGTACGGTCGCCGAGGCCACGCGCAGGACCCGGGCGGCCTCGTCCCGCCCCAGTCCGGCCGCCTCCCGCAGCTCCTGAAGCCGTTTGCCGAGCACCACCTGGCCCACGGTGGGCGCAGGCCGCCGCTCACTCACGCCACGCCTCCCCTACGCGCCGAAGTCCCCGTGCAGTGTGCCACGTTCCGGTTACGGCGGCACCGGTGCCGAGGTGAGGCGCTCGCCACTGCCGCCCGGGCATGACCCGGGAGGTAATCGACCCCGGCGGGTGCGCGCGAGAACGTGGTGTCACCGGGTTCCGGGCCGGCGCACTCCGGTCCGGGACCCGGTCCCACCGCCGCTCGACCCCGACCCTACGGAGGGTGATTCGCCATGTCCGCGACCCAGCTTGCCGCGCTCGCCCGGACCTCCCACCCGCAGACCGCCCTGCGCCGCTTCCTGGCCCTGGACGCGGCCGTGACCGGCGCGAACGCCCTCGCCTACCTGGCCGCTTCCGGGCCGTTGGGGGACCTGCTGGGGGTCGACCCGGCGCTGCTGCTCGTACTCGGCGCCTTCCTCGCCGCATACGCCACCGCGGTCGCCCTCCTCGCCTCCCGCCCCCGGCCGGCCGCGTTCCCGGTGCGCGCGGTGATCGAGGCCAACTTCGCCTGGGCGGCGCTCAGTCTGGTCGCCCTCGCCGTCTGGCTCACGCCGACCACGGCCGGCGCGGTGTGGACGGTACTCCAGGCGCTGACCGTGGCCGGGTTCGCCGGGGTGCAGTACGCGGCACTGAGGGCACGTCAGGGCATCAGCGACTGAAGGTACTTGACCGTCGCCGGGTCGGCCGGGAGGAGGGTCTCGATGGCCAGCTCGGCGACGGTGACGTCCATCGGGGTGTTGAACGTGGAGATCGAGGAGATGAACGACAGCGTCCGGCCGTCGTGCTCGACCTGCATCGGCAGCGCGAAGTACGGTACGGGCGCGGCCGGTTCCTCGCCGGGCGCGCCCTCCGGCACCGGGTACGCCGCCACCTCCTCGTACAGCTCCCGCAGTTCGTCCGAGCGGTACAGCGCGATCTGCCGTTCCATCTGGGCGAGCAGATGGCCGCGCCACTCGCGCAGGTTGCGGATGCGCGGCGCGATGCCCTCCGGGTGCAGGGTCAGGCGCATCGCGTTCAGCGGGGGCGCGAGCAGGTGCTCGGGGATGCCCTCCAGCAGCATCAGGATGCCCCGGTTGGCGGCCAGCACGTTGTACCTGGCGTCGACGACCAGCGCCGGGTACGGCTCGTAGCCCTGGATGAGCCGCTCCATGCCCTCGCGCAGCGCGTCAAGCGACGGGTCGTCCAGCGGGGTCTCCGGGTAGTGCGGGGCGTAACCGGCCGCCAGCAGCAGGGCGTTGCGCTCCCGTACCGGAACGTCCAGGTGCTCGGCGAGCCGCAGCACCATCTCCTCGCTGGGCCGCGAGCGGCCCGTCTCGATGAAGCTGATGTGCCGGGCG
Organism: Streptomyces sp. TRM68416; assembly: GCF_014596915.1. Taxonomy (GTDB): domain Bacteria; phylum Actinomycetota; class Actinomycetes; order Streptomycetales; family Streptomycetaceae; genus Streptomyces. The sequence continues at coordinate 31,480 of NZ_JACVWU010000029.1, forward strand.
GAGGAGTCCGCGCGCAGGGCCAGCTCCAACTGGCTGATCCGCCGTTGCTCCCGCCAGGCCCGCAGCAGCGGGCCGACGCCCCGGTCGGTTGCGGTGATGGCCATACCAGGACCGTAGACGACGACCGGGACACGGGCGAAGCGACCCCTCGTGACCAGGGCTTCGGCGGTTCTTCTGTGGCACGCTGAGAGAGAACCCGCAGCCCTGGAAGGAGCGAGGCCATGCCCCTCGAACCGCTGTCGCAGAAGGAGATCGAGGACCGGCTCGCGGAGCTGCCGGGCTGGTCGCTCGACGGCGACCGCCTCACCCGGCTGTACCGGCTCGCCACCCACTTCGCGGCCACCGCCCTGGTCGTGCACATCGCCCAGGTCCAGGAGGAGCTCGACCACCACTCCGACCTCACCCTCGGCTACAACACCGTCTCCCTGTCCGTGAACACGCACAGCGTGGGCGGCGCGGTGACCGAGAAGGACTTCGAGCTCGCGCAGCAGGTCGAGGCGCTGGCCCCGGGCCACGGGGCACAGTGACGGCGTGCTCGACTACGACAAGGAAGCCGACGTCTACGACGCCAGCCGCGGCGGCGAGGCCCGGGCCGCCGCGGCCGCGGACGCGGTGCTCGGCCTGATCCCGGACGGCGCCCGCACACTCCTCGACGTCGGCTGCGGCACCGGCATCGTCACCCGCCGGCTCACGACGGCCCGGCCCGCCCTGCGGGTGACGGGCGCCGACCTGACGTACGGGATGGTCCGGATGGCGGCGGCCCGGCTGCCCGGCGCGGTGGTCCTCGCGGACAGCCGGCGGCTGCCGTTCCCGGACGGGACCTTCGACGCGGTCACCAGCATCTGGCTGCTGCACCTGCTCGACCGCGGCGACGACATGGGCGCCGTCGTCGCCGAGTGCGCGCGGGTGCTGCGGCCCGGCGGGGTGTACGTGACCACCGTCGACAAGGCCGCCGCCCACGACGTCGGCAGCGACATCGACGCCGTGCTCGCACCGCGCCCGCGCCGCGCCGCCCCCGACGCGGCGGCCCGCGTCGAGGCCCGCGCCGCCGAACACGGCCTGGACCCGGCCGGACGCGCCCGCTTCACCGGCCTCGGCCAGGGCCGCAGCCCCCGCCGTACGGTGGCCGACCTGCGCCGCGGCTGGTTCACCCAGCTCCCGCCGGGCGCCGCGCTCACCGAACGGTTCGCCACCGAGCTGGAGGCGCTCCCGGACCCCGACCGCCCCCGCCCCGACCCGGTCTTCAGCCTCCGCGCGTTCCGGAAACCCGGCTGAACCGTCGCGGCCCGGCGCCCTCCTCGGCGGCAAGGTGGCGGCCGCGCCGCGGCCCGTCGTCCGCACGCCGTGATCGCCCAGGGGTACTCGGCGGACGGACCGGGGTGCGTGCCGTCACCGGCACGCACCCCGGCGGCTCAACTCACCGTGCAGGACCGGTCACCGACCTTGAACGCGGTCGGTTTGCCGTTCGCGCCCGACCAGTTGCCCGTGAAGCCGAAGCCCACGGACGAGCCGGCCGCCACGTTGCCGTTCCAGCCGACGTTCTTCGCCGTGACCGACGCACCCGACTGCGTAGGGTCGGCGTTCCACATCTGGGTGACTTTCTGGCCGTCGGGGAAGGACCAGGTCAGCGCCCAGTCGGACCAGGCACTCGTCCCGGTGTTGGCCAGCTGCACATCCGCCTGGAAGCCGCCCGACCACTGATTGGTGATCTTGTACGTCACCGCGCAGGCGCCGGTCGGGGTGGGGTCGGGCCCGGGATCGGTGCCGCCGGTGTCGGAGCTGTCGCCGTAGACGACCCCCCGCCCGTTGGTCGAGACGTACACCCGGCCGTAGACCCGCGGGTCACCGGTGATCGCTGCTCCGGTCCAACCCCACTGGTGGGCGTCGTCGTTGATCCGGGTCCAGGTGGCACCCTCGTCCGTGGAGCGGAAGATGCCGCGCACGCCGCCGATCTTCGCGCTGGTGTACAGCGTCTGGTACGAGGCTCCCGGCGCCGCCTTGCCGAAGCCCACGGTGTCGGCCTGCTCGACGCCCGGCAGCTTGGTGAAGCTCGCGCCGCCGTTGGTGGAGTGCCACAGCCCGTACGTGCCCCCGCTCTCCCCGCCGGCGAGCCACACGTCGCCCTTCTTGCCGGGCAGCGCCTTGAAGCGGACGCTGTCACCGCTCGGCAGCCCGCCGGCCGGGGACTCCGTGAAGCTCGCGCCGCCGTTCGTGCTCACGTAGAATTTCCCGGACTTGAAGCCGTAGAAGACCTGTGGGTCGACCCGGTCGGACTCGACGATCGCGCCCGCCGGGATGCCGGACGACGCCGACCAGGAGGTGCCGAAGCCGGTCGCGTGGTGCACGCCCGCGCCCTGCGGGCTCCACACGAACCGGCTGCCGTCGGCCGCCGCGGCCACCGTGCCGCCGCCGCTGACGCCCGAAGGGTCCTGTCCCGCGAACCAGTTGGCGCCGTTGTCGGTGGAGAAGGCGATGTGCGGCCCCGAGTCCAGGTCGCCGACCCGGACGACCGTGTTCGGGTCGGACTCGGCGAAGTCCAGGCTGGTCGTCGTGGTGAAGTTGGGCCGGGTGTACATCATCGCCGGCACCTTGGTCAGATCCGTGTGCCGGAACCCGCCGATGTCACCGAGGGCGCTCAGCAGCGGTGCGCCCGACGGGGGAGAGGCGAGGTCGTTGACGGCCGTCTCCTCCAGGCCCCGCACCATCGGCTTGATGGTGAACCGCGTGTCGCCGTCCCAGTCGGTGAGGTTCTCGGTGCCGTAGATCGTGGCGCCCGTGCCGTACATCATCCGGTCGGAGTTGAACGGGTCGATCTCCAACGCCTCGGTCATCCAGCCGAGTTTGGGCGTCTGCTCCGGCGGCTCCGGGTTCGCGCCCCAGGTCAGCCAGGGCGAGGAGGAGACGTCCATGGTGTAGCGGTTGGCGCGTTCGGGGTACGAGGTGTAGTCCCAGGCCTTCGTCCAGGTGGCGCCGGAGTCGGTGGAGCGGAAGATCTGCGTGTCCGGCCACCAGGAGCTGTAGGCCGTCGCCATCACCGTGCCGGGGTTCTGCCGGTCGACGGTCAGTCCGCTGAACCCGTAGTAGGTGTCGGCCTCGGCGACCGGGCTGATGTCCGTCCAGGTGCCCGTCGCGGTCGCGTACCGCCACAGTCGGCCCTTGCCGCCGTCGTACGGGCCGCCGCTGTCGCTGTACGCCAGGTAGAGGTAGCCGTTCTCCGCGTCCAGGACGCCCTTGTGGGCCAGATGGCCGGTCGGCTGCCCGGCGAGGCGGGTCCAGGTCGCGCCCGCGTCCGTCGACCGGTACACGGCGTTGTCCTTGTCGGCGACCCCGACGTAGATCGTCCGCGTGGCGTTGCCCGAGGTGCCGGTGGACTCGTCGAAGGTGACCCAGACGATGCCCTGGTTGTCGCTCGCGTAGCCGCTCGGGTCGTTCGGGTCCTGCCGGTAGTTGCCGACGTTGGGGAAGTCCGTCACCTGCGACCAGCTCGCCCCGGAGTCCGTCGACCGCCACAGGCCCTTGCCGCTCGGGGCGCCCAGGTAGAGCACGCTGTTGCGGTTCGGGTCGACCGCGAGCCGCTCGCCCATGCCCCGGCCGGGCATGTTGCCGCCCAGCTTGAACGGCAGATCGGCCTTCCGCCAGCTCGCGCCCCGGTCCGAGGAGCGCAGGACCGCGCCGTTCTTCGGGTCCCAGCTGTTGGTGTACGTGCCGACCGCGGCGTACACCTTGTCCGGGTCGATGGAGTCGGAGGCCAGGCTCACCACCCCGGTGTGCCCCCAGTCGTCCCAGCCGACCGAGTCGAGCAGCGGTGTCCACGTCTTGGAGGACTCCACCCAGCGGTAGGCGCCGCCGATGTCGGTACGGGCGTAGGCGAGGTTCTTCTCGGAGCGGTTGAACACGATGCCGGGGACGAAACCGCCGCCGTCGATGCGGGCGTTCTTCCAGGTGTAGGTGTCGGCGGCGATCGCCACCGGCGTCTTCTCGGACTCGGCGGCCAGCACGGGCGGGGTGCCCGCGAGCAGACCGGCGGCCAGCGCCAGCACGGCCGTGAGGATGCGGGTTCTTCGCACGGGGACTCCTTGGGGGGTAAGCGCTTTCCGTCCACTGCGAGAGGTGCCGGGCGACCCTCAGTGCGGGTGAGGATCGCCCGGCCGAGAGGCCCCGCCGTCAGGTGGCGGGACCACGCACACGAAGCTCTCGCGCGCTACCGCAGGAGAGGGCCGAGATGCAGCGCCCCTTCAGGGGCGCGGGGAACTGCGCGACCAGCCCAAACGGACCCGCAGCCGAATCACGGCCAACCCAGCGGAGCGCTTCGCGGGGGCTGGATTATTCGAGAAGCTCCGCGTACGAACCCATGGCCAAGGCGATGTCCGCCTGGGCCCAGAACCGGTGGTACGTGAACGACGGCACCGCGCCGCCCGCCAGATACGCCTCGATCTTCGACCACGCCGGGTCGTCCTTGTAGAAGGAGCGGATCGAGTCGAACGTCGACGACGAGTTGATCACGTCACCGTTCGGCATCCGGCCGGTCCAGCCGCTCGGGATGTGGATCGGGTCGTCGAAGCGGTTGTAGTCGGCGCGGTTCTCCGGGACGGCGATGCCCAGGGTGTCCTGGTGGTTGTCCCACATGCCGTCCAGGAGCGCCTTGGCCGTGCGCGCCGCCTCCGTGTCACCGGAGCGGTCCGCGTAGTACGTCAGGGTCTTGGCGTACGCGGCGGCCACACCGACGTCGTTGGTGTAGTCGGTGACGGTGACGTGCAGACCGGCGTTGGCACCGGGGTTGTTGGCGTTCCAGGTGTCGGGCTGACCCGACCACTGCAACGTCGCCGGGATCAGGTACGTGCCGTCCGGGTTGATGGTCGTGTGCTCCAGCGCCCAGTCCACCCACTTGTCGAGGACGGTCTTGGCGAGGGCGTTGCCCGTCTGCTGATAGAGCTCGGCCACCCGCTCCATCGACCACGCCTGGAAGCCGAACCACTGGTTGGACGGCGGGTCGTGGTAGACGGGCTTCTCGTCGTAGTACATGCCGTAGAAGGTCGACTTGCCGGCCGGCGGGGTCGCGTACCGGCCCGCCCAGCTGTTGGTCGCGCCGCCCGCGATGGCACCCTCGTCGGACTGGAGCCAGCGGTAGAACTCGACCTGCCGTTCGAGGGACTTGGCCCAGTCCGCCTGGCCCGTCGCCGACTTCGGCTTCAGGTCGGCGTAGTTGGCCAGCGCGTAGGCCGCCATCGGGTTCTGGTAGCCGCCGTGCGCGTGGCTGGAGCCGATGCGCCAGGACCAGCCCGCCGAGGTGTCGGTGGCGCCGCCCCAGGCGTAGTACCAGGAGAGCAGGTAGTGCGAGGAGTCCTTGCCGGTGCCGGCCGGGCAGGCCGCCGGACCGACGCAGTTGCCGATCTTCTTGAAGTACTTGTCGTACATGGCGTAGCGCAGGTAGTCGCCCATCTTCGCGGCCTTGGCGACGGTCGCGGAGATCTGGCTGCCCTTGCCCTGCGCGTCGGCCCACTTGTCGGCCCAGTAGGCGGCCTGCACCGCACGCGCGTCGGCGTCCGGGGCGTTGGTGAACTTCCACTGCTTGGCGTAGGAGGCGTCACCGGTGAACAGGTCCAGGTACCCGTTCGGACCGCCGTACTTGAACTGGTCGCAGGTCGGCTGCGGGACGGTCTCCCACACCGACTCCTGCGGGCCGCGCTGGAAGGTGTTGATGTACGACGGGCCGGTGTCCGACGGGCCCGCCTCGCACTTGCCGGGCGAGTTGCCGTAGCCGTAGACGTTGTCGACGTCCTGCAGCCAGTGCATGCCGTAGATGTCGTCCGTGCCGTACGCGCTCTTCAGCTCGGCCGCGATCGGGTCGGAGCCGACCGAGACGCCGGTGTCGAGCCGCGCCGGGTACTCGTTCGGAGTGTCCAGCTCGGGCGCGTAGGTCGCCGGCTTGGAGGCGTTGTAGAAGGAGGTGGTCGGCTGGTCGGCGCGGGTCGGGATCATGTACTTCTCCATGATCTCCCAGGCGCCGTTGAACTTGGACCAGTCACCCGTGACCTTGCCGTACATCGCCTGCAGCCACAGAAGGTAGCTGTAGGCCTCCGACGTGGTCTCGTGGCCGTGGTCCGGGGCCTCCACGATCAGCGTCTCGACCGAGTGGTAGGGGACACCCTCGGGCGAGAAGTAGCCGTTCGCCGGGTTGGTGATCTTTCCGTAGAGCTCCAGGAAGCGGGCGTCGTACTCACCGGACGCCTCGATCTGGGTCACGGTCACCGCCGCCTTGGCATGTCCGTTCGCGGTGGACTCGAAGGTCGCCGCGCCGGTGCCGGAGGAGTCCGCCGAGATGGTCACCTTCTGTGCGGTGTTCCAGTTCGACGGGGTGAAGGTGAGCGACGCCCCGCCGGTCACCGACAGGCCCGCATTGCCGCTCGCGCGGGTGGTGGTGACGGTGACGTTGGCCGACGGCTGGGTCGAGAGCTTGATGTCGTACGTGCCCGACTCGCCCTGTTGCACGGCCAGTTGGTTGGTGGACGCCACCACCGCGGGGCCCGAGGCGACCGTGATGCCGACCGGCGTGGACTCCGCGGACGCACCAAGGCTGTCGTACGCCTTGGCCAGCAGGGAATGACTGCCCACGGACAAGTTGGAGACGGAGAGCGTGTAGGGAGCGGTCGTGTCCGTGCCCAGCAGCGTGGTGTCGTCGTAGAACTCGACCTTGCTGATGGTGGCGTTGTCGGCGGCCGCCGCGGTCGCCGCGAGCGGCACCGGGTCCCCTTGCGAGTAGACGGCACCCGCGGCCGGGCTGGTCAGCACCGCGATCGGCGGCTGGTGTGCGCCCGTGCAGGTGGTGCCGTTGATCGCGAAGGAGGCCGGGGCGGCGTTGCTGCCGCTGTAGCTGAACTGCGCTCCGGTGCTCACCGCGGCGCCGGCCGCGATCCGCCCGTTGTACGAGGCGTTGCGCACCGTGATGTTCTGGCCGGACTGGGACCAGGTCCCGTTCCAGCCGTTGGAGAGCCTCTGGTTGCCGGTGTAGGCGTACGTCAGGGTCCAGCCGTCGATCACGTCCGTACCGCGGTTGGTGATCGTCACGTCCGTGGTGAAGCCGGAACCCCAGTCGTTCGTCTTGTAGTCGACGCTGCACTGAAGTGGCGCCGCCTGTGCGGGAGTTGTGCCGGTGGCCAACAGGGTGAGCGGAAGCGCCAGGGCAGCGACGACGGCCGTCCAGGCCCGCCGTACCGCACTCCGTCTCCGGGGTGGGGGATGCATGGTGCTGGTTCCTCCTTGCGGCTCGGAGAAGTCAAGGCTTGAACCAGTGGGAGCGCTCCCATAGTGGGGACGGGGGGTCAAGGGGTCAAGGTGCTTGAAGAGTCGAAAAGATTCGATGCGGGCGACTGAGCAAAAGTCAGTTACTCCCCTGTCCATTGTCGTCACTTGGCGCTAACTTCGTTGACACCAGTGGGAGCGGTTCCATCAGTCGACGCGTCCGTACCGACGCGCCTGAGCTGCAAGGAGTCGCTCATGCGACACCCCCCGCGTTCAGTACTTTTAGCCGTCCGTGCCGGGAGTTCCGCCTGCCCGCACGGTGGCGGCCGAGCCGAACAGCTGGAGTCCCACCAAGCTCGGTGACCCGACGGCAGTCCCGCCGCGGCATGGCACGTCCACCGGTTCAACTCCTGCGCGCACCCCCGTGTCGCCCAGGTCATGAAGTGGTTCGACGACCGCGGCCCGTCCTGTTCCGGACCGGGTCCGGAACAGCGTGCGCCCGGAACAGCCTGCGCCCGGAACAGCGTGCGTCCTGAACACCGTGCGTCCCGAACGGACAACACCCCCGATGGAGAAGGAACCCGCACACATGAGTCGTAGCAGAACAGCGATGCTGGCTGCCCTGGCGTTGGTCGCCGGGGCCTCCGGGACGGCGCTCGCCGCCGTGCCCGGCGACGGGATCGGAGCGGCCGCCGTCCCCTGTACCGTCGACTACAAGGTGCAGAACCAGTGGGACACCGGCTTCACCGCGGCCGTCACCATCACCAACAACGGTGCCGCCAAGAGCAGTTGGGCGGTGAAGTGGTCCTATGCCGGTAACCAGCGGGTGACCAGCGGCTGGAACGCGAAGATCACCCAGAGCGGGGCCGCCGTCACCGCGGCCAACGAGTCCTACAACGGCAGCCTCGGCACCGGCGGTTCGGTCAGCTTCGGCTTCAACGGCACGTACAGCGGCACCAACGCGATGCCGGCCACCTTCACCCTGGACGGCGTGACCTGCAACGTCGACGACGGCGGCGGCGGCCCGGACCCCGACCCGGACCCGGACCCCGGCACGGGCAATCGCGTCGACAACCCGTACGCCGGCGCCAAGGTGTACGTGAACCCCGAGTGGCGGGCGAACGCCAACGCCGAACCGGGCGGCAGCCGGGTCGCCAACCAGCCCACCGGTGTGTGGCTCGACCGGAGCGCCGCCATCGACGGCGTCAACGGCGGCATGAGCCTGCGTGACCACCTCGACGAGGCCCTCGTGCAGAAGGGCAGCGGCGAACTCGTCATCCAGCTCGTCATCTACAACCTGCCCGGACGCGACTGCTCGGCCCTCGCCTCCAACGGCGAACTCGGCCCGACGGAGCTCGGCAAGTACAAGACCGACTACATCGACCGGATCGCCGCGATCCTCGCCGACCCGAAGTACGCCTCGCTGCGCATCGTGACCGCGGTCGAGATCGACTCCCTGCCCAACCTCGTCACCAACACCGGAAGCCGCCCGACGGCCACCCCGGAGTGCGACGTGATGAAGGCCAACGGCAACTACGTCAAGGGCGTCGGCTACGCGCTCAGCGAGCTCGGTGACGTGCCCAACGTCTACAACTACGTCGACGCCGGCCACCACGGCTGGATCGGCTGGGACGACAACTTCGCGCCGTCCGCCCAGGTCTTCAAGGAGGCCGCGACCGCCGAGGGCGCCACCGTCAAGGACGTCCACGGCTTCATCACCAACACCGCCAACTACAGCGCCCTGAAGGAGGAGAACTTCTCCATCAACGACACCGTGGCCGGCAAGTCCGTCCGCGAGTCCAAGTGGGTGGACTGGAACCGCTACACCGACGAGCTGTCGTACGCCCAGGCCATGCGGAACCAACTGGTCTCGGTCGGCTTCGACTCCGGCCTCGGCATGCTGATCGACACCTCCCGCAACGGCTGGGGCGGCACCGCACGGCCCACCGGCCCCGGCCCCATGACCAACGTGGACACCTACGTCGAGGGCGGCCGCTACGACCGCCGCATCCACGTCGGCAACTGGTGCAACCAGTCCGGAGCCGGCCTCGGCGAGCGCCCGCAGGCCAACCCCGCGGCCGGGATCGACGCCTACGTGTGGATGAAGCCGCCGGGTGAGTCCGACGGCGCCAGCAAGGAGATCCCGAACAACGAGGGCAAGGGCTTCGACCGGATGTGCGACCCGACCTTCACCGGTACCCCCCGCAACGGCTTCAACCTGACCGGGGCCCTGCCGGACGCGCCGATCTCCGGGCACTGGTTCTCCGCCCAGTTCCGAGAGCTGATGCGCAACGCCTACCCGCCGCTGTCGTAAGCGGCTGACCCCGCCGGGGCCCGGGACGGCCGGGCCCCGGCACAGCCGCGCTTTTGCGGTTACGGCAACCTCGATTGCCTCTTCCCGGTGAGTCGGCGCACGCTGGCGGCACCCGGAGGAGAGGCTGGCCGCCATGGCGCACAATCACGCACACAAGCACGCGCACCACCACCACGACCACACCGACATCGACTGGGCCGAGATGGCCGAGCACCTTCAAACGCAGGCGGAGCTGTACACGCCCCTGCACGAGCACGCCCTCGCCTGGCTCGGCGGAAAACAGACCGAGCCCGGACTGATCGTCGACGCGGGCAGCGGCCCCGGCGTCGTCTCCTGCATGCTCGCCGATGCCTTCCCCGGCGCCCGGGTCGTCGCCGTCGACGGCTCCGGACCCCTGCTCGACATGGCCCGCGCCCGCGCCGAGCGGCTCGGCGTCGCCGACCGCTTCGACACCCTGACCGGCGACCTGCCGGACATCATGGCCGACCTGGACTACCCCGCCGACCTGATCTGGGCCAGCCAGAGCCTCCACCACCTCGGCGACCAGCAGGCCGCCATCAAGGCCTACGCCGAGCGGCTGACCGTCGGCGGCACGCTCGCCCTCGTCGAGGGCGGCCTGCCCACCCGTTTCCTGCCGCGCGACATCGGCATCGGCCGCCCCGGCCTCCAGTCCCGGATCGACGCCGTGCAGGAGGACTGGTTCACCGAGATGCGGGCGGACCTGCCCGGCAGCGTGGCCGTACCCGAGGACTGGCGGGCCCTGCTGAGCGGGGCCGGGCTGAGGCCCAGCGGCACGCGTACGTTCCTGCTCGACCTGCCGGCGCCCGCGACGGACCGCGCGCGGTCCGTCGCCGCGGCGACCTTCTCCCGTTTCCGTGAGGTCCTCGGGGACCACCTCGACGCGACGGACCTTGCGACACTGGACCGCCTCGTCGATCCCGACGACAAGGCGAGTGTGCATCATCGGGGGGATTTGTTCGTGTTGTCTGCGCGGACCGTGCACACGGGGGTTCGGACCGGTTGACCGGTGCGGCCGGCGCAGCGCGTCACGGTCGCCGGGACGGAGACCCTCGCCTTCACCGGCCGCACCGCACTCAGGTCCGAGGGGACGGCCCTGGACGCCCTACGGCCGACCGAGCCGAGCGTGGGCTGGCCGAGGCCGAGTGGCGGCGCTGGTTCCCCTCGGCCGCGTACCGCTCCACTTGCGACCGCCCTTGACTTCGAGAGTGCTCCAACTGATGGACTCCCCCTCACCGAAACACACCTAGGGGGTACCCATGACCGACTCTCCGGTCGCACTCATCACCGGCGGTGGCAGCGGCATCGGCGCCGCGGTCGCGCGGCAGTTGCTGGACGCCGGGCACCGGGTTGCCGTGACGGGCCGCGGGGAGGCGCGGCTGCGTGGCTTCGCGGAGGAACTCGGCCGTCCCGAGGGGTTGTTGGCGATTGTCGGGGACGCGGCGGAGTACGAGCAGATCCGGGCGGCGGTCGAGACGACGCTCAAGGAGTTCGGGCGGCTCGACACGGTCGTCGCCAACGCGGGGATCGCCACCCACGACACGGTCGCCGAGGGGGACCCGGAGGGGTGGCGGGAGATGGTGCTGACCAACGTCCTGGGACCGGCGCTGCTCGTACGGGCCTCGATCGACGCGCTCAAGGAGACCAAGGGCCGGATCGTGCTCGTCGGCAGCGTCGCCGGGTTCGTGCCCACGCCGGGCAACATCTACGGCGCCACCAAGTGGGCGCTGACCGGTCTCGCCGAGAACACCCGTCGGCAGGTCACCGAATGGGGTGTCGGCGTCACCCTGATCGCGCCCGGCCGGGTGGAGACCCCGTTCTGGGACGGCTACGGCAGTCTGCCGCCGGGGCCTCTGCTGACCGCCGACCAGCTCGCCGACTCGGTTGTCTGGGCGATCCGGCAGCCCGCCGGGGTCGACGTCAACACCGTCGTCGTACGGCCGGTCGGTCAGCCCGTCTGAACCGCGCGGGCAACCTCACTGAGCCCTGCGGGCGGCCCGTCGGCCGGGCCGCCCGCAGGGGTTCTCTCATCAGGACGGGTCGAACGTCGCCGGGTCCGGGCCGATCCGCCGGTCCTCGTTCAGCGCGCTGATCGCCGCCAGGTCCTCGTCGTCCAGGCTGAAGTCGAAGACCTCGATGTTCTCCTTGATCCGGGACGGGGTCACGGACTTCGGGATCACGACGTTGCCGAGCTGGAGGTGCCAGCGCAGTACGACCTGGGCCGGGGTGCGGCCGTGCTTCTGGGCGATGGCCACGATCGCCGGGACCTCCAGCAGCCCCTTGCCCTGGCCCAGCGGCGACCAGGCCTCGGTCGCGATGCCCTGCTCGGCGTGGAACTCGCGGGAGGCGTGCTGCTGCAGGTGCGGGTGCAGCTCGATCTGGTTGACGGCCGGAACGATCGACGTCTCGTCGATCAGCCGCCGAAGGTGCTCCGGCAGGAAGTTGGAGACACCGATCGCCCTGACACGGCCGTCGGCGTGCAGCTTCTCGAACGCCCGGTACGTGTCGACGTACAGGTCACGGGCCGGGACGGGCCAGTGGATGAGGTACAGGTCGACGTAGTCCAGGCCCAGCTTCTCCAGCGACGCGTCGAAGGCGCGCAGTGTGGCGTCGTACCCCTGCTCGCTGTTCCAGAGCTTGGTGGTGACGAAGATCTCCTCGCGGGGCAGGCCGGAAGCGGCGACGGCCTTTCCGGTGCCCTTCTCGTTGCCGTAGATCGCCGCTGTGTCGATGCTGCGGTACCCGGCCTCCAGGGCGGTGCCGACGGCCTGCTCCGCCTCGTCGTCCGGGACCTGCCAGACGCCGAAACCCAGCTGGGGCATCTCGACACCGTTGTTGAGGATGATCGGGGGGACCTTGCTGCTCACGAGCTCTTGATCCTTCGGTTGTCGTCAGGTGGTACTCCCATCGTCAACGATCACGAGCCGTGATGCATTCCTGACGGGAGAATCGACCGGAACGGACGGGCCTCACGCGCGGTACAGCGCCTCGACCTCGTTCGCGTAGGCCTTCTCGATCGCCCTGCGCTTCAGTTTGAGCGACGGTGTCAGCAGACCGTGCTCCTCGGTGAACGGCTGGGCGAGGATACGGAAGGTGCGGATTGACTCCGCCTGCGAGACGAGGGTGTTGGCGGCCACCACCGCGCGGCGCACCTCCGTCTCCAGATCCGCGTCCCGCACCAGCTCGGCCTGGGTCAGCGGCGGCTTCCTGCGCATCGCCAGCCAGTGCTCCACGGCCTCGTGGTCCAGGGTGATCAGGGCCGCGATGTACGGGCGGTCGTTGCCGACGAGGATGCACTGGGCGACCAGCGGATGGTCGCGGACCCGTTCCTCCAGCACCCCGGGGGAGACGCTCTTGCCGCCGGAGGTGACCAGGATCTCCTTCTTGCGGCCGGTGATGGTGAGGTAGCCGTCCTCGTCCAGCGCCCCGAGGTCGCCGGTGGCCAGCCAGCCGTCGCGCAGGGTCTCGTCGGTGGCCTTCTTGTTGTTCAGGTAGCCCTGGAAGACGTTGGCGCCGTTCAGCCAGATCTCGCCGTCGTCCGCGATGTGCACGGTCATCCCGGGGATGGGCTGCCCGACCGTGCCGTAGCGGGTGCGCTCGGGCGGGTTGGCGGTGGCCGCCGCCGTGGTCTCGGTCAGGCCGTAGCCCTCGTAGATGTGCACGCCCGCGCCCGCGAAGAACAGGCCGAGCCGGCGGTCCATCGCCGAGCCGCCGGACATCGCCTGCCGGATGCGTCCGCCCATCGCCGCCCGTATCTTGCCGTAGACGAGCTTGTCGAAGAGCTGGTGCTGCATGCGCAGGCCCGCCGACGGGCCGGGGCCGATGCCCCAGGCCTTGGCCTCCATGGCGTCCGCGTACTGCACGGCGACGTCGACGGCCTTCTCGAAGGCGCCGGAGCGGCCCTCCTTCTCGGCCTTGCGGCGGGCGGCGTTGAAGACCTTCTCGAAGATGTACGGCACGGCGAGGAAGAACGTGGGCCGGAACGCGGCGAGGTCCGGGAGCAGGGCGGCCGCGTTCATCTGGGGCTGGTGGCCGAAGCGCACCCCTCCGCGGATGGCGGCGACCTGCACCATGCGCCCGAAGACGTGCGCGAGGGGCAGGAAGAGCAGGGTCGCCGCCTCGTCGCCCTTCCGGGAGTGGAACACCGGCTCCCAGCGCTCGATGACGGTGTCCGCCTCGTACATGAAGTTGCCGTGGGTGATCACACAGCCCTTGGGGCGGCCCGTGGTGCCCGAGGTGTAGATGACCGTCGCGACCGAGTCGGGCGTGACCGCCTCGCGGTGCCGGTGCACCACCTCGTCGTCGAGGTGGGCGCCCGCGTCGTAGAGCTCCTGCACGGCGCCCGCGTCCAACTGCCACAGCTCACGCAGGTGCGGCAGCCGGTCGATGACGGTGGCGATGGTCATCGCGTGGTCCTCGTGCTCCACGACCGCCGCCGACACCTCCGCGTCGTACAGCGTCCAGAAGCACTGTTCGGCCGAGGAGGTCGGATAGATCGGCACCACCTGGGCGCCGACGGTCCACAGGGCGTAGTCGAAGAGCGTCCACTCGTAGCGGGTGCGCGACATGATCGCGACCCGGTCGCCGAACCGGACACCACGGGCGAGCAACCCTTTGGCCAGGGCGAGCACCTCGTCCCGGAACTCGGCCGCCGTCACGTCCCGCCACCGCTCCGCACCGTCCTTGCGGCCGAGCGCGATGTGCCGCGGGTTCTCCTGGGCACGCCGGAAGACCGTGTCGGCCAGGCCGCCCACCGGCGGTGCCAACGCCAACGGAGGGTTGGTGAACTCGCGCAAACCCCGCTCCCCGCTCCTCTTGCTCCGGTTTCGCCTGTGGCGCTCCGCACAGCGCCGTGAAAGCTACCCCACCGTCCGGCGGGGCGGGAGAGGGACGAAAGTCGAGCGGCGCTCACGTCCGCCCAGGTCAGCAAGGGAGAATGCGCTCATCTGGGGAAGGGTCGGACAGAAAGCTGACCGTTCAGTAAGTTTCGGTGCCGTAATCTCCACCGAATCTGTACGACTGGAGGGCCGGGGCACCGGTGCTCCAGTGGTCAGCGTCAAGGTGGCCGAAAACGTTACCCGCTCCCACGCCGGTGCAGCCGGTCCCCGCCCGCCAGGATCGCCGCCGCCAGCGCGTCCGCCGCCCTCTGCGCCGCGGTCCGGCGGTGGCCGTGGACCAGGACGAAGTCGACCCGGCCCAGCTCCGGCAGGCCCGAGCGCTCCGGCACGCGCACCAGGCCGGGCGGGATCAGGCCCCGCGAGTGCGCCATCACGCCGAGGCCCGCCCGGGCCGCCGCGATCAGGCCACTGAGGCTGCCGCTCGTGCAGGCGATCCGCCACTCGCGCCCCTGCCGCTCCAGCGCCTCCAGGGCGAGCGCCCGGGTGATGCCGGGCGGCGGGAAGACGATCAGCGGCACCGGCCGGTCCGGGTCCAGGCGCAGCCGCTCCGCCCCGATCCACACCAGCCGGTCGTGCCAGACCAGCTCGCCCCGCGGATCCTCCGGGCGCCGCTTGGCGAGCACCAGGTCCAGCTTCCCCGCGGCCAGCCGCTCGTGCAGGGTGCCCGACAGCTCCACCGTCAGCTCCAGGTCGACCTCGGGGTGGTCGTGGCGGAAGCCCTCCAGGATCTCCGGCAGCCGGGTCAGCACGAAGTCCTCCGAGGCGCCGAAGCGCAGCCGCCCGCGCAGCCGGGTGCCGGTGAAGAACGCCGTCGCCTGCTCGTGCACCGCCAGGATCCGCCGGGCGAAGCCCAGCATCGCCTCGCCGTCCTCGGTCAGCTCCACGGAGTGCGTGTCCCGCGTGAACAACTGCCGCCCGGCCGCGTCCTCCAGTCGGCGCACGTGCTGGCTGACCGTCGACTGCCGCAGACCGAGCCGCCGGGCGGCCTGCGTGAAGCTCAGCGTCTGGGCCACCGCCAGGAAGGTGCGCAGGTGGGAGGGGTCGTACACCGCCCCAGGTTATCGCAAAACGTGATGACAGTCAGAGTGGTATGCCGGATTCCCGATCGCGGCGCCTGGGGGGACCATGGTGAGGGGCACGCCCCTGCCCCCGAGCCCCGGACGTACAGCGAAGTAGTGGAGCCCAGTGAAACGCCTGCGTTGGCCGCGTTGGATGCCGATCGACCCGTACATCCTCCTGCTCCTCGGCACGGTCGGCCTCGCCGCGCTGCTGCCGGCCCGGGGGACGGCCGCCGACGTGGCCTCCGGCGCCTCCACGGCCGCGATCGCCTTCCTCTTCTTCCTCTACGGCGCCCGCCTGTCCACCCGCGAGGCGCTGGCCGGGCTCCAGCACTGGCGGCTCCACGTCACCGTCCTGGCCTGCACGTTCGTCGTGTTCCCGCTGCTCGGCCTGGCCGCGCGCGGCCTCGTCCCGGTGCTCCTGACGGACCCCCTCTACCAGGGCCTGCTGTTCCTCACCCTGGTGCCGTCCACCATCCAGTCGTCGATCGCCTTCACCTCGATCGCCCGCGGCAACGTGCCCGCCGCGATCTGCGCGGGCTCCTTCTCCTCGCTGGTCGGCATCGTCCTCACCCCGCTGCTCGCGGCCGCCCTGCTCGGCGGCACCGGGGGCGGGTTCTCCGCCGACTCGCTCCTGAAGATCGTCCTGCAACTGCTGGTGCCGTTCCTCGCCGGACAACTGCTGCGGCGCTGGATCGGCGGCTTCGTCACCCGGCACAAGAAGGTGCTGGGCCTGGTCGACCGCGGCTCCATCCTGCTCGTCGTCTACACCGCCTTCAGCGAGGGCATGGTGCAGGGCGTCTGGCACCAGGTGAACCCCGCCCGCCTGGCCGGACTGCTCGCCGTCGAGGCCGTGCTGCTCGCCGTGATGCTCCTGCTGACCTGGTACGGGGCCAAGGCCCTGCGGTTCGGCCGGGAGGACCGCATCGCCATCCAGTTCGCCGGCTCCAAGAAGTCGCTCGCCGCCGGACTGCCCATGGCCGGCGTCCTGTTCGGCGCGCACGCCTCGCTGGCCGTGCTGCCGCTGATGCTCTTCCACCAGATGCAGCTGATGGTGTGCGCGGTGATCGCCAAGCGCCGCTACCACGACCCCGTCGACGACACCGACGGGATCACCCCGCCGCCAGCCGCAGCGTCACGAACCTCGGCCGGTACAGGGCCACGTTCCGGCTGAGCTGCGCCGCGGCACCGTCCGTCTCCACCCAGTTGACGTCGTAGCTGAGCACCAGCCGCCCCCCGCCGCTCAGCTCCGGATGGGTCTGCGGGTTGTACGCGGCCACCCGCCCGTCCGGGAGAGAGGGGCTGAAGTCCTTGGTCGGCCCGTGCCAGGGCCCGGTCGGCGCACAGGCCCAGTACGAGGACACCGTGGTCAGCCCCGCGGTGCCCGCCGCCATCGTGAACAGCACATACGTGTCCTGGTCCCGGACCACGGAGAACGCGCTGCCCACACCCGTGCTCCGCCCGTCCCCGAGCACGGGACGCGGGCGCACCCCGGCCGCCCACTCGTCGCCGTCCCAGTACTCCCAGGCCGCCGGGTCGGCGAGCCCGCCCTCCGGCACCCGGGCCACGTACGCGTACGAGGCCGGACGGGACGTGGCCCGGCGGTCGTCGCCGCCGTAGACGTACGTCCAGCCGTCCTCGTGGACCAGCGTCGTGCCGAACAGCACCCGTCGGGACGGATCGCTGACGAGCTGCTGGTCGAAGACCTTGACGGTCGACTCCACGCGCAGGTCGGGCAGGGAGAGCGTGGCGACCTCGGTGGCGGTGGGCACCCCGTAGATCCACGGCGCCGAGCCGGCCGTGCGCACCCACAGCAGCACCCGCAGCACCTGCTCCGAGGAGCCGGGGGAGCGCGGCTCGACCCGCGCCGCCACCGGCCAGCGCCACTGGTTCGGCGCCGGATCGGGGAAGAGAGGGGCGGGCAGGGTGCTCTCCAGGCGCCCGTCGCGCATCACCACCGCCGAGTTGCGCACCAGCGGCGTCGCCGGGTCCCGCCAGGCGTACGACTCGCCGACCGGGTTCGGGGGACCGTAGACCTGGCCGAGATAGGTGTCCGAGAACAGCCACAGCACCCGCCCGTCCGGCAGCCGCACCGAGTGCGTGCCGTCGCCGCCGGTCCAGTCGTCCGTACGGGAGGCGTCGTCGCCGTAGCGCGCGAACTCCGCGGTGAGCTCCTCGTCCGCGGCCCAGGCCCGCACGGTACGGGCCTGACAGGAGCTGCCCCCGTCGTCGTCCTCCGGAAGCGCGGTGAGCAGCACGGCGCCGAGAACCAGGGCCAGCAGCAGGCCGAGCCCCGTTCCCGTGCGCTGTCGTACGCGTGCGTCGTCGGGCACGTTCCGGGACGTTAGTGGTCCGGGGGCACCCGGGTCCATGGGGCCTGTCGGGTGCGGGACGGCGACCGGCCGATCAACTCCCGGCCGCGGCCCGCAGGGCGATCCGGTCCTCTCCCGCGTACACGTTCATGGAGGCGCCCCGCAGGAAGCCCACGAGGGTCAGTCCGGTCTCCGCGGCCAGGTCGACCGCCAGGGACGAGGGGGCCGACACCGCCGCCAGCACCGGGACCCCGGCCATCACGGCCTTCTGTGCCAGTTCGAACGAGGCGCGGCCGGAGACCAGCAGGATCGTGCGGGACAGCGGCAGGTCGCCGTTCTGCAGGGCGCGGCCGATCAGTTTGTCGACCGCGTTGTGCCGGCCCACGTCCTCCCGTACGTCGAGCAGCCGGCCGTCCTCGGTGAACAGTGCCGCCGCGTGCAGGCCGCCGGTGCGGTCGAAGACCCGTTGGGAGGCGCGCAGCCGGTCGGGGAGGCTCGCGAGCAGATCGGCGTCGATCCGGACGGGAGGCGTGTCGGCGATCGGCCAGCGGGCGGTGGTACGGACGGCGTCGAGGCTGGCCTTGCCGCACAGGCCGCAGGACGAGGTCGTATAGACGTTCCGTTCGAGGGTGATGTCGGGGACGGTCACGCCGGGAGCCGTCTGCACGTCGACCACGTTGTAGGTGTTGGAGCCTCCCCCACGCTCGGCTGCGCTCGCGCGGGAGGTGCCCCCATCGGTGGCGCCCGCGCAGTACACCACGTTCCGCAGCTCGTCCCGCTCGGCGAGGACGCCTTCGCTGACCAGGAAGCCGACGGCGAGCGCGAAGTCGTCGCCGGGCGTGCGCATGGTGATCGCGAGCGGCTTGCCGTTCAGCCGGATCTCCAGGGGCTCCTCGGCGACGAGCGTGTCCGGCCGGGTGGAGACCGCCCCGTCGCGGATGCGGATCACCTTGCGTCGTTCCGTGACTCGTCCCATGTCCCCACCAGTCCCGATCAGTTCCGGTTCCGTACCTTGCCGTGGATCACCGGGTCGTCGTGCGGCGAGGTGACCTTCACGATCTCATTGTCCTGCACGTGGCGGGCGGGGTTGCGGCCCGCAGGCCGAACTCCGACCGTTCGTCGCGCGCTGGATACCGTTCACCGCATACGGTCGACGCGTCGGCTTCTCAACTCACCTGCCGCTTCCTACCGTTCCGGATCATGAGTCCTCCCGTCGCGCCCCCGGGCTGGAGCCGCTGGCTCGTTCCCCCCGCCGCTCTCTCCGTCCACCTCTCCATCGGACAGGCCTACGCCTGGTCCGTGTTCAAACCGCCCCTCGAATCCGCGCTCGGCCTCAGCGGCACCCAGAGCGCGCTCCCCTTCCAGCTCGGCATCGTCATGCTCGGCCTGTCCGCCGCGTTCGGCGGCACGCTCGTCGAGCGCAACGGCCCGCGCTGGGCGATGACCGTCGCGCTGTGCTGCTTCTCGTCCGGCTTCCTGCTCTCCGCGCTCGGCGCGGCCACCGAGCAGTACTGGCTGATCGTGCTGGGCTACGGCTTCGTCGGCGGGATCGGCCTCGGCATCGGCTACATCTCGCCCGTCTCCACCCTGATCAAGTGGTTCCCGGACAGGCCCGGCATGGCCACCGGCATCGCCATCATGGGCTTCGGCGGCGGTGCGCTGATCGCCTCGCCCTGGTCCGCGCGGATGCTGGAGTCGTTCGGCGCCACCCCCTCCGGGATCGCGCTGGCCTTCCTGGTGCACGGTCTGTCGTACGCGGTGTTCATGCTGCTGGGCGTCCTCCTGGTGCGGGTGCCGGCGACCGGCCCGGCGGCGCGGGGCGGTGTTGGATCCGCGGCTGCCGCCGCGGGGGCGCGATCAGGCCCCACCGGCCCGCAGGTCTCAGCGAAGCAGGCGGTGCGCACCCCCCAGTTCTGGTGTCTGTGGATCGTGCTCTGCATGAACGTCACCGCGGGCATCGGCATCCTGGAGAAGGCCGCCCCCATGATCACGGACTTCTTCGCGGACACCTCGACAACGGTGTCAGCACCCGCCGCGGCCGGTTTCGTCGCCCTGCTCTCGGCCGCCAACATGGCCGGCCGCATCGGCTGGTCCTCGACCTCCGACCTGATCGGACGCAAGAACATCTACCGCCTCTACCTGGGCGTCGGCGCCCTGATGTACGCGGTCATCGCCCTGTTCGGTGACTCCTCCAAGCCGCTGTTCGTCCTCAGCGCCCTGGTGATCCTCTCCTTCTACGGGGGCGGCTTCGCGACGATCCCCGCGTACCTGAAGGACCTGTTCGGCACCTACCAGGTCGGTGCCATCCACGGGCGGCTGCTGACCGCGTGGTCCACGGCCGGCGTCCTCGGACCGCTGATCGTGAACTGGATAGCCGACCGGCAGGAGGAGGCGGGCCGGACCGGCGCCTCCCTCTACGGCCTGTCGTTCGTCATCATGATCGGCCTGCTCGTCGTCGGCTTCGTGGCCAACGAGCTCGTGCGACCCGTCCACGCCCGTCACCACATCCCCGTACCGAGGAAGGAGCACGCCGATGCCGACGTCGTCGAGCGACAGCAGCCAGAGTCCGCCTAGCCGCCGCGGGCTGATCGCCTTCGCCTGGCTGTGGGTGGGAGCGCCGCTCGCCTACGGGCTGTACGAGCTCGTACGGAAGGCGTCGCAGCTGTTCACCGGCTGAGCGTTCGCTAGCTGTTCGGGCGTCCGAGCGCCTGATGGAAGCCGACAAGCCGGGCGCCCGTTTCCTGTGGCATCACCTGCCGTCGTACCCGCGAGTCACTGATCAGACTGGTGGATCCCGCTACCCAAGGCAACGAGGGGGACCCTCCGATGAACGGCTCGCGTATCGCCGCGGTCGGCCACTACCAGCCCGCCAAGGTTCTCACCAACGAGGACCTGGCGGGCCTGGTCGACACCAGTGACGACTGGATCAGGTCCCGGGTGGGCATCCGCACACGGCACATCGCCGGGCCCGACGAGCCCGTCGACGAGCTGGCGGCGCACGCCGCGGCCAAGGCGCTGGCCGCCGCGGGCCTGGCCCCGGGCGACATCGACCTGGTCCTGGTGGCCACCTCCACCGCCGTGGACCGCTCCCCGAACATGGCCGCCCGGGTCGCCGCCCGCCTCGGCATTCCCTCGCCCGCCGCGATGGACGTCAACGTGGTGTGCGCCGGTTTCACCCACGCGCTGGCCACCGCCGACCACACCGTCCGGGCCGGCGGCGCCACCCGCGCGCTGGTGATCGGCGCCGACAAGATGTCCGAGGTGACGGACTGGACCGACCGCACCACGTGCGTGCTCGTCGGCGACGGGGCGGGGGCCGCCGTGGTCGAGGCGGCGCCCTCGGCGGACGTGCCCGGCATCGGCCCGGTGCTGTGGGGCTCGGTGCCCGAGATGGGCCACGCCGTGCGGATCGAGGGGACGCCCGCCCGGTTCGCGCAGGAGGGGCAGAGCGTGTACCGCTGGGCCACCACCCAGCTGCCGCCCATCGCCCGGCGCGCCTGCGAACGGGCCGGCCTCGCGCCCGCCGACCTAGCCGCGGTCGTACTGCACCAGGCCAACCTGCGGATCATCGAGCCGCTCGCCGAGAAGATCGGCGCCGTCAACGCCGTCGTCGCCCGCGATGTCACCGACTCCGGCAACACCTCCGCCGCGAGCATCCCGCTGGCCTTCTCCAAGCTCGTCGAGCGCGGCGAGATCTCCACCGGCGACCCGGTGCTGCTGTTCGGCTTCGGCGGCAACCTGTCGTACGCGGGGCAGGTCGTCCGCTGCCCCTGACGGGCACCGCTGCCCCTGACGGGCACCGCGATGTGGCCAACCCCCCTGGGCCGGCCCCCGTGGGTCGTAGGCTGTAGACGAAAGACAATCCGTACCGGCCGTCCGACGGCACTGGAGTGGGGCTGCGATGGTGTCGCCAGGACTTCCGCCAGGGGCGGTGCCCAAGCTCGAACGCCCCGGGCCCCTGCGCGACCGCGTCTACGAGGCCCTGCTCGAACTCATCACGACCCGTGCCCTGCGCCCCGGCCAGCATCTGGTCGAGAGCGAGCTCGCCGGTCAGCTCGGGGTCTCGCGTCAGCCCGTGCGCGAGGCGCTGCAGCGGCTGAACACGGAAGGGTGGGTCGATCTGCGGCCCGCCCAGGGCGCGTTCGTCCACGAGCCGACCGAGGAGGAGGCCGACCAGCTCCTCACCGTGCGCACCCTGCTGGCGGCCGAGGCGGCCCGGCTCGCCGCGGCGAACGCCGATGCCCCCGGCATCAAGGCGCTGGAGGAGCTGTGCGCCGAGGGCGAGCGCGCGGTGGCCGCCGACGACATGGACGGCGCGGTCGCGATGAACGCCCGCTTCCATGCCAAGGTGATGGAACTGGCCGGCAACGCCGTCCTCGCCGGACTCGCCGCCCAGGTCGACCGCCGGGTGCGCTGGTACTGCACGCCGGCGGCCCGGCAGCGCGGCCGCCAGTCCTGGACCGAGCACCGCGAGTTGATCGCGGCGATCTCCGACCGGGACGAGCGGCGCGCCACCGCGCTGATGCGCGAGCACACCGAGCACACCCGGGCCTCGTACCACGCACGTCAGGGGGCCTGAGCCCATCTGCCGTACCCCGGCATCGGCAACAGCGCCGCCACACCGCCCGACGTCCCGCGCACCGGTCCCCTCCCGGGGTGACCCGAGCCGGGCTTTGTCCTCTGAGTGGTGAAAGCCGGAAGTAATTCGTGCACAGCTTCTTCCCAGCCACGGCAGCCGCTGCTACGTTCCCCTCGAAAGCCCGGCAATCGGTGGCCGAGTGAGGCGGGGAGGGGCACGTGAGACGCATGACGGCACGACCCGCCAACGCCCATCAGGCCCGGCTGCTGAAGCTGTTGCGTGACGGAGGCCCCAACTCCCGTGCGCAACTGGGCGATCAGGTCGACCTGTCACGGTCCAAACTGGCCGTGGAGGTGGACCGGCTGCTGGAGACGGGCCTGGTCGTGGCCGACGGACTCGCCGCCTCGCGCGGCGGCCGGCGTTCCCACAACATCCGGCTCAACCCGGGGCTGCGGTTCCTCGGCGTCGACATCGGCGCGACCTCGGTCGACGTCGCCGTCACCAACGCCGAACTGGAGATCCTCGGACACCTCAACCACCCCATGGACGTTCGCGAGGGACCGGTCGCGGTCTTCGAGCAAGTCCTCGCCATGGCCGCGAAGTTGCGCAGCTCGGGACTGGCGGAGGGCTTCGACGGCGCCGGCATCGGCGTCCCGGGGCCGGTCCGCTTCCCCGAGGGCGTGCCCGTCGCGCCGCCGATCATGCCGGGCTGGGACGGCTTCCCGGTACGGGAGGCGCTCAGCCAGGAACTCGGCTGCCCGGTCATGGTCGACAACGACGTGAACCTGATGGCGATGGGGGAGATGCACGCGGGCGTGGCACGTTCCGTGGGCGACTTCCTCTGCGTCAAGATCGGCACCGGTATCGGCTGCGGCATCGTGGCCGGCGGTGACGTCCACCGCGGTGTGACGGGCAGCGCCGGAGACATCGGGCACATCCAGGCCGTACCCGACGGCCGTCCGTGTGCCTGCGGCAACCGGGGCTGCCTGGAAGCCCACTTCAGCGGGGCGGCCCTCGCCCGGGACGCTGTCGAGGCGGCCGAGCAGGGGCGCTCGGAGGAGCTCGCCGCGCGGCTCGCCGCGAACGGCTCCCTGACTGCGGCGGACGTCGCCGCCGCGGCCGCCGCGGGCGACGCCACCGCACTCGGCCTGATCCGCGAGGGCGGCGACCGCGTCGGCCAGGTCATCGCCGGCCTGGTCAGCTTCTTCAACCCGGGCCTGGTGGTGATCGGCGGCGGGGTGACCGGCCTCGGCCACACCCTGCTCGCCGCGCTCCGCACCCAGGTCTACCGCCAGTCCCTGCCTCTGGCCACCGGCAACCTCCCCATCGTCCTCGGGGAACTGGGCCCCACCGCCGGTGTCATCGGCGCGGCCCGACTGATCAGCGACCACCTGTTCTCACCCGCGTAACTGCACCTCGTCCAGAGTCCGCGCGACCGAGTCGTTACACGAGTCACTCCGGCACGTCCGCCTGCTCCGCCCTGCCCTGACACCGGCCCGCACGCCCGCCGAGGGGAGCCCATGGCACCGCAACCACCGCTGCTCAGCATGTCCGGCATCACCAAGTCCTTTCCCGGGGTCCGGGCCCTGGACGGCGTCGACCTCGACGTCCAGGCCGGTGAGGTGCACTGTCTGCTCGGCCAGAACGGCGCCGGGAAGTCCACCCTCATCAAGGTCCTGGCCGGCGCCCACCAGCCCGACACCGGCACCATCCGCTGGCACGGCGAGGAGGTCACCCTGCGCTCGCCGATCGCCGCCATGCGCCTGGGCATCGCCACCATCTACCAGGAACTCGACCTCGTCGAGCACCTGTCCGTCGCCGAGAACGTCCACCTCGGCCACGAACCCACGACCGCGGGCTTCGTCGTACGGCGCAAGACCGCGCAAGCCTCAACAGCCATGCTTCTCAAGCGACTTGGGCATCCGGAGATCGAACCCGGGCGGCTGGTCGGGGAGTTGTCGGCGGCCCAGCAGCAGATCGTCTCCATGGCGCGGGCGCTCTCCCACGACGTACGGCTGATCGTGATGGACGAACCGTCCGCGGCCCTCGACCCGGACGAGGTCGACAACCTCTTCCGCATCGTCGGCGACCTCACCGCCGACGGCGTCGCGGTCGTCTACATCTCGCACCGCCTGGAGGAGATCCGCCGCATCGGCGACCGGGTGACCGTCCTCAAGGACGGCCGGGCCGTGGCGGGCGGACTGCCCGCGAAGACCACGCCCACTCGGGAGGTCGTGGCGCTGATGACGGGACGCAACGTCGAGTACGTCTTCCCGCCGCGGCCCGCCTCGCCCACCGACGCCGGCGCACCCC
Source organism: Streptomyces sp. TRM68416 (assembly GCF_014596915.1). Taxonomy (GTDB): domain Bacteria; phylum Actinomycetota; class Actinomycetes; order Streptomycetales; family Streptomycetaceae; genus Streptomyces. The sequence goes on from NZ_JACVWU010000029.1 coordinate 56,211, forward strand.
TGCTGGAGGTCAAGGGCCTCGCCCGGGAGGGGGAGTTCGAGCCGCTGGACCTGGTGGTCCGGCCCGGGGAGATCGTCGGTCTCGCCGGACTGGTCGGCTCCGGACGGTCCGAGATCCTGGAGACGATCTACGGGGCGAGGAAGCCGTCGGCCGGTCAAGTCCTGCTGGACGGAAAGGAGTTGCGGCCGGGCAGCGTGCGGGCGGCCGTCCGGGCCGGCCTCGGGCTCGCCCCCGAGGAACGCAAGGCACAGGCCCTGCTGATGCTGGAGTCCGTCACCCGCAATGTCTCCGTCTCCTCCATGTCCCGCTTCTCGCGCGGCGGCTGGATCGACCGCCGCGCCGAACTGGGCGCCGCGCGTACCGCCACCCGCGAGCTGTCCCTGCGGCCCGACAACCCGGCCGTGCCCGTGCGCACCCTGTCCGGCGGCAACCAGCAGAAGGCCGTCCTCGCCCGCTGGCTGCTGCGCGGCTGCCGCGTGCTGCTCCTCGACGAACCCACCCGCGGCGTCGACGTGGGCGCCCGCGCCGAGTTGTACGCGGTGATCCGCCGCCTCGCCGACGAAGGCCTCGGCGTCCTGCTCGTCTCCAGCGAGGTGCCCGAGGTGCTCGGCCTCGCCGACCGCGTCCTGGTGCTGCGCGAAGGGCGCGTCGTCCACACGGCGCCCGCCCGCGAACTCGACGAACACCGTGTCCTCGACCTCGTCATGGAAGGAAGCCCGGCGTCATGACGCAGCACGCGTCCCCACCGAGGGACGGCACCGGCAAGACCGCCCCCGCCGCCGAACTCCCCGCCTGGCGGGGCATGATGGCCCGCGCCGACGTGCGCACCCTGTCCCTCCTCGGCGTGCTCGCCGTACTGGTCCTCATCGGAGGCATCAGCAAGCCCGACGAATTCCTCGACACCCGCAACCTCCAACTCGTCCTCACCCAGGCCTCCGTGATCGGCGTCGTCACCGTCGGCATGACCTTCGTCATCACCTCCGGAGGCATCGACCTCTCCGTCGGCGCGATCGTCGCCCTCGCCTCCGTCTGGGCCACCACGGTCGCCACCCAGGACTACGGCTTCGCCGGCGTCCTGTTCACCGCGGTCCTGGTCGGAGTCGGCTGCGGCCTGGTCAACGGCGTGCTCATCGCCTACGGCGGCATGGTCCCGTTCATCGCGACCCTCGCCATGCTCGCCGCGGCGCGCGGCCTCGCCCTCCAGATCACCGGCGGCAAGACGCAGATCGTCACCATCCCGAGCATCCTCGACCTCGGCGAACGCGACGCCTACATCCTCGGCGTGCCGCCCCTCGTCATGGTCTTCGCCGTCGTCACGATCATCGGCTGGCTGGTGCTGAACCGCACCACCTTCGGCCGCCGCACGGTCGCCGTCGGCGGCAACGCCGAGGCCGCCCGGCTCGCCGGCATCGACGTCCGCCGCCAGCGCCTCTACCTCTACCTGCTGTCCGGACTGTGCTGCGGCATCGCCGCCTTCCTGCTGATCATCCTGTCCGGCTCCGGCCAGAACACCAACGGCAACCTCTACGAACTCGACGCCATCGCCGCCGCGATCATCGGCGGCACCCTGCTCAGCGGCGGCCGGGGCACCATCACCGGCTCCGTGCTCGGCGTTCTGATCTTCACCACGATCACCAACATCTTCGCCCTGAACAACCTGGAGACCGCTGTCCAGCAGATCGCCAAGGGCGCGATCATCGTCGCCGCCGTCCTGGTCCAGCGCCGTACCGCGAGCACGACCTGAAGGAAAGGGTTCACCGCCATGCCAGAGCTCACGAGTCGCAGAGGGCTGCTCTTCGGATCCGCCGCCATAGGGGCGGGCGCCCTCCTCGCCGGCTGCACCAGCAACGAGTCCGGCGACGAACCGGCAGCGAACGACAAGCCGGCCGCCGACGACAAGCCCGGCAAGCCCGTCACCATCGGCTTCGCCGGACCGCAGGCCGACCACGGCTGGCTCAACGCCATCAACGACAACGCCAAGAGCCGGGCGAAGAAGTACTCCGACGTCACCCTGGAGATCACCGAGGGCTCCAACGACACCGCCGCCCAGATCGGCCAGATCGAAACACTGATCAACAAGAAGGTCGACGTCCTGGTGATCCTGCCGGCCGACGGCAAGGCGCTCACCCAGGTCGGCCTGAAGGCGATGCGCGCGGGCATCCCCGTCGTCAACCTCGACCGCATCTTCAACTCCCCGCAGGCGTACCGCTGCTGGATCGGCGGCGACAACTACGGCATGGGCCTCAACGCCGGGCACTACATCGGCGAGCAGCTGAAGGGCAAGTCCGGCGCCCGGGTCATCGAACTGGCCGGCCTGGACAACCTGGAGCTGACCCAGCAACGCACCCAGGGCTTCGACGACGCCCTGAAGAACTACCCCAACATCAAGAAGGTGGCCCGCCAGGCCGCAGAGTTCACGGTCGAGTCCGGCCAGGCCAAGATGGCCCAGCTCCTCCAGGCCCAGTCGAACTTCGACGCCGTGTGGAACCACGACGACGACCAGGGCGTAGGCGCCCTGCGCGCCATCGAACAGGCCGGCCGCGACGACTTCCTGATGGTCGGCGGCGCGGGCGCGCTCTCCGCCTTCCAGGCCATCAAGCAGGACAGCGGTGTGCTGAAGGCCACCGTCCTGTACCCGCCGACCATGGCCGCCTCCGCGATCGACCTCGCCCGCGCGCTCGGCCAGGGCAAGGGGGTCGGCGGCCTCGCCGAGTTCGAGATCCCCGCCTCCCTCACCCTCTACTCGGCCGTCGTCGACAAGACGAACGTCGACCAGTACATGTCCACCGGCTTCAAGTGAGCCGTTCCGCCCGCACCCCCCACGTGCGCCATCCGACGAGGACGAGGAGTACACACCCATGGGACAGCCGCAGCAGTCAGAAGGGACCGAGGGAGAGGGAGGGAAGCCGCCACTGAGGGTGGGCATGGTCGGCTACGCCTTCATGGGCGCCGCCCACTCCCAGGGCTGGCGCACCGCCGGACGCGTCTTCGACCTGCCCCGGCGCCCGGAACTGGCCGTCATCTGCGGACGGGACGCGGCCGCCGTGCGCGCGGCGGCCGACCGGCACGGCTGGGCGGCGGCCGAGACCGACTGGCGGGCCCTGATCGCCCGGGACGACGTCGACCTCGTCGACATCTGCACCCCAGGCGACAGCCACGCCGAGATCGCTGTCGCCGCCCTGGCCGCCGGCAAGCACGTCCTGTGCGAGAAGCCGCTCGCCAACACGGTCGAGGAGGCCTCGGCGATGGTCACGGCGGCCGAAGAGGCTTATGAGCGCGGCCAGTTGTCCATGGCCGGGTTCAACTACCGTCGGCTGCCCGCCACCGCGCTCGCCCGGAACATGGTCGCGGAGGGCCGGCTCGGCAGGCTGCGGCACGTCAGGGCGACGTACCTGCAGGACTGGCTGGTGGACCCCGAGTTCCCGCTGAACTGGCGGCTGCGCAGGGAACAGGCCGGTTCGGGCTCGCTCGGCGACCTCGGCTCCCACGTCGTCGACCTCGCCCAGTACCTGGCGGGAGAGCGGCTGGCCGGGGTGTCCGCGCTCACGGAGACCTTCGTACGTGAGCGGCCCCTGCCCGTCGGTGCGACCAGCGGCCTGTCCGCCGGGGCGACCGCGGGCACCGGCCAGGTCACCGTCGACGACGCCGCCCTGTTCACCGCCCGCTTCCCCTCCGGCGCCCTCGCCACCTTCGAGGCGACCCGCTACGCCACCGGACGCAAGAACGCCCTGCGCATCGAACTCAACGGCGAGCGCGGCTCGTTGGCCTTCGACCTGGAGCGGCTCAACGAGCTGGAGTACCACGACGGCACCGAGCCCGCGACGCACGCCGGATTCCGCCGCATCCTCGTCACCGAACCCGACCACCCCTACCTGGACGCCTGGTGGCCGCCGGGCCACGGCCTCGGCTACGAGCACACCTTCGTCCACCAGGCCCGCGACCTGGTCCACGCCCTCGCCGAGGGCCGCCGGCCCGAGCCCTCCTTCGCCGACGGACTCCAGGTGCAGCGCGTGCTGGCGGCGGTCGAGGAGAGCGCCGAGAAGAACTCCGTCTACACCCCGATAGCGGTCTAGGAGGCCCCCGGTCATGCCGCGCACCTTCACCCTGTTCACCGGCCAGTGGGCGGACCTGCCCCTCGAAGAAGTCTGCCGCCTCGCCCGCGACTTCGGCTACGACGGCCTCGAACTCGCCTGCTGGGGCGACCACTTCGAGGTCGACAAGGCGCTGAGCGACCCGTCCTACATCCCGTCCCGGCAGGCGCTGCTCGACAAGTACGGCCTCAAGTGCTGGGCGATCTCCAACCACCTCGTCGGCCAGGCGGTCTGCGACGCCATCATCGACGAACGCCACCGGGCGATCCTGCCGGCCCGGATCTGGGGCGACGGCGACGCCGAGGGCGTACGACAGCGGGCCGCCGCCGAGATGGCCGACACCGCGCGCGCCGCGGCCGGCTTCGGCGTGGACACCGTCATCGGCTTCACCGGCTCCGCCATCTGGCACCTGGTCGCCATGTTCCCGCCCGCCCCCGAGTCGATGATCGAGCGCGGCTACGACGACTTCGCCGAGCGCTGGAACCCCATCCTCGACGTCTTCGACGTGCACGGCGTCCGCTTCGCCCACGAAGTCCACCCCAGCGAGATCGCCTACGACTACTGGACAACACAGCGCGCCCTGGAGGCCGTCGACCGGCGCCCGGCCTTCGGCCTGAACTTCGACCCCTCCCACTTCGTGTGGCAGGACCTCGACCCGGTCGGCTTCCTCTACGACTTCCGCGACCGCATCTACCACGTCGACTGCAAGGAGGCCCGCAAGCGCCTCGACGGACGCAACGGCCGACTCGGCTCCCACCTCCCCTGGGGCGACCCCCGCCGCGGCTGGGACTTCGTCTCCGCCGGGCACGGCGACGTCCCCTGGGAGGACGTCTTCCGGATGCTGCACTCCATCGACTACCGCGGCCCCATCTCCGTGGAGTGGGAGGACGCCGGGATGGACCGGCTGCAAGGAGCACCGGAGGCGCTGAAGAGCCTCAAGAAGTACGACTTCGAACCGCCGTCGACCTCGTTCGACGCGGCGTTCGGCAACTGAGCACCCCTTGTGAAGCTCCGGGATGACGGCGCATCCCGGCGTCCGCACCCGCCCGTACAACCGGCCCCATTCCGGAGGCATCCGTGCACGGGAACGAACACACCACCGGCAAAGCCAGAGCCGAGGCCCACAGACGACGCTTCCGCAAGACGATCGCGCTGCTCACCGGCGCACTCCTCGCCGGAGCGTCCCTGACCCTCGCGGCACCCCGGGCCGTCGCCGACGCCGACGAAGCGGCCGCCGAGGACTTCCAGCAGGTCACCCTCGCCAAGGGCGAACCGGAGGTCGGCGAGCCCATGTCGCTCGCCGTCCTCCCGGACCGCTCGGTCCTGCACACCTCCCGCGACGGCGAACTCCGCCTCACCGACGCGGCGGGCAACACCAGCCTCGCCGGCAAGCTCGACGTGTACACGCACGACGAGGAGGGCCTCCAAGGCATCGGCGTCGACCCCGACTTCACCACCAACCGCTTCATCTACCTGTACTACGCACCCCCGTTGAACACCCCGGCCGGCGACGCCCCCGAGACCGGCACCGCGGCCGACTTCGCACCCTTCGACGGCGTCAACCGGCTCTCCCGGTTCGTGCTGAAGAACGACGGCACCCTCGACAAGGCCAGCGAGACGAAGATCCTCGACGTGCCGGCCTCCCGCGGCATCTGCTGCCACGTCGGCGGCGACATCGACTTCGACGCGGCCGGCAACCTGTACCTGTCGACGGGCGACGACACCAACCCGTTCCAGTCCGACGGCTTCACCCCGATCGACGAACGCGCGAACCGCAACCCGGCCTTCGACGCCCAGCGTTCCGCCGGCAACACCAACGACCTGCGCGGCAAGATCCTTCGCATCAAGGTCAACGCCGACGGCGGCTACACCGTGCCCGAGGGCAACCTCTTCGCGCCCGGCACCGACCGGACACGGCCCGAGATCTACGCCATGGGCTTCCGCAACCCGTTCCGGTTCAGCGTCGACCAGAAGACCGGCATGCTCTACGTCGGCGACTACGGGTCCGACGCCGGCACCGCCAACCCCTCCCGCGGACCCGCCGGCCAGGTCGAGTTCGCCCGCGTCACCGGCCCCGGCAACTTCGGCTGGCCGTACTGCACCGGCGACAACGATGCCTACGTCGACTACGACTTCGCCACCGGCCGGTCCGGCGACGCCTTCGACTGCGACGCCCCGAAGAACACCTCGCCCCACAACACCGGACTGACCGACCTGCCCCCGGCACAGCCCGCCTGGATCCCGTACGACGGCGGCTCCCTGCCCGAGTTCGGCACCGGCTCTGAGTCCCCGATGGGCGGCCCGGTCTACCGCTACGACCCCGCGCTCGACTCGCCGGTGAAGTTCCCCGAGGCCTACGACGGCGACTTCTTCGCCGGGGAGTTCGGCCGCCGCTGGATCAAGCGCATCACCAGCGACGCCGACGGGGCCGTACAGTCCATCAACGACGTGCCCTGGACCGGCACCCAGATCATGGACATGGCCTTCGGCCCCGACGGCGCGCTGTACGTCCTCGACTACGGCACCTCCTGGTTCGGCGGCGACGAGCACTCCGCCCTGTACCGCATCGAGAACGCCACCGGCAGCCACGCCCCGGTCGCGCAGGCCTCGGCGGACCGGACCTCCGGAACCGCGCCGCTGAGGGTGCGCTTCTCCTCCGAGGGCACCACCGACCAGGACGGCGACGCGCTCACCTACCACTGGGACTTCGGCGACGGCGCCACCTCCACCGCCGCGAACCCGACGCACCGCTACCGCACGAACGGCACCTACACCGCGACCCTGACCGCGCAGGACCCCTCGGGGCGCTCCGGCAGCGCGAGCCTGCGGATCGTCGTCGGCAACACCGCGCCCCAGGTCACGCTCGAACTCCCGCGGGACGGGCAGCTGTTCAGCTTCGGCGACGCCATCCCGTTCCAGGTGCGGGTCACCGACCCCGAGGACCGGACCATCGACTGCGCCAAGGTCAAGGTCACCTTCATCCTCGGCCACGACAGCCACGGCCACCCGGTGACCTCCGCCAACGGCTGCACCGGCACCCTCCAGACCACCGCCGACGGCGGCCACGACCCCAACGCCAACATCTTCGGGGTCTTCGACGCCGAGTACACCGACGGAGGCGGCGGCCAGGCCCCGCTGACCACCCACGACCAGAACGTCCTTCAGCCCAAGCAGCGCCAGGCCGAGCACTTCGGCAACGGCTCCGGGGTCTCCGTCATCGCCAAGGACACCGCGCACGGCGGCAACACCGTGGGCGACATCCACCACGGCGACTGGATCTCCTTCACGCCGTACCTCCTGAGCGACGCGAAGTCCGTGACGGCACGGGTGTCGTCCGGCGGTGCCGGCGGGACACTGGAGTTCCGCGCCGGCTCCTCGACCGGCACCCTGCTCGGGAGGGCGACCGTGCCGGTGACCGGCGGCTGGGAGAACTTCCAGGACGTCACCACCGACCTGTCCCGCGCCCCGCGCGGCACCACCACGCTCTACCTGGTCTTCAAGGGAGCGGGCACGGGCGCCCTGTTCGACGTGGACGACTTCACCTTCACCACCGGCTGAGGAGGGAGAACCGGATGCGATCAACTGGCCGACTGACAACGGTGCTCACCGGCACCACCCTGCTCCTGGGCTGCATGTCCGGGCCCGCCGAGTCCAAGCCCTCCGCCGACGACAGGGTGCTGGTCTTCTCCAAGACGGCCGGATTCCGCCACGACTCGATCCCCGACGGCGTGGCCGCCCTGAAGGAACTGGGCGCGACGGCCGGCATCACGGTCGACGCCACCGAGGACGCCGCCGCATTCACCGCACGGAACCTGCGGCGCTACGACGCGGTCGTCTTCCTGTCGACCACCGGAGACGTGCTCAACGACACGCAACAGCGCGCCTTCGAACGCTACATGCGCCACGGCGGCGGCTACATGGGCGTCCACGCGGCCGCCGACACCGAGTACGACTGGACCTTCTACGGCGGGGTCGTCGGGGCGTACTTCCGGTCGCACCCGGCGATCCAGCCCGCGACCGTCGACGTCGAGGACCACGCCCATCCGGCCACCGCCCATCTGCCCGCCGCGTGGAACCGCACCGACGAGTGGTACGACTACCGCTCCAACCCCAGGGAGCACGTCCACGTCCTCGCCTCCCTCGACGAGTCGTCCTACAGCGGCGGCAGCATGAACGGCGACCACCCGATCGCCTGGTGCCACACCTACCAGGGCGGCCGCGCCTTCTACACCGGCGGCGGCCACACCAAGGAGTCCTACGCCGACCCCGCCTTCCGGCAGCATCTGCTGGGCGGGCTGCGCTGGACCACCGGCGCCGCCCAGGCCGACTGCCGCCCGGAGAACGGCTACCGCCCGCTCTTCGACGGCACGGCCGCATCCCTCGCCGGCTGGCGGCAGGCCGGGCCCGGTTCCTTCGAACTCGGCGCCGACGGCACCCTCACCACCACCGGCGGCCTCGGCCTGCTCTGGTACGCCGACCAGAGCTTCGGCGCCTACTCGCTGAAGCTCGACTGGAAGGTCGACGGAGACGACAACTCCGGTGTGTTCGTGGGATTCCCGCCCTCGGACGACCCGTGGTCGGCGGTCAACAACGGCTATGAGATCCAGATCGACGCCACGGACGTCCCCGAGAGGACCACGGGGTCGGTCTACGGCTTCCAGTCCGCCGACCTGGCCGAGCGCGACCGGGCGCTCAACCCGCCGGGGGAGTGGAACACCTACGAGATCCGCGTGGAGGGCGAACGCCTCCGCGTCTGGCTCAACGGCGTGAAGATCAACGACTTCACCAACTCCGATCCGGCCCGGAGCCTGCGTGACGGGCACGTCGGCATCCAGAACCACGGAGCCGACGACCAGGTGTCCTTCCGCGACATCCGGATCAAGGAACTGCCCCTGAACAAGGAACTGCCCCTGAACAAGGAACTGCCCGTGAAGGGCGACTGAGCGGCGGCGGGCGGGGGACGCCGGACCCCCGCCCGCCGTCCACCACCCCCGGCGCCGGAACCGCACGACAAGGAGGCTGCTCATGTCCGCATCCCTCTCCCGTCCGTCCGTCGGCGTGTGGCTGATCGGGGCGCGCGGCTCCGTCGCCACCACCACCGTCGCGGGCTGCGCCGCCGTCGCAGCGGGACTGCAACCGCCCACGGGCATGGTCACCGAGACCCCCCCCTTCACCGACTGCGGTCTGCCGCCCCTGGCCTCCCTCGTCTTCGGCGGCCACGACACGGTGGACTGCCCGCTGCCCAAACGCGCCGAGGAACTCGCCGCCGGAGGCGTCCTGCCCCCGGGCCTCCCCTCCGCCGTCGCCGCCGAACTGGCCGCCGCGGACGAGGAGATCAGGCCGGGCGGCCCCCTCCCCGGCGACACCCGCACCGAGAACGAACTGATCACCGCCTTCGCCTCCGACATCGAGGACTTCGTACGACGACGGGGCCTGGCGCGGGCGGTCGTGGTGAACGTCGCCTCCACCGAACCCGAGCCGACCGGCCGAGCCCTCCCGCCCAGCACCCTGTACGCGGCGGCGGCCCTGCGCGCCGGCTGCCCCTACGTCAACTTCACCCCGTCCACCGGCCTGCACCACCCCTCCCTCGCGGCCCCGGCGGCCGCCTCGGGCCTGCCCCACGCGGGCCGCGACGGCAAGACCGGCCAGACCCTGCTGCGCGCCGCCCTGGCCCCGATGTTCACCCAGCGGGCCCTCGTGGTGCGCGCCTGGTCCGGCACCAACCTGCTGGGCGGCGGCGACGGCGCGGCCCTCGCCGACCCCGCCGCCGCGGCGGCGAAGAACGCCGGCAAGGAACGGGTCCTCGCGGACGTCCTCGGAGAGGTCCCCCAGGGCGAGGTCCACATCGACGACGTCCCCGCCCTCGGCGACTGGAAGACCGCGTGGGACCACATCGCCTTCGACGGATTCCTCGGCACCCGCATGGTCCTCCAGACCATCTGGCAGGGCTGCGACTCCGCCCTGGCCGCCCCCCTGATCCTGGACCTGGCCCGCCTGACGGCCCGCGCCCACGAGAAATCCCTCTCCGGCCCGCTCACCCCCCTGGCCTTCTACTTCAAGGACCCCGTGGGAGACGCCCCGGCCGCCCTGTCGGACCAGTACGCCGAACTGCTCGACTTCGCCCGGCGGTTGGGCGCGGCCGGGGGAGCGGGCTCGGCCGGCCGCGCCGGCGGGGCGAAGGAAGCGGATGCGGCCGAGGAAGCAAGCGGGTCCGAGGAAGCGAGCGCGGCCGAGAGAGCGAGCGGGTCCGAGGAAGCAAGCGGGGCCGAGAGAGCGAGCGGGGCCGAGGAAGCGAGCGGGGCCAAGAGAGCCAGTGGTGCTGAGCGTGCGCGAGGCGCTGAGGAAGGACTGGCATGACGCTCGGGCTCGGCAGCGCCCCAAAGGGGCGCGGGGAACTGCGCGACCAACCACAACGGCGCCGCAGCGACAGGACGACCCCACCCGCCCCCTCCAGCGAATCGCTCCGCGCATGGGCCGAACTCCTGCGCCTGCCCGCCCTGTTCACCGTCCCCGGCGACGCCCTGGCCGGCGCCGCCGCCACCGCCGCACCCCCCAACCCCCGCACCCTGCTCGCCATCGGCTCCTCCCTGTGCCTGTACGAGGCCGGCATGGCCCTCAACGACTGGGCCGACCGCCACGAGGACGCGGCCGAACGCCCGCACCGCCCCCTCCCGTCCGGCCGTGTCCGACCGGCCGCCGCCCTCACGGCGGCCTGCGCGCTCACCGGCACCGGCCTGGCCCTGGCCGCCCGCGCCGGCCGCCCCGCCCTGGCCGTCGCCGCACCCCTCGCCGCCACGGTCTGGGCCTACGACCTCAAGCTGAAGCACACCCCGGCAGGCCCCGTGGCCATGGCAGCCGCCCGTGCCCTGGACCTGCTCCTGGGCGCGGCGGCCACCACCGGCCGCACCCGCACCGCCCTCCCCTCAGCCGCCCTCCTCGGCACCCACACCCTCGCGGTGACAGCCGTCTCCCGGAACGAAACCCAGGGCGGCTCCTCCCTGACCCCCCTGGCGGCCCTCGCCGCAACGGCCCTGCTGACAAACCTGCTCCGGCCCGGACCCACCCCGCACCGCACGCCGGCCGCCCCCCTGACCGGTCACCCCGGACCGCGCCTGCGAACGGCTCCGACCACCGGCACCGAAACCCCAGCTCACCGACCCGAACCACACCCGGCCACCCCCACCCCGACCCCCGGTCGAGCAACGACCGCCCCCACATCCGGGGCGGCCCGCCCCCCGCTACCGCCCCTCGCGCCCGCCCCCCACACCCCGCACACCACCCTCCCGTCGACCCGCATCCTCCGCACCGCCCTCTCCGCCGCCTACGCGGCAACCGCCGCACGCCCCTACTTCCACGCCGCCCTCAACCCTTCGCCTCCCCTCACCCAACGGGCCGTCGGCGGCGGCATCCGCGCCACGGTCCCTCTGCAGGCGGCGCTTTCCGCCCGCTCCGGCGCCCGCGCCACCGCCGTGCTCGTCATGGCCCTCACTCCGCTCGCCCGCAGGTTCGCGAGGAAGGTGAGCATCACGTGACCTCAGCACCCCACCCCACTCCCGGCGCACGCACCAGCGCCCCCACCGACACCCCTCTCCGCTTCGGCTACGGCACCAACGGCCTCACCGACCTCCGCCTCGACGACGCCCTCCACCTCCTCGCCGACCTCGGTTACGACGCCGTAGGCCTGACCCTCGACCACATGCACCTCGATCCGCTGGCCCCGGACCTCGCCGCCCGCACCCGCCGTGTGGCGCACCGGCTGGACGCGCTCGGGCTCGCGGTCACCGTGGAGACGGGCGCCCGCTATGTGCTCGACCCGCGCCGCAAACACGGGCCCTCGCTGCTCGACCCGGACCCGGACGCCCGCGCCCGGCGCGTCGACCTGCTGCTGCGGGCCGTCCGGGTCGCCGCGGACCTCGGGGCCCACGCCGTGCACTGCTTCAGCGGCATCACCCCGGACGGCACGGACCCGGACACCGCATGGAAGCGACTGGCCGAGTCCCTCACCCCGGTCCTGGACGCGGCCGCCACCGCCGGGGTCCCACTCGCCGTCGAACCCGAACCCGGCCACCTCCTCGCCACCCTCGCCGACTTCCACCACCTCCGGCACACCCTCGGCGACCCGGACCGCCTGGGCCTCACCCTCGACATCGGCCACTGCCAGTGCCTCGAACCCCTGTCCCCGGCCGACTGCGTCCGCGCCGCCGCCCCCTGGCTGCGCCACGTCCAGATCGAGGACATGCGCCGCGGCATCCATGAACACCTCCCCTTCGGAGACGGCGAGATCGACTTCCCGCCCGTGCTCGCGGCCCTCGCCGCCACCGGCTACCAGGGCCCGACCGTCGTCGAACTGCCCCGCCACTCCCACGCCGGCCCCCACTTCGCCGAACACTCCCTCCCGTTCCTCCGCCGCGCCGCCACCGCCGCGCGCACCGCACCAGCACGCCCAGGCGATCCCTCCGCCACCCCCGAAGGGAGCTCCGCATGACCCACCCGCACTCCGCCACGGGCACCCCGGCGGCGGCACCCGAGGGCGCCACCCTCGCCCTCACCCCGCCGGCCGAACTGCACGGCCACCTCGCCGACCGGCTCGGCGGAGCCGCCCGCGCCTGGCTCGACCAGGCCCTCGACGAGGCCGCGGCCCACCCCGGCGCCCACGGGCCCATCTCCGTCTGGGAGCTGCGCCTCGCCGAGGCCGGCCGCCGCTGCGGAGCCGAGTACGCCGACGCCGCCCGTGTCCTCATCCTCCACGCGGCCCGAGCCGACGCGGACGCCGTCACCCGCGTCTACTACCAGGGCACCGGCGCCGAACGCCGCGCCGTCCTGTACGCCCTGCCCCACCTCGTACCGGGCCCCGACGCCCTCCCGCTGGTCGAGGACGCCCTGCGCACCAACGACACCAGGCTCCTGACCGCCGCGGTCGGCCCGTACGCCGCCCGGCACCTCGATGTCCACCAGTGGCGCCACGCCGTCCTGAAGTGCCTGTTCACCGGCGTGCCCGTCGACACGGTGGCCGACCTGGACCGACGCGCCCACGCGGATTCCGAACTGGCCCGCATGCTCCGCGACTACGCCGCCGAACGCACCGCCGCGGGCCGTCCCGTACCCGAGGACCTGTACCGCGTCCTGGCCCTGACCGAGACCGACTCCCCCCTCCCACCGCACGGTTCGGTCCACCCCCACGGCAAGGAGTCCTGATGCGCATCTTCGACCCCCACATCCATATGACGTCCAGGACCACCGACGACTACCAGGCCATGCACGCCGCGGGCGTCCGCGCCGTCGTCGAGCCCTCCTTCTGGCTCGGCCAGCCCCGCACCTCGCCGGCCACCTTCCTCGACTACTTCGACTCCCTCCTCGGCTGGGAACCCTTCCGCGCCGCCCAGTACGGCATCGCCCACCACTGCACGCTCGCCCTCAACCCCAAGGAGGCCAACGACCCGCGCTGCCTGCCCGTCCTCGACGAACTGCCCCGCTATCTCGTCAAGGACCAGGTCGTGGCCGTGGGCGAGATCGGCTACGACTCGATGACCCCCGCGGAGGACACCGCCCTCGCCGCCCAGCTCCAGCTCGCCGCCGACCACGAACTGCCCGCGCTCGTGCACACCCCCCACCGCGACAAGGCGGCCGGCCTGCGCCGCACCCTCGACGTCGTCCGGGAGTCCGCACTGCCCCCGGACCGCGTCCTGGTCGACCACCTCAACGAGACCACCGTCAAGGAGGCCAAGGACAGCGGCTGCTGGCTGGGCTTCTCCGTCTATCCCGACACCAAGATGGACGAGGAGCGGATGGTCGCGATCCTGCGCGCCTACGGCCCCGAGCAGATCCTGGTGAACTCCGCGGCAGACTGGGGCCGCAGCGACCCCCTCAAGACCCGCAGGGTCGCCGACCTGATGCTGGCCGAAGGCTTCACCGAGGACGACGTGGACCGCGTGCTGTGGCGCAACCCGGTCGCCTTCTACGGGCTCAGCGGCCGGCTCAACCTGGACGTCACCGCCACGGACGCCACCCACGAGGGCAACTCGATCCTCCGCGGCGGGGCGTGAGCCATGCGCTTCCGCCACCCCGACGGCTCCACCGTCCACCTCGCCTACTGCACCAACGTCCACCCCGCGGAGACCCTCGACGGCGTCCTCGCCCAACTCCGCGACCACTGCGAACCCGTCCGCCGCCGCCTCGGCCGCGACCGGCTGGGGATCGGCCTGTGGCTCGCCAAGAACGCCGCCGACGCGCTCGTCACCGACCCCTCCGCCCTGCGCGGCCTGCGCTGCGAACTCGACCGCCGCGGCCTGGAGGTCGTCACCCTCAACGGCTTCCCCTACGACGGCTTCGGCGCCGGAGAGGTCAAGTACCGCGTCTACCGACCGGACTGGACCGACCCCGAGCGCCTCGAACACACCACCGCCCTGGCCCGCGTCCTCACCCGTCTCCTCCCGGACGACGTCACCGAGGGCAGCATCTCCACCCTCCCGCTCGCCTGGCGCACCCGGCCCACGGACGGCGCCCACACCGCTCTGCGCACCCTCGCCGAACGCCTCGACGCCCTTCAGGAACTGACCGGCCGCTCCATCCGCGTCGGCCTCGAACCCGAGCCCGGCTGCACCGTCGAGACCACCGCCGACGCCATCGCCCCGCTCACCGCGGTCGGCCACGAACGCATCGGCATCTGCGTCGACATCTGCCACCTCGCCACCTCCTTCGAAGATCCGCACACCGCCCTGGACGCACTCACCGCGGCCCGCGTCCCTCTCGTCAAGTCCCAGCTCTCGGCCGCGCTGCACGCCGAACACCCGCACCTCCCCGAGGTCCGCGAGGCCCTCGCCGCCTTCGACGAACCCCGCTTCCTGCACCAGACCCGCACCTCCACCGCCGCCGGTCTGCGCGGCACCGACGACCTCGGCGAGGCCCTCGCCGGCCATGTGCTCCCCGACGCCGCCCCCTGGCGCGCCCACTTCCACGTTCCGCTGCACGCGGCCCCCACAGCGCCCCTCACCTCCACACTCCCCGTCCTGAAGACCGCCCTGACCCGGCTCGTCGGCGGCCCGCACCCGCTCACCCGCCACCTGGAGGTCGAGACCTACACCTGGCAGGCCCTGCCGCCCGAACTGCGCCCCACCACCCGGGCCCAGCTCGCCGACGGCATCGCCGCCGAACTCACCCTGGCCCGCGACCTGCTGTCGGACCTCGGCCTCAAGGAACTGCCATGAGCGCCCCCAACCCCCCCACCCCGCTCCTCGTCCTCGACGTCGTCGGCCTCACCCCCCGCCTCCTCGACCACATGCCCCACCTCAAGGCCCTCGGCCAGGCCGGCTCCCGCGCCCCGCTCGGCACCGTCCTGCCCGCCGTCACCTGCGCCGCCCAGTCGACCTTCCTCACCGGCACCCACCCGTCCGAGCACGGCATCGTCGGCAACGGCTGGTACTTCCGCGAACTCGGCGAGGTCCTGCTGTGGCGCCAGCACAACGGCCTGGTAGCCGGCGACCGACTCTGGGACGCCGCCCGCCGCGCCCACCCCGGCTACACCGTCGCCAACATCTGCTGGTGGTACGCCATGGGCGCCGACACCGACTACACCGTCACCCCCCGCCCGATCTACTACGCCGACGGCCGCAAGGAACCCGACTGCTACACCCGCCCCGCCGCCCTGCACGACGAACTCACCGACAAACTCGGCACGTTCCCGCTCTTCCACTTCTGGGGCCCCGGCGCCGACATCGTCTCCAGCCGCTGGATCATCGACGCGACCCGCCACATCATCCGCACCCGCCGACCCGACCTGACCCTCTGCTACCTCCCCCACCTCGACTACGACCTGCAACGCTTCGGCCCCGACGATCCGCGCTCCCTGAAGGCGGCCGCCGACCTGGACACCGCCCTGGCCCCGCTCCTGGACGACGCCCGAGCCGAGGGCCGTACCGTCGTCGCCCTCTCCGAGTACGGCATCACGCGCGCCGACCGCCCCGTCGACATCAACCGCGCGCTGCGCCGCGCGGGCCTGCTGGAGGTGCACACCCAGGACGGCATGGAGTACCTCGACGCGATGGCCTCACGCGCCTTCGCCGTCGCCGACCACCAGATCGCCCACGTCTACGTACGCCGCCCCGAAGACCTGGAGGCGACCAGGGCCGCCCTCGACGGCCTGCCCGGCATCGAGCAACTCCTGGACGACGAGGGCAAGAAGGCCCACCACCTCGACCATCCGCGCTCCGGCGAACTCGTCGCCGTCGCGGAGCCGGACGCCTGGTTCACGTACTACTACTGGCTCGACGACGACCGCGCGCCCGACTTCGCGCGACTCGTCGAGATCCACCGCAAACCCGGCTACGACCCGGTCGAACTCTTCATGGACCCGCTCGACCCCTACGTCAAGGTCAAGGCCGCCGCAGCCCTGGCGCGCAAGAAACTCGGCCTGCGCTACCGGATGGCGGTCGTCCCCCTGGATCCCTCACCTATTCGCGGCAGCCACGGCCGCCTTCCCGCGAACGACGACGAAGGTCCGCTCCTCATCTGCTCCACCCCCCGCGCTGTCGGCGACCGCGTCGCGGCCACCGATGTGAAGTCACTCCTGCTCCGACTCGCCGGTCTCACCTGAAGGCTGCACCCCTCGGGTCCGACTGCTCACCAGTGAAGCACTCACCACTGACAACGACCCGTCCTCAGCCCCCACGACAAGTTCTCCACCTTCGCCCAGAACCTCCCGGTGACAGGCCGGTCACTCTTCGCGACACCGCCTGGCCGGCTCGCTCCGGGGACCGCGCAGGAGGCCCCCGAGCGCACGGATATGCAGGTGAAAGGCACTCCGAAACCTTGGTATTGTTGTCCATGTCGCCGCCGGGAACACCCCCGGCAAGGCGGCAGACACCTAGTCCGGGTGGCGGAATGGCAGACGCGCTAGCTTGAGGTGCTAGTGCCCTTTATCGGGCGTGGGGGTTCAAGTCCCCCCTCGGACACAAACAAACGACAAACCTCCCACAAACCGTATGACCACTTCGTGCGGGTCGAGCTGAGCTCGGCCCGCACGAGTCGTTTCGTGGGGGTGTGGCGGAGTCGGCTGATCGCGGCGCGGGCCCCGGCGTGCGCGCGCTCGCCGCAGCAAACAAGCCATTCGCCCAGCGAGTCGATCGGTCCTTGAAGTCGGCCGTCGTGGAGCCGCTAGGATCACGGCATGATTACGGCTCGGTCGCTCCGGCGCGTGGCCAGGACCCGCCTCGACGCGGGTTCTCTGCCGCGGGTGCTGGCGTTGGCCGTGCTCCTGTTCGGCGTCCTGCTCACGCATGGCATGCAGGGGGAGAGCGCCGGCGGGCACTTCTCCGTGCACGACGGAGTTCACCAGGCAGCCGTCGCCTCCGTGCTGCCGCAGTCCGCCGTGGCGGCCGCCGATCACGGGGGCGGTCATGATCCGGCCCGGCACGGTGAGCACTGTGCGTCCGGGCAGCCTCAGCAGGGTCCGGTCCTGGTGTCCCCCTGCTTTGCGGCGTCGGTTCGCGAATCGACCGGCACCGACGACACCTTGCCCCCGTACGTGTCAGCCGCCGGTGCGGCGTCGCCGGTTGCCCTGAGAGCGGCCTCCGTGGTGCGGCAGGTCTAGAAGCGCGGCGGTTTCCTCCCCCGGCCGCCGGTCGTCACCGGTACGGCCGTGCAGTACGACGAGCGCTGTTCTGCATGCCCATGACGGGCCGTCACGTTCGTCGACACCGTCCTGCCCCCCACCCATGCCCGCGCCCCGCTCCGCCCCCACCGGCCGGAGACGCGGCAGCGGCGCGGAGGACCCGTGCCGACACACTTCCGTACAGCCGCGCGCACCCCGTCCCCGTGGCGTCGATGCGTCACGGTGATCCGCGCCGTCCTCGTGACGGCCCTCGGGCTGTGCGCCGTCCTGCACGGTGTGCCCGAGGAGCCCCGTGCGTCGCTGCCCTTGTCGGCGACCGCATCGGCCACGACCCCGGACCCTCAGCCCCACGGGCCCCACAACCCGCACGACCCTCATCACCCCCACGACACCGCGGCCTGCGCGGCGGACGCGTTCGCCCGTACGGCGGCCCAGGCGGCCGAGGATCTCCCGCTCGGGGCGATGGCCCCGGCCGTACTCGTGGCCGTGTCCCTGGTGATCGGCAGACCTCTCGCCCGGCCGTACACGCTGCGCAGACGTCGCGGCGCGCGCACCGGCCGTGCGGCGCTCGTCCGCACCTCGCGCTGGCGGATCTAGAAGCCCGTTCGCAGCCGGCCGCACTCACCGGCTGCCGCGCGCCCACGGCCGTGCACGCGGACCCACGGTCCGTACGCCCCGCCCGGCGCGCGAGATGAACCCGCACCCCCCATTCATCGAGCGAGAGTGACAACACGGACATGCAGTCATCGACGAAGGCCGCACCCACCCCGGACCGGTCCGCCCTTTCCGGGCTGGTGGGCAACACCCCGCTGCTGCGAGTGTCGGAGCCACTGGCTCCGGCCGGGCGCGGCTTCTGGGCCAAGCTCGAAGGGTTCAACCCCGGCGGCATCAAGGACCGGCCGGCGCTCCACATGGTCGAGCGGGCCCGGGCCCGGGGCGATCTGCGGCCCGGCGGCCGGATCATCGAGTCCACCAGCGGCACCCTCGGCCTGGGCCTTGCGCTGGCCGGCATGGTGTACGGCCACCCGGTCACCCTGGTCACCGATCCGGGGCTGGAACTGTCCATGACCCGGCTGCTGACGGCGTACGGCGCCCAGGTCAACGTGGTCTCCGAGCCGCACCCCACGGGCGGCTGGCAGCAGGCCCGCCGCGAGCGCGTGCAGCGGCTGTTGGAGCAGTGCCCCGGCGCCTGGTGCCCCGACCAGTACAACAACCCCGACAACGTCGCCGCCTACACCCCGCTGGCCCTCGAACTCGCCTCGGAGATGGGCCACATCGACGTGCTGGTGTGCAGTGTCGGCACCGGAGGCCACTCTGCGGGCGTCTCCCGCGTCCTGCGCCAGCTCTATCCGGAGCTGACCGTCGTCGGGGTGGACACGACCGGCTCGACGATCTTCGGCCAGCCCGCCCGGCCCCGCCTGATGCGCGGCCTCGGCTCCAGCATCCACCCCCGCAACGTCGCCTACGAGCAGTTCTCCGAGGTGCACTGGGTGGCCCCGCACGAGGCGGTGTGGACGTGCCGCCAACTGGCCGCCTCGCACTACGCCACCGGCGGCTGGAGCGTCGGCGCGGTCGCGCTGGTGTCCGGCTGGCTGGCCCGCACGATGCCCGCGGACGCCCGGATCGTCGCGATCTTCCCCGACGGCCCGCAGCGCTACCTGGGGACGGTCTACGACGACGACTACTGCGCCGCCCACGGCCTGCTGGAGCACCCGGCGGCCCCCGAACCCGACCTGCTCGGCCGCCTGGACGAGAAGGAGGTCACCCGGTGGACGCGGTGCACGGCCGTCGTCGATCCCCTCGGCCCGCGCGCCGCCGAGGAGGACCGGTGAAGGGGCTGCTCACCCAGGTCGGGTCGTACGACCGCAGCGTCCGGCTGTTGATGGTGAACCAGTTCACCATCAACCTCGGCTTCTACATGCTGATGCCGTACCTGGCCGCCCACCTCTCCGGCACCCTCGGGCTGGCCGGCTGGATCGTGGGACTCGTCCTCGGCGTGCGCAACTTCAGCCAGCAGGGCATGTTCCTGGTCGGTGGGACGCTCGCCGACCGGTTCGGTTACAAGCCGATGATCGTCGCCGGTTGCGTGCTGCGCACCCTCGGCTTCGCCACGCTGGGGCTGGTCGGCTCCCTGCCCGCGCTGCTCGCCGCGTCGGCGGCCACCGGCCTCGCCGGGGCCCTGTTCAACCCGGCGGTACGGGCGTACCTCGCGGCCGACGCGGGGGAGCGCAGGGTCGAGGCGTTCGCCCTGTTCAACGTCTTCTACCAGGCCGGCATCCTGCTCGGCCCGCTGGTCGGCATGGTGCTGACCGGGGTGGACTTCCGGGTCACCTGCCTGGTGGCGGCCGGGATCTTCGCGCTGCTGAGCGTCGTGCAGATCCGCGCGCTGCCCGCCCGGCGGGCCGAGGGCGCCGGGGGGCGGGAGAGCGGCGTGCTCGCGCAGTGGCGTGCCGTCCTCGCCAACCGGCCGTTCCTGCTGTTCTCCGTCGCCATGATCGGCTCGTACGTCCTGACCTTCCAGGTCTATCTGGCGCTGCCGCTGGAGGTGCGCCGGCTCGGCGGGGACGGGGAGTTC
This sequence comes from Streptomyces sp. TRM68416, assembly GCF_014596915.1. Taxonomy (GTDB): domain Bacteria; phylum Actinomycetota; class Actinomycetes; order Streptomycetales; family Streptomycetaceae; genus Streptomyces. Next base: position 76,483 of record NZ_JACVWU010000029.1, read on the forward strand.
GGCACCGTGGCGGTGGCGCTGCTCTTCGCGGTGTCCGGGCTGAGCACGATCCTCGGGCAGACGCGGGTGACGGCGTGGTGCAGGACGCGGTACGAGCCCGGGCAGGCGCTCGTGCGGGGGCTGGCGGTCATGGGGCTCGCCTTCGTTCCCCTGGCCGCGGCCACCGCCGTGCCCGTACCGGAGTCCGGGACCGGCCTGTGGCTGCTCGCGGCGCTGCCGCCGACGCTGGCCGCGCTGCTGCTGGCCGTCGGCACGATGATCGCCTACCCGTTCGAGATGGACACCATCGTCCGCCTCTCCGGTGATCGTCTCGTCGCCACCCACTACGGGCTGTACAACACGATCTGCGGTATCGGCATCACCGTGGGCAACCTGGGCGCGGGTGCCGCGCTCGACGCCGCCCGCGCCGCCGGGCTGCCCGCCCTGCCGTGGATCACCCTGTGCGCACTCGGACTTGCGTGCGCGGCCGCGCTGTACGGCCTGCATCGCGCGGGACGCCTGGCGGCACCGCCGTCCGCCAGGGAGGCCCGGGCCGCGCGGCTCTGACCCCGTGCCGCGGTCAGCGGACGCGGGCTCGGGTCCGGGTCCGCGTCCGCTGACCGTCGGTCACCGCGTCGGCCGTGCCCGTGGAAGGTCAGGCGCGGGCACGAAGGCAGGCACACGCCGCGAAGGCGGGCACAGGCCACGAAGGTAGGCACACGCCGCGAAGGCAGACACGGGCCGCGGAGGTCAGGCGTGGTCCGCGTAGGTCAGGCGTGGGCTGCCAGCGCCGCGGGCCCGTGCCGGAAGTCGGGGTCGACCTGCGCGGCGAGATCCTCTCCCGTGGCCTCGTTGGCCCAGGCGGCGGCGTTGCGCAGGTGGAACTCCACGGCGTGCCGCTGGAAGGCCGCCCAGTCCTTGGGGCGTGCGTCGACGGCCTCGCGGAGCAGGTCCAGGGCGCGGGCGTTGTGCGGCTCCAGCCCGTCGTGGCCGCGGCCCTGCTCCTGGGCGCGCACGAAGCCGGACTGCACGCAGTGCGCGACCAGCCCGTCTCCGACGTGGCTCCGGAGGAAGTCCAGGTCGTCCTCGCCGGTGACCTTGTTGCCGACCACGGCGACCGGGATCCCGAACTCGGCGGCGTGGTCGCGGTACTGGCGGTACACCGAGACGCTCTTGCGGGTCGGTTCGACGACCAGGAAGGTCATGTCGAAGCGGGTGAACAGGCCGGAGGCGAAGGCGTCGGCACCGGCCGTCATGTCGACGACGACATACTCGCCGGGGCCGTCCACCAGGTGGTTGAGGTACAGCTCGACGGCCCCGAGCTTGGAGTGGTAGCAGGCCACCCCGAGGTCGCGCTCGTCGAAGGCGCCGGTCACCATCAGCGGCACCCCGCCGACCCGCTGGACGTGGTGGGAGTGGATCTCGTCGTCGCCGAGCAGGCGCAGCAGCCGGGAGCCGCGTCCCGGCGGGGTCGTCTTGACCATGGCGTCCCGGGACGGGATCCGCGGGTTGGTGCCCCGCAGGTGGTCCTTGATCTCACCGGTGCGCGCGCTGAGCGGCGGAGCGGCGAAGATCTCGTCCTCGTCGAGGCCGAGGGCGTGGGCCAGGTGCTGGTTGATGTCGCCGTCGATCGCGACGACCGGAGCGCCGGAGCGCGCGAGGTGACGGGAGAAGAGGGCCGACAGGGTGGTCTTGCCGCTGCCGCCCTTGCCGACGAAGGCAACGCGCATCGCTAGCGGCTCCTGTTGGAAATGGATTTCATGAGCACAGATTGGGTGGGGCGGGCCGCGCTGTCAAATCGGCCGGGTGGTGAACTCGCCCTGGATCAAGACGAGTTGGCGCCCTGTGGGTCCGGCAGGCGGTCCCACTGGCAGGGGGCGTCTCCCTCGTGTCCGGAGGGCTGGCAGTCGGTGCAGATGCCGGTGAGTTCGACGGTGTGCTCGACGGCCGCGAAGCCGGTGTCCGCCGCGATGCGCCCGGCCCACTGCTCGACGACCTCGGAGTCCACGGGTCTGCTGCGGCCGCAGCAGCGGCACATCAGGTAGTGGCGGTGCCCGTCGTCCGGCCGTCTGCGGTAGAGCCGCTCGCCGACCTCGTCGCGGACGACGTCCACGCCGCCGGACGCCTCCAGTTCGCGCAGGGCACGGTAGACGGTCGTCAGGCCGATGGGGGTGCCGTCGGCGGTCAGCAGGGTGTGCAACTCCTGGGCGGACACGAATTCCTGACAGTAGGTCAGACCCCGCAGGACCGCGGCCCGCTGCCGTGTCGTCCTGCCGCCCACGGCCGATCACCTCCCGGCGCTCACGTCGTCGTACGGCCAGTGTAAATAGTAATGATAGTCATGTCCATATGAATGGCGGTTCATATGTCAGGCCGTGCGCCCGCGGAAGGGGGTGTGATCGCCCCGCCTTTCCTCTTGCATATGATGTGCAAGTGCGTGACTACAGCATTAGGGCGGCGAGCCCCCAAGATCTGGACGCTGCCCGGGCCGTGATGCTCGACACCGTCTACCGAGACCTCGGCAGCGGCTACGTGCCCCGCTGGCACCAGGACATCATCGACCCCGCCGCGGCCTACCTGGCCTCCGACCGGCACACCCTCCTGGTGGCCGTCGCCCCGGACGGAGAGATCGTCGCCACCGCGGCCCTCGACTCCCGCGGACCGGCCCACCCGCCGAACCCGCGCGAACTCGCCGAGCGCTACCCCTCCGGGCGGACCGCGCAGCTGCGGCGCGTCTACGTCCGCCCCGGGCACCGCAGGCGCGGGCTCGCCCGGCGGCTCGTCGACGAGCTGCTCGCCTTCGCCGCGGCGGACGGCGGCTACGAGGCCGTATACCTGCACACGGATCCCTCCGTGCCGGGTGCCGAAGCGTTCTGGCGGTCGATCGGCAAGGTCGTGCACGACGAGCGGGAGGACGCCGACGGTCACGGCGTCGTCCACTTCGAGATACCGATGGGACGGTAGAACGACCGTGCGCCGACTCCGCTTCCTCCTCGCCCTCGCGCTCGCTCCCGCCCTGACCGCCTGCTTCGCCTCCTCCGGCGGCGACTCCTCCGACGCCGCCGAGGGCGGCGCCCGGCTGCGGGTGGCGCTCGCCTTCCCGCCCGCCGAGAACCTCTCGCCGTACGGCGCCGACGCCACGATCCTCAGCCGCCTCGGCGTCACCGAGGGCCTGACCGCCCTGGACGCCAACGGCGCCGCGGCCCCCGCCCTCGCCGCCTCCTGGCGCCGGGAGAACGACCGCACCTGGGTCTTCACCCTGCGCGAGGCCACCTTCCAGAACGGCACCCCCGTCACCCCGGCCGCCGTCGTCACCTCCCTCACCCACGCCACCCGGGCCAAGCCCGCGCCCGCCGCCCTGTCCGGCGTCGGCCTCACCGCCAAGGCCGCCGGGACCACCGACGTGGCGATCACCACCGAGGACCCGGACCCGATCCTGCCGCTGCGCCTGTCCAGCCCCTCCCTCGCCGTCCTCGCCGGCAAGGCCTACGGCAGGGGCGACCGCGTCGACCCGGTCGGCACCGCCACCGGACCCTTCGAACTCACCAAGGTCCTCGGCTCCACCGCCGCCACCCTCGACCGCTACGACGACTACTGGGGCGGCCGCGCCCAGGCCCCCGGCATCGACGTGAAGTTCATCGCCGACGGCACCGCCCGTACCAGCGCGCTGCGCACCGACCAGATCGACCTCGCCGAGGCGATACCCGTCGCCCAGGCCGCCACCCTCGACAAGGGCCTGCGCAAGGCGACCGCCACCACCCGCACCACGAGCCTGCTGCTCAACACCGGGTCGGGCCCGTTCAAGGACGCCGGACTGCGGGCCGCCGCACGGCAGGCCGTCGACACCTCCGTCCTCGCCGACGATGTCTACGAGGGATACGCCGACGCCGGCACCGGCATCTACGGCCCCGCCGTCACCTGGGCCGAGGGCAAGCGCACCGCACCGGTCGGGCGCGCGAAGGCCACCGGCCCGGACGGCACGAAGATCACCCTCGCCACCTACGACAACCGGCCCGAGCTGCCCGAGGTCGCCCAGGTGCTCAAGCAGCAACTGGAGAAGGCCGGGTTCGACGTCACCCTGGAGGTGCGCGAGTACTCGCGGCTGGAGAGCGAGGCGCTGGAAGGGAAGTTCGACGCGTTCGTCCTCGCCCGCAACACCCTCGTCGACACCGGTGACCCCGTCTCCGTCCTCGCCGGCGACTTCGCCTGCGACGGCGGCTACAACATCGCGCAGCTGTGCGACAAGGGCGTGGACCGGGCCGTCGCCCGGGCCGAGGACGCCGTCGACACCGCGAAGCGGCAGGACGCGGCGATGGCCGCCGAGGCGCGGATCCTCGGCACCGACGCGGTCGTCCCGCTGGTCCACCAGCGGATCATCACCGGCGTCGGCGGCTCCGTGCGCGGCGCGCTCCTCGACCCGTACGAGCGCACCCTCGTCGGCATCGGCACCCGGCGCTGACCCGTGCGACGGCAGGCAGGCGCGCTCCTGTGGCGGGCGGGGATCGCGGTCGCCCTGGTGTGCGCGATCGGCGTACTGCCCTGGGTCTCGCACACCGACCCGGCGCTCACCGTGCTCAAGGCGCGTTCCGCGGACCGCGATCCCACGCCCGAGGTGCTCGCGGACATCCGCGCCCAACTCGACCTGGACGCGGGCCCGTTCCACCTGCTCGGGCAGTGGGCGGGCGGACTGTGGCACGGGGACCTCGGACGGTCCTGGCTGTCCGGCGGCGAGGTCGCGCCCGAGGTGTTCCGGGCCCTCGGCGTCTCCCTGCTGCTGATGGCGGCGGCCCTCGTGGTCGCCTTCGCCACCGCCGCGCTGATCTGCGCCCGCACCCTGCGCCTCGGCGCGCGGCGGCGGCTCGACGGGCGGCGCGCCGGGACCGGTTCCGCGGTCCTCGCCGCACTGCCCGAGTTCCTCACCGCGACCGTGCTCGCCACCGTCGTGGGCGTCCAGCTCGGCTGGCTGCCCGCCCTCGGCTGGTACGGGCCGCAGTGGACGGTGCTGCCCGCCCTCGCCCTCGGCCTGCCCGCCGGAGCGGTCCTCGGCCGGCTCCTCGACGACCTGCTGCCCGGCGCCTTCGCCGAACCCTGGGCACTGGCCGCCGCCGCCCGCGGCCTGCCCGGCCGGCGGATCGCCCGCCAGGCGTTGCGCCGCGGCCTGCCCGGACTCCTGCCCAACACCGGCCTGTTCGTGGTCGGCATCACCGGCGGCGCGGTCGCGGTCGAGCAGATCTTCGACATCCCGGGCCTCGGCCGCACCACCCTCCAGGCCGCCCTCGCCCAGGACCTCCCCGTCCTCCAGGCCGGCGCCCTGCTGCTCGTCCTCCTCGCCGCGACCGCCTCCGGCCTCGCCCGCCTCGGCACCCGCCTCCTCACCGGCCCCGCCCTGCGCGACGGAGCCCTGCCCACCCTGCACCGCCCCACCCCACCCTCCCGCACCCTCCAGCCCCTCCTCTACGGCGGTGTCCTGCTCGGCGTCGTCGCCCTCGGCCTGCCCCGCGACCCGCTCGCCCTCGACACCGGAGCCCGCCTCCAACCGCCGTCCACGGCCCACCCGTTCGGCACCGACGCCCTCGGCCGCGACGTCCTCGCCCGGGTCGCCCACGGCGCCCTCGACACCCTGCTGCTCGCCCTGGCGATCGGTGCGGTCGCTCTGCTCAGCGGCGTCCTGCTCGGACTCGCGCCCCGGCTGTCCGGGCCGCTCGTGGACACCGTCACCGCCCTGCCGCCCGTCCTCGTGGCGCTCCTCGTCACGGCCGTGGCCGGCAGCGGATCCGCCACCCCCGCGCTCGCCGTCGCCACGGTCGCCTGGGCGCCCCTCGCGGCCCACACCTCCGCCCTGCTCCGCCAGGAACGCGCCGCCCTGCACCTCACCGCCACCCGCGCGCTCGGCGCCGGCCGCGGCCACCTGCTGCGGTACGAACTGCTGCCCGCCGTCCTGCCGCCCGTCACCCGCCACGCCCTGCTGCGCCTGCCCGGCATCGCCCTGGCCCTGGCCTCGCTCGCCTTCCTCGGCCTCGGCGCCCAGCCACCCTCGCCCGAATGGGGCCTGCTGCTGGCCGAGAACCAGCCCTACGCCGAGCGCGCCCCCTGGGCCGTCCTCGCCCCCGCCGCCGTCCTCGCCCTGCTCGGCGCGCTGGCCGTGACCGCGGCCGGAGGCATCCGTCTGCCCAAGTGGCGCGCCCCCGAAGCGGCGGCCCGACCGAAGGAGTTGGCGGTCACCTCATGACAACCGCACCCACATCCACCTCCGCACCCGCACCCGCACGCGCCCGTCTCTCCCCGCTGCTGCGCCTGCTCATCCTCACCCAACTCGCCTTCAACGTCGGCTTCTTCGCCGTCCTGCCCTTCCTCGCCGAACACCTCGGACAGGCCGTCGGCATGGCGGGCTGGCTCGTCGGCTTCGTCCTCGGCCTGCGCACCTTCAGCCAGCAGGGGCTGTTCGTGGTCGGCGGGGCGCTCGCCGACCGCTACGGCATCCGGCCCGTGGTGCTGGCCGGCTGCGCCCTGCGGATCGCCGGGTTCGCCTGGCTGGGGTTCGCCGAGCGGACCTGGGCCGTCATCGGCGCCGTACTCCTCATCGGGTTCGCCGCCGCGCTGTTCTCGCCCGCCGTCGAGTCCGAGGTCGCCCGGCAGGCCGTCGTCCACGAACAGGAAGGCGGCTCGCGCACCCGTGTGCTGTCGCTGTTCACGGTCGCGGGGCAGGCCGGCGCGTTCGTCGGACCGCTGCTCGGGGCGCTGCTGCTGTCCTTCGACTACCGCACGGTGTGCCTCGGGGGCGCCGGGATCTTCGTCCTCGTCCTCGCCGGACACGCCTGGCTGCTCCCGCAGCACATCCCGGGACGGCAGCGCGTCCGGGTCCGCGGCGGCATCGGCCCGATGCTGCGCAACCGGCGCTTCCTCGCCCTGTGCTGCGCGTACGGCGCCTATCTGCTCGCCTACAACCAGCTCTATCTCGCGCTGCCCGCCGAGGTGGAGCGGGTGGCCGGCTCGCAGGCGCCGCTGGCCTGGCTGTTCGCGCTGTCCTCGCTGCTGGTGGTGACCGCCCAACTGCCCGTCACCCGCTGGGTGGGGGAGCGGCTCACCCTGCGCCGGTCCATGGCGGTGGGGCTGCTGGTCATCGCGGCCGGCTTCGCGGTCGTGGCCGCGGTGCGCACGGCGGGCCTGCTGCCCGTGGCCGGGTTCGTCGTGCTGCTCACCTTCGGCCAGATGCTCGTGGCGCCCGTCGCCCGCGCCTGGGTGCCGGACCTCGCCGAGGAGGGGCGGCTCGGCCTCTACACCGGGGCACTGTCCTCGGTGTCCGGCCTGATCGTGCTGGCAGGCAGTTCGGTGACCGGGATGCTGCTGGACAGCGGACTCCCGGCTGCCGTGCCGTGGCTCGTGCTGGCCGCCGTACCGCTGGCGGCCGTGGCCCTGCTGCCGCGTCAGACGGCGACCAGGTCCTCCGTCGCCCCGGCGGCCGCCTGAACCCGGGACGTCCGCCACAGCCACAGCACGTCCCGCCCGAACGACCACACCAGCGCCGCCAGCGCCGTGGCCACGACGCCGAGCTGCGCCGCGTACGGCAGCAGGCCCGAGGCGGCCAGCAGCAGGAACACGCCCTGCAGCGCGGCCACCGTCTTGCGGGCCGTGCTCGGCGGCAGCGGGGCGTTCAGCCACGGCCACACCCGGGCCGCGGCGACGAAGGCGTAGCGCATGCCGCCGATCAGCAGCACCCACGGGCCCTGCGCCATCGCGACGTACACGCTGAGCACCAGGATGAGGAACGCGTCGACCTCCATGTCGAAGCGCGCGCCCAGCGCGGTCGAGGTGCCGGTGCGGCGGGCCACCTTGCCGTCGACGCCGTCGAGGATGAGGGCCACCGCCGTCAGTCCGACGAGGAGGGTGAGCGGCGGCGGGCTCTGGAAGGAGTCGGCGACCAGCGCGGTCACCCCGCCGACCAGGATGGAACGGCCGAGCGTGACCCGGTTGGCGGGTCCGAAGGAGCGCGGCCGCGTGCGGTGCAGGGCCCTGGAGAGCACCGCCCAGGTGGCGAGGGCGAAGGCCAGGCCGGTCAGCCAGCCCGCGGGTCCCATGCCGATCGCGCTGCCGAGCAGGGCGAGCAGCAGGATCTGGACACCCGCTCCGACAGCGGTCTCCTGCTGGACCAGCCGTGCCTCGTACGTGTTGTTCAGGGCCACCGAACATCCTCCGGCCGTGTGACAGAGTCGATCAACGCCGCGTACTGTGCGCGGCCTGTGCACACCTCGGTACGTGAACAGCTTCCCGATCGTTCAGGAGGATCCCGATGAAGCGCACCGCACGGGCGTTCTGGGTCAGCAGTCCGGGTGAAGGCGAGATACGTGAGGTCACCCTGCCGGCCCCGGCCGCGGACGAAGTGCTGGTCCGCGCCCTGTGGTCCGGGATCAGCCGGGGCACCGAAACTCTCGTCTTCCGCGGCGGCGTCCCCGAGAGCCAGCACGCGTCCATGCGGGCCCCCTTCCAGGAGGGCGAGTTCCCCGCCCCCGTGAAGTATGGCTACCTCAGCGTCGGCGAGGTCGAGGAGGGGCCGGCCGACCTGATCGGCCGTACGGTCTTCTGCCTCCACCCGCACCAGACGCGGTACGTCGTCCCGGCCGCCGCCGTCACCGTCGTACCGGAGTCCGTGCCCGCCGAACGGGCGATCCTCGCCGGGACCGTGGAGACCGCCGTGAACGCCCTCTGGGACGCGGCCCCCCTGGTCGGCGACCGGATCGCCGTGGTCGGCGGCGGCATGGTCGGCTGCTCGGTGGCCGCGCTGCTGGCCCGCTTTCCCGGCGTGCGCGTGCAGTTGGTCGACGCCGATCCGGCGCGGGCGAAGACCGCCGAGGCGCTCGGCGTGGACTTCGCGCTGCCCGGGGAGGCGCTGGGGGAGTGCGACCTCGTCGTCCACGCGAGCGCCACCGAGCAGGGGCTCGCCCGCTCCCTCGAACTGCTCACCGCCGAGGGCACGGTCCTCGAACTGAGCTGGTACGGCGACCGGCAGGTCAGCCTGCCGCTCGGCGAGGCCTTCCACTCCCGGCGGCTCGTCATCCGCAGCAGCCAGGTCGGCACCGTCTCCCCGGCCCGCCGCGCCAGCCGCGGCTACGGCGACCGGCTCGCCCTCGCCCTCGACCTGCTCACCGACCCGGCCCTCGACGCCCTCGTCACCGGGGAGAGCGCGTTCGAGGAGTTGCCGGAGGTGATGCCGGGACTCGCCTCGGGCGCGATTCCGGCCCTGTGCCACCGGGTGCGCTACGACAGGAGCGCCTGACCTCAGAAAAGAGTGAGATGCGGCTGAACAACGGGAAGCGAAGAGCCGTACTACTCGGCATCCCCGGCGACCATCCGCCGGGGTCAGACGCACCGCACCTGGAGGGTCGTCCGTTGTTCAGCATCACCGTCCGCGATCACATCATGATCGCCCACAGCTTCCGCGGGGAGGTCTTCGGACCCGCGCAGCGCCTGCACGGAGCGACGTTCCTGGTGGACGCCACGTTCCGGCGCGAGCAGCTGGACGAGGACAACATCGTCGTCGACATCGGTCTCGCCACCCAGGAACTCGGCGCGGTGGTCGCCGAGCTGAACTACAGAAACCTCGACAACGAGCCCGATTTCGCCGGGATCAACACCTCCACGGAGTTCCTGGCCAAGGTCATCGCCGACCGCCTCGCCGAGCGCGTGCACAAGGGGGCCCTGGGCGAGGGCGCCAAGGGGCTCGCCGGCCTCACCGTCACGCTGCACGAGTCGCACGTCGCCTGGGCGAGTTACGAGCGTGGCCTGTGACCGACATGACCGTGGACCGCGCCCCGCTGGCCTATGTGCCCGTGCAGCACGCGGCCCTGAAGAACGCCGAGATCGTCCCCATGTCCCTGCGCTCCGTGCACTTCGTCATGCCGGGCGGCGTCGACGACCCGGCCGCGCCGAGCGGCGGCAACGCCTACGACCGGCGGGTGAGCCTGGACCTGCCGGGCTTCGGCTGGCAGGTGCACAAGCGCGCGGTGGCGGGGGAGTGGCCCCGGCCCGGCGGTGAGGCCCGTGCGGAACTCGCCCGGGTGCTGCGGGAGCTGCCCGACGACACCGTCGTACTGATGGACGGGCTGGTCGCCTGCGGCGTGCCCGAGATCGTCGTGCCCGAGGCGCAGCGGCTGCGGATCGCCGTGCTCGTCCACCTCCCGCTGGGCGACGAGACCGGGCTCCCGCCGTCCGTCGCGGCGGAACTGGACGCCCGGGAGCGCACCGTGCTGCGGGCCGTCCCCGCGGTGATCGCCACCTCGGACTGGGCGGTCCGCCGCCTGGTCGCCCACCACGGCCTCGCCCCCGACCGGGTCCATGTCGCCGCCCCCGGCGCCGACATCGCCCCGCCCGCCTCCGGCACCGACGGCGTCTCCCGGCTGCTGTGCGTGGCCGCGGTGACTCCGCGCAAGGGGCAGCACCGGCTGGTGGAGGCGCTGGCCGCGGTCAAGGACCTGCCGTGGAGCTGTGTGTGCGTGGGCAGCCTCACCCAGGACCCGCAGTACGTGGCCGGGCTCAGGGAGCGGATCGCACGGCACGGCCTTGCGGACCGGCTGCTGCTGGCGGGACCGCAGGCCGGCGCCGAACTCGACGCCAGCTACGCCGCCGCCGACCTGATGGTCCTCACCTCCTACGCCGAGACCTACGGCATGGCGGTGACCGAGGCCCTCGCCCGCGGCATCCCCGTCCTCGCCACCGACGTCGGTGGCGTGCCGGAGGCGGTCGGCCGCGCCCCCGACGGCGGGATGCCCGGCATCCTCGTTCCGCCGGAGGACCCCGCCGCCCTCGCCGTCGAACTGCGCGGCTGGTTCGGCGAGGCGGACGTACGACGCCGACTGAAGGCGGCCGCGCGGGGCCGACGGGCCGCCCTCGGCGGCTGGGCGGCCACGGCCCGCAGCCTGGCCGGAGTACTGGGCCGACTGCCGAACGATCCCAGGAGGACGGCATGAGGAAGACGGCGACGACGCGCGAGGCGGGACTGGTGCCGGGCCAGAGGGGGCCGGCGGACCGGGAAGCCCAGGCCTCGGACCCGGAACAGGGCCCCACCTCGCACGGCTCCCCCCTTTCCGGTCCGGGCGCGGAGCCCGCGGGGCGGCGGGCTGAGGGCGTGCCGGAGGCTCCGGACTCCGGTGGCGGTGTGATCGCCGGGGCCGGGCCCGCCGCTCCTCGGCCCGGTGAGCGGCCCACCGTGAAGCTGCGCGAGGGCGGGTCCGAGGAGCAGCCGCGGTACGCGCCCGAGTGGCTGGAGCTGCGCGAGGCGCCGGACGGGCTCGCGCGGGCGCAGGAGTTGCTCGACCCGTTGCGGATGCGGCTGGCCAACCTGCCGGGCCGGGGCGACGGGCTGGTCATCCACGACCTGGGCTGCGGCACCGGTTCCATGGGCCGCTGGCTCGCGCCCCGCCTCGACGGCCCCCAGCACTGGATCCTGCACGACCGCGACCCCTACCTGCTCCACTTCGCCGCCGTCGCCTCCCCGCGCGCCGCCGCCGACGGCAGCCGGGTCACGGTGGAGACGCGCCGCGGCGACGTCGCCCGGCTCACCCCGGACGCCCTGACCGGCGCCTCCCTGGTGACGGCCTCCGCACTGCTGGACGTCCTCACCCGTGAGGAGGTCGAGACGCTCGCCGAGGCGTGCACCGGCGCCGGCTGTCCTGCGCTGCTGACGCTGTCCGTGGCCGGGCGCGTGGAACTCACCCCCGCCCATCCGCTCGACCAGGAGATCGCCGAGGCGTTCAACGCCCACCAGCGGCGCACGGAGCTGCTCGGCCCCGACGCCATCACGGTGGCCTGCGAGGCCTTCTCCGAACGCGGCGCCACGGTACGGCTGCACCCGAGCCCCTGGCGGCTCGGCCCCGCCGACTCCGCGCTGACCGCCCAGTGGCTGCGCGGCTGGGTCGGGGCGGCGGTGGAACAGCGCCCCGAACTGCGCGTCCCCGCCGAGCGCTACCTCCGCGAGCGCCTGGAGGCCTGCGAGGCGGGGGAGTTGCACGTCGTCGTCCAGCACAGCGACCTGCTGGCCCTGTCCCGGCCGACGGGCGGGACGGCGTCATGAGCGCGCAGACCGTGGTGGCGTGGGTGGCCGACCGACGCGGGACCCGGAGGTGCCCGACGCGGGTCCGCCCGACCGAGGTTGCCCCCAGGGCCGCGTCGGTACCGACGACGGCGACCGTGACGCCGACCTCCGCACCCGTGGCCCGGCCTGCCGCGCCTGCGTCGGCTTCGGCCGCGGTGCCGGGTTCGGCGTCTGCGGTCCGGTCTGATGCCGGTGTTTCCGGTTCGGCCGCGGCACCGGGTTCCGCGTCTGCGGCTCGGCTTGGCGCGGGTGTTTCGGCTGTGGCCGGCTCGGCGGTGTCCGTGCCCGTGGTTCGGCCTGGTGCGGGTGCTTCCGCTACGGCCGTGATGCTGGCGTCCGCCTCCCCGGCCCCGCTCGGCATGATCACCTCGGTCGCCGCACCCCCGGCCCCACCCGGCACGATCACCCCGGCCCCGGCACCCGCGCCCCCCACCGCCGTCTCCTCCGCCGCCGTCTCCTCCTCCCACACCGGCGTCATCGTCACCGCTCCCCGCCCCGAAACCGCCCCCGGGCACTGCGCACCCACCCCCCGCCCGTCCCGCTTCCGGGCACTGCGCACCCACCTCGGTACGGTCGCCGGAGTGGTCATCCTCGCCGTGCTGATGTGGCGTCTCGGGACCGGTGTTCTGCTGGACGGGCTGCGCAGGATCGACGCGGCGAGCGTGGCGGGGGCTGTCGGGATCGGCGTCGTCACCACCGTGTTCAGCGCCTGGCGCTGGCAGTTGGTGGCACGCGGGCTGCGGATCAGGCTGCCGCTCGGGGAGGCCGTGGCCGACTACTACCGTGCGCTGTTCCTGAACGCGGCGCTGCCCGGCGGTGTCCTGGGCGACGTGCACCGGGCGGTGCGGCACGGCAGGAGCGCCGGGGACCTGGGCCGGGGGGTGCGGTCCGTCGTCCTTGAACGGGCCGCCGGACAGCTCGCGTTGGTCGTCGTGGGCGCCGTCGTGCTGCTGACCGTGCCGTCGCCGGTGCGGGCGGAGACCAGGCAGTTCGCCCCGCTGCTCGCGCTCGCCGCGGTGGGCGGACTCGCCGTCTTCCTCGCCCTGCGCATGAACCGGCCCCGGGCCCAGGCCCTGCGCGCGTCGCTCGGCGGACTGCTCGCGCGCTCCAACTGGCCCGCCATCGCCGTCTCTTCCGTTGTCGTGCTGGCCGGACACCTCGTGATGTTCGTGCTCGCGGCCCGGGTCGCGGGCACCACGGCCTCCGCCGCCGTCCTGCTGCCGCTGGCCGTCCTCGCCCTGCTCGCCATGAGCCTGCCGCTGAACGTCGGCGGCTGGGGCCCCCGGGAGGGCGTCACCGCCTGGGCGTTCGGCGCCGCCGGGCTCGGTGCGGGCAGCGGACTGGCAGTCGCCGTCGTCTACGGGGTGCTCTGCCTCGCCGCCAGCCTGCCCGGCGCCCTGGTCCTGCTCGCCCGCCGGCGGTCGGCCTATTCCGAGTCGGACGAGTCGGACGCGGCCGAGGTCAGCAAGGAGAAATATGACCCGAAGGAATCCGCAAGGCTCGCCAGGAGTTCCTTCCCTTTTTCCGCGGATCCCAGGGAAGGACGCCCGATGACACCCGAATCGGTATAGGCGGACATACCGAGGGAGAGCAGATGGCGTCGGTCGTCCGCGACGAAGTCGGCAGTCTCGTGTCCGGGGCGCAGCATTTCCGGATGAGTATGCAGAAGGATGGAGGTCTCTATTTCCCCCGCATGCATGTCGGTGAGCAGCGAGGTGACCACCCCGGCCCGCTCCCGCGCCGCCTCCCAGTCCTCCGCGGCCGGGAAAAGTGCCATCCGCTCATTGCGCGCGGAGGCCTCCTGAACGACGTTGCCCAGTACGTAGTTTCCGCCGTGCCCGTTGACCACCACCAGGGCGTCGACGCCGGACCGGCGGAGCGAGTCCGCTATGTCCCGCACCACCGCATGGAGGGTCACGGAGGAGATGCTGACGGTCCCCGGCCACGCCGCGTGCTCGTGCGAGCAGGAGATGGTCACCGGAGGAAGGAGGTGCACCGGATACGCGGCGGCGATCTCCCGGGCCACCGCGCACGCGACGAGGGTGTCGGTCGCCAGCGGAAGGTACGGGCCGTGCTGCTCGAAGCTCCCGACGGGCAGGACGGCGACCTGCGGTGAGACGCCCGCGCCCCGGCTCCGTACGTCTTCCGTGGTGTCCGCGGGCAACAGACCGTACACCGCTGAACGTATTCCCGAACCACTCATCTTTTCACGGCCTTTCGTCTCTGCTTAGGAACCAGATCATGACAGAAAAAATTGGCGTACTCGGCACGAAGGCGCCACAGCGCACCGGCGTGGAACGCGTCGTGAATGCCCCGCTGCCCACCGTGTACGGGGAATTCCAGGCGGTCGGCTACCTCGACCACGACCGCGGCGACGAGCAAGTGGCCCTGGTCTACGGTGACATCGGCACCGAGGAAGTCCTCACCCGGCTGCACTCGGAGTGCCTCACCGGCGACGCCTTCGGCTCCCGGCACTGCGAGTGCGGCGACCAGCTGGCCTCCGCGCTGCGCGCGGTGGTAGCCGAGGGCCGCGGCATCGTCGTCTACCTCAGAGGGCACGAGGGCCGGGGCATCGGCCTGCTCGCCAAGCTGCGGGCGATGGCCCTGCAGGCGGAGGGCTTGGACACCGTCGAGGCGAACCTCGCCCAGGGCCTGCCCGTCGACGCCCGCGACTACGGCGTGGCCGCCCGCATCCTGGACGACCTGGGCGTGAAGTCGGTCCGCCTGATGTCCAACAACCCGCGCAAGCGCGAGGCGTTGCTGAGCCACGGCATCAAGGTCGCCGAGCAGGTGCCGCTGCTGATTCCGCCGTGCGAGAGCAACATCACCTATCTGCGGACGAAGCGGGAGCGGATGGACCATCACCTGCCCCATCTGGACGCGGTGGCGCACTGGTCCTGATTGCCGCGAGGACTGCCGGGACAGGAAGAGGGAATGACCGACGACGTCCTCTTCCTCTCCGGCGACGAGGTGACCCGCCTGCTGGACCCCGACGCGGCGATCGCCTCGCAGCGCGCGGCGTTCCGGGCCCTCGGCTCCGGCCGCGCCGACCTGCCCGGGAAGATCATGCACCCGAGCCGCTTCGACGACAGCGTCGTCTTCGCGTACGTCTCCCGGCTGTCGGCCAACACCGGGGCGGTCGCGAAGATCGGCAGTGTGAACCCGGGCAACGCGGCGGCCGGGCTGCCCACGGTGCACGCCGTCGTCACCGCCCTCGACCCGGTGACCGGCCGCCTCGCCGCCGTCATGGACGGCACCGCGCTGACCACCCTGCGCACGGCCGCGGGCAGCGCTGTCGCCGTCGACGCGCTGGCCACGCCCGACAGCGCGGACCTGGCCCTGATCGGCTCCGGCACCCAGGCCCTCGCCCACGCCCGCGCGTTCGCCCGGGTGCGGGACCTGAAGTCCGTACGGCTGTGGAGCCCGAACCCGGCCCACCGGGAGCGTGCCGCCGAGGCCCTCGCCGTCGAACCGGGGCTCGCCGTCGAGGCCGTGGACAGCGCGGAGGCGGCCGTGACGGGCGCCCACCTCGTCGCCGCCTGCACGCTCAGCACCACCCCCGTCGTGCGCGGGGAGTGGCTGGCGCCGGGCTGCACGGTCGTCAGCGTGGGCTCGTTCGAGCCGACCCGATGCGAGGTGGACGCCGAGGTCGTACGACGCGCTCGGGTGGTTGTCGACGACCCGGAGACCGCCGCCCACCACGCGGGCCCGATCACCGCCGCCCGCCTCGCACCGGCGGACCTGATCCCCCTCGGCGGCGTCCTGACCGGCACCCACGAGGGCCGCACCACGCCCGACGACATCGTCTACTACAACAGCGTCGGCCTCGGCATCCAGGACGCCGCCGCGGCCTGGGCCGTGGTCCACGCGGCGAAGGGGGTACGGCGATGAAGGCGTCCGTCGTCGTCATCGGCGGCGGGGTCATGGGCACGAGCATCGCCTGGCACCTGGCCCGCGCGGGCGTACCTGACGTCGTCCTCGTCGAACGGGACGAACTCGCCTCCGGCTCCACCTCCAAGGCGGCCGGCGGAGTACGGGCGCAGTTCTCCGACGAACTGAACATCCGCCTCGGCGCCCGCAGCCTGGAGGCCTTCGCCCGCTTCGAGGCGGACACCGGCCATGACATCGGCCTGCACCGGGTCGGCTACCTGTTCCTGCTGTCCACACCCGAGGAGGTCGCCTCCTTCGAGGCCGGCGTCCGCCTCCAGAACTCCCTGGGCGTGCCCAGCCGCATGCTCGACCCGGACGAGGCGCGCGGACTCTCCCCGCTGATCACCACCGACGGACTGCTGGCCGCCGCGTTCTCGCCGGACGACGGCCACTGCACGCCCGAGTCCGTCGTCCACGGCTACGCCTCCGCCGCCCGCCGCCACGGCGCGACGATCCTGCGCCACACCGAGGTCACCGGCATCGACCTGCACGGCGACACGATCACGGGCGTGCGGACCACCGGGGGCCGTATCGCCACCGACACGGTGGTCTGCGCCGCCGGAGCCTGGTCCCGGGCCGTCGGCGCGATGGCCGGCGTGGACCTGCTGGTGGAGCCGCTGCGCCGCCAGATCGCCGTCACCGAACCGGTCGCCGCGCTCCCGCCCGACCTGCCCATGACGATCGACTTCAGCAGCACCCTCTACTTCCACACCGAGGGTCCCGGCCTGCTCGTCGGCATGTCCGACCCCGACGAGCGCCCCGGCTTCGACACCGCCACCCATGACCGGTGGATCCCCCGGCTGTACGAGGCCATGGAGCGGCGCGCCCCCGCCCTGCTCGACCTGCGCCGCACCGGCGGCTGGGCGGGCCTGTACGAGGTCACCCCCGACCACAACGCGCTGATCGGCGAGGCGCCCTCCCCCTCCCGCTTCCTCTACGCCACCGGCTTCTCCGGCCACGGTTTCCTTCAGGGGCCCGCCGTCGGCGAGGTCGTCCGCGACCTGTACCTGGGGCGCGTACCCTTCGTGGACACCAGCCCCCTGAACGCCGGCCGGTTCGCGGCCGACGCCCTGCGCCCGGAGGCCAACCGCGTATGACCGAGCTCCACCTGTGGCTGCGCCACGAGGTCCGCTCCACCGAGCGGCGCACCCCGATCGTGCCGCCCGACGCCCGGCGGCTTGTCGACAGCGGCGTGACCCTCACCGTCGAGGAGTCCCCGCAGCGGATCTTCCCGATCGAGGAGTACGAGGCGGCTGGCGCCCGGGTCGCGCCCGCGGGCTCGTGGGTGTCGGCGCCGGACGACGCCGTCGTCGTAGGACTGAAGGAACTCCCCGACGCGCCCGACCGGCTGACGCACCGGCACGTCTTCTTCGGGCACGCCTACAAGCGGCAGCCCGGGGCGGCCGGGCTGCTCGGCCGGTTCGCGGCCGGGGGAGGGGCGCTGCTGGACCTGGAGTACCTGGTGGACGAGGACGGGCGGCGGCTGGCCGCGTTCGGGTTCTGGGCCGGGTATCTGGGCGCCGCCCTGGCCGTGCTGCGGCACCGGGGCCGGCTGAAGGCGCCGCTCGTGCCGACGGCGAAGGAGGAGCTGGACGAGCGGCTGCGGCCCGCCGCCGGGGACGAGGAGTTCACCGCGCTGGTGATCGGCGCCCTGGGCCGCAGCGGCCGGGGCGCGCGTGTGGCCTTCGCGGCGGCCGGCACCGAGCCGACCTGCTGGGACCTCGCCGAGACCCGCGACCTGGACCGCCCCGCCCTGCTCGCCCACGACGTCATGGTCAACGCCGTCCTCGCCACCACCCCCGTCCCGCCCTTCCTGCGCGACGAGGACCTCGACGACCCCGCCCGCCGGCTGCGCACCCTGTGCGACGTCACCTGCGACGTCGGCTCGCCGCTGAACGTCCTGCCGGTCTACGACCGCACCACCGACTGGACGGAACCGGCGCGCCGCCTGCGCGAGGACCCGCCGCTGGACCTCATCGCCATCGACAACCTGCCGTCCCTGCTGCCGAAGGAGTCCAGCACCGACTTCTCGGCGGCGCTGCTGCCCCAGCTCCTGGACTTCGCCACCGGCGCGCCCTGGGCGCGCTGTCTGGACCGGTTCCATCAGGCCTGCCGTGAACTCGGCATCGCAGAAGGGGAGTTCCGTCATGTCTGACCTGGTTCCGGCGAGCGGCACCGTCCACTGGATCGGCGCCGGACTGTCCACCGGCAGCGGCCTGGCCCGCCTGTGCGAGACGGCCGACAGGGTCCTGCTGTGGCACCGCACCGAGGAACGCGCCGAACAGGCCCTTGAGGAGCGGGGCCTGGCCGGGCACGCCGTACCGAGCGCGTACTCGCTCGACGCCCTCACGGCCGAACTGGCCCCCGGAGACGTCGTCGTGTCGATGCTGCCCGCGCCCGAGCACGCCGGGATCCTCGCCGTCTGCGTCGCGCGGAAGGCCCACTTCGCCTGCTCCAGCTATGTCTCCGACGCCGTCCTGGAACGGGTCCCGGCCGCCGAGAAGGCCGGGCTCGTCGTCCTCACCGAGGCCGGACTCGACCCGGGCATCGACCACCTCTTCGCGCACGCCCTCGTCGCCCGCGCCCGGGAGGCGATCGGCGAGACGACAGCAGCCTCGTACCGGCTCACCTCGTACTGCGGCGGCGTCCCCGCCGAGCCGAACGACTTCCGCTACCGCTTCAGCTGGGCGCCCGCGGGAGTCCTCAACGCCCTGCGCTCCCCGGCCCGTTACATCGACGAGGGCGCCGAGACCACCGTCGACCGCCCCTGGGAGGCGACCCGGCGGCACGTCGTCGAAGGGGAGGCCTTCGAGGTCTACCCCAACCGGGACAGCCTCCCCTTCGTCGCCCAGTACGGGCTGCCTGCCGCGTGGAAGCCGCGCACCTTCGTCCGCGGCACCCTGCGCCTGGACGGCTGGCTGCGCGCCTGGGACGGAGTCTTCGAGGAGCTGAAGACCGGGGACGACGCCCGGATCGCCGCCCTGGCCCGGGAGTTGGCGGACACCTACCCGACCACCGACGCCGACCGGGACCGGGTCGTGCTCGCGGTCTCCCTGGAGGTGCGGGGCGCGACCGGGCAGACCTGGGCGGGCAGTTACCTCCTCGACCTCGTGGGCGACGAGGAGGAGAGCGCGATGGCCCGCTGCGTCTCCCGGCCACTGGCGATCGGCGTGGGCCACGTGCTCGACGGCGAGCTGCCGCCGGGGCTGAACCGGGCCGCCGAGACGGCGGACCGGTCGCAGCAGTGGCTGCGCGAACTCGCCCGCGAAGGGGTGGACTTCACGCTGCGGGTGGACAGCTGAACGGTGCCCGGTCGCCGACGACGGCCTCGTGCACGAGCCGCTTGAGCTCCGGGTACACCGTGTGCGAGGTCCTCGGCCGCACCTGCGTCATGAACTGCACGGTCAGATCGTGGGCCGGGTCCACCCAGAAGGTGGTGGTCGCCACCCCGCTCCAGCCGTACGTCCCCAGGCCCGCCGGGGCCCGCGTACGGGACGGGTCGACGACCACCGAGACGCCGAGGCCGAAGCCGACACCGTCGTTGCCGGGCTCGTCGTGGGCGGGACGGCTGCCGAAGGAGCGCAGATCGGCGCCGCCCGGCAGCTGGTTGGAGGTCATCAGGTCCACCGTTCCGGGCGCGAGCAGCCGCACGCCGTCGAGTTCACCGCGGCGGCGCAGCAGCTCCATGAACCGGTGCACGTCGTACGCGGAGGCCGCGAGCCCACCACTGCCGGACAGGAAACGGGGGCGGCCGCGCAGCGGAAGTCCCGGGATCGGCGTGATCCCCCCGTCGTCGGTCTCGCCGTACAACTCGGCCAGCCGGGGCGCCTGTTCGTCCGTGACACAGAAGCCGGCGTCGGTCATCCCGAGGGGGCGGAAGATCCGCTCGGCGAAGAACTCGTCGAGCGGCTGCCCGGAGACGGTCTCGATCACCCGGCCCAGTACGTTGGTGGCGACCGAGTAGTTCCACTGGGTGCCCGGGTCGAACTGGAGCGGCAGGCTCGCGTACACCTCGACCGTCCGGGCCAGGTCGGAGCCCGGCAGCACCGCGGACTCCAGGTTGGCCTCCCGGTAGAGGGCGTCGACCGGATGAGTGCGGTAGAAGGCGAAGGTCAGGCCCGCGGTGTGGGTCATCAGATGCCGGATCAGCATCGGCCCGGCGGCCGGCCGGGTCCGCACGGCGGTGCCGGAGCCCTCGACGTACACGCGCGGCTCGGCGAACTCCGGCAGGTGACGGCCCACGGGGTCGTCGAGCGACAGCTTCCCCTCCTCCACCAGCAGCAGCGCGGCCACCGAGGTGACCGGCTTGGTCATGGAGTACAGCCGCCACAGCGTGTCGGCCTCCACGGGCAGCCCGGCCGCGAGGTCGCGGTGGCCGTGCGCGGTGAGATGGGCGACGCGCCCGCCGCGGGACACGGCCACCAGAAAGCCGGGCAGTCGCCCCTCGTCCACGTAGTGCGCGAAGTGCTGGTCGAGGCGGTCCAACGCCTTCGCGTCCAGCCCGACCTCGCCCGGGTCGACCTCTTGTCGCAGCAGTGCCATCGCTCTCCTTGTGCGTGCGTCTCACGAGGTGCGCTACGGCATACCCAGCCGCAGCGGCCTCGGACCTCATCGTCGCGCAGGAACGCGTGTGCGGTCCTGCCGATCGACGTGCTCGTCGGCCGCCGCGGCGAAACGTCCCGGCACGGACACGGTCCGCCCGAGGAATGCGCGGCCCGCCCCGCATGGTTGATCCCGGCATGACTCATGACGCGCATCAGGACGCCCTGCTCCGGCTGCTCTCGGAGGAGAACGGAGGGGTACTGGCAACCCTCAAGCGGGACGGCCGGCCCCAGTTGTCGAACGTCAACCACGCCTACTACCCGGACGAGCGGATCATCCGGGTCTCCCTCACGGACGACCGCGCCAAGACCCGCAACCTGCGCCGGGACCCGCGCGCCTCGTACCACGTGACCAGCGCCGACCGCTGGGCCTACACCGTCGTCGAGGGCACCGCCGACCTCACGCCCGTCGCCAAGGACCCGCACGACGACACGGTCGAGGAGCTCATCCGCCTCTTCCGGGACGTCCAGGGCGAGCATCCCGACTGGGACGACTACCGGGCCGCGATGGTCCGCGACGGGAGGCTGGTGCTGCGGCTGAAGGTCGACCGGGCGTACGGGATCCCGAAAGCGCCGTAACCGTCACCGCCTCTGTGCCGGAAAGCCGTGCCTGCGTGCTCCCGTCACCACCGCGAGCACGGGCACGAGCAGCGCCAGCACGCTCCACGGAAACGCGGTCGCGCCGAAGAGGCCGAGCAGCACGCCGCCGACCACTCCGCCACCGGCCATGGCCGCGTTCCACAGCGTCACCAGCATCGCCTGCGCCGCGTCCGCCTGTTCGCCGCCCGCGTCGGCCACGGCCGTCTGCAGCAGGGTGGGGGCGCCGCCCCAGCCGAGTCCCCACAGGGCCGCCGCCGCGTGGACGAGGGCCGGGCGGTCGGCGAAGGCGGCCAGCAGCGCGGCCGCCGCACCCGTCAGGAGTACGGCCGTCACCGTGAGCGCGCGCAGCCCGCGGTCGATCCGGGCGCCCACGATCCAGATGCTCAGCAGCGAGGTGGCGCCGAACACCAGCAGCACCAGATCGGCCGAACCGCCCATGCCGTACCGGTCCAGGAACGGGGCGATGTAGGCGTACAGCACGGTGTGCGCCAGCACGAACACCAGCGTGACGAACAGGACGGGCGCCACACCGGGGACGGCGAGGGTCCGCAGCACCGGCGCCCGGTCGCCGCGCTCCGTCCCGGGCCGGTCCGGGACCAGCAGCGCGATCCAGCCGAGCAGCAGCACGGTCACCCCGGTCATCAGCGCGAACGCCGTCCGCCAGCCCAGCGCCCCGCCCAGGTACGTGCCCGCCGGCACCCCCACCGAGAGCGCCACCGGTACGCCCGCCATCACGACCGCGACCGCCCGGCCCTGGACCGCGGCCGGCACCAGACGCCGGGCGTACCCGGCCAGCAGCGCCCAGGCCAGCCCGGCCGCCACGCCCGCCACGAAACGGGCCGCCATGGTCAGCGGATAGCTCGCGGAGACCGCGGTGACCGTGTTGGCGGCGGCGAACCCGGCCATCGCCGCCAGCAGCAGCCGCTTGCGCCGCCAGTGCGCGGTGGCCGCGGACAAGGGGATCGCGGTGAGCGCCGTACCGACGGCGTAGACGGTCACCGCCTGCCCGGCCGCGGACTCGCTCACGCCGAGATCCGCGCTCATCGCGGGCAGCAGGCCCGCGGGCAGGGTCTCGGTCAGGCTGGTGACGAAGACGGCGGTGGCCAGGGCGAGCAGGGCGGGGAGGGGAAGGGCGCGGGCCGGGGCTGGTTTCTGTGCAACGGTGGTCATGGCGGCAGGGTCGACCCTGACACCGGTGTCAGGTTCAAGTCCGATCCGTGATGCGTCGTCATCTCGACCCCGGAACACTAGAGTTGATCCACAGTGAGCGAGCCGGGGGAGCGGGCGCGATGATGGATCTGATTTCGGTGGGGGCGATCAGCGCCGTGCTCGGGGCCGTCGGCTCCGGCATGGGCAGCGAGGCCGGGCGATGGGTCTGGGAGTCCACGGGCGGCCTGGTCCGCCGGGTCACCGGACGCGAGGTCCCCGCCCCCACCACCCCCGGCGCACGGGACGAAGTGGCCAGGCTGGTGCACGACCGCATACGCGCGGACGACCAACTCGCCCGGGACTGGGCCCTGTTCGCCCGCGGCGTCCGCGTCCCCGGCGCGGGCGCGCCGCTGCGCCCCCGGCTGCCCGCCGCGCCCCGCTTCTTCACCGACCGCCAACAGGCCCTGAAACTCCTCGACAAGGAGGCCACCCGCCCCTTCGACGGCCGCCCCCGCCTCGCCCTCCTGCACGGCCCCGAGGGCATCGGCACCAGCACCCTCGCCTGTCACTGGGGCTGGCGGCACACCGCCCGCTTCCCCGACGGCCAGCTCTACGCCGATCTGCGCACCCTCACTCCCGCGACCGCCCTCGCCACGCTCCTGCGCCGCCTCGGACTGCCGGACGAGGAGATGCCCCCGGCCGCCGAGGACCGCGCCGACCTCTTCCGGCGCACCCTGGCCGAGCGCAGAGCGCTCCTCGTCCTCGACCACGCGCACTCCGCCGCCCAGGTGCAGCCGCTGATCGTCTCGGCGCCCGACGTGTTCACCCTGGTCGTCGCCCGGCAGCCGCCGGCCGGCCTCGGCGCCCTGCCGGTCGAGGTCGGACCGCTCGCGCGACGCGACGCGGTCCGCATGCTCGAGAACCTCGCCGGCCCGTCGGCGGTGGCCGCGGCCCGCACCGCGCTGCCCGCGGTCCTGACCCGCTGCGCGGGCCGCCCCTACGCCCTGCACGCCGCCGCACTCCGCCTGACGACCCCACGGGAGGCCGCCTTGCCCGAGTCCGACGACGACCCGGTCCGCGCCGCGGCCGAGGACTCCTACCGTCTGCTCACCCCCGACGCGGCCCGGTTGTACCGGCTCGGCGGCCTGCGCGACTGGCCCGCCCTCGACCCGGCTGCGGCCGCGCGCGCCGCGCAGGTGCCGCGGACGGACGCCGCGCGCCTCCTGGAGGAACTCGCCGACGCCCTGCTCCTCGACCGCACCGACACCGGACGCTACCGCTACCGGCCCTCCGTCCGCGCCCACGCCGAGCGCACGGCGGCCACGGTCGACGGCATCGCCGCCTGCTCCGCCGCCGTGGCCCGCGTGACCGAGCACTACCGGGACCTCGCCGTCGGCGCGGCCCGTGCGGCGCTGCCGGAGAGCTGGCGCGTCCCCTCGGCGCCCTCGCCCGTCTCCTACCCGGACCGGGGCACGGCCGTCGCCGCCCTGGCCGCCGAGGCACCCGGCCTGGTAGAGGCGGTGCGCGCGGCCGACGAGCACCGCGACACGGACACCGTCCTCCTGCTCTGCCAGGCCCTGTGGCCGCTCCAGCTCAAGGCCGGCCACCACGACGTCCTGCTGCCCGCCCTGCGCATCGGCACCCGCGTCGCCGACACCCACGCACCCGGGACACGCACGTCCGGCGCCCTGCACGCCCAACTCGCCCACACCCTGACCGAGTTGAGGCGATGGGACGAGGCCGAGCCCGAGGCGCTCGCCGCCGCCCGGGACGAGCGGGCCGCCGGACACCTGCGCGGGCACGCCTCCGCCGTGGAGTTCCTCGGCCTGCTCCGACTGCGCCAGTGGCGGTTCGAGGAGGCACAGACCTGCTTCGATGAGGCGTACGGAATCCTCGACGGCATCGGCCCCGACGACGAGGGCGCCGCCGACCTCCCCCGCGCCCGGGCCCTGCTGGAACGCCACCGCGGCCGCGCCCTGCGCGGCCAGGGCCGCCGCACGGAAGCGGTCGCGCACCTGGAGCGCGCCCTGCGCTTCTTCCGCGACACCGGCGAGAACTACAACACCGCCCGCACCCTCACCGACCTCGCCGAAACCCGCCTGGACGGCGGCGAGTCCGAAGCCGCGCTGCCCCTCGTCGACGAGGCGATGGCCGCGCTGGCGGGGGAGAAGGCGGAGTACCACCTGGCCCGGCTGCGGACACTGCGGGAGCGGTGCGTCACGCCGGAGTGACGGTCACGCCGGAGTGACGGTCACCCGATGCACGGTGCCCCCGGTGCGGACCGTCAGCCCCGGACCGTACAGCTCCTGCGGCGACTTGCCGGCGGCGAGCCAGGCGTGCAGCGCCGAGGCGTACGCGGCCGGGTCGGCGGCGTCCGCGCCGGGCCGGGCGTCCACCCGCAGCAGCGCTCCGCAGCGGGTGCGGACGAGGCAGGAGGCGGGGCCGGTGACGTAGGCCGCGAGGGCGCAGTGCGGATGCCGGTCCAGGACCTCCGCCGTCCAGCGGGCGGGGGAGCCGAAGCGCGGGTCGTCGGCGTCCCCGTACCGGAACACCACGTCGGCAAGGTCCAGTTGGTCCGCCTCGCGGGTGTCCTCGTGCACCGCGGTGTGCGCCTCGCCGGTGTCGTACGGGGCGGGATGCGGGCCCGCGTACCGGGTGACCGTCACCTCCCCCGCCCCCAGCAGCCGGGTGAGGACAAGGAGCGGCACCGTGCGCCGGGCGGGTTCGTACGGGGGCAGGGGCAGCGGTTCGAGGCGGGCCGGGGCGTCCGGTTCGGGGATGCCGATCAGGTCGTAGAAGAGGTGGCGCAGGCGGGGGGCGGACTCGCCCGGGGTGGAGCTGATGAACTCGGCGGGTTCCGGGGAGGGTTGGTGCCGGGCGATCAGTGACTCCACCTGGGGGAGCAGGGGGAGCGCCGGGTTCAGGCGCGGTGCCGTGCGGACGAACGTGTGGACGGGGGCGTCCGGGGCGAGGCCGGTCAGGGGCGCGGCGCCGAGCAGGACCGGTGCGCCGAGGGCGGCGGCGTAGTAGGTGACCGAGCCGTGGTCGCCGATGACCGCGTCGGCGGCGAGCAGCGCCTGGCGCCAGCCGTGCAGCGGGTCGACTAGGGCGAGCCCGGCGCGCCGGGCGCGGTCGAGCCAGGCGCGGAGCTGTCCGGGGCCGTGGCCGTGCCAGATGTTGGGGTGCAGTACTGCCGCGAACCGGTACTCGTCGGCCGGGAACTCCGAGGTCAGCCTGGGCAGCAGGGCGGGCAGGACGTCGTCGCCGTCGTCACCGAGGAGCGACTGGGGGTTCCAGGTCGAGGTGAGGACCAGCAGGCGCTGGCCGCGGCCCACGCCGAGGGCGCGGCGGAAGCGCTCGCGGTACGGCCGGGCCGCCAGCATGCGGTCCCAGCACGGGTCGCCCGCGAGTACGGCGGTCGGCGCGGCCTCGGGGCAGACGTGGCGCAGCCGCTCGTACTGCTCGGGATGCGAGAGGACGAGTGCGTCCGCGATCGGCCGGCCGTCCTCGTCGAGCAGCCACTCCCGGGACATGCCGAAGACGGGATCCGACGCCGCCGCCCTCTGCCCGGCGCCGGGTGTCGGGTGTCGGGTGTCGGGTGTCGGGTGTCGGGTGTCGGGTGTCGGGTGTCGGGTGTCGGCAGCGTTTTAGTATATCCGACGCCGTGAGACAATATGGCCAACTCGCCTGGAATTGATCGGAGTTGACCGCCGAAGCTCGCCGATATCGCCAGCGCGACCGGGGTCTTCCGGGCCTGGTCCCACGGCAGCACCGGCACCCCTGTGTCCGCCAGCAGCTCCGCGATCCCCGCCCGGAACGCCGACGAGCCGGGGCAGGTCGCGAGCAACTGCACCCGGAAGTCGTCGTGGAACAGGGGCAGGACGTCCAGGAGGCGGGTCGCCGCCGTCACGTTGTGGACGACGAGGAGCACCTTGCGGCTGCGCCCCCGTGTGGCCCAGCGTGCCGCGTCGTCCCCGACCGGCACCCGTATCCACCCGTCCCCCGTCACGCCTTCGCCACCCCTCGCTCGCGCTCCCGTGATCGGGCCACGATAGCCGCGCGGTCCTAGGCCTCCGGGTGCAGGGCGGACGACCGATGGTCCGGTGGGGGCGGCGCTCCTAGGCTGCGAGGTGAACAGATGATCTCAGACAGGGGAGGCAGCATGCCGGTCGACGGCCGTGCCCACATCCGCATCGCCAGGCCCTCACGGGACTTGACGGCCGCCGAGCGCTTCTGGGGTGAGGGGCTCGGGCTGAGCGTCGTATGGCGGGCCGAGGCGGGACCGGGGCACGGGGAGCACGATCTGCTCATGCTCGGCTGGCCCGACGCCGGCTGGCACCTGGAACTCGTCCACGAGCCCGCCCGGCCCGTCGAGCCCCGGCCCACCGAGGAGGACCTGCTGGTGATCTACGTCGACGGCCCGGTCCCGGACGAGGTGGTGGCGCGTCTGGAACGGCACGGCGGAAAGCGCGTCGAGTCGCCCAACCCGTACTGGAACGCATGGGGCGTGACGGTCGAGGACCCGGACGGGTACCGGCTGGTGCTGTGCACGCGGGGCTGGTCCAACAACTGAGGAGCGGGGCTCGGTTGCATGCCGTCACTGGCGGCTGACCGTCCGGGTCACGCCGGCCAGGATCGTCGTGGCGAGGATCCAGCCGGTGAGGACGAGGACGTAGGACAGCCACTGCTGGGCGCCCTGCGGGGCGAACGCCCCCTCCTGGCCGAAGGAGATCACCGGCACGAGCAGGTCGAGGGTGAAGAACACCGGGTTGAACTCCGGGGCCTCCTCCTGCTTGAGCGCGGGCGGGTGGTCCAGTGCGAACGCGATCGAGCCGACGGCCAGCAGGGAAAGCAGCCAGCCGAAGGCGCGCAGCGGGCGGAAGCCGTAGCCGACGGCGGCGTCCTGGACGTAGCCCCACAGGCGGCCGTACCAGGAGAGGGTGGCGCGGTGGCGGCGCTGCTTGGCGAGCTGGACCTGCCGGGCGGCGTGGTCGTCGCCGCTGCGGCGGTAGGCGGCGGTCAACTGCTCGTAGCCGTGCGGGTCGTAGGCGCCGCCGTCCCGGGTGAGCATCGGCAGTCGGCGCTCGACCGGCTCGTGCGGGGTGAGGAACGTGTAGGTGAGGTCGAGCAGGCGGACCTGGTCGGGCAGCATCTCCGGTTCCAGATCGAGCTGTTCGAGCTGGGAGCGGCGCAGGTTGAGCCTGCCGACGATCGGTGGGCCCTCGCGCAGCCAGAGCTCGCCGATGACACAACTGCTGGCCCGCAGCGCCGTGTTGCCGGGGTTGGACAGGGTCGCCCGCAGCAGGTCGATCCGGCCCGGCACCCGCGCGCCGCGCAGATCGATCCGGCCCTGTGCACGCAGCCGCCGGGCCTGTACGTTGGCGCCCACGTCGAGGGCCTCGGCGTCGAGGACGGTGCCGCCGGGGTGGCTGAGGTCGGCGTCCTGGAGGTCGACCGAGCCGGCCACGGTCGCTCCGTTGAGCCGTATCCGGCCCCGGGCGCGCAGTCCGGGCGCGCAGAGCCGGTCCTCGATGACCACCTGGTTCAGCCCCAGGGCCGTCTCCGTCGAGCCCCCGGCGGACAGCTCCGCACGCTCCAGGAACAGCACCCCGGAGATCCGGGCCCCGCCGAGGTAGACCGGCCCGTGGAACCGGCATCCGCTCAGCCGCACACTGCCGTCCACCCGCGTGCGCGCCCCCGACAGCCCGGGCAGCTCCGAGTGGCTCAGGTTCAGATAGCTCAACTGGGAGCCGGAGAGGTCCGGTACCTCGTCGAACCGGCAGTGGCTCAGACGTACGACGCTGTCGACCGTCGCGTACCGCAGGTCCAGCGTGCCGGTGACCCGGGCGCCCGACAGCTTGAGGGCGGCTATCTCACCCGGCTCGTGGGGCCCGTTGAGCAGGAGGGCCCGCAACACGCGGGCCCTCACGGTACGTTCCGGCCCCCAGGCCGCGTCGTCGTCCGCCCCGGCGCCGAAGTCCACGGTCTCGCCCCGCGGAAAGGCACGCCACACGCGCAGCTCGGCCGGTGAAAGATCGTCTGTGTCCATCAGCCGGGACTCTGACGTGACGCACCGCGCCTGTCAACTCACCCCCGGTTCTCCTCCGTCGGCCGCACCGTCCGCCACGGCGCGAACGCGCTCGCCCCGCGTGGCAGCAGCGCCGCCAGCTCCGGGCAGTGCCGCAGGACGACGGCGTTCATGTCGCCCCGCTCCACCCAGTCGATGCCGAGCGGGGTGTACACCTCGGGCCGGTAGTCGACGTTCAGGAAGCGGTCGGACTGCAGGCGCCGGCTCGCCATCAGGATGAACACGCGGAACGCGGTGTCGCTGAAGCCGAACCCGGTCGGCGGGTTCTCCCCGAACAGGCCCACCACGGTGTCGATCTCGTCGACCGAGCGGTAGACCTCCTTCAGCCGGGCCAGTGTCTCGGCGTTCTCCGTCAGCTCCTCGAAGGAGCGGATGCGCGGCTTGTGCAGGCCCTCGCGGAAGTCGTTGTAGCGCGGGACCCCGCGCCGCCGGGTGCGGACCAGGTCCACCACCGACAGGTCGATGATCTCGCCCTCCCGCTCGAACTCCTGGAGCGAGCGCGGGAAGTTGTGCAGGGTGATCGCGCCCGGATGGGCGATGCCGAAGGAGTACAGCGTGTTCGCCAGGCCCGTCTTGCGGATCTGCGACTCGGCCGCGCCGCCCTGGATGTCCAGGAAGCCCACCGTCTCCAGCCGCCGCCCGAAGTGGTGCTCGCGCAGCTCGAAGTCGTCCGGGATCAGCGGGTGCATGCGGTAGACGGTGACGAAGTCCTCCGTCAGCGAGTACGGGGCCGTGTGATGGTCCGGCAGCGTCTTCGGGATGCCGGTCAGCGAGTGCGCCTCGAACAGCCACAGGCCCAGCCGGTTCAGCCAGTTGGCGGGTGGGCCCTGCCAGTTGGTGTGGAGGGCGAGGTCGATCGCCTCGGTGGCGAGGATCGCCGGTGTCCACTCCACCGTGTGGATCTTCGCGATCAGCGCGGAGACCACCAGCCGGGCCGTCTGGTAGATCCGCTCCTCGCCCATCGCCGGGTACTCGGCGCGCAGCGCCGCGCACACCGCGTTGTGCTCGCGCGCGAATAACGTGTGCATGGCACTCAAGCCCATCCACCAGTTGTCGCTGAAGCCGGTCAGCGGAATGCCGCCGTTGGAGCCGGTCGGCAAGTGCCCGTCTTCCAAACGCAGTTCGGCACGCCCCTCCGGCTCGCGCAGATGGCGTGCCGTCTCCTCGTCGCCGCCGTACACCTCCGAGCCGTCCCACCAGTGCGAGGCGGTGTTGCCGAACAGGACGGGCGGGCTGCCGGGCACCTCGATGCCCTCGTTCTCCGCGAACCGCATCACGTGCTCGGCCGGGCCGCCGGGCGTGTTGTGCCACGGCCCGCTGCCGGGCGGCAGCGGTACCTCGACGCTGTGCTCGCCGGGCTTGTGGCGGCGGTGGTTGACCCAGTCGTGCACCTGGAACTGGATCCAGGCGGCGGCCAGTACGTTCAGCGAGGTCGCGGGCAGGAAGCTCTCGCGGTACAGCAGCTGGCGGCTGACCGTGACCGGGTTCGGGACGTCGAAGAGGTCAGGTCGGTGCACCGGCGGCATGTTGCGGCCGAACGCCGAGCCGACCGCGCCCATGCGCGGCTCGGACAGGTCGTTGTACGTGCCGTCGTAGGACCGCTCGGTGCGCAGCCGCTCCGGGATCGGCTCCGGAACGCGCTGGGCGCGCGGCGGCGCCTCGCGGGGCTCGGTGTCGATCAGATTGCGGCGGCGCAGCACCTTGCGCAGGAACACCAGGTTCAGCAGGCTCAGCTGCAACGGCAGCCGGTGCCAGGGCACATACCGGTTCAGCAGCGTGAAGACCGCCTCCACCGGGCGGCCGAGGACCTTGTTGCGCACCGGCTCCTCGGTGACGAAGCGCAGACCCAGCCGGTGGGCGCTCGCCGCCCGGTAGGCCGCCTTGCGGGCCCGGTTGATGTTGCCGAGCGGGCGGAACTCGTCGGTGGTGTACCAGGGGTTGAAGGAGAGGTCCTCCACCCGGCGGGCGGCCGCCCTGGCCTCCGCGCTGTCCAGGTCCTGGGCCGGGAGGGTGAGTCGGGCCACCGGGACCGCGGGCGAGACCGCGTCCTTCCACTCCGCCGACGCGTCCTCCACGGGGGTGCGCCGCTCGTCGACGAAGCGCTGCACGCACAGGTCGTAGGAGACGTCACCCTGGGCGAGCCGGCGGGCGAACTCGTGGTGCAGGTGGTCGGGGTCGCGGCGGTCCGGGGCCGGCGCGGGCGGGGTGCCGGGCGCGGGCCGCAGCAGGTAGCGCACCGGTCCCGCCTCCCCCCACAGGATCGCGCCCCGGCTCCAGTACGTCTCGTTCGCCAGCGAGTTGACGGTACGTCGGGTGGCGGCCTGCACATTGCGCCGCATCCGGGTGGCGGTGCCCAGGCCCACGGCCAGCGGCAGCTTCACGAACAGCCCGAACGCCTTCTGCAGCGGGCTGCGGGCGCCTGCCAGCGCCTTGGCGAAGGCCACGAACTCCCGTGCGTTGCGGGCGTGCGAGACCGGGTGGCCGGTCGCGAGCAGATCGTGGCTCTCGTCCTGCGACACCCGCACCCGTACGGCCGCACCCCTGAGATCCGGGGAGCCGTCGCCCTGCCGGATGCCGCTCGCGTTGGACAGCCGTACCACCGCCGGGTACTCGGTGCCCGGCTGGGCGAAGCCGACGCGCAGGGCGGCCGGCAGATCGTCGTGGAACCGCAGCCGCGCGTTCTCGACGGCCACCGGCGCCTTGGCGTGGAAGGTCCGGGCCACCTCACCGCCGGCCGCCCGGCGATTGCGGACCTGCACCTCCATCAGCTCGCGGGCCAGCCGCTCGAACAGCAGCCGTTCCGCCTCCGGACTGCCCCCGTCGTACCGTTCGTAGCGCTGTTCGTGCTGTCCGGTGTCGGCCATCGTCGTCCACCTCGCGGGTACGGATGCGTAGTACGGGACAGGGGCCGCACGCTACCGACGGCCCCGACGCGGCCACAGCGACGGTTCGCGCCGATCCGGTCCGGATTGTTCCGGTGTGAACCATCGGCGGGGGAGCACGTCAGCCGGGCGGGCGGCACGCGCCCGCGTCCCGTCCGTCACCGGCAACCCCACGCGGACGCACCCGCGTTGGCCGGGGATCGACTCCCCGTCCATTGACGGCGGCCGCGCCCGGTGGTGTGCTCACGACCCGCAGACGCTCCGGGGGAGGTCCCTCATGCGGGACACATTTGTCAAGGCGCCCGGTTTCACGGCACTGCGCCCCTGCAAGGCGGTGACGGATCCGAGCACCTTCCCGGTCTACCCCGACCTGGTCGACCGGCTGGCCGAGGAGAAGCTCCAGCCCGACCCCGACGGGGTCATCCCACACGTCATGGCCACCTGCTCGGCCTACGCGTACGCCGGGTTCGCGCAGGTGGGCGACCCTGAGACGGTCTCCATGATCATGGCGCGGCTGGGCCTGGAGGAGAACAACTGCCGGGTCTTCGAACAGCGCGTGGACGCCATGTACATCGCCTCGGCCGGCTACCTGATCCAGGACAAGAGCCGCAGAGTCGCGATCCTGTGCTACCGCGGCACCCAGCCCGAGGACATCATCAGCATCCTCACCGACGCCGACGTGCGCCCGGAGATGCTCGCGGTCGAACTCCAGGGCCGCCGCCACGAGGTCCACGCCGGCTTCTACCGCAACGTCCGCGCCACCCGCCATCTGATCATCGAGACCCTCGAACGCGCCCTGCGCGGCGAGTCCGTGGACTCCCGGGAGGAGGGCACCCGGGGCGGCGGTCTTGAGGCGCTCTACATCACCGGGCACAGCCTCGGCGGCGCGATGGCCGCGATCATGGCGCTGACCCTGGTGCACGAACCGCGCTACCGGCACATCGTCGACCGGCTCAAGGGCGTGTACACCTTCGGCCAGCCGATGGTCGGCGGCCCCGACCTCGCCAAGGCCTGCACGGAGGTGCCCGGACCGCACGACGTGCACGTGCTGCGCGACCGGCTGCTGCGCTACATCTTCGACCGGGACGTCGTCCCCGCGCTGCCACCGCGCCCGGTCGGCCCCTACGCCCCCTTCGGCCGCGAGTTCCACTACCGCAGGCGCCGCGGCCTGACCGACGAGCTGCTCACCACCGCCACCGACGCCTCGATCGAGGCGCTCACCCTGCCGAGCGAAGCCCTGCGGGCGGTGGCCCGCCGCGGCTGGTCGGAGCTGGCGGCGCGGTTCACGGACAGCGCCGGACGGTCCCTGCGACCGCTGCTGCGGGCCCACGACGAGGGCTGGACCGAGGTGGACGAACCGGGCCTGCACTACCCGCAGATGGACTCGCTCGCCGGCCTCGCGGTGGTGGCCCCGCTGGCCTTCCTCGCCACCCGACTCGCACTGACCCGCACCATCCCGTTCAAGTACTCCTTCGACGACCACGGCCCGGGCCACTACGTCAACGCCCTCGCCCCGCCGGGGGTGCTGAGCGAGTTCGGGGACGTGCTGTAGTCGGCGTCGTGGGGGACCGTCAGCAGGTCCCCCACGGCCCGGCCTACTTCGACTCGACCGCGTGGCCGCCGAACTGGTTGCGCAGCGCCGCGATCATCTTCATCTGCGGGGAGTCCTCCTGGCGGGAAGCGAACCGCGCGAACAGGGACGCGGTGATCGCCGGCAGCGGCACCGCGTTGTCGATGGCGGCCTCCACGGTCCAGCGGCCCTCGCCGGAGTCCTGTGCGTAGCCGCGCAGCTTGTCCAGGTGCTCGTCCTCGTCGAGGGCGTTGACCGCCAGGTCCAGCAGCCAGGAGCGGATGACCGTGCCCTCCTGCCAGGAGCGGAAGACCTCGCGCACGTCGGTGACGGAGTCGACCTTCTCCAGCAGCTCCCAGCCCTCGGCGTAGGCCTGCATCATCGCGTACTCGATGCCGTTGTGGACCATCTTGGAGAAGTGCCCGGCGCCGACCTTGCCCGCGTGGACATAGCCGTACGGGCCCTCCGGCTTGAGCGCGTCGAAGACCGGCTGCACCTTGGCCACGTGCTCGGGGTCGCCGCCGACCATCAGCGCGTAGCCGTTCTCCAGGCCCCACACGCCGCCGGAGACGCCGGCGTCGACGAAGCCGATGCCCTTCTCGCCGAGCTCGCGGGCGTGCTTCTCGTCGTCGGTCCAGCGGGAGTTGCCGCCGTCGACCACGATGTCGCCGGGGGACAGCAGCTGCCCCAGCTCGTCGACGACCGACTGCGTGGCGGCGCCCGCCGGGACCATCACCCACACGACGCGGGGCCCTTCGAGCTTCTCCACCAGTTCGGCGAGGCTCGCCACGTCGGCGAGGTCCGGGTTGCGGTCGTAGCCGACGACGGTGTGGCCCGCGCGGCGGATCCGCTCGCGCATGTTGCCGCCCATCTTGCCGAGGCCGATGAGTCCGAGCTGCATGTCAGTTCACTTCCTGAGTTCACGGTAGGCGGCCACCAGGGCCGTGGTGGAGGCGTCCAGGCCGGGGACCTCGGCGCCTTCGGTGAGGGCGGGTTCGACGCGCTTGGCGAGGACCTTGCCGAGTTCGACGCCCCACTGGTCGAAGGAGTCGATGTTCCACACCGCGCCCTGGACGAACACCTTGTGCTCGTAGAGAGCGATGAGCTGGCCGAGCACCGACGGGGTCAGTTCGCGGGCGAGGATCGTGGTCGTCGGGTGGTTGCCGCGGAAGGTGCGGTGCGGCACCTGCTCCTCGGCCACGCCCTCCGCGCGCACCTCCTCGGCCGTCTTGCCGAAGGCGAGCGCCTGTGTCTGGGCGAAGAAGTTGGCCATCAACAGGTCGTGCTGCGCCTTGAGTTCACCGCTCATCTCCTCCACCGGGCGGGCGAAGCCGATGAAGTCGGCCGGGATCAGCTTCGTTCCCTGGTGGATCAGCTGGTAGTAGGCGTGCTGCCCGTTGGTGCCCGGGGTGCCCCACACCACCGGCCCGGTCTGCCAGTCCACCGG